>NZ_JBOBIH010000005.1:0-530781 GCF_050587785.1 Dyadobacter sp. BHUBP1
AACAAAAAGAAGCAAAAAAATCAAGGCGAAAAAAAGCTTCCGCCCACAGGCCCACGCACCCCCCGCTTTTTCGCCGGACCCGCGCACCTGCGTGCTTATGTAAGACAATCAAGAAAAGGTCTGATAGTTGATATGTTTCCCTATCCGCCAATTTATAGTGGCGTGCGTGGGGTTGACAAAAAAGCGGGGTGCGGGAAGGTTTCGCGTGTGGAAGCATTTTTTTGTCTTGATTTTTTTGTTACTTTTTGTATCAAGACAAAAGTAAGAGGACTGGATAGCACCAGCAACACGTCACAATACAAGTGTAAAAGTGAACAAGTTGTCAACTAGTAACTTTCATTCATTATATTAGCTAAACGCCAAATCTAAATCCATTTCACTCCGTTCCTATGCAACACCTTTTGAAAAGAACACTACTCCAAATCACCCTTACTAGCCTCGTGATAACTCCTTCGCTGGCGCAGCAACAACCGCCACTCCTTGGTTTCGGCGCCGAGGCGGCAAAGAAGGAGCTGGATCTCGAAGCGGCATTTGACAAACAACTACAAGCCAACAACCTGCGCGACTGGATGAAGCGCATGACGGCCTTTCCGCACCAGCTGGGTTCGCCGTACGGCCTCAATAACGCGCTTTTCCTGCGCGACAAGCTCGCTTCGTGGGGTTTCGACGCACGTCTCGATACCGTGCATGTGCTTTTCCCGACGCCCAAAGTGCGGATACTGGAACTGACCGAGCCCGCCAAATTCAAAGCATCGTTAACCGAAAAACCATTGAAGGAGGATGCCACGTCGGCACAAACGAAGGATGTGCTGCCGCCTTACCACGCATTTTCGGCCAATGGCGACGTGACGGCCGAGCTGGTTTTTGTGAATTATGGCGTGCCCGACGATTATGAGGAGCTGGCGAAGTTGGGTGTGGATGTGAAAGGGAAAATTGTGATCGCGAAATATGGCGGTTCGTGGCGGGGCATCAAGCCGAAGGTGGCTTACGAGCACGGCGCGATCGGATGCATTATTTATTCCGATCCGAAGGAGGACGGCTATTTCCAGGGCGACGTATATCCCAAAGGGGCATTTAAAAACGAGTCGGGTGTGCAGCGCGGGTCGGTGGTGGATTTGCCGCTGGCGCCGGGCGACCCGCTGACGAACGGGTTTGTGGCCGACGCGACGCACAAGCGGCTGTCGGTAGAGGAAGCCCCGGCGATGATGAAGATTCCGGTGTTGCCGATTTCGTATGGCGACGCATTGCCGCTGCTTAAAGCATTAGGCGGCCAGATCGCGCCTGCGACGTGGCGGGGCGCATTGCCGATCACCTACCACGTAGGCCCCGGCCCGGCGAAAGTACATTTGAAGCTCGAATTCAACTTTGATATCGTGCCTTGTTATAATGTGATCGCGACGCTGAAAGGCAGCGAGTTTCCCGACCAATGGGTGATCCGCGGCAATCACCACGACGCCTGGGTGTTCGGTGCGGCCGACCCGGTGAGCGGAGCCGTGGCAGAACTCGAAGAAGCGCGCGCATTGGGCGAGCTCGTCAAAACCGGCTGGAAACCGAAACGTACGATCGTCTACTGCTGGTGGGACGGCGAAGAGCCCGGCCTGCTCGGCTCGACCGAATGGGTGGAGAAATACCAATCCATTTTGAAGGAAAAGGCCGTTGTGTACCTCAATTCCGACGGAAACGGTCGCGGGTACCTGAGCGCGGGCGGCTCGCACACGCTCGAAAAATTCATCAACCAGGTAGGCCGTGATGTGACCGACCCTGAAAAAGGCACGAGCGTGATCGACCGCCTGCGCTCGCGCACGATCCTGAACGGCTCTCCAACCGCCAAACAAGAAGCCCGCTCCCGCGCCGACCTGCGCATTGGCGCGCTGGGTTCCGGTTCTGACTATACGCCGTTCATCCAGCACCTGGGCATCGCTTCCCTCAACGTAGGCTACGGCGGCGAAGATGCCGGCGGCGACTACCACTCCATTTTCGACTCCTACGACCATTACACCCGCTTCAAGGACGGCGACTTTGCCTATGGCGTAGCCCTCGCCAAAACCCTCGGTCGCTCCGTCCTCCGTTTCGCCAACGCCGACGTGCTGCCCTTCGATTTCACCAACTTCGCCAACACCGTGCAGGTTTACACTTCGGAAGTAAAAAAGGAACTCGAAGCCGCCCGTACCAAAGCTGAGGAACACAACAAACTCCTCGCCGAAGGCCGCTTCGAAGCTGCTGCTGATCCAAAAGATCCGTTTGTGAAGCCTGCTCTTCAATCCGTGGCACCGTATTTGAATTTCGCGCCGCTGGATAATGCCTTGGTGGCACTGGAAAACAGCGCCAAAGCATTTGCTTCCGCTTCCTCAAAACTCTCGGGTCTGCCTGCGGATAAGTTGAAGGAGTTGAACGAGATTTTATATAAAACCGAAAGGAAGCTGATCCATGCCGATGGCTTGCCGCGCCGGCCTTGGTACCGGCATCAGATTTACGCGCCGGGATTTTATACGGGGTATGGGGTGAGGACTTTGCCGATGATTAGGGAGGCGATTGAGCAGAAGAATTGGAAGGAGGCTGAGGAGGGGATTTTGAGGGTGAGTGGGGTTTTGGAGGGGTTTGTTGGGGAGGTGGAGAAGGCGAGTGGGGTGGGGAGGTGAGGGAAATAACGTAGCTGTTGGGGCTTCTATCAGGCATGGAGTGCTAGGCAAAAAATGAAATGCACGGCCGTGAGAATTGTGGTGATTGGCGAATCTGAATGTCAAGAGTCTCGGGTGCAATTCTCTAATCAGGCTTTTGCTTTTCAATAATATTGTAGTAATAACTGAATGGTTTTCCATAGATACTAGGAACCCGATCGTTTTCTGGATCAGTGACAAGTGCAAGCAATATCTCGTCTTTCCACTGAAGGTATTTTCCTGAGAGCTCTAAAGTAGAATTTGGTTGTGTAAGTTGCGCTTTTACTATCTGAGTGAATTCGAATTTTTTATTAAGTATGCCGGATTTAACTAGCTCAATTCGGATCTGTTCTGAGTCTATCTTAGATAATCCAGAGATTTTTGTAAAGAAGCCTTTCCCGATTTTTGTTTTTTGAGAATCTAGAATCAGTGGGCTTTTTTTGAGGGCTTTTAGCAAGCGGCTAAATTGTTTTGCTTTGTATTTGTCTAACGATTTGAGCTGTGCACGCGAGTGCTTGTTGTTGTTGAGTTTTTGAAATCCATTCACCCAGCAGAGTTCATTGGCTATGTTTCGATGATTGCGCATGTTTACTCGACCAACAGACATGCCATTGAGCCGATTAATGACAGACTCCCGAATGGTATTATCCGACCTTCGGCGGCCATTTTTAATAGATTTTATTGTGAGATCGACAAGATCTTTTTGCTTTTTCTTTTCTTTTCTTAAAGATTTTGATCGGACTCTAAGGTCTCCATCGAACGATATTTCATAGCCTACAAAACCAAACCATTCCACTGAGTTTTTGCTAGTCTTTGACCACTTATATGCTGCCTTCGATTTTATATCTTCTCCCCAGAAGTGATCTTTTTGTTTGCTGTCAACCTGGGACTGTGCATGCGGAATAAGTTTAAGGTTTTCGAGTGATGTTTCATAGATTTTTGCATATTCTGCACACTTTGTCGGTGATGGATGTAAGATTACCATATCGTCGCAATATCTCGTGTACAACAGTCTACGATCTCCCATATTTGCTAATTTGTGGTCGACATCATTTAAAACAAGATTTGCTATTAGTCCAGATAGCGCTCCGCCCTGTGGAATTCCAATTCTATTACTACCTATTCTTTTATAAAAATTCGCTTTTTCAATCTCCTCTTTTACCCACGTGAACTCACCACCAGGTATCTTATGTTTTAGCCAATATGCAGCGTTGGATTTTTTGTTTAGTGGTAGTATGGTGTGAACGAATGAATAACAATCTAGGTAGTTTTGAAAAATTCTCTTAGCCCTTGGGTCGATCTGAATTAAGCTCTCTTTTTCAATTTTATTACTCAAATTTTTGAAAGACTCTTTTATTATTTTATGACTTACTGAATCAAAAAATTTGCTGATATCGCATTCGCTGATATATAGCCTTTTGCCCTTGTATTTTCTTTTGTATGCAAGTATTTCTTCGATTGAGTCATGGTGAGTAAATACTTTATTTTTACCATTTACACTTTGAGTTGCTCTAAATGCAAAGGATTTTCCGTAAAAACTTTTGTCAAATATTCGAGTTAAATATTTATTTACTAAGCTTATAATGATCCGATCCTTTAATGAAAATAATGAAATTGGGCGACATTTATTTTTGTCCGGTCTCTTGTCGCCTTTTAGTTTCGGAATTATTTTGGGGGTGGCTATCTGATATTTTGGATCGTTCAACGCTTCTTTAATTTCATCTATGAACTTGTTGAGCTCCAATAGGAATGCCTCATTCGAATGATGACGTTCATAATACCGTATTGTTGCAAGCAAACATTCAACGTTGTGATCTATTGAATTGAGCCTTTGAGTGCTTTTATATCGTTTCCTGGCGGGAAGTGTTCGCCATTGTCTTCGGCGAGGTAAAATGTTTTTCAATAAGACCGTGTCTCCATCAGATATCTGATTTTTTTTGGGGTTATTCAGGTGATAATTTGTTTTGTTGTCACATGAAATTACATGAGTAAGGTGCTCCTTACTCCTTCGCTTGGCTTCCTTAGACCTAATTCTGCAGATTATTGAAAGAATATTTTGTCTATCAAATATTGAGTCGAGCATATAGAACTAACCGCAGAGTTCCCGAAGGTTATACCATGAATACTGACAAAAGAGTCTTACTGTTCAAGCCATTAGGAGTTTCCCCGATCAGACAGGTGACAATACGCCCATGCGATTCAAAGACCACATCACGTTTAGGTACTCTCGCGGTTAGTTCTATTTGCAACAAATCCTTGATTTTTAGCCAGATGTATGATAGTCACGAAGTTGATCAAATTCCTTGAATTCTGATAACAATCTGAAAGCAGGTTTTCGCATTGAATCGGATCGAATTTAGTAACGTCATTCTTGCTTAATGCTTTGAAGTATCTGATGCCGACATCATACGTAAAAGAGTTTGCAATTGCGAAACCCACTCTAAGCCAGTCATCATAATGAAAAGTGATAGACTTTGAATTTTTACTTAGATAGGAAATAATATTTTGTATCATTTTTTTGTGCTGAGATCTATTTTTCCCGGACGCATTATATAAATTTGATGCAGCAAACTTGACGGGCCTTTTCACAACAATCAGTGGTTTTGTCAGTACATCCTTGGAAGTTGGAATAGAGGTCGGATCGATATCGAAGACTTGGAATACTTCTTTGGCATTGAAGTCCGGATCATAAGAAATGAAGCATAACCTCGTGAAGTCGCTTCCACTTTTATCGAGCTCAATCTGGTATTTTTCAAAGAAGTAGTTCGAAACCTTGGCAAAGGCGTATTTGTGAACGATGTCCACTGTGGAATGATCAATGCGGCCTTCATAGTTTGTCCTTACCAACGCTTTGATACCGTTTTGAGATGGAGACTTCCAATGGCATACTATGTATGGGTCATTTTGTAGTGCCAGTTGAGTCCGACTCAGTTGATAGGTATCAAGTTTATCTATATCTAATACAATAAGCTGATTATAAGATAGGAAGCCGATTTTGGATCTCACATTAGAAAATGTGGCTGCAAATGCTGCAACTGGTAGCGATTTCTTCTTTACCGAATAAAGTTCTGTATCACCATTGGAATACAACTTACTTAGTTCCCTTGTGTATGCGAGATGTTTTAAGCTCTTAATCTCTTCAAATATGTTTCCTAATGGAATTTCGCTGAGTTCAGCCCAGAAATTTTTTTGATACATAATTCTGGTACTCAATATTTCGCCAATTTGCATATTTCCCTGCGGTGATACCGTTAAAGCTCTTTTATATTTAAACTAATAGATTCAACTCATGGTAAACTATGACTTAGTATTTGACCAATCGACTTGTTGGTAGAAGTGAGCAGACTCCTGTCGCCTGGGTAGTGATAAGAGAGATCGAGCGTGTGCAGATCAATTCTATTCTTCGTCTCAGGGTGCTCGATCAACCAATGCTCCGCTAGATGTAGGTTCGACGGGAAAACTCGTGTGATTAGGAATGCAGATACCTGTCTAAATGAAGGCCCGTTGGAGGTTTTAAGAATACCATCCAGTTCAGTTGAAAATGAGGCATCTATATAATAACCAGTTTCCATCAGCTGTCGACGGAGGCCAAACAGCGTTTTGTGAATTTCATTGGTGCGGGGATCTCGAATGCCTATCATATTGATACAAACAATGTAAGGTTTGTCCAACTGTCCATATTTAGAACCCTTATCTCTTATCGCTCCTGTTAACGCTTCCTCACAACCACCGACGAAGCTGCCTCCTAAATAATTTAAAATAGGATGACCGTCTGTAATGACTCCGGCGTGTGCTCTCAGGGATATCTTCACATCGTCATCGCTATACGAAAAGCATTCCTCTCCATCTTCGTCGTAGTCGTTGTAAGGTGGTTGTTGCCGGAAATTGCATTCATCTAGCCATTCCTGGATCCTATTTCTAAGTTTTGAAAGCTTGGCTTGTTTATCGCTTTTAAATACTATGTCTTCGATTTCAATAAGATAGGTTACGCTCGTTAATTTTTGCAGCTCGTCGTATATTGCACCAAGCTTATTCTCCAATGTGCGTTCATCATTACTCTTATCAGTTGCAACTTTGGCTTCCAAATAGACTTCCAAATCACCTCTCGTTGCCAGAAAATCCGGATTTTTCGTTGAATTGGGAACTGGCGGGTGCGGAGTCAATTCGAACCCTTGTTGATAAAAGAGCTCATGAATGAATAGTTCGAAAAAAGCGGAATCAAATTGGGATCGAAAGTCGCGTTTTAGTTGCTGCTTGCCTATTTCTGGGTATCTTGAAAACCAGTCGTTCATCATTTTGCGAATTGCAACAAATTCTGGCCTAGCGGTGATGTCATAAAAGTCGTACGATTTCTCTAAATGCTTGGAGTAGCGATACTCTTTTCGCACTTTGTCTTCGAATAGTTTCTCCATTGCTTAGTGCCGACTGATTACAAGTGATTGCCCGGATTGGAAATTTGCGAATATTTCACGAAAGTTGCAATTAAATGCCGCAACTAGGGAGAACACTAAAAATTCTAGAAGAAAGGAAAACTTCGCGATGACTAAGAGCTAGTAGTACTCACCAACAACTCACGAATATCCACCTTCAACCAAACCGAAATCTCATAAAGCGTCTCCAAAGTGGGCTGTATCTCATTTCGGCACCAACGCGAGACGGTGGTTTCGGTCTTGCCCAAATGCTGGGCCAGCTCTTTGCCGGACTTGTCCTTTTCGACCAGCACTAACTTGATTCGATTTAAGCGCAATTTTGACACGAGATGCTCATTTATAGCGATTTCGTGTAAATAAAATACAAAATTTCCACACCAATAAAAGTACTCTTAAAGTTGATAAATAGTAATTTT
The DNA here is from genome assembly GCF_050587785.1 of Dyadobacter sp. BHUBP1. Lineage (NCBI taxonomy): Bacteria > Pseudomonadati > Bacteroidota > Cytophagia > Cytophagales > Spirosomataceae > Dyadobacter > Dyadobacter sp. BHUBP1. The sequence goes on from NZ_JBOBIH010000005.1 coordinate 7,504, forward strand.
ATGTTGATTTACTTTGTAAATATTACTATATATCATATTATTGTGTGTAAAAATTCAAGCTATGGCACACAGAAAAAAATCTTTGAATTCCTCCGAGCGACGCCTGAAAGTTTACGGCAAATACCTCCCACGAGCATGGCACGGATACGTCTTCACGCCCGAAATCCGCCTCTGTGGGAAATGGCTGGAAGCAGCGGGCTTCGAATGCGGCGATGAAGTGACGGTAAAATGCTTGGGCAACAAATTGGAGATTACGCTCAATCCGGTAGATGAGCCAGAGCCAGTACCGGTCCAGAAACGGCGATATGCCAAAAAGCAGGTATTTGGCCAGGAATAACAATTTAAGACTTTGGTTTTGACAGCATTCTGATCTTGAATTGCTCGGGATCAAAGTCATGGACCCAACCACTCTGCTCGCCTTCAACTAATGCGTGCCTCAGAGCGGTCAGTTTATCCTCTTTTTCAAGTAGCCGCAGTCCGGCTTGTATAACTTCGCTGGCAGAAGCATAACGCCCGGTTTTAAGCTGCTTTTGAATGAAGCTTTCGAAGTGCTGGTCAAGGGAGATAAATGTCTTTGCCGCCATAATGAATTTTCAGATTTGTTGAGGAAGCAAAATACGAACACACCAATAAAAAATCCCTCCGACTACTCGAAGGGATTCCAAACAATTACCAAAACGAATATCACTTCACCGTATACCAATCCCTAACCCTTACCTCAATCTTCCCATCCTTCTCATTCACCAGCTTCTTAAACGCCTCGGTATCACTAAACCCATTCTGCCCGCGGTAGTGATAAGGATAAACGACCTTCGGCTTGAATGCCAGCACGGTCGCAGCAGCCTCGTTAATATCCATCGTGTAAGGCAAATTCATGCAAACAAATGCGACATCGATGTTTTTCAATGCCTTGATCTCCGGAATGCCGGAGGTGTCGCCGCTGAGGAAGACCGATTTGTCGCCGAGTTTGAGGACGTAGCCATTGCCGCGGCCTTTGGTGTGGCGCGAGTCGGCACTTTCGGGGAGGTTGTACATCGGGATGGCGGTGATGCTGATGCCGAGTTTTTCGGTGGTGGCGCCGTTGGCGAGGACGGTGGTTTTGGCTTTCAACGCGTCGGACATTTTATCGGCGACGGCTTGCGGGGCCACGATGACGGTGCCGGTCAGGTCGAGGGCGTCGAGGGAGGCCGGGTCGAAGTGGTCGCCGTGGATGTCGGTGATTACAATTAGATCGGGTTTGGCGATGCCGACGAAGGTTTTGGGGGCCTGGTAAGGATCGGCGTAGATGGTTTTGCCGTTCCAGGTGAGGGCCAGCGTGGCGTGGTTGAGCGGCTGGATTTTGAGCGGACCTTTGGAGGTCGGGATTTCATCGGGTTTGGGAAGCTGGGCGAAGCAGAGCGAGGCCGCGAACAGGAGCAAAAAGGTGAAAGTCGTTTTCATGATTTGTTGGTTTTATACAAATCAAATTTAGGCTTTGCTGGCCCCCGAGCAAGTTTTCGGACGATTTTTCATGGCTTTTTAATCGCGAAGTGAAAGTTCTGTTTAGCTTGCGACAGGATGGGTTATCGCTGGCTATCATGATGTATTTCGGTAAAGTAGCGCTCCGAGTGGCGCAATTTATACTTAGTTCCATTTTAATACTCGCTACGTGCGCGGGCGATGTGCTCGCGCAGGAGTTCGTAGTAGCGCCATTCAATTTCAATATCCAAATTGGCTCTTACGTGCCCGCGAGTACGAATGTGAAGGCGCTGGCGCGCACGAAGCAGGAAATCGCGCCGCAGACGTTCATGCCCAAGGCCGATCCGAACCTGTCGATGCTCTTCCCGCAGCCGGGCGGTATTCTGCTTTTTAAATCGAAGGATATGAAAGACGCGGCAAATGTGGCCGGCAAGCTCATTAGCCCGTCGCTGGCGGTGATCGATACTATCTTTCATAATCAGGTTTATAGACATAAAGTCAATGGCGTCGACCAATATTCCTTTGACATGTGCTATTCGCTGCGCATTGACGGCAAGCGGCATTACACCGATTTCCGGCCACACACCTTTCACTATCGCTACCCATTAGTGTATCACAAACAGCTATTCATGATAGCTTCGCAAGAAATGGGTTATGAAATGTATTCCGATAAAGGCTATCCCGAGCATTTCCGAGTTGCCGTTTTCGATATGCAAAACGGCGGGATTCAAACGCATTTCGCAAGCGAAGAACTACCATTTCATTATGGTCTCGAATTTTTAGATGACAGCGATCACGTTTTCAAATCCGAGTACCGGGCCGAGAACCAGAGTTTTTATATCGAAATCAAAGGTTTGAATGAAACCTATAAAGGTGTTTGGGACGGAAAGGAGTTGAAGCATTTGGATTAAACATGGCAACCATCCGTTTAATAACCGTGATTCATGCGCCTATCAAAGATTGCTTTGACGCAGCGCGGAGCGTTGGTGCGCATTTGTCATCTGCGGCTGGTACGAATGAAAGAGTTGTTGCAGGCCGAATGACCGGGTTGTTCGAAGCAGGCGACATTGTTACCTGGGAGGCGGAACACCTGGGAATCAGGCAGCGCCTTACGGTGGAAATCGGGCGATTGATCGAACCGACGTTTTTCGAGGACAAAATGCTAAAAGGTGCTTTCAAAAGTATGCGGCACGAACATCATTTTGCTGATGAAAACGGAATCACAGTCATGACGGACATATTTCAGTATGAAGTGCCATTGGGTATTTTAGGTATCCTTTTTGACAAGTTGTACTTGGAGTACTACATGCGAAAGTTCTTGCAGAAGAGGAACTTGCATTTGAAACAAATGCTTGAAAAAGTTTAGTCTTTCTCAGTAAGTCACTTTTTTAGTGCATTCAGGCTATCTTCGCGACCATTTTCAATTCCAAATCATTCCAATGAAGCATTTTTTCCGCATCGCCTTCCTATTTCTGATTCCGATACTGGCAACAGCCCAGCAAACGGAGGAGCAACAAGTCAAGAAAACATTTGACGACTATAAATCAGCGATCCTGAATGACAAAGGCGAGGAGGCTGTGGAACAGGTTGATACGAAGACGATTAATTATTACGGCGATATTCTCGAAAAGGTGAAAACGGCTGATTCGCTGACAGTCGATAGGCTTTCTCTGATGGACAAACTGATGGTGTTGATCATTCGTCATCGCATTTCGAAAGACGAAATCCTGACTACCAATGGCAAGCAATTACTGGTAACGGCCATTAAGATGGGTATGGTAGGGAAGAGTTCGGTGATGAATAACGAGGTGGGCGTCGTGAAAGTCAATGGTAATTTCGCTACGGGCGAACTCCTGGTGCGAGGGCAGAAGACGCCATTATCGTTCGAATTCAACAAAGAAAACGGTACCTGGAAGCTGGATCTTACGGCGGTGTTTCCGGCGGGTGAAGCGGCGTTTCGCCAGATGGCAAAACAAAGCGGCGAGCCCGAAAACGAATATTTGTTGTCGTTGGTCGAACTTACGTCGGGTAAGGAGCCCGGGCCGGAGGTTTGGGTGCCTACTAAGCGATGAGGTCGCAGCCTGGGCTGACCTGCCGGAGACGCTGTAAAACCAAATGTCACGCCGGGCGCAAGGGGCGGCCGGGCGGTCGAAGGCAGTCCGTACCGCACCATCGTGCTTGCGCTTCGACTGTGCTCAGCGTGACATGAAACTTGCCTTACCCTTTTTTAATACCTCTTACACAATAGGCGCTTCTTCCTCGCGTACGGGCGGCTGCGCGGGTACGCCTGCGAGTCGCTGCAACACGTGCGACACCACGGGCCTGCTGCTGAACAGGTAAGCGTGGTGATTCATGAGGTAATGCCTTTCCCAGAATGTTTTACCTAATTGAATGCCGCTGTAATCGCCTTCGCGGGCTTTTGCCATGGCGGAGTCGTCGTTGTTGAGGAAACCGTAAAAGAGCGGGTCTACTTGCGGACCAGTGTCCTGCTTGATGATATCCAGCACATTATAGAAATTGAAACCGTCTTCGAGTTTCAGGTTCGGTTCGTTTTTGAAGATTTCGTTGCCGTAACTGCCCAGGTTACGGAAGTCCGCGGTAAGGCCTTCGGCGTCGGGGCGGGGATCGAAAGTGGCGGTATTTGCATTGAGGTTAAACTGTTTGGAACTCACATACAGCAGGTAATCGCTCGGGTCGTAGTAAATATGGACGTGCTTGCCCAACTGTTTCAACGGCGTGTAATTGTAATGAAAATGCGGGCCTTTGAATTTTCTGCGCATATTTCGCAGCTGTACACCTCCCTGCTGCACGGCGAGGTGCGTTACGTCGGGGGCCATGAGGAATATGTTTTCGAAAATGCGGGTCGGAATGCTGTGGCCTTCGCCGGGGTTGATCATGCCATTCAGCAGCTGGTGCCCGAATGAATGCACGACCAGGTTGAGCGTTTTGCCTGCTTCTTGCAGCTTCCGGGAAAGGACTTCGAAGTACTCAAACAAACCATTGCGTGTGAACTGCTCGCCGTAGCCGATGGAGCGGTCGTCGGCCTTTTTGCGCCATCCGTACGATGGCCAGCCGAAGTAAAGCACATTGGCCACGCTGTTTTCAGGGTGGGCCAGGTAGCTTTGCGCGAACTGAGGCACAAGTTCCAGTTTGAGGCCCGGTTCCCAGTCGAATCCATGGATGTAAACAAAACATGCTTGCGCGACTCCGGCAACCGGCTCACAGCCTGCGTCACACCGGTAGCCCATACTTCGGGGAAGAGCTCCGTTACCCTGAAATCGCGGTCGGGTGAGGGTGGGAGGTTTGCGAAAAACAGTTTGTCGGGCGCATCCGCCATATCGATCACCGGAATCCCCGCTTTTTGCTGCCGGTAGCAGATGAAAAAATGCGATCGATCAAGCGCCGACAAGCCCGAATAGGCATCCAGTTCTACTTTATTCCCGATGACTTTGGTGCCGTCGCTGGTGATGTACCACAATGCGCGGCGGTCGTATTCGGCGTTGGTAACAGTCACTTTGGAGCCCCGCGTGAAAAGAGGCCGTGGGCCGTTCGGGCCGGGGCGCTGCGATTGCTGGTCGAGGTTGTCGTTGATAATGCCTTCCATAGAGGTGGTGGTTTTAAGGCTCGAGGTACTTCTACAAGTTAGCGAGTATCAATGATCTACTCAATCGTTTGTTATTTACCGGTAGGTGGGATGGAAAACGCGTTGTTAAGCCCCGGATTGGCACGTTTGGCATGGTTTTGGCATATTCTAGGGCATAACCATCCAAACACCAAAGATGAAAGCTGTTATTTCGATGTTATTGGCTGCCTCAATGCTGGCGGCTTGTAACACGCAGTCAGACAAGCAGGAAGCACTCTTGAAATCCCAACAAAAAACCATCGATTCAATGCGTGTGGCCATGGAAAAACAGGCCATTATAGATTCAATGAATGCCCTGCAGACCCAGCGCCAGGAAGCGGAAAAGTGGGAAGATCTTGAGAAAAATGAGGCAACAAACCACACTCAGGCCGTTGCGAGCGCTCCGGCACAAGCACCGGTAGCACCGGCTCCTGCTAAAAAGAAATGGAGCCATACTGCCAAAGGCGCGTTGGTAGGAGCAGGCACCGGCGCCATTACCGGCGCGATCGTGAACAAGAAACGTGTGGAAGGCGCATTGATTGGTACGGTGATTGGCGCGGGCGTAGGTGCGGGTACAGGCGCAATCGTCGACCATACCGTGAAAAAACGTCAGGGACAATAATCACATACCCGCTATATAAATTCGGATTGCCGGTCGTGAGGCCGGCAATTTTTTTGTGCCTGCTCATTTCACAGGTTGGGGGACGAGCATGGGTGCATTACCTTCTCTCGGCAACCGGTATACGTCGCCATTGGCATTGGAAAAGTAAATGAACGACTCCGACGGTTTTCGGCCGTGGCCGTCAGCCCAGATCGCATAAAAACCGTCTTGCACATGCACAGGCTTGCGTACGTAGGAGTGGTTCATCGGGCTGTTTCGGGTGAGCCGTCTTTCGAGGGCCCATTGCTTGCCGCCGTCGTCGCTTCGCCACATAGCTACTTCTCCGCCCGGATTATAGGCCTGCGGACCGTCGATACTGGGCCCGACCACCCGCCAGCTGTTTTTGGAAATATGGTAAATGGAGCCCATATCGTAATTGTTGTCCGAGGTCGTGACAATATGGTGTTCCCAACCCTTGTTTCCGGGCCGGTACAACGTCCACTTGCGCGGGCCATTGGCGGGGCCTGCTTCGAAGCCTTTGCTGGCAATGACCAGGATCGCGGGTTTGTTTTGCTGATCGAAAGTAATGTCGAGCAGATAGCAGTTCCGTTTTTCACTGGCGTAGTCATGTACGGTGGCAAGGTTCTGCGGGCTGGTTAATGGCAATTGCGCTGTTTCGCCTTCAATATTCTGCCAGGTTTTCCCGAAATCCGAGGTTTCGAGGTAATGCAAGTTGGTACGGTAGTTAAGCCCTTTGCCCTTGGGATGGTAGTCAAATGCCACGCCGATTTTTCCATTCCGTTCGGCGCTGATCTGGTAATGCCCTTCTTCAATGTGTGCCAGTACTTTCCACTCATTCCAATGCGCGCCATCGGCAGTAGTGTTGTACCCAATCACCCGTTGGCCGGCCTTGTTGTATTTGGTAAAAAGTGCTATAAACCCCTGGCCTTTGATGTGGTAAACCTGAAAATAGGAGAAGTTGCTAAACGGCTGCACCTTGCCATCGACTATTTCCGTTGCATTCACCCGTTCGAAATCGGCGATGTCAAAAGGCTTTTTGCTTTTGTGAATATAAGAAGGGCGCGAGATGCCATGAGAGGTTGAAAAAATCCATATGTAACCGCCGCTGTCGATGGAAATCACAGGGTTATCGTGTGCATCGGTGGTTTTTTTGTCGAGAATAGTCAGCGGGTTGGCTACTTTGCCGGTTCTGTGATCGAAGTAGGAGACGTTGTGCAGCAATGTGGAATTGGCGCTGTCGGTGCCTCCGAAACAGAAAAACGTTTTATCGACCTGCCTCGCGTAAATGGCAAACGGCCGGTGATTGGCCGGGTAAACCGCCAGCCCGCCGCTGTATTTGTAAACATATTCGTCGTTCGAAGGCTGGTTCATGTACCAGATTCCCCGAAAGCCATTGGCCTTTTTCATCACGATTTCCGCCTCGGCAAACTGGCCGTCGGTGTTTTGGGCGAAGGTAGCGGTGGTCGCGGTAATGAAAGTCAGAAAGGTCAGAAAGGTCAGGAAGGTCAGGTATTGTTTCAGAATCGGGCCGGATTTTGCTTTCATGGGGGTAGGCGGTGTAACTGGTGATCACATAGTTACTAAAACCGGTAATGGCGGTTTTGCTACTGATAACCGCGGGCCGAATAAGTGCTGCCTTTCTCTGTTTTACCTTGTAAATCTAACACTAAGTGTTATAATTACAAGGTAAAATGCTTGTTAAGTAGATGCGGAATTGCTAACTTTACCTTGTAAATCTAACATCAAGTGTTATAATTGCAAGGATGATACCACGGATAGCAAAGGAAGAAATCGACGAATTACTGGCTGACTTTCCGGCGGTAGGCGTATTGGGGCCGCGCCAGATTGGCAAGACAACGCTTGCCGAGCTTGTAGCTGAGTCGCTGGATCCGAAACCGATTTACCTCGACCTTGAAAATCCACTCGATCTGGCCAAATTGAATGAGCCGGAAGCTTATTTCGAGGCACATAAAGGGAATCTCATTATCCTTGACGAAGTTCACCGCGTCCCCGAACTTTTCCCCGTGTTGCGAGGCGTTATCGACCGGCGCAGGAGGGAAGGTTTGCGGACGGGACAGTTCCTGATTTTGGGATCTGCTTCACTCGATCTTTTAAGACAATCGTCCGAAACGCTGGCCGGGAGAATAGCCTACCGGGAACTCTCCGGATTTGTTATCAATGAAATTGAAGAAACGAGCCCGATTGCGCAGGATAAATTGTGGCTACGCGGCGGTTTTCCGGATAGTTTTCTTTCTAAAAACGACCTGAACAGCTTCCGATGGCGGCTTAACTTTATCAATACCTATCTGGAACGTGATATTCCGCAATTCGGGCCCCGCATTCCGACGGTCTTGTTACGCAGGCTCTGGACGATGCTGGCGCATCATCAAGGCGGGCCATTGAATACGGCCCAGTTGAGTTCAAGTCTGGATATTGCGCTGCCTACGGTAAAGCGCTACGTGGAGTTGCTCGAAGATCTCTTCCTGATCCGTACATTGCGGCCGTGGTCGGGAAATGTGGGGAAGCGGCTCGTGAAAACGCCCAAGGTGTACATCCGCGACAGCGGCCTTACGCACGCGCTGCTCAATCTCGCCACGTATGACGACCTGCTGGGCCATCCGGTTTCGGGCAACAGCTGGGAGGGGTTTGTGATCGAAAACCTGATGGCTGCGTTGCCTTTGGGCATGACACCCTGGTACTACCGCACCGCGGCGGGCGCGGAGATTGACCTGGTGCTGGAAAGAGGGCCGAAGGAACGCTATGCGATCGAAATCAAAAGATCACTTGCCCCCTCGCTTTCGAAAGGTTTTTACCTGGGTTGTGAAGATATTGGGGCGGAAAAACGGTTTTTGGTTTATCCGGGCAAGGAGAGGTTTCCGATGGCCAAAGACGTCACCGCTATTCCGTTATCGGAAATGGTTACTGAATTGCTGAATTTAAAGATATAATGCCTTATGGCCTGGAATCCGGAAGTTTACAATCAATTCAAATCGGAGCGCTCAGCGCCGTTTTTCGACTTGCTGGCACTGCTGAAAGTACGGCCGGGTTTGGAAGTGATCGATCTGGGGTGCGGCACGGGTGAGTTGACCGCCCAAATGGCTGACACTCTACCCGAATCCCGCGTTTTAGGAGTCGATTCATCGGAAGAAATGCTAGGTGACTCGCGGAAAGCGGATGGCAGCACTTTGAATTTCGAGTGTATTACCATTGAGAACCAGCTTGAAAAAGACCAGCGATGGGATATTGTATTTTCCAACGCAGCCCTGCAATGGGTACCGGACCACGAGGCGCTGTTTCCTAAGATCATTTCCAAAATAAAGCCCGGAGGGCAACTATTGGTACAAATGCCGGCCCAACACCACAACCTGACCAATCGTTTGCTCAACGAACTAGGCACACGGGAACCTTATGCGACGGTTTATGCCGGCTGGAACCGGTTATCGCCTGTGCTGGAACCCGGTCGCTATGCTGAAATCCTTTTCGAAAACGGCAGCAAATCCATGCAGGTTTTCGAAAAGATCTATCCGCTGATTTTGAAAGATGTAGACGCGCTGCTGACCTGGGTTTCCGGCACGGCGCTGATTCCCTACCTCGAACGCTTGCCGGAACATTTGAAAAACAGTTTCCGGGAAGATTTCCGCATATTATTGCACCAACATTTTCCGAAAACGCCTGTTTTTTATCCATTTAAGCGGATATTATTAGAAGCGCAGTTTTAAATCGGACAATAGGATAAGTGGCATTCTTTTTTTGTAAATTTAAGATATGGCTACGCTGCTGATTGACATATTGGATCCCAAAGCCGCAGCGCTCCTGAAAGATCTGGAAGAAGTGGAAATGATTTCCATTCAAAATCCAGTCGAAAGTGGTTTTGCTTCTGTTTTGAAAAAGCTTCGTTCCAATTCTGACTCAACTCCGACGCTTGAAGAAATTACAGCAGAAGTTGAATCAGAAAGGAAGAAGCGGTATGCCGGATAAATCTCAAAGGATTACACGAAGTCGCCAAATTTGTAAATGTTACAACCAAAGTCAACATTTGCCGCGACCCGAAAGACAACTTTCTACTTGCATTGGCCCTTGATTCCAATGCCGATTTCCTAATTACCGGCGATGCCGATTCACTGGTGATAGAACAAATTGGCAAGACCCGCATTATAACGTTGACGGACTTTCTAGGATGCATTAATTGAGGAGCCGAATATGACCGGCTCCTCAATTACTACCCCTGATACGCCCCCGCAAACCGCTTCGCGAAGTCTTCCAGTTTGAAAGTGCCCTTAATTTCTCCACGGTTTTTCCAATAATCTTCCTGCATTCTGCCGCTTTGCAGCGCCTGGCCCATGTCGCGGTAGAGGCCGGCGAAGCTTTCGTTCAGGCCGGCCTGGAGCATACCGTTGTAGGCGTCTTCGTCGGTGAAGGTGACCCACGGCGTTCCTTCCTTGCCGACGGCTGTGCCCAGTATTGCGGCGATTTCGGACGGGTGGCGCTCGTCGCTTGAAATGTAGGTGATCGTTTGCGCTTCTGTAAATGGCGCGAGAAGCTGCTCTGTGGCCACTTTGGCGATATCGTCGGTGTCGGTAAGCACAAGTTTCTCTTCGGTGCCGCCGAAGTTGCTGCCCGCAATGCCTGCGTTTCTGATCAGGCCGATTTGCGCGTACAGGTTATTGAAGAAATAGGATGGGCGAAGGATTTTCACCTTCAAACCCGGAATTTGCGCCAATTTTTCTTCCAGATAACCTAATGCATCGATCGGTCCTGCGCCTTTACGCAGGTGCGCACCTATGCTGCTCAGGAGCACAATACGCGTGACGCCGGCCGATTGAATGGCTTGCAAATATTTATCTGCCACTTCCAGCTGGAACGCTGCGTAATCGGCCAGGGAGAAATCTGACGGTATCATGAGGTAAGCTATGTCGCCACCTTTGAATGCAGATGCGAGGAAGGCTGCGTCCTGCACCGAACCAATCGCCGCTTCGGCTCCGAGGCTTTCGATCTGCTCTTTTTTATTTGCATTGCTGCTGATTACAACCACCTGATGGCCAGCTTTAACGAGGTTTTGCGTTACGGGAAGGCTAATGTTGCCTAGTGATCCTGTGATGATGTATTTCATGTCTTTTGGAATTGTTTTTTGATGGGACAAAACTATATTTGTACTTACTTTTTGACAAGTACTTACCCGAGAGTATGTATGACTAGAATTAAGGAAAATTCGACTTACAATGCGAACCGCGAGATTGTAATGCAGGAATGCCCGGTTACGTATGTGATGAATAAGATCGGCGGGCACTGGAAGCCGATCATTCTGTATCATCTACTGGCTGGGAGCAAGCGTTACAGCGAGATAAAGAAGGCAATGCCGCATATTACCGAAAAGATGCTCATCCAGCATTTGAAGCAGCTGGAAAGCGACCGTTTGCTTATCCGGGAAGCCAAGCCAGTGGTGCCGCCCTACGTCACCTACACGCTTACCGACGGTGGCAGAGAGCTGGAACCAGTGATTAACGCCATGGCGGAATGGGCGTACAGGGATATGAAGCGGAATAACCAGCCAGTAGCAGAAGAAGTGGCGGCATAAGTGTCCGGCAAAGTTTTTGGGTATTCCGAACTACCTGTTGACACACGGTTGTCACCAGCTCCATTATCTTGCAGCGAAAACAGACCAGTTATGAAAGTCCATACCACCAACTACGAAAACACACTTATCGAGGTTGCCGACGATTGCCCTGCCACCGGTGGCGAAATACCGCCGATGAAGGGGGACGCCAAAACGGTGGCCGGTATCCAGTACGAAATGATCAGCAAAAATCCCTACAAATTCACGTCAGACGATGTTTTATTTAAGGTTTTTGCTGAGCGGAAGGATCTCACAGAAAGCGAACTGGAAGAGGCTCGGAAACAGTTCTTTTCGAAAGGGCAGGCCTGTATGCGTTGCTCGCCTTTGACCAAACGCTATGGCTGGGGCGTTCATAACAACGAGGAAGGGAAGATTGCATTGGTTGCATGCGATAGTCCCGAGTATAAAAAGCTGAAAGAAAGCGGTCTGAAAACGGTGAAGGCAATGCGGTCGAGCCGGTAGTATGTAGAGGGGAGACCCAAGGGCATCTACACCGTTTTTATCGGCAATGCAGCTCCGCGGAGAAGTCTTCTGAATGGGTGATCATATTGTTTTTTAAAAACCTGTCGGTTATTCCCCTTACACTGATTTTCAATGCATTGTTCCTGCTTTGGGTTACCGGTCGTGTTTCCGACCGCGGGAATGCCTGAGCAATTGTTTATATCTACACCAAAAATGAAAAAATTAGGCCTTGTAGGCGGTATGAGCTGGGTCTCGACTGTCGACTATTACCGCTTTATCAATGAAGGCGTAAATGCAAAGTTGGGAAGGCTCAACTATGCCGAATGCATTATTTACTCGGTTAATTTCAGTGCTTTTGTAAGCAACAACACTGCCGGTAAATGGGACGATACGTTTCACATCTTGCTTAATGCCTGTCGGAATCTTCAAAAAGCGGGAGCCGAGGCCATTGTACTTTGTGCGAATACGGCGCACGCCGTTGCCGATCGGCTGGAAACTGAAATTGATCTGCCGATCATCCATATCGTCACCGCGACAGCCACAGCCATCAAGGAAGCCGGGCTTCGGAAAGTAGGTCTGCTTGGTACGAAGTTCACGATGGAAATGGATTTTTACAAAGACAAACTGGCGAGCCTGGGCATAGAGCCAATCGTGCCGGCGACGCAGGAGAACAGGGATTTTATTCAGGATACGCTGCGTGACGAGTTGGGAAAGGGCATTATCCGGGAAGAAACAAAGCAGCGCTACCTTGCAATTATCGACGAACTGATTCGTCAGGGGGCGGAAGGGATCATCCTTGGCTGTACGGAAATTCCGATGATACTGGGTCAGGAGGACGTGTCGGTGCCGGTTTTCGACACTACCCGCATCCATTCCGACGCCGCTGTCGCATTTGCATTGAAGGAGTGAGTCTCCCGACCCGGTAGCGGTACAACCCGACATTCAAAAACAGTAAAGCGGGCTGCCATGTTATAGAGCAGCCCGCTTTTGCATGCATAGCATTACTATTTGTCAGACAACGGCACCAGTTTCGCCTTCAAATCGGGCTCCTTCATATCCTTGTCCAGCGGGAACATCGGACGCTTGATGCGCTTGTACGGCAACCGCTCCAGGTCCTGATCTACTCCACCTGGTGTAAGGGCGAGAATCCAGTCGGCGCGCATATTGTACAGCTCCGGTTCAAGGTATCCTATTTTCACGACCACGATGTCCGATTTGCGCGGGTTCAGGCCGAGACGGGTAAAATCAGCTTCCTTGTGGTAAGGCTTGCGTTTCTTGGTGACGATCACACGCACGCTGCCCACTTTCACGACCACCTCGGTTTCGGCATTGATGTCCCCGTGATGGATCGCTTCCACGGTACCCACCAGGTGTATCGGAGGTGCGAAACGCGCATCCACTTTCGCGCCCGCATATGCGTCGATTTTGCCTCCTACACCGGATTTTACCGCCGCTTCAACCAGTTCCGGGCCTGGAATTGAGGCGTAAATCAGCGACGGACCGTTTTCGTTCCTGAATTCAGGACGTTTGAGGATTTCGGTGATCGTCCAGGTAACGTCGCCTGCACCGCCGGCGGTAGGGTTATCCCCGGAATCGCTGATAAAAAACGGATGTTTATCACTGGCGAGTGCTTTGTTCAATGCGCCTTTCAGATCGTCGGTGGGTGCCACGAATGCAAACTCCTTACGCACATCCCAGAAACTTTTTGCCAGCATTTCAGCACTTTCGGTTACTTTGGCTTTGTCGTCGCCGGTAACCATCACCACCGCGTGGTTACGAGGCTCGTCCGCCCAGGCATAGCCCACCCACATGGCCGCGTCGATAACGCCCGGCTGTACCGAAGCAGGTGCGACCTTCGCATACAGCGATTTCCCCGGCTCGATGCGGGTACTTGTTTTTTCTCCTGGAAGCAGGATCGGCACCGGGATCCAGGCCTTGTATGCCGGTTTGCCTTTGCCGCTTTCGAGGCGCGAGAGCAAGTTCGCGACGGCCCGCCGTTTGGATTCCATTGCATCCTCGTGGGGTGCCATCCGGTAGCAGGTAATGAGATCGGTATGCTGTGCGAGGCGCCACGATACATTACCGTGCAGGTCCATACAGGTCGAAATGAGTACTTTTTTACCAATCACCTCGCGGATACGCGTGATGAGGTCGCCTTCGGGATCATCCAGTCCTTCGACGCTCATTGCGCCGTGAATATCGAAATACAGTCCTTCGTACGGGCCATTTTTCTTCAAAAGTTCCAGCGTTTGCTTCACCAATGATTCATAGGCGGCTCTCGTTACCATGCCGCCCGGCAATGATTTCCCTACCAATGCAGGCAGCCACTCGGCACGTTTCCGCAAGCTGGAATCCGGCGCCATAAAGGGGTATGAGGTAAAAATCTGCTCACCATATTTGGCTTTGAATGCAGGTTCTTCGGTACGCGCCGGCGAGAAGGTGCTCGACTCAATACCGAGCCCCGCAATGGCGATCCGGGGTAACGCTTTGGATTTTTTTTCTCCGTCGGCAAAGCAGCAAGTTTGTGCTCCTGCGAGGAGGAAAGAAAAGATCAGGGAAAATGTAATTTTCATATATTTTGTTTTAACAAACGGGCTCGGGGCCTCTATTTTGTTTAAACATACTGAAAATCGGCGAAATGAAATGGGGTGGAGTGATTATTTGCGAGCCGGTTTTACATGGCCATACCCGCTCATTCCATGAAACCAGTTTGCACCCTGACCTACCAGCCACAGGTAGTAATCGGAAGGAAGTTCAGGCTCGATTCCCACAAACTTGCCCTCCGCATTCAACGGCGTATCGCCTTCTTTCCGTGTTTTGAAAATGGCAGTGCCTTCGTCCACTTCATCAAACATAGCGACGTAGAGCGCCTCGGCGCCGGACATTTTCGCGCCGGCGATTTGCTGCCAGAGGAACTCGCCCTTATTGCGGGGGATCTGGTCGTAAAGCGAATGATCGTTTTTCAGGTTACCCCAACTAAACCCCGGGAAGACCAGCGGGGCATAGTCGATTTTGTTCGTTTTGCACCAGGTAATGTCGGCGGGGAGATTAGGCCCGGCTACGCTCAGGTAGGTGGAGGCATTGTAACGGCCAACTGCCCAGGGCATGATAATATCAGCTTGCTTAATGACCGTGTGCAGCAATGGCGAGTTTTCGGTATCGCGGCCGAGCTCGCGCCAGTAATAGGGTACTCCAAGCAGAATGGATGCCTTTTTGGCAGGACCTTTTACCTTATCCATCAACTTCTGAATGTCGGCAATGGTGTATTTGCGGCCGTCGTTGAAACCAACGCCCCAAATGGCGAGCAGCGGGCGGCCGTTGTGCCTCAGATAGGTGGGGTTTTCCTGCCCGTCGAACAGTTTGAACTGCTGTTGCAGCTCTTCCCAATCTTTCACGATGAAATCCATATCCGCCGACGTGGAGCCGCTGAGGTCGTACATGACACTGATTGCCCGGCCATATTTTTTGGAAGCTTTCAATGCATTGGCCAGTACTTTGTTGAAATGCCGTTTACCGCTTTCTCCTTTTACCTCCGAAACGAACCTCTGCATATATACGCCGTCGATCCCGTGCTCTTTCATCCATTTGAAATGCAGGTCCACGCTTTCCTCGTCATAAGGGCTGTACACTTTGGCCGTTTCACCGTTGGCGTATTTGAATGCGGTGTTATAGGTTTTGGAATATTCCGTTACATCGGGCCAGAAATCAATGGAAGCGAAGCCGGGCTCAAACTTGCCGGCTTTCTGGTAATGGTGCCAGCCACGGCCGGCCCCGTCGCCTTCGGCTGTAAACCAGCCCTGGTAACCCGCCATGACCAGCCCTTTGTAGCTTTTGAACAACGAATGCGACTCATCGTATTTAACTTCTTCAACCGGCTTGGGATCATCGGTTCTGGGATTCTCATCGCCGCCTTTGCAGCTCAGTGAGACGATGGAAAGGTAACACAGGAGTTTGAATAAGTTCATAAATGTACTTCGGCTGTCGGCTTTCGGCCTTCGGCTTTTTTTATTTAATATTGATATGTATGTTGAAAGAGCCTATCGCGGGTTTAATACCACTTCGGCTTTCGGCAGTCGGCTGTTACCAGTGAAGTATTTTTAGTTAATAAATAACATTAAACACGGGTGATCGCAACATGGTAAGGCTAAAAGCCGACTGCCGACAGCCGAAGTAATAAAATCACAATGCAACCCTCACCGCTTTCGCATAATTAAACTTCGACTCCGGTGCATCGATAATGCCGCCGGCGCGGAAGAAGTACTGGTTGCCGGTTTTCAGGACGTTACTGTTCGAAGGTAAGTCGATTTCCAACTGGTAAATTTTGTTAGGATCAATCGCCCCGTTGATCTCCTGCTCCGCGAGCGCCACGCGCATAGGCTCGCCGACGGATGGTTCCGGGTGCGCGTACAAGCCGATTTTCCTGACATTGTTCATTACAGTTTGCTGCAATTTGAATCGGGCAACAACCTTCGTTCCCACTTTTTCAATGCTGGTTTCCTTCACGCGAATGTAAGGCTGTACCTTGAAATCCAGCTTCGTTTCGCCTTTGACGGTCACTTCCTGGGCAGCCATCGGTACGAAATTTCCGCGTACGGGCGTGATCGTGTACGTGTTCGCAAAAATGAGGTTATTGCGGTATGTGCCGTCGTTTTTGACGATCATCGTTTGTTTGGTATTCGAAGCATAACCGTGCTCGATGTACTCGATGGTACTGCCGCGGATAATGTCCTGCTCGACAGGCTCATTGGTTTCGGCATCCAGAAAAGTACCGTACAATTGTGAATCGGGAGCAGGGTAGTTGTCGACACTGCAAGCCGCTGCACCGAAAAGCAGCAGCAGGGCGGGGATGTAGGGGAGTATTTGTTTCATTGTTAATCGTTTTGCTTTAAGCTATATGCTGTAAGCTTTAAGCTTTTGCGCTTTCGAGAAGAGCATAGAGTCTACGGCTTACAGCAATTTAATACTGCGGGCTTTATGCTGTAAGCTATACGCTATAAGATTCTTACCTAGAAAGCATAGAGCCTATGGCTTACAGCTTATAGCCCTCTTAATATTGCGGGTTCTGCACCAAACCATTCGCCCCGATGCCGGGGATGGAGCGGTAATACTGGCGGTAATCGAACGTGGCCGGGTTGCTGCGGGGCACATTGACGCGCACGAAAATGTACTTCGCAGGTGTCACGCGGAGGTCGAGGATCGGGAGCAATGCGTGGCGCATGGTGTTGTTGAACACTGTATGGTACTCCCGACGGCGGATCAAATCCCAGAAACGCTTGTTCTCGAATGCCAGCTCGACCCGTCTTTCGCGGATCACATTGTTAATCGTCAGCGGAATTTCGGTCTTGTGCCCGGCCCGGCGGCGAATGTCGTTCAACGCTTTGGCACCCTTCACTTTGTCGCCCGTACCGCTTTCGGCAATAGCTTCGGCGTAATTCAGCAGGATTTCGGCATAACGGAAATCAGCGAAGTCGGTCACGCATTGGTTCCAGCCCGGCGCGATGTTCAAGCCTTCATTCAAAAACTTCTTGAAACTCACGCCGGTACGGGTGTTATTACCGCCCCAGGTATCGAAGCCCGAATACTTTGTCCGGTCCGACGCACCATAGGTATAGTAAGTCGTGCCGCCGTGCGTGAACGGGTCGCCACCCATGATCTGAGCTGAACCGTCGGGCTTGATGAAACCGGCCTGGATCACGATCTTCTGGCCTTTCCAGCTGGTGCCCGGCAGGATCATCGTCGCCCACATACGCGCATCCTTTCCTTTAAAGATATCGTTTTCAGTATCAAACCTTTTGTATTGTTTGGCCGCATTGAAACCGGTATAATCGGTCAGGTCGTTGGTCGCTGCGGAGGTCGCGAGCGGTGCACTTTCGCCCGGCTTGTCATAGCTTTCGTACACGTCCATCAGTTCCAGTGTCGGGTTCATGCGGCCCGGGTGCGGCCAGCCGTTGGCCGTTTGGTTGGGCTGGTACCAGATTCCGTAGTTATGGCCGGTGCCGGAGCCTGGTCTTGCATAACCTTTGATGAAAATCACCTCTTCGGGTGCATTGTTCGGGTCTTCGAAAAGCAGGCGGTAGTTGTTGGCAGCCTCTTCGGGGGTTGCCGGCGAGGGCTTGTACAAATTGAATTTGCCTGAATTAATAATCACTTCCGACGCATCGATGGCCGCTTTGTAGAATTCGGCTGCGGCCGCTTTATCCAATCCCACGAGTTTCTGATCCACGGCGGTTCCGGAGATCGGGGCGCGGTCGGCGTACTTGGCCAATGAAGCTGCGTGTAATGCTGCGCGGGATTTCAGCGCATAGGCTACCCATTTGGTCGCGCGTCTTTCACCGCCGGGCCACGAGTCGCCGAGGTTGCCTGCGGCCGTCTCGCATTCTTTTAACACGAAATCCCAGGTCTCTTTTTCCGTGCTGCGGGGTACTTTCAGGGCTTCTACGTTTCCTTCATACTTCTGCACCGAGGTAATGAGAGGCACGCCCCCATAGCGCTTCGCCAATGCGAAATAGGCATAGGCGCGGATGAAAGCACTTTCACCGATCAGTGCCTTACGCTCGTCATCGGAAATATCGAGGGTAGGGATGATGTCGATCAGGATATTCACATCGCGGATCAGCTTGTAGCCCTGGTCCCACCACTGGAAATCATCGTTCCCGATAAAATCGCCGAATTCGGTATGCACGGCCTCGTCGGTCGACATCGCCGGGGCGAAACCGCCGTTATTCGGGTCGCCGGTGTTCCAATTGAAGCCCTGGCGGAAGAAGGTAAAATCCTCAATCGGCAGCTGGTAGTACAGGTTCGCCATATAGAGCTTCACGCCTTCGGGATTGGAGAACAGGTTTTCGCCCTGCAACTTATCGAGCGGCTGTTTGTCGAGCACGTCGCCGCAGCTCATCGCCACGAGCACCAGCAACAGCGTTAGGGTCTTTTTTAAATAGCTCATTATCAATTAATATTAAAATTTGACATTGATCCCGAAGTTGTAGCTTCTCGTCACCGGATAGGTAAGCCCCGCGCCGAACAATCCTTCCACTTTCTCCGGATCGAAAGGCTTCACGAACGAGTCGGCCCAGGTAAAGATGTTGTGTGCATTACCATACACGCGGACATCGTTGATACCGATCTTTTTCAACCACGGCAAATTGAATGTGTAGCCGAGCTGCGCGCTCTTGAAACGCAGGTAGGAAGCATCTTTCCGCCACGCGCCGCTTTCGGCGTACATCGCGCCAACATTGTAATTAAAACGGGAGGCAGGCCATTCGCCGGGGATCCACTGGCCGTCGGGCGATTGGTGCCATCGGTCATAAAAATACTCCGGCGTATTGCCGCGGAACGCGAACACTTCGGCATATACCTCGCGGAAGCGCACGCTGTATTTGCCCGAGCCCTGAAACAATGCCGTGAAATCGAAACCCTTCCAGGAGGCATTTAAAGTCACACCGTAGTACATTTTAGGGTCGCCGCCGAAGAACAACGGAATAGCGTCGTTGCCATCGATTACCCCGTTACCATCCACGTCCTTGTATTTGAAATCGCCGGGCAGCTCGCGGGTGTTGCCGAGGTCGCCATTCTGGATCGGTGCGTAAATGACCTCATCTTTGCTCTGGAACTGGCCTTCGAGCTGGTAGGCCCATACCACGTCGTTCCACCGGTTGGTAGCTCCGCCACGCCATTTGTCCATGCTGCTCAGGAACTCGCCGCGCTCCACATAGCGGTTCTGTGTGCGGGCAAAGTTGAAGTTACCCGAAATGCCGTATTTGAAATCGCGGATCTGGCCATTGTAAGCAGCCGAGAACTCGATTCCGCGCACACGGTCGCTGTTCAGGTTTTCTTCCGGTAAGGTTCCTCCGAATGTGTTGGGCAGCGAAACGTTCCTGCGCGCGAGCAAGCCCTTGCGGTCGCGCTGGTAAATGTCGAAGGTGAGATCTATTTTGTTATCCCAAAGGCCCACGTCGATACCCACGTCCTGGATATTGGACTTAAACCAGGTCAGCTTCTCGTTTACGATCGCCGGAGACGCCGCGCCGGTGGTGTAGTTGCCATTAGTAAATTCATACCCGCCACCACCGGTGAGGGAGAAGCCGGGCACGTACTGGAACGGCGCACCCGCGTCGGCACCCACAAGGCCATACGAGCCTCTCAGTTTCAGCATGGAAATGAAGGGGATCTGTTTCATGAATGCCTCTTCCGACACCCGCCAGCCGGCCGATACTACGGGGAACAAGCCCCAGCGGCGGTCGGGATGGTAGCGGTAGGAGCCGTCATAGCGCGCGGCCACTTCCAGCAAATACTTTTCTTTGAAATCATAATTCAAACGGCCTACATAGGACTGGCTCGCATATTCCGATTCAGAGCCTGAGGTAGTCTGGTTGTTCAGCCCCGCCTGATCGATCTGGTCGTTGGTAAAAAATGCATATTCACGGCCAAGCCCGGCCCAACGGTTATGCGATTCCTGCTGCTCATACACGAGCGTAGCGCCCAGGTTATGGTTTTTCGCGATCACGGTGTTGTAAAACAGCTGTCCCTGGAAGGTAATGCGGTTGTTATCCGTGAAATTGTTGCCAATGCGCGATGGATTGCGCTGTGCGTGCGCGGTGTATTTGTCGGTTGCCGCGTCGTAGGTGTACAGGTTGTAAGCCTTCGAAACCGATTTGGCACGGTAGTTATTGCTGTCGTAAGCTACCAAACCTTTGATGCGCAGTCCGGGAACGAACGGTACGGTGTAGGTCAATGCAAATGTCGACTGAAAGAACTTGTTCACTTCCTGGGAGTAGCCGGTGAGGCTTCTGTCAGCCAATGCAACAGGGTTATAACCGCCGCTGAGCAATGCAGGATATTTCGGATTGTCGTTGGCGTACGGGCGCTCCGTCGGCAACGCAATGCGGGTACCTTTGTAAATGTTAAAGAAATTATCGCCAGGCTGCTCCCGTTTATCGAATAATCCCGAGAGGATCAGGTCGGCTTTCAGGTTTTTGGTTAAATCAATACCTACGTTGGAGCGGAAGGTATATTTCTGGTAACCCATATCGCCGCTTTTGAGCAAACCATTTTCCTTCTGGTAACCAAAACTGGTGAAGTAGTTTACCACGCCCTCGCCGCCGGATGCCGAAATAAAGTGCTGCTGCTGGCTCGCCGATTTGTTCAGCGTTTCCTTGTACCAGTCGGTGCCCTGGTAACCCGGCGCGCCGCTGCGGAATTTCTCGATTTCTTCGGGAGAAAACACGGGATTTTCGCCCAGGTTCTTCGCCGCGTCGTTCCGCATTTCAGCCCATTGCAATGCATTGGTCATTTTGGGCACATCGGTAGGGCTCTGGCGCCCATATACCATGTTGTAGCTGAACTGCGGCTTGCCCTGCTTGCCTTTTTTTGTAGTGACGATCACCACGCCGTTTCCGGCACGGATACCGAAGATCGCTGCCGAAGCATCTTTCAGCACTGAAATGCTCTCGATGTCGTCCGGATTGATCTTCTGGAACTCATATCCGCCGTCACGCGCCACCCCGTCGACCACATACAACGGCTCGCCAAAGCCCCGTATATTGATATTCGTGCTGAATGAGCCCGGTTCACCGGAATTCTGGCGGATCTGCACACCGGCCACCTTTCCCTGCAGGCTTTGTGCCAGACTGGTGTGGGTAGTAGTTTTGATCTGCTCCGAAACGATGTTCGAGATAGCGCCGGTCAGCGTCTGTTTTCGCTGCGTGCCGTAACCCACTACCACTACTTCCTGTAACTCATCAGTACTGAGTTCGAGCTGTACATCAAAGCGTGTGCGGCTGCCGACGGAGATTTCCTGTCTTTTGTAACCCAAGAAACTCACGATAATTACTGCACCCGATTTGGGCACGGAGAGCGAAAATTTTCCATTGGTATCAGTGGTAGTACCTTTTGTAGTGCCTTGCAGCACGATGCTCGCACCGGGAATGGCACTGTTCTTCTCGTCTTTCACTTCGCCGCTGATGAGCGTTTCGTCTGCGGCGGATTGCGCCCATGCGCCCGCTTGCACGAGCAGCATGAAGCATATCGCAGCGCATACATGCCGGAGTAACGTCCGGATGCGGCGCCCGCACAAAGGTTTTGATAGAAGTTGTTTGTTCATACCGTAGGGTTAAGTTCCTGTTCGTTTAAATGTATTCGTTGTGTTCGTTCGGTGGCACGGCCCTCGTCGGGGCTGCCGGAAGGTTGATTTAGCGCATAGTTTTTCAATCCCCTGCACGATGGGTACAGGGCTCGTTTAGGATTAGATTTTGAATGAAAAGGATGATAAAGCGGTCGGCCGAACCGCGGGGTCAAAGTAATCCGGAGTTGATTAAGAAATGGTTAATAAAGCATTAATAGGGCGCTTAATCCACTTGATTTTTACATTATCCCGGTAAAATATTGGGGAATTTTGGGGTAGGGCAATAAAAAACGCCTCACGTGGGTGCGAGGCGTTCGGGCTTGATTGGAATGAACTACGGTTTGGCTTCGATTTTTTGATGATGTTCATCATAGCAATGGCTCCAGTGCCCGTGTTGCCACCGACTGCCGTGCGATGCGGCACGGAATGCAAAGACATTCATCATAATGAATGCGAAAATGATCGCGATGGCAGCTATCCGTGCGGCGATGGTAAGGCCGCGGCGTTGAGAAAACGGTCCGTAAATGTATCCGATGATGAACACCATGCAGGCCACAAACAGGATACGAGCGAAAATCAATAATCCGAAAAACATGATTCCTGAAAATTTAAGTGAAACAAGGATGAAGTGTAATCGCTATTTAAGCAGCGCCTCGCTTTCAGCTTTGCCCCAGTGCGGCATGACGCTGAATGCGGATGCGGGCAGTTTCTGAATGGCTTTTCCGGCGAGCGCTTTGGCCAGGTCTTTGTCGCCGCCCCAGAGTTTGGGGGTGTAGTACTTGGTCCAGGCTTCGAGGTAAATGGCACGCGGGTTGGCGGCGTCCAGCTTCTGCGCTTTCTTTAAAAACTGGTCGGAGAGCGGCCCGAACTGCCTGCCCATTGTCATGGGGCTGATGAAAACCTTGGTGCGGTAAATCATCGCCTGGACTACGTAGATTTCAGAGAGCGCCT
Organism: Dyadobacter sp. BHUBP1; assembly: GCF_050587785.1. Classification (NCBI taxonomy): domain Bacteria; kingdom Pseudomonadati; phylum Bacteroidota; class Cytophagia; order Cytophagales; family Spirosomataceae; genus Dyadobacter; species Dyadobacter sp. BHUBP1. Next base: position 30,353 of record NZ_JBOBIH010000005.1, read on the forward strand.
TACTATCGCCGTTCGCAAGCGATTCGCTTTTCTTGATCTGCGCTTCGCCGCGCACGCTGTAAGCCTCGATTTTCTCGCCGTCGTCTTGCAGAAGAAAGCCGACTTTGGCATTACAAAAAGCGGCGTAATAGTAGGGCAGCCATTCGGTTTTCTGCGCATTTCCTAGCTGGACGAATGTTTTTTCCAGAGCCTGAAAGTCGGCAACCGATTTGGCCTGATCGAGTTTTTTGACAGACGCTTCCAATTGAGCGGTGTAGTCTCCGTTTTGTGCAAATGTGAATGCAACGGAACAAATGAGCAGGATGGTGGTGATGAGCGTTTTCATAGTTTTGAATGATTGAATGATTGAATGACTGAATGATTGAATGATTGAATGAGCCGCCGTGGAACGGGAAATGAGTGAATTCTGAATGGGTGAATGAATAAGTTTGTGAGTTTGGACTTTGAACTTTAAACTCCTGAACTCGAAACTCAATGACTCTGGTCGAGGAGGTCTTCGGTGCGGTCGATGCCCAGGCTCATGAACACGCCCACGAAATAGAAGCGTGTGGCCGGAAGCGTAACGGGGGTTTTGAAATTGCCGTTGTAAGCGTAGTTGTAGCCGAATATCTGTTTTGTGCCGAGGACATTGTTGGCGCCGAATGCGAAGCCGGAATAGTCCCTGAACTTCGATTTTTTGAAAAAGGACATCATTTTCGACACGTGCAGGTTCAGCACATTGTAGGGCCGGGCGGTACCCGAATCGTAAATGCGGGTACCGGCATCGCCGCCGGCGCGGATGTCGTAGTAAGGCCGTCCGGCCGCATAGGAGTACGAAACGTTGACATTGGTACTGATTCCCTGGAAAAAGCGTTTGACGGCGATCGTGAAAGTATGCGGGCTCGTGAACGACGGCCGGATGCTTTCGGGATAGTCCAGGTAGTCGCGTTTTGTGTCGAGGTAGGTGTAAGTCAGCCAGTAATCCAGGTTGCGGACGGTCTTTTTGTCACGCCAGAATACTTCCAATCCTTTCGCATAGCCATCACCGCCGAGGGTAATGTCCGGGGATGTTCGCACCAGGTTCCTGTACTTTTTGTAGTAAACCTCCGTCCTGAAAAGCCGGTTATTAGCCTTTTTGGAATAATTCAGCACGTAATGTTCAGAGCGTGAAAAACCGAGGCGTTCGTTTTGGAACAGATACCTGTTTTCAGGCTTTTGATAAAAAATACCATACGCCAGGTTCAGCTGACTGCCGGTTGCCAGCCGATACCCCAGGCTTGCGCGCGGCGCTATAACTGCCTTGTGGAGAAGGCTCGAATACTCACCCCGTAACCCCGGTCGGAATGCCAGATGCTCGCCCAAATGAATATCGCCTTCCATAAAAACCGCCGACAGCTGATCGCGGAGCGTTGCCGGGGCGCTGTTGTAATGCTGCACGTCATGGAAATAGAATGTCTCGCCGCCGAACCGGAATGCCTGGTTGCGCTCGAAGCTGTGCGTGAGCACGGCGCGGCCCTGAGCGAAATGCGAGCGGAGGGTTATGTCGTTGTTTTTCATAGAAAATGGGACATAGGGCGGCGTTATGGGCTCATTACTTCCGCCGAGCAGCCGGTTTTGAAGGGAGTTCTTGTCGAATGTGTAGGCAATACCCGCTTCGAGACGCCAGTCGGTTCCGAGGTCGGTCCGGTAGCTGACAGTTCCGTAGATATTCGGGTTTTTCAAGCGGAAGTCGGAGCGGAGCGACGAGCTGTCGGTATCCGGGTTGCGCATGCCTATATGGCTTTCGGCAAAGGCGACGTACCCTTTCACCATACCTGTCTTGCCGGTTTTGAAGCGGATGTTCGCATTGGCGCTGGTATATTCCGGGCCATGGTAGTAATCCGGGCGTTGCGGCACGACCTTGTTGTACAACCCCTGGTTGCTGTAAGCCAGCCCGCCGCCGTAACTGCTCCGGCCCGATTTCGACAAATGCTGAAAACCAGCTCCGAGGTTTGAGGGAAATACGCTGAAATTGGCCGAGCTTTTTTCGGGCAGATCGATGCTTTCCAGGATCAATGCACTGCTCATGGCCTGGCCATACAATGCAGAGTAACCGCCAGTGTTGAACAATACACCTTTGAACAGGAACAGATTAATGCGGGCCGGCTGCATAATCCCCGGTACGGAAGCATAGTTCGGGTTTTTCATCCATGTACCGTCTACGAACATCCGGGTTTCGTCGCTGGTACCTCCCCGTACAAACAGCCCCTCGCGCTCGCCTACCTGCTGCGCGCCCGGAAGCGACCGCAGCGCGTTAGAGATATCGCCGCCATTTCCCGCCACGGTGTAGGCGTCGATGGGCGTCAGGGAAGCTCCTTTGGCCTTGTCGCTGGCTTCGAAGCTCCCTGCGCTCACGGTTACGGCTTCGAGGGTGTTGGCGGCATCCTCGAGGGTAATGGAGAGCGTGATGGTGCTATCGACAACAATCAGCGTTTGCTGCTGCGTTTTGAAACCAAGCGAGGAGACGATGAGCGTCTGTTTGCCTAGTCGGGTGGTCACGAAGTCGAACTTGCCGAGCGAATCGGCCACGGTACCTGCTTGGGAACCTTTTAAGCGTATGTGTGCTCCGGGAACGGCTTCGCCCAATGGCCCCATTACTTCGCCGTTAATGCGGGTCTGTGCCCCGGCGGCCAGCGCGCAAAGCAGGCTGCTCGTCATCAGGATGAGTTTGGTTGTGAATGCATTGGAAATCATGGCTTTGTTTGTTTTTTTGACCAAAGCTATGATACCCGTCAATGCATTTCAGGGAGAGTAGACCAAGCGGTTAATGTCCGCGACGAAACCGTTAAATCCCGCGACGATCAATCGGGCGTAATGTTCAGTATTTTGCGGAGATGTTCTTTATAATGCTCGCTGACCGGAATCTCGGCAGCGCCGATCAGCACGAAATCACGCCTGACAGCCGTGATTTTTTGTGCGGCAATGAGGTAAGACTTGTGGGTACGGATAAATGCCGGTTCCGGGAGTTTTTCTTCCAACGCCTTGAATGTCATGCGGGTAATGACCGGCTTGTCGGCAGATGAAAGAAAGATCTTGACATAATCCTTCAAGCCTTCAACCCACGCCACATCGGCGGCCACTATTTTAACCAATGAATATTCGACATTCACAAAGAAATCGGGCAGTGCAGCGGGCGACGGGGCGACGGGTGTTTGGTGTTTTAATTCAAACAGTTCGTAGGCCCGGTTACAGGCTTTCAGAAAGCGTTCCATACTCACGGGTTTGAGTAGATAATCGACCACATTCAGTTCGAAACCTTCCAAAGCGTATTGATCGTAAGCTGTCACCAGGATCACCAGCGGCGGATCGGGGAGGCTTTTCAAAAATTGCAGACCGTTGAGGCGGGGCATCTGAATATCCAGAAAAAGCAGATCGATCCGCTCGTTTTGTAATATTTCGATAGCCTCCATGGCATTGCGCGCAGTTTTTGCGAGCGTCAGATAGGGTACTTGCCGGATATTATCGACAAGGAGGTCGAGTACGAGTTTTTCATCATCAACGGCCAGGCATCGCATCATCTTAAATCCAGGTTCAGAGTGACTGTGAAAATTTGATTGGTGTCGTTGATAGCGAGGACGTGTTTGTCGGGGTAAATCAGTTTCAAACGCGTGCGTACATTTTCGAGGCCAATGCCCGAATTATCGTCTTTCGTTTCCTCAGGGTAAGCGTCGTACGGATTGACGACGGTTAGCGTTAAACGCCCGTCAATGGCTTTCAAACGGATCAGTACGTAAGGCTCGTCTAGCAGGGAAGCGCCATGTTTGAATGCATTTTCCACGAACGGGATCATGATCATCGGCTCCACCGATAAGCGACCAGCGTCCGCGTCCATTTGAATGTCCAGTTCAATGCGCATGCCATCCGAAAAGCGCAGTTTTTGCAGTCCAATATAGCTTTTGAGATAATCTGCTTCCTGCTGCAATGTCACTTGTTTCGCCTGCGTGTCGTACGTCATGTAGCGCATGAGGTCAGCCAGACGGAGGAGCGCACCTTCGAGCTGGTCGGACCGTTGTCTTGCGAGTGCTACCATGTTTGTCAGCACATTAAAAAGAAAATGCGGATTGACCTGCGACCGCAGCAGTTTCAGCTCGGCCGCTACCTGCTGCGCCTCATACTCCTTTCGCGCCCGTTCCTGACGAATGCCATCACTTACCCGCCGGTAAATAAGGCTTACGGCGAACACGAGCACCGACGGGCCAAATATCAATCCGGCAGCGCTCCGAAGTGCAACTTCCGGAAAGAGGTGCACCACAACTTGGTATTTAAGGGCAAAGGAAGCTGCGATTACTGCGATCGCGCAGGGAATGTACAACCACCAGCGCCAGCCACCGGCCAGTTTAGGATAGAGGTAAAATGCATTGAAATAGAAAATCCCGGCATGGATCAGGCCTGCCAGCACGAAAAACGCAGCCGGCAGGCCACCGATCTTGTATCCTTCATTGGCTGAGGACACCAAGTAGGGCAGAAGCAGAATGGTCACCCATATACCGACATGGATGGTAATCTCCCGTTTTTGCTGCGTTTTCAAGGATGTCATGGAAGTGTAAAAATCCAAATTTATAGGAATCGCATGCTAATCAAAAGAAACGGGCAGTGATATAAAAAAATCAGGCGAAGAGAAACTCCCCGCCTGATACTGTTAATCTAAACAACACATTAATAACGCATTGGTGTCGTAATTATCGGTTGATAAGCACTTTCCGGTTAATAACCTCACCGTTCTTGTGCGTGATCGTCAGAATGTACATGCCTACCGGCAGGCTCTTCACATCAATAGTCTTCGAAACGGTTTTGCCCGATTTGTAAACCGAAAGTCCCGTCAGGCTATGCATTTCTACCGCCTTCACCTGGTTCCAATCCGTGCTTTTCAGGTTCAGAATGTCGGAAACCGGGTTCGGATAGAATTCCGAGTTCAGCGACGGCGCATCATAGCCAATTTTGATGATCTTGCTATATGCGAATGTCTTATCGCTATCGATCATTTTCAAGCGGTAGAAGTTATCGCCAGATGCCGGTTTTTTGTCAACAAACGTGTAGTTCACCACCGAATAGCTCTCGCCCTGCGATTTTTGGGTACCAATAGTCGCCCAGTTTTTGCCGTCGGCACTGCGTTGAACATCGAAGCGGTCGCTGCGCGTTTCTTCGGCAGTGTTCCATTTCAATGCAATGGTGTTTTCAACTCTCGCGCCGCTGAAATCGATCAATGTTACCGGGAGCGAGCAGTCTTTGTAAGCCGAGAGCGTGTCCGAGCAACCGTTGAGGGTAGCTACGATGGTCGCCGTTTCCTTGCTTGGAACATTGATAACGGTGTTTCCGCTGACAGTTCCTTTGTCGGTAGTGATCACTGCCCCCGGGGTAGCGGTGAAGAAAACGGTATAGGTTTGAGGATCTGCAGCGAACTGGCATTGATATTCTGCACCGGTCAGTGCGATGGTTGGTTTCTCGTTGACATTCACCGTTGCAGTTTGTCCGGAGATCGGCGTCGTCGCGCCGCCTGCGCCGGCCACATTGGTTAATGTGTATACAAATGTCCCGGTCGAGCTTGTCGGCACGTCGACAGTCGCTGTTGTATTCACACCGGTAGTCGACACTTGCAGGTCGCCACCACCATTGATTTTGTAGGTAAATGTAAACGGAGCGACACCATTCACGGCCGTAAACGTAATCTTAGGCGCGGTTTCGTTCTGGCAAGCGGTGGTGCTGCCGGAGATCGTTGCCGTGAGGTTGTTCGATACGGTTACAGTGGCTGTTTGAGCCGAAGGCGGTGTCAATGTACAGTTCTGAGCATCGGTCACCGTCACCAGTTCATAGGTAAATGTGCCCACGGCAGCAGTCGACTGGCTTACAGTTGCGCTGGTTTGCACACCGGCTGTGCTCACCGTCTGGTTGGTTCCATTATTGACCTTGTAAGTGAACGTGTAGGGCAAAGTACCGCCGGTAGCACTGAAAGTAACGTTTGGCGCCGGTGCACCCTGGTTCACGGTAGTAGTTCCCGCAATGCTTGAACCGGTGATCTGGTTCACGGTCAGTACCGCCGCGTTGGAAGTGCTGCTGTTACAAGGGTTGGTGATGATACAACGGTATTCCGAAAGATTATCGCCAGCAGGAACGTTGCTCAATGTCAGTGTCGGATCATCGGCGGTCGGGTTTGTTCCGGTTGTAATGTCCGTGAATGAGCCGCCGAACGGTTTTTTCTGCCATTGATAAGTTACACCTGTCTGCGAAGTAGCTACGGTGAAAGAAGTGCCGGAGCCTGCACAGATCGTCGCCGCGTCAGGCTGGTCGGTGATCGGCGGTGCTGGGGTAGGGGTTACCGTCACTTTGAACGAACAGGTAGGAGCCGTTCCGATGCCGTTCGAAGCCGTTACGAGCACGGTTGTCTCGCCGGCTGGGAATGCGTATGGGAATGTGATCGGGTTGCCGCCTACCGTGTAAGTAATGGTAGGAGCAGGGCATCCGTCTGCGGTGGCTGTAAATGTCTGGCTGGACGTACAAGTTCCTGCATCGGGTGAGAAAGTCTGGTCACCTGGGCAGAAAGTGATTACCGGTACCGAAACAACGGGGGTAACCGTCGGATTGTTGGGCCCTGCTGCGTTCGGATCGTCTGTCAGAACGTTGGCAAAATTGCTGCCGCTCACCGTACCTTGTGTCGAAACCTCGCAATCGGAAACCGGGATGTCGTTATTGATTGTCACCCGGAACTTGATGGTGGTGCTTTTGCTGGCCGGGATTACGAAACCACTGCCGGTTCCATTGACGGTCACTGTTTCACCCGACTGCACAGCTTCCGTTCTGGCGGTATTTGGCACCGATACGGGTCCGGAAATGGCTTCTTTCACCGGTTCGGCGGATGGAGTAACCTGTACAGCTTTCGCTGTCTCAGGCTGGGCAGGGCTTGTCATTGCCGCGATGGTTTCGGCGGTCGGCTCTTCGATAACACCTTCACGCAACGCGCTAACGTTCGGTGTCGCGCATGTTTGGCCGAATAAATACGGGTTGCCCGATCCGCTCTGCGTGGTACTTCCGACAGGAGTGTTTCCTCCGTTAGCCCATACGTCCGCAATATTGGTTCCGTTACCCTGTACCACCAGCGTGGTCGTTGCGGTACCGGATCTGGTGCGATATGCGATAATGGATGCCGGCTTTGTGACGGCGTTGTTAGTCACGTTCGTACAAAGCTTGGAATTATTACCGGCAGCACCGGTTGTGGCCATATCCATACCAAAGTAAATATCCCCTGCTCCCGAGTCGGTTACTGTAATGTTGTTGCTGGCGACATTCATATTGCTCTGGGCAGCAGTACTTGAAGTGGTGGTAACGGCGATACCCGGAGCGTCAACTGACGTGAGGGTGTTGTTCTGGATGAGGAAAGTACCTCTTGCAGAAGTTCCTTCGGCCGAGTGTACAATGGCCGAAACACCCGACGAACCAGCCTTGTTCAACACAGTATTGCCAATGACATTTCCTTCGAGGTAGCCCGCTGCGAATGCAAACAGGTTGATACCGATGCCACCATTGAAGTTACCGGTATTGTTGGTCACATTGAATTTGAGCGTAGCGGTTCCTGCCGCCGCCAGGTCGAACATCCTTCCGACCCCGTTGCCTACATCGACCTGGGAATCTTTGATGTCTGCCTGCATAACGGCATTCTCATTAGCGCCGACATAAACGCCTACGGTTGGATTCCGCAGGAACTTGCTGCTGTTATGAACTTTCAGTTTCATATTGGAAGTCCCGTAGCCAAAGAACTGAAGCCCGGAATTATTCGAGTCCTGAAAGGTCGAGTTATCGACTGTCAGCAAGGTCATATTGGTATTGGTATTGCTGAAATACGCCGCGCGTCCCCCTGGGTCGGTAAAGGTTGAATTCACAATGGTGTTCGTACCACCGGTGTTGATCGCGTAGATACAACCTTCCTCGCTGGTTTGTCCTGAAGAACCGACCGAGCCGTTGGTAAAATTGAAGTTGCTGGAACCCCGCAGGTTGATACCTTCCTGGGCGACGGTACCGTTGATCACGATGCGATCCATGGTTAGTCCGTTGACATTCAGCGCGTGTACCGCTGCATTAGCCGCTGAATTGTCCTGGTTGGTAGGTGTTGTTCCGTCGGTGGTATTCGCATTGGTCAGGTTCATATTTTTCAGCGTGATATTGGTTGCATTCAGCAACTCGATACCGCGGGCAGAAATGTTCTGGATCGTACCGCCCGATCCCGCCGTTGTGCCACTACCGGTCACTTGCAAGGAGCCCGTTGTCGTGGAAAGGGAAATACCCTTGCTTCCGCCATTGGCGTTGACGGCGTTCAGCGTTACATTCAATACAATGCCCCCACCGGTGCCGGCAATATTGAGGGCAGGTACCGTCGAGGCGGTGAGCGTACCGCTGGCAATATTTAAGCTACCGGTGCTCCCCGAAATTGCAATCGGGCTTGGGCTCGCCGATACCGTGGAAGAAACCTGACCGAAGTCCAGGACAAGTGTTTTGCTGGAAAGATTAAGGGCCGAACCATTACCTGTCAGATTGATCTCGCTGGCTGTCAGCGTTCCTGCACCCGATCCGGCGATTTTTGCCCCGGCGCTGTTACCGATATTCAAGCCCCGGATGGTGGCGGCGCCATTCGCAGTTAGTACGTCTCCAGATGCACTTCCAAGTGTAGGTCTCGTGCCTCCGGTTGCCGGGAGCTGGTTGGCACCGCTGGGTGCCGTAAATCCGGTCAGTGAAAGTAATGTAGGTGTAGCGCCCTGTCCGAAAATGCTTTGTGTGTTACGCAGGGTGATATTGCCGGAGTAGGTAGAACCGTTGCTGTAAACAAAGATTGCATGCCCGTCTTTGGCATGGCCGGCCCCGCCATCGTTAATGGCCTGAAATTGTGCCAAAGTCTGGAACGGACTGGCGAGCGTGCCGTTTCCACCCGGGGCGGCCGCACCATTGATGAACCATATAGCCTGGTTGGCGCCATTTCCTACCGAGATCGTAACGGTGGCAGTGGAAGTCATGCCGGAGCCATTCTGGATTTCGTAAGTGAAAGTATCGTTCCCGGTGTAACCCGCCGCGGGTTGATAGGTAAATGCGCCTGTCGCGGCCGTAATAACTGCAGTACCGCCGTTGGCAGTAGTAACATTCGTAGTGCTGTTCAGGCTGATTGGGGTGCCGGCGGGACTGATGTCGTTGGCAAACAGACCACTACCGGCAGGGATATCGATATTGACATTGCCGATCGTATTGTAGCTATCATTTTGGGCGATCGGGCTGGCTTTCACCGAGCCGGCCACGAGTGTAGTGTTCGCGTCGATCGTTTCAGTAAAAACCGTTCCATTGGCGGGATCGGGGCCGCCGTTGGTGATTACAATGGTGTATTCCAGCTCGTCACCTGCACTGGCGCCCGACGGCCCCGTATTGTTGGTGATCGCATAAGTGTTGGTAGCAGTGATGCTCGGCGCTAAAAATGCCGCCGTGCCTGCGCGCTTGCGCGCACGCGTATAGGGGATGCGTTCCTTTGTTCTGGAAGCGTTCTGTTTCTCCTTTTTGGCCACCCATTCTTCACGGGGAAGACGGGAGTCATCGGAAATTTTGCTGACGATCTCAGCACCTGACGCCAGTAGAGCCACCCCCGCCAGGTATAGGTAGACATTTCTCATGGTTTCAGTTTGAAGTAAAATGTTCGAGTCATAGGATGAATTGGTAAAAATGAAAGAATCCGGGACCGGCCCGGCTTAAGAGAAGACTGCTTCGTAGCGCATTCCGCCCGGATCGTGCGCGATTGGGACCAGGAAGACATCCATATATTTGCCGTCGGGATATTCGACCCGGTAAATACCTTGCGCTATGGCGCGGTTTTCACCGGTGGTTTGAAATTCGACCGAAAAGGCACCCCGTTCGAGTGGACTGTAAGTATTCAGTTCCAGCACTTTCAAAATGGTAGACGGCAGCGAAAAGTCTTTTGCAAAATGGATGACTACCGTTTTCCCTATGTGATGTGTGAAATCTGCTGCGGCCACTTGGCTTAAATCGTATGCTTCCATTCCATTAAATGATAAACTCCATTGGTTTCACTGACTGTCTTAAATCCAAGGCGGGTATACAGATTTCTGGCAGGATTGAAGGTTTCTACATGGATGCTGAGCGGTCGCTCCAATTCAGCGGCGCGGCCCATTAAATCCCTGAATATCCCCTGGCCTAATCCGCGGTTGCGGTATTTCGGCAGAATGCTGATGTCAATGATCCGCATACCCTTGCCCTGGAAGTTTTCGTGGAGGTAAAGCCTCCCGATGATTTTGTTTTGAGATTCTATTACCCAAAAATCAGCCCCTGTATAGTTTTTTTGATAGTATTCGTGCTGAGCGTTGAACTGGCCGGCAATGAATTCTTTCTTCATGGTGTCGGTCCAATGCGGCACCCGTTCCAGTTCTTTTTCCCGCGTGGTCGCATAGATTTCCAGCAGGTAGGGCAGGTCTTTTTGGTTAATCGGCCTGAGTGAAAGGGTGGTATTACTAAGCTCGAATTTCATAGGTTGTCAAAAAAACAGTACTCACAGGCATTGGGTTAGCCGCGCGCAGGGAATACCCCCTGCAATGCAATACAGAAATAGCATGTCAGATACGGCATCATGTTATTGTGTGGCTGATCCCCGCCTGCGGGCTGTATCTGGTTTGCATTCATTGTCGTATTGGTTGCCCCGGTCGCATAGACCTTTCCTTGTGTGGATGCCGCCAGAGAGTAACTGGTCGGCGTTTTCAGGTCGGCAGGTTCCGGTACGGCCCTGATCTGGTGGCTATGCGACGGAATTTCCGAGGTAAGCAAGCTCACCGTTTCCGAGCCGCCCGTCTCGCCAAGGTCGTGAAGCGAGAGACCGGGGCCTTGTCCCGGATGCATGGGTGCGCGACCTTGCAAGTCAGGCAGCGCAAAGTTGGATTTGCCGTTTCCTCCATAGGTTGTTCCCAGAAGCGAAAACAATGCGGTGTTTTGGGAAAGGGGCAGCAGCTGCCCGTCGCACCATGCCCAGCCGCGGGGCGCGAAGTTGAATGGGAATATTCTTATTTCTGCTACAAAAGGATCCATGACAGTTGAATGAGATTTGACGTTCGTATTTCGTTGATCTGGGATTTCTAGGTTGGAGACGGAAATATCCCAAACAGTGAAATGATGAAATCGACACAGAGGTAAGGCTGGAAATTGGTATGGGGCTGGCTTCCGCCGTTGCCGGATACGCTGCTGGCCGCCATCGCTACGGCTGGCGGGTCGTTGAAAAATACGTTCGTCGTCGTTGAAACGGCTAGTATTCCGTTGGCTGGGCTGGGCAAGTCCGCCAGGTTGGTCGAAGCTATAAAGGCGTGCGAGTGCGCTGGAATTTGCTGTACCGTGAGCGTGATTTCTTCCGCTCCGCCGGTTTCGGCCAGGATAAAACCGTTGCCCTGGTGAATGGGGAGACGACCCCGGAGGTCGGGAAGTGCAAAGGTACTTTGTCCGTCGCCGCCGTAAGTAGTGCCGATCAAATTAAACAGGGTTTCATATTCAGAGATGGGGAGCAGTTGTCCTTCACAAAACATCCACCCGACAGGGGCAAAGTTTCCTGCAAACATTCTGACTTCTCCTACGTAAGGTTGTGCCATTTACAATAAGTTTTTTAGGGTTATGAATAGGATACAGTCGGCCGGCGATTAGGTTGCGCTAGGAAATATTCCCTGCAATGCGATACAAAAGCTCAGCGTCAGAAATGGTTGCATGTTCAAATGCGCCTGGCTTCCTCCCACGTTACCGACCGTGGCCGCGTTGAGCGTAGTCAGATTGCTGATGGTGCTCGTGTAAATGGTATTGGGCTGCGTGTTGGAGAAATAAGTGCTCGTCGGATTGTTGGTGTTTACAATGGACGTGTTGTCTATGGCGGAAACATTGTGGTTGTGCGAAGGCAACTCGCTTATATTCAACGTGTGCGCCTGTTCACCACCGCGTTCGCCCAGCGTGTGTCCGCTGCCGACGTGGATGGGGGTTCTGCCCCGGAAGTCCGGCAATGCGAAGTTCACCCGGCCATCGCCTCCAAATGTCGTTCCAAGGAGAGAGAACAATCCCTGGTTCTGATTGATAGGTAGTAGCTGTCCGTTGGCAAGCGCCCAGCCCTTGGGAGCAAAGACAAAGCTCATGATTCGGATCTCTGAAAGAAACGGTTCTGCCATAGAAGAAATAGGTTAGATTGATAGATGGAATTACATTGACGTATTGCGTGCTCTGGGGCACGAATGTCCATGAAGTGTACGACGTCTGTTTCGGGTATCGCCGGCCTTCCGAAACAATGCCGGACGACCACTTGCTCACCCGATCACGAGGTTGTTGACAAAAAACGGGCTGAAAATGCCGGGGATGTAGAAGTTTTTCTCATAGAAGGGGGCGCTGGGGTTAGATCTTGTACAATTAGTACATCAATATTAATCATTTATACCTATTTCGATGAAACAAATTACTTTTCGGTCATAAATATTCTACGAGTATTTTTAGATAAAGTAGAACTTTTGATTAAGTATTTGGTTCATAATGAGCATTTTATAATTATTAACCGGCGTTAAAATTTATTTTCCGGTGGTATTTTTAGAAGAATTTCTTTAAACAACCCGCGATAATCTCCTTATTGTATGAAACCCATCAGGCTCATTATCAGGATAATCCTCTGCTGCACCCTCGCTGGAGCACAAGCACAACACTATACGGTAAGCGAAAACAAACGGTTTTTACTCAAAGAAGGTAAGCATTTTTTCTGGCTTGGCGATACCGCCTGGGAGCTTTTTCACCGCCTCGACCGCTCCGAGGCCGATTATTACCTTCAAAAGCGTGCAGAACAGGGTTTTACGGTTATTCAGGCCGTAGCGTTGGCAGAATTCGACGGCCTGGATGAGCCTAATCCGTATGGCGAAAAGCCACTGCTCAACCACGATCCGACGAAGCCGAATGAGAACTACTTCAAGCATGTCGATTACATTATCGACAAAGCGGCGGCATACGGGTTGACGATCGCTTTCCTGCCCACCTGGGGCGACAAGGTTTTCAAGAATACCTGGGGGAAAGGGCCTGAAATCTTCAATGAAAATAACGCAAAAGCCTATGGAAAATGGCTTGGTAGCCGCTACAAGGACCGATCAAATGTAATATGGGTGCTCGGCGGCGACCGGCAGCCCCGCAAAGACAGCCGTGACGTAGAAATATGGCGGGCCATGGCGGCCGGGATTGCAGAGGGCGTGGGCGGGCACGGCAAGGCGCTGATGACCTACCATCCGCAACCGAACAAGGAGGGGGCAGGTGAGTGGTTCCACGATGATGAATGGTTCGATTTCAATATGTTCCAGACGGGCCATTGCCGCGATTCGCCGGTTTACGATAACATTCAGCGGTCGTACAACCGCACGCCCGTGAAGCCGGTTATCGATGCAGAGCCTATTTACGAAGATCATCCGGTATGTTTCAATGCGAAGGAAAACGGCACGTCGAGTGCGTATGATGTCCGCAAATCAGCCTACCTGGATTTGTTTGCGGGCGCATTCGGACATACCTATGGTTGCCACGATATATGGCAGATGTACTCTCCCAATCGCGAAGCGGTGAACGGTCCGCATATTTTCTGGCAGCAGGCCCTGGACCTGCCCGGCGCGTTGGAAATGAAGTATGTACGGAAATTGATGGAATCCCGCCCGATCACCGACCGTGTCCCCGACCAGTCCATTATAATTGAAAATGCATTACCGGCGCCCGAGCGTGTACAAGCGACTCGCGGAAGAGATTACCTCTTTGTATATACGGCCTCCGGAAGACCCTTCTCCGTAAACCCTGGCAAAATATCCGGCACGAGCCTCGAAGCATTCTGGTACGATCCGCGGAACGGCAAGGTGCGGGACGCGGGCAAGTTCGATAACAAGTCGGTCAACAGATTCATCCCGCCTACATCCGGCTACGGGCATGATTGGGTGCTGGTGATAGACGATGCTGCCCGGGGGTACAAGAAGCCCTGACGGCATTTCGCCCGATTGTGAATGATCGGATTGGAGTAATTCCGGGTAAAATTTTACTTAATAAAGAAATTCGATCATTCAAAGCATTCATTTTGTACACTGGCTGACCGATGGAGCAGGACCTCGAACGTTGGAAGAAATTCAAAAACGGCGATGCCGCCGTTTTTGAGGAGATGATCCGGGGCGAGTTCCGTGCGCTGTTCGAATATGGTTCCCGGTTTATCCATGACCGTGACACGCTGAACGATTGTATTCATGATCTTTTTGCCTCACTCTGGGACCGCCGCCGCTTCCTCACCGATACCGACAGAATCCGGCCTTATTTGCTGAAAAGCCTTCGTAACCGGCTGCTGAAAGAGATCGAGCGTACGCATGGACTTACCCCGTTTGAAAGTTGGCATGAAGGCCAGGAAGCTGAGGAAGACATCGAAAGCCGGCTGATCTCGACCGAAACTGACGAACGCCGAAAGCAACAGATCGGAACGGTATTGTATTCGCTGACACCCCGCCAGCGTGAAATCATCCACCTTAAATTCTTCGAAGGCCTGTCACATGAGCAGATCGCGGCGGTGCTCGATATTTCCCGGCCTGCTGTGGCGAACCTGCTCTCGCAAGCGTTACGGCTCTTCCGCGACAAGTGGCACACCATTCTGCCTTCATTTTTTCTGATTTTATGTGCCTGAATATCAAAGAATTGATTCTTTGTCGAAAGATTTTTTATTTTTTTCGATGATGATTCCCGCATTTGCCGATTATCCTCCCTGTAAACACACCTAATGGTGTTTTGTTATGAAATATTATAAAGATTACGATCTGGAAGACTTCCTGCAAGACGATAGTTTCCGTCGGTGGGTTGTTGGCGAAGCCGATGCGACCGAAGGGCTTTGGGAAGAGATCGTACGCCTCTATCCCGATAAAAAAGTGATTATGCAGCAAGCCCGGGAACTGATCACGACCTGGCGCGAGCATGCAGCCATTGTAACCGACCAGCAGCTGGAAGACCAGGTGCAGCGGATCCTGCATACGACGCAGGCAGGCGCCGAAGAGCCGATGCAACGCGTGCTATGGCGGAAATGGCTTTCCGTGGCTGCGGTGGCAACGTTGGTATTGGGCCTGGGCGGAGCTTTTTGGTGGAAAAACGGCCAAACAATGAATGGTTCCGTCCGCCGGACTGCCTATGCGCCGGAGTCGTCGAAGGCCTTGCGGGAGGTGATCAATACGACGGGCAAGGCAATGCGCGTGGGGCTGCCGGATGGCAGTAAGGTAAGCCTCGCACCTGCGGGCAGGATCAGTTATGCGGCAGATTTCATCTATGACAAGAAGCGGGAGGTATTCTTGTCCGGGGAGGCGTTTTTCGATGTAAGGAAGGATCCGCAGAACCCGTTTTTTGTGTATGCCAACGGTTTGGTAACCAGGGTGCTGGGAACCAGTTTTCTGGTTAAAGCCACCGACACAAATGTGGAAGTACTCGTAAGAAGCGGAAGAGTGTCGGTTTTGCCTTTGAAGGACATTGAAAATCCCACCGAGCGCAACACGGAACTGCTTCTCACGCCCAACCAGCAGGCGATATTTTCGGTGAAGGATAATGTGGTTTCCAAATCCATCACCAATATGCCGCTCGAACTCATCAAGCCTGACCCGGGAGCGGGATTTGTGTTTGAGAATCAGCCGGTGAGCAAGGTATTCTCTGCATTGGAGACGGTGTATGGTATCCCGATCGTGTACGACGCCGCGGTGATGGAGAACTGTTCGCTGCGCGTGGAGCTGAGCAACGAGCCCTTCTTCACCAAACTCGATATCATCACCCAGACCCTCGGAGCGGCCTACCGCGTCAGCGACGGCCAGGTCGTCATTTCGAGTGAAGGTTGCAGATAACAAAATAGTTTTTACCTGCCTATTCATCCTAAACCCTTAACATATGATTAAACTCCGATTGTAGAAAGCAAAAAAGCCGGGAACGGGTCCAGCGTTTCCGGCTCTGAAAATTCCCCAGATTTTAAGCGAAACTTAAATCTCCCAAAACGGGAGAGAGGAAGGTCTTTGTCGTTTGTGAACACCCAAAAACCATCGTAAAAGTATGAAAAAAAATAGTTTACCATTTAAATATTTGGTAGCTGCGATGAAAGTTACATGCATACCATTTCTGGTGTCCCTCTTCTTTCAAAGCCTGGCCCTTGCCAACGACGGCGTCGCCCAGGAAATCCTGAACCGGGAGGTCACGCTTCAAGTCAGGCAGCAAGACCTTAAACAGGTGCTGACGACGCTTGAAAAGAATGCCAAAGTCAGGTTTTCATACATCCCCTCCCTGATATCGAACCAGAAAGTAACCGTGGAGGCTTCAAACCAGAAGCTCAGCAAGGTGTTGAAGGAGCTGTTGGGGCCATTACAAATCCATTACTCCGTATCGGGCAACTACATTATCCTGATCCGCAAACCCGACGAGTCGTTTTCCGACGCTCCGAAGCTGCTCGAACCGGTACCGCTGCCGTACCTGCACCGGGCGGACATCAGCGTGAAAGGCAAGGTTACCGGCTCCGATAACAAGGAAGGCCTGCCGGGCGTGAGCGTGGTCGTGAAGGGCACGCAGCAAGGCGCTATTACCGGCGGCGACGGGAGCTTCGAATTGGTCGTGCCCGACGAGAAGGCAGTGCTGGTATTTAGCTTCGTGGGTTATGTGTCCCAGGAAATCCCGGTTGTAAACCG
This sequence comes from Dyadobacter sp. BHUBP1, assembly GCF_050587785.1. NCBI lineage: Bacteria > Pseudomonadati > Bacteroidota > Cytophagia > Cytophagales > Spirosomataceae > Dyadobacter > Dyadobacter sp. BHUBP1. The sequence continues at coordinate 47,065 of NZ_JBOBIH010000005.1, forward strand.
CTCGGTGATCAATGTCGCGCTCGATCCGGACATCAAGGCGCTGAGCGAAGTAGTCGTGACGGGCTATACGACGCAGTCGCGCAGGGATATTACCGGGTCGGTGAGCGTGATCGATGCCGAAAAGCTGCTTTCTGTACCTGCCACCAACCTCGCGCAGCAGTTGCAGGGGCGCGCCGCAGGCGTGACCGTGGGCACGGATAATACGCCGGGCGGGGGCGTGGCCGTGCGTGTGCGCGGGTATGGAACGCTCGGGAACAATGATCCGCTTTACATTATCGACGGAGTACCTACGAAAGGGAACCTCAATACGATCAATCAGAATGATATTGAGTCGATACAGATATTAAAGGATGCATCGTCGGCCTCGATCTACGGCTCGCGCGCGGCGAACGGCGTGGTGATTATCACTACCAAAAGGGGCAAATCCGGTGTGCCGAAACTTACATTCGACGCCTATTTCGGGGTGCAGAAGTTGGCCAAAACAATGGATTTGCTCAACACACAGGAATATGGCGAATACCTCTGGCAGAGCAAGAAGAATGCCAACGTGGTGAACCCTAATACGGGTAACCCGGAGCATTCGCAATATGGCAATGGCCCCACGCCGGTAATTCCGGATTACATTATTCCCGATGGCGCTGCGGAAGGCGATCCGCGGGTAAACCCAGCCAATTACAGTTACGACCGATATACCGACCCTCAGTTTGGCAAAACCAAATTCTCTATTACCAAGGCTAACAAGAAAGGTACCGACTGGATGCGCGAGGTTTTCGACGATGCACCCATTCAGAATTACCAGCTCGGTGTTTCGGGTGGGTCCGAGGTGAGCCGGTATTCGTTTTCAGCCAATTATTTTAACCAAACGGGCATTTTGCTTTACAATGGCTATAAACGCTATTCCGTCCGGGCGAATACCGAGTTTACCATTAAAAAGAAGCTCCGGATAGGAGAGAATTTGCAGGTTGCCTACGGACGTCGCCAGGGCAATTACGGTAATAACAGCGAAACGAGCCAGGTTTCGAATACCTACCGCGCACAGCCGATTATCCCGGTGTACGACATTGGCGGCAATTTCGCAGGTACCCTGGGCAGCAACCTCGGAAATGCGAACAACCCCGTAGGCCAGCTCGTGCGTAACAAGGACAATGGTTATAAAGACCTCCGGTTGTTTGGCAATGCGTATGCAGAGTTCGATATTTTGAAAAACCTGACGGCTAAAACGAGTTTCGGGCTCGACCTGACGGCTTCTGCCGGTAAGTATTACACGCCTGTTGAGATCGAGCTCGCCCACGGAACTAACGTGAACAGCCTGAGCGAAAACCGGGGATACGGCTATTCCTGGACCTGGACCAACACCCTTACTTATGATAAAACATTCGGCGAGATGCACCATTTGAATGCATTCGTCGGCCTGGAATCCATTGATTCCTTCGGCGATTTTGTGAATGCCTATCGCCAGGGCTTTTTTTCCAATAATATCGATCTGCGGTACATCGATGCCGGTAATCCTGCCACAGCTACCAATAGCGGTTATGCGTCTTCGTCGTGGTCGTTGTTCTCGTATTTCGGCCGTGTGGATTACGCATTCGACGACAAATACCTGCTCCAGGCCACTTTACGACGCGATGCCTCCTCGCGCTTCCAGGCAGCATCGCGCTATGCTACATTTCCGGCTGCGAGCGTGGGCTGGCGTTTATCGAAGGAAGGCTTCATGTCGGGTGTCGATTTTGTAAGTGATTTGAAGGTCCGCGCAGGTTGGGGGCAGACGGGTAATCAGGAAATCGGGGATTTTAATGCGTATTCCACCTATCAGAGCAATCCGAATAGCAGTGGGTATGGCCTTGGCAGCAGTCCGATCGGTTATATGCAGGGATTTGACCTCGGCCGTTTCGGTAATCCTAATGCCAAATGGGAGACGACCACGACGGTCAATGTGGGCATAGACGCCAATTTGTTCAAAGGTAAGTTTGACATGAGCCTCGACGTTTTCGACCGGCAGACGAAGGATTTGTTGTATACCAAAGCCTACGATCCTCGTCTCGGCGATGCCGCCATTCCCGCTCAAAACATAGCTTCCATGCAAAACAGGGGAGTAGACCTCGCCCTGAGCTATCAGGACCATGCCCTGGACGGACAGCTTACTTATAGTATTGGGGTCAATTTCTCGACTTACCGTAACAAAATCATTGCCCTGGATCCCCAAAATCCGGACGATTTCCTGCCTGGGTTCTCGCTGCGTACCCCGGCGGTGACGCGCTCCATTGCCGGCCGGCCGATCTCGTCGTTCTATGGTTACATTATAGATGGTATCATGCAGAATGAGGAAGAAGTACAAAATCACGCCAGGTTCCCCGGCTACTACGATTCGAATATTTACATCGACGGCAAGCGCACTCAAGGCGTGGGTAAATTCAAGTACCGCGATGTGAACGGCGATGGCGTGATCAATGCGCAGGACCAGACTTACATCGGTAATCCACACCCGGATTTTACCTACGGCCTTAATGTGAATGTGGGCTACAAAGGCTTTGACCTCGCCATTTTCGCCCAGGGCGTGCAGGGGAACGACATTTTCAACCACGTGCGCTACTGGACCGACTTCGAGGTTTTCCAGGGCAACCGGTCTAAGAGAATGCTCTACGACTCATGGCGGCCCGATAATCCGAATGCCAAACTGCCCATTCTCGACGCGAACGACGCCCAGAGCGGCGAGCCTTCGACCTATTTCGTGGAGAACGGTTCTTACCTGCGCTTCAAGAATATCCAACTCGGTTACACTTTGCCGAAATCGGTTTTGTCCAAAATCGGCGCAGACCATCTGCGGGTTTACATTCAGGGACAAAACCTGCTGACTTTCACAAAGTATACTGGTCTGGATCCTGAAATCAACCTCCGCAACTTTAACAGCGGTTCCGATCGTCAGATCGGCGTGGACGAAGGGGTTTATCCGACGCCCAAAGCATTCATCGTAGGTATCAGTCTCGGTTTTTAAAATCAATCCCATGAAAAAGATATTCATACCGTTGCTATTGCTCCTCGCAACCTCCTGCGGCGACGATTTTCTCGAAAAGAGGCCTCAGGGACAGTATAGTCCTGATATTATCCTTACCACCTCGGGTATCGAGGGGGCGCTCGTGGGCGCCTATGCGCTGCTCGACGGCATCGGTACCAGCGGGGTTACCTCATGGCACGGTGCGGTTTCGAACTGGATTTTCGGCAGCGTCGTTTCCGATGACGCTTACAAAGGCTCCGACGCCGGTGATCAGCCGGAGCAAACTTTTCTCGAACGCTACGTATGGCTTTCGACCAATACCCACATTTACGGAAAATGGAGGACATTGTACGACGGCATTGCACGGACGAACGACGTTTTGAGATCGCTGCCCAAGGTACAGGGCCTGTCCGATCAGCGGAAAACGCAGATTATGGCCGAAGCCCGTTTCCTGCGGGGGCACTACCATTTCGAAGCCAAGAAAATGTGGGGCAACATTTCCTACCTCGATGAGCAAACCTGGGATCCCGAAAGCCCGGAAAGCGTGCTGCTGCCCAATACCGAAGATGCCTGGCCGAAGATCGAAGCGGATTTTAAATTCGCGGCTGAAAACCTGCCGGTGTCGCAAACCGATCCCGGCCGTCCGACCAAAAATGCGGCGTATGCTTACCTCGGCAAATGCCATATGTTTCAGGGTTTTCCGAAAGGTCAGCCGAATGTGCAGCATCTTACGGCGGCAAAGGAAGCATTGTTGCAAGTGGTTAACAGTGGGAAGTACAAGCTGATGGAGCGTTTTCATGACAATTTCGCGGCCGAGACCCGGAATAATGCCGAATCGGTGTTCGAGGTGCAATACACAGTGACGGCAGCCGACGGCTCGGGCGGGAATGCAGGCGATGAGCTTACCTATATGTACCCGAATGGCCCAGGCGGCTGCTGCGGCTTTTTCCAGGCATCCCAAAACCTGGTGAATGCCTACAAAACCGACGAAAAAGGTTTGCCGATGATCAAGACGTTCAATGATGAGAATGTCAAGAATGATGAAGGGCTGCTTTCTTCGGCGCCGTTTGAGCCCTACACCGGCCGCCTCGATTCCCGCGTGGACTGGACGCTCGGTCGTCGGGGCATTCCCTACATCGATTGGGGCGTGCATCCGGGCCGGTTCTGGATCCGTGACCAGTCGTATGCGGGGCCTTATTCTTCCAAAAAGCAGATCGTAAGCAAGGCCGAGTCCGGCAAAACCGGCAATCCGCGGCTTAGTACCAACAATTACCGGCTCATCCGCTATGATCACGTGCTCCTTTGGCTGGCAGAATGCGAAGTGGAGTTGGGTAACCTCGAAAAAGCACGCGAATACGTGAACATGATTCGCAAACGTGCCGCCAATCCGGATGGTTTCGTGAAGACGGAGGCTGGTAAAGCTGCTGCCAACTACGTGGTAGGGCTGTACAATGACCCGTGGAAAGATGCCGCCGCCGCACGCGACGCGGTGCGGTTTGAAACCCGCCTCGAATTCGCGATGGAAGGGCATCGTTTCTTCGACCTCGTCCGCTGGGGAGTGGCCGTGCAGGTGCTGAACACTTATCTGGAAAAAGAAAAGAATCTTCGCACCTATCTCAGCGGCGCCAAATTCGAAGAACGGCACCAATACTATCCAATTCCCCAGCAAGCCATTGTATATAGCACCAAAAATGGCAAAGCCACATTAACACAAAATCCTGGCTACTAGTACACTAAAATCCTCTGCCGTCGACTTAAGTCGACGGCAATTGAAGGGAAATGATTAAATTAGGATTAAGAGAATGGAGAATTGGATTGCTGGATGCTTTGTTAATTGTTCTCTGTTGTAAGCTGCCGCTGGTAATAATATTTTTTGATGATGTTGAATTCCTGGTTTAAATATTGTTTGTTGGTCCCCGCAGCCGGATACTTTTTAATGTCTTGTGACAAAAAGGTCGATCTGCCCGACGACGTGGCCGCTGAAATGAATACCCTGGTGGCGCCTGTCGACTATACTTACGACGTAAAGCCCATCCTGTCGGACCGCTGTTTTGCCTGTCACGGACCCGATGCCAATCACCAGAAGGCCAATTTGCGCCTCGATGTGGCCGAAGTGGCCTACAAAAAGGAAGCGGAGAGCGGTTTGAAAGCCATTAAACCCGGCAAGCCTGGCAGCAGCGAGCTCGTGCACCGAATCTTGTCGACCGACCCTGAGATGGTTATGCCCACGCCCGAGTCACATTTATCGCTTACTGCCCGCGAAAAAGCTATTCTCATCCGCTGGGTGGAAGAAGGCGCCGAGTACAAGCCGCATTGGGCATTTACCAAAGTGGAAAAACCCGCATTGCCCAAGGTGAAAAATGAAGCGTGGGTACGCAACGACATCGACCGGTTTATCCTTAAAAAGCTGGAAGACAAGAATATGAAGCCGTCGCCGGAAGCGAGCAAAACTACATTGTTGCGCCGCGTTTCGCTCGATCTGACCGGCCTGCCACCGACACCTGAGGAGGTTACCGCATTTTTGAACGATAAATCGCCGAACGCTTACGAAAAAGTAGTCGACCGGCTGCTGGCCTCTCCGCATTATGGCGAACACATGGCAGTACCCTGGCTCGACGCCGCGCGCTATGCGGATACGCATGGGTATCAGGACGACGGCCTGCGCACTGCATGGCCGTTCCGGGATTGGGTGATCAACTCCTTTAACAAGAACCAGCCCTACGACCAGTTCGTAACATGGCAGTTGGCAGGCGATATGCTGCCGAATCCGACCCGCGATATGATGGTTGCTACGGCGTTCAACCGTATGCACCAGCAGAGCCAGGAAGGCGGTATTATCCCTGAAGAGTACCGCACGGCCTACGTTTCCGACCGTGTGGATACGTTTGGCAAGACATTCCTGGGGTTGACCGTGGAATGCGCGCGCTGCCATGACCATAAGTACGACCCGATCAGCCATAAGGATTACTATTCATTGTATGCGTTTTTTAACAACAATGATGAAAACGGCCAGATCCCTTACAATGGTGAGGCGAGCCCGGCTATCACGCTGCCGACGCCCGAGGCCGACGCCAAATTGAAATTCATCCACGAGAATCTTGCCAAGGAGCGCTCGACGATGGCCGCCAATGTGGCTGTTTACGAACGCGCTTTCCAGCAATGGCTCGCCGCCGCCCGCAAGGCGCCCGAGAGGGCATTACTTCCCGAAAAAACAGATTTGATAGGCCATTTTACATTCGACGAACCGACGGGCAAGGAGTTTGCCAACCTGGCAAATCCGAAGCACAAGGCCAATGCAGAAGGCGACGACAGCCTCTCCAACGTGGCTTCCCGTGACGGCCGCATGGGTAAGGCCCGGTATATTTTCGGGGAAAACGCGGTGAGTTTTGGCGACAAGTTTGCATTCTTTGAACGCAACCAGCCATTCAGCATCAGTATCTGGCTTAATCTGCACGACCCCGCGGTGAGCGGTTCGCTGCTGCATAAATCCAACGGGGTAATGAATGGCTATCGCGGCTGGAATGTGTTCCGGGAGAAAGACGGTCGGATCCGGCTGACGATCAGCCATGTGTGGCCGGAGAATGCAATTGAAATACAGACGGTGGATAAATTCCCGATGAACAAATGGACGCAGCTGGGCTTTACCTATGATGGTTTGAGCAAAGCGGCAGGCCTGAAACTGTTCGTCAACGGTCAGCCCGTGCAGGTTACCGTGCATAATGACCATTTGACGGAGAGTATTTTGTACGGCAAAAACAAAACGAACTGGTATGTCGACAAGCTGAATATCGGCCGGTTGTCGGATCAGCGGACGAAGAATTTCGAGATCGACGAATTCCGGATTTATACCAGAGCCATCAGCGCGCTGGAAATGCAGGGTTTGTTTACATTGAAAAATGAGCTGCTGACGGCATTGAAAACCCCGCCGGCGCAACTAAAACCGGCACAGCTTGCTTCTTTAAGAGATTATTACCTGACTAATATTGACGCCGGATACAAAAAGCAACTGGCGGCGAGCCGCGCATTGATCGGCGAGGAAACGGAGATTATGGACAAGCAGATTGATGTGATGGTGATGAAAGAGCGAAAATATCCGCGCAAGACCTTCATTCTCAATCGCGGCGCGTACGACGCACCGGGCAAGCCGGTCACCATGGATACGCCGGACGCATTCTTTAAAATACCGAAAGACTATCCGCGAAACCGCCTCGGTTTGGCCAAATGGCTGCTCGATAAGGACCATCCGCTGTTCACCCGGGTAACTGTTAACAGGTTCTGGATGATGTATTTTGGAAAAGGGATCGTGATTTCCAGCGACGATTATGGAAACCAGGGCGAGCTGCCGACTCATCCCGAGCTCCTCGATTACCTGGCAGCGCGCTTCCGTGAATCAGGCTGGAATGTGAAGGCAATGCAAAAGCTGATCGTCACTTCGGCTACTTACCGCCAGTCTTCCAAAATCGAACCTGCTATGAAAGACGTCGATCCGGATAACCGGCTTTACGCGCGTGGCCCGAGCTACCGCATGAGCGCGGAACAGATCCGTGATAATGCGTTGGCATCGAGCGGGTTGCTTACACGCAGGGTAGGGGGCAAGAGCGCATATCCGTACCAGCCGGCGGGCCTTTGGGAAGCGCTGGCGACGCGTAACGAGGTCACTTACAAACAACAGCATGGTGATTCGCTTTACCGGAGAAGCCTTTATACGATCTGGAAACGCAGCTCGCCACCACCAATGATGCTTAACTTCGATGCGGCTGAAAGGCATTTTTGTATAACCAAGCGGCAGAAAACCAGTACGCCGTTGCAGGCATTGGTGGTCATGAACGACCCGCAATTCGTGGAGGCATCGCGTGTGCTGGCGCAGCAAATGCTGAAAAACGGCAAATCCATCGACGAACAGATCGATTATGCATTCACCGCGCTGACGAGCCGCCTGCCCGACACGAAAGAGAAAATGGTGCTGAAAGAGCTGTACGACGAGGAATTGAAGGATTTTAGCCAGAATCCTAAACGGATGAAGTCGATCCTGGCCGTGGGTGAATACCCGCTTGATAAAACCCTGAATCCCGCGCAGCTTGCAGCAGGAACCATTGTAGCGAGCACGGTAATGAATTTTGATGAATTTTTGATCAAGCGATAACCAGCAAAGCAATGAGCTTTTACAGAGAACTTGAAAACCATGTCCATGAACAATTGAGCAGGCGTAATTTTCTATCGAAAACGAGTCTGGGACTGGGTGCGGCAGCGATGGCATCGCTTTTGAATGCAGACAATTCGTTGGCTAAAAAGGTAGGAGAAAAGGGAGCCGAAGCTGCCGGGCTGCCGATCGGGCACCCGCATTTCCCGCCGAAAGCCAAGCGTGTTATTTACTTGTTCCAAAGCGGCGCGCCCTCGCAGCTCGAACTGTTCGACTACAAGCCTAAACTGGAAGAAATGTGGGGAAAGGATCTCCCCGAATCAGTGCGGAAGGGGCAACGCCTGACGGGTATGACAGCCGGACAGAGCAGTTTTCCGCTGGCCGCTTCGAAATACAAATTCCAGCGGTATGGGGATAACGATATGATGATCAGTGAACTGATGCCCTACACCTCGGGCATTGTGAACGATGTTACGTTCATCCGCTCGATGTTTACCGAGGCCATTAATCACGACCCGGCCGTCACGTTTTTCCAAACAGGCAGCCAACAGGGCGGCAGACCTTCATGGGGATCGTGGGTGAGCTACGGGCTGGGCTCCGATAACCAGAATATGCCTTCGTTCGTGGTGCTGCTTTCCAAAGGCCGCAGCGGCGACCAGCCATTGTATGCCAAGCTATGGAGTAATGGTTTTTTGCCGTCCATTCATCAGGGCGTGGTGTTCCGTTCCGGCCCGGACCCTGTTTTTTACCTCAATAATCCGGAGGGAATTGACCGTACCAGTCGCAGGCGCATGCTGAATTCGCTCGCGAAACTGCAACAAGGACAGTTCGAAAAATTGCTTGACCCGGAGATCAACTACCGGATGGCGCAGTATGAGATGGCCTACCGCATGCAAACGGCCGTGCCCGAAACCATGGATATTTCCAAAGAGCCGGATTATATTTTCGATATGTATGGTGAAGACTCCCGCAAGCCCGGTACGTTCGCGGCTAACTGCGTGTTGGCTCGGAAGCTGATCGAAAAGGATGTGAAATTCGTGCAGCTGTATCACCAGGGCTGGGACCAGCACGGTAACCTTCCGAATGACATCAAGATCATGGCCAAAAGCGTAGACCAGGCTTCGGCCGCATTGATCAACGATTTGAAACAACGCGGCTTGCTGGATGAGACCCTCGTGGTCTGGGGCGGCGAATTTGGCCGCGGTGCTTATTCACAAGGCAAACTGACCCGCGACAACTACGGCCGCGATCACCACCCGCGCAGCTTTTCAATATGGATGGCCGGCGCAGGTGTGAAAAAAGGATTCGTGTACGGTGAAACCGACGATTTTGGTTATAACATTATCAAAGATCCCGTGCACGTGCATGATTTCCAGGCAACTGTCATGCATTTGATGGGCATCGATCACGAGCAGCTGATATTCAAGCATCAGGGTCGGCGGTACCGTCTTACCGACGTCCACGGTAAAGTGGTAAAGCCGCTTTTGGCTTAGTGAATGACATACAACAACAAGAAAGGACGTCCACGAAGACGTCCTTTTTTTGTTGTGTATCAATTGAAAAGCCAGCGAAATATCGCTTTCACAGCCGAGCCGACGTACCAGATCGAAAACAGCCAGAACATAGCGCCCATTCCGGCAAATACATATACAAAAAGGTAATTGCCTTTTAAGTGCACATTATCGGGGTCTTTCGGGTCGTAGTATAATGTCACTTCTTCTCCAATCTGGTATTCGGGCGGGTTGCGGCCTTCCGAGCTGTGAAAAACGTGCGGAGTGCCGTCCCTTTTGATGTATCGGATCGATGGTGCCAGGGGATATTCACGTGGTTTTAAACGGTGCAGGTCGATCACGATGCCTTTGGCTTCAATGCCGTTCTCAATCAGGTTGCGGCTATTGCGGTAGATTGAAAACGATATCACGGCAAACACCGCGCCGATTGTAAAGAAGAGCAGAACGAACAGTTCAAAGCCTGGTACCCCTTTGCTGGTAGTTTCCATGGTTCCGAAATGTTAGAGCCAGCGATAGATCTCCTGCAAACTGCCCTCGAATTCCCGTGGCGGCTTGTTCATTGAATTTGCAAACGGGTAGCTGCCTCGTACGGCCTTGCCGGTGCCGGCTTTGAGATCGAGGACCAGATCACAATATTCGCGGCCCGGGTACAAGCGCGTTTTGAGTTCGACGGTGTTATCGTCGATCCACTTGGCTTCGTCGCAGCTCCAGGTAGAGGGCATATCGAATATCATCTGGTTGGTAGCAACCTTTATAATGGCAGGTTCGGTGATCCAATGGCTCATGCGTACTTCGTAGGCGCCGAAGCGGACAGTGTAGGTATTTTGCGGAGAAGGGACTTCGTCGACCATTTGCTTTAATATTAAGACTTGAATTTGATGTAAAGACTCACGCCGATCATGCCGAGGAAAAGGAAGATAACCCCGAAAATCACCAGCATCATCCATAATGTACCTACGCCCGAGTTCCGGGAATCGTGGTAGTCGATGGCGGCGCAAAATGCGGTCGCGAGAGAGGTTATTCCCACTAAACCGGCGATGCCTATACGCAGCATGGACCAGCCCAGTCCCATTGGCGACCAACGGAGCGGCAAAAACGAGAGAACAATCGCCGCGAAGAGTACGTACCAGGCGAGGCTTTCGAGCCGGATGTTACCTGCTTCGGTGGCGGGCCGGTTGGGCGCAACGAGCAATAACGTCAGTCCGTACATCACCAGCCAGGAAAGTTCGGGACCAAGGAGAAACGTAGTAATGCGGTTGGTGTTCATGTTCAGAACGGCTTGTAGTCCTTCACATTCGATTGCAAATCGGCGAGTAATGCTTTGAGTTTGGCATCGAGCTCCGAAGCAGCGGCTTTGTTTTCGTTTTTCTGGCTGAAAACTTCCAGAGGGACAGAACGTCCGGCGTTTCCGTCCAGATATTCAACATTGGCCAGCGAAGCGCGGTATTTGCGGTTGGCGCATTCAACGGAAAGTACATAGTTGAATCTGTAAACACCACCCGCACTGTTTTCCGACCGTGGAATCGTGATGGTAATGTGCCCCTGCGTCACCAGGTCGCCCGTTTCCTTGTCGTCGACCAGGGTCTTATTGTCCGGCGCCGACTGGCTCACCCACAGGCGGGCGCGTCTGAAAATATCAATCAGGGAAACGCTGCCGCAGTCGACGGTTTCAGTGTAGGCGATTTTACTGGTCATAGCTGGTACAATGGAATGTGCGTGCGCAGAACCTATCATGCAGGCGAGCACGATGATCAAAATGGATTTTGACATGACGATAAATTGGTTCGATTTTTAAATTGGCGGTGCAAAAGTGCGCATTTGGAAAAGAGCGAGCAAATAAAATGAGCTACCGGTAAATCATTGTTTTGTGTTGAAAAACAAATGATTAGCGCAATGCCGTTCGATAAAAAAAGCGGCTTGTCGGCCGCTCTTAATTATCCTTGCTGTATTTGTTCCGGTATTCAATAGGTGTCAGGCCCGTGACCTTTTTGAAAACGTCCCTGAATGCCTTCGTATCGGTATAACCCACATCGTACATCACCTCGGTCACGTTCTTACGCGACACCTCGAAGCTGCGCTTGGCCGCCTCCACGCGCACGCGGCGCACGTACTCGTTGATGGTATTGTTGGTGGCATTCTTGAAGCGCCGCTCGAAGCTGCGGCGGCTCACGCTGGCAATATCGGCGAGTTCTACGATCGTCAGTTTTTCGGTGTAGTTCTTTTCGATATAATCCTGCGCGGCGAGGATACCGTCGTCGTTGTGGTTTTTCTGGCCTTTGAAAATCGTGAAGGCGCGCTGGTTGTCGCGATCGATGTCGATGGCGAAGTATTTGGCCGCCAGGATGGCAATATCGCGGCTTGTGTATTTTTCGAGAATATAGATCAGCAGGTTCCAGATCGAATTGGCGCCGCCGCTGGAATATACCTTCCCTTCGTCGGTGATGATGGTACCATCCACGACTTCGATTTGCGGGTATATTTCTTTAAATTCTTCATAATAAGCCCAGTGCGTGGAGCATTTTTTGCCGTCCAGCAGGCCGGTAGCACCCAGCAGAAACGCGCCGAGGCATAGCGATGCGATTTCTGAACCTTTTTCACGCATTTCAAGCATCCACGGAATGGCAGGCCTGTCGAGCTCGACGGACTCGCGCAGGTTACCGCATAATGCGGGGATGATCACGAGGTCGGTTTTATCTACTTCGCTCAGCAGCTTGTTGATACGAATGGTATATTCGCCATCCTGGGCTTTGATATCGTGGTTCAATCCTACAAATTCCACATTGAATTTGGGCTCTTTCCCTGATGCCCTCAAAAAATCATTGGCCGTGTTGAAAAGCCGGTAAGCAGGAGAAACCGCTTCGATGTAGGAGCACTGGGGGACATATACCGAGATATGTTTCATGACGATTTTGGATTTAGAAGACGTAAATATAGAAAAATATTCAGTTGGCATTTTTACCCCTTTGGTTAGGCGCTTTTACACCCCTTTTATTTTCCTATAACCCGCGACATTTGTAATGTCAATCATCAGCAAACTAAAACCGTTTTTATCCAAACCATTCACCTTCAACAATCCAAACAATGAGCGAATTGTCAACCACACAAGGCATTATCCCGTTTCTCTGGTACAATGGCCAGGCAGAGGAAGCGATGAACCTGTACACCAGCCTCTTCCCGAATTCACGGATCAAACAGCTGAAAAGATGGGGCGAAGGCAGCCACATGCCAGCCGACCAGGTCATGATGGGTGTCATCGAGATCAACGGTCTTACGTTACATCTGTTCGACGCCGGGCCGATGTTCAAGTTCACGGAGGCGGTTTCCTTTTTTGTCACTTGCAAGGACCAGCAAGAAATCGATCATTACTGGAACACACTCACCGCCGACGGCGGCCAGGAAAGCCAATGCGGCTGGCTCAAAGACAAATTCGGGCTATCGTGGCAGATCGTCCCCGCCATGCTGACCGAGCGGTTGACCAACGGTGATCCAAAACGCGCGGGACAAATGTTTCAGGCAGTAATGGGCATGCAGAAACTCGATATTGCTGAAATGGAACGCGCTTATAATCAATAAAATATAAAATGGCAATATACCCCTTCCTTACCTTCAACGGCAATTGCAAAGAGGCGATGCGTTTCTACCAATCGTGCTTCGGGGGGGAGCTGCACTTCACATACCTGGGCGATACGCCCGGCGGGAAGCAGTTTCCTCAGGAAATCAGGCAGCTGGTATTGCACGCGAGCCTGGTGTCGGAGCACGTCCGGCTTTTTGCATCCGACCTGGGCGGTGAGGAAGGGGTAGCTTCCGGTAACAGTATTTCGCTGTGGATCAGCATTACGGCTCCGGAGCAGTTGCAATCGGTGTTCAGGAAACTGGCGCGCAACGGCGAAGTGACCGCACCACTTTCCGCTGGTATCCTCCGGGGCCAATGGGCCACACTCACAGACCGTTATGCGGTGCAGTGGATTTTTTCGGCGGCCAATGCTTCCTGAATTTTGAATGAGTGAGTGACTGAATGATTGAATTTTGAATGAGTGAATGTGTAAATAATTTTAATGGGTGAATTTTGATAGAACTAATATTCCATAGAAATTCACCGACCGAAGATTGCTAATAGAACCATTTATTCAATCATTCAGTCATTCAATCATTCACTCATTACATTTCATCATCCAGACCGCAACATCATGAGTCATCAGGAGTACATCCGCATTCGCGGTGCCAGGGAGAACAATCTCAAAAATGTTTCACTCGACATTCCCAAACGCAAGATCACCATTTTTACCGGTGTTTCCGGTTCGGGAAAATCCTCCATTGTTTTTGACACCATCGGCGCCGAGGCGCAACGCCAGTTGAACGAAACATTCAGCATGTTTATCCGCAACCGGCTGCCGCGCATCAGCCAGCCGGAGGCCGACGCCATCGAAAACCTTTCCACCTCCATTGTCATCGACCAGAAACGGCTTGGCGGCAATTCGCGCTCGACCATGGGTACTATTACCGATATTTCGGCCGTTTTGCGCCTGCTATTCTCCCGATTGGGCCAGCCGCACGCCGGTTTTTCCAATGCATTCTCCTTCAACGACCCTGCCGGGATGTGCCCGGTATGTAATGGTTTGGGTAAAAAAGTGGAAATAGACCTTGAGAAATTTCTGGATCCTACGAAGTCGCTTAACGAAGGGGCGATTCTCTTTCCGGTTTTCGCCGTGGGAACCTGGTATTGGAAGGCCTACACTTTTTCCGGCATGCTGGATAATGACAAAAAGCTGGAAGATTATTCCGACGAGGAAATGCATACGCTGCTGTACGGAAAGGGGACCTACGAATCCAACTACAATGGTATGACTTTCGATACGAAGTACGAAGGGCTGGTAGACAAATTCAACCGTTTGTACATTCAGAAAGACAGCAGCGAGATTTCGGAGAAGACGGTCAAAAAAGTGGAACGGTTCCTGAAAATGGGTGATTGTCCCGCGTGCAAGGGCGCGCGCCTGAACGAGAAGGCGCTTGCGAGCCGCATTAATAGTTTGAACATTGCCGAAATGTCGGCGATGGAGGTTTCGGAGCTGGTCAAAATCATTCGGGAGATCCAAGATCCGGTTTCAAAACCGATGATCGACACCCTGACCGAACGTTTGGAACATTTGGTCGACATTGGCCTGGGCTACCTGAGCCTCGACCGTGAAACCGGTACATTATCCGGCGGCGAATCGCAGCGCATTAAAATGGTGAAGCATCTGAACAGCAGCCTGATCGACATTACCTACATTTTCGACGAACCCAGCATCGGCCTGCACCCGCGCGACGTGCACAGGCTGAATGAGTTACTTCAAAAGCTTCGTGACAAGGGCAATACGATACTGGTGGTTGAGCACGATCCCGATGTAATCCGCGTCGCAGATTATATTGTAGATGTGGGGCCCAAAGCCGGCAGTGGTGGCGGCGAGATCGTCTATTCAGGCGACTATAAAGGCCTCCTTCAAGCGCCGACGCTTACCGGCAGATTTATCAACCGGGATTTAAAGGTCAAATCGACATTCCGGAAGCCAACCGGTGCGTTAAAAGTAAAGAATGCCCGACTGCATAACCTTAAAAATGTGTCGGTGGACATCCCCACGGGCGTTTTTACGGTCGTGACGGGCGTGGCGGGCTCGGGCAAGAGCTCGCTCATCAATGGGGTGTTCCTCTTGCAGCATCCGGAAGCGATCGTGATCGACCAGTCGGCAGTGGGTACTTCCATTCGTTCCAATCCCGCGACCTATACAGGTATTATGGATGACATTCGCAAGCTGTTTGGCAAAACCAACAAAGTAAGCGCGTCACTGTTCAGCTTTAATTCCGACGGAGCTTGTCCCGAATGCCAGGGGCTCGGCTTTATATTTACCGACCTGGCATTTCTGGAACCAGTGAAAACGGTTTGTGAAACCTGCGAAGGCAAGCGTTTCAAGCCGGAGGTACTGGAATATAAGGTCAATGGCAAGTCGATCACCGACGTGCTGGATATGCCGGTGGAGGAAGCACTGGCATTTTTTAAAACCAAAGAAGTGGTCCACAAACTGACGGCCATGAATCAGGTAGGGCTCAATTACCTCACGCTGGGGCAGCCGCTGAGCACATTATCGGGCGGTGAATGCCAGCGCATCAAACTGGCGGGCGAGTTGCATAAAAATGGCACGATTTATGTGATGGACGAGCCTACCACCGGCCTTCACATGTCGGACACCGGCCATTTGCTCGAAATTATCGACCATCTGGTCGATCAGGGTAATTCTGTGATTGTCATCGAGCACAATACGGAAGTCATGAAACACGCCGACTGGATCATCGACCTCGGTCCCGAGGGTGGTCACAAAGGCGGCCAGATACTATTCGAAGGTACCCCGGCCGATTTGCTCAAATCGAAGGAGTCGCTGACGGCGGAGTATTTGCGGGGCGGGAAATAGCCGCGCGAGGCATTCGTGGGGAACCATTTGTCCCGGTTAACCCCTCGAATGTCCCGTTTCCCCAATGCATGGCATCGCCGCCGCTACTAGATTTGCCGATCACCGACGCAACAGCAAACGCCATGGAAAAGATCGAGCACATCAACTATATCAAGGCACCCATTTCAAAGATATACGAGGTATTAACAACGCAGGAAGGCCTGGGCAACGTCTGGACCACCGACCTGACGGTTCAAACCGAAGTCGGCGCTATTTCCGACTTCGGTTTCGGCGACGACGACCGCGTCTTAATGCAGATTGTTGAACTCTCAGAAAACAGGCGCATCGAATGGCTCTGTACCCATTCCGACCCGGAATGGATCGGTACCGGGGTGTCGTTTGAACTCTTTGAAAGGAAAAACGGCATCACCGCAGTCGTGTTAAAGCATTTCAACTGGCGCGAACTGACCGAGTTTTACCAATGGTGCAATTACAATTGGGCTATGTTTTTGCTCAGTCTGAAAGATTATTGCGAGAAAGGGAAGGGGCTGGCTTACCAGGAAAGGGAGTTTTAATGATCATAATTACCAATCGGATAACAAAAATCTTCGTAGGCTTTGATCAATATCAGTGCGGCTTGAAGATGGGCCCCTGCATCAGTTTTAATGCAAGGCGGATCGTCGAATTGTCTATCGACCCATTTAAGCATTTTGTCGTATTGTCCTTCCGTTGTAATTGGTCGCACTCTCATTGGATCTGTCTGTTTATTCACTGAAATTGTCGTAATAGGTAAAATCCTGGGTGATTTTTCCACTTTCGATCGTGAAAATGGTACAAATAGGCAGCGCAAATTTCGATTTGTCGGGCGCAGTGCCAGTTGAAACGAACTCGACGATCATGTGTTTGTCCCCCGAGGGATAGATTGTGATAACACTATCGCGTACATCCGGGATCACCTGTTGCAACTCGCCGTATTTTTTGATGATCTGTTCGTGGGTCTGCGTAACGATGCCTTCGCCGAGGGATGGGTCTTTGAAGTCGGCAGTGTCGGAATACATCGCGGCCATTTGCTGCCAGTCGTGGTTGTTGAAATGCTCAAAGTATTGTTTGACGAGGCTTTCGTTGTTCGAGCTTGCCGTCGCCGGTGTTTCCTGCCGGGTTTCTTGGGGTTGACAGGCGGTAATGGCGAAGATGACAAGCGGTAAAAGTAATTGTCGGCTCATGTCAGAGATCGAGAAGATGTAAAGTTGAAATATACGAAAAATGCCTGTCGCGGCTAAGTAACGGCACGTCGTGAGATTGACAGACGGCAGCTATCCAAATGTCGTTTTCAGGAATCGGATGTCCGGTTTCCTTTAGAATTAATTTGATTGAAGCATATTCAGAAGCCACAGGCGTTTTAACGTCTAGGATTTCACATGCATTTATGAATGATATGTACCGATCGAGGTTGCTTCGGGCTTTCCGGGAGTTTTTTGCACCGTAAATCAACTCGCCGCACACGGTTACAGGCAAGGCAATAATATCGTATTGTGATAGCACTTGCAATGTATTTTCATTACCGTTTAATATTTCAATAGCGATGTTGGTGTCGATTGCAATCTGTTTTAATGCCATTCACCGTCTATTCTGTTGAACTCGTCGTGGATGATTCTCAGTACTTCCTTTGCTTCGTTATCGTCAATAGTTCCGGCGTGGGACAGTATTTTGTCTCTGTTGGGCTGTTGCGGTAAAGTAGCTTTTAGGAATTGCAGGAAATCGAACAGTTTCAACCTAAGAAGAGTATCTTGGGTTACTGTTTCTACATCCTGCACGATCTGTTCATGGATAGTCATAGCATAGCTGGTTGATAAGCGATACCAATTTAACAATTTTGTTCCTCTGGTGGTTTATCGGATTCTCAACCGGCAATCAACCAATGATCCTAGGGCAATTCCAAATGCAAAACAGGAAACGGCAATCCCAAGCTATCCAGTGGCGAGCGGCGTTTTACTTCGAAACCCAGGTGCTGATAGAATGCCAGTGCATCAGGGTTCTGCTCGTTCACATCCACTTTGCGGACCGACCGTTTCTGCACTGCGTATTCCATCAGTTTTTTGCCAATGCCTTTGCCGAAGTAATGGGGATGAACAAACAGCATCTCAACCATTTCTGGGGAAAGCCCCATGAAACCCATTATCCGGCCGGATTCGTCACGGACGCAGAAAAGATCGACGGCGTCGAAATACTGATTCAGAATAAGCGGTTTAAAATGCTGGATATGTTCATCTTTTAAAAAATCGTGGGTAGCGCGGACGGCCGCTTCCCAGATATTGATCAGGACCGGATAGTCGGCTGAGGTCGGTGTCGAAATGGTGTAGTCGATGAATTTCATGGCTGTTGTATCGGACATACCGCAAGATAACAGTCCGGTGCGACTTTGCGGGTTAATGTATAATAAAGCAGAAAACCGGCGTCTCTACCTGCCTAAAATCCCAACCCTAGACCGATACCGGCCTTTACGACTTCCCTGATTCCCAGCGAACCTGCATTGAGCACATAGCTGACGAGGTACAAGTCGTTCGTGTTGAATTCAAGGTAGGCGCTTAACATGCGGATCCCGGAATTGGAGCGCAATTTGTAGGTCAGGGAGGATTCTGTTGCCAAATGCAGGCGAAACGCGGGTTTCCACCAGTAGTAGTTAGGTGGGTAGCGTGAGGGGAGCTTGAAAAAGTAGTCGTTGCCGAATTGATAGCTGCCTTTAAATCCAAAGTCGAGCGGGTTGATCTGGAAATGGGAACCTGATCGGATGCGTACCGGCTGATAAAAGATAGCGCCGGAGAATAGATGCAGGGGACCGCCCTTGGCCGGGGGCACATATCCGTATTGCAGGTTGGTGCGCAAGTGCCGGTGGAAGAATTCATACCCGGCACCGAGGCCTATCCAGCCGTTGCTGCCGGCATATTGGATTTGTGCAAAATCCGGAACCAGTTTCTTCGCGAATTGGGCGTACGAAGTGCTGGCTGCTCCCGCTGCAAGGAGCGCCGCCCATGCGAGCATTCTCATCATGTCAGTAGTCGATAATGGATTTCAGAACTTTGCCTTTAGAGATTTGGAGCAGGACAAAAGCGCTTTGCCCAAAGGAAAAACTGGTCATGTAATGCACCTTATTCCCAAATGGATAGAAATCCTGGTGTTGATGAACATGGCCGTGCAGGGAGAGCAGTAAGTTGGGCGTGTTTTGTAACAGGTCGGTATAAGGTTTCACTGATTCGGTGCCGAATTCCACTGCATTGAACGGCGGCACGTGGGAAATGGTAATAAGATAATCGGCCCCCTCGGCATTTTGCAATTCGTGCGCGAGCCAGCCGATGTCGGGTATATTTTCGCCGGGTGCTTCCAGTCCGTTGGTATTGTGGGCAATGAATTTGATACCCCCGTACACGAAGGAGTAATTTAATGGCCCGAACATCTGCTGGAAGATTTGCCGGCCATTCGCTACCATATCGTGATTGCCGATAATGCCGAAGTACGGAGCCCGCAGCGCGGACAGCCGCTTCTGCACCCATTTGAATTCCTGTAATAATCCAAAATCAGAAATATCGCCGGCCAGCAGTACCAGGTCGACGCTTTCGAGACTGTTCACCTTCTTTACAAACCGTTCCTGTTCATCATACCATCGCTGGGTGTCGCCGGCAAAAACGATGGTAACGGTGTCATTTTCGGCGTTCCGGCGGAGGCGGGCCAGGTTTTGCGCATTCAGGTTGGAAGGGCTGGAATGATCGAAAGATTGGTTGGGGCTGAATTCAAACTGATCGCAGGAAGTGGTAAGTGTCGCGAGTGTCAGGATGGTCAGGATTGTCAGGTATTCTTTTACATTTTGCAATGTATTGGTGAAGTTTTCTTTGTTTTTCATGGCGGTGATGGCTAGTCGGTATCATTGATTTGTTCAACTCGTTCGATTTCTTTGAATACGGTCGTCAATGGAGCAGTGTGGTCTATGAGTCGTTCCAGTTTAATAAGGCTATCAGACTGAAAAAGGCTTTTTTTGCCATTGATGATGTAGCAGAGCATGTCGCGATCGCTCCAGAGCTTTCTTATTTCAAGTGTGGTGTTTTGAGAGTGGTGTATTTGTTTTGTCCCCAATTCACGTCTGAGCCTCGTAAGCTGTTGTCCGATCTGGATCCGGACGCCCTGGTACTTTTCGTGCAGGTCACTTTGTGCCGGCACATCCGCGATTCTGTGCCGGATCAGGAGCGATAGGGCGATAACGACAGGCAAAGCGATGCCCACCCAGATTTTCGCAGTGCGTGTCATGGGATTGTTGTTTCGTGAAAATAATTGTCAAGGGGAGCGTCAAAAGGCCAGGCCTAAAGTGATATTCGTCCGGAATCCAAAATCTGTTTGAGTACTTTTTAGATAATCCTGAAAATTGTAGGAAGTATTGCAATCGAAATAGCCATGATTGAAGAGCCGGAGCTGAAATCCGATTAATGGACCGATATTGATTACGTTATCTTCGCTGTGAATGTTGTCACGATAGGGGTCTCCGTGGTCACCTTTGTAATAATAGTATTGGGTATTTAAGCCCGCATACAATCCGGACAATCCGTTGCGGCTTTTGCCCCTGAGTTGCTGAGCTTTTGTGAAAGCGTAGTATCTGGGTTGAACCGAGAATGAAACAATTTT
The DNA here is from genome assembly GCF_050587785.1 of Dyadobacter sp. BHUBP1. Classification (NCBI taxonomy): domain Bacteria; kingdom Pseudomonadati; phylum Bacteroidota; class Cytophagia; order Cytophagales; family Spirosomataceae; genus Dyadobacter; species Dyadobacter sp. BHUBP1. The sequence continues at coordinate 67,798 of NZ_JBOBIH010000005.1, forward strand.
CTCGCGGGAGTAAAGGTGCTGGTAGTCCCTTTCAACGCCGTAAAGGTTGTTTTTCCGCCTCAAAAAATTGAACCCGTTGTTCATCGCCGCGTCCAGCTGAAAATTGAGGCTTACGGGCCAACTGGATATCTTTTGTTCGAATGCAACGCCTGCTTTTAGTCTGTTGAGGTAATAACCCACAGTAATCTCAGGTAACCGTACTTTCCATTGGTTGTGAATTTGTTCGTCACAAAGAAGAATATCACAAAGCGGAGCTTTCTCGATTTTTTTCCAGTCACCGAAAGCAATGCCCAGAATTGCCTGTGTCGAACACTCAACTTTATCAACTTCCCGGTGAATTGAGAAGCTGAAATCCATAAATCCGCGGTGAAGAAATCGCCTTTGAATACCCAGCCTCAATCCAATTTTGGGGTCATAGTGATCGACGGTACCCGGGACATTGTAAAAGAAGCCAATATAGTTTCCGCTGAAATTATTGGCACTAAGCCCTTTCTTTATCCGCTTTCCCATTCCAACAAACCATCGGAGCTGAGCATCCATTACTGTGTATTGAACAAGTTCTCTCACAGGAAAATTTAGATCAAAAAAAGGCATGTGGCCTGCCAATGCGATTGAAAAGGCGGGTAGGAATTTGAATTCATATCCTAGTTGCAATGATGTGTTATTCAGTATTTTATCATCCTGCAACGGGAAGGCTACTGCCTGGTAGTATTGAGATAATCCGATCTTGACCTTATGCCGTGTCGGCACTTTGGTCATAAAAACATTCTCGTACCGGTCCAGGAAACGCTGTTTTACCAGGGTGTCGGTTTCTTCGGAATAGGATACGCTCACGGTATCCTGCGCGCGTGCAGCAGAGCAAACCAGCAGGAGCAGGGCAAACAATACGCCTTTTTGCATCGAATAACAGTTGGATCAGGTTTAAAGTGGTAAATGTGTTATCGATAGGCGGTTGTTTGTCAGGGTATTAAATGGTTAAAGAGGAGGGTTATTTTACCTTCATGGCTAATAGTTAAAGCACCCGTTTTATTTAATCGTAACCCTTCCGAACTCGGCGTTGATATCGACGCTGGCGAGCTGGTTGCGGGAAAAAAATGCTTCTTTGAAATCGGCGGTATTGCGCTTCCATTTAAAGCCGTTAGGCAGTTTCATGGTGGCATAGGCCCCGTTAATGGTGTAGTCGAAATGCTGCCAGTTCTTCGCCAGGAGCGTCACTTCCGCCTTTTTGGAATGGATACCCAGGCTGGTGAGGCCCGCCGTCGGGAAAATTTCGACGTTTCCGTACGCGGCATCGATCCGGACGGCCCCGGCGATCTGTTCGAGACGGACATTGGTGTGGTCGCTCGCAAAGGTGAATGTCCCTGCCAGTTCGTTGCCAGAAAGCTCACCGAATGTAGTTTGCAGGGCACCTTTGCCGCTCAATCCAGTCAGGTTTGTTGTACAGAAATCCGCTTTGAGGTTCAGTTGGTTGGTCAGTCCGCGCAGGATAATCGTGCCGAACGAATTTTTGAGGTCGACGGCGCATGATGCGGGCAAATGGATCGTATACCGCGCTTTCAGATTCGACACCGGCTTACTTTCCCCATCTTTTAGCACAATATAGTTGCGCAGGAAATAGTCCTTCCCATTACGGTCGGCAATATACTGCAACTTGGAAAGGTCCTGTGTAGCGGTAGCGCGGTCCGGATGACGGGCCGAAAGTTCCATGACCACGGTAATGTCGGAATTGTCCCAGGTCGCGATCTCAATGTCGGCCTTTTCCGCGCTGATATACAACGTACGCACAGTAGGCGCGCTCACTGTTTTTTCGATCCGCTTGGTGGCAACCTGCAACTTCCCCTGCGCGTACGCAGGCAGGCTCCCGAGCGCCCATGCAAGCAGCAGGGGCAATGTTTGTTTTCGAATATTTTTGAGATACATTTTCATTATTCAGGTGCTTAAATCATTTTGGCCATTGCATTCAGAATGTCCGTTTTTTGTCTTTCAATTTCATTGTACTGCCTAAGAAGGGCCGGTTCGGTGTTGTAATCGCCGATGGCCTGGACGAGCTGCTCCGACGCCGAACTGAGCCGTTCGTATTCCTGCTGCAGCGACTTGTATTCAGTGCTTTGGCATACCAGCGTTTCCGTCTCACAATAGGTTTTCAGGCGGTGATACTGCTGATCGGTCTTTAAATCGGCATCCATTTGCAGCCGTTGATCGACGGTTTCCTGCGAGTAGGCAATGTCCGCCGAATGCGCCGGCAGCATCACCCAGGCAATTCCGGCGGCCATCAGGAGCATGGCGGCCGCATAACCCCATTTCCAGCGTTGCTGCTGCGTATTTTTGCGGTCGATGAGGTCCCATAGTTTCTCGTCCGGCTCATAGGAGGGCATTTCTGAAAGCGCCTCGCGAAGCGGTTGCGCCATCAGGTTCTCATTAATCGCATTCCATACTTCGTCCCCCGGTTCGTAGGCCGGGAAGCGACGGATCGCATTTTGGAGGTTTATATAGTTCTTTTCCATGAGAATCAAGGTCAATTCGCCGAAAGCATCGCACGGAGCTTTCTTTTAGCATGAAATAATTGTGATTTCGAGGTGCCTTCCGAAATGTTAAGCATCACCGCGATTTCCCGGTGCGTGTAGCCCTCCACTTCCGCAAGTACAAAAATGGTCCGGAAGCCGTCGGGGAGCGATAAAACCGCTGTTTCAAGATGTGCTGCATTGATATCCGATTCACCCCAGTCAACCCCTTCACCTGTATAATCATCCACATTTTGCCAGATCACCAGCCGCTTCTTCTTCGTCGATTTCCGAACGACGATCTGTTTAACCCACGCGCCGAGCGTCGACTCACCCCGGAACTGGTTCAAATGCTTGAATACTTCCAGAAATGAGTCCTGCAAGACGTCGTTGGCATCGTCGAAATCACCGGTAATGCGGTAGGCGAGGGTGTACATCGCTTTTTTGTAGCGGTCGTACAGCTGTCGCTGGGCAATACGGTCATTTAAAAGGCAACCAGTAATCAGATCGGCTTCCGAAGTCATGCGGGGATTTTTAGCGTATTCGTATCAAAGAGGCCGCAAGATCAGGAAATGGTTGTATGGAGGTGAAAAAATGTAGCTGAAAGTTTATTTGTTGATCCAACCACCGATTGCGGTATGGCACCGTTGGGCGGTATTGGCCGGGATTGTCAGAAGTAGTCACTTGTCGTTCTTTAGCCCCATCTCCGGCCGTTAATTATCTACCCAGACTGCGCTTCGCATTTTTGAGTCGATACACAAACCAGTATCGCGCTACCCGCCCGTCGCGCCGCTGCGTAATCGTTCCGGCTTTTTCGAACCGCTCGAATTGCCCGGCAAACAGCTCCGCCGGATCGTTGAAATTGTTGGACGGGCTGATATACCAGGCGTCGGAGCCGGCAGCGACCTGCCCGTAGAGCTGGTTCAGCCAGGCGAACTGGTGAAGATCTTCCAGTTTCCCCACGCCGACAGTACGCATGCCGAGCGGGTATGCGACATGGTAATAGACGTGAGCACCCGGAAACCATTTGTGCACAACCATCGGCGCGTCGCGCCGCATTCGGCCGCTGGCAATATAGTCTTTGCGGAGCTTTTCAAATGCCGGTAATAGTTGCTCCCAACCGGCAACATCCAGGGTGGCATCGCCGGCTCCAGTGCGCGGAAACGGTTTGGGGCTCATTGTGCCCGGATAGCATCGAATGAGGATCGGCCCGACTGTGAATACGAAAAAGATCAGTCCAACCGAACCTGCCAGCAGCTTTTTAGGAGAGTTGTTGGGCCCTGGGAAAGTAAACTTGTCGATCCAGGCTGCCCCTAACAGCATGAGTCCGGGGAACCCGGGCCCGCTCCAATGCGGCAAGGTGTCGCGAAAAAGCGAAACGAGCGTAGTACAGAGAATGATGGGTAAACTGCACCACAATAACAATGCCGCCGAGGTTGCGTCAGCAGCTGTGGCGGAGATAACGGAACCCCTGCGTACCAGTGTTTTACCCATTAAGATAAATATGACTATCTGAAACGGATTAGCATACAAAACCTGGCCGATGGTTGTCCGTAAAAAGGATTTGATATGGATACCGCCACTGCCTATCACCACGCGTTCGCTATGGAACCGCCAGGTAATGAAGTCGTTGCTTATATTCCAAAATAGAATCGGCGAGGCCAGTAATGCGGTAATGACCACCGATACATATAAATAGGGGCTTTTAAGCAGGCCGCGGCGATCGAAAACGATAAAGCCGAGAAACCCGAACCAGAGGAACACGCCGTGTACCTTGCTCATCGTCGCTAAGCCGATCCACAGGCCGGTCAGCAGCAGGTGCCGGCGGATATCCGACGGATTTGTCGCCTTGATAGACCTCAGCATGGAATACAACGCAGCCAGCCAGAATGTAAGCTGCACTGAATCGGGAAGGATGAAAATGCCGGAAAGAATACTCGTATAAACGGAAGTATTATAGAGCACGGCGGCGATCAGGCCGACATTCCGGTTTTTGATCAGCGTCCCGCAACCGGCGATGAGCCAGGTATTAATAGCTGCGGCCACAATGCCGGGCATCCGCACAAATACTTCCGCGTTGCAATGGAGGTTGAAGGTGAAAATGCGGATAAAAATCCCGACCAGCGGCGGATGGTCGAAATGGTTCCAATCGGGCAGCACGGCGTAGGTGAAATAGTAAACTTCGTCGTTGCCGAGGTTGATAAGGTTGGCGATAAGGAGCCGGATCGTCGTAAAAACGATCACCAATGCGGTTAGCGGGTGTTTTTGGAGCTGCTCTATCACCATGACAGTCTGCGTCGTCCGTAGCGTTGCGGCCGCTGGCCGGTCATCAGGCGTGCCACAAGGAGCAGCCATCCGCCCAGAATGCAGGTACCGATGCTCCGGAAAAACATGGTCTCATGGAAATTCTCATAAACCGGCATAGGCTCGTACCCGTTTTTAGGGGTGAAAAACACAGGGTTCAGCAAAATCTCCGTGCCGTTTGCATACTTGAACGTCGCGCGTGCGTAGCGGTCGTCGGGCGTAATGCGGTAGCTGATGCGGTCGGTATGGCGGGCGAGTGCGAGTACCTTGCCGTTTTGACCGGTGATGGTCACTTCGTTGGCTGCTTGCGTCATCAGGGCGTGGATCGTGTCGTGACGTACTGTGAGGCTTTGCAATTGCGGAATGACATCGTGGCGCTGGTTATCGCCGACGATCACCCCGTAGCTCTGCCCGGTTTTTAATGCATGGATCACCTCGCGTGCCGAATTGCTCCTCACATTCACAAAGGTACACCTTGTACCGAGCCGTTTTTTTGAAATGACATCGTGGATATCATCGTCGCCTACTATAAATACGCGCTTACCGGCCGACAATGCCGCGTCCCATTGAGCTGTGGATGTCACCGAGGGGTTCAGTACCTCCATGCAATCGTAATTCGTGAGTTGGGTAAGGTCTTCGGTGGTATACCCGTTTTTGAGTGCCGGGTGGTTGAGGATCACCACGTTGTCGGGGCCGGACAGGTGTTTCAATACATGCTGCTTGTTGTGGGCGGTCTGCTGAAAAAGATAATCCAGCCATTGTATTTCAGTGCTTCCCAGCACGAGCTGGTGTGTTTTCCGGATATTATATCCGTGCTCATACGCCGGAAGATAATTGGCGTGAGTATAATGGGTAGTGTCTATATGATGATAGTTCGATACGCAATGCACGCCATAATGCAGCGCTTTGTAAGCATTGTGGATATCCGCTGCGGTCCCATGCCCATTGGTTAAGCCCTCCCATGCGTGCGAATGCGCGTGGAAATTGCATTTGACCCAGCGTGAGCCGCTGACCGAATCATAGGGATTGTAAAGGACGGAGCCTTCGAAAGGAATAGGGGTATTGAACTGATAACGAGGGCAGAATAAGAACTGGGACACGAGCAGCCAGAGTAGCCACGAACCAAAAACGAGCAGTATGACGCGGAATATTTTCATAAGTGCCGCAAAGATGCTCCCCTGGTATTAAGCCATTGTTAGGGAAATGCGAAGTTTTAATTGTTCTTAAATACTTAACAATCGCGGGCAATGCAGCAACGGCTTTAAGGGTTTGCCGCCAGACGAGAAAGTGGCCTTGGAAAGTTAAATATTAATTAACATTAAGATAAATTTCCTCTACAAACTTACAAGTATCTTTGTGCCGTTGGACGAAAATATAGAGTATTTGTAAACCCGAGGAGGTGTGTTCGAGCACAGAATGGCGTATTTTAAGATAAATATTGAAAAATGCTTTTGGTTTGTTTAATTATACTTTACTTTTAGGTCTCAGCCGCAGAATGTTTCGAAGTAGTGATAAATCAAAGACTGTTTAGTATTTGTTCACAATCCAGACTGTACATGAATTAACCGAAAACTTTGTTTTGGACGACCGCTGTTGGCCGGGATTAATGTGCCCGGCAATCGTGCTTGGGCACCAGGCTGACAGGTGCTAGTGCAGCGCTTTGCTCGTGTTTACCGCGCGCTCATTTGCAAGAAGGCTTTTTGGCCTTCGATGGGACCCTTTTGACTTTGAAATACCAGCTAATTAACAATCACTTATGAAAAGAAAGATTACGTTTTTAGAGCGGAAGCGCCCTGGCGGGTGCTGGTCTGTTGCGCTCACGCTGTGCCTGGGGATCTCGGCGATGCTTTCCTGTGAAGTGCACGCCTATGCTGCCAGGCCTACTGAGGGAAATGTTCCCGTCCGGGAGCATACGTATAAACTTGTACGTTCGACAATTAACACCGCGGAGAATGAACGGACTATTAGCGGTAAGGTAACGGAAGGAGCAGGCAAGGAAGGGCTAGTTGGGGTGAATATCCTCATCAAAGGGACGTCGCGCGGGACGGTGACCGATGCTACCGGGAGATACGTTTTGAGGGTTGATAGTGAGAAAGATACATTGGTGTTTTCCTTTCTTGGCTTCATTTCACAGGAGATGGCGGTTGGAAACAGAACGGTGATAGATATTGCTTTGACGGCCGATCAGCGGCAGCTGAATGAAGTGGTCGTCACGGCTTTGGGTATTAAAAAAGAGAAAAAGGCGGTCGGCTATTCGGTATCGGAAGTGAAGGGCGCAACCATGGTGAAAGCGCGGGAACCGAATGCGATCAGCTCACTGACGGGTAAAGTGGCAGGCCTTACCATCGCGCAAAGCCCGGATTTGCTATCCAGCCCGCAGGTGACCCTGCGCGGCCGCGACAGGGTATTATATGTCGTCGACGGCGTGCCGATGAACACCGATTCCTGGAACCTGAGCCCGGACGATATTGAGACCTATTCCGTTCTGAAAGGAGCAAGTGCGGCGGCATTGTACGGTAACCGCGGCCAGAATGGGGCGATCATTATCACCACCAAAAAAGGCAGCGGCGCGAAGAAAGGGTTCACGGTCGATTTCAATTCGAGTACCCAGCTGCAAACCGGATTTAACGCAATCCCCAAGTATCAGACGGAATACGGTCCAGGCAGCGATTACGAATACGCGTTCAAGGATGGTCGGGGCGGCGGGATCAACGACAACGACTATAATATCTGGGGTCCCCGTTTTGAAGGGCAGCTCATTACCCAATACAATAGCCCCAAAGACCCCAAGACAGGAGAGCTGGTGCCGATTCCATGGCTGGCGAGAGGGAAGGATAACCTCACCAACTTCCTTCGCAATGGCTTGCTGAGCACCAATAACCTGGCTATTTCGAGCAAAAACGAGTTCGGTGACTTCCGCCTTTCGCTTTCCCAGACATTCCAGCGCGGCCAGATGCCGAATACCAAACTCGGTGGTACCAACGTGAACATTTCAGGAGGAATTAATGCAGGTAAAAAGTTGCGCTTCGATGCGAGTATCAACTACAACCGCCAGTATTCGCCCAATTATCCGACGCTCGACTACGGCCCCGCAAGCCCTATTTACATATTCACCGTGTGGGGTGGGGTGGACTACGATGTGAACGACCTCCGCAATTACTGGCAGCCCGGCAAGGAACACGCACAGCAATACAACCGGGAGTATACCATTTACGACAATCCCTGGATGACCGCCTATGAAGCATTGAAAACCTATTACAAGAACGATGTGTACGGTTTCGCGCAAATGAACTACAAAATCAGCGACAAGCTGACGTTCAATGCCCGTACCAATGTGAGTACCTGGAACCGCAACCGCAGTACCCGTGCCCCGATTTCGTCAAACCTTTACAATTTCGGTTTCCCGAATCAGGCCGGTGGCTATTCCGAAATCTATGATACATTCTGGGAGAACAACACTGAGACTTCTTTGAAATACGAGAGCCGTTTCGGGCAGGATTTCGGATTGAATGCCTCGCTGTACGGAAACCTCCGCTCGGTGAAAGTGACTTCGCTCACCGGCAAGACTACCAAAGGCCTGCTCGTACCGGGTGTGTATGATCTTTCGAACTCCGTACAGCCTTCAACGTCCACCAACGACTATGCCAAGCGCTGGGTAGGAAGTGTTTATGGTTTTGTGGATTTGGATTACAAGGACTTCCTCTTCCTGAGCCTTACCGGCCGGGCCGATCGTTCGAGTACGATGCCGAAGAAGAACAATACCTATTTCTACCCGTCGGCTTCGTTGAGCGCGGTGCTTTCGGAGGTGATAGATCTGCCGCAGGCTATTTCTTTTGCGAAGGTACGTGGAGCCTATGCCAACGTGGCGAGCGATTTTGTAGATGAGAATTTTCAATATGATATTTACAAACTGCTTCCGACCTACACGAGCTCGGCGCCATGGAATAACTCCTACACCGGCGTGAGCTACACTGGCACGCTTTACAGCGACAACCTGCAAGCGGCCCGTGTGAAAACCTTCGAACTCGGTCTGGAAATGCGTTTCCTGCATAACAGGCTCGGTTTCGACGCGGCGGTGTTCCGGAACGTGGAAGGCCCCGGTATCGTGAGCGTGCCTACTTCCGTGACCTCGGGGGTGTCGGGCGTACAGCGCAATGCGTTCACATACGTACGCAAGGGGATCGAATTGGGCGTGGACGGAACGGCTGTGAAGAACGAAAATCTCACCTGGAATGTGTCGGCCAACTGGTCCCTGAACCACAAATGGCTCGACAAGATCGATGGTGTGCAGCAGCGTGACGGTAACATTCATGTTGGCGAGCGTCAGGATGCTTACTATATCAAAGATTTTCAGCGGGATGAAACCGGTAATATCATCGTCGGCTCGAACGGGATGCCTGCGTATAATCCGTACAATTCCAAAATCGGATATTACGACAACAAATTCACTGCGGGAATCAATAACACGTTCACGCACAAGTCGCTCACGCTGAGCTTTCAGGTCGACGGTCGCTTCGGGGGAAAGGTTAATAACTACATGTATACCAAACAATTCGGTAGCGGTACAGCGCCGGAATCAGCAAATGAATACCGCCTGAAAGATTGGCAAAACCGTGATAATGCGGACTATAAGGGTTCTGTTATGACCTCCGGCAAGCGTATCGTGAAAGGGCAGCTGAACACCGATCAGGACGGGAATGTGATCTCAGACACCCGTGAATTTGCGCCGAACGATGTGCCTGTGCTGTGGCAGGCCTGGGCGACGAATTACTATCAATCCAATTACATCGCGGCCAAGAACCGTACCTACGTGAAGTTGCGTGAAGTCGTGCTGACCTACAATTTCCCCGCGAAACTACTTTCCAAAACACGTTTCGCATCGGCGGCCAGCCTCTCGCTTGTGGGACGTAACCTGCTGTATTTTACAGGAAAATATACTAAAAACATCGACCTCGACCAGTTTACAGGCACGACTACCAGCTTCCAGACGCCGTCTGTGAAGAGCTTCGGGGCCAATTTGAATGTGACTTTCTAACCGGAATTACCAATGAAAAAGATCAAGTACATGATATTAACGCTGGCGCTTGGCCTGGGAAGTTGCCAGGATATCGATACGCTGCAAAAGGACCCGGGTGCGATTACCAATCCATCGGCGGACCTTATCCTCACGGGGATTCTGAACAATACCTGGGATTCGCCATGGAGTACCGATCACCGTCATAACCAGTTCATGACGCAGAATGAGGCCTATTACGATGGCCAGGCCTATGGCTGGACGACCGGTTCCTATGATGTTTTCTATAACTCGCTCCGCAATGTAAGCCGCATGGAGATTGAAGCTGCCAAAACTGGCGACGTGGGCGCGCATTACCTCACGCTTGCGAAGTTTTTCAAGGCGTATTTTTATAGCCGCGCCACCGAAATGTTTGGTGATGTACCGATGTCGGAGGCGATCAAAGGCGTGAGCGATGAGGTTTTTAAGCCTAAATATGACAGCCAGAAAGATATTTACATTCAGGTTTTGAAATGGCTGGACGAAGCCAATGCCGAAATGCCCGCACTCATCGCAAAAAAGCCGGCTATTTCGGGCGATTACCTGTACGGAGGCGACCTCGCCAAATGGCAGAAGCTGATCAATTCCTACCGACTGCGGGTGCTGATAAGTCTGAGCAAGCGTGCCGACGATACCCCCGACTTGAATGTGAAGCAGCAGTTCGCAACGATCGTGAACGATCCGGCGAAATACCCGCTCATTAATACCAATGCGGACAACTTCCAGGTTGTTTACAATACCATCAATACTTACCCGCTGTGGCCGAGTAACGGGGTAGTGGTGAAGAACGACAAACGCAACACCCTGGGGGCCACGTTTGTGAATATCGCCAAAACTACCCGTGACCCACGCCTGCTCGTAGTAGCATTGCCTGCCGAAGCTCTGAAAAGCAACCCGGATGTGTACCTGCGCTATGGCGGCGGCAAGACCGGCGACCTGCAATCGACATTGCTCGAAGAAGCGGGAAAAGGGCTGCTCTCGATGATTAATTTTGATTACTGGGAAGCGTCGGCAGCCGGTGTACCTGCGATTCAGCTGGGTGCGCACGAAGTGAATTTCAGCATTGCCGAGGGTATCAATCGCGGCTGGCTCGCGGGTAATGCGGCGGATTATTACAACAAGGGCGTTACCGAATCGATGAAGTTTTACAACATCGCCCAGTCTGAGATCGATAAGTTCCTGGCAGCGAACCCTTACCCCGGTAACACGGAAAATGGGTTGCAGAAGATACTCGAACAGAAATACATGGCATTCTTTGAAAACTCGGGGCGCCAGGCGTTTTACAACTATCGCCGGACGGGTGTTCCTGCATTCGATATCGGACAATCCAATGCGAACAACAATCAGATCCCGGTCCGCTGGGCTTACCCGACCTCTGAATACACGACCAACGAGGTGAATGTGAAAGCCGCGCTCAAAACGCAGTTCAATGGAGCCGACACCCAGAATGGCTTGATGTGGCTTATTAAATAAATTTATCCTTCCTTCGGATCGTCTGTCCGGAGGAAGTTTTTACTTTTCCGGACTCTTAACCTTAACATCATGAAAACCCTTATACTCACCCCGATCCTGGCGGCCCTGTGTATAGTAGTTCTGAGTACTGCCGCTACCGCCCAAACCAAAACGAAAAATGTGGTCATGATCTCCGTCGACGGCTGTCGCTGGCAGGAGATCTTCCGCGGCGCCGATTCGGTTTTGTTTTATACCAAAAAATACCGCCAGCAGGATTCGGCTGCGATGAGCGCGAAATACTGGGGCAAAACCCTCGCCGAGCGCCGCAACAAGCTGATGCCTTTCTTTTGGAATACTATTTCAAAACACGGACAGCTCTATGGTAACCGCGATTTGGGAAACCTGATGAACGTGCGCAACAAATACTGGTTTTCTTACCCGGGCCGCAGCGAAACGCTTTGCGGGTATTACGACGAGAAAGTCAATAGCAACGACTATCCAAACAACCCGAACGAGAATGTGCTGGAATTTTTCAACAAACAAAAAGGTATGGAAGGAAAAGTGGTCACGTTCGCTTCCTGGAATGCCCTTTCCCGCATTCTCAACCGCGATCGCAATGGCATGCTGGTGAACATTCCCGGTGAGAAGGTAAAAGGAAACAACCTCACCGAAGCCCAGAAACTGGCCAACGAACTTCAAAACTACCTGCCTGAATATTTCGGCAAAACGGTACGTTTCGACGCGCATACCTATGCATTGACGCGCTCGTACATCGAGGCGAACCACCCGCGCGTGGTGCATATCGACTTCGCCGATATGGACGAGTTCGGTCACCATGGCCAGTACGACTCATACCTCGACGGCGCGCATTACGTCGATGCGATGGTAGCAAGCCTATGGAACTACATGCAGGCCGATCCGTTCTACAAGGACAAAACCACCATGATCATTTACCCCGACCACGGCCGCGGTACCGGCGATCGCTGGACGAGCCACGGCACTTCGGCGCCGGGTTCCAACGAAACCTGGATGGCGATCATAGGCCCGGATACCCCGGCGAGCGGTGAAATGAAAAGCCGGTCGCAGGTTTACCAGGACCAGTTCGCGCAGACTGTTGCGCAACTGATGGGTTTGAAGTTTACGGCTAACCATCCGGTGGGAGGGGTGGTGAGGAGCGTTTTTAAATAATATCAGCAGCTTGGGGCCGGCCGGAATTAATACAAATTTTACGCCCCCAAGCTCTGTTTTTTTACTAGCTTGCCATCAGCAAATACCAAAAGGCTGATAAATGGCAGCCATCCGTAATGAAATCAGATTTTTCCAAGAAATTCTCCAAACCCGTTTTCAAAAGAGACGTTCCCGACGATACATTCAAGTACCAGCCTGCCCCGAAACCGTCCGGGAAATATCCCTATCATTTAGATCTTGAATCGGTTGACCCGGTTCCGGACCAGAACAAGCTGGCGTTCCATATGGTGGGCGATACCGGTAGTATCCGCACGCCGGATTTTCAGAAGCTGGTGGTCGGGGAGATGGTGAAGCAGTTTGAGGCGACCGAAAGAACGGGGTACGAGCCGCAGTTCCTGTTTCACCTGGGCGATGTGGTCTACAATTTCGGCGAGGCGAGCCAGTATCAGCGCCAGTTTTTCGAACCTTACCAGCAATATCCCGGCCCGATTTTCGCCATCCCGGGCAATCACGACAGCGATATTAACCCGGATAGCCGCGTCCGCTATCATAGCCTGGATGCATTTACGGCAGTTTTCTGCGATACCGAACGGCGGACCGTCCCTTTCAGCGGCAATGCACAACGCAAGAGCATGGTGCAGCCTAATGTGTACTGGACGCTTCTAACGCCATTGGCAAATATCATCGGGATGTACAGCAACGTTCCGAAGTTCGGAGTGGTGACCGACGAGCAACGCGACTGGCTAGTCCATGAACTCAAACGCGCGGACAGCGAACGCCCAGATAAAGCGGTGATCCTTTGCCTCCACCATTCGCCATATTCGGCAGATATCAACCATGGTTCCAGTATGCCGATGATCGAACTGCTGGAAGGCGTTTTCGAAGAGACCGGCATTTATCCGGACATCGTTTTCAGCGGGCACGTGCATAATTACCAGCGTTTCAGCCGGCATTACAAGGGTAGCGGTCGAGTGCTGCCCTTCATCGTGGCAGGCAGCGGCGGCTACGACGAGCTGCACCCGGTGGCGTATACCAGCGACTACCGCTTCCGCAGCGACCTGCCGGAATTTGACGGCGTCAACCTCGAATATAGCTGCGACACCAAGCACGGCTTCCTGAAAGTGCTTCTGGAAAGAACTGCCGGCGGCATCACGATTACCGTGGAGTTCTACGCGCTCCCGCACGAGCGACGCACGGAGCCGGGTGTAAACGCGTCGCTCGAAGACCGGTTGGTACTAAAAGTCTGAGTGCCGCTACCGGTTGTAGATGTATTCCTGTTCGAGCAGCTTTTGGTTGTTGGCCAGAACCTGATACTTTTTAACCGGCCAGGGGCCCTGATAATCATACGCATACCTGACTTCGGAGTTGACGGATTCTCCATTCCGGAAAAGCGTTTTGACGACGGTTACATTGCTTTGTGAGCGAAACATCGGAAGTCCATTCCTACCAGTCAAATTGTAGTAAGGGTTGGGACGTTCGTCGTATTCGAGTTGCACCTCTTCTATAACGCGGTCGGTAACAGGGTCGAGCGTTTTGCTTCTGACAACGTTGCCTTGTTGAAAATATAAGTAAGTGTGCTGCACCGCCTTCGTAAGCATGTTTTGTTCCGCAATCAGTACCATGTTCTTTTCGGGATAGGAATAAGTCCTCGTGAAATGCTGTGGCCTGGGACTTGTGGCAGCATCCTTGTACTCCGCAGCGACAAGGGTGTCACCTTTATATCGATAGGTAAATCCGGCTACTTTGGGGTTGGTGCCGATTTGCTGCTCTGTCACCTGGTAATTAACGTATTTGTACTTATTCACGGAGAGCGTGTCTCCGTTTTCCTTGAACTGGATTTCCGCTTCAACCAAGCCGATTGCATTGCGGTGGTATTCGACTTTATAATGCGACTGGTCGGTGAAGTAAAAGCGCGCGGCGATAATTACTGGTTCAGCAGGCGGATCGATAATGATTTCCGGTTCAGTGGAGGATTCGGTACATGCCGCGCAGCATAGGGCCAGGAATAGTAGCAGTCGAGTTGGTTTCATTTCAATACTGGTTTTACTTCCTGATGCCGTGCGTTGCATAATGGTTGTAACCGACTGTTGTATATTTTGATATATCGCCGGGCCTATTTGGTTATTTACCCATCCATATCTTAAAGTCTCCCACTTTTTCCCGGCTTACAAGCACTTCCTTGTTATGTGCGGGCCGGAGCGTGAGGGCGAGGCGGTTGCCGAAATAGGGATCTATTTTGTCGACCGAGCGGTGGGTGACCATCATACCGCGGTTAATACGGAAAAAGCGGGAAGGGTCGAGCGATTCGGCGAGTTCATCGAGGGTGTAGTCGACGAGCATTTTCTGGTTGGAATCGGTCATGAAGAAGCTGTACCGGTCGTCGGTAAAGAAATAGGCGATTTCTCCGACCTCAATGGAGAGCATTTTCTGTCCTTGTTTCACGAGGAAGCGCTGCCGGTATTCCACGGACGACGCCTTTTTGAAATCTTCCAGCAGTTTCCGGATGCTTGCCAGCGAGTGATCGGCGACGGGCTGGCTTTTCATTTTTTCATATTTCTGCAAAGCCCGCTGCAAATCGTCGCGATGCACGGGTTTGAGGAGGTAGTCGATGCTGTTGTGTTTGAAGGCCTGCAATGCGTACTCATCGTAAGAGGTCGTGAAGATGATCGCACACGTCACTTCGATCCGGTTGAAAATTTCGAAGCTCTGGCCGTCGGATAACTCGATGTCGAGAAAGATCAGGTCCGGATCGGATTTGCCGGCCGCGCGGTTTTCGTGTACCCATTCCACTGTTTGCTCGATGCTGTCGGTAACGCCCACTACATCCAGCGACGGTGCTACTTCCCCGATCATTTTTTTCAGGCGGCGGACCGACAAATCTTCATCTTCAACGATAAGCGCATTCATACTTTCAGGAAATCAGTGGTAAGGTTACTGTAAAAAACTCGTGGTTGCTTTCGATCACAGGCTGGGGCAGGCCCTGCCGGTACTCGCTGAGCAGTTGGTATTTGGTTATGATGTTGGTCAATCCAACGCGTGTAGACTCGATGTTTTCTGCGCCCGCCGTCAGGTTTTTCTTTTGTAAATTATTACGCACCATCAATTGTCCGTCTACGGTGCTTAATATGAAAATAGTCAGCGGCCTGCTGGCACGGATCACATTATGCTTCACGGCATTTTCGACCAGCAGCTGTAATGTCAGCGGCGGAATGCGGCAATCCATAAAGCACTCCTCCACGTGGATGTAGAGCTTCATACCGTCGCCGTAGCGCGTTTTGAGCAAATGTCCATACGATTCGATAAACGATAGTTCCTTTTTTAACGTCGTTAACTGCCCGAAATCTCCCTCGTCGACGGACGAATGGTTGGTTTGTAGCAAGTACCGGTAAACGCGTGCCATTTCGTCCACAAATTCCTCGGCTTTTTCCGCGTCCTCGCCAATTAATGCAGAAAGCGAGTTTAATGTGTTGAAAAGAAAATGCGGGCTGATCTGCGCTTTCAGGCTTTCGAGCTGTCCGTTTACATTCTCTTTCATCATCCGCTCGGTATTGATCTCGTGCTGGCGCCAGCGCGCGAGGGCATCGAACGTTTCCCACAAACCGGTGATCAGCACAATGGCGGCCAGGTTCACAATATAAATCATGACCAGCGAGTGAACGCTCAGTGTCGATCCGAACAGCCGCTTGTCGATGTAGAGCCAGGCAGTCAGCAGCACGAATACGCCTGAAATCACGGCGTAGGCCGAAATGGATAGTGCCACGCGAATGAGTGTTTTCTGCAAATCGCTGTAATGGGTCGTAATGTAGCGAGCCGCACGTAACTGCCCGGCGTAGACTGCCGCCAACAGCGCAACGTTCAGCGATGTTGCTTTCAGAAACAGACCAATATCGCCGAAAACATGCGCTCCGACGGTGATGAAGTTGAAAAACAGCAGGAATACCAGCGCAGCTGCGGCGTAAGCTGGTGCGTTTCCCGAAGGGATTTTATCCGGAAGTTTTTCAAACAATGCTCTTTTCTTCATGGTTAGGTAGCCGCGGCCTGTTACAGGCTTGCTGGGTTTCACCGAGGCAGTTCCACTGAGGCAGTTCCTCTGGGGCAGTCCCACTGGGGCAGTCCTAGTGCGGCAATTCCAAAAATAGTGTAATGCGTGGAACGGCAAGCACAGAAGTTACATCAACTGCATTTTTATTGGAATGAATTGTCATTACACCGGAACCCGTGCGGGAATTACGTCGGGCAGGAGCGGAATTGTTACGGAGAACGTTTCGCTATTTTCTTCGATCTCTAGTTTTCGGGGTGTGAAGGTCAGCAGTTTCGCCGAAAGCCCTCGCAAGCCGACGCCGGTGGCGCCAAGGGTGCGGTGACGCATCTGTACATTATTGGTAACCCTTACGGCCCGATCGCCGGTGAGGCTGATCGTCACCGTTAGCGGTCGACCAGGCGATAGTACATTGTATTGAACCGCGTTGTCGAGCAGGATTTGCAGCATCAGCGGCGGGATCATCAGATCGGCGGAGCAGCGTTCGGGGAGTTCGACGAGGAGCGCACCGTGGTAACGGACTTTCAGCAGCCGGACGTATACTTCCAGAAAACTGAGCTCGGATTGCAGCGGTACGAGCTCGGTACGGCCGCCTTGCAGCATATAGCGGTAAATGCGCGCAAGATCTTCTACAAAGTCCTCAGCCTGAGCGGGATCGGCACCGATGAGCGACGAAAGCGTATTCAGGCTGTTGAACAGAAAATGCGGGTTAACCTGACCTTTCAATGCATCAAACTCGACTTCCAGCGACTGTCGGGCTAGTTTTTCGTCGTCGGCCTGGTCGTTTTTCCATTGCTGCAATGCGTAGAACAAGCCGAGCAATGCGCAAATGAATGCATCGCAGAGCAAGCCGACGAGCGCCACCGGCCAGATTTTCGACCAGCTGAAAACGACGTCGAGGCCGGGTACCAGGCTATAAATCCAGATATCGAAAACCATCAGCAATACCGTCGCCGCTGCCAGCTTCCAGAGCATTTTCAGCATTTGTTCAAGGATCTGCCCCTCGGCTGCGCTGCCAGCCGTCCTCCGGATGACGATCGTCAGGATTACCACCGAGGACCAGTAGAGTATGAATGCCAGCGCAGAGGCCGTCAGGAAGGTAGGCAAATGCACAAAATAACGTTCCCCGAGCAGATAATAATTGCCTAGCGCGAAGCAGACGGGCATCATCGCGAGATGGTACCGCCATTCGTACTTCGAAAAAAAAGCAGGCTTCATATTGGGCGTCTGATAATTTGCTGAACAGCCCGCAAATTTAAACAAATCCCGAAGTACACCTGCCATCGTGATGTGCCCTGCTAGCTTCCGGTATCTATTTACTTCTCTATTTTTATTTTGAATGAAAATAATGAAGGTTGTTAAGACTAATAATTTGTAATTAAACTAAATAGGGTATTTCTTTGCTGCAAAAGCGTTCAAATACGTTTTTGAGTTATTTAAGCGCCTTTTCAAGGCCGCTATCAAATCCAAACTGCATTCATGTCTCAGAAAAAGACAGTCCTCGGCAAGTTTATCGGAACTTTACACCTCTGGTTGGGGCTGGCGTCCGGGATGGTAATAATCGTGATCGGCCTTACCGGTGCCATTTACGTTTTTACAGACGAAATCAAGCCGTTGGTTTACGGGGACCGTCTTTTCATTCAACCTGAAAACAAGCCGAAACTCTCGCTGAGCCAGTTGCTGGCCGTGGCGCAACAAGCCGTAGGAGAGAAGCGGCCCGTGACGCGCGTCGAAATATCCTCACAATCCGACAGAACGTATATTTTCCGGGCATTGAAGGTGGATAAAGAAGGTTTTTCGCATTGGGATTATTACAAATACTACCAACGCGCCTATGTGAATCCTTACAATGGCAAGGTTGTAAAACTGGAAGATTCAAAAAACGAGTTTTTTACCATCATACTCGGGCTGCACATGCGGATGCTGTTTGGTGAAAAGATCGGGCACGCGGTGGTAAGCTACTCGGTACTGGCATTTGTGCTTATCCTGATTTCCGGACTGGTGTTATGGTGGCCTGCCAAATGGAATAGATCGGGCAGGAATAAGAGCTTCAAAATCAAATGGAATGCAAAATGGAAGCGCGTTAACTATGACCTGCATAATGTGCTCGGCTTTTACGCTTGTGTAATCCTGTTCGTATGTGCGGTTACAGGTCTGGTGTGGGCGTTCGACTGGTTCGAAAAAGGAGTGAAGACGGTCGCTGACGGCGGAAAATTGGTGGAGGTGCCCGCCGTTTTTTCAGATACAACTCGAAACAAGGATGTGCAAGCAGTCGACCGGGTATTTGCCGCATTGCAAGCCGACCAGCCCAATGCATACGGGTACCTGATCAACTTTCCTGCGAAGGGCAAACTGCCCATCAATACATCCACCTATCTGACTGCACGCAACCGCTACGACCGCATCCAGGGCCAGTATGACCAATTTACCGGTGCCAAACTGCGCTCACGCTCTTTCGGAGAACTGACCAACGGCGAGAAAGCCTACGCCATGAATTTTGACCTGCATGTGGGCGCCTGGGCCGGGTTACCGGGCAAGATCCTGACTTTTTTCGCAGGATTGATCTGTGCCAGTTTGCCGGTTACCGGCTTCATGATCTGGTGGGGACGTCGTAGGAAGGAGGGCAAGGGAGGAAAAGGAGGAAGGGGAGTAAAGGAAGGAAAGGGAGTGGTTGCGGGTAGTAAGTCGAGCGTACGGACGTTTCCAAAACCGGCTTACGTATCGATCTCATCCCGCCTGTCCGAGGAAGAAAAATAAGCCGATCACCGCGGAGGAGAATATCAGCCAGCCCCAAAACAGCCGGGCGGGAGGCATACTCCCATGCGCCAGTACGCGTACGCCCAAGGGAACGAGCGCAATGCACAGGCACGACGTCGCGATCACCGACATCACTGTTCCGCCCTTCAATACCCCGATCATGAGCGCGGACATCATCGCCAGCGCCACTACACCGATCGGCCGCAATGTTCCCGACAGCCAGGCTCCAATGGCCAGTACCGCCCAGCCGAACAGGATCGCGCCGGAGAGCGTCGAAACAATATGAAACGCACCGTAGGACTGCGCGACGGTTTCCGTTGCTTTCGGCAAACTCAGGATGTTGACCAGCTGAAATGCAAGGTGATTGATCCCGGAATGGAATGTTCGGGCAAAAAGCCCGAACAATACCAGGCTACCGCCCCAAACGGCCCATACCGGCTTGGTACGCCCTATCAGGTTAGCAAGGGTGACAATGGCTGGCCACAGCAGGATATTTCCCGCCAGAAAGAGGCTGTAAGCCGTAAACATCAATGTAGGGTGGCTTTGGTAGGCCCTGAGCTGCTCCGGGAAGAAGTAATCGAACCGGAATTTCAACAGCTCGCCCGCGAGCAGCAATACGGGCGCGAGCACGAGCGAAATACCGCCCAGCCAGCGCCCGGGAAATGGCAGGTGACCGAAGTCTTCTTTAAAAGTTTTCATGGCTAATAGTTTTTACAAAGCTATGTAATGTTAGGTACTATGCATTGCATACTACATGATTGGTGTTATAGATGTTTGTGCGGCACGTAGAGGCGTCCTCCTACGAAACAAAATAACCGGATCGGGCCAGCCTCGCCAAATATTGTAGATCAACAGCGTAAATAGCAGATAAACTGCCTATTGCCGTCGCAGTCGAGCCATAAACCCGCCTCCCGGCGCCAGTTTAACTTTCAGCGAGCTTTTAGAATTGAGCACAACCCTGGAAATGCGGTAATCGGCGGGATAACGATCGGCATTGACGCCGTCCTCGCAGATCGTAGCCTCGAAATGGCCTTTGGGAAGGAAATCGAGCGGTATGGCAAGTTCCCGGGCTGTCGAATCGTTGAGTGCGCCGATGTACCAGTCGACGCCCTTTTTCCTTGCGGTGACCACGTAGTCGCCCAGGCGCGCATCGACAATGCGGGTGGTATCCCAAACGGTGGGAATGCTCCCGAGTAGTTCCATGAATGCGGGTTCGTTCAGGCCTTGTGATGGATTGCCTGCGAAAAACTGGATCGGGCTTTCGTACACAACGAACATCGCTAGTTGTTGCGTCCGGGTAGTGAGCGACATTACGTTTTCAGGCATTGCATGGAAACCTTTGGGCGTGGCATTGTTTAGCATCCCGGGCTCATAATCCAGCGGGCCGGCGAGCATACGGATGAATGCGAGCAGCACATTATGCTCCGGCGTGGCTTTGGCGCTCCACATATTGTACTCCGAGCCCAGTACCGCCTCTCGTGCGATCGCGTGCGGGAATGTGCGGTTGAAGCCAGCGGGTTTGAATGCGCCGTGAAACATCAGCATGATCTTGTGCCGGGCACATGCTTCCGCTATCTTGTAATAAAACTGTACGGCTTTCTGATCGTCGCGGTTGATGAAATCGGTCATAATAAAATCCACGCCCCATTTGCTGAACTGTTCCAGGGCTGGTTCCAGCTGTTTATCGAGTGTTAGCGCGAGCGTCCACATGCTTACGCCGATGCCTTTGCTTTTGGCATACGCCATAATCTCCTCCATATTAATGTCGGGATTGATCTTGAACAGATCATTATTATCGCTCCAACCCGCGTCCATCATAATGCGTTCGAACCCGAACCGTTTCGCGAAATCAATGTAATATTTGTAAGTGGCGGTATTGATGCCGCTTTTAAAAGGCACATTGAAAATATTGGAAGTGATAATCCATTCGTCGGTTGCCTTCCCAGGCTTTACCCACGATAAATCGGCAACACGCGAAGGGCTCGCCAGTCGGTACACCAGGTCGTTACCGGGTAAATCTTTGTCTTCCGGCGCGATGATCAGTACCCGCCATGGAAATACACGCGTTCCTTTGGTTTTAGCCAGGAAATCGGCCCGTTTGGAAACATAACGTGTAGAATAGAGCTCTTTGGTTTCCGTTTCTTCGGCGGGGTAGGGCGCAAAGTGGCCGAAGAGGGCCTTCTCTGCGTTGCCGCTGAGGAACATGCCCGGGTAATCTTCCAGGTCCGATTCAGTAATACCGATTTTGGGCGAGCCCTCCGGCGCAACGAGGACAGGCGAGAAAAGCAGGTTTCTGGAATGGATCTGTTCCAGCGGTTTGATCGTGTACGGCTCTTCGAAGCTCGTATGATAAATGTCCATACCCGACGACGGTGCCACTTCCGGGAAATACACCGGATGATTGGCCGGAAACCGGAACGCGGCGGTTTCGGAACGGACGGTAATATTGCCGGCGAATGACGTGGCGATGCGGTAGGCGACACCATCGTCGTACACTCTGAAAATGACGGCGAAGGCATTTGAAAAAGTAATTTTTAGCTCCTTGTATCGGTCAGGAATGTGGGTCCGCTTTTCAGGTACCGGCGAAATAATGGTTTCGTTGACGCTTCTTTCTGTAAACTGTGGCCTGGAAAGGCCGTTCGAAAGCTTCTTGCCATCCAAAAGGACCATGTCGATTTCCGAGGGCGATATAATCAGTTGGTTTTTGAAATAGACGCTGTATCGTAACTGGTCGCCCGCCTGGGCGATCAGCCTGATCGTGCCGTTCGGAGACAGGACTTCCCGCACGGCTTGTGCATGTGAGCAGGAGAAAGTGAGCAACAGGAAATTCAGCAGAAGCAGTTTTCTCATAGCAGGTATGGTTGAGGATCCGGTAGCTGCAATGTACGGGATTAATATGCTACCAGGAAAGTTTAGTAAGGCTAAAAATCGCTGAAACAACATTTATGCCGTGTAATAATAATTGCTACAAGTAACTGTTCAAGTACTTATTGTAACCAGCATATCAAATTGAAGCGTGTGAAAATCCAATTTCAGCCATTGTCGCATTGAGCATTGATGGAGAGTTACTTTTCGGTTTTTTCGATAAATGTCGCACCGGATTTTTGCTTCCGACTTATTAATATAACGTAGTTCTTAGGTGAAAAAGCGGCGGCCAACTAGTTCTACGCATTGCAAATGCTAGCGCTGTTTTAGCGTAGGGGCGGCGACCAATTTCAAAACAATAAAACTCTGGCACATCGCATCGTTGTACTTCGGCCCGTCATTTATTGAATTACTAATTGCAGACAGAGTTTTGTAACCGTATGAGACAAGTTTGTTCGTAAACGGCGTTGCTAATACAAAGGACAGATCTCCGTTATGCTGCCGGTATAAAACCCGTCCCGGCGAAGAGTCTAACGGATGCGAAGGAATCGTATATTGGAAACTGATGAAAATTGAGCCTGCCGGAATAATGATGGCAGTACTGGTTCTAATTAAAATCAATTTGGAAATCGAAAGTGAAAAACGCTTAATAAAAATGGTGCAGGGAGCATTTATGCAGTGATTTTTTTCGTCAGTTTTGGCAGATTATTTATTATAAAAAAATTATTTTAATAAAATGTTAACTTCATTACTTTTGCGAAAGTAATAATCCACCAGCAACCCGTAATTTATTTATGAAAGCAAGAGCAATTAGATTTTTTTCTCCCGAGGATAATGTTTCAGTAGCGAAAAAGCCTCAGGAGAAACCAAAGCCAACCGGCTATGTTTCATCTTCGGGTAAGCTAGTTCTTCCTCCCAAAACTTTGGAAGAATTAGGTATCGAACCGGAAACAGCTCGCTTTAAAATCGGAGCACAGCAAGGTAAGAGAACCTTGAAGCATCTGTATCTGATTCCGAGCTCGGATGAAAACGGAACATTCGCCCTTACCAGAAGCGGCCGCGGATATTCTATCCCGCTGGAACTGATTCTCCGTAAAGGCGGTGTGGATTTTGAAAATACAAAGTACGTTTTTGACGTAACCCTTTTTAATTACGAAGAAGGCGTTGTCGGTTTTGAACTCACGTTGGGAACCGAAGAACCCAAACCGGCATACACCGGCAAACCCAGAGGCCGCAAACCGAAGAATGCAGTGGTTGCTTAATGATATGAACAAAGAAGGGTCCGTTTTCCGGACCCTTCTTTGTTTAGTACTGATAAACAGGAACAATCGTTTTCAATTGTTCAATGTATTCCGGACAGGCTCCGGGATTCCAAACAGATTTTTGCGACTGTCGGTCGCAAAACGCCGCTCTGCAAATCCTGCGGTTACCAGCCAGTTAAGCGACTCATAAACAGTCGCGGGACTGATTTTAATCCCCCGGCTGCGCATATCGCGCCATAATGTATCACCATCGGTAAATTCGTCGGCGACCAGCAATTGATCGGCCACAATGACCCGCTTTTCGGCCAGTCTTATTTTGTGACGGATGCAATAGGCACTGATTTGTTCGTACAGGGACATGCGAATGAATAACGCTTTAAAAATCTATTCTCCAACTTCTACCAGCAAAGTGGCGCTGCGCCAAAATGCGTTGTATTCTTTTCCGTTCAGGTTGCCGGTTTCTTTCCAGCTTTTGGATGCCTCGATATAATAGGTGCCTGGCCAAAGCGGAACAAATTCGGCCAACCCTTTTTCATCGGTGCTGATCTGTTTGCTCCATCCCGACGGCGAAGCCACGGTGATGTACAGCTTTTCATTTCCATTATTCTTGAAAAGTCCGCGCAGGTTGAGCAGGTTATTGACTTTGTTGGTTTTCGCCGGGTCTGCAAAAACATTCAACTCGTTCGCATTGGCGGCCGGAGTATTACCGCCATCGGCTCTCCCTACCGTTACTAATGCGCTGGCATTGAACTGATAAACCGTCGTTCCGCCGAGGTCTTTTGCCGTGTGGCCTACCGATAGCGTGTATACGCCTTGCTGGTCGGGTGTGAACTCTGCCGTGAAATGGTCGTCAGCAGCAACGGTGGCCAATTTAGTACGCTTCTGATCGGGAGCGGTGAGCCAGAGCTCGAAATCCTTCACGTCGGAATACCATTCACCAAGTTTTTCAGGTTTATCTCCGGGCTCGGCGTAGATGATTTTAATCGCTTGTTTCTGGCCGGCTTTGCCCTTTGGGGCAGTCTGTATCCAGAGGGCGTGAGCAAAGAGTTGCGCCGAGCAGCAGAGCAGGAATGCGGCAGTAAGAAGTTGTTTTTTAAACATGATTTGAGAAAAATGAGTAGTAAAAAAGCGAGAGCTGAGCGCAGGGCACGCTTCGCATGTGGACTTACAAATATAATTTATTTATAATAAGTCCAAATAATATTTAATTCAAATTGCTGCGAAAGCAATACTGTGCGTTAAGTGCGATAACGCCGGATTGATTAATACACAACTCCTAAGCGCAGCGCCCGCAGGCCGCTGAGCCCTTGTAAATCTTCCAGTTCGAGCTCTTCGGTAGTGGGTTCGAGGGCGTTTGTCTCCTGCAAATAGTGGATGAAGGGTAGGTAATCTTCGACATCACGCTGGTGCAGGTAAATGAGCGCGATTTTATCGGGTTGGGTGAGCCGTTCCTGGGAATTTTTGATCCTTACTTTGTCGATCCGTTTCTTGATCATCTGGTAGCGGATATTATAGGCGCCTTCCACATCGAATTTCCGTTCGTCGCTCCGAAAGCTGATGTCGATCATGTGGTTATGCACAAAAATCAACTGTGTGGTATGCAGTTCTTTCGGCATTTGCCCGAGCAATGCACGGGTAATTTTCGCCACTTCGATCATCGACGAGAGTTGCCACAGCCGCAGGTTTTTGAGATGGAAATGGTTGAATGGCTTATTGGGGGCAATGGATTGGCCGATGTAAATGTCGTATTCGATGCCGTCGGTCCTGAACTTCTCGAAATAGCAAGGATACGACTCCTGTAATAGCTCCTTCTGATCTTCGAAATACCGGTTCACGGCCGTATTGATCAGCTCCATGGAGTGGTCGAGCTCTTGCCGGTGGCGGTGTACCTCTCCCTGAGAGGGGTGGGTGATCCCGATGTATTCATCGATGAGCGGCGCGGTACGCGGATCCTGCTGCGACAGGTGAATGAGGTAGTTCCTGGCCTCTTCATTCAGAAACGTATTCAGGTTATTCTCCGACGTACTGTTCAGTTCGCCCTGGCTGACGGCCTTTTGCCATTTGGTACAATGAAAGCGCAGCTCTTGCATGAGCGACGACCGGTCGAAGTTGGCAAGCGCGTTCAGCAGGTCATTCAGCAAATCGAGGTAATGACCCAGGTCGGCTCGGATGGAGACATTGCGTTCGTTGGTAGAATTGCGGATGTCGATCGCACCATACAGGGGGTAGACGTCGTAGAATGCAATGTTCTCATTCACTTCGGGGAGGCCCTTTTTTCTACGATGCAGGTAATGCCAGGCGGCATCGTTGAACTTCCATTGCACGGCGGGCTGTATCGAGGTGAATTTTTCCTTGATAATGCTTTCAAGTTCCAGATTGAACTCCTCAATATAAATATCGAGCAACTGCGCTACGGGCGCGAACGCCATTTCGAGCGAAGCCAGTTTTTTCTCGTCGAAACGCTCGTCTTCCCAAGTATGCATGCAAAGGACACCCACGAGTTTCTGATCCACAAAAAGGGGTATCAATGCAAGTGAGCGTACATTCAGGTCGCGGAATGGTGCCAGCCAGCCGATCTGACGTTCGTCTTCACCCTGAATGTCGGGCGAAAAGAACGAATTCGGTTTGGCGGCGTAGCCCTCTGCCTGGCGACGGAATTCTTCGGGCGTCAGGCGGTTTTCGCCCCAGATCTGAAAAAGTACGCCCGTACCAACCTGCCCGTACCCATACACGGCCTGCCCGTTCACGCGCACGAAAGGAAAAAGGTCGAATTCGATACGATTGTTCTGTACCAGCGTTTTCAGCGATTGGATAATGCGTTGGTAGCGGTTCGGACTGTCGCCCGGTACCCGGTTGAACTGGACCTTTTTGATATTTTCCACCGCCATTTTAGCCGTAACGTCCGATACGGTGATGACTGCAAAGCCCCGAAACCGGAACATGTCGAGTGGCAGCACCTTTTGCAATTGCAGATGCCCGTCCTTTTCGCTGAAATGCGCGTAGATTTCCACGAAGTTGAGATCCGGTAAGTCCCGCGTAGCACTCACTTCGACAAATTCGGGGCTTACCAGCACTTCATAGTACCGGTACAACCCGGTTTGGGTGTCCGTCCAGGCGTGGTATTGCTGTATTTTCACCGGAACCTGGAAATTATAAAGCCTTTGGAGGATCAGTGTGTAGATCAAATGCAGGCGTTCGCGCTGGTAGTCTTCGGGGTTCTTTTGAAGCTCGTACTGCGAATCGGCCGGCTTCATATTCAGCATTTCGAAAAGCAGGTCGGTACCGTAAAAAATATGCGGGTACAGCGGCTGGCACATGCCCCAGGCCAGCTTATGCTCCGATGCCAGCGGCGCAGAGAGGCTGCTGTAAACGTATTCGAAGAAATCCCCGTACAGGTGCGCCTCGTCGAGCGGTACATCCCCCTGGGGGAGCTGATGTTCGTGGAAATAGGTCAGTATGTTTTTGTAAAAGGTAGATTTCAATGTCTTTTCTTCCGAAACCCGCTGTTCGAGGAAGCGGATATAGGGCATAAAAGAGATGGCGGAGTCGAGATCGAGCGGGAGTGCCCTCATTCCGGAGACGTCGAGTACTTCGTTTTTCATGGTGCTAAGGCTGGCAATGCGAGCCTAAATATACGACACGCTATCTGAAAAAAGTGCGTTCCGGCCCTTACAGCCGAAACGCACCCCGCAGATTACATTTCCTGCTTTGGACCAAGGTTAACGATGGTCTTCGCGAAATAGCCCCGGTTCCATTTGAATTTGAAGTCTTTTCAGCATTTCAGCGCGGTCGAATCCGGTTCTCAGGTTTTCGGCCTGCACCGCATCTCTGGCATTATTAATGGCTTCTTCGTTTACCCAGGTGGCGATGGTAATGTATTCGGTATCACCGGTTTCGGTGATGCGCTCGTAGGCATAGTCGCGCACGAAGCCGTCGAGCGAGTGGATAAAGGCCCGCGCAATGTGCTGTCGTTCAAGGAACGTTTGTTTCGAAGCAGCAGGGATGAGGTATTTGCTGATAAATGTGATTTGCTGGTTTTCTGATGGTGTTCCCATGTTTTTTGCGTTGAATAGCGGTTATACTTTGGTTTTACTGATACAAAATTCCAAAGCTGCTGCCGGCCATTCTTGTAAAAAATCATTGATTTACCAGAACACGGGAGATTTAAAAAACTCGGTGGGGGTGAGCCCGGTGAAGAGTTTGAAGTCCTTATTGAAATGCGGCTGATCGAAATAGCCCGCGTCGAGCGCTATCTGCGCTAATGTCTGTCCTGAGCGGCCCTTTTCTATCACCGTTTTCATTTTAACGATATAGGCGAACTGTTTCGCGGAAAGCCCGGCTACCCGTCTGAAACGCTTCTCGAATACATCCTGGCTCACGTGCAGCGACGCCGCCAGCTCCCTGATGCGCAGTTGGCCGCCCGCGCTACGGATCTTTTGAATGGCCACCAGTACCATATTATCCGGCGTCTTGTCGCTCAACCGACTGAGCAGGAAGCGCTCGATCAATGCGATGCGCGCAACGTGCGACGGCTGCTCCGCCAATTGCGCTTCCAGCAGGCCGGTATCCCGGAAACCATCGAGGCAATCCATCGCAATGCTCGTGTCGCTCAGCTCATGCAGCGGTTCGTGGATGAATGGAGCAATGCCGCCTTCCCGGAAAACGACCAGGATATTGGTCGTGCCGGAATGATACTGCATAGCCCTCCCGGATTTACGCAAGCCCGAAACGACGAACGGTTCGAGCACGCTGGTACCGCCGTGGTGATTAACAGAAACCTGCCCACTCAGCCTGAACACCATCACCGGGGATGTTTCGGGCAGGACATGGTTGACCACCTCCGCAGGCGTTTCGATCACCTTGTAGGATTGAATAAACGGGCTGAGCTCCGGCGTCGGGAAATAGGTCTCGATGGTCATTATTCCCGCAACGGGAATGCGACTTTAACGGTTCCCGTGGCCTGTTAAATCGTGTCGGCAGGGGCACGTAAAAGTGTATCACATTTCCGGATTTTTGTATAAGTCGCCGGCGGAAGCGACCCGGTAAATTTGTAGCATCAAAACACCAAAACAATTGTCAATCATGTCAAAAACAATTTTTATCACCGGCGCTTCCAAAGGATTCGGCCGTATATGGGCCGAGGCTTTTTTGAAAAGAGGGGACAAAGTAGCGGCTACCGCCCGCAATACCGAAACGCTGAAAGACCTCGCAGCGCAATATCCCGAAACGCTTTTAACCATTCAGCTGGACGTAAACGACCGGGCGGCGAGTTTCGCCGCGATCGAGCAGGCTAATCAGCATTTCGGCAGCGTCGACGTGGTGATCAACAACGCAGGTTACGGCTTGTTCGGAGCCATTGAAGAAACCAGCGAAAAAGAAGCCCGCGACCAGATTGAAACCAACGTTTTTGGTTTGCTGTGGGTGACGCAAGCAGCCATTCCCGTGATGCGGGCGCAGGGTGGCGGTCATATTATCCAGGTTTCCAGCGTGCTGGGCGTGGCTACGCTACCGGTGCTGGGCCTTTACAACGCTTCGAAATGGGCGGTGGAAGGACTGAGCGAAACGCTGGCCTCGGAAGTGAAAGACTTCGGGATTAAAGTGACGATCGTGGAACCCAACGGCTTCTCGACCGATTGGGGAGGTGCTTCTGCTTCCCACAGCGAGCCGATCGCATTGTACGACGGCATCAAAGAAGCGCTTTACGCCGGGTTGACACCCGATACCATCGGCGATCCGCAGGCTACACCGGAGGCGATCCTGAAAATAGTCGACGAAGAAAATCCGCCATTGCGAATCTTCCTCGGTAAAGTTGGGTTTCCATGGTTGAACCAGGTATACGCCGAACGCCTTGCAACCTGGGAAGAATGGAAAGAGGTAGCTGACGCCGCGCACGGCGGCCAGGTAACCGCCTGATTTTAGTTAAATTTGATTAAACTCATCAAATCTGCACCTTATGCGGGTGCAGATTTAACCGTTTTAAAAACCATGGACCATTATAAAAGCATCAGCGAGCTCCATCGCGCCAGCAATATGCCTGCTCCGGAGCATCCCATGATCAGCATGTTTACCTGCGACGAGCTGAGAAGTTGTACGCTGGGCTGGCGGGAGTTTACGACGGACTTTTACATGATCGCATTCAAAAAGATCAAAGCCGGGCATATCCTCTACGGACGTACGAAATACGACCATGAAAACGGATCGATGCTTTTCTCGAAGCCGCGGCAGGTAATCGAAATGAATAATATCGAGCTGGAAGAAAAAGGCTTTATTCTTTATGTGCATGAAGATTTCCTCAACGGTCATCCGCTGCACTCGGAGATTCGTAAATATGGTTTTTTCGATTATGAAGCCAATGAAGCATTGCATTTGTCGGAGCGGGAGGAGCAGATCATCTGGGACCTTTTCAGCCGCATTCAAAGCGAGTATTTCAATAACACCGATGAGTACAGCCGCGACATTATGCTCACCCACCTGGATTCGATGCTGAAATATTCGCAGCGTTTTTATAAGCGCCAGTTTATCAACCGCACGCAGCTTTCGGGCACCACCGTTTCGCGTTTCAATGCAAGCCTGGCCGCCTATTTTGAAGATGGGAACTTCCAGGAGAAAGGATTGCCCTCCGTCAAACTGATGGCCGATATGCTCAATACTTCGCCACGCTACCTGAGCGATTTGCTGAAACAGGAGACCGGTAAAACCGCCATTGAACTGATCCATATTTTCCTCGTGTCCGAAGCGAAAAATATGCTGCTCAGCACCGACAAAACCGTGGCAGAAACCGCTTATCTTCTGGGTTTTGAGAACCCGCCTTATTTTTCGAGGTTATTCAAGAAGGAAACCGGTTTCAGTCCGAATGAATATAAAAAGCGGGTGGAATTTCCAGGACAGGCCGGGGTGGCGTAATATTAAATACCGCCCCAGCGACGTTCTAATAGCTGATTTGTAAACCAAATTCGTTTATTTGGTCGATTTATTGGACGTTACTCTGGAAAATACATGATTCAATTCAAACCCGGGAAATACCGGCGTCGCATTCTTTTACTTTGGCGTGCCTTCGGCATCGGGCTGGCGCTGCTGATACTTTACATTGCCGCTGTCAACTACAATTTCTTCTGGCTTTTCGGCGGAATGCCGGATTTGAAGGCGTTGGAAAACCCTAAAAGCGAGATCGCCTCCGAGCTGATTTCGCTGGATGGAAAGTCGCTCGGTAAATACCTGATCGAGAACCGTTCACCGGTAGAGATATCCGAAATTTCTCCCAACCTGATCAACGCATTGCTGGCGACGGAGGACACCCGCTTCATCAGCCATTCGGGTATCGATCCGCGGAGTCTTTTACGGGTTGCGAAAGGCATCCTCACGGGTAATTCCAGCTCCGGTGGTGGCAGTACGCTTACGCAGCAAGTCGCGAAAAACCTGTTCAATACGCGTTCCGAAGAGTTTGAAGGGACATTAAGTAAAATCCCCGGTGTGCGGATCGTGATCGCCAAAACGAAGGAGTGGATACTTTCGATTGTCCTCGAACGCAAGTATACCAAGCAGGAGATTATGCAGATGTACCTGAACACGGTATCGTTCGGGAACAATGCATTTGGTATCAAAGTCGCTGCTAAAACCTATTTCAACAAGGACGTTTCCGAGCTCGATATTCCGGAATCGGCGCTGCTGGTGGGAATGCTTCAAAATCCTACCATCTATAATCCGGTTCGCTTCCCGCAGAATGCGCTCAACCGTCGTAATACCGTACTCGCGCAAATGCGGAAATACGACGATATTACGGACGACGATTTCAAGGTGCTCAGCGCGAAGCCGCTCGGGCTGGAATTCGCGATGGAAACGCACGCGAACGGTCCGGCTCCGTACTTCTGGGAGTCGATGCGCGGCTACCTGAAAGCATGGGTGAAAATGTACAACGAGGAAAATGGTACCGATCTGAACCTCTACACGAGCGGCCTGCGGATTTACACGACCATCGACTCGCGCATGCAGGGATACATGGAGGAAGCGCTCACGCACCACATGCAGGAGCAGCAAAAGATATTCAACGACCACTGGAAGGGCCGCAATCCATGGATTGATGAGAACGGAAAGGAAATCCCGGGTTTCATCAACACCGCCGTGCGCCGCCTGCCCTATTTCAATGTCTTAAAAAACAAGCTGGGCGAAGAAGAGGCGTGGAAGGTGATGAACAAGCCCTATAAAATGAAAGTATTCTCGTGGGATGGTGAAAAGGAAATGACCATGAGTCCTATCGACTCCATCAAATACTATAAACGCTTCCTGCGGGCAGGCATGATGGCTATGGATCCGCGCAACGGGCACGTGAAGGCGTGGGTAGGAGGGATTAATTTCAAATATTTTCAGTACGACCATGTGAAGCAGGGCAAACGCCAACCCGGATCGACATTCAAGCCGTTTGTGTATACGGCTGGTCTGGATAAAAACTTCATTACCCCTTGCGAAAAGATCATGGATTCGCCTGTTACATTCCAGGCGGGAATCGACGATGTGAACGAAGACTATACGCCGAAAAACTCGAACGGCGTGTATTCCGAGCAGCCGCTTTCGCTTCGTCAGGCGTTGGGGAAATCGGTAAACTCGGTGACGGCCAATATTATGAAAATGGTGAAAGCCAATACGGTAGTCGATTATGCGCACAAGCTGGGGATCACCAGCGAGCTGCCGGCCACCCCGGCCCTTTGCCTCGGAACCGGCGACGTGTCGGTGTACGAAATGGTGTCGGCCTATTCGTCGTTTGCGAACGGAGGCTATAAGGTGATGCCGATGACGATCCTGCGCATTGAGGACCGCCACGGCAAGCTCCTGGCTGAATTCCACGAGCAGCAAAGCCAGGAACTCAGTGAAAATATGGCCTATAATATGCTGTACCTCATGCGCGGCGCAGTGGAAGACCCGGGCGGTACCGCCGGTCGTTTGCGGCAATACGGCGTTACCGACGGCAATGAAATAGCTGCAAAAACCGGCACATCGCAGAATCATTCCGACGGCTGGTTTATGGGTATGACGCATAACCTCGTAGCCGGCGTCTGGGTTGGGGGCGAGGACCGCAGCATTCACTACCGCAGCCTTGCACTCGGACAGGGCGGGCGCGTAGCAATGCCCGCGTGGGGCGCGTTCATGCAAAAGGTTTACAACGATCAGACGCTCATTCAGTACCGCAAAGGTCCTTTCCCGAGACCCGAAGGATATACCGGTGAATGCGCCACCGATTCTACCCAGGTTTCAGAGGATGTATATACACCTCCCGCCAAATCGGATGATGAAGGGGTGTTATTCTAAAAAACAGGCAGGTCCGTAACGGCCTGCCTGTTTTTTTTACGCGGGTTTGATATTCTGGTTTACCCGAAACAGATTATCCGGGTCATATTTGGCTTTGACTTGCCTTAGCCTTTCATAGTTGCTTCCGTAAGTTGCCTGTACGCGATCGGAACCTTCATCCATCATAAAATTGACGTAGGCACCGCCGGCGCCGTGTGGGTGAAGCTCCTGCCAATAGTCGCGCGCAAAGCTGGTAACCAGGTCTTTTTCGGAATGGTCGGGCGAAATGCCGACGATCACCATCGACCAGGTGGCATCGCGGTAATTCCAGGCGGTGGCATCGTTACTGACCCTGGCGGCAGCGCCGTTGATAGGGTACAGGTGCATTCCCGAGAAAAAATTAGGGATTTTGTGCGCATGTTTGATATGTACATCCATTACTTCGGGACTCAGGTGCTTCACAAAATCGCCTTTCCAGTACCAGTAGTATCCGGGTGCGAAAAGCTCGTCGAACATCGTTTGCAATGCCGGAACAGGCAGCGGCCCTACGGCGTCGATCAGCGGCTTGCGGAATTTGCGCACCATTTCGAAAACTTCCAATGCTTCCTCCTCGTCGATGCAGCACCACACGATACCGCACATCAGTTGCAGGTGATATTGCTCGGGAAATATAGGTGCAGGTGGTATTTTGTGAAAATTGAAGAATCCGCTAATACTATCGGGTGCTTTCTTGATAAAATCCTGGTACCATTCCATCATCGCCTTGGCGTCATTGATATCCCAGAACATCGGTCCGCCGTACACGGTATGCACCTCATGCGCCCGGAAAAGAAAGGACGTTACCACCCCGAAATTGCCTCCGCCGCCGCGGATAGCCCAAAATAGATCGGAGTTGTCGGTAGGCGATGCCTTTACTCTCGTCCCATTGGCCAACACCACTTCCGCTTCAAGCAGGTTGTCGATGGTCAGGCCGCCGAAGCGTGTCAAATGTCCCAAACCCCCTCCGAGCGTAAGCCCTCCGATGCCGGTAGTTGCATTGATTCCCGTAGGTACGGCCAATCCGTAAGGGTGACCGGCCTTATCCAGATCCCCGAGCAGGCAGCCGCCTTGTGCCCGTATCGTACGGGCTACCGGATCTACCGTCACATTGCGCATCGCCGACAGGTCGATAACTAACCCATGGTCACATACGCCGAGGCCGGCCCCATTATGGCCTCCGCCTCGCACGGCCACGAGCAGATCATTTTCGCGTGCAAACCGAACGGCTTGCACCACATCTGTTTCATCCGCGCAACGCACAATGAACTCGGGACATTTATCCACCATGCCATTATGGACTTTTCTGGCGGTATCGTAATCGGCGTCACCGGGGGTAATAACCCTGCCCCTGAAATGGGGGATTGTTTTAGAGGAACTGTTTGTTTCCATCTGAGAAGGGGTTTAAATAGAAAACAAGAAAACCTACTGGTCCGCACGGACCGAATTTCAGATGATTGTGGTGTAGCAAAGCGTAGGAATGCGTAAAGACCGGAGCTTCCGCGATCGAACTGCGAAGTGGCGGCGGTTATAAATATACTAATTTTTGTATTGAGGCTCAAAAAGTTATGATTTTGTGGCAGGCAAAATGTGAGAGAAAGTATTTGATAAATCGTTCCGGCCGGTTTAGTTTTATATTTGGGAATGCAAATCGCGGCCCGTACCCTAATCTGTCAGTAATAAGTTGAAAAATCCTTCACAATGGAAATGGTTCCGTCCACTCGTAATCCTCGTCTGGACAATGCTGCTGAACCTTTTTCTTGTACAGAAATTTATCGGAAGCCACTGGAAAAGTCTCACCATTACGCTGGCATGGCTTGGGTGTACGCTCATTACCTGGCAACTCATGGCGCAATGGAGCGAGAAGTGGCGCGCCCGATATCCTGACATTACCCAAACCCGGCAACGGATCCTCGGCACTTTTTCGGGCTATCTGGTGATCGAGGTACTAAGCCAGATATTCTTTTTTCTGCTTATGTATTTTGCCCACTGGGACTGGGAAGTTTTTACCATAAAGGAATACAGCATTTACATCACCATTTGCGTGGTGACGCTCTTCGCGGTAGGCGCTATTTATGAGTTGATCTACTCTCTGAACCAATATGGCATAGCATTGCAGGAAGAAGAGGCTATCAAGAAAAAGGCACTCCAGAATCAGTTTGATAACCTTAAAAATCAGGTTAACCCGCATTTCTTGTTCAATAGCCTTAATTCCCTTTCTGCATTGGTTGAAGAAGACCAGGTGCAGGCGGGCGCGTTTCTGGACGAACTTTCGAGCGTATACCGGTATTTGCTCCACACGAGCGAGAACGGGCTGGCGTCGGTCAAAAGCGAGAGTGAGTTTATCCACTCCTACCTGTTCCTGACGAGCACCCGTTACGGCTCCGCTATTGAGGTGGAAATGGATATCGATGAAAGCTGCTCACATTACATGGTACCGATGCTTACATTGCAGACGCTCGTCGACAATGCGATCCGGAATAATGTAGTAATGAAGCAAAAACCGCTGAAACTAGCGATTACTACGCAGGGCAGGCAGCTTGAAGTCCGGAATTCGATCCAACCGAAGCACGTGAATGCAGCCCGGGAGGGGCTCGAAATGCTGATTTCCCGGTTCCGCGACCTGAACCTCGAAGAGCCGATGCTTTTCGACGATGGGGAGACATTTACCGTAAGAATACCCGTAGGAACAACCCGTAACCAATTCGAAACGACGTGAAGCTACTGGTCAGTTATACCAAACAGGATATATGGATCGCCCTGGCGCTGCTTCCTGCTTACATCGTACTGATGAATTACTTGCTGGTTGGGGGAATTTATTTTTCGGACGTTTCTGTATTTGCAAAGGCAACAATCTTCTCTACCGTCGTTTTCGGGCTTGCCTACCAATTGGTCCACGCCCGTATTGGATACTGGTTCCGCAGGCAATTTTCGCATTTCAAGCAGACGCCCAAAAGGATGTTGCTCATGATTCCGGCACACATCGTTTGTAACCTGGCCATCATCAGCGGGTTGTTCTTTCTCTATAAAGCGGCCGGCTTTGAGGGCTATGTTTACGACCTCACCAGCTTCGAATGGGCACTTGCATTGGGCGCGCTCATGAATATCGTGGTCACCTGCATACACGAGGGCGTGTATGCGTTCGAGCTGTGGCAACAAAAGCTGCTTGAAACCGAGAAACTGCGCAAGGCAAATCTCCAAAGCCAGTTCGAGAGCTTGAAACAGCAGATCAATCCGCATTTCCTGTTTAATTGCCTCAACTCGCTGTCTTCGCTGATCGAGGAGGATGCTGAACTCGCCACACAGTTTATCGATGAAATGAGTAACGTTTACCGGTATCTGCTGCGGAGTAATGAATCGGAACTCACTACTTTAGAATCCGAACTCAACTTTGCGGGCTCTTATTTTCACCTGCTCAGCACGCGCTACGGCAGTAATCTGCGGTTGGAGGAAGAAATCGACCCAGCCTACCGCAACCATATGCTGCCGCCGCTCACATTACAACTGCTGATGGAAAACGTGGTGAAACACAATGTGATCATGCCGCAGCAACCGCTGTATATCCGGCTGAATACGACGATTGACGGCAGGCTTGTCGTCTCAAACAACCTTCAAAAGCGCTCGGTTACAATCCCATCCAGCCGGATCGGGCTGGCCAATATTGCTTCAAAATACAGTTTGTTGGGGCAGGGGGAGATCAATATCGATGAAGACCCGCAACGCTTTTCGGTGAGCCTCCCCCTGCTGGTGTCGGTATGACGGTCACATCTTTTTCAAAATCATCACGCTCTTGATTGCTCCCGACGCTCCGTCTTCGGGAAGCAGGTTGAAGCGTACTTTCAAAGTTGTCTCGGTGAGTTCAAGAACTTCCCAATCGTCTTTTTCCAGGCCGCCGGGCACGCTTTTCATTTTGATGATCTTCGCTCTTTCATCATAGGTCCAGTCGGCGGAGTAGCTTTCCTGTTCCTCAGCTGCATTGCATCGTTTGTTGCCGGTATTGGCGATCAACTTGCCGTCTTTTTGAAATACAATGAAACCGTCAAGGTCGCATTCGATGAGCAACTGCGTGAGATCGGTTTCCTTGTCGCCGTCCTCGTCGAGGTCAAGCGGCTTGACCAGGTCCCAGGTTTCGGTCTTCCATTTTTTGTCGGTGAAAGTGATTTTGACAGGTTCCGGCGTAACGTCTTTTTTGTCGTCGTCTTTACAAGCGGAGGTCGTGATGGCGAGCAGGGAAAACAGGGTAATGTAAGTGTAGAGTTTCATTTTCATGGCTAACAGATTTGCATTTGATTGAGTCAAAATTAGAATGGCTTCATGGTCAATGCCGCGGGTATTATGCGTCAAACGGGACAAGCAGGGGATGAAGCGTACAAGGCGGCGTATGGAGTGCTTGATCGGCGTAAATGTCGGTTCAGACTGGTATTTTACTGGTGCCGGTCGGGGTAGTGACGTTTCATAGCCCTTAAATGCCGCTTCATAGGACGTTTATGTGTTTCCGTTTCCCAGAGGTTTCAGGAATTGGTTATCTTGGCCTAACTTTTGATCCTAAAACACGAACTGCAAAACCAATTTATGAAGGTATTATTGATTGAAGACGAGGATCTGGCTGTGAGAAAACTCTCCAAACTACTGACTGAAATTGATAGTAATATAGAAATCGTCGGCAAGGCTGCCAGCGTGCAGGAATCAGTGGATTTCCTGAAAGAAAATGAAGCTCCCGATCTTATTTTGATGGATATCGAACTCGCCGATGGCCAAAGCTTCGAGATCTTCGACCAGGTGAAGGTGGAATCACCGGTGATATTCACCACTTCCTATGACGAATATGCGCTCAGGGCATTCAAAGTCAACAGTATCGATTACCTGCTCAAACCGATCAAACGGCAGGAGCTGGAAGCAAGTCTGGCGAAATACAATCGACTTACAAAGGGCGCTGAGAGCGATGTTTCCAAAAACTCAGCCAATGTAGACCGCGATGCGATCGATTCGCTTGTCAAGCAGCTGCGCCAGCAAATGCAGCCGTCGGAATACCGGAAGCGTTTTCTGGTAAAGCATTTGCAGCAATGGGTGCCCGTGGAAGTAAGCGACATCGCCTATTTCTATTCAGAAGAGGGGACAAGTCTTTTCAAGTCAAAGAATAACCAGAAATACCCGGTCGATTACACACTCGACGAGCTTGAAAAAATGCTCGACCCGGACTGCTTTTTCCGCGCTAACCGCCAGTTTATCATTAGTGTGCATTGCGTGCAGCAAATCAACCCGTATTTCAACAATAAAATCAAGCTCGCCCTCACGCCTGCCCCTGAAAGTGAGGTGATTATCAGTCGAGAGAAAGCGATGGATTTCAAGAAGTGGCTTGGTAAATAGCATTACCCAATTCATGCAACGATAATGACGCTTCAAAGGATTTAACAATGGGAATCGCTAGCCGGCGGGGCATTTTTGCAACGTCGGCCTTGCCGGCAGTTTTTCAAACTGTTATTTCCAAAAGCCATGTTAAAAAAAATCCTGAAATGGACCGGTCGCACGCTGCTGGTCATCGTGCTGCTTGCACTCGGTTACTACACCAAAGCCTACATCGCAATCAGTAACCGGAAAAGCAAAGTTTACCCGATAAAGCCTGTC
Organism: Dyadobacter sp. BHUBP1; assembly: GCF_050587785.1. Taxonomy (NCBI): domain Bacteria; kingdom Pseudomonadati; phylum Bacteroidota; class Cytophagia; order Cytophagales; family Spirosomataceae; genus Dyadobacter; species Dyadobacter sp. BHUBP1. Next base: position 106,159 of record NZ_JBOBIH010000005.1, read on the forward strand.
AAACTCGACATCCCGACTGATTCCACCACCATCGCCCAGGGACGGCGCCTTGTTACTACCAAAGGCTGTCATGACTGCCACGGCAAAGACCTGGGGGGCCGTGTCCTCTTCGAGCAAGATGGCGTAGGGCGGCTGGTCGCCCGGAACCTTACCAAGGGGAAAGGGGGCATATCCAAAGACTACGACACCGACGACTGGGTAAGGGCGATCCGTCACGGCGTGCAGCAAGACGGTACGCCGCTTATTTATATGCCATCGGCTGGCTTTAATAAGCTCAGTGAAACGGATCTGAAAGCGGTGATTGCTTATTGCGCACAGGTTCCGCCCGTCGACCGCGTGAACCCGCCCAGCGAAATCGGTGTCGGGGCGACGATCCTGGCCGATCTTGGAGAGCTGGAACTGTTCGAAGCGGAGAAAATCGATCACAATGCAGCACCTCCGCTGGTGATACGTGAAGGAGTTACCGCCGACTTCGGTAAATATGTGTCACAAATTTGTACCGGTTGCCATAAATCCGATATGAAAGGCACAGCGGGAGAAGGTGGTACTCCCGATATATCTTCAACCGGGAAAAGTGCCCGCTGGACTGACGAGCAGTTTTTCCGGACGCTTCGCACGGGCAGACGGCCTGACGGCACTGAGCTGAAAGCCCCGATGCCCTGGCAGATGACCGCCGCGTTTTCGGATACCGAAATGCGGGCGCTGCGGATGTATTTGAAAAGCATCTGATCACACTAATTTGCAGCACCGCGGGGATGGCGTTGGAGTTTTCCCGAATTATTTGGAAATTGAGCGCCATCCTACTCAATTCGTTTCTTCTCATTAACCAGCCGGCTAATCTGTCGGACTCGCCTTTGGTAGCTTGTATGCCGCCCCTGTGGGTTAGTCTTTTGGAGTACAGTTATTTCACCGGATTTTTTTATGAGCAGAATCAAATGTTTGATCATCGACGAGCCGTATGCTTCGAGCGTTCTCGAATCCTACATCGGCGAGGTGGATTCCCTGGAACATGTGGGAACATTTTACCACGCGATCGACGGGCTGATGTATCTTCAGCAGAATAAGATCGACCTCCTTTTCCTGGACATTATGCTCCCCAAAGTGACGGGAGAAGCATTTTTGAAACTGTTGCCCTGCCGACCCAGGGTCATTTTCCTGTCTGAGAAAAAAAAGCGATGGCGGCGTAGCGACGACGACTATATACTCGATTGCCTGGTGAAGCCTATTACTTTCGAAAGTTTCCTGGCAAGCATTGACTGCTACTTCGCGGCAGTTCCACCGCCGGTTATGAAACGGAATTCATCCACCAGGCGTAAGCGGTCCGCGCCGGATCGGGGCCCGTTCATTTACCTCTTTTCGGGCAGGTCGGCAGTGAAGGTATATGTTAATGAAGTGCTTTACGTCGAAGGGGTGAAGAAGTACACGAAGATCAAAACGACTGAAAAAGAGATGATTGTTTATCAGGGGCTGACGGCGATCGAAGAACGGTTTGCCGGAAGGGGATTTATGAGGGTACATCGCTCACTGATCGTGGCGATTAACAAAATAACGGCGTTTACCGAACACACTGTCGAGGTTGCCACACACATCCTACCGGTGAGCGCGCCCTACCGCAGGCAGGTTGCGAGGGTGATCCGCGCCGGGTTGAGAAACGTATAGCGTATTTTACCTGACGTATACTATTGCATTAACAAAAGATAATCGTACTTTGAAAGCCTAATCCAATCTTTTCAAATATGGGAAAATTCGTAATTACAAAAAGAGCTAACGGAGAATTTCAATTTAACCTGAAAGCCGGAAACGGTCAGGTGATCCTGGCAAGCGAGGGTTATACTACCAAAGCGGCTTGCGAGAACGGGATCGAATCGGTGAAAAAGAATTCGCAGGACGACGCACGTTTCGAACGTCTTACTTCGAAAAATGACAAATTCTATTTCCTTTTAAAAGCGACCAATGGTCAGGCAATCGGAAGCAGTGAAATGTACGAAAGCGTTGCAAGCCGTGACAACGGGATCGAATCCGTGAAAAAAAATGCGCCTGAGGCAGAGGTAGATGATCAATCGGCGGCGTAGGCCATTCAGATATACAGCAAAAGCGCAGGATAACGACTTGTCCTGCGCTTTTCTTTTGCCGATTCCGGCGATATTGGTATAATAATTGCATTACGTATATTGACCCAAATTGGCATTTAATGGTTTCTGATTTCAACAATCGCATTCGTCAAATATCCTTCCTGCTGATTGTCACCGCATTGGCGGTAATTATTTTTAAGCAGCTTTATATTTTCTTCCCTGGTTTTCTGGGGGCACTCACCATTTATATCCTTTGCCGGAGGTACTATTTTCATCTTACCGAACAGCGAAAGTGGAAGAAGGGCCTCACGGCGGTGCTGTTTATGGTGCTGTTTATGGCCTGCATTGTGGCACCCGTATATTTCGCGGGCCAGATGATATTTCAAAAGATTAATATGATTGCGGAGAATCCCGAACAGGTGAACCACGCGATTGACGCGATTTCTGCGCAGCTTCGTGAATGGACCGGACAAGATTTGCTTACGAAGGAAGCGACGGCGGATATCCGTAAAAGAGCAGCGGGTTTTATCCCTGGGATACTGAACAGTTCCGCAACCATGCTCGGTAATCTGCTGATGATCCTATTCCTGTCTTATTTTATGTTCAAAAATGGCCGGTTTATGGAAGAAACGCTGGAACATTTCATCCCGCTCAAGCATAAGAATATCCAATCCCTGGCCGACGAAACCTGCGGTATGGTGCGTGCCAATGCACTAGGTATTCCACTCATTTCGCTTATCCAGGGGTTGGTAGCACTGTTGGGGTATTGGATCGTCGGGATCGAGGACTTTGTGTTGCTGGGGCTGATCACCGGCTTATTCGCATTCTTTCCGGTGATAGGGACCGCTATGATATGGCTGCCGTTGGTGATATTCCTCTTCTCTAAAGGCGAAACCGGAAAGGCGATCGGTCTGGCCATATACAGCGCGACCATCATTGGCAACATTGATTACGTAGCCCGCATTACTTTTTTACAAAAGGTAGGCGATGTGCATCCGGTTATCACGATCCTTGGCCTGATCGCCGGTTTGAAACTGTTCGGTTTCTGGGGGTTTATCTTTGGTCCTTTACTGATCAGCTATCTGCTATTGCTGATCAAAATTTACCGCAGCGAGTTTGGAGGAGCCGTCAAATCTCCGAATCCGCCTTCGACTTGATCTCGTAATTACGGTAGCCATCGGGTGCATCCGACCATTTGTATACAATTTTCTTAAACCGCAGGTCATTCACGACTCCATAAATATTCTTCATAAAATCCTCCTGTACTTGCTGCGGCTTGAACATTTGGCCTTCGAATGTGAGTATTTCCTGATTTTTCCCAGCCAGGCCAATCCCTACGTGCTGCTCTTCCAGCGCTTCCTTCTTCGATTCCACATAGGCCGTGCGTAGCTCTGGGAAGTCGCGTTGCTGTACTTGCGCCATTTTCTTTTTCAGGATCTCGCGTTGCGCCGTAATCTTTTTGTCGGTGTTGGTTTTGGCTTCGTTGTATAAAGCCGTGTTCGACTTGTGCCATGAAAGCCGCGTCGCGAGGTCGGTATTGTTCCATTCGTCTTTGAGTTTCAGGTCAATGTCGCCGATCGCGTTTTGAAGGAAGAGCAACATGTTCTCATTCGCGGCCTTGTTCACCGGTTTCGGTGCATAGAAGTAAATGGCAATGCCCGCAGCCACTGCTGCCAGCAGGAAATATACGATATATCGGCCTCGCTGTAATTCTGTTTGTTGATGATGACGAATTTCCATGTCTGTTGGGTTTTCTCCTTAACTGATGGGAGCTTGGGGATCAAAAAACATGCCAACTGGCTTTGGAACGGATTTTTTCCCGGGGACGGCATTTTAGTCAATGCACTCTGATCATGAAAATTCAACAGTTTTATAACAAGGCTTACGCGTGGATATTGGAAACGGGGCCTTCTGTTCTCGTAGGCATAGCCGTGCTGATAGCCGGCTTCTGGCTCATCCGCTTATTGTCGCGCTGGCTCAACGCGCACATGTACAAGCGCAAAATCGATCCCTCCCTCACACCATTTCTTCTCAGCCTTGCCGTTACCACACTGCGGGTGCTGCTCATTATTTCGGTCATGCAGATCATAGGCATTCAAATGACCGTTTTTGCGGCTCTGATCGGCGCAATCGGTGTCGCTGCTGGTCTGGCGCTGTCAGGCACTTTGCAGAATTTTACGAGCGGCGTACTCATCCTGATTCTCAAACCTTTCGAGGTGGGCGACAACATTATAGCACAAGGGCAGGAGGGGACGGTGCAGGCTATCAAAATCTTTTATACGGTCGTGAAAACGTATGATAACCGCACGGTCGTGATTCCGAACAGCAAGCTCTCGAACGAGGTAATCATCAATATCAGCACTTCGGGAAACAGACGGTTGGATGTGGAAATGAAATTCACCAACGGCATTGACTTCCGGGAGGTCAGGAATATTGTCAACAATGTCCTCGATCATGCCCAAAGTGCCCTTAAAGTCCCCGAAAGACGCATTGGAATATCGTCTATCGAGCCCGATGGTTACAAAGTAATGGTGAATGTGTGGCTCGACGCCCACGGTTTCGTAGATACAAAAATGGAAATCCAGGAGAAGCTGATGGAGGCATTGAAAGGCTCCGGTCTCAAATTACCCGGATTGAGTTAAGTTTTTTTCAGCTTCGTGCAGCGTTTTTTTTGAAGGGTGTGTCTTCCTGCATGCTTCGCCGGTAGGGCGGATAATCGGAAGGCTTTTTCAATCAGACTATTAGCCATGAAAAAGATAGTCGGGCCAGAGTTGGAAAAAACCGGATTTCCGGATAGCTTCACCGGCGATGTAAATAAAATGAATTTGAGATGATGAAGCATGGAAAAGCCGGTCGCGGACGGCGGATCAGGACATGCATAGTGAACAGCCTCCTGTTTGCGACGCTTTCACTGTTGTCCTGTGATACGGAGAGTGAAATAAAACCGGAGCCGAATCCGGGACTAACGAAGGCCGAGTTTCTGGGCAGGATGACCGTGCAGGAAAGGTATTGGCGTATCGAAGAAATATCCCGCCAGGAGGAGGACCAGATTGCCACGCTGAATGTGAGAGAGAAAACGACGTTGCTGAGCAACCATTACCTGAATGAAGTAATTCCGTTCGTGGCAGTGCAGTTTGGCCGGGGCTACTACGGAAAAGGGACAGTAACCGAATCACAAATGACCGGTGCATACGGCAAAGTCCCTTTTGGCGAATTTCAATGTGTTTTAATGCTGAGATCGACGAAAAAAAGCGGTGAATGGAGCTGGGACAATGAACGCAAAATGATGAAACTGCCCTTACCCGAAAGCATTCAGTCGCTTGTAGCAGCGATGTCCGGCACCGATTGGCAACCTGATAGCGGATATGTAGCCAGCGAACCTGCCCCATTGTTCAGAGGAGTGGAGGAAGCTCGCAGGGCAGCCAGCCCCGAGCGGATCAAGATCCTGGTGGAGGAGCAAACGGTACAGGGAAAAATCACTTACGCTTTTATTATGCGCGCTGCCTGGTTGACGGACGTCGAAACACGAGATGCGGAGCACAAATTTGGAGTATCCTTATATTAATTAAATAAACTGGCACCCCGGCGATCAAAATCATTTGATGCTATGAATGAAAGAATGTTTACTTACAGATTACTTCTTTTAATTGTTCCCATCCTCTTTCTGAACGGATGCAGCGATTACAGAGATCAGCAAGTGATTCCGCCTGAAATATTGCCGGAAGCGATTATCAAGGTGATGTCGAATGCATATCCGGATGCAACGGACGCTACATTCCAGGCAATTGAAAAAGACAAGCTGTATGAAGTCTATTATAAATTGAAGGGTGATCCTTTTTACGCCGCATTAAATACCAAAAAGGTATTAAGTGTTTACCGTATGCATGGTGCACTGCCTGATTCGATGAAGCGGGCGCTTCCTTCGAAGAACATGAACGGGGGAGTGGCTGAGGCTTATAAAGAGCCTGAAATTCAGTCTGGTAATAGTAGGGCATATAGTGCCAGATACACGTTGAATAACCAGGTCTATTTGTTGAGCTGGCTCCAATACGATCTTCATAATCCCCAAAAAATGTCAATTACATTGGAGCCTTATATCAAGTTTTCGTATACGATCGGCAAAGATGAATTGATTGTTTTACCCGGACCTGTGGTCAGTTTCCTGGAAAGGGAAAAGCTGAGATTTGCGGCTGCAACGATTAATATTAACGACAAGAATGAAAAAATATATGAGGTAAATGCCCGTACCGCATCGAGTACCAGCTATGACTTTACTTTCAATGCCGCGGGAAAGCTTACCAATACGATTTATAGGGCCGAAGCATTTTATTATAATATTGATGAATACCCTGAAAAAATACAGAACTTTGTAAAGAACTCGTGGGTATTTTCTTCCATGAAATTACTGGAAGGCTATAAATTTTCAGACCCGATTGGGACAGGTTATGGGATGATTATGCAGGGAACGGATGAAAATTGCCGGTTCACTTTCGATCAGGATGGCAACTTCGTAGATATGAAGTACCAGTCTGTGGTTGATCCGTGAACGAGAAAAAATTGTTTCAACGATACACTTCATAACCCTTCTGAATGACATTTTTCCGCAGCAAGAAATACGGTTCGCTGGCCGATCTGGTTCGGGCATGTCAAGCCGGCGACGCCAGGGCGCAGACGGCATTCTATGAACGGTACAAATCCAGATTGCTGGGACTCTGCCTGCGTTATGCGAAAACAAAGGCAGAGGCGGAGGACATATTTCAGGACGGATTTATCAAGGTTTTCAAGAGCATCAATGATTTGAGGAATGTGGAAGTGATTGATGCGTGGGTGAAATCGGTGGTTATCAGGACGGCGATTAATTACTATCACCGGACTACAAAAGAGCAGCAGCTGCACTCAAATCTCGAAGATTTTCAGCGGGAGATTGATTCGGGAGATTATGGAAAGATTATCACTCAGATTGACATGAATGTGCTGCTGAATGTGATCAACACATTACCGGATGGCTACCGGATGATCATCAACCTGCATTTGATAGACGGTTATACTCACAGCGAAATCGGAGAGATGCTGTCCATTGCCGACAGCACGTCCCGCTCGCAATTTTTAAGAGGAAGAAATTTGTTAATGAGGAAGTTACAGGAAAAAGGAATTACGCAATATGAAATCTTCTGACGAGCGTATCGACGAGGAGTTGCGTAAAGCTCTCCGTGAACGATTCGATAATTTTGAAAGACTGCCTGATCCGACTCTTCGGGAAAAGATTTTCCAGGGGCTTGGTGGCGGAACCAGCATGGTGCAAACGGGCCTCGTCGCGTCCTTGCTGTTACTCATTGCGCTCACGGCTACCGTGTACCTGGTATCCTATTCAGTGGAGAAAAAAAATGAAGTGGTAGCAGGCGCAAAGCAGGTAAAAAGGGAGTTTTCCAATGCCCTGACTGCGGTCTCCCCAAAGCCGGCACGGCAAGAAGAGCGGCCAGAGCTGAAACCTGCTGCTATAAAACAGGAAGTTCGATCGGTCAGCGTCGATCTGGCAGAACCTCATCCAGAATTGTCTGTTGAATCCGGTGATGTGGGCAGAGCCGGAGAAGTTGTACAGGTTGGTACTTCACGCGCCACCCGCCCGGCCGCGCAGTCGTATAGATACAAACGGGAGGATGTTGTGAAACGGATCGAAGCGGTCCGGCGGAAAGGATCGCCGTTTGGTTCAGTTTGGGTAAGAAATAAGGACATTTCACCGGCCGATAGAGAGTTCCTGGAATCGGCAATGACGAAAGCAGATTTTGGAAATGTCTTGCCGGACAGTGCGGCAAGCATTGAAGACGATATTAAAGAACTGGAAGGGCCGTCGTTGGCCGATCAAGACATCGGGGTGCTGGATCACAGGCCATTGGCCCTTCCAAAATATAATTGGCAGCCCGACAGCCTCATAACGCCTGGAGAACCGCAAAAGCGCTATGAATTTCTGTTCAGAGAACACTGGAGTTTTATTGCGGGGTTTACGCCGTTGCGTACCTTCCAGATTCTGACGGTCCGGCCGGGGAATGGGGTTGTTTACCAGAATTTCGTTTTGCCTGCCAAAATCTCGGCGCAGACTGTCGGTTACAAATTTTCGGCCGGGGTAGAGCGGAAGGGATTTCAGTTGTTGCTCAATTATGGACAATTCAAGCAGTCGTACAGGTATGAGATCGCCACCAGCGAGTTTGCTGTGGGGCCGGATCTCACCGGAAACTATGAAGTGGTGCGAAAAGGCATTCCGCAGGAGGAGAACAGTACGGTCCGTTTGGTGGGAATGGCCGTTAAAAAACATACGGTACGCCGCTCGCATTTCCTGCGTAACTATTTCGGGGATTTCGGTGCGGAATTCAGCCGGGATCTTACTTCCAGGAAGAACATGGTCTGGGTGAATGCGGGCTTTGGAAAGGAACTTTTTGCGGGAAATAATGTGATCATGACCGTCGGCCCGTATTTCGAATACAGCCTTTCAAAGCTACGCAATCCTGACAACCCCTTCAAAATACAGCCCTACCAGATAGGGCTTTCTGTCGGCTTACGGTATACAAAAAAATAAGCCGGTGCGCCTTGTGCCGGAATGCTCGCCGCGCAATCATGCACGGCAAATGCGTGTTATTTGATGGTTAGTATAGGACAACGCACGCGTTTTTTGTCCGAGCCCGGCCGGTTCTCGGCGCCCCAGTCGGTAAGGATATTGATTACCGGTTCGAGGCTTTTTCCCAGATCGGTGAGTTCGTATTCCACACGCGGCGGGACTTCCGGATATACTTTGCGGCTGATGAGCCCATCGCTTTCCATTTCACGGAGTTGGAGGATGAGGATGCGTTCCGACACGGCCGGCAGGCTGCGGCGGAGATCGCTGTACCGCATAGCGCCATTCGCTAGTCGCCATAGGATCGATGGTTTCCAGCGACCACCGATCAGGTCCAGGGTATAAGCCATATCGCAATTTCCATTGATCAACATTTCGTTTTCAAGGTTCGTGGAGCTCTGTTTTCGCATAACTTACATTTATGTTAGTACTTGATAATTATGTTAGTACCTGTAAAATTACGAGTAGGTAGATAGTTTTGCAATGAAATCAAAACCAATTCATCATCATGCAAAACTTGAAAGACAAAGTCGCATTCGTAACAGGCGGAAGCCGGGGTATTGGAGCAGCCATCGTGAAGAGGCTTGCGGCAGAAGGAGCGAAGGTGACTTTTACGTACGTCAACGGTAAAACCCAGGCAGAAGCCCTTGTGAAAGAACTATCAGAAAAAGGTCTTATTGCCGTAGCCCTGCAATCCGACAACGCCCGGGAAGGAGCCGTTTCTGCGGCTATCGACCAGGCTATTGAACATTATGGTAAGCTGGATATCCTTGTAAACAGTGCCGGCGTGTACGTAGGCAAGGCATTCGAGGAGCACACTACGGAGGATTACGATTATGTGATGAATGTCAATGTCAAATCCGTGTTTGAAGCATGTCTCACGGCTTCCCGTAAAATGGAGCAAGGTGGACGTATCGTAACGATCGGCAGTTGCATGGCAGACCGCGCGGCGGTACCGCAGGCGACCCTGTATGCGGCGAGCAAATCGGCATTGTCGGGCTTTACGCGCGGGCTTTCCCGCGACCTCGGTCCAAAAGGCATTACCGTTAACCTTATTCAGCCGGGTCCGGTGGATACGGATATGAACCCATCGACATCGGAATTCTCGGATTTTCAGCGCGGTATGATGGCGATTCCGAAATATGGCCGTCCCGAGCACATTGCGGATGCGGTAGCATTCCTCGCCAGTCCAACCAACAGCTACACCACCGGGTCGGTAATCACTATCGACGGCGGCACGTTAAGCTGATTTCAGGTCATGCCGGTAGGATCGGACGGATTAGTTTCCAATATTTGCTGCCGACATCAGGCTGTGAAAACCATTGGAAAAAGACCCGGCATTGCAAAAAATGATCCTCGACCATGTTCTGCGCCGCATTGAGCTCACGGCGGGCGAGCAGGCACATTTCGTTTCCCTTCTGAAAGTTCGCAAGCTGCTTCCGCGGCAGTATCTTGTCCAGCAGGGTGACATATGCCGGTACGAAAGCTACGTTTGCAAGGGCTTTCTGCGTTCTTTTTACATGGATGAGAAGGGCAACGACCATACCCTGCATTTCGCGATGGAAGACTGGTGGATTTCTGATTCCACCAGTTTTCATTTACAAGTACCGGCCACCCGAAATATCGTCGCGCTAGAAGCATCGGTTTTATTACAAATAGAAAAGGACGACCTCGAACAGCTCTACAGAGATATTCCTGCATTCGAACGCTTCTGGCGGATTCTCGAACAAAAGGGCGCTATCGCACAAGACCAACGTATCCTGAATGCCATTTCCATGACCGGTGCCGAACGGTACGAAGCGCTCATTACCAAATATCCCACTCTCGAACAGCGCATGCCCCAGCGGTACATTGCTTCCTACCTGGGTATTACACCCGTGTTTCTGAGCCAGATACGCAAGCAGCTGGCGCAGCGGTCTTAAAAGAGTTTAAGCGCTTTTATTAAAATAGTTATATGTCCCGTCGCTGATCGGGCCGGTACTTTTGTAATCAAAAAAACAAAGTATGGAAACGATCGGCAAAACGATATTCGATAGTATTGAAATACGTGGCAGAAAACTGGCTAACCGCCTCGTGGTGGCGCCTATGACGCGTGTGAGCGCTACACCCGAGGGCGTACCTACGCAGGAAATGGCAGATTATTACGAAGCATTTGCCGCCGGTGGGTTTGGAATGATCATCACCGAAGGTACTTACACCGACGAGTTGTTCAGTAAAACCAACCGCAACCAGCCGGGGATTGCGAATGAGGCGCATGTGCATGGCTGGAAACGCGTGGTGACAGCCGTACATGAGTACAATGTGCTTATTATAAATCAATTGATGCACGGCGGAGCATTGTCGGAAATGACCGGGGAAACGATCGCACCTTCTGCGGTACAGCCGGTGGGGCTACGGGCTACCGATAATACCGTATTCCCCAGCCCGTTTCCCATGCCACGTGCCATGCAGACGAAAGACCTGGATGCCGTGAAAGCAGGCTATGTCCGCGCTGCAATGCTGGCACATGAGGCGGGTTTTGACGGGGTAGAACTGCATGCGGCCAATGGTTACCTGTTCGACCAGTTTATCACGCCGCATACCAACCTCCGCACCGATGAATACGGCGGGAATGAGCGGAACCGGCTACGGTTTTTGATGGAAGTGTATCGGGCCGTGAAGGCGGCATTGCCCGCCGATTTCATCGTGGGCATCCGGGTTTCGGAGAGCAAAGTCAATGATCTCACTTACCGTTGGCCGGGCGGTTCGGAAACTGCGCGGCGAATTTTTGAAATACTTGCCGAAATAGACCCGGATTATCTGCACATCGCGGCGGAAGGCGGGCGCTGGGAGCGCGAATGCCGGTACCCTGATGGAACCTCTTCAAACAGCATTGCCAAAAGCCTGCTCAGATCACCTGTGATAGCGAACGGAGGAATGCACGATATCGCGCTGGCGGAGGCATTACTGAACAGCAACGCGGCCGACCTCGTATCGATCGGCCGCGCGGCCATTGCTTCGCCCGACTGGCCTAAACGGATGGCTGCGGGAGAGCCGGTGGTACCGTTCTTCAAAGAGCTGATCAAGCCTAGCCTCACGCTTGCGCACGCGCGACGTGTGCGGGAGCAATACAACACATCGACATTGTGCTGATCAACATGAGTTGCTATTTGGCAGCGAAATCCGGCCGTTCGAAAACTTCATTCACTGGCCGTGTTTCGATCCACCATATTTCTTTGAGTGATGAATCATAATATTTTGCCAGCGGACCTTTGAGCAGCATAATCCTTTTAATGTCCCGTTTTTCGGGTATCAGGTTACTGCTCGCACCGTAAACCTGTCGGAAGCCGTCGAGGAGATAGGGCTCATTTTTAAGTCTGCCTGGATCGAAGGATTGGGTATCTTTAACTTCGACATTTCCTTTTACCAATGCCGCCGGTGGCGCGTCGCGGTAGAGTGGAAAGGTGAGGTAAGTTATTTCCGTGGAAAGATTACCAGGCCCGAAATTCCGCCTTTCCCGATCTCCGCTCAGCATGTAGGGGTAATTTTTGAAAGCCTCGTTGATTTCGCGCGGGGTCGCTTCCTTGCCGTCGAGGAAGAGTTTCAGCTCCCCTTCATAGCCTATAAGATGCTTTTTGCGGTCGAAATAGCCGCCTTTGTATAGCGTAATCACATCTTTTGACCATCGGTGGGTGTTGATGTAATCCACTCTAAGATCCATCTCCTTTTGATGCGGTGCCAGATTTGCAAACAGGTAGGCTTTGAGCTCCTCCCGGGTGTTCGATAGACTGTAGTGGTCGTAAAATGGCTTTGAATCGACTGAATAAAAGTGATTTAACAATTCTGGCATGGAGCGCTTGCGTATAAAGTAAATAGTGAAGCGTTCTCCGAAGTTAAATCCGCCGTGATATTCTTCGCCGACGTGGTAGCTCAGGTAATGCTCAGGATCTTCATACGTAATATCGTAGGTGTGGCTGACGTCCTTTTCAGGTTTAACAGGTAATTCGGCAAAGTAAAAGCCGTCCTTGTCGGTTTTGATCGTTTTGATGTAGACGCCGTCGTGTGTCACTTCGAGTGGCAAACCGACAATCGGTTCTCCGGTTTCATAAAGCAGGAGCCCGGCCATATGCAGGAGGTTTTGAGGCTTTCTTTTACTTACCTCGACATGCGAACGATAGAAGTTTTTCACCTTTTTCCCGCCAGGGACGTCCCACCTGAACGCCGCCAGGGTCACGGCCAGCAATGGCAAGATAAACAGAAAACATGCCATCAACACACGCGGACTAGCATTTTTGTTCATCATCACGATTCTTTGTTTTAAAGAGTGATAACCAAACTGGTTGACCAAAGAGAACTCAGGACCAATGGCAGCTTTTAAGAGCAGATATTGATAGGCTTTCGTATCCGGGTGATTTTCCAGTACCTTCTGGTCGGCAATGTATTCCAGGTTCTGGCGGATGGCACTACGGATCAGCCATGCGAAAGGATTGAACCAGTTGATAATGCACAGAATTTCGGACCAGATCACGTCCATTGAATGCCACTGCTGCACGTGAATGTATTCATGCAGGATCATGTCCTGCAACTCGTCGGGCTTGTGCAGGTGCGGGTTGTAGAAAATAGACTTTCCGAACGAAAATGGGCTCATGTCAAGGTCGAAATGGAAGATTTTTACGCCGTCGTCTGAAATGAGCCGGGATTGCGACCGGATCCGGAGATAGGAGCGGATGTGTGCCAGCAAGCGCAATGTCATGACCGTCGCACCAACAAGCCAGATGTAAAAAATCCAGTCGTTAGCAGTAAGGGGCGACAACCCGGTGAAAACCGATGGCTCGCCTGGAAGAACCGATGGGAAAGTTGCAGCTTCCGGCTCGGTGATGCGCGTGAGGGCAGGTACGCTTTGCACGAGGACACGCGCAGGAGTGGGCTCGGGAGAGACGAAATGGTTGATGTTAAAAAGCGGGATCAGAAAGCAAAATGCGGAATAGAACCGCAGAAAATGCCGGTTATGACTGTAAAATGTAAGCTTGCGCAGTACCAGGTGGTAAAAAAGGGCGATCACGCCGAGGCTGATCGAAAGTTTGAGCAGGTAATCCGGAAATGCCGACATAGCTAAAAAGGTTTGATAAATCACTTCTTTCCTTCGATCAGACCGATGATTTCCCTGAGTTCGTCGGCTGAAATCTTGTTCTTCTGTGCGAAAAAGCTCACGAGTTCCTTGTAGGAGTTCTCGAAGTAGTCTTTGACGACGTTTCCCATAAACTTTTGCTTGTAGGCTTCCTCGCTAATTACCGGTGCATACAAATAGGCATTGCCGATCAGCCGGCTATTGAGATAGCCCTTCTTTTCAAGGTTTTTGATGGTCGACGCAACCGTCGTATAGGGTGGGACGGGAGGTGTCATAGCCTCCATGAATGATTTTACGCTTCCTTCGCCGGTTTTCCATACCGCGAGCATGGCGTCCTGCTCCTGAGCCGTCAGTTTTTCCATGGTTACGATTTTTTCGTAATTCTACGAATGTTTCGTAGTTATGTCAAATATTATAACTAAAAAATTAATAGATAGTTAACAACTGTCTAAATACCAGGATTTTGACTTTTGTAGAACTGAACTTTTTTGAACATTTCGATCAGTGTCGAAACTTTCAGTTTTTCGAAGATGCGCGCTTTGTAGGTACTGACCGAGCTTTCCGTAAGGTTGAGTTTGATCGCGATTTCTTTCGTCCAATAGCCTTCAATCAGCATGTCCATCACTTCCAGTTCACGTTGCGAGAGGTGTTCGAGCGGGTTCTCGCCATTGGGTTTGTTTTCGAGGGTGTTGCGCAGCAGTTGTTGCTGAACGGCAGTGCTAATGTAGTTACCGACTTCCAGCATGGACAATATCGCCTTTTTGATCTCCTCCTGTGAAGCATTTTTGGAGAGGAAGCCATTGGCACCTGCTTTGATATAATGCAAGGCATAGATCTCTTCTTCGAGGCTCGAAAAGATCATGATCAACACTTTGGGCTGGACTTCCCGGATCCTTGGGATCATATTGAAACCTTCGCCATCCGGAATATTGATATCGAGAATAACCAGGTCTACCTGATTATGAGTGAGTTGGGCGAGTGTCTCACTGAAAGAGCCAGCTTCATGAACGACCACGGGGTTCAGTAAATCGAGAATCAAGAACCGGGTAGCGAGCCTGACAATTGCATGGTCTTCAACCAGTAAGATTTTTTTCATTTTTTAAGGAGGACTTATATTCCGTTTTCGACCGTCTATAACCTTTTGTGACTCAGTGGTTATCAAATAAATACAGTAAATATTAAGTAAAACTCCTATTATTTAATGTAAAACTTATTCAGCGGTCTGTACAAGTTTACAGTTAATTAACCGGTTCGGCAAAAAAAAGTTTTACTATTCGAGACGAAATTTCCGGGTTGGGAAGCGTCCGGATGAGGTTTAAAGTGTATTTCAAGCTCAATTTGAGCCCTCGCTGCTCATTAAGCTTCCAGTCGCTGCAAGTTTTGAATCGAGTTTGTTTGAGTTATATTAGAGAAATTTCTACATTTATATGTAGCGACATGTGTGTAATATTTATTCTTAAATTTACATCTTTGAATTACGAACTAGTTCCAAGTCTGGAACTGGTGAAATTATGACAGTTGCAATAGCGGCTAAATGCCCGGTTTCTGTCAGCCAATCAGCCAATTTATGAATATACTCATTATCGAGGACGAGCCGCTAACCGTGCTGGGATTAAGACAGAAGATCGGTGAAATCAATCCGGTAACGAAGGTCGACAATGCTTCGTCCGTCGACGCAGCCTATGATCTTGCGGGCCGCAATATTTACGAACTGATCATTCTTGACGTCGATATTAAAGGGAAAGCCGGAGCCGGCGTGGTGGAACGGATGAAGACATTATATCCAGGCACGGCCATTCTGGTCATCACAGACCTCGATGAAAGCACGTATGGTCTGCCGTATATGAAGGCAGGTGCAGACGGTTTTTTGTCGAAACTAGCGTCATCGGCACAGTTCGACGAAGCGATCAGGGCAATGATGGTGATGGGAAAATATGCGAGTACTGCCTTACAGCAGCAAATTATTCAGGAAAGTCAGATCAACCGTTCGCTGCGATACGTGAATCCGCTGATGAGTATTTCCGACAGGGAGCGGCAGGTGATGAACCACCTCATTGCCGGGAAATCGACTGGGGAGATTGCAGCCATTCTGAACATCAATAAAACGACCGTCGGGACGCATAAGATGCGGATACTCAAAAAGATGCAGGTTAACAGCCTGATCAAGTTGATCGAGAAAGTTACTATGTTGAGTTGAGCAGATACGCGCGGGGCACATTCGCCGACAGCTAGATATATTTCTACAAATAGCGACAATCTGTCCCTGGTAATATCCCTGATATTGTACGAAATAACATAAACCCTGTCTATATCGGTTAGCACTTCTATGAAATTCTTATGTATTGAAGATCACCCGCTGATTTTGCTGGGGCTTAAAATGGTATTTGCCGAGTTTTACCCGCAAGCCGTTGTGGGTCATGCGGAGACATTTCCGGCCGCGCTCGCGATCCTCGAACAGGAACGTTTCGATCTGGCTATTCTGAACATCGACATTCCCGGCGGCGAAAACGTCAGGATGATGAAAATGCTGCGCGAAAGGCAAGCCGGGCTTCCCATCCTGATCCACTCGGCATTCGATGAGAAAGTCTATGCTCTGCCATACCTGCAGGCGGGGGCCGACGGGTTTATATCCAAACAAGCACCGCAGGAGGAATTCGTGAACGCCGTGCAAGCCATCCTCGACCACGGCCGTTACGTGAGCTACGATGTGCAGCAAATTTTCCTTTCGAGTTTTGCCGACGTTACCGGCCGCATGACGGGCGGTAACCCGATCGTCACGCTCTCGCCCCGTGAGCGGCGCGTTATGCAGCTCATGACCGAAGGCAAATGGACCAAGGAGATCGCCGCGATCATGAACCTGAAAGAAAACACGATCAGCACCTATAAACGGCGCATTTACGATAAAATGGAGGTAAAGGACCCCATCGAATTGTCAAAAAAAATAGCGTTGTTCAGGTAACAACGCTATCGGGCGGGGAGTCGGCAAACCTACTTCGCCGGCTTCTTGAATATCGCCGGATCCACTGGTGTGTTCACTGTTATTTTGTTGGTAATGAAAGACATTGTTCCCATTTGCGGATTGCTGATTTCCATCGTATTCGCAAATTTTACCCCATCTACTTCTTTGTAGTCCGAGAGCGCGATTTCGCCGTCGTTGCCATTCATCGATACTTTCACTTTGGTTACGAGGTAGGTATTTGCATCCACAAATTCATCGATTACCTGGCCGTCGGTAGTGGTGAGTTTCAGGTGGAAAACGTCTTTCTTGTCGACGGATTCCTTGCCCACGAGCTCCACTTTATTGCCTTTCTCTTTATAATTCACCAGGCCGCCGAATGGATCGAGCGAACTCAGTTGTTGTTTCAATTGGTCGGCCGGCATGTCTTCCGGTTCTCCGGTGCCGCCCATCATGGTCGGACGGATCATCCAGCCCTGGCCGTTATCCACCACCTGGATCATCGTATTGCCCATTACAGTAGACTCGTTGCGTACGGATTTGCCTACTACCAGGGTCGTTTTGTTGGGTATTTCCATGCCCTGTACAGCCAGCGAGCGATCGGTGATCACGGTATTTACAGCCTTGATCTTGTCGAGTCCACCCAGGGCGGCGACGTGTTTATCTACGATTTCATCCACAGTCTGCGCGTAAGAGGCGGTAGAGACGAGCGCCACGGCCATTGTCCAAATTAGTTTGTTTGTTTTCATATCGAAGTTTGTATTTGAGTTTAACAGGCTTGTGTAAGTTTCGTTTAATATCGTTGTGCCGTAACCTGGCGGGGCGCGCCTAGCGGGGAGCATTTCCGCCGCCGCCCTGGCCGCCACCGCCGCCTTGTTGTCCGCCGCCGTCGCTTTTCACGTCGTCGTTGTTGACCGACTTGGCCTTTCTTTTCGGTTGCTCCATCGTCATTTTACCAATTTTATAGGTAAATGTCAGACGAAACCCACGGTTGTAAAGGTATACGTCATTGACCTGGTTGAATTGCAAGGAAGTCAATTCGGTATGCATTTTAAACCTTCTGCTCAGGAAGTTTTCAGCAGCGAGACCGAGGCTGGCCTTTTTGTTGGCAAATTCTTTCTTCACACCAATCGTATAGAAACCGAAGCCGCCCTGCTTGCCTTGCAGCTGAATCTGCTGGCCTTGCATGAATCCGAACGCCTGCGCGCCCCAGCCATTTCCGAAGGTAGCCTGCGAGAAGATACCACCGCTGATGTTTATACCGTCATTATCGATTTCCTGCGAAAGTCCGTTTTGTCCGATTGTCTGGCCGGTCAGTTTGGTATAGAATGCATTGGCGAATATCCCGAAGTTGATCTTCGATGTAGCTGCAATGTTGGCGAAAATGTTGGCGCCGTATGCGTGCTGCTTGCCGATGTTCTCGTACGTGGTCACGATCGCGCCATCGAGCGAATCCGAAGGCTGGCGCACCTGTGAAATCGCATTGTTGGTAAAGCGGCCGAAAAATGTCGCATTTACATACGTCTTCTTGATATTCTTGCTCAGGCCGAGTTCGTAGTTGTTGGTTAATTCAGGACGGAGCTCCGGGTTACCGACGGTGATGTTCTGTGGGTTGGCCGAGTTGAAGTTCGGGTTCAATTGTTGGAGACCGGGGCGCTGGATGCGGCGGTTGTAGCCGAGTTTCACGGTTGTTCCTTTAAATGTCTTCGACGCATTCACGCTGGGTACCAGCACGCCATAGTTTCCTACACCCACAACCCCCTCATTGGTGCTTGCGTCGATGAACGTGTGTTCGTACCGCAGACCTCCTTTCAATGTGTAGCGCTTTTTAGTGGTATAAGTATAGGATGAATACGCTGCTGCGATGTTCTGATGGTAGGTCAGGTCTCCCGCGGGCTGATCGGTTTCGGGACGATAGTCACCTGTCGGTTCGGCGATCAGGAAGCTGTACTTGCTTTTTACTTCCCTGAAAATCCCTTTTCCTCCGAATTCGAGCATCTGATTTTTCTTGATAGGCGTCTGGTAATCCGATTGAAGCGTGAACTCCTGGTTAATGCTCTTGTTAAGGTTGCGTTGCCGGGAAGTCAGTTCTTTTTCGATAAAAATATCTGCATCGAAGTCGTTGGTGAGATCGTTGCGGCTGTATAGGGTCGACACGCTCCATTCCTGCTGGGGCTTGAACGTATGCAGATAATCGACATTCACGTCCACGGTTCCCGAAAGGTTGTCTGCTGCGACATTGCGTGCCGAGACCTCATCCGGGTTGCCGGTTTTCATGAGTCGGGTGACGAGGTCCTGCTGGTTCGAGAAGTTTCGCACACCGTATTTCACACCTGCCGTAAGGCTCTGGTTCTTGGCAATGTCATAGTCGAAGCCCAGGTTATAGTTCCCGAAAAGCCCGTGGCTCGAACCGTCGCCGGTCTGGCGTGTGATAGTGGTAATGTCTTTTACGACGCTGGTTTGCTCCAACGACGTTTTGGTAACTGTATTATACATGCCGCGTCCGAACCCGCCGATGGTGAAACCGGCCTTGCCTTTGCGGTAGCCGCCATTCAATGCGAGCATCGAGCCGCGGTTTCCTACCCCGGCGTCGATATTCAGGTTAAGGCCTTGCAACGAGTTCTTTTTAGTGATAATGTTGATGATCCCGCCTGATCCTTCGGCGTCATATTTCGCCGAAGGGCTCGTAATCACTTCCACCGATTTGATCTGATCGGCCGGGATTTGTTTCAATGCATCGGCTACGCTGTTGGCGATAATGGTACTGGGTTTGTTGTTGACCAGCACGCGGATATTCTGACTGCCACGCAGCGAAACGTTGCCGTCGAGGTCTACGGTAAGCAGCGGAACCTTGCGCAGAATGTCGGTAGCATCACCACCTTTTGCAGTAATATCTTTTTCCGCATTGTAAACCAGCCTGTCCACCTTTTCCTCGATTAGTGCGGCCTGCCCGGTAACGGTTACTTCGTTGAGGGTTTTGGTGTTGGAACCCAGACTAATCGTGCCGAGGTCCATATCCTGGCCTTTGGAGAGCTTGATGTTGTCGATCGTTTTATTGGCATAACCAATAAAGGAAATGAGCACCTTATAGTCGCCGGCAGCGAGTTTGTTCAGCGCAAATTTCCCCTTTTCGTCAGCCACGGTACCGTCCACTGCCTTATTGTTGGCTTTGTCGTACAGGGCAATGCTCACAAATTCAATTGGTTTTGATGAAGCTGAATCTACAACAGAGCCGGTTATCTTGGCCGACCCCTTTGGGCTTTGGTCGCCGGCTGTTCCCGGCAGGGCTTTGGGCTGGCTGCTTCCTGTGCCTGGGAATTGGGCAAATGCCGGGGATAGGAGTGAGCTGGCAAGGATGGAAAAAATGAGGAGAATTCTTCGCATTTTCATGGTTTTAGTAAATGACGCAACAAAAATGGTAGCGCACGCGCAAGCCTGAAAGGGAAATATGACAAACGCCGGATTATGAAGGATGGATGAATGGATCAGCGCGATAGATGAAAAGTGCAAAGACGGTCCCAGCTCTGGTCCATGCTGTTGACTTTTTAAGTTAACCCTATGTTTTAGGCAGGATTTATTTACTATTTCTAGTGCTTATGTAGAAATTATGTTAAAAATATTGACACTTTGTACCAATATTTACTACAAAAATGATTTCTTTGTATAACAATAATAAAGTACCCTTCGCGAACTAAGTTCACTGAAAAATCCCAAATCTAATCCGGTGGTGAATTATGATCTTTCAATGGATCTGTGTCATGGTTTTGACAGTGGTGTCCCTGCTGGCTTTTCTTCTGTGGGTGCGGGACCGTTACTTCCGCCTCGATCTTGCGAAAAGAGAATTGGAACAACAGGTGGAAGACCTGTCGCGAAGGCTTGAATACAGCAATGGACTGAAACAGAAAATCACGATGATGATCGCCCATGATCTTCAATCCCCACTGCATTTTCTGAATGTTCTTTCTGATCATGTATCGCGTTTTGCAGCCAATAATCAGCTTCCCGAAGTGAAGGCGGGCACCGAGGAAATCAAGAAAGCGACCAGCAATATCCATGCCTTTGTGAAGGAAGTTAATTTATGGGCCCGCTCGCAGCACGAAAACTTCCACCCGGCCCGGCATTCGTTCTCATTTAATGAACTGGCGGGGGAATTGCAGCAGTTTTTTGAAGATATGGTGCTGCTCAATAAGAATGTGCTGCTGGTGGATTGCCCGGAAGATGTTTTCGTTTATACCAACCGTGATATTCTGAAAGCAATCCTGCGAAACCTGATCGACAATGCCAACAAACATACGCGCGGTGGAGAAGTGCGGCTAGTTTTAACCAATTCAGAAAATGGCCCCGTGCTTATCGTCAGGGACAACGGAAGCGGAATGCTTGCCAGCGAGTTGGAGAAAATTCAGCGCCGGCTCTCCAACCCGGTCGTCAATGCGCCGGTGGAACCGAATAGCCGGCTCGGTTATCAGTTGGTCGCGGATTTCGCGCATACGCTGGGCTTCACAATGTCCGTTAAAAGCAGCCAGGGTGCAGGCACGTCCGTGAGTATAGGCGGCCTGGTAATGCACAGCCCGTTTGGTTCCTGGCTGCATTCAGCCGAGGTTATAGGCGTCTGCCAGCCTGACTAATGCACTTCTATTCTCAATATTGAGCTTCTTGAATATCCTTCGCTTGAACGTATTAACCGATGTGTACTGAACTTGTAGAATCTCACTGATTTGCGTAACGGAATAATCCTTGGCGAGGTAAATCGCCACCTGAAATTCCCTGGTAGTAAGCTGATCGAAAGGATTGGCCGATTTGCCCGCCAGCGTGTCGTTTATCAGGATCGTGGCCAGGTTGGGACTCGCATAACGTTTTCCATTCAGGATGGTCGTTACCGCTTTCAGAAGTTCTTCTGGCGACGAATCCTTTTCCAGGTAACCATGTGCGCCCTGTTGCAACGAGCGTTTGCCGAAAATGCTTTCGTCATTCATGGAAACTACCAGTACCTTGGTATTTATGTGAAATTCCAGAACCCATTGCAGCAGGACAGTCGAATCCGTCTCCGGCATGTTAAGATCCAGCAGCAGCAGGTCGTAAGCATGCAAGGCAAACTGCGCTTTAACCGACGCTCCGTCCCAGCTTTCGTCAATCTGGCTGTCTTTGAAAAGGTTGTGAAGTGCTAATTTAAGCCCGTAACGCACCAGCGAATGGTCGTCGGCTATTAGTATTTTCATCATTTATCGGACGTTGAGAATATAATCGCCGGCAATATCGCAACATTTCCAGCGGTTCTGCAAATAAACCTCAGCGCGAAAATAACCGCATTCAGCCCACCAAGCCTGATTTTTTTGACTACCGGTATATCGCAGACAACCTCATTGCTATCCGGCCGGATTCATGAATATCCGTAAATAAACAGCACTGGTTGTTTGGGCATATGTTTAAGATATTGAATTTCAATTATTTAAAATGAACAGTCGGCTTTGGCTCGACATTTGTGCGATAAAATGTAGCAAATGGATGCGCGCCCATATTACGAGAAGGACGTATTTAGGAGAATTTGATTTAGTCCTAAAACAACGTTCCCGAGTAGCTCGAAAACTTCGCGGGCAGGTCGGTTTCGTCAAGCATTTCTTTCAGATCTATTTCAATGTTTCGGATGATGGTGCTGATGGGCGTGTCGTTCAGCAGGCCCTCGAAAGGGTTTTCGCTGATATCACCCACGTATTCCATAAACATGAAAACCCAGGAGACGATCATATTGAACGGAATCAGCAAAAACATATACTTCTCGCCCAAATCCACAAACTGAGGCAGCAGACCGAACGGTAGTAAAGTCATGAAAATGAATATAAAAAGCATTGACGTGGTTGCATATTGGCGCGGGAATGGCGTGTTTTTGATCCTTTCGCTTTTGCCTTGTTCGTCGTAGAGTTTCGAAATAAGATCTTGTAAAGCCACATGCTGGTAGGCATCGAGCGAGCCGGCGCGGCGAAGGTCGCGGATGTGTTGTGATTGCAGGTCGAGGATCTGCGTCGCCTGGTTCTTTTTATCCTTGATGGACGCCAGTTCTGGCTCGCACAGGTGTTTCGCGATTTCCACGTCACAAGGTACTTGCGAACGCCTGAATGCCTTGCGCTGGCGTTCGCTCGCGCGGTCGGTGTGCTCCCAGTTGGTTCTTTGGACCATGGTGTTTTTCAATGCGTACAGCCACGCGATGTGCCGGTATATGATGATGCGATTCTCCCGGGCGGCGGTAATGTTGTCCGAGTCGGGCGAACAGGTCGTAAAGGAGCGGACGGCGGCGCTGAACGACCGGCTATGGTTCGTAATGGCGCCCCACACTTTACGGGCCTCCCAGCTGCGGTCGTACGACTGGTTGTTTTTAAAGCCCACAAAAAATGCCGTAGCCGTACCGACGAGCGACACCGGGAGCCAGGGGATCGCCACCCATTTCCAATCGAGATAGTCGTACACAAAAATGGCGATGGAGCCCGTAGCGATCGAAAACAGGACCATCCGCCAGGAATAGTAGTAGACGATAACAGGTGAGAGGTAGCGATTGATGTACATAAGGAGCTATTGAGTGATGGGAGTGAGTAGTTTTTCAGCTCCTAAAATGCAAACAAATCGCTTCCGAGGCAATCGTTACGACGTTTCGGCTACTTCTTTGAGCAAATGCAGCGCAGTTTTCCAGTAAAACTCCATGTGTTTAAATATCTCGAAGGTGAGCAAGTTACTGATGGAGAGGGTTAGAATCGTCTGATTGCTGGTTTCTTGGAGCCCGAAGCGAATAATGGAATAGTTTTCCGGAATGTCGGTGACCATCGAAAGTGAACTCCAATGGGTATATTCCAGTGCATTTGGCGCGTCGAATCGGAGGATTTTTCCCCTGTTTTCAAATACGAGCCCATGCAAATCGCCGCGTTCGAGGCGTGTTCCGCCTTCGCGCCATTCCGTAAGGATTTCAACCGGTGTATCGAGCATCCATTTGGCGATCAGCTCGGGTTGGGTAAGTGCGGCCCAGACGTTTGGTATGGGGGCAGCGACTGATATTTCAAGACCGATGGGTTTGTTTTCGTGCACGGCTATTACGCTTTCGGCCTCCCAAAATACAACAAATACCCATCCGCATCTTTCACCTCAAACCCCCGCAATCCATCATCATTGTTGCAGATAGGCAGAAAGAACTCCACATTCCGCGACGCAAACTCGGCAGCAAGCGCGTCGGGATCGGGCACATACATATAGGCGTCCCAGCGCATAATGCCTTGTTTGACGTCACGTGTATGGTTCGGCACTGGTTCCACACCGATAGCTTTCATCATGATCATCGCGGCGCCGCGTTCAACGATCCCGAAGAAGATATCGTTTTCGTGCGGACCCTGGTAGGTGATTTCGAAACCCAGAAAATCGCGGTAAAATGCTAATGCCACCGGGACATCTCTGACGATGAAGCAAGGGGCGATACAATGAATTGCCGGGTTGGTCATGAGACGAGTGGAGGCTATTGAAGGAATTTTTGCAGCAAGGATCAAGCGTTGAATGCAATGGGCACTTTAAATTGGCCAATTAACTAAAGATTAACAGGCCTCAATATATAACCTTTACTTTTGAGTAATTGAATCAAGCCTGTTTTATATTGCAGATGTTTGAATCCTACCGCGATAAAGCAATTTCCTTCTGACATTTTTTCTTCAATTTTAGGAACCCAATGAGCATTTCGGTCAACGGTTAGCTTTCCGAGACTTACATCGACTTCTTCATCAAGTTTTAGCGGCTGGCTTAACGTTTTGGAATATAATGAGAGGCTCTTTATTTCTTCCGGAGCTTGCTTTTGAAAGGCTGTTTTATCATTAATTACATCCACCAGCATTTTTGCGATATTCCGGTAACCCAGACCATTTATTGCATCGTCTACTTCTTTCGGATTATCTAACTGAAAAACGGGTTTGTTCAATCCATTCAATCGGTTCATGAGAACGCCATCAAATGGCTCATCCTGCTTATTTTTATCTTTCAGTTGCATTGTGAGGGCTATTTGAAACATTGACCAAAGATCAGC
This sequence comes from Dyadobacter sp. BHUBP1, assembly GCF_050587785.1. Classification (NCBI taxonomy): domain Bacteria; kingdom Pseudomonadati; phylum Bacteroidota; class Cytophagia; order Cytophagales; family Spirosomataceae; genus Dyadobacter; species Dyadobacter sp. BHUBP1. Next base: position 130,948 of record NZ_JBOBIH010000005.1, read on the forward strand.
ATCATTGGTGTGTGGTCGGATACTGCCGTATGGCGACGCGGTGAAGAAGCTATCCACGGTTGCATATTCTGCCGGCGTAAAGAGCGAATCGAGTGGAGGCTGGGTCGTTTGAATCGGAGGAGGAGCGACACCGATATGTGAGCCGCCGGTTTCAAAAAGTGCGAAATCGCAGCTGGTAGCTATGCGCATCACCTGTGGAAAGCTATCAAGCAGAGAAATGGAGGCTACATGGTGAGTTCCAAATAGAAACGATGAACCTTTCAGCCCGTTACCGCTGATCTCCCACAATACCGACTGGTTGTCCTGCCCGAACACTGCGCAGGCACAGTTCAGGATCGCAAATAGGGTAAGGAGCAACGCTTTTTTCATGATGTTTGCTGGTTTTGACTTGAAATGAAGTGTTTTAAACCACTATAATAGTTTCGATTTTGTCTTGCCTCATCACCGTTTATGGCTCTGCCATTTTATATGATTTTTCAAAATCGTGGCTGGGTACCTTCACTTTTTTGATCCCTTTTTCAGTGAAGGAAGTTAATTTGAATAAACTGCTTTCGCAAATCGCGGCGATGGGTGCGAGCTTTTTAAGCAATTACATTTTGCATAAACAATTTACCTTCCGGAATACCGGCTTCTATGACCGGCTCAAAAGATTGCTGCGTATCTGAGTCGCATTTGAACAGTGCGTGACGGTAAATGTCGGCGGATTTCCCCTTTTAACACCAACGGATAGCGCTGAGCGGGGCAGCTTCCTTGCAGGAATGCCCGTGCAACGCCTATATTTATCCCTTCGAACGAAACCTTTGAATGGAAAAAGAGAATGAATTGTTCGGCGTGAAGGAAATCGCCAGGCGCGCCAATGTCTCCACCGCTACGGTCGATCGGGTACTGCATAACCGGACGGGTGTTTCGGAGAAGACCAAGGCGAAGATCAATGCGATCATCAAGGAGATGGACTACCAGCCCAATATCCTTGCCAGCCGGCTGGCTTCCAAAAAGATCATTAACCTCGCCGCATTGATACCCGACGTGTCGGAAGAAACGGATTTCTGGTCGGCTCCGCTGAACGGAATACGCCGCGCGGAGGCGGAAATGAAGCAGTATGGGGTGCAAGTGCAGGTGTTTTTGTTCGATCTGAATGATAAGGATTCGTTCGCGGACCAGATCCGGCGTGTGCTGGATGCAGGTTTTCACGGAATCCTGATTTCCCCTTCGTTCATTGAGGAAACCCGGAAGTTTGCGGCAGAATGCATGCGACGGAAGATTCCATACGTTTTCATCGATTCCGATATTCCCGACCTGCGCAGCCTCTCGTACATAGGCCCGCATCTGCGCAAGAGCGGGTACGTAGGCGCGAAGCTCCTGACTTATCGGCTGGAACCGGAGAAGAAGGTGCTGATTATCAATATTTCCAAGGAGATTGACAATTACAATTACCTCGAAATCGAGGATGGTTTCAGGGCGTATTTCAATGACAATAACCAGCCAAACGAGATTGTACGGATCGATATCCGCGAAACGGACTACCAGTCGGTGGCACGGCACCTTACCTACGTGTTCCATTTAAATAAGGATATCGGCGCCGCTTTCGTCACTAATTCGCGTGTCCATACGGTCGCATCTTTCCTGAAAAACAGTCACCGCACCCACGTATCGCTGATCGGCTACGATTTTGTGACGGAAAATGTGGACTACCTGGAAGACAATGTGATCGACTTTCTGATCTGCCACCGTCCCGATGACCAGGGGTACCGCGGCATAATGGCGCTTTACCAGACGCTCGTCGTCAATGCACCCGTTACGAAGCAGAATTATATGCCTATCGATATCGTAACAAAGGAGAATTACGAGTTTTATCAGAATTAATTCCCCGAAAATGCGGCCCGCATTTCCGAAAACGGGTTGAACGTGCTTTGACGGGCATTTGGGAATAAAATTGAAATATTGGATCAGGGTAGCTGCCTGATATCGAGTCTGGTTATTAGAAACACATTCCCAAACCCATGATTTCCGGAAAACCTGAACACTTCTCCCGACGCGAATTTGCCCGCCGAGCGGGTATACTGGCTGCCGCCGGTATGCTTGCGCCTGAAAACCAATTCCCGAACCCATTTTCGAAACCTGCCGTGAAGAAAATCACCATTAAGAATGTTAGCTCCAACTTTGAGCGGGAGCCATTAAACCCTTACCGTTTCAAAGGCAGTGCCATTACCGACAGCTGGCAGGCTGTTGCCATGCTGGAATCCGACTCGGGTATCCGCAAAGTAGGCCTGGGTACGCAGGGTGTATTATGGTCGGATTCGAAAGTCTTCGCCGCCCATTCCGAAAGTGCCGGGAATGCATTGATGTACGCCATGAGCGAGCATGCTTTGCAAATGATCAAAGGGACGTCGTTCAACGATCCGGTGCAGTTGCTCGATGATATCCTGCCCGAAGTGCTTGCTTATGGCAAGAAAATCACCGGTAATCCGAACCTGCGGAAGACCTTTGCATTGAATGCCCTCGTATGCGTGGATAATGCCGCCTGGCTGCTTTACGCGCAGGAGAACGGCATGAAGCAGTTTGATGAAATGGTGCCTGCCGCCTACCGGCCCGGACTTTCCTACCGGCATGAGAAGGTGGCGAGTATCCCTTCGTTTGCGGTGGGCACTTCGCCGGAGCGCATCAAGCAGGCGGCCGATGAAGGTTATTTTATATTAAAACTCAAAACCGGCGCCGCGGGAACGCAGCAGGAGATGATCGAGAAGGATATCGCCTTCCTGACGGCGGTACACAAGGCGATCGGTCACTACGAAACGCCTTATACCCAAAATGGGAAGATTCCTTACTATTTCGATGCGAATGGCCGTTACGAGAAGAAAGAAACACTGCTCCGCTTTCTCGATCATGCCCAAAAAATCGGTGCATTCGAGCAGATTGCGGTGATTGAGGAGCCGTTTGAGGAAAGCAACGAGGCCTTTGTGGGAGACCTGGGTGTGCGGGTGGCTGCGGATGAAAGCGCGCACACGGTAGAGGACGCCGCACACCGCATTGAGCTCGGGTATTCGGCGATTGCGGTGAAAGCGATTGCCAAGACGCTGAGTATGACCATGAAAATCACCCAGCTCGCCTATGAAAAAAAGGTACCCTGCTTCTGCGCCGACCTTACGGTGAATCCTATCCTGGTCGACTGGAACAAAAATGTGGCCGCCCGTTTACAGCCTTTCCCCGGAATGTCGGTAGGCTTGCAGGAAACGAACGGCCATCAATATTATAAGAACTGGGAAAAGCTAATGTCTTTCCATCCGATGGCGAATGGAAGCTGGACAAAAACGCAGAAAGGCGTGTACCTTACGGATAAGTCGTTTTACGCCGAAAGCGGTGGAATTTTAGCGCCTTCGGCGCATTATGAAGCGATGTTTGCCAACTGAAACGGCTCTCAGATCTGCTTCAATGCTTTGAAAATTTCGGCGTGCGGCTGTTCGCCTTCGAATGTCCTCACCAGGTTTCCTTTTTTGTCGTAAATGGCAATGTAAGGGAACGAGCGGATCTGGTAATAGCGCTGCACAAGGTAGGAGGTCCCTTCTGTACCCACTTTGAAATTCGGGTAAGTACCGAGGCTGTATTGGCTCACAAATGGTTTCAGCATGTCCATGGCCTGAAATGTGACCATAACTACCTGTTTGTTGGCAACCACGCTGGAATTTTTCAGCAGATCTTTGGTGAAGCTCTGGCAGTGTTCGCAATCCGGTGAAAAATAGATGAGTACCACCGGCCCGGCCGCGAGCTGCGACGACGTGTATTGCTGGCCATTAACAAGCCGGATTTGAAAAGGGGCTATTTTTTTACTGGTGGCAGCAACCTGGGCATGGCTGTTAGACATGCCGACCATCAACAATAACAAAAATGATAACTTACGGAACATAGTACCTGGATCGTAAAAATGAGTCCGCAAGTTATCAATCTTTGAGGTATCAGAGGTTGGATGCCCCACTAACTTTTTCCGAAATATTGCGCAGCTGGCGGGTATGCCTTTTCGAATGGCACAATACAAATTGCATCCATTCCCAGCGGGTAAGGTTGGCGATTTGGGGGAATTCGAAATCCGTACACGTAAGCGTGAGGTCTTCGTTGGCTGCAATCTCGCGGATCGCCGCGCGTTCTGCCTTGAATGCTTCGAGCAATTGCTGCTGATCGTGCGGGCCTGCCGACGGGATGATGAATTCAGGCGCTTGATACCTGGCCGTGAAATCGAGGAATATCGATTCGATCACGGGTACATATTGCGCCACCGGGCGGTCGGTTTCCTCGGTTGAGCCGAGTACCGTCTCAGGAATGCCGGATTCGGCCATCAGGATATGTTCAACGACCTGTCCGGCTGTCCAGCTGCCTTCGAACGGGACGATATTGACCTGCCCGGGACTCAATGCGGCAAGGATTGAGTAAAAGTCCTGCTCGGTTTGATCGAGGTCGTGCAATAGCTGTTTCCGGTCCACTGCTTCGTTAGTTTTCGCTTCCGCGGGTGATGAAATGATTGACATAGTTTTTGAATGGATTAGTTGTTGATGGGTCAATTCCGTGTCCCTATTTTTCTAAAATGCCTTTCAATGTCTGAAGGCTCTGTTCCAGATCGGCACCAAGCATGCTGTCCATGACGGTGTTCATCAGGTTCATGGGATAGGCACTTCGCCCGCTCATTCCCCACGACACTTTGGTTTGCGTCGGCGAAATGGCTTCGGTGGTCATCTCGGTCGTGGCAAGTCCTTCGAAGGGTCTGATGAACCGTACTTCAAGGTTGATTTTTTTACCCTCGTCGAGCAACTTAATTTCTTCTTCTCCTTTTCCCACGTCGTCTTTCTGGCTATCCCAGGCGTATACAAAGCCGACTGTACCGTCAGTCCCCCGGTAGTCCTTTTTCATATTCGGGTCCATCATCACCCATTTATTATAATGCTCCTGGTTTTTAATGAATTTGACATAGTCAAATACCTCTTGGCTGGGTTTGTTGATGGTGATCTCCCGTTTGACGCTGTACTCGTTGCTCACAAAAAGTGCGGCCACCAGCGCCAGTACAATGATTCCTGCAACGACAAACAGGATTTTCTTAATGATCTTCATTTTTGAGATGTTTTAGGTTAGAGGATTGGTAATAAGTTGGTTATGGAATTGGCATAAAGACGGGGCCTCGAGCCCGGGCGTCACTAAGCAGTGGCAAAAGTTTGCCGTTGCAATTTGTGATAATAGATATAGGATACCGCGATAAGGGCAAATCCGATGATAAAACCTGCCCACATATCGGGGCCGTCACCGAATGCAATGTGCGAATAAAACGCGCCGAACAAATCATAAAAAATACCCGCATAGGCCCATTCCTTAATCCTGGGATAACCAGGAACGAGGATCGCGATGACGCCGAGAATTTTGGCAACGCCCAGGAAGGGTACTATATAAGCCGGATAGCCGATACGTGTTACGTGCGCGACCGCCTCGGGTGCGGAAATGGCGTCATACACCGCGCCAATGCCGATCATGATGGCCAGCAAGCCGGTAACAACCCAGTAGATGATCCTTGTCTTTTTCATAGTTGATGTAGTTTATATGGTTATAGAATGGGTAGGACTCGCAAAGCTGCCGGGGCGCCCGGTTTCGGAATAAACATCATCCAGAACGGCTGCTTCATAACCGAAGCTTTCCAGTAGCCCTATGACGCTGGTATTGCATATCGCTGCGCCTTCACAACTGATCCGCAATACTTTATCGCAATCTTCAAGATCGAAGGTGGCCCGGTAGCCTGTAAATGCAAGGCAAATCAGATCGATGAGTAACTTCGCCTGGCTCTGCTTCTCCACGGTTGTTTTGAATACCTCTACCATTTGTTCCGATCAGTTTTGGAGCTGTTTTGATCCGCGCTGTTTAGCATTATTCCGATGTTACAAACTAAGTGGGTTCTACGAAGAAAAACAGATGTGATTTGCGACATTGTCAGGGGGTGATTGTGACAAAGGGAATTAGCCCCTTGTTGCACCGATTGCTAATCCATATCTCTCACATGCTCAATGACGTGGGCTTGGTGCCGTTACTTCTGATACCTTGGCGTTCTCTCGGCTATCTGGGGTATTCAAAAAAGGAAACTACGAGTCATGACAGACGACAGCGTATTGATCGCGCAGGTGTTGCAAGCCAACGATTACCAGGTGTTGGCCGCAAGTACAGCAATGACTTATCGGGACATGTTGAAGGCCGTCCATCCGGACAAATGCAGCCATCCCTCGGCGCAGGAAGCTACGAACCGCTTGATCGAACTGTTCCGGCATTTTGGCAGCGGATCTCCTTTTGCTGACGATTCAGGCAAGTTCCTGACCAATAACCACTGGGTGCTCTTTCAGGGCGACAGGCAGGCCGTGGCGCAAGCCAAACGAAACCAGCAGGAAATCGCTGCCGGCGCGCCGGAACATTTCAGGCGTTACATGCCATACAGCTGGGATTCCGATAACAGTTTCTTGCTTTCCCAAAGAGCGATACCGCTGGTGGACCTGACGTTATCGCAAGAGCACGTCAATTGGGTCGTTTCGCGGTTGCTGGAATTTTGTATGCTGCTGCACAGGCACACGGCCCATGCGCACCTGGGCCTCACGCCCGCACAGGTAATGCTCGTGCCCGAAACGCACGGGATTGCTGTGGCCGGTTTTTACCACCTGTCGCCGCTAAATGGCAGGGTGCAGACGATATCGGGCGCTTACCGGCACTGGTATCCCATACAATTGCTGAGAGACAAAAAAGCGACCGAAAATGCCGATGTGGAAATGGTGAAACGCATGGGCGCTTATCTTCTCGGCGACCGTTCGGGGCTTGGTACTTCGCTGCGGAAAACGCACCAGGGGGAGTTTGTAGATTTTCTCCTGAGCTCCGATGACGATTCACTGGCGTGCTACGAAAAGTACCGCGAAATGCTCGACCGAAATTTTCCATCACAATTCATACACTTAAATATTTGAAACAATGGGCTATTCCTCATGGAGTGATGACGCTTACGACAGCGTAAGCCGGGTACGCAGGACGCAATCGATCGACGACAATTTTACACAAAACAAGCTGGGTGTGATCCATCCCGATCTTTCTCCGGAAGGTGTCAACGTCCGCGAGTCGCGGGATTCGCAGTTGCATCCCGATTCGGTGCCGATCATCGTGGCGCTCGACGTAACCGGTTCGATGGGGTCCATCCCCGAAAACCTGATCAAAAACAAACTCGGGGCATTGATGAATACATTGATAAGTAATGGTATACTGGATCCACAAATCATGTTTATGGCGGTTGGCGACCATATTTCCGACGATTACCCCTTGCAGGTAGGTCAGTTCGAGTCGGGTACGATGGAGCTGGATGCCTGCCTTTCAAAGATTTTCATCGAACGGGGCGGAGGCGGACAGAATCGCGAAAGTTACCCATTGGCATGGTACTTCGCTGCCAGGCATACTTCCATTGATTCGTTTGAAAAAAGGCAGGAGAAAGGCTTCCTTTTTACAATCGGCGACGAAGGTTTCCACGATGTAATGGCAGCCGATTTGTTGCAAGCCAAATGTGGGTACCGTGGAAAGGAAAACCTCAGCGCGGCCTCGTTGTTGAACGAAGCTTGCCGGTCCTATTTCATTTTTCACATTCATGCCAATGAAGCCAGCTATCACAATGACCATTTCGTGTTTTCACAATGGAAGGCATTGCTCGGAGAGCGTTTCCTGGTGTTGGAAGACCAGAATAACATTGCCGAGCTCATCGCCACGACCGTAGCGCTGGTAAAAGGGGTTAGTGCGGACGCAGCAATGAGTGGTTTCGACAGCAAAACACGACAATCTGTTTCCAATGCGCTGGTGGCCGTTAAAGATTCACTCGTTCGCCGCGATCATGGCGCTTCCGGCATTATCGCATTGTAATGGCGCATACTCACATTGTTTTGGGGATGGGTTACGGTGATGAGGGAAAGGGCGTTTTTACCGACTACCTTTCCTCTAAACTGGCCCACCCGGTCGTGATCAGATTCAATGGAGGGCATCAATGCGGGCATACCGTTATGCATGCGGATAGTCAGTTGCATGTGTTTTCGAACTTTGGTTCAGGCTCTTTCCGGCAGATACCCGTGTTCTTCTCCCGGTTCTGCACGATCGATCCGACGGGTATTGTACGGGAACTCAGGGCATTGCAGCAATGCGGCATCAGCCCCGTATTGTTTGTGGACCCGCTGGCCATGGTTACAACCCCTTTTGACAAATTCTATAACATCAATGACCGCGCCAACCTCGCTCACGGCACCGTGGGCGTGGGCTTTGGCGCGACCGTCGAGCGGAACCAGGGGCCGTTCAAGCTTTATGCCCAGGACCTGTTTTTTCCTTCGGTTTTGGAGCGTAAACTCGAAGCCGTCCGCGACTATTATCGGACCAGGTTCAAAGCCCGTGGGCTGGAAAGCTGCCTGGAAGCCCTGGAACTGGAAATCATACGGCTGGACCATTTCCTGCGCGATGTGGATAGCGACCGTGGTACCATTCGCTTGTTGACGGAAAGCCGGCTGTTCGAAATGGGTTTTGAAAATTATATTTTTGAAGGTGGACAGGGAATCCTGCTGGATATGGATTTTGGCATCTTCCCGAATGTCACCCGGTCGAATACGACCAGCCGAAATGCATTTGAAATACTGAGCCGCAACGGTCAGCAAACTGCTCCGACGGTTTACTACCTGACCAGGGCCTATCAAACCCGCCACGGAAACGGCTGGATGTCGGCGGAAAACTACCCAGTTGCACTCATCCATAACCTGCACGAAACGAACCGCCCGGGTGGGCACCAGGGGGCATTTCGGACGGGAATTCTCGATACCGATATGCTCAGGTATGCGCTGCAATGCGACGCCAACTTTGCAGGAGGCGCAGAAAAGCAGATGGTTATTTCCTGCATGGACCAGCTGACGGGCTATCAATACCTTTCGGACGGAAATGTGCTGACTGCACCAACGAGGGATTCGTTCCTGAAACAGATTGCGCTTTGCGAAAAGGTCTGGACTAACGACGGACCGGGATCGGACACGATAAGGCAATGGCGCTGAATGGATTGTAAGCTCATTTTCCTGTGTTGATTGCCAGAAGGGTCCCTGAGGTTTTGGCTGAGGTAAAATGTTGTGTACTTATAATATGTTTTATACTTTTAATAATATTGAATGGTTGATGCGAATAGTACTTTGAGCTATCCCAAGGCAATTCTGAATTCCTGCTGAGTTAGGGAAGGCCAAAAAATAGAGGGTAGGCGCTTGATGTCCCACGTGCCTAAATTCCCCAGGCCGTAATCATGAGGTTTCTCGGCCCGCCGTAGTCGCGGTGCTCGCAAAGATAAATACCCTGCCAGGTACCGAGTGCGAGTCGGCCGTTCCGCACCGGGATCATCACCGAGCTCCCCAGCAATGATGCTTTCAAATGCGCCGGCATATCGTCGGAACCTTCATAGTCGTGCCGGTAATCGGGATCGTTTTCAGGGACGGATTTATTGAAATACATTTCAAAATCGATGCGCACAGTAGGGTCCGCATTTTCATTGATCGTCAGCGAAGCCGAGGTGTGCTGGATAAATACCTGGCACATCCCGGCTTTGATCTCGCTGATCGATGGTAGTGCGTGAAGGATTTCCCCCGTAATGAGGTGAAAACCGCGGCTTCTTGCTTTGAGCTGAATGCCTTGCTGGAACATTTTCATAAATGTCTGATCGCTGTTTAGCCCGCAAGAAAGCACAATTCCGTCTATTTCTACATGTAACGCATGCCCGGATATCCGAGTAATCTCCGCCAGAGGGCGATTTGCCCGATGATATTCGCTTCGCGGTAGATCGAGAAGGTGATCAGCTCATACAGCGATAATGAAAACTCCGGCCCCATATCGATGCGCCGTTCCAGTTCTTCATCGCTCACATTGCTCAGCAATTCTTTCAGGATAGGTGTGATTTTATTCCAATCCTCCTGATACGAGGCGATCGACGGATACTCCACCCCATCCTGAATTCCCTTGAAGTCTTTAAAAAGCTCGTTGGCCTGCTGCTGGCCCTTATAGCCGAACTGGCGTGCCAGATCGAAACGCTGCTCTACGAGCGCGCCTGCGAGCCAACCGATGTGGTTGGCTTTGGTATCCAGCCGCTTTTGCGTGTCTTCGTGAGATATGTTTTCTGTTACAAAGGCAAAAAAGGGAGTTTGCAAGTCGTAGAGGCTCACAATGCCCTGCATGCGGGTGCTCTTCACATTTTCCATGTTCTCAGTTGAAGGTTAAGGATGATTATTTTTCAGTTTCAATGACCGACAGGATATTGCCGGCCGGATCGGTGAACCAGGCAATGGTCGGGCCGTTGCCCCGCATGATATCGTCCGGGTCCGTCTTGAATCCTGGCCAGTCGTAGCTTTCGAATTTCACTCCTTTGGATTTGAGTGCTTTAACGACCTCTTCAATGTTCCTGACCGGGAAATTGAGTACGGTGAAAGTCGCAGGCTCGTGATTCGGTTTTTCGTACAGGATCACTTCGTAGCCTCCGTGAATGTGCAAATGGAGGACCGGCATTTCCTGCTCCTGCGATACTTCTATTCCAAGTACTTCGCCGTAAAACTGTCGTGCTTTCCGCAGGTCATCTACCGAGTATCCGCTGAAAGCTTTCGTTTGTCCAAACATAGCTGTGTAGGTTAGTTGTTGATTGAAAATAAAAGACTATGAGGCCTGCTCGCTGACAGGCACGTCGTTGGTATCGTATTCAGGCGCGGGTTTCTGATAGACGAGCGACAATTTCCGGTAAGCAGCTGATTGCATAGCGATCAGTGTTACAATGAGACCCACAATGCCCGTTACAATAAACAAAAGTGCCAGGCCACGTGCCGTTCCTGTCCCGAACCAGGAGCCGATCAGTCGTACGCCGGCGCCGGTTGTCATGAAAGGAATGAAAATAAATTTGGCAATAGGCCCGATCATGAATGCGGTGATCGGAGAGGCGGCCTGCTCAATGCTTTGCGCGAACCCGAATACGCGGCCCTGACGTTCGTGCGGGATGACCTTTTGAAGGATCGTCTGCTCGGTCGCTTCCACAACGGGGATCAGGCAGAGGTAAACGAACATACCAATGCCCAGTAGCACAATGGACGACTGAATGGGGAAAATCATGCATATCAGCCACATCACGATGTTCGAGGTAAATAATGTTTTCAAAGGCATTTTTCCCAAACCGCGCTTTGCTACCACCAATCCGCCCACGATGAAACCAAGGCTCAGCACGCCCCACAGGATTCCCCAAGCCTGCACCGATACGAGCGAGAGGCCGTACGCGTCCATGAGCGACATGAATACCCCGCCCAGGAAGTTGTTGAATGTATTGAAGAAAATTAATCCGAACAGGCCCGGAACCATGCCCACTGCCGCAACGGTACCCCGGATATCGATATGCTGCGCGTGCGATTCGGTGTGGACGACTTCTTTTTCAGGAATGGAGATCGTGAGTAAATGCAGGATTACCAGGACGCTCAGGCCTACGGCCAGCACCATCATCCATAATACACCCAGATAACCGATCACCAACCCGCTGAAAATCGACGCGATCAAAAACGACACGCCATTCGCCGTACCGACCATGCCGTTGGCCTTGTCCCGGTTGTCTTCCTCGATCAGGATCGTCACCACGGTGGACAATGCAATGGAGCGGATGTTTCCGGTAATGGCCCCGAAGAGGCAAAGCGTGATAAAGAGCCAGAGATTAACGCTCGAATCGTCTTTGAAAACGGCTTCGGGCGTGGAAATGTAAATGATCAGGGCGATGATGTAGAGTACCAACGTGAGCGTAGCCGAGAGCATCATCGAAGTCTTTTTCCGGTACCTGTCGACGATCGAGCCCAGAAAGAAGCCGGAAACGGCCACTGTTGCAAGGTAAACCCCGGCCATGACCGAGGTGGCGAGTACCGATCGGGTTTCGAGATAGACCCAGAACGTGACGGCAAACCAGACAAACGTATTCGTAAGCGCAGCTGCCAGCGAATTGGCTAAAACCGCATAAAACGTTTTCATAACGATATCGATTAATTACCGGATTGTCACCGGCTTGCGAAGTGTTGTTACAAAAATACGGCCAGCCCGGCATTTTTCCGGGGTGAGTATAAGACAAATTACGGGTGTGATTGTGCCAAAGAAGTTCTTGGCGAGTGGAATGAAATGCCGGAGAAATGAAAAACCCCGGAGAAAACCGGGGTTTGGGCTATTTCGGATCCACGCGTTGGTGCGCGGCTTTCGGAGCGTTGTATTGGGTTGGCTGCGGAGCCGTCGATTGTGTATTACCCTGGCCCTGCTGTGGCACCGTTTGACCGGTCGTGGGCTGTGTAGCGCCTTGCACAGGCGACGTTTGCGTCGCGGGAGCATAGGTTCCTGGGACGGGTGTTCCGGTCGAAGGCGCCTGCTGCATTTGAACCTGCTGAACCTGGCCGGGTGCGGCGGCGGATTGCTGCTGGATCAGCTGCGGTTGATAGCGTTCGGTCATGGTTCGCGGGTCTTGCGACGTAGTTACTTTGGGTACCGTGCCCTGCTGGGTAACGGGTCGTGAGTTCACTTCAAACCCCAGATCCTGCACCTCGGATACTTTCTGACCGGGTACAACGGCCGGTGCGGGTTGGACGATGGTACCGAGTTGTCCTGGTGCCTCAGGTGCAATCTGGCCAGTAGGTTTTGGTTTGAAAGTAGTAGCGGGGGCCGATTGTGCGCCGGAATAGGCTCTCGGGACTTGTCCCGTTGGCGCGGGCTGTCGTACCTGCGCATTGGTGTTTAAGGAAAACAGCAGGCCCACAGCGGCGGCTACTGTCCATGCTTTGGATTTCATGTGCGGCATAGTTCTCAATTTCAAGAGTTTCAATGGCGCTAAGGTAGGCACTAAAACCATTCCATGAAAATCAAAGCCCCATTTCTCCTTCCGACCGGGAGCATTGGCTGGTCAGCGCAACTTACGGAGGAAAGTGAAATGGGGCGGAATTTATCGGCTGTTAGGCGCGATCCCAGAAGAATGGCGGTTCCACGCCCAGCGCACGCAGGTACACGTAGCCTTGTGCACGGTGGTGAACCTCATTGTCGATCAGGTAAAGGATCGTGTTGTAGATCGTGTTTTCGTACATTCCAAAGGCTGCTTCCACCTCGTTGAAGCGCTGCGCAGGAATTTGCGGCCACAGCGTGTTAATGTAGTCGGTTACCAGGTCCCAAAGGTTGAGCACTTCCGCTTTGGTGGCTGGTGCGGGAGTCGAGTGATTGAGCACCGGCTCACTGAATGTCCAGTCGCCGAATGCGATACCGCGTATACCAGGAGCTGCCAGGCCGATCATCTCCATGGTGAGCTGGGCGTAAGTACGCATGCCGCCGATCGAAAAAGTATAAAACTGATCCTCAGGAAATGCTTCGATAACCTTACGGCTGACGCGACGGTGGCCTTGCCAATGTTCCAGAAGTGCCTCAGCGGTAATAACGGTTGCGGGAGCGGCCAGTTCTTGTGCGGTGTTAGTAGTTTCCATGTCAAAGGTTTTTAAAGTTTATTGTTTGATTACATTACAAACTAAACATCGCCGAGTGACAGCAGTATGTCAGCAGCATTTTCGGGCCGCTGAAAAAAAAAACAATTTTATTTTAAAACCTTCAAATCCGGCCCGAAACGGTAGGTTTTGCCCTTCGTCGTATTCACCGATACCGTCTTGTTGCCATAGCGCAGCCTGCATGGGTTGCCGGCTTTCGAGCGGACCGTCAGGGTTTCGAGCTGTCCGTTTTTCCAGGTCATATCCATTTCAAACCCGCCACGGGCGCAAAGTCCGGTAACACGGCCGGTTGGGAGAGCGCCCGGTAGTGCGGGCAACAGATTGATTTCGTTCAGATGACTCTGCACCAATGTTTCGAGGATACCGGCGGCACCGCCGAAGTTGCCGTCGATCTGAAAAGGCGGGTGGGCGTCGAACAGGTTGGGGTAGGAGCCGCCGCCGCTCATTTTCTGACCGGCGTCATACACCGGATTGAAAAGCTTGCGGATCATGGTATAGGCGTGTTCGCCGTCCAGGAACCTTGCCCAATAGTTGATTTTCCAAGCCAAACTCCACCCCGTGCCGTCGTCGCCGCGGTAATGGAGCGATTTCATCGCCGCTTTGAGCAGCTCGGGCGTGCCGGTTGGCGTGATCTCTTCGCCCGGGTACACGCCCCACAAATGCGAAACATGGCGGTGATGGCTCGTAGTATCGTCGATGTCGGTCATCCATTCCTGCAATTGTCCGTAACGGCCAATCCGGTTCGGTGCGATTTGCCGGCTGGTTTCAGCCAGTTTTTGAGCAAATGCGGCATCTGTTTTCAAAATGTCGGCCGTTTCAATGCAGGCCTTGAACAACGCACGGATGATCTGATGGTCCATCGTCGGACCGGCCACCAACCCGCCATTTTCCGGAGAATTGGAGGGCGAGCTGATCAGGAGGCCTGTTTTCGGATCTTTAACCAAAAAATCGAGGAAAAACTCCGCTGCGCCTTTCATTAGTGGATAAGCTGTGTTTTGCAGGAATGCCTTATCCTGGGTGAACCGATAGTGTTCCCACAAATGCAGGCTGAGCCAGGCGCCCCCCGTTACCCAAATGCCGTGATTGGAGGCATTGATGGGCGCCGCCCCGCGCCACACATCCGTATTATGGTGTAACACCCAGCCCTTTGCATTGTAGTGTTCCTTCGCTACTTCCGTTCCGGTTTGGGAAACTTCCTTTACCATTTGAAACAGCGGTTCGTGGCACTCGCTGAGGTTGGTCATTTCGGCAGGCCAGTAGTTCATTTCGGTGTTGATGTTCACGGTGTACTTGCTATCCCACGACGGATTAAGCTTGTGGTTCCATTTACCTTGCAAATTGGCGGGATGCGTTCCCGGCCGGCTGCTGGCAATGAGCAGGTATCGCGCAAACTGGACATACAATGCGAGCAATGCCGGGTCGTCGGGCTTGCTTTTGAACTGGCTCAGGCGCTCGTCGGTAGGTAATGCGGACGCATTGCTGGCCGGTAGCGTCAGCGCGAACCGGTTGTAAAGCTTTCGATAATCCGTCGAATGCGCGGCCAATGCTTTTTCAAAATTGGGTGCATTCCGGAGGATTTCGGACGTTTTTGCAGCGGGGTCGCCATTTACGTTTTTGTAATCGACGTAGTTGGTGGAGGCCGCAAGTATGAGCGTCGCATTCGTGGCATTTGAAATCAACAGTTTTCCATCGGTTTGTTTTACCGCGCCATCAGTGACGACTTTGAGTTTGGCGATACCGAATAGCGCACCTTTATTGACGTAAACTTCCAGTTCAATCTGTTTTTCGCCCATATTCACTTCTTTTTTTGCGTGAATAGCGTCCATCCGTACGGTAAAATCCAGTTTGCCTTTCCGTGAGCTGGTGATTTGGTAATAGATCGCTTTCGCAGGATAACTGGCGAATGCCTCGCGCGTATAGCGGATGCCGCCCGATTCATAACTGCTTTTTACAGTGGCGCCCCGGAGGTCGAGTTCACGTACATATGCACTGTGCTGCGTGTGGCCCGGAAAGTCTACATACACATCACCAAAAGCCTGATAGGCCATTTGCCGCATCGGCTGGCTCATGAACTGCTCATTGGCCAGCTTTTCAGCTTCCTTTTGCTGGCCTTCATTGAGGAGTCGGCGAATCTCGCCCAGGTGTGCGGAGGCGCCCTTATGTGCGTAACTTCTTGGTTCGCCTGTCCATAGCGTCTCCTCGTTAAACTGGATCTGGTCGGTTTCCACGCCGCCGGAGATCATGGCGGCCAGTGCACCATTGCCAATGGGTAATGCTTCTTCCCATTGTTTTGCGGGTTGTTTATACCAAAGCTTCGAGGCGGCGTCACCCTGCGCGTGGCATTGGAAGATAATAAGTGTAAAAAAGGTAACGGTCTGAATTAGAGGCTTCATGCCGGTCTGGGATATAGTGAATAGAAATGTCGGTTTAACAAAAAGCACCGCCGCTGCCTTGCTGACGTGTTTTTAGCCGCCATGCCCGTACAAAAAAAGGCCGGTGAAGCACCGTATTTCCTGCAATGCAGCTAGTTTTTTTCATACCATTATACTACCTTATTACCCGCTTACCCCTACACTTTGCGCGCCACACTATGCGAGTTAGTATTTCTAAAATCGGGCTGGATGGGATCAGGGACCTTCGCACGATGTTCCTGCACGAAAACAACTTCCAGTTTGTCTGTAACAAGTGCCACGACTATGGCTGGGCCGATACCTGGCTGTTTCGGATCGACAATGTCCGCATAGGTTATGGTTCCGTTTGGGGCACCGATCGCCGACAGGACCGCGACACGATCTTCGAATTTTATCTGCTGCCGCCTTACCGAAAACATGCCAGCATTGTATTTGAGGAATTTCAATCGCATTGCAAAGCGATATGGATCGAAAGCCAGAGCAACGACATTTTCCTGACCACAATGCTCTATCGTTTCTGCGAAAACTCTTTTGCGGAAGCCATTCTTTTTGAAGACGGTTTCCAGACTTCCTTCGAAATGCCGGGAGCCATTTTCCGCAAACGCTCCGAGCACGACCCGATGAATGGCGACGATAGTGAATACGTGGTCGAGGCGAACGGCGAGATCGTCGCCAGTGGCGGCCTGATGCTCAATTATAACATTCCTTATGCCGACATCTATATGCAGACGCGCGAAACGCACCGCGAGAAAGGCTATGCGACCTATATTGTGCAGGAACTGAAACGCATCGCATACCGGATGGGCCGCGTGCCCGCCGCGCGCTGCAATATCGGTAATCGCATTTCCCAGGCCACTTTGGAGAAGGCCGGTATGCGGGTGTGTGGTTTCCGGCTGAAAGGGGCAATACGGGTTTTGGAAGATTGAGAAGTTTCAGCCTGTGACGCACGGCACGCTTTTTGAAGCTAATGGGTTTCAAATCAAACAACTGAAACCATGGCTACTACAACAAGGGGCAATACCAAAGAAGCCTCTTCTAAAATGAAACAAGGCGCTTCGGAAAAAAGCGCTTCTTCGAAAAGTACGGCCACCAAGGCCACGACCAAAAGCACCGCGAAATCGACGTCTTCGAAGGCATCCGCTACTAAAAAAACAGCCGCGGAAACCACAGCCGCTGCACGGGCTGCCGGTAAAAAGGCGTCAACCGGAGCGAAATCCGAACCTAAATCGGGCGGTACCAAATCAGATAGTACGAAGTCAGCGAATGCAAAATCTGCAAACTCTAAATCGGCGGGATCGAAGTCAGCCAGCGCCAAGACGCCGGATAGCAAATCTACCGGTTCGAAAAAATCGTCAGGCAGTTCCGGATCCAATACTTCGACCCGCGACCACGATACGATCCGGGCCTGGGTGGAGAAGCGTGGCGGTGTGCCTTCGGTAGTGAAGGCCACCGGCAAGAAAAAAGATGGCGACGGCATCCTGCGCATCGATTTTCCAGGATACAGCGGTGAGGATTCGTTGGAGGAAATCAGCTGGGAAGATTTTTTCCAGAAATTCGACGAAAGCAAACTGGAATTTTTGTACCAGGAAAAAACGGCTGATGGTAAAGAGAGCCGCTTCAACAAGTTTGTATCGAGCAACTGAGGCAATGTGCTCGTAGTGTGAGAGTTCAATAATTAATCAGATTGCTGTCAGCCTGAGCGAAGCCGAAGGCCGGTACAGGGCCGGCCTTCGATTTCGCTGACAATTAATAATACAACGTCATTTCACAACGTCCAGAGGCTATCCGCAAAATAGGCCTTGCAGTCCTGAAAATGCTCTACAACCCGGAAGCCGTTGGCCGCGGCTACTTCTTCAATTTCAGATAATGTATACTTCTTGGAAAGTTCGGTCCAAATCAGTTCGTTCCGGTCGAAATCGTAGCACTTGTCGGTATGCCGGATATGTACTTTTTGCGGCACCAGGCTTACCAGATAGCTTCGTACTTCGCCGTTAACCGGATTGTAATGCGAGTAGAAATCAAACTGGTTGGTTTTGAAATTTCCGCCCAGTTCCCGGTTGATACGGTGTAATAAATTGATATTGAATGCTTTGGTGATGCCACGCGGATCGTCATAGGCGCAACGCACGGTGGCCGGGTTCTTTTGCAGATCGAAGCCCGTGAGCAGGTAATCGCCCGGGCTCATACATTTGCGGAAATCGGCGAGCAGGCTTTTGACCTCGTGTGCTTCGTAATTGCCGATATTTCCGCCCAGGAAAAGTAAAAGGCTCGGTACGCCCGATGCAGCCAGTTCCTCCATCATAGAGAAGTAGTTGCCGATCATCGGGCTGATCTTCAAACCGGGCAAGTGGGCATGCATATTGGCCGTTAGCTCTTCAATGGCTTTGGAAGAAATGTCGATCGGAACATAGGTAAAGTCGACCTGTTGTTCGACCAGCTTTTTCAGCAACTGACGTGTTTTGATACCATCGCCCGCGCCGAATTCTACGATTTGGAACGGGCCGGTGAATGTCAGCTTTTTGATAATATTTTCCCCTTGCAGCGACAAAATCTCGAACTCGCACGGCGTAGGGTAATATTCCGGCATTTTCATAATGTCCTGGAAAATCCCGCTGCCTATATCGTCGTAAAAATACTTGCTTGAAATGTGTTTCTGTGGTGCGGACAATCCCTTGTGAACGTCTCTCGCAAAAGTTTGTAAGTCTGTCATATCGATTGATTTATCGCGCGAGCCGGATGCCTGTGTACTGCCAGCGCTCGTGTGTGTGAAAGAAGTTACGATAGGTCTTGCGGGCGTGTCCGGGCGAAGTGGCTACTGACGCGCCGCGGAGTACCATCTGGTTCACCATGAACTTGCCATTATACTCTCCGACGGCCCCCGGCGCTTTCGAAAAGCCCGGGTAGGGCAGGTAGGCGCTGTTGGTCCATTCCCAGCGCTGGCCCCAGTCGAGGTTGGCGGAGGCAATCTCCCATTCGAACTCGGTAGGCAGGCGCATCCCTTTCCATTGGGCAAATGCGGCGGCTTCGAAAAAACTGATATGGCTTAGAATAGCTTCACGATCCACTTTTTGCAAGCCATTCAATGTAAAATAACGCCATTCGGCTTCGATCCGGTGCCAGTACATCGGGGCAGAAACCTGATTTTGATTTACCCAGGACCAGCCTTCATCCAACCAAAGGTTGAAATCCTGATAACCGCCGGCTTCCATGAATTCGATGTACTCACCGTTGGTAACGAGTCCTTTTGCAATTTCAAACCCATGTAAATATACTTTGTGCCTACCCAATTCATTGTCGAAACAAAACCCTTCACCCTGGTGCCCGATGTCGTAAATGCCTTCGGGAATGGCCAGAAAGCCGGTTTCGGTGTTGCGACCGCCGACCATGTTCTGTCCCTCACGGTAAACCGGAAAGAGCGGGTTGTGACCGAGGATGTATTTGATATCGGTGATCAGAAGCTCCTGGTGCTGTTGCTCGTGGTGCAGGCCGAGCTCTACCAAAGCCAGGATTTCCGGATCGGAGAGATTTTCGAGCAACGCGTCCATTTGCTCGTCTACATACCGGCGATAGGCGTACACGGCTTTGGTAGTGGGGCGCGTCACATTCCCACGATCAGTGCGGAGCGTGCGTTCGCCTACGTTGTTGTAATAGCTGTTGAACAGATAATTGAAATCGGGGTCGTAAACGCGATACGCCGCTACATTGGGTTTGAGGACGAAGGTTTCAAAAAACCAGGTTGAATGTGCCAGGTGCCACTTGGGCGGGCTTACGAATGCAACGGGCTGCGGTACGTAATCTTCCGTTTCGAGTGGCTCACAAATGTATTCCGAGAGTTTCCTGACATTGTGAAATGCTTCCCTAATGCCGGTGGCTTCCATTAGTTGCATAGTTTTTCAGATCGGTGATGGATTGGATATTCAAGGATTGTGCCTGCGCGCGACGCATCATCAGCGCATAAGCATTATTAAAGCCGATGGGACGGAGCCATTGGAGCTTGTATTGTTTTAAAAATTCATTTTTGACGTAGGCATAGACCTTTTCGCGATCGCCTCCGAGTTCTTCCAGCTGTTGGCGACCGGGTTTCAGGATCGCAAGCAAGCCAGTGCCCGTGTACTCGGGGTACATATCGATTTCGGCGTTGGTCAATGCGTCGAAACAGATTTTGGTGCCGCCCAGCCCGGTTTTGGTTATGACTTGCAGGTCGGTATGTCCTTCGATCAGTTCCTTGTACATTTGAATGAGAATGTACTGCTCGGCGAAAATCTTCGAACCGAGGCGCAGCGTGCCCTTATGACCGCTGCGAGGCGACTGGTAGAGATTTTTGGAAACGAGAAATTCATGGGCAACACGGTCAGGAGCTTGTTTGAGATAATCGACACGGTAGTTCAGTTCGGTCATGACGGAATCACCGATATACCCCGACAATTGCTCTAATACCGACTGTAATTCAGGGTATTGCCTGAGTGCCTCGCTCCGCACCACGGGCGCGGCATAGTAGGGCGGGAAAATGTGCTGGTCGTCGTCCAGCGTTACGAGGTCGAATGCTTTCAGCCGACCGTCCGTGCTGTACCCGCTGATCACGTCGAGCTTTTCTTCAAATGCAGCCTTATACATCACGGCGTCGCTGATCACCACGGTAGGAATATCCAACCCGTACTTCGATTTCAGGCCTAAATAGCCATCTTCCCGTCCCATGAATTCGGGCGTAAAACCAGCCAGCAGCTTGCCTTTGGCATAAGGGATCAGGTAAAAGGAAGAGAGCAAAAGCAGCAAAACGGGCAATACAACCTGGATTTTACGCATGCTTCTCAAACCAGTCTTTTGGAGCAACGATAGCAGGAAGTCGAACAATACGGCCAGCAATGCAGCCGGAATGGCCCCGGCGAGGATCATTTGTGTATTATTCAATGCAATGCCCCCGAAAATAAACTCGCCCAAACCTCCCGCTGCTATGTAAGCGGCGAGCGTAGCGACGCCTACATTGATGACCGTGGCGGTACGGATTCCGGCGAGAATCACGGGCATTGCTAGCGGCAACTCCACACTTGTCAAAATCTGCCACGGGTTCATACCCATGCCCCTCGCAGATTCGGTGATGGCCGGATCGACGCCCGTGATACCCGTGTATGTGTTGCGGATAATAGGTAACAATGCGTATAGAAACAGCGCGGTAATCGCAGGCAAGGCACCAATGCCCAGCAGCGGTATCATAAAACCAAGCAACGCAATGCTGGGAATAGTTTGCAGCACTCCTGCGATTCCAAGCACCAGCCACGCAGCTTTTTTCCGCCGCGCGATCCAGACTCCCAGCGGTAGTCCTACGGCAATGGCGATGAGCAACGAGATGCAGGTGAGACCGATATGGGCCACAGTCTGGTCCCACAGCTTACCCGACTGCTGCGCTATAAAACCCCAAAGTGACTGTTGCTCTTCCATTACCCTTGTGCTCTGATGCGTTCGTAAATGCGGGAAATATCGTCGAGTTGCTGGCCCAGGAACGAGTGTACGAACTCGTTCACGGGCCTGAGTAGCAGATCGCCGGGCTTGCCTTGTTGTACAATGCTGCCCTTGTCCATCAGGCAAATATGATCGCCCATTTGAAGCGCTTCCTGCACATCGTGGGTGACGAGCACGACGGTCTTCCGTTTCAGTGCGGGCAGCTCCGCGAAGTCATTTCGCACGCTCGTACGCGTTACAGGGTCGAGTGCGCCAAAGGGCTCGTCGAGGAGCAGAATGGGCGGATCCGCTATCAATGCACGGGCAATGGTGATCCGCTGCTGTTGTCCGCCGCTCAGCTCGCCCGGGTATTTATTTTTGAAATGCGGAGGTAGTTTCAGCTGTTCGAGCCAGCGCACGGTATGTTCCTGAATTTCGTTCGGCTGCCAACTCAACAGTTTCGGCACAACCGCGATATTCTCGGCCACGGTATAATGCGGGAAAAGCCCATTGTTTTGAGAAACATAGCCGATCGACCGGCGCAGCATTTCCGGGTTTTCCCCGGAGATATCTTTGCCCGAAATCTCGATCCGGCCGGAAGTGGGTTCTATCAGCCGGTTGAGCATTTTCAGCGTGGTGGTTTTTCCGCAGCCGCTCGTACCCAGCAGTACCATGGTTTCGCCTTCGCCTACCCGGAAGGAAACATCCCTAACGGCCTCAATACCATTAAAATGCTTGCTGATGTGGTCGGCAATGATCATGATGTATGCTAACAGGTACGTGGTTCAGGTCTGCAAAATGAATTTGCCTATTCTTTTTGTACGTAAATCGGCCGGAAAACGATCCATTTTTACCGAAAAAAGGCAAAAATGCTGGCCACTAATCGAGCGTCAGGAAAAGGTTGTTCAGCGATTCCGCATACGTGGGATGTGCAAATACGCCGTTCCGTATCTGCTGGTAAGTGATGCCGCCGATCATCGCCATTTGAAGAATCGTCACGATCTCACCGCCTTGTTCCGCCAGGACGGCCGCACCGAGGATTTTGCCGGTTTGGGCATCTACGATGGCTTTCATCATGCCCCGTTCATCCCCGGTTTCGATCGATCGTGCGACGTTGTCGTTTTGCAATACAGCTACTTTTATATCAAGCCCTTTTTCCCGCGCTTCCTGTTCCGTAATGCCCACACGACCGAGCTGCGGGTCGATAAACATGCAATATGGGACGAGCCGCTCCGCAATACTGATTTGTTTTTTCTCAACAACATGCTGGATGATCAACCGGTAATCATCGTAGGAAACGTGCGTAAAAGCAGGGCCGCCCTTCACATCCCCCAATGCAAAAATGCCTTCTGCTGTGGTTTCGAGTTTCGCATTTACCTGGATGTATCCTTTTTCATCGAGGTCAATGCCAGCCATTTCGAGTCCGAATTCGCCTAGATGCGGCCTGCGTCCGGTAGCCACGAGCACATGCGTACACGAGCGCCGACTTCTGCGCCCCTCTGTTTCAAGTGTGACCGCAATGATATTCCCGCTTTGAGTGAATTGAACCGCCTGCGTATTGGTGAGTATTTCAATGTCCTCCCGGGCAAGTATCTTCACGATTTCTCCGGCGATATCTGCGTCTTCTTTTTTCAAAATCCTTTTCGAGCGCTCGATGATCGTCACCTTACTACCGAACCGCGCGAACATTTGCCCGAATTCCAGAGCGATATAGCCGCTGCCGAGAATGAGTAGATGCTCCGGGATCTCAGATAGCTCCATAATGGTGGTGGAAGTCAGGTAAGGGATGCTCCGAATGCCCTCGATATCAGGTATGACGGGTTGGAGGCCGGTATTGAGAAAGAATCTGTCTGCAGTGAACGTTTCGCTGCCGCCATCCTTTAATGAAACCGTAATCTCCTTTCGACCGGAGAAACGGGCCGTACCGTAAATGAGGTCGAGGCCGGCGGTGTTGAGGATACGCTCTTCGGAGTTACCGCGCATAGTGTGTACAATGCTGTTTTTGCGATCGAGGATTTCGTCGAAATCGATCGTGATGCCTCCAACGCTCACGCCGAGGGTTTCATTATGTCGCGCCGACCATGCCGCTTTCGCCGAGGCGACCATCGCTTTAGTGGGGGAACAGCCGTCGTTCACACAAGTTCCACCGACCCATCTTTTTTCAATTAGTGCTGTTTTCAGACCTGATTCGGCCAGCTTGCGGCAAAGCGGCGTACCTGCCTGACCAGCGCCGATTACAATCGCGTCGTAATGTTTCATAAAAGGAATGATTGATTGCCGGGACCAATTAAAGAAAGCAGGTTTGACCCCGGTTTTACGTATAGGCACAATAAAAGCGTGCCGGATAGGGCACGCTTTGCGCAAAAGCAAACTGTATGAGTAGGAAAAAGAGTTCGGATTGTCTAGCCGAAATAGGCGAGGGTGTTCTCCTTGTCTATCCCGATCTGTTTAACGAGCATATCAAGCCCGTTGAATTTCTGTTCCGGACGAAGATAATGAAGCAATTCCAATTTAAGGTCCTCGCCGTAAATTTCTTTGTCAAAGTCGAACAGGTTCGCTTCAATAGTCCGGATTGTGCCGTCCACCGTAGGGCGCACGCCTATATTAAGCATGCCTTTGAATACCTGGCCCTGGTAAATCGCATGGATCACGTACACCCCGTTCATCGGAATCAGTTTATAGGGCTCGTGCACGTAGAGGTTTGCCGTCGGGAAGCCGATCGTGCGGCCGAGCTGTTTCCCTTTTACCACAGTTCCTGAAAGCGAATAGGGGCGCCCAAGTAGTTCGTTTGCTTCGTGTATATGGCCCGTAATCAGCGCTTTGCGAATGCGCGACGAGCTGATGGCCGTGTGTTCGATGTCCTCCCTGGGAATTTCTTCCACTTCGAAACCGTATTCCGAGCAGTTTTTCTGCAGGAATTCGAAGCTACCTTCCCGGTTACGGCCAAAACGGTGGTCGTAGCCGATTACCAGCTTTTTGGTACCGATTTTCTCCACCAGGATCTGTTTGATAAACTCGTCGGAAGTGAGCTCGGAAAAAGAACGAGTGAAAGGTATGATTGCCAGGTGCTGGATGCCCAATTTGGCAAAAAGCTCTATTTTCTCCTCGATCGTGGAGAGCAGTTGTAGGTCCTGGCTATCCTCCGACACTACCGTACGCGGGTGTGGCCAGAATGTGAGCACCACCGATTCTCCGCCTGATTGTTGCGTAATTTCTTTCAGACGGGCCAGTATTTTCTGATGTCCCAGATGCACCCCGTCAAATGTGCCGCTGGTTACGACGCCATATTCCAGTTTTTGAAAGGAATCCAGGCTATGATAAATGTTCATTCGTCAACTTCCAAATTCAACGCTACTCGTTTCTGATGGATAAAAGCCGTCAGCTCCCATGCATCTTTCAGTTCGAACTCCCCGATCCTGGTCCTGCACAGCTTGCTCATGTAAGCGCCGCTGCCCGCCAGCTCGCCGAAATCGCGAACCATACTGCGAATATAAGTACCTTTTGAACAAATGATCCTAAAATCGATGGAAGGAAAGTGGGTAGCGTCAATTTCGAACAGCTTGATCTCCACCGGGCGCTTCTTGATCTCGGCCTCCTCGCCGCGCCGCGCGAGCTTATACGCACGCACCCCGTCGATTTTGATGGCAGAGAACAGCGGGGGAATCTGCTCGATATGACCGGTAAGCTGCCGGCGCGCATTTTCGAGTACTTCCGGGGTAATGTGGTCGGTAGGGTACTCGGCGTCGAAGTCGCTTTCCATATCTATGGACGGCGTCGTTTTGCCCAGCACCAGGGTCCCGGTATACTCTTTTTCCTGCGCCTGAAAATTGTCGATCTGCTTGGTTTTTTTACCGGTACAGAGGATCAGCAGACCGGTAGCAAGCGGGTCAAGAGTGCCGGCATGGCCTATCTTTTTGAATTTGCAAGCCCTTTTGAGCTTGTTGGCCACGTCAAATGAGGTCCACGTCAAGGGCTTGTCGATCAGAATGACCTCGCCTTCGTCGGGTATGTTTTCTTCTTGTTTCAAAACTAAGGAAATTAATGGCGATCGGCCGACCATCATGCATGGCCGGCCGATCACTTATGGTGAAGCCGAAGGCTTTTAAACAACATCCAGCTGGTAACCCGATGCCAGCAAACCGAGCAGGATCAGGCCGAGGATAATGCGGTAATAACCAAAAACTTTAAAACCGTATTTGGTCAGGAAGCTGATGAAGAACTTGATCGCCAACATCGCTACCACGAATGCAACGGCATTGCCGATCAGTAACGTCTGGATATCTTCCTTCTGAATGGTATCGTAAGTTTTCAGCAGCTTGTAACCTCCTGCGGCAGCCATGGTAGGCACGGCCAGGAAGAACGAAAACTCAGCCGCCTGCTTTCTTGACAAGCCATTGAGCATCCCGCCAATGATCGTCGAAGCCGAACGAGAAACGCCCGGGATCATCGCAATACACTGGAAAAACCCGATTTTCAATGCGGTAGGAAAGGTAATCACCTTTTCACGCGTATCATTCGCGATGCGGTCGATGAAAATCAGTACAAAACCTCCGAGGAGCAGCGAGATCGACACTACCCACACGTTTTCGAGCAATGCATCAATGAAATCGTTCAGCAGAAAGCCGATGACAGCTGCCGGCAGAAATGCCACGAAAAGTTTGAAATAGAAATCGGTAGTCTGAAAAAAACGCTTCCAGTAAAGTACGAGTACGGAAAGTATAGCCCCGAATTGAATATTGACCGTGAACATCTTGGTGAATTCCAGATGGCTGATCCCCATGAACGAGGAGGCTATGATCATATGCCCGGTGGAAGAGATGGGCAAGAACTCAGTAATTCCTTCAACAATTGCCAGAATGATCGCCTGCCAGATACTCATGAATTAGCAGGTTTACGGAGGATCGCCCAGAACTCGATGATGAAACCCGCAATGGTAATGATGGGGCCGAGGGTCAGGCCTAAAAAGCCGAAACCAAACTCTTCGCTATCGAAAGTCATAATCAGGAAGCCTGCGAGGATTACCGCAATGCCGACCAGCATCGTCACATAGTTGGATGATGAAAATGGGAGTTCATTTTTTGAAGTACTCATAACGTTTATTTATCGGTTACTGTTCTTGAATGTCTGAATAGAGGAATGGGACCGCCCGCCCGGATACGACGGCCTGTCAATAAAGATCGTCGAGCGCCATGCGCAGATAGCGTGCGAGTGACTGGTAGGTGCTCGCTATACCGATGGCGACGCCGAGGCCAAGCACTGAGGCTATGAGGATTACGATCTTGTCGTATTCCTGTAACAGCGCAAGTCCTTCTACGTTACGGATCGCCAGTTGTTGCAGGCCGATCAGCAGAATGGCAGCGATAACGCCTCCGATCAGCCCCTGAATCGCGCCGCGCATTACGTAAGGCTTCTGAATAAATCCATTGGTAGCACCCACGAGCTGCATGCTGCGGATCAGGAAGCGCTGCGAATAAATGGCCAGTTTGATGGTATTGTTAACCAGCAATACAATAATAACCAGCATGATCAGCGCGAAACTTGCCAATACGATGTAGATTTTCGTCACGTTGCGGTTGATATTGTCGGCCAGATCTTCCTGGTACACCACCTCGTACACGCCTTTCACCTGGTCCAGATCTTTCTTGATCTGTTGCAACTTGGCTTCTTCAAAATAGTCCTCCTGGATTTTCACCCGGTAGCTGTCGCGCAATGGGTTTTCTCCGAGGAAAGTAGCAAAATCTTCCTTGGTACCTTCGATGAATTCTTTGGCGGCTTCTTCTTTTGAAACGAATGTAATGGCCTTTGTTTCAGTGGATTTTAGCACAAAAGGCTTTGCCTGAATAATGTTGAGGATCGAGTCCTGCCCGGCTTTGGAAACTTGCTTATCGATGAATACCCGCACCTCGATGTTCTGGCGGATAATGGAAACCAGCTTTTTGGATTGGATCACCAGGAGTCCGCAAAAACCGATCAGAAACAAGGCAGCCGTAAGGCTCATGACGATCATTGCGTTGGGATAACTCCCGATCTTCTTTTTTTTAGGCATAACAGCGTAGGATTTCGCTCGTCGTTGGTTCTGTTTTCTGGAATACGACCCGGGCAAAAATAAGGATTAAAATTTCAAAACAGCCCTTTTGGGGACAATCCTTAACTATTTTTAACTATAAAGGCGGTTTCAGTTCCGTCTTCCCATTTCGTCGCGGATCTTGGCGGCCTTCTCGTAGTCTTCTTTCGAAAGGGCGTCGTCGAGCATGCGTTGCAGCTCGTCGTAGGTAAGGTCGCGGAGCGAATCCTTTGAGCCCGAAGGGCGGATAGTTTCGCGCACGGCGTCCTCATCCTCGTCTTCCTCCTCGGTCACGGAGCTGGAAACAATGCCTGCCTCGGACAGAATGGTCTCGTAGGTATAAATAGGAATGTCGAAACGAAGGCCGATCGCAATTGCGTCCGACGGGCGGGCGTCGATTTCTACTTCACGAAGGTTATCGGTACAAACGATTTTGGCGTAGAAAATGCCCTCTTTGAGGTCAGAAATGACGATTTCCTTCAATGTATAATTCATGCCGTCGGCGAACGATTTGAAGAGATCGTGCGTCATCGGGCGGTTAGGTACTATGTTTTCAATCTGGACGGCAATGGCCTGTGCTTCGAATACGCCAATGATGATGGGCAGCCTGCGGTTGCCGAGTTCTTCTCCAAGTACCAATGCAAACGAACCGGCTTGGGATTGGCTTGGTGAAAGCCCCAGAATTTCTAACTTAATTTTTTTCACGTTTAAATTAAATGCGCAAATGGTTAACAGTCGTGGTGAATGGTCTTTGGGCTGATTCTTGATTTTCAAGGAATTAACAAGTAAACCCTGCAAAGTGTTCCTGTTTGAAAAGCGCCATTGGCTGGATCAAAGGTGCAAAAATAAATAACCCTTACTGCATAAAAAAATGCTGTAAGGGTTAAGATTCGACGCCTTTTGGCGGGTAAAAAATCAAAACGGCTTAATCGATTGATTTTAAGCCGCTTTTTGGTGCATTGTTATTTCAATGAATTTGAAAAAAAGAGCCTTGGAGCCACTATTTGAGGCTTTTTGCCGCTTCCGTCAGCTTAGGCAGTACTTCAAAAACATCTCCGACGATGCCGTAGTCGGCCGCTTTGAAGAATGGTGCTTCCGGATCCTTGTTGATCACCACAATGCATTTCGAGCCGTTCACACCTGCCAGGTGCTGGATCGCGCCGGATATGCCGCAGGCGATGTAGAGGTTCGGAGCCACTTTAATGCCGGTCTGCCCGATGTGCTCATGATGTGGGCGCCAGTCGAGGTCGGAAACGGGCTTGGAACAGCCGGTTGCCGCACCCAATGCCTTGGCCAGGTCGATCAACGGCTGCCAGTGTTCGGGCCCTTTCATGCCGCGCCCGCCGGAGACGATAATTTCCGCCTCGGTCAGAGACAGTTCCGAGTCCGCCTTTTCGACGCTCACGACGCTGGCCGTGAAATCGCTGTCCCGCAATGCGGGCTGGAATGCTTCCACAGTCGCGTTACCGCCGGTCAAATCAGTCTCGTTGATTTCGACCGCATTCTTGCGAACGACCAAAATCTTGATATCTGACTTGATTTCCGTCGTGGCGAATGCTTTACCGGTGAAAATACTCCGCGTCACTTTGAAGCCACCATTGGTTTCAGGCAATGCGGTCACGCCGGACACGATGCCCGCTTTCAACTTCGCGGCGGCACGGGCCGCCACGGCATCGCCGAGGCCGGATTTAGAAAGGATAATAATTTTACTGCCTTCCTGCGCAGCTGCCTGTACGAGTGCGTCCGCGTAGGCGAGACTGTTTTCGTGTTCTAGTTTCGTATCGGCGGCATGAAGCACTTTGGCGGCTCCATATTGCCCGGCTTTTTCAAGTTCTGCGTTATCGGCTTTGCCCAATGCAAGTACCACGGCCTGGCCGCCGGTTTGGGAAGCCACTTTCGCGCCATAAGCCACGGCTTCCAGGGAGGTTTTCTTGATGGAACCGTTATCGAGTTCTACATATATAAGGACTGACATGATCGTTTTCGTTTCAATGTGAAAAATAAGCCGCGCGTTACAGCACTTTTGCCTCGGTTTGCAACAGTTTGATGAGCGTTTCTGCTTCGCTGGCAGGTATCATTTTGCAGGCACCTTTCGGAGCGGGCAGCTGATAAGTTTGCGGTACCGTCATATCGTCGACGGAAACGGGTTCCACCACATTCAATGGTTTGGTACGGGCCGTCATAATGCCCCGCATATTCGGGATTTTCCACTCGGCAATCGGTTCCTGGCAGCCCAAAACCAGCGGAAGCGGCGCTTTAAGTACTTCCTTGCCCCCGTCAATCTCGCGGGTAATGGTGGCATTGTTGCCTTCCAGGTCGAGTTTCATGACCGGCGAATAGGAGGGGATGCCCAGCATTTCACCCACCAGCCCGTGCACTACACCGCTGTTGTAGTCGATCGACTCGCGGCCCATCAGAATAAGGTCGTAGCTGTTTTGACTGGCAATGTGCGCGATTTGCGCTGCTACGAAATAGGAATCCTGCGGATCGGCATTCACGCGGATAGCATCGTCGGCGCCGATGGCGAGCGCCTTGCGGATCTGCGGTTCCGCGTCGGCTTCACCCACGTGCAGGACGGTAAGGTTGCCGCCGGATTGCTCTTTCAGCTCCACGCCGCGTGCGAGCGCGTAGTCGTCGTAAGGACCGATGATGAACTGTACACCGTTCTTGTTCAGTTTGGTACCGTTGTCGGTGAAGCTTATCTTGGCTGTTGTATCGGGGACATTAGTTATACAAACGAGTATTTTCATGATGGTATGGTTACTTATCTTTACGTTTGATGAGAATAACTTTGTCCGGGCAAATTAAAGGAAAAGTAAATAGTATGCAAGCATAATAATATCGATGAATAACTCCCTACTCGCCAACTTACTCGCTTTTTACGAAGAAGACCCCACTGATCCGTTCAACGCCTACGCGCTCGCGATCGAGTATTCCAAGTCTGATCCGACGGAAGCGGAACGGTTTTTTGACCTCCTTCTCGAAAAACATCCTGATTACCTGCCTACCTATTACCATGCTGGCGCATTTTTTGCTGCATTGGGAAAAGTGGAAAAAGCCGAGGGGATTTATCAAAAGGGGGTAGAATTGGCGCTGGTTCAGAAGAATGCCAAAACGCACCGCGAATTGCTCTCGGCCTACAATAATTTCAGGGATGAACTGGATGACTGATCCTGCGTGAAGCTTGCGGTTTTACGGAAAATTGGCTATCTTTCTTCAAGATCCTGCTCCACCGGGAATATCGCTCCTGTCATATCCCCCTGCTCAGTCAAGATTTTGTATTGTTGAAACTGCTGGTATTAGAGCAGAAAATTATTCATGTTCATTATGGAAAAAGAAGCATTCATCCCACTTGTAGTAAAGTGGGCAAAATCGCACGGGTTCAAGGAAATCCAGGCTAATATGGAAGGGTATGAAACGCCCAAATCTTATGAAAGGGCGGCGGATAACATCCGCTTTACGCCCGATGTAACAGGCGTGAACATGTTCAACAGGCATTACCTGGAAGTCTGCATTAAAACCGACCAGATGCGTGGTCATATCTCCAAATGGAAGCTGCTTAGCGAATTGGCGGGTATGAAAGGTGCGAAATTGTACCTGATGGCCCCACGCGGGCACGTCCGCTTCGCGCGTGAGGCGGTCGATCAGTACAATATCCCCGCGGAAGTCGTCAAAATTGATTGATGATTGTTTGGGGAGCGATTTGGTTAAGCGTAGTCATTTGTGGTCAGGTGTGGTCAAGGTTAGTCAGGTGTAGTCAAGGTTAGTCAGGTGTAGTCAAGAATGGTCAGGTGTAGTCAAGATGGTCAGGTGTAGTCAAGAATGGTCAGGTGTAGTCAAGAATGGTCGGAGATTTATTCGAATGACATCACCCGACATTCCTGACAATAAGTAACAATTCCTGACAATAAATGACCAAACCTCACTACACTTGACAATCCCTGACAATAAATGACCACACCTGACTACACTTGACAATCCCTGACTATAAATGACCACACTTGACAACACCTGACCATAAATGACCACACCTGACAACGTTTACGCTTGCGGATATTTCCACTCGCCACGGTAATTCCGGCTCAGCAACTTGTTCGCCTCATCGTCTCCGGGAATGATTTCTTTTTCACCATCCCACACAATGCTCCTTCCCAGTTTGTAGGAAAGCATCCCCAATAATGCCACATTCGTAGAGCGTTGTCCCACCTCGATTTCGCAAACAGGCGGTTTGTTGCTTTTAATGGATTCCAGGAAATTGGCCCAAAGCTGCTGAATATTCTGGTCATCGGGCTTGTTGAGTTGGGCATCCTGGTGGATCACCGGTTTGTTCGGATTGGTAGGGTAGAACGTCCAGCCATCGAGCCAGCCCATGTGGAATGTGCCCTCGGTTCCATAGAAATACACGCCTACGGCTTGGTTTGGATGTGTTTTTTCGGCGTTGTTGGCTGCGAAGTTGCGGTGTTCCCATTCCAAAGTGAAACCGTCGAAATCGTAAACGGCCACTTGGTGATCCGGTGCGTCGGTATTGTCCTGGCGGATTGCACGGCCTCCGGTAGAGTAAACTTTCTTCGGATATTTTTGTTCCGACCACCATAGTACCTGATCCAACCAGTGAATACCCCAGTCGCCGAGCGTACCGTTGGCGAAATTGAGGTAATTCCGGAAGCCTTTCGGGTGGATAGTCTTATTATAAGGTATCAATGGCGCGGGACCGCAATAGAAATCCCAGTCGAGACCTTGCGGCGGTTCCGTGTCGGGCGTCTTTTGGCCCGGGCCGCCGCCATAATGCACAAACGCCCGCGCCATCCCGATCTTGCCGGCCTTCCCCGATTTCAGGAATTCCATACCGGATACGTTATGTGGGGACACGCGCCTGTGTGTGCCTACCTGTACGATGCGCCCGTGCTTGCGTGTGGCATTCACCATCGCGCGACCTTCCTTAATGGTATGTGAAATCGGTTTTTCTACATAAACATGCGCACCGGACTCGATCGCCGCAATGCAACACAATGCATGCCAGTGATCGGGCGTAGCCACGATCACAATCTCAGGCTTTTCCTTCGCCAGCATTTCACGGAAATCTTTGTAGAGTTTCGGCTTATCCGGGGTAAGTTTGGAAAAAACTTCGGAGCAGATTTTCAGCTGGTTCTGATCTACGTCGCACAATGCCACCAGTTTCGATTCGCCTGCCTGGATGGCGCAGCGGAGGATGTTTGTGCCCCACCAGCCCGCACCGATGAGCGCTGTCCGGTACGGCGAGGCCCGTTTCAATGCCGTCAGCAGCGGGAGGGAGGAGAATGCTGCGCCGGCCAGCGCCGACTTTTCAATAAATGTTCTGCGATCCATAAAGGTATGTTCCGGTTTTGTTGTAATTACTTGCCTTTGAGTTTGTCGACCAGCCAGTTGTTCATCGCGTCGCGCTCATCGGAGTAGGTCCAGTGGCCGGTGTCAAGGTACAATTTCAATTCTTTTGGAGCGGTAGTTACATTATATGCTGCGTACATGGAAGTCGGCGGGCAGGTTTCGTCATTGAAGCCCCACATATAAAGTCCCGGTGCTTTCACGCGTCGCGCGAAATTGACCACATCGTAATAGGAAACGGTGTTCAGTTTTTCCTTCGTGTTATTGGTTTTGGCCCCGTTTTTATCAAAATAATGCGGCCATCCGCCTGCGCGGCCATGCAGGTAGCCTGTCACGTCGCTCAACGCAGGGTAGAATGCGCCGAGCCATTTTACACGCGGGTCGAGGCCTGCGGTGACGATCGACAATGCGCCACCCTGACTCCCGCCGGTTACCGCCAGGTTCTTGCCGTCATATTGCGGCAGGCTGGTCAGGAAATCGTTCGCGCGCACGCAGCCGAGGTATACGCGTTTGTAGTAAAATTTATCCTTATCATCCAGGTTATAAGCAGGGTAGCCATTCAGTACGCCCTGGCTCATATCCAGGTAAACGGATGGGTCCATTGTCACGGGGATGCCGTGAATACCGATTTCAAGTGTAATGATGTCTTTATCCGCAGTAACCACATCACCATAATACGCACGTACACCGGCACCGGGCACGCGCAGGAGCGCAGGGTATTTTCCTTCTTTTTTGGGGATACTCAAAATCCCGTACACTCGTACGCCCGGACGGTTATTTTGCAAACTCAGGTGATAAACATTCGTTTTTTCGGTGCAGCGGTCTGGGAGTAAAGTCATTTTCGCATCCATCGGTACAGCCGCCAGTTCTTTCTTTGCATTATCCCAGTATGTATCGAAATCTTCAGGGTTCGCTACGGTAGGCTGTATTTTCGATGGGTCAAAGCCGGCAGTTGCCAGGCCGCGGAACTCCACGCCATCTACGGTTGCCCATGCGATGCAGCGTAGGAAGCCGGGGGTTTTGAGTGTGCCGCCGTCGATTTTTAATGTCCCGTCGGCAGCAGTTTTGGTTTCTTTAATGGTCGGGTCGAGTTTTTCTAAACCGATCTCATAACGCACTTGCGCATTTTTCACCGGGTTGCCGTTGCGCAGTACGCTGATCATAAATTGTACTTTATCCCCGGGCTTGTAGGTCCAGTCATCACGGTCGGCGGTGACGATCACTTCCACGGGCCTCCGCGCGGGTTGCGCGTAAAGGGCAAGAATGGTTATCCAAAAGAAGAGTTGTGTTAATAAAAGGCGATTTTTCATAGACCGGCAATTTGTTCTATTTTGTGATCTGATATAATAAGTATTGAAGAGGTAAAGGGCAAGAACGCCCGAATCTTTATATGTAACCGCATTTTTTTTGCGATTTGAATTAATTTGCCACTTGATACGCCGGTTACGGCTTGGGAAAAAGCATAGAAAGCATTGGAGTCAGTCAGGATCAACAAGTTTATCAGTGAAACCGGGTTTTGTTCGCGGCGAGAGGCCGACAAACTCGTGGAACAAGGCCGCGTGACGCTCAATGGCCGGACGGCTGTATTGGGCGACAAAGCAACCGAGGGAGATGACGTACGCGTCGACGGCAAGCCCCTCAAAGCGAAAAAAGCAGGCGTTTACATCGCATTTAACAAGCCGGTAGGTATCACCTGCACCACCGAGCGGCACATTAAGGGCAATATTATCGATTACATCCGCCATAAGGAGCGCATTTTCCCCATCGGCCGGCTCGATAAGCCTTCGGAAGGGCTGATATTCCTGACCAGCGACGGTGATATCGTGAACAAAATCCTCCGCGCGGGGAATAACCACGAAAAAGAGTATGTCGTAACAGTGAACAAACCCATTACCACCGATTTTATCCAAAAAATGTCGTCGGGCGTGCCTATTCTGGGGGTTGTGACCAAAAAGTGCTTCGTGCGGAAAGAGAGCAGTTTTGTATTTACTATTATTTTAACACAAGGGCTCAACCGTCAGATCCGCCGGATGTGCGAGTATCTGGGTTATAATGTGACAAAGCTCAAACGCGTGCGGATCATGAACGTGGCTTTGAATGACTTACCGGTGGGTAAATGGCGAAATCTCACTGCCGCGGAAATGAAGGAAATTAATGAGGCGGTGGAGCATTCGACCAAGACGGAAGAAGGTTCTTATGTGGATGATTGGGATGAATGAAGAATGGAGAAAGGGGCGGATGGAGGAACGAAAGGATGTGATTTTTAGATAGTTATGTGGATGGTTAGGCTATTGCTCTTGATGCTTTTGGTGAGTCACGCTGTTTTGGGTCAGAAACCGGATACGGTTTTGCTTGAAAAACTGATGCGGAGCCGGCCGGAGCTGTTTGGCAAAATCCTGAATCACCCACAAAAGAACCAGGTTCAGATACTTTATACGCAGATTGATCGGGATGCGAACAATGTTCCGCATTTCAAAAGTTACAGCTACAACCTCGACGACCTGCATTACTTTTTCCCCGCAAGCACGGTGAAGCTGCCGACGGTCATTTTCGCGCTGGAAAAACTCAACGAGCTGAAAATTAAGGGACTGAGTCGTGCTAGCACCATGATTACCGGAGCCGATTTTACAAAGCAAACGCACGTCGACAAAGACAGCAGTGCCGCCAACGGGATGCCTTCCCTGGAACATTATATCAAGAAAATATTGCTCGTAAGCGACAACGATGCCTATAATCGGCTCTATGAATGGATCGGGCGGGCGGAAATTAATGAGAGGCTGCGCAGGCATGGCCTAAGTACGAGCCGCATTCTCAACCGGTATGCAGTAAAGGATACCGAGGAGACTTCCAGGCACACTAATCCGGTTAGTTTTTATGAGGGTAATAAACTGATTTACAGCCAGCCGGGGCAATTTGATCCCCAAAACTACCCTTTGAACCTCACCAACACTTCTATGGGCCGCGCTTACATGGATAGCTCCGACCGGCTGGTAGAAAAGCCGTTCAATATGGCGAATAAGAATGCATTCAGCCTCACCGACCAGCAGGTGGTGATGAAGAAGTTGCTTTTTCCGGAGGTTTTTCCTGAAAGCGAGCGCTTTCATCTCACTAAGGACGATTATAGACTGATTTACACCTATATGAGTAAATTGCCCAACGAGAGCGATTTCCCGCGTTATAATCCCTCGGATTACTGGCCGCTTTACGCTAAGTTCCTTTTTTACGGGGCCAATAAGGAAGCCGTCCCGCAAAAGGGAATGAGGATTTTCAACAAGTATGGCGATTCGTACGGCTTTATTATTGATAATGCCTATATCGTTGATTTTGAGAATAATGTAGAGTTTATGCTGAGTGCCGTAGTGCAATCTAACGAGGATGGTGTTTACAATGACGACCGTTACGAATACAAGGAAGTTTGCTATCCGTTTATGAAAAACCTGGGCCGGTTGATTTATGAATACGAGTTGAAAAGAAAGAAACAGCACAAGCCTGATCTTTCTAAATTTCGTATGAATTATTAATGCATCGTGGCATTTTGTGCGACGCAAAATGAAGAATTATGCCGTCAGAAGGCGAAAAGCGGTTATATTAGGTTTTCCTAAATCCAAACCTTCTGATCATGCCCCCTTCTTTCCCCTCGTTCCGCCTGGATTCGATTGACGTATTCAGGGCGGTTACCATGTTTTTGATGATTTTTGTGAATGATCTCTGGTCGCTGGAAGATATTCCCGACTGGCTGAGACACAGCAAAGCGGCCGAGGATGCCATGGGCCTTTCAGATGTGGTGTTTCCGGGATTCTTGTTCATTGTCGGGCTTTCGATTCCCTTCGCCATTGCCAATCGCAAGAAAAAAGGCGACTCTGATGCGTTGATTATCAGGCATATTGCCGAGCGTACATTTGCGCTGTTGCTCATGGGGATATTTATCGTAAACTACGAGAATATCGCTGGCGAGGCCATGGTTATCAGCAAACACGTCTGGGAAATCGGGATGGTGATTGCCTTTTTCCTGATCTGGAATGTGTATCCTTCGAACCCCGGAAAGAAGGGATTTTATACTGCATTGAAAGTGGCCGGTTACCTGTTGCTTGCCGGGCTCGCATTGATTTACAAAGGCGGTGACCCTGCCAACCCGTCGTGGATGGAGACGCATTGGTATGGTATCCTGGGCCTCATTGGCTGGTCATACCTGCTGGGCGCGCTCGCGTACCTCCCCTCGCGCGACCGTCTCACATGGGCGGTAGGTGGATGGTTGTTTTTCGTTCTGTTCAATCTGGCCGACTTTGCCGGGGTGCTCGATTTGCTTAACCCGGTCAAAGAATATGTCTGGATCGTCGGCAGCGGTTCGATGCCTGCTTTTGTAATGGGAGGTGTAGTGGCTTCGGTGATTTACCGGAACCGTATCAGCCGGAATTCGGCCGGGACTACTTATCTGATCATTTTGGTCGTGCTGGGACTCATCGCATTAGCCTACGGTTTTGGTACGCGACCTTTTTGGGGTATTTCAAAAATCAGGGCTACACCAGCATGGGTAGGCATTTGCTCGGGGATCAGCTTTTTGGCCTTCGCATTCTTGTTTTGGCTGGTTGATTTGAAAAATATCAAAAACTGGGCGAATATTATCCGGCCTGCCGGAACCGCTACATTAACCTGCTATCTTATTCCATATATATGGTATGCCGTCATTACGCTGGCAGGAATCAGCCTGCCGATGTACCTGCGCACGGGGATGATCGGGCTTGTCAAGTCTGCCTGCTTTTCATTACTGGTCATTCTGCTTACCGGAGCGATCAACAAGGTTGGTATAAAACTTAAGATTTGAGCCGATAGGTGGTAAATCCGCGACTCTTCGTCTTTTACGTATACAGTAATTAATTTTAATTTAAATAGAATGAATTCGAGAAGAACATTTGTCAAGAAAGGCATCGCCGGACTGATGGCCGGCAGTATCGCTTCGCTTCCGGAGAAAAGCAATGCGGCTCCGGCTAAAAAAGAGGATACTTTCAAGTTGGGTATTGCCGGTTACAGTTTCGTGCATTTCAAACTCGACGAGGCGCTGGAAATGATGAAGAAGACAGATGTTCACTATTTGTGTATCAAGGATTTTCATTTGCCTTACAACAGCACCGCCGAGCAGATTACCGCATTTCACCAGAAGCTGAAAGACGCCGGTGTCACCGGTTATGCGGTAGGCCCGATTTACACCAAAACCCACCAGGACATTGATAATGCATTCGATTATGCGAAAAGAGTAGGCGTGGATATGATCGTCGGTATTCCCAACCATGAGGACCTGAAATATGTAGAGCAAAAAGTGAAGGAAACCAATATTCGTTACGCCATCCACAACCATGGTCCGGAAGATAAATTGTATCCTAACGCGACCTCGGTATACAATTATGTGAAGGATCTCGATCCTCGCGTGGGGCTTTGTTTTGATATGGGCCATAACCGCCGGGATAACCAGGATTCGGTGGCCGACCTGGGTAAGTACAGCAAGCGCATTTTCGACATTCACCTCAAAAATGTGACGGAAGCGACGAAGGATGGTAAAACCTGTGAACTGGGAAGAGGAATTATTGATATTCCCGCATTTGTGAAAATGCTGCGCAAAGTGAAATACACCGGCTCGTGCAGCCTTGAATATGAGAAAGATATGAAAGAGCCGCTGGCCGGGATCGCCGAGTCGGTGGGGTATTTCAGGGGAGTTTGCCAGGCGAGTTAATGAGGAAAAAGCGCATTAAGTGCCGTAAAACCCTATTTTTGCATGACCAAGGTTTGATTTTTTACCATAACGCCAAAACTAATGCTATCAAACGTCCCCTTTGATCAGTTGGCGGCTTATAAAAAGCTGAAAACGCATCACAAAACCATTTCGCAAAAGCATTTAAAAACACTTTTCGAGGAAGACACCGACCGCCATAAGAAGTTCTCCATCCGTTTCGGGGACATATTGCTGGATTATTCCAAAAACCGCATTACCTCGCGTACACGCTCATACCTGGTTCAATTGGCAGAAGAAGCTGGTTTGGCTGAGGCGATCGAGGCAATGTTCACAGGCGCCAAAATCAATGTGACGGAAGGACGTGCCGTTTTGCACACTGCATTACGCAACCGCTCCAATGAGCCCGTGCTTGTGGATGGCAAGGACGTAATGCCGGACGTCAACGAGGTGCTTGCGAAAATGAAGGATTTTTCGACACGGGTTCGTTCGGGAGCGTGGAAGGGTTATACCGGAAAAGAGATCACAGACATCGTGAATATTGGTATCGGCGGTAGCGACCTGGGCCCGGTAATGGTGACCGAAGCGCTGAAAGCTTATGCGAAAAACGGGCTGAATGTGCATTTCGTGTCCAACGTGGATGGCACGCACATTGCTGAAACCGTAAAGTCACTGAATCCGGAGACGACCTTGTTTATGATCGCGTCCAAAACTTTTACCACACAGGAAACGATGGCGAATGCACACAGCGCGCGCAGCTGGTTCCTGGAAAAGGCTTCGGATGAAGAGCACGTGAAAAAGCATTTCGTTGCGATTTCAACCAACCGCTCGGAAGTAGAGAAATTTGGTATCGATCCGGAAAACATGTTCGGATTCTGGGATTGGGTAGGAGGCCGCTACTCGTTGTGGTCGGCTATCGGTTTGTCGATTGCTTGTTACGTGGGCTTCCAGAATTTCGAGCAGCTGCTCGCGGGTGCTCACGAGATGGACAAGCATTTCCGTACGACTAAGCTGGAACGTAATATCCCGGTGATCCTCGCATTGATCGGCATCTGGTACAATGATTTCTTCGATGCGCAAACACAGGCGATCCTTCCATACGATCAGTACATGCACCGTTTCGCCGCCTACTTCCAGCAGGGAGATATGGAAAGTAACGGCAAGAGCACCGGTCGCGATGGCAAGCCGGTTGGGTACCAGACTGGTCCGGTAATCTGGGGCGAGCCAGGCACCAATGGTCAGCATGCATTTTACCAGCTGATCCACCAGGGTACTAAGCTGATCCCTTGCGACTTTATCGCGCCGGCCATTAGCCACAACCCGCTTGGTGAGCACCACAAAATGTTGCTGTCCAACTTCTTCGCGCAAACCGAAGCATTAATGAATGGCAAGACCGACGAGGAAGTGCGCGCAGAACTGAGAGCTGCCGGAAAGAGTGACGCGGAGATCGAGCAGATCGCGCCGTTCAAAGTTTTCTCGGGTAACCGCCCGACCAACTCGATTCTCGTGAAAAAGATCACCCCGAAAGTATTGGGAAGTCTGATCGCCATGTACGAGCACAAGATTTTCGTGCAAGGTATCATCTGGAATATTTACAGCTTCGACCAATGGGGCGTTGAGCTGGGCAAACAATTGGCCAACAAGATTTACCCCGAGTTACAAAATGACTGGCCGGTTACGAACCACGATAGTTCGACAAACGGTTTGATCAATCAGTACAAACGCTGGCGCTAGTTTTTCAGCACCAGTTTTGTGAAAAGATAACCGATTAACACACCAGCAGCGTCTGCCACGGCGTCCCACCAGTCAAAAGTGCGGTCGAATGGCAGAAGCTGCTGGTAAAATTCCAGTCCCAACCCATAAGCCATTCCCAATCCCACAACCAGGCGGCTTTTTTCAGGGTAAATAATCAGCGCGAGAATCGCCCATACAGTAAAGAGGCCCGAGTGGACAATTTTATCGAAACCTACGGTCGGTGCTGCGGGCAAATCCTTGCCCGGCCAAGTGCACGCAACCAAGATTAGAAAGCTCCAAAACCAGATAATCCATTGACGTTGAGCTATAAATTGAATGGCCGATTGTGAAAATTTTGAGATCATAAATATAAAATTGTACGTCGAAAGTTACGTTTCATTTTTTGAATTTTGTTAATATAACGACCAAAAGAGGGTTATTTGAGCCAATTTTGACTGTGTTATTGCAGCGAATACCAAGTTTGGTCAGGTGATTGTCAAGTGTGGTAATGTGTGGTCAACCGTAGTCTCGTGTAGTTACGTGCAGTCAGGTATGGCCAGGTATAGTCAGCAACAGTCGAGTCTTGGAAATCATTATTGGTGATCCACGGCTGCTCGCAAAAAACGTCAGGCATAAACGGCCTGACGTTTTTTTATTCATTTAATGACAAGATTTGCTACACTTGATAACTCCTGACAATATCCGACTACACTTGACAACATGTGACTAGGCTTGACAACTCCTGACTACACTTGACAAGGCCATTAGCCATTGTCGGCAAACTCGGGGTACAGTGTCATCCCTCCATCAATATACAACGTTTCGCCATTCACATAATCCGAATCATCCGATGCGAGCCAGGCAACTGCTTTGGCCACATCCTGTGCGGTACCGATTCTTTTGTAAGGAATCAGTTGAAGCAGGCTTTGGTATTTATCGGGATCCGACCAGACCTCTTTGTTGATAGGCGTTTTGATTGCGCCAGGGCTTACCGAGTTCACGCGTATCTTGTATGGCGCAAGCTCCTGCGATATCGATTTCATGAACATCATCACGCCGCCCTTTGAAGCAGCGTAGTTGACATGTCCTGCCCAGGGGATCACGTCATGCACGGAGCTCATCAATACGATTTTTCCGATCGCGAGTTCACTATGGCTTGGTTCTGTAACTGCCTGTTGCTGAGCGATAAATTGCTTAGCGGCTTCGCGACAGGTAAGGAACTGGCCCGTCAGATTGACGTCAATTACCTTTTGCCACTGTTCCAAAGTCATTTCCAGGAATGGCGCATCTTTTTGCAAACCTGCGTTGCTGACGAGCACATCGACGCGGCCAAACTGGTTAACGGTTTCTGCAAACAGGGCTTTCACTTCATCCTCCTTACTCACATCGGCCTTTACCAGAATTGCACTTCCTCCATTGGCCTGGATTTCGTCGACTACTTCTTGGCCAGCGGCTGCATTAGAACTGTAATTCACAACCACATGAGCGCCGTTGTTCCCGAAGTGTAATGCACAAGCCTTCCCGATCCCGGAACTGGACCCCGTGACGATGACGACCTGACCTTTGAATTTCAGTTCGATCATATCATTTCTTTTTCGACGGCTTTTAATTTTTTCCAAACGCGGCGGTTCACATTTTTAACCGCCCAGTTTTTCGCAATCAGAATTGCTTTTGAAACAGCCTCGCGTGGGGAGATGTTGGTAGATCGTAATAGTTCCTGGGCGACGGCCACCGCTTTTTCGCGGGTAGTGGGAGAAAGGTACATCAATTCTGGTAATGCGATTCTTGCGTCCATAGGAGTCTGAATTTTTTTAGTGGTTTGATTAGATTGATGAAGTTTATATTTGATAGAAAAAATCAGTGCCACTGGCTTGGAGCTGGTTTTCTATTATTTATATACGCTTTGTTACCCCAAAATGTAACACTGCGTGTAAAAAAAATCCCCATCTGTTTGACGGACGGGGATTTTTTCTAATCTTATTCTTATTTCACTTCTTCGAAGTTCACGTCCGTCACGTCGTCTGTTGCACCATTGTTACCTGCGCCCGCACCAGGGTTTCCGGTAGGGCCGCCTGCTCCCGGTTGACCTTCACCGCCTTGTGCATACATTTCCTGAGCGGAAGCCTGCCATGCAGCATTCAGTTTTTCAGATGCAGCGTCGATAGCTGCAAGGTCCTGAGACTGGTGGGCGGTTTTCAATTCTGCCAGCGCAGCTTCAATGCTCGACTTATTGCTATCGGAAAGTTTGTCGCCATACTCTTTCAACTGTTTCTCAGTTGAGAAGATCAGGCTGTCAGCTCCATTGATTTTTTCAATTTTCTCGCGTTCCGCCTTGTCAGCAGCTTCGTTCGCCTTCGCTTCTTCACGCATTCTGTTGATTTCCGCGTCGGTCAAACCGCTGGAAGCTTCGATACGGATTTTTTGTTCTTTGCCGGTACCTTTATCTTTTGCGGAAACGTGCAGGATACCGTTCGCATCCACGTCGAAAGTTACTTCGATCTGAGGTACACCGCGCTGTGCTGGTGGGATGTCAGACAAGTGGAAACGGCCGAGTGTACGGTTGTTCGCAGCTTGCGGACGTTCGCCTTGCAGTACGTGGATTTCCACAGATGGCTGATTATCAGCGGCAGTCGAGAATGTTTCAGTTTTCTTCGAAGGAATAGTCGTGTTCGCTTCGATCAGCTTGGTGAACACGCCACCCAATGTTTCGATACCGAGTGACAAAGGAATAACGTCCAAAAGCAATACGTCTTTCACTTCACCCGTCAGTACACCACCCTGGATTGCAGCACCAACGGCCACAGCTTCGTCAGGGTTAACGTTTTTCGAAGGTTTTTTACCAAAGAATTTCTCTACTTCTTCTTGTACGCGAGGGATACGTGTCGAACCACCTACGAGGATTACTTCGTCGATGTCGCTGTTTGAATACCCTGCGTTTTTCATCGCTCTTTTGCAAGGTTCCATCATGCGTTGGAACAGAGAATCAGCGAGTTGTTCGAATTTCGAACGGGTCAAAGTGCGAACCAGGTGCTTTGGAATACCGTCAACCGGGAAGATATATGGCAGGTTGATTTCGGTCTGAGCTGAGCTCGACAATTCAACTTTTGCTTTTTCAGCAGCCTCTTTCAAACGCTGCAAAGCCATTGGATCTTTGCGGAGGTCAACGTTCTCGTCCTTTTGGAATTCGTCGGCCAACCAGTTGATGATCACCTGGTCGAAGTCGTCACCACCCAGGTGAGTATCACCGTCGGTAGATTTTACTTCGAACACACCGTCGCCCAATTCAAGGATGGATACGTCGAAAGTACCACCACCCAAGTCGAACACGGCAATTTTCATATCCTTATGCTGTTTATCAAGGCCATAAGCCAGGGCAGCAGCAGTAGGTTCGTTAATAATACGTTTAACATCCAGGCCGGCGATCTGACCAGCTTCTTTGGTAGCCTGGCGTTCTGCATCGTTAAAGTACGCAGGAACCGTGATCACCGCTTCGGTAACTTCCTGCCCCAGATAGTCTTCCGCAGTTTGTCTCATTTTTTGAAGAATGAATGCAGAAACTTCCTGTGGTGTATACAGGCGGTCGCCGATAGGAATGCGTGGCGTATTGTTAGGGCCTTTTTCTACGCTGTACGCAACGGTTTTCATTTCGCCGGTTGTGTCATCGTATTTTTTACCCATGAATCTCTTGATGGAGCTAATAGTATGCTTGGGATTGGTAATCGCCTGACGTTTGGCCGGTGCTCCGATTTTGCGTTCACCATTATCCATGAAAGCAACTACGGAAGGGGTAGTGCGGGCACCTTCGCTGTTGGCTATTACAACCGGCTCGTTACCCTCCATGACAGCCACGCAGGAGTTCGTTGTTCCTAAGTCTATGCCAATAATTTTTCCCATTGTTCTATTTTATAAGTTAAGTATGATTTGATTCTGGACTTCAGACCTGCCGGGAGCGCTCGGGCGCCATTCAGCCGGTCACTGGGAGTTTTATTAAAAACCCCGTACCAGCAACTGTCCTATAAAACGGAAATGACAAAGTGTCAGGCCAAAAGATGGCCTGACGGTGGATAGGTATCAGCTCAGCATTTGGCCCATATAAGGGTCGCTCTGACTTGTAGCACCGGTTTCAACATGCCCCGCAAACCGCGAGAACGCATTCTCCGCACCTTCGACGGCGATGGTGAAATCGTACCAGTTGAAACTTTTTGCCAGGTTCAGCACGATAGTCTTGCGTGATTTTGTACCTGCGGGCGCTTTTTCGAGCGTAATGGTTTGGACAGCAGTTCCATAAGCGTTGTCGGTAACCTTCAGTACAGCCTTCTGGCCTGGATGCAGGTTGCTGATCCTCAATTCGATATGGCCGGTCGGTTTTTTGCTACGGTCGAGCTGATAGGCGCATTCTATCTTCAAAAAACTGTTTTCTTTATTGCCGCTGTATTCCCGGAAGAAGCCGTTCGGACCGTATACCTTCAAATGATAA
Organism: Dyadobacter sp. BHUBP1; assembly: GCF_050587785.1. Lineage (NCBI taxonomy): Bacteria > Pseudomonadati > Bacteroidota > Cytophagia > Cytophagales > Spirosomataceae > Dyadobacter > Dyadobacter sp. BHUBP1. Next base: position 175,694 of record NZ_JBOBIH010000005.1, read on the forward strand.
TGCTGGTTTTCAAAATCGGCAGGATTCCAGGAGCCGGTGAGGGCGTCGCCGGCTTTCACCGCATAGTTCCAGACTTTGACATGCTCATTTTTGTATTTTCCCGGGGCGTACACGATAAATGGCGAACCGGCGGATTTGTCGCGAAATATGCCATTTCTGGCTTCCAGCTTAATTTCAAATGCATTTTTGGCAGAGTTGAAGGCTCCGTCGGCATATAATTCATACGGGATGGCACACGCTGGCCGCGTTCCTTTTTCCTGATTTGGCAAAATAGGAGAGGTAAGCGGGTCGGCATTCACCTCGTCGATCTCGCTTTTAGACAATGCTTTGTAGCCGTTCGGAAGTTTCTTGAATTTTGCATTGAAAATGCTTTCCATGAACTCCGTCCTTTCTACGAATGTCGGCAGCTTGATTTCCTGGCCGTCGTAAGGAGTGAAAGTGGAAGTAAGGTCGCCACAAATAGTACGTCGCCACTCGGTAATGTTCGTTTCTTTCACCTGCTTACCCGATTTCAGGCTCACAAATTTTTCGAGGAATTGCAAAATGGAAGTATGGTCGAATACTTCGGAGCATACATTCCCACCGCGGTTCCAGGGCGAAGCGACGATCAGCGGTACCCGATAGCCGAGGCCGATGGGGCTTTCGCGGCACTCTTCTTTCTTTTTCTTCTGCATGTCCTGCTCCAAAGTCACGAATTCCGTCTTGCAGTCGATGCCCGCCGAAACAGCGCCGGTGTCTTCCTTATATGGATTAGGTACTACATACGGCGGGACGTGGTCGAAATAGCCGTCGTTTTCGTCGTAGCAGAGAATGAAAATTGTCTTTTTCCAAACCTCGGGATCGGCGGTCAGGATATCGATCACTTCCGAAACATACCATGCACCATACCACGGTGCCCCGGGGTGATCGGAGAAATTTTCGGGAGCTACCAGCCAGGAGACCGTCGGCAATGCACCGGTTTTTACATCGGAGCGGAACTGGTGGAGTACGTCGCCCATCGGGGCCTTGGCCTCATGTTCGATGTCGCCATCCTGGTATTTTACCGTGGTGATCTTCCGGTAGTCAGGGTCATTCTTATTGATGGTAAATGCCTTATTATGGATATTTTTCTGGCGCTGTGAGAGCTTTTCGAACTTTTCGGGGCTCCAACGGATCAATTCCTCATTGGCAAGTTTCAGCAGCGCGCGTTTTTCTTTTAAAACTTTTTCAAGATCCGCAGCCTCTTTACCCGAAAGCGATTTCAGTTTCGTTTGCGCTTCTTCGATTTCGCCGGGCAGCATTTGCTGGCGTTCCTTGAGATAGCGCTGGTAACCTGTGTGGTAACGAATATTGTACTGGCTGAACCACTCGATCGGGTTGTCGGTGAAATTGGCAAGCCATGCTTCTTCTTCACCCGTGAAGCCGGTATTGATGCTCAACTCATTCTGGTAAATCCGCCACGAAATTCCGTTGTCTTCCAACCTCTCGGGAAATGTTGTCCACGAAGCTTCGTGATCGTCCGTCACATTTTCGTTGCGAATGTTCGCATAATGCTTGTTAGGGTCGGTATTCTCACGGACAGTACCCGACCAGAGGTAGAGACGGTTGGGGGTCGTACCGGTCAGCGACGAGCAGAAGTTCTGATCACAAACCGTAAATGCGTCGGCCATCGCATAGTAGAAAGGAATATCCTCCCGATTATAAAAGCCTTGGGTCAAAGGCATTTTGGCATAATCCTTATTGCCGGGCTGCTTGGCAATGAGCCATTTGTCATACTTGCCGTCGTTGCGCGCGTCCACTTGGTTCGGCCATGAATGCGGGAGGGAGCCCATCCAGGTGGCTTTGGATTCCTTAATATTCAGGCGGAAGGGTACATATGTCTCTCCGGATGCATTGGTTTGCAGCCACACGAGATTTTTGTTCGGAAGGGTAATGGCTCGTGGGTCATTAAAGCCGCGCACACCGCGGAGTGTTCCGTAGGAATGGTCGAAAGAGCGGTTTTCCTGCATTAGGATCACCACGTGCTCGGCGTCCTTCCAGGTTGTGCCCTTAGGCGGGTTAATAGCCAATGCTTTCTGAATCGAAGCGGGTAGGGTGCTGAACAATCCGGCTGCTCCTGTGAGCATGGTGGCTTTCCGGATAAATTCTCTTCTTGAGTCCATGGTTAGGTGAGTTAGGAAAAAGAAAAAGGGCCTTTACGATAGTACATTGTTTTGTGCAAATGTACTATCGTTTTAAAGCCCTTGTTTTATCAGATAATGAATCTTTGCAATTACTTTCCTCCGAAGAGCCCGCCCAACATGCCGCCGAGGTCGATACCGCCGGGAGCCGATTTGCCCTGTTGGTCATTGCCGCCGCCGAAAAGGCCGCCACCCATCTGAATGAGCGAGCCGAGATCGAAGCCGTTACCAGCCCCGGCGCTACCGGCACCGCCCTGTCCATTGAATTGGCCAATCACGGCACCCAACACACCCGGCAATACCGAGTTGACGATGTTACCTGCAACCTGGCTGTTCAATCCGAATTTTTGAACGATGGCACCGACGGCGTTCGTGGCGATGGATGCTACGATCGGATTGTTGAGAAGTGAAGCTGCCGAAGTGCCGCTTTCGCCGCCGAAGAGGCCGAGCAATCCGCTGATGTTGCCGCTTTGCACTTGTTCCTGCAAACCTCCGGTAATGGAACTGGTGAGGGTATTAATCACTTCCTGATTGTGTTCGTTGGGAACGTCAGGGTTGTTTATCACCGATTGTTGGGAATTTTGTTGTACGAGGTCGAAGAGTTGTTCCAGCATTTCTATTTGGTTTTGAGGTACGAGAGTTGATTACCACCTGCAATATCCAAATTTTATGCAAAAAAAATCCCGCCGGAGAGGCGGGATGCTGTTTTATTTTACTTGATCAACGATCGCTTTGAATGCGTCAGGATGGTTCATCGCGAGATCCGCCAGAACTTTCCTGTTCAGCTCGATGCCTTTTGCATTAAGTTTGCCGATGAAAGCAGAATAAGACAATCCGTGCTGACGGGTTCCTGCGTTGATACGCTGGATCCACAACGCGCGGAAGTTGCGTTTTTTCTGTTTACGGCCTTCGTATGCGTAAGCCAAACCGCGCTCAACGGCGTTCTTGGCAACGGTCCATACATTTTTGCGACGGCCGAAATAGCCTTTCGCAAGTTTTAAAACTTTTTTACGTCTTGCACGTGACGCTACGTGATTTACTGAACGTGGCATAATTTAACTGTTTTTGATAATCGGCGCTCTGCTGAGACTTAAATGCCTTTTATCGGGTTGAACAAAAAACCAGAATTTAATTTCTGAATTGGCTTTTACGGATTATTTCCGAAGCATTGCCAATACTTGCTTCTCGTTAGACTCATCGATCAGACCAGTCTTCACCAAACCACGCTTGCGCTTGTTTGATTTTTTGGTCAGGATGTGGCTGTGGAAAGCGTGCTTACGTTTGATTTTCCCGGTGCCAGTCAGCGCGAAACGCTTTTTAGCCCCAGAGTTGGTTTTCATTTTAGGCATGATTCAAAAAAACTAATAGTTGATAAAATATAAAACAGCGCGCAAAATTAGTGAAATTTTACATAAAAATAAAATCGTGTCCCCAGCGCGAAGCCGAAAACACGATTTTCTATGTAATATGCTTGATGAATCAGCTTATTATTTGCCTTTTGCAGGCGCAGGGGCAAGGATGATCGTCATCCGTTTTCCTTCCAGTTTAGGTTCCATTTCCAGCTTGCCGTAATCTGCCAATGCTTCGGAAAATTTCTTCAAAAGATTCACACCACGCTCTTTGAAAACGATTGTACGTCCCACGAAATGCACGTATGCTTTTACTTTCGAACCTTCTTTAAGGAAGTTAGTCGCATGCTTTAATTTGAAATCGAAGTCGTGATCATCCGTGTTCGGGCCGAAACGGATTTCCTTGATAACCACCTTCTGCGCTTTCGCCTTGATCTCCTTTTGTTTCTTTTTCTGCTCGTATTTGAACTTGGAGTAGTCAACTACTTTGCAGACCGGCGGAACTGCCGTTGGCGCAATCTCCACGAGATCAAGCCCTTGTGCCTTTGCTATCGCGCGGGCTGTATTGATATCCACGATGCCCGGCTCAATGTTTTCGCCGACCAATCGCACTTCTTTTGCTGTAATTCTTTCGTTAATTTTATAAGGTTCTTCGGGAACTCTTAACCGTCCACTAGGGGGTCTTAATGCCATATAATTTGTATTGGTGTTTTTTTGTTTTTGGTGGAAATCGAAAAAATTAACACTAGCTCCACAAAAATAGTGCCTTATTGCTGGAATAATACTAAAATCTTACAAAAACATCAAGCAATGGCGGCTTCCTTTTTGAAAAACGCGATGAATTCATCGATCGTCATACTTCCCAAATCACCTTCACCTTTGCGGCGTACGGAAAGCTTTCCTTCGGCTGCTTCCTTCTCGCCTACGATGAGCATGAAAGGCACTTTGGTAACTTCCGCATCGCGGATCTTGCGTCCGATCTTCTCATCACGGTGATCCACAAAGCCGCGAATGTCGTGATCCTGCAACTGGAAGAATACATCTTCTGCATAATCAGCGAATTTCTCGGAGATCGGCAATATCGCAATCTGGTCGGGCGAAAGCCACAACGGGAACTGGCCCGCGGTGTTTTCGATCAGGATCGCGGTGAAGCGTTCCATCGAACCGAATGGCGCACGGTGGATCATTACCGGACGGTGCTTCTGGTTATCGGAGCCGGTGTATTCCAATTGGAAACGCTGAGGAAGCTGGTAATCCACCTGGATGGTACCCAACTGCCATTTACGTCCCAATGCGTCACGCACCATGAAGTCGAGCTTAGGACCGTAGAATGCGGCTTCGCCCAATTCGGTTACAGTGCTCAGGCCGCGTTCGGCAGCCGCTTCGATAATCGCACTTTCCGCTTTTTCCCAATCTTCGTCCTTACCGATATATTTCTCCTTGTTGTTCGGATCACGCAAAGAGATCTGCGCGCTGTAATCGTCGAATCCAAGTGATTTGAACACATACAATACCAGGTCGATCACACGGATGAATTCTTCCTTTACCTGGTCGGGACGGCAGAAAATGTGCGCATCGTCCTGCGTGAACCCACGCACGCGTGTGAGCCCATGCAACTCGCCGCTTTGCTCATAACGGTAAACGGTACCGAACTCCGAGAACCGCAATGGCAGGTCTTTGTAGGAGCGGGGGGAAGTCTTGTAAATCTCGCAGTGGTGCGGACAGTTCATCGGTTTGAGCATGTACTCTTCGCCGAGGTTAGGGGTTTTGATGGGTTGGAACGAGTCCTTGCCATATTTATCCCAGTGGCCCGAGGTCACGTACAAGTCCTTGCTCCCAATGTGCGGGGTGATCACCGGCGTGTAACCCGCGCGCGACTGTGCCTTGCTCAGGAACGCCTGCAAGCGCTCACGAAGCATCGCACCTTTCGGCAACCACAATGGCAAACCTTGTCCTACTTTTTCAGAGAATGCAAAAAGTTCCAACTCCTTACCCAAACGACGGTGGTCACGCTTTTTCGCTTCTTCCATCAGGGTCACATATTCTTCCAACTCTTTTTGTTTTGGAAAAGTAATGCCGTAAATGCGGGTCAACATTTTGTTTTCCTGCTTGTTACGCCAGTATGCGCCTGCTATGTTGGTCAGTTTGGCGGCTTTGATGAAACCGGTATTCGGGATATGCGGCCCTCGGCAAAGGTCGGTGAAACCGCCTTGCTCGTACAATGTAATGGAGCCGTCTTCCAGTCCGTCGATTAGTTCTAGCTTATATTCATCGCCCTTTTTGGTAAAATAGTCGATGGCTTCGGCCTTGCTGATCGGCTTGCGGATATATTCATTTTTCTGGCGCGCGAGTTCCAGCATTTTCGCTTCGATTTTCGGAAAGTCCTCCTGTGAAATGCTCTGCCCGCCCAAGTCCACGTCATAGTAAAAGCCCTTTTCGATCGAAGGCCCCGTACCGAATTTAATGCCCGGATACAGCGCTTCCAATGCCTCGGCCAGCAAGTGGGCCGAAGAGTGCCAGAATGTAGCTTTACCATCCTCGTCGTTCCACGTCAGCAGTTTTACCAGGGAGTCCTCCGTGATCTGGCGCGTAGGGTCCCAGACTTCATTGTTGACTTTGGCGGCTATCACATTCCGTGCAAGCCCTTCACTGATACTGAGCGCGATTTCGAGAGCGGTTACCCCTTTTGGGTAAAAACGTTCGCTACCATCGGGCAGGGTAATTTTTACTTGAGACTCGTCTTTCATTCAAAAAAATAATTCTGTGACTATGGTTCAATGGCAATGCGGCAGGCCGCAAAACACAAAGCTATTCAATTTTAGCTTTGCGCGATGAGTCCACGCGGATATTTGTAGTACCACGGGGTTGGATAATATTAATTTTAACCCGCGCCGTATCGAGTAATTTGTAGCCCGGGTTGGTATTTTCCTCAGGATAGTAGGAAGGGTAAAGTCCTTCCGACTCGATTTTCCGGATGCGGTACATGCCGTAGCGCGCGTCCTGGTCGCCCGGGGCGATGGTCAATGCAGTTTCGTAGTAGGTCTTCGCAACATCGAGCTCACCGCTTTTTTCATAGGCGTAACCCAGCATATTGTTGATCTCCTTCGACTTCGGTTTCTTTCTTAAAAGCGTTTTCAACGCCGGGATGGCCTGCGGGTAGGCGCGGAGCTGCATGGCTACCGTGGCCAGCTGGTTGAGCGCCTCGTCATAATCGGGCTGGATCGCCACCGCTTTTTGGTAGAAGATCAAAGCGGTATCCGGCTGCGCCAATGCATTCAGGATTTCGCCCCTTTCGAAAAACAGGCTTGCACGCTCGGGGAAGCGTTTCAGCGCTCTTTCGTTGATAGCGAGTGCTTCGGCCGTGTTTTTCAATTTGAGGTTGATCATCGTGCCTTGCTCGTAAGCGCGCAACAGTCGCGGATTGACGTTCATCGCGTAATTCAGGCTCGACAAGCTCGCAAGCGAGTCGCCTTGCTTGGCTTGCAACATGCCTTTTACATAGTAAGCAGAACCATCATAGGGGGCCATCCGCAATGCCTGGTTCAGATAGCCGGCTGCCTCACCGAAACGGTTCTTGGCTTGTAAAATGTCTGCCAGCAAAACATACAGCTCGGGGCTGCTTTGCTGCAATGCCTCGGCACGTTGCGCGTCTTCCAGTGCATTGTCAATCTTGCCCAACTCGCGGTTGATTTTACCCCGCAGGAGAAAGTACTCACTTACATTATCCTGCTCGTAAATCGACTCATTGATGTCATCGAGCGCCTCCGAATACTGTTCGCGTTCGAAGTAAATGCGTGCCCTTTTGAAATAATTCACGTCGGAATCGATGCCGCGGTTGATCAGGTCGGTCAGCGACAGCAACGCATCGTTTTGCCATTGTGCCTTGCCTTTTTTGATCACGGGCGGTATGCGCGTGGATGTGCGCGCGTCGCTCTGGCACGATTGTTCGAGCCCACCCAATGCGATGAGGCATGCAAATGGTAAATATTTCAGCTTGTCAGACTTCATTCGCCTCTAAACATTCTGATCTGAAAAACGCGAAAACACACCCAACGGCAGCTTCTTGCCAAACGAATCGGGAATGAACAGTTCGCCGAACTCGTGTTTGATCTCCGTCCCGAAATGCGTCTTGATCAGGTTCTCCACGATTAACGCGGAGAAACCCAGCGAGTACAGGTTAATGATAAAAAAGAAGTTCTTTTCCTTTAATAACTGCGCACAAAGCCGGAGTAGTTCATTCAAACTCTCTTCCAGCAACCATTTTTCGCCATCCGGGCCGCGTCCGTATGCAGGAGGGTCGAGGATCAGGCCATTATATTTATTGCCGCGGCGTACCTCACGCTGCACGAATTTCAATGCGTCTTCCACCACCCAGCGGATATTGCTCAACCCGCTCAGCTCCATATTCTCGCGTGACCAGCTGATTACCTGCTTCACCGAATCCACGTGCGTCACGTCCGCGCCCGCAGCCTTTGCGGCCAGCGATGCAATGCCGGTATAGGCAAAGAGGTTCAATACCGAAGGTTTTTCCTCCGGCATCTGTTTCAAAGTCCGGGCGATGAAATCCCAGTTGGTAGCCTGCTCCGGAAACACGCCCACATGCTTGAATGAAGACAATGCGAGCTTGGTACGCAAATGGAGCTCTTTCGTGCGGTATTGGAACACCCATTTATCCGGCATATCGCCTTTGGTGATCCATTGACCCTTTTCTTGTGAGTTTTTATCCTTTTTGAAAATCGCATTCGAGCGCTTGTCCCATTCGGCTTCGGAAAGAGATTTGTCCCAAATGGCCTGCGGTTCAGGACGTGAAAGGACATACGGGCCGAATTTTTCGAGTTTTTCAAATCCGCCGCTGTCGATCAGTTGGTAATCGGTATGTTGGTCTGGTGAAAGTAGTATCAAGGTGTACTTCGGCTTTCGGCTTTCGGCCGTCGGCCTTTTTTTAGTTATAAATTATTAAAGTGAGCCGGAGGAAAGCCGACGGGCGATAGCCGACAGCCGAAGTCCTAATAAGCAATTTTGTTCAAATAAAACACATTCCGTCTTCCCCTCGTGTTCGGGTCGCCGGCAGCATTCACAATACGTTGTTCGCCCCAGGCGAGATAGAAATTGTCGTACCAGTAGTCGATATCATCGGTGCTGGTTTTGCGGACTTTATCCCCTTCCACGTAGGTTTCGTTCGGGATTACGCGGTCACTGTCGATCACCTGGTTGCCTTTGATGATCTTGCTGCGAATGGCGCCGTTGTGGCTGTAAATCAGTTTGGAATTGCCGTTGGTGAAGGTTTGGACCTTAATCTTTTCCTTCAACTCCATGCTTTTTACATTGTCGAAACTAATACTGTTGTCCCAAAGCAGGTTCCCGTTCTGGTCGACATCCGCAACGACCGCGTGTGTGTATGTGAACCCATCGAACACCTGCGAGTTGTAACCGCGGCCGCCGTACATCGGGTTCCAGAGATAAGGATTGTAAAGCCCCATACCGAACGGATAGCCGTAGCCGCCGTATCCGTAATTGAAACCGCCCATCATACTCGGGTTCTGGTAGCGGTATTCGGGATAGAACACTTCGGCCACCAGGAGGAAGTTGCTGGTTTTAGGTATAATATCATGCACGAGAAGCCGGTAGTTCAGTTTCAGATCGTCGCCGCTTTCCTTTTTCTTGCGTATACGCTTTTCCATCTTCTCCTGCTGGCGTTCGCTCAGGAAGTTGAAGAAGTTTTTGAAATCGGTAAAACTGTGGTATTTGGTGAAAACCGTTTCGTCGCCGACGATCTTGCTGATATACAGTCCCTGCGAGGCTGCGACGGTACTGCTCTGCATATTACGATATCCGTAAGTGCCGATCACAATGCGAACGGAGTCGTTCAAAACCTGCAAACGGCCGCTTAGTAATGAGAAATCATCTTCCGGCTCTACACTTACCTGCGTGTAAAGTTCTCCGGTTTCTTCATAGGAACGCGCTACGATTTTGGTCTGGCGCCCCTTTTTAACCGCAAAACAAACATTCACCAAATGCTGTGCAGTGTCCACTTCGACGGTCTGAATGGCGTTGGAACCTTTGATGGCCGAAGGTAGTACCCTGGTTTGCTGGGTAGTAAGCTGGGTGTAGATCAAAACCGGCTCGTTACGCACCATACCGGCCATAAAAACGGAATAGCCCAGCGTTTTGAAATCCGTGATCTCAAACCGATCGACGGTATTAATTGTAAAAGTCTCCACGAAGCCGGGGCCAACATTTACCTTCACAATTTGATATAAAGAGCTCCGGTATTTGCTGAAAAGCAGAAAAACGGCCTGCCCGTCGTAGGAGGAAGCGATGTAATCGAGGTTCGATTCGATCGGCCCGTCGATGGACCATACCCGTTCGAGGTTCGTATCGAATTTCTGGACATTGAACGTGCCTTTGTCGGGCTTGGAAATGAGCAGTACGCCCTGTTTACCCAACGGAACAGCCTGGTAGGCGGTGTTACCGGGCAAAGGAAGTTCAATCCGCTTCACTCCCTGGGCGAAAACCGGCGCACCGAGAACGCCCAGGAAGAGTAACGGTAAGACCAGCCGAAAAACGGATCGCTTATTTTTTGTCATGTGCCAGGGCAACGATATGGTCGAATTCTTCGCGTTTCACCGGTACTACCGACAGCCGCGACAAACGGACCAGGTCCATTTGCTTCAGGAGTTCGTCCTTCTTGATCTGTGCAAGCGTAACGGTGTTCGGGAACTTCTCAACGGGAACGAGGTTCACCACAACCCATCCCGGTTCTTCGGTAGTAGGGTCGGGGTAATGTTCCTTCGAAACCTTGGCCAGTCCAACGACCTCCTTGCCTTCGTTGCTGTGGTAAAACAGCACGGGATCGCCCACTTTCATCGCCATCAGGTTGTTGCGGGCAGCGTAATTACGGACGCCGTCCCACATGCCTTCCCCCTCGGCAACGAGGTGGTCCCAGGAGTATTTAAACGGTTCTGATTTTACGAGCCAATGGTTCATTCAATGAGTTTTTGTATTGATGTGAGTTAAAATGTTAATCTTTCCCGACTAAATCAAGGGAATTTCGGGAATTTGCTGAAATCAGGTTTCCTTTTTTCCAAAAACGAGCGCTGGCCTTCTTTGGCTTCCTCGCTGAGATAGTAAAGCAATGTCGCATTACCGGCGAGCTCCTGGATACCGGCCTGCCCGTCGAGCTCCGCATTGAATGCGCTTTTGAGCATACGGATAGACAGCGGGCTTTTTTCCTGGATTTTCTTCGCCCATTCCAAAGTCACCGTCTCCAGTTGCTCTAAAGGAACGACTTTGTTCACCAGGCCCATTTGCAACGCTTCGTCGGCGTCGTACTGGTCGCAGAGGAACCATATTTCACGTGCTTTTTTCTGGCCAACCACGCGGGCGAGGTAAGAGGCGCCGAAGCCGCCGTCAAAGCTACCGACTTTCGGGCCGGTTTGTCCGAAACGAGCGTTGTCGGCTGCGATCGAAATATCGCAGATGACATGCAACACGTGACCGCCGCCTATCGCCCAGCCCGCTACCATCGCAATAACGGCCTTTGGAATGGAACGGATCATTTTTTGAAGGTCGAGCACGTTCAAACGCGGGACGTGGTCGTCGCCGATGTAGCCGCCGTGGCCGCGTACCGACTGGTCGCCGCCGGAGCAGAATGCCTTACCACCCTCACCAGTCAGGATAATGACGTCGATCCGCGGATCTTCGCGGCAAATGTGCATCGCGTCGATCATTTCGGTTACCGTGAGCGGCGTGAACGCATTGTGCTTGTGCGGACGGTTGATGCTGATTTTGGCAATTCCTTCGTGAAGTGTAAAGAGAATTTCTTCGTATTCTTTAATGGTTTCCCATTGAACTGTACTGGACATAAATCAGATTGGTAAAATTGAAATAAATGCAATGCGCGGCATGCGACGCCAGCGTGAAATGTAACCATTGCGCACCGCCTGAATGCGCGAAATTACTCATTGTTTGGGTTACGTTCAAAAACAAATGAATAACTTTCCATCGGATTAAAAACGGCTATTCACAGCCAGGAACAATGAATTCGCAGAAATCACAGGTATGATCTGGACAACCGGCAAAACGCATTGGCAAACGCAGAAAAGGCCGCGAAATCCCTATTTCGCACAGGCTTACGACTTTATGGGAAAATGGCTCGCAGGAGACCGGGAATTTGTGCTTCATACTTCCGGCTCCACGGGCATGCCCAAGCCTATTACCGTCACGCGCAGGCAACTGGAAGCAAGCGCGGCCATGACGGGCAAGGCGTTGGCGCTGGGGAGCGGCACGCGGGCACTCGTATGCCTGAACGTGGGGTACATTGCCGGACTGATGATGCTTGTCCGGGGATTGGAGCTGGATTGGGAATTGACCGTTACAGAGCCTACCTCTAACCCGCTGAACGGCCTGGATACTGTGGATTTCGACTTTGTGGCAATGGTCCCGATGCAATTGCAGGCGGTCCTGGAAAATGCGGCGACGGCTGACCAGGTGAGTAAGCTGGGTAAGGTACTCCTCGGCGGTGCGCCGGTCAACCTGGCGTTGGCAGACCGCATCAGAGGTTTGAACGTTCCCGTTTTCCAAAGCTATGGTATGACAGAAACCGTTTCCCACGTTGCATTGAAGGCGTTGAATGGGGCGGAGGCGAGCAATTCATACGTGTTTCTGCCCGGAATTTCCTTTGGTACCGACGAGCGTGGCTGCCTGTTTGTTTCCGGGGCTGTTACCGATGGACAAAAGGTGCAGACTAATGATCTTGTAGAGATAAGCGGTAATGCATTTCAATGGATAGGGCGGATGGATAACGTGATCAATTCCGGTGGTGTGAAAATTGTGTTGGATCAAACAGACCAGCGGATTGCGCGGGTTTTTCATGACTTGGGTATTCCAAATGCATTTTTCTGCTGGTGGGAGCCGGACGAAAAACTGGGGCAGAAGCTTGTGTTGGTGGTTGAAGACAGGCTGCGCGAGGAGCACGTAGCGAAGCTTCCGGCAGAAATTAGAAGCCGCGTTTCGACCTATGAGAACCCGAAACATATTTACTTTGCAAAAGCGTTTGCTAAAACAGCCACCGACAAGATCGACAAACGCGGCACATTTCAACAGTTTTTAAAATCTTCGAATGGATAAGAATCTTCAAATACCAGGTCAGTACATTATTCGCTTTCAGACTGCTCCCGTTGTCCCGGCACCGTTTGCCCATTTTTACACTTTGAAAATGGACATTCAATCGGCACAGGACTTGCGCGTGGATTTTGATATTGTTTACAATGACCGCGAAGAGCTGACGGAGGACGAAATCTTTGACGAAGGTTTTTCGACAGATGATGATTACAAATGGAAAGGCAGTTTGCCGGCGGTCTGGATCAATGAGTTTCAGGACATCTTAGCATCTTCTAAAATCATTCGCAAACGCGAAGAAAGCGAGTTCGAGGATTTCATTGAAATCGAACTCGACGAAAACGATAAACGGGTAACGATTTACCCGGTCGATAAGGAGCGCTGGTCGTACTTTTTGCAGGAAATGATGCAGGCCATTTTCGAAACCGGCGGCCGTGAAAAGCCGTTTGAGCTTACTTACATCGACATCGATAACGACCACAAAACGACCATCGACCTGAAAGCTTCTTTTGGGAAAAAGGAATTTACATTAAGCAAGAATGCAGGTGCGGCCCGTAAACTGGATTGGAACCAGTTGCAAAAAATAATGGACACGATTTACAAAGCTGAATTCGTACCCGATAATGCATCGGAGAGCAAGCCTTCCAAGAAAGGGAAATACATTACTGCCGGTGACGGTCTGTGGTACCAGATAGGAGTGGCCGTGCTTGAAACTACCTCCAAAAGCAGAGACCTTGCCAAGATCGAGGCATTGTTCAACACCCTTTCAAAGTAATTACTGACGATACTGGTTCAGCTCCATCTGCAATTCGTCGACGAGCTGGGCCACTCTTTCGAGTGAAGGCTGAGGTACAGGCATTTGCACGCTTACGAATGCCTTCACTTCCCATACTTCCAGCACATCCTGTAAAGGGATTTCCAGTTCCGCAATCTCCGCATTGTCCGAAGTAAGCAGCAAAACCCCCGCTGTTTTCACCTGATTGAATACATTTCTGTAAATCAATCCATGGTTCCGTAGCAGGAAAATATACTGCATGCCGTCCTTGATATCATACCAATTGCGAATGAATGTACCCACCAGAATGGAACCAGGGTAGGTGAAGTCCTCGCCGCTTTCAAAGGCACGGTAGTAGCCGGACGGCAGATTCGGCAACTGGAAAAGCGGCAGCGAGTTCAGATAGCCCGGATTTTGGAAGTTGGCGATGTATTCGGCCTGCTTGTTGCGTGCTACCCATTGGATGGTTGGAAAGTGCTGCGCGGGCTGCTCCACCGCCGCATTGAATTGCGGGGTCTGATACTGGTTATTAAAAGTCGGTAAACCCGTATTGGGCTGCGGCATTGCCTGTGGCCGAAAAACCTCTTGCTGAGCTGACCGTGGTCCATTCGGTTGGGGCTGGTTATACGGTACCGCCTGTGGGTTGGCAGCATTAAATTGCTGAACAGGTTGGGCCGCAGTTGGCTGAGGCGCTGTCTGCATTTCGCCGCTAACCGGCTTCAAATTGATCTGCCGCGAAACCTGCCTCAAAGGCTGCTCGGGTTGCTGATACGTTTCAATGATCTTGGATAATGGCTGCGGCTCTGTGTACCCGGGCGTGCGCGTAGGCGTGGGCTGCGGCATGCCCGAATGCGAAACCGTCATTTGGCGCGAGGTTGTGAGCGGGAGCGACATTTCCGGGGTTTCCCTTAGCTTACGCAGATCATTTTTTAGCAAATTGTCAACGCTAACCCCGAAGGCAGCGGCCATGTTTTTGAGATTAGTAAGATTAGGATTGGCCCTTGCTTCCTCGTAAGCTCCCAGTAACGATCTCTTGATCGCTATCTTACGGGCAAACTGTTCCTGCGTCAGGCCGTTCAGCCTTCTAAGATACTTGATGTTGTTGCTGACGATGCTCATAGTACAACCGATCCGTTCAAACTGCCTACTAATTGACAAATCTTTTAGTAAAAAACGAATTGAGCAACTTTTTTTTGAAATATTTAATGTGAAAATGCCGGAACGTCAGGATTTAAGCAAATCCTGACGTTCCGGCATTTTTTACTTCGGCCATCGGCTACCGGCAGTCGGCTTTTGCAAAACTGCATTTTGGCAACGCTGACTGCTAATGTCTAGTTATTAAAACCTTAAACAAAAGCCGACAGCCGATGGCCGACAGCTGACAGCCTATTTATAAATTTCCTTCTTAGCTGCTTTAAACGTGTTGGTCAGCAAACCGCAGATGGTCATTAGTCCCACACCACCGGGAACGGGCGTAATGTAGCTTGATTTCGGTGCCACATCGTTGAAATCGACATCGCCTTTGATCGAGAAGCCGCTCTTTTTGGTAGCGTCCGCGACGCGGGTAATGCCTACGTCCACTACAACCGCACCTTCTTTGATGTAGTCAGCCTTCACGAATTCCGGACGGCCCAACGCCACGATCAGGATGTCGGCCGACTGGCAGATCTCTTTCAGGTTTTGTGTTTTGCTGTGCGTGATCGTTACGGTGCAGTTACCCGGGTAGGTATTGCGCTGCATGAGAATGCTCATCGGCAGACCTACGATCTGGCTACGGCCGATTACCACACAATGTTTGCCGCTCGTTTCGATTCCTGCGCGGATCAGCATTTCGAGGATGCCAAAGGGCGTCGCGGAAATGTAAGCAGGCAATCCCTTGCACATTCTGCCGACGTTAATCGGGTGGAAACCGTCCACGTCTTTCGCAGGGTTTACGGCTTCCATCACTGTGTTTTCAGAAATGTGTTTTGGTAGCGGCAGCTGTACGATAAAACCGTCTACATCGGGATCGTTGTTCAGTGATTCTACGGCTTCGAGAAGCTGGGCTTCGGTAATGTCGGCTTCGAAACGCAGCAGGGTGGAGGTGAACCCGATTTCTTCGCAGCTGCGGATTTTGGAGGCTACGTAAGTTTCGCTTGCACCATCCTGGCCCACGAGTATCGCTGCCAAATGCGGTTTTTTGCCACCGCCGGCGACCCATTGTTCAACCTCGGCCTTTATTTCAGATTTTATTTGGGAAGAAATAGCTTTCCCGTCGAGTAGTTGCATTGATTATTCAGGTAGTAAATATTTCTTGATCAAAGTTTGCATTCCCGTCGTGGCTTTTTCCTGGATGAAAACCATATTGGATTTTAAAGTAATGTCCGGCTTATTCGGATCCACAATGTAAATACGTTTGCCGATGGGGACATAATGAACGAGCCCGGCAGCAGGGTAAACGGCAAGGGATGTGCCGATCACCAGGAACATATCCGCCTGCTCGGTCACATCCACGGCTACTTCCATCATGGGAACCTCTTCGCCAAACCACACGATATGCGGCCGTAATTGGCTACCTAACTCGCACAGATCGCCCGTTTTCAGCTCCCAGCCGGTCATTTCATAAACCAGTTTCGGATCTTTCGTGCTCCGCGATTTGAAAAGTTCCCCATGCAAATGGATCACTTTCGTCGAGCCGGCGATTTCATGCAGGTTATCGACGTTCTGCGTCACGATCGTCACGTCGAAATGCTTTTCCAGTTCCGCCAATGCGTAATGTGCCGCATTAGGCTTCACATCCGCCGCTTGTTTCCGGCGCTGGTTATAGAAATCCAGTACCAACTCCTGGTTACGAATCCAGGCTTCGGGCGTAGCGACGTCCTCAATGCGGTAATTATCCCAAAGCCCATTATTATCTCTAAAAGTACTGATCCCGCTCTCAGCGCTGATCCCTGCTCCGGAAAGTACAACCAGTTTTTTCATGGGCTTCTTCGTTTTATGTGTGTTAACCTTTTTTTGTTACTTTTTTAGCAGCTGGCTTCTTGGCGGCAGGCGCCTTTGCGGGAGCAGCTTTTTTGGCTCCGCGTCCGGCCGGTTTGTCCGGTGTTTCGGCGGCCAGTTTCAGCACCTGGTCGTAAGTCAGCGATGCCGGCTCGGTACCTTTCGGAATTTTCACATTCTTCTTTCCAAAAGCAATGTAAGGCCCGTACCGTCCATTCAGGACTTTTGCCTCAGGATCTTCCGCAAATTCCTTGATCGTGCGGTTGGAATCCTGTAAGCGCTTTTCTTCAATAATTTCAATCAAACGTTCCTCGGTGACGGCCATGGGATCATCCGTTTTGGCCAGCGAGTAATATTTGCCGTCGTGCTTCACGTAGGGACCGAATTTACCGACGTTCACGACCATTTCCTTGTCTTCGAAGAACCCAACCTGGCGAGGCAGTTTGAATAGTTCAAATGCCTCTTCCAAAGTGATGGTCTCCATCAGCTGGCCTTTCTGCAAGCTGGCGAAACGCGGTTTTTCTTCATCTTCCACGTCGCCTATCTGCACGTACGGACCGTATTTCCCGATTCTTACCGATACTTTTTTGCCGGTGGCCGGATCTTCGCCCAGGTCGCGGGAAGTAAGGCTCTTGTCGATCGCTTCTTCGCGCGCTTCGGCGACTTTCTTCTGGAACGGCGTATAGAAATTTTTGATCATCTGTTGCCAGCCCAGTTGGCCTTCGGCAATATGGTCAAAATCCTTTTCTACGCTCGCTGTAAACGAATAATCGACAATGTCCTGAAAATGGCTCACCAGGAAGTCGTTAACGACCATTCCGGTGCTGGTAGGGAAGAGTT
The DNA here is from genome assembly GCF_050587785.1 of Dyadobacter sp. BHUBP1. Lineage (NCBI taxonomy): Bacteria > Pseudomonadati > Bacteroidota > Cytophagia > Cytophagales > Spirosomataceae > Dyadobacter > Dyadobacter sp. BHUBP1. Next base: position 192,916 of record NZ_JBOBIH010000005.1, read on the forward strand.
TAGCCTTCTCCGAACCATATATTTCTTTATTTACCTTGCTCTTGATCTGATCGTTGGCAAGGGTCAGTTCCTTAAATTCCCTTTCAACGCCCGGACGGTCCTCTTTGACAATGTATTCCCGTTTCAGAATTGTCGAGATCGTCGGTGCGTAAGTAGACGGGCGGCCGATCCCCATTTCTTCGAGTTTTTTCACCAGACTCGCCTCGGTATAGCGTGGCGGGTTGCGGGTAAACCGCTCTGTCGCTTTCATATCAGCCAGTTTCAATACCTGACCGATGTTCAGCGGCGGAAGCATTCCTTTTTGTTCTTCATCACCTTCGTCATCGCTGGATTCGAGGTACACTTTCAGGAACCCTTCGAATTTGATCACTTCACCTTGTGCTACCAGCTCTTCCGAGGTGGTCGAAATGCCGATAGTGGCAGTGGTACGCTCCAATTGGGCGTCCGACATCTGCGATGCGATGGCGCGCTTCCAGATCAGCTCGTACAGGCGTTGCTCATTGCGGTCACTGCTGCCTACCAGCGTTGAGAAATCGGTAGGACGGATAGCTTCGTGTGCCTCTTGCGCCGATTCGGACTTGGTTTTGAATATACGGCGATTATAATATTCGTCCCCGTATTCTTTCGTGATCTGCTGCTTTGACTTATCAAGCGCTTCTTCCGAAAGGTTGGTAGAGTCGGTACGCATGTAGGAAATCTTACCGGCTTCGTACAGGCGCTGTGCGACGGTCATCGTCTGCGCGACCGAAAAACTCAGCTTGCGGGATGCTTCCTGTTGTAGTGTAGAAGTTGTAAATGGCGGTGCAGGTGTTTTTTTAGCAGGTTTTACTTCAAGATTACGGATCGAGAATTCAGCCCCGATACATTTTTCCAGAAACTGATACGCTTCCTGTTCGGTAGGAAAGTTCTTGGCCAGTTCCGCATTCAATACTTTTCCGTTGCCGAGATCGAAATGCGCAGTGACCTTAAAGCTGCTTTTGCTTTTGAAAGCATCGATTTCCCTTTCCCGCTCTACTATTATACGTACGGCCACCGATTGTACCCGGCCGGCCGAAAGGTTCGATTTTCCAATGCGGATTTTTTTCCAAAGCACCGGTGAAAGTTCATAACCCACCAGGCGGTCGAGGATTCGGCGTGCCTGTTGGGCGTCTACCAGGGCTGTGTCGATGGTCCGCGGCTTTTCGATGGCATTCCGCAGAGCGGTTTTGGTAATCTCACGAAATACGATCCGCTTGGTATCGTCTGGAAGCCCAAGAGCTTCTTTCAAATGCCAGGAGATAGCTTCTCCCTCGCGGTCATCATCGGTCGCGAGCCATACTTCTGCATCTTTTGCCAGTTTTTTGAGCTCTGAAATGACTTTGACTTTATCGGAGGAGATTTCGTAAGAGGGTTGGAAACCATGTTCAACATCAACACCCATATCGTGTTCCGGGAGGTCACGAACATGTCCGAAACTGGACTTGACAGTGAAATCCTGCCCAAGGTAACTTTCAATGGTTTTGGCCTTCGCCGGTGACTCTACGATCACCAGATTTTTTGACATAACTTTCGATTTAAGGGACCTGGTAGCACTTTGAATGTCCAAATATAGGGCACAATCCGAGAAAAAATCAAAGCGCAAATAAAAGCTGATTGAAAAACAGAACGCGTTACTACACCTCCCGAAGGGGGTATTTCAAATTATTTCTTCAATATACAGGTTGTCAGAACAAAAAAAATTGGACGGGGGTTATCTAAATGTACGATTAGAATATACTGGTTTTAAATAGTAGGGAAAATCGGACGGAATGCCTCCGTATATTCTGTAATTTCGTACTTTCGCCCGTTTTATTGACAACAGATATTGCCTTTAACATTGAAAAGATTTCATCATGAATATCTATCAGGACTACATTAACGAGATTGAAGAAAGAAAGACCCAGGGGCTTCACCCGAAGCCGATTGATGGTGCCGAATTGCTGGGAGAAATCATCGCACAGATCAAGGATACAGCAAACGTGCATCGGGAAGACTCTCTTAAATTTTTCATTTACAACACCTTACCAGGAACTACAAGTGCAGCTGGTGTGAAAGCCAGGTTTTTGAAGGAAATCATCCTGGGAGAATCCGTAGTAGCAGAAATATCACCTGCCTTTGCATTTGAGCTGTTGTCGCATATGAAAGGCGGCCCTTCCATTGAAGTATTGCTTGACCTCGCCCTGGGCGACGACCTTTCTATCGCAAAGTCGGCGGCAGAGGTGCTTAAAACACAGGTTTTCCTTTATGATGCCGACACCGACCGTCTGAAAGAGGCATTCAAAAACGGCAACGAAATCGCCAAAGACATTCTGGAAAGCTACGCCAAAGCTGAATTCTTCACGAAGCTTCCCGAGCTTCCGGAGGAGATCCAGGTCGTTACTTATATTGCGGGCGAAGGTGATATTTCCACCGATTTGCTTTCTCCCGGTAACCAGGCCCATTCACGCTCCGACCGCGAATTGCACGGCCAATGCATGATCACTCCGAAAGCACAGCAGGAAATCAGGGCTTTGCAGGCAGAGCACCCTGGCAAGAGCGTCATGCTCATCGCCGAGAAGGGTACCATGGGTGTTGGTTCATCCAGGATGTCGGGAGTGAACAACGTGGCACTCTGGACTGGCAGGCAGGCAAGCCCATATGTTCCGTTCGTGAATATTGCTCCGATCGTGGGTGGTACGAATGGTATTTCTCCGATCTTCCTTACGACGGTAGACGTTACCGGCGGTATCGGTATCGACCTTAAAAACTGGGTCAAAAAGGTGGACGCGGACGGTAATGTGGTCCGTAACGAAAACGGTGACCCTGTTTTGGAGGAAGTTTACTCCGTAGCGACGGGCACTGTTTTGACCATCAATACCCAAACAAAGAAACTTTACAATGGCGAAAAGGAGCTGATCGATATTTCGAAAGCCCTGACGCCTCAGAAGAAAGAATTTATCAGAGCCGGTGGATCATACGCTATCGTATTTGGTAAAAAAATCCAGACAGTCGCAGCGAAAATCCTGGGCATTGAACCAACGCCTGTGTTTGCTCCTTCCAAAGAGATTTCCAATGAAGGACAAGGTTTGACTGCGGTAGAGAAAATCTTCAATAAAAATGCGGTAGGTGTAACGCCAGGCAAAGTGCTGCATGCCGGTTCGGATGTTCGTGTAGAAGTCAATATCGTCGGTTCGCAGGATACGACGGGTTTGATGACGGCACAGGAGCTCGAATCGATGGCGGCTACCGTGATCTCGCCGATCGTGGATGGCGCATACCAGTCGGGCTGCCATACGGCATCGGTTTGGGATAAAAAAGCGCAAGCCAACATCCCGAAACTGATGAAGTTCATGAACGACTTCGGCCTCATCACCGCTCGGGACCCGAAAGGAGAATACCACTCCATGACCGACGTAATTCATAAGGTATTGAACGACATTACCGTCGACGAATGGGCCATCATCATCGGCGGCGACTCCCACACAAGGATGTCCAAAGGCGTAGCGTTCGGTGCCGACTCCGGAACCGTTGCATTAGCGCTGGCTACCGGTGAAGCATCCATGCCAATCCCCGAATCCGTGAAAGTGACTTTCAAGGGTAGCATGAAAGAGCACATGGACTTCCGCGATGTGGTTCATGCCACCCAGGCACAGATGTTGCAGCAATTTGGCGGTGAGAACGTATTCCAGGGACGTATCATCGAGGTTCATATCGGAACACTGCCTGCTGACCAGGCGTTTACTTTCACCGATTGGACTGCTGAAATGAAGGCTAAGGCTTCTATCTGTATTTCGGAAGACGACACGCTGATCGAATCTCTGGAAATCGCGAAAAACAGGATCCAGATCATGATCGATAAAGGCATGGATAACCACAAGCAGGTTCTACAGGGCTTGATCAACAAGGCGGACAAGCGCATTGCGGAGATTAAATCAGGTGAAAAACCTGCTCTTGCGCCGGATGCGAATGCAAAATATTACGCAGAAGTGGTGATTGACCTCGACGCGATCGTTGAGCCTATGATCGCCGACCCGGACGTTAACAACAAAGACGTTTCCAAACGATATACCCACGACACAATCCGTCCTATTTCCTATTACGGCGACGATAAAAAGGTAGATCTTGGCTTTGTAGGTTCATGTATGGTTCACAAAGGCGATTTGAAGATTGTTTCTCAAATGCTTAAAAACCTGGAAGAACAACAGGGGAAGGTTGAGTTCCATGCACCGCTGGTGGTAGCTGCCCCTACCTATAATATTATTGAAGAGCTCAAAACCGAAGGAGACTGGGATGTGTTGCAGAAATACTCCGGCTTCGAATTCGACGACAATGCACCGAAAGTTGCTGCACGTACGGAATACGAAAATATGATGTACCTCGAACGTCCGGGCTGTAACCTTTGCATGGGTAACCAGGAAAAAGCCGCGAAAGGGGATACCGTAATGGCTACTTCGACGCGTCTGTTCCAGGGAAGGGTCGTGGAAGATTCGGAACGTAAAAAGGGAGAGTCGTTGCTGGCATCGACACCGGTTGTGGTACTGTCGGCTATTTTGGGCCGCATTCCTAGTATGGATGAGTATAAGGCCGCTGTGGTGGGTATCGACCTGACCAAGTTTGCACCTCCTGTTAAGGCACTAAGCAGATAGTAATTTAGTGTTTCAATGTATGAAACCGTGAATGTGTAATCATTAATTTAAGAGCTATGGCGTTTGACTTAGATATGATTAAGGGCGTTTACGCCCGCATGGAAGAAAGAGTGAATGCTGCCCGCAAAGTAGTAGGACGGCCTTTGACATTGTCAGAGAAAATTTTATACTCCCACCTGTGGGAAGGAACGGCCACACAAAGCTACGAACGTGGCAAGTCGTATGTGGATTTCGCTCCGGACCGCGTGGCGATGCAGGATGCAACGGCACAGATGGCGCTGCTGCAATTCATGCAGGCGGGCCGCCCGAAAGTAGCGGTTCCTTCTACCGTCCACTGCGACCACCTGATTCAGGCGGAAGTGGGTGCTGCGCAGGATTTGAAGAATGCCGTAGACAAGAATAAAGAAGTATACGATTTCCTTTCCTCCGTTTCCAACAAATACGGAATCGGTTTCTGGCGCGCAGGTGCAGGTATCATTCACCAGGTGGTACTGGAAAACTACGCATTCCCCGGCGGAATGATGATCGGTACCGATTCGCACACGCCCAATGCGGGTGGTTTGGGTATGATCGCGATCGGCGTGGGGGGCGCGGATGCGAGCGATGTGATGTCCGGTCTTGCCTGGGAATTGAAAATGCCCAAGCTGATCGGTGTGAAACTGACCGGCAAACTGAGCGGATGGACGGCTGCGAAAGACGTGATTCTCTGGGTGGCAGGCCAGCTCACTGTAAAAGGGGGAACCGGCTACGTGGTAGAGTATTTCGGCGAAGGAGCCGAAAGCCTTTCCGCGACTGGTAAGGGTACCATCTGTAATATGGGTGCGGAAATTGGTGCTACCACTTCGATCTTCGCTTACGACGAGAAAAGTGCTGCTTACCTGAGGGCAACGGAACGTGCAGATGTGGCTGATGCTGCGGATAAGATCAAAGAATACCTTCGTTCCGACGATGAAGTGTATGCAGATCCTGCATCTTACTACGATCAGCTTCTCGAACTAGACCTTTCTACCTTGGAGCCGCATATCAACGGACCATTCACGCCGGATCTGGCATGGCCGCTTTCCAAATTTGCTACGGCGGTAAGAGAAAACGGATGGCCGGAAGTACTTTCGGTAGGCCTGATCGGTTCCTGCACCAACTCGTCCTATGAAGACGTAAGCCGCGCCGCTTCTCTTGCCCGCCAGGCGGTTGACAAGAAATTGCAGGTTACGTCCGAATATACCATTACGCCCGGTTCAGAGCAGGTACGGTACACGGTAGAGCGCGACGGTTTCCTGGATACCTTCGAGAAAATCGGTGGGGTAGTGCTGGCGAATGCCTGTGGGCCTTGTATTGGCCAATGGGCGCGTCATGGGGCGGAGAAGGGAGAGAAAAACTCTATTATCACCTCATTCAACCGCAACTTCTCGAAACGTGCCGATGGTAACCCCAATACGCACTCTTTTGTTGCTTCGCCTGAAATCGTAACCGCCATGGCCATTGCCGGGCGTCTTACTTTCGATCCGCGTGTGGACAAATTAGTCAATACCGACGGCGAGGAAGTATTGCTCGACGAGCCGACCGGTCTGGAATTGCCTACGAAAGGTTTTGCAGTGGAAGACGCCGGCTATCAGGCTCCTGCAGAGGATGGCAGCAAAGTTGAGGTTTTGGTGAGCCCAACTTCGGACCGCCTGCAATTGCTCGAACCATTCCCTGCCTGGGAAGGAACAGACCTTACAGGCCTGAAACTCCTGATCAAGGCGAAAGGCAAGTGTACCACAGACCATATTTCAATGGCGGGTCCATGGTTGAAATACCGCGGACACCTGGATAATATCTCGAACAATATGCTGATCGGTGCGGTTAACTACTACAACGAGAAAACCAATTCCATCAAAAACCAGCTTACCAACCAGTATTCCGAAGTACCGGCCGTGCAGCGTGACTACAAAGCACATGGTATCGGCACGATCGTAGTGGGTGACGAAAACTACGGGGAGGGTTCATCACGCGAGCACGCGGCGATGGAACCGCGCTTCCTGGGCGTACGCGCGATTTTGACCAAATCTTTTGCACGTATCCACGAAACCAACCTGAAAAAGCAAGGTATGCTGGCGCTGACGTTCGTAAATACCGCAGATTACGACAAGATTCAGGAGGACGATACAATCGATATCCTCGGCCTGGAAACATTTGCGGAAGGGCAACCTCTGACGGTCGTCTTGCACCACAACGACGGTACGACCGAGGAGTTCCCTGTAAATCACACCTACAATGCCCAGCAGATCGAGTGGTTCAAAGCAGGTTCTGCACTGAATATCATTCGCAAATCGGTTGGCGCTGCGTAGGCGATGTTGTTATTCCAAAATGCAGAAATGGCTCCTGATCATCGGGAGCCATTCTGTTTTAGTTTGAAATGCAATCATCCAGATTTGAAATATCGGATCGAAATGCCCCGGAGGGGCAACCTGTTTATAGCAATACAGAATTCCGCAGTTTAAAGGCTCCGGAGAAGCCTCCTGTTATCGGATTTTCATAAGTCCAACGATTTTACAGCCCGGCGGGCCTTCTTTTGCGTGACCGTTACATGCCTGGCGGCATTTAAATCCGTGATGAATGCGGCGGGCAATAATTGTAACAAATGAATGGTTAACCGCAATAAAAAAATGCCGTCAGGCATGCGACAACAATAATGGCGTCATACGCCAATGTTCATGAATAGCGTCGTCGTATTCCTGATGTGCCCTCAAATCCCGGGAAACCTCGACTTTTGTCTGCTATATGACTGGTAGAGAAAGATAAACATCCCCGTCATGATCGAAACGTCGGCCATGTTGAATATGCCGGTTTGAAATAACCCGAAATTGATATGCATGAAATCGGTGACCGAGCCGTGCACGAGGCGGTCGTAAATGTTACCGATCCCTCCGCCGATGGCAAAACTCAATGCAAGCGCACTCAGCCAGGTGAGGTTCTTTTTCGTCAACAGGTAAATAATGCCGAATAGGAGTGCGATCAGCGGGATGACGGACAATACAAATATCTTGATCGAATCGGGTAGTGAACTTCCTATGCTCAGGAATGCGCCCGTATTTTCAACGTAGGTGATAGTTACGTAGTCCTTGATCACGTGGATGGTCTGATAAAAGCCCACATTCTCCCTTACCACGCTTTTCGAGATCTGATCGCAGCCGATATTGGCGATCAGGACTACAAGAATGGAGACATTCCTGACCAGACGGTTTGATTTAAGTTTCATTATCTGGAAAGCGCTTTAATCGGCGTCAGTTTAATATCCTTGAACTCAACTTCGGAGCCCTCCGACTGCAATGCGATCTGGCCTTTTGAAGCCGTCGCGTCATAGCCATAGTTGACCAGCACGCCGTTGAGCCACACTTTAATTGAATTCTTAACACATTCTATCACCATCGAATTCCATTCGCCCAAAGGCTTTTCCGTGCCGTCGGTGAGGTTGGGAATGCGGCGGAGTTTGTCGCCGTTCACGCCCCATTTCTCCTTGGGCCCGCGGCGTTTCTCCATGTCGGGAACTGTAATATCTTCCTGAATGCACCAGAAATCACCGGCATTCAGGTGCATCATTTGTATTTCGATGGATTTGGGAAACATGTCATACAAATCGCGTGGTTTGGAAACGAATACCAGCGCGCCGCAATTGCCTGGCTTGCCTGCAAAGCGGTACTGATAGGTAAACCGGAAGTTCTCGTATTGCGCGTCTGTGATTAGGTGCCCGCCGGGCGTTCCCAGGCTCACGAGCAGGCCATTGCGCACGAGGAACGGGTTCACAGCCTTAGGGTCTTTGTCCATTTCGGGCACATCAATGTGCCAGCCTTTCAGGTCTTTGCCGTTGAAAAGCGCTTTCGTTTGACTGTATGCGTATTGTGAAGTGATAGCGAGGGGCAGGGCGAGCGAAAGGAACAGTTTCTTCATGAAAGGTCGATACTATTTAAAGGTTTAATGGGATTTGAACCGGAAAAATTAAGCAATAATCGGGTTAGTAGCGGTATGATCGCTTCAAATGTTCGGTTATTGGGTTAAATTGGTGCATTATCATTTCAAATCATCTAATCAGTCCATGAAAAAACTGGCCGCATTGCTTGCCACGCCCATGTTATGCTCGTACGCGTTCGCGCAATCGATCCGCTACGATGTATCCTTTCCCAACATCGTCCACCACGAGGCCCGTATCGTCCTGACGGTATCGGATGCGCCTCAAAAAGAGCTCCTTTTCAGGATGTCGCGCTCGTCCCCGGGCAGGTATGCGACGCACGAGTACGGGAAGAATGTGTATGATGTGGCGGCATTTGATAAATCGGGCAAGCCGGTGCCAGTGCAGCGAGTGGATGGTGATGTATACAAAATTGCCGCTCTCAACGGTTTTGTGAAAGTAGAATACACATTGTATGCCAACCACGCTGACGGTACTTATGCCGGAATCGACGCCAGCAGCGTGCATTTGAATATGCCGGCTACATTCATGTGGGTGAAAGAGCTAGAAAAGGCACCAATAACGGTGGCGTTCAATTTGCCGAAACCGAATTCGTGGACGATCGCCACCCAGCTCAAAACAACCGACGATGTGAACGTTTTCACCGCTCCCAATTTGCAGTACTTCATGGATTCGCCCATCAAAATCGGCCAGCTCACGATCAAGGAATGGACGGTGCCCAATACTGATAACAAGCCATCGCAGTTCAGGCTTGCATTGGAAGCGAAGGGCAGCGACTCGCTCACTACCGCATTTGCCGGAAAAATAAAACGCATTACCGAGGAGGCGCGGATGGTTTTCGGGGAATTTCCGGTGTTTGACAACGGCAGCTACACCTTTCTCGCCAGCATTAATCCGTATGTGAAAGGCGATGGTATGGAACACCGCAACAGCACGATGATCACTCTGCCCGTCGCATTCGACGGCTCCGACAACCTGCTGGGCGTGTTCTCGCACGAGTTTTTCCACACCTGGAACGTCGAGCGCATTCGCCCGAAAACACTGGAACCTTTCAACTTTGAAAAGAGCAATATGAGTTTCGAGCTCTGGTTTGCCGAAGGATTTACCCAATATTACGGTGATTTGATTCTCGAAAGGGCCGGTTTCGATTCATTGGAGGAATATTGCAGGACGCTGACATCCCTCGTTAATACCAAGGAAAATACAGCCGGAGCAAAGCGCATTTCGCTTGTGCAGGCCAGCAGCAATGCTGTGTTCGTGGATGCAGGCGTAGCGATCGACAAGACGAATTATCCGAATATTTATACTTCTTACTATCCTTACGGAGCCTCGGTGGCGCTGGCATTGGATCTTCAATTAAGAGGCAGGGGGCTGAATCTCGATGATTTTATGAAAGCTGTTTGGACAAAACATGGGAAACCGGAGATTGCCTACAATGTGTCGGATCTGGAAGCGGTTTTGGCCGCCTATACCAAAGACAAAGCGTTTGCGCAGCAGTTTTTTACAAAATATATCAACGGACACGAATCGCTGGACTACACACTGCTGCTCGCCAGGGCGGGATTGCTGTTGAAAAAACAGTTTGAAGGACAAGCGTGGATCGGCGATATGCGCTACAAAGAGGGTGTCGGGCTCACGATTATTGCAAATACCATCATCGGAAGCCCTCTTTATAAGGCCGGACTGGATATTGATGATGAAATCCTGAAAGTAGATGGAAAACTGGTATCGAAAAACGATGAATTGGCTTCCATATTGAAAATGCATAAACCTGGCGACCAGATTGCTGTGGAATATAAGCACCGCGACGAGCAGAAGACGGTAATGCTTGAACTCGCTGAAAATCCGCGTTTGCAGGTAGTTACGTTCGAGGAGGCGGGGCAAACGGTTTCGGCCGATATGCAGGCATTCCGAAAGGCCTGGCTGGGAAGTAAATGGAAGTAACCAAAAAGCGGTTGCCTAAAATCAGGCAACCGCTTTTTGCATTTAGCGTGTGAGTAAAATCTTTTTCGTTTCTACCGAATCCGGCTTTTTAACTTGCAGCAGGTAAATGCCTGCCGGAGCATGGTCGAGCTTAATGCGTTCTTCATGCGAACCCTTTCCGCTAACACTGCGGGTATGCCAAACCTTGCCCTGCACGTCTGTCACACGAATAGTTGCCGCTTCGCCCATTTTCAAATGGAAGCTGGCTTTGAACTCGCCGGGGGCGGGGTTGGGGTAGGCTTGGAGCAATGTTAGGTCGGTCGGTGTTGAAATAAACTCCGGTGCGGCCATTCTCGCGTTGCTTTGCACATTTCCGACACAAATCTTGTCCTGACGTACGGCTGGCCCTGATAATCCCTGAATGCGGATTGTATTTTGTCCAGGTACCAGCGTCACCCAGAACGTCTCCTCCCGCGAAACGATGTTCCAACTGTTGGTAGGAGGTAGTTGCACTTCCGGGAGGATAACGCCGCCATTTACCGATACGCTCACTTTGGCTGTCGCCTCTGCGTAATAGCGAAGCGTTACGGGATATGTCCCTGCGGCAAAATTGTCGAGCTGGTAATCCACATAGTAGTTGTAATCGTTTTGAGAACCCCGGGTCTGGCCGTTCGAGGCGTTAGGATCGCTGCTCGTCGCACCGTTGCTCATCGCGTTTTCGGCTTCCACACAGGCGTAGGTCGAACCACCGGACGTAGGGCAGCTGTTGACCATGATGTCGACGGGAATATTCTTGCTCACACATCCCTCTCTTCCGGCTACAAGCGTATAGGTGTAGATTCCATTGGCAGAAGGCGCCTGAACGTCTATGTTTTGGGTATATCGGCCAAAGCCATCGGGTCCATGCCAATTGTAGAAAATAGATCCGCAATCCGGGCCGGTACAGTCACCGCTCAACGTAAACCAGGAGCCGCACTGAGGACTGGTCGTGGAAGCGTTTGCAGTCACATTAAAATCGCAGGAAACGCCTGTTCCAGGCAGTTGTTCGATGCACATCCTGTCGTGTCGCACAGGGCTGTAACCGGGCAATCCTTTCAAAATGATGATATTCAAACCTTTCCGCAGACCAAAAACGAGTGTATGCTCTTTCCAGACTATATTCCAGGAATTCGAAGCCGGAAGCTCTATTTTGTATGGATAGGGTTCGCTATTTAATTGTACTTCAATGGCGGTATTGGCTTCCGCATAATACCGGAATGTAATGGCGTGAGGGCCGTCTACCTGCACATCGTGAACCAGGTAATATACTGAATAATCCTGCCGGTCCTGGCCGCCCCGTGTCTTGCCGCCCGATGCATTCGGATCCGTTGTAACGGGCCCGGTTCCACCCGCATCCTCGGCTTCAAGGCATACTTTGAACGGCCCGTCGCCACAATCGGTGATGATGAGCTTAAATTCGGTGACATTGTCCGGACAGCCCGGCTTTGAGGTAGTTCGGGTGTAAGTGTATGTGCCGTTCTGGGAGGGCGCATAAAAATTTACGGACGATTCTCCGGGGCCTGAAATATCAAGGCCTGGTCCCGACCATTTGTAATCCAGGCCTACGCAGCCGAACCCGTTGCAATCTGCTATCGCCCACATACCTTGCCCGCAGCTGGGCGTATAATCGCTCACAACCGTCCCCACGATGTAATCGCATTCGACAGGCGTATTTTGTACACGTATTTGCATGGTCGCCGTTGTATCGGGACAGCCGGGTTTCGAAGCAGTTACCGAGTAGAAGTAGTCTCCCACGGCCATTGGGGCGGCTGTTGAAATAGTCTCGCCATTGAGCGCAATGCCATTGCCGCTCCACGCGAACGTGGTTGCGCCGCAATCACCGCCGGTGCATTTGGCGCTGAGGTTCATCGTTTGTCCCGGTGTATAAATAGGATGGATCTCTACCGAAAAAGGGCGTATTTTATAGTCGCAGGACACAGGCTGACCCGTGTCGCCGGTTCTTACCAGGCAGATTCTATCCTGGCGGGCAGGGCTGTGAGAGGGTAAGCCACCTATGCGGATTTTGCTGTAACCTTCGGTTAAAGTAACATCGATTGTGCGTTCTCCCCAAACGATATTCCAGGAATTGGTAGCCGGCAAACCCACGACCGGTGCCGTCTCCGCACCGTTAATGGAAAGCCAGGTCCAGGCATCGCCTTCCGCATAGTAGCGGATCGTGAGCGCGTACCTTCCGGCGGGCGCCCCAAACACTTCATAGTCAACATAATGGTCCCAATTGTCCTGCGCTCCTCGCGTTTTGCCGTTAGAAGCATTGGGATCCTCGGTGATCGGCCCGGTGCCGTTGGAATTTTCGGCCTCGATACACACACTGAACGGCTCGGCATTCACTGTGGGCGGGTTGTCCGAAGTACGGATGCCGGAGGGAGCATTGCCATCACCGCCCGTAGGCGCAACAGCATAAGAGGCAATCGCTGAGAGCAGAATGCCAATGACGAACGTAAAGGTTTTCATAGCATGCAAGGATATGTGGTTGAATGGACATCCCAACGGAATTGTTGGAAAAGACAATCTGAACTTGGATTGTCTATATTTTCCGAGACACGATCCGCTATGTTAACCGTGGCGACATGCAGAAAAAATATTGATTATCAGCGGAAACTAGCCCTGCTTTTCGGAAAGATATTTCCAATAGCGACGGGGCACGTGTCGCACGTGCAGCTGCGTGTTTTTGCGCGCCTGGATGTTGGTGCTTTTGAAATAATCCTGCCAAAGTAATGTGTAGAGCTGTTCTTTCGGGTCGAGCAGGTCGGACGGGAGCGCATTGGCGACCGACATTTGCGGTGTGGTGCCGAGCACGATTTCCTGGGTTTTTTCGAGGTCGTAGTATAGGCCGTATTTTCTCTTCAAGTCATAAATAATCCAGCGCTGGTCGGCATAGCGGTTCTGGAAATGCCCGGTAAGAAGTGGGAGTACATCAAAATCAGGTTCAATATGGGCGTAGTAAATGCCGTCGCCCGTTTTTTGAAATCGTATAAATGCCTCCATCCGGTGTTTTTCGCGGTGGACTTTTTGTGCGGTCTGGGAAATGGCCAGTACGTCGGGCTGTGCGAAGTTTTCGCAAGCACCGGGCGGCTGGTCGATCACATACCTGGCAAAATTGAGCAAATGCTGATAAGCATCTGGCTGTTCTGAAAGAAAAGCCTTGTAGAACCGGAGTTGCCATTCGTTTCCTAGCTTTTTGCAAAGTCCTTTCCAAACCCGCTTGCCTTTTTCGTGGTCGGAAATCACGCGGTAGCCGGGGTCGAAAACATCGGGGACATGAAATGCTTCGCTGACGAGCCTTACCGTCTGCGATTTCCGCTGATAGCATTCAAAGACGGCCGTTAATAATCCTTCCAGCGAGCCGTCGAAAATATAAAGCTCCATCAGAAAAGTGATAATTGATTAAGCGGGTTCTTCTGGTATTTGCTTTTGCTTTCCGAAAGGATCAGCCGTTTGATATGCCCTGCTTCATATTCTTTAAGTTGGACAGGGCTGTCGGCATACCGGATAAAGTGCCGGGCCTTGCCGAATGCAATGCCGAGCTTTCGCAAATGGCTTTCGTATAGCCGGTTAAACTTGCGCGCCTGGACGATTTTCAACGCTGAACTTACACCGATGCCCGGCACTCGCAGGATCATGCAATAATCAGCCGTATTAATATCGACAGGAAAATGTTCGAGGTTGCGCAATGCCCAGCTTAATTTCGGATCTACGTCCGCTTCGAGGTTCGGATGAACGTCGTTAAGGATTTCCTGAACTTTAAAACCGTAGAAACGCATCAGCCAATCGGCCTGATACAGCCTGTTTTCGCGGATCAGGGGCGGTTGCGAGCCGATCGCCGGCAGCCGCGCATCGTGGCTGATTGGAATATAGCCCGAGTAGTAAACCCGTTTCAGGGAAAAATTCTGATAGAACGCATTAGCCGTGTACAAAATCTCTTTGTCCGACTCAGGCGTGGCCCCTACAACAATCTGCGTGCTCTGTCCGGCCGGCACGAATTTCGGCACACTTTTAATCAGCGCTTTCTCGCTTTCAAATTGGGTGATGTTGTTTTGAATGTATTTTAAAGGCTTTTTTACCTCGGCGTGCGACTTTTCAGGCGCAAGCAGTTTCAGGCCTGTTTCGGTAGGCATTTCGAGATTAATGCTCATGCGGTCGGCATACATGCCCGCCTCGTGCAACAGTTCATCACTCGCGCCGGGGATCGTTTTCAAATGGACATAACCATTGAAACGCTCTTCCAGTCGCAGCTTTTTTACAATGCGGACGAGCCTTTCCATGGTATAATCGGCATCTTTGAAAATACCCGAACTAAGGAACAGCCCTTCGATGTAGTTGCGCCGGTAGAAATTCATCGTCAGTTCCACCACTTCTTCGACGGTAAATGCTGCCCGTTTGATATCATTGCTGCGCCGCGAAACACAGAATGCGCAGTCGTAAATACAGTGGTTGGTAAGTAGTATTTTCAAAAGTGACACACATCGGCCATCTTCGGTGTAGGTGTGGCAGATTCCCGTTCCTTCTGCGTCCCCAATTCCCTTGTTCTCATTCTTCCGATTGCTGCCGCTCGATGAACACGACACATCGTATTTCGCAGCATCAGCCAGAATCTCCAACTTCTCCCGGATCCGCTCGTACATACCAAAAATTTGCAATTAGTTAAATCGGCCTAAAATATCGAATGGCAATTACCAGTTATTAGGAGGTCGTGCCAGGTGATTATTTGTGCATGAAAATATCAATTTTTTGATACTAATACAATCCTTTGTGGCGGAATGTTTTTGAGTCGTTTACCTAAATTTTCTATCTGTTTGCTGGCAATGGTCGGATTTGCCAGATTTTCAGCATTTTGTCAGTCCGACGAACCCAAGGTAACACGCTATAACGGCAAGGTAAGTCAGCAGTTTGTCATAAACCGCGATTCGCCTATCATTGATCACGCCACTGGTAAGCGGATCAGTTATGAGACTTACGACAATATGCTCAAACGTAGTCCGGGACAATACAAAACCCAGCCGATATTCGATAAATACGGAAAAGCGTCATCCTTTGAAATCATCAAAAAGAGTCAGTTGTACGTGCAGCAGGATGGCTCGGTAATGAACAATCCCGACCTTATGCCGGAAGTAGGTGAGCCGATCGCCCCCTTCGTAATGCGCGGACTCGATGGGCGAGAATATGATTCGGAAAAACTGCGGGGGAAGTACATTCTGCTCGGTTTTTGGGTACGCTACGAAAAGCCGCTCTACACGCTCGCCAGCACGAAGGTGATTTCCAACTTTGTGGATGAGAATAAAAGGAAAGGTATCGAGATCGTCTCTCTTGGTACGACCCTCAATACCGAGGAGGAATGCCTGGAAGCGATCCCGAAACGGAACTGCGGTTTCATTCCGGTTCCGGAATCGTATGGTTTCAATCACCGTTATAAGATCAGCGAGACGCCCTATTTTATATTGGTGGATCGCAAAGGGATCGTCAGGGCCATGGCGCCGCACACCGAATTTTCGAAAATCAGCGAGCTTGTCCTGCGCTGATCAGCCCAATGCGCCGCTAATGCGGTTGTAAAGATGCTCAGGATGCCACACCCTCTTTGGGCCAAGGATCATCCGTCGGGAGGTCTTACGAATATGGAAATCATGTTCTTGCAGGAATTTCAATCCGGCGGTATTATCCATCGGCAGGATCGCAAACGGCCTGGACGCAGCGCGCAATTGCATAAGGGCAAAACCGGCGGCATTGTTCGTAGCCACAATTGGCCCGTCGCTCCATGAGGGAAGATAGACGCCCTGCAATGCCTCATTGGAATCCACATATATAAAGGAGTCGGCCAAAAACTCAGCCATGATCCCACGCCTGTCTTCACCGGAAACCATCCGGTCGATCGCATAAGCCGCTTCACGAAAATCTTCGGTAAACGGTCGGATCTGCGGAGAGGGGGGCAATTCGGGGGCATTGTCTTCGCGCCGCAAATGCGCATACTGGCATTCCACTTCGAAACCCTGTTTCAAATACACCGGATAGCCAAATTCGGTAGCATCCAGGTTAATGGTAGGGTAACGGTTCCGGTCGACGTTTCCGATCAAATGGCGGGTAATGGCGCTTCCGAGGCCCCTGTTCCGGTAATCCGCGTGTGTGATGATACACGCGAGCCAGACCGTATCGCTGTGAAAAATGGAGGTGCCCACCGCAACAGGCCGGCCGTCTTCGACGATTTTGATGGGCTTGCAATATTCCGATCTTAAAAAAAACTCAAATCGGGGGCGGATGTCGCCCCAGCCCTCAGGTTCGAGTGCAGGGAGGAACGCAATGTCGTCTGCTGTAAATTCCTGGCAAATCATGGCGTGGATGATGGTTAATCCTGCTAAAATGTCAAAAATCTGCTTCCAACTGCCTGAAATTCGTGATTTTTCTTTGCCAGGTAATCCACGAATAGTAGAATAGTAGTAAGAAAGTGACGATTAATGCGCTCAAAATGATGTATTTGCGCTGCGTGAAAGCCGTTTGATAAGTCAGGAAGAGCATTAATGCGGCCGCGTACACAACCGACGACACCTGCGAAAGCACTGCCAGCCTTTTCAATGAACGCGCCTGGTTTGCCAGCGCCTCCCGAATGTTCCCGCTTACCAGCGGATTCTGGATATGAAAATAGCTTAATGCGTTATTTATGATGTAAATAATAACGCTGATAATCAGTAAGACATTAACTATCAAAGGCTTTTGAGCCCCATCAAGGCCATCATAAAAAAGAAACAGAAACGCGGTAAGGGCCACTATTTCCGTCATGAATTTGATCCGCAATTTGCGAAGGGTGGGGTGGTTGCGAACGCGCGTCATCATCGCCAGTTCCTTTTCAGAAAGCGATGCCTGGCAGGCGCTTTGCCAGTCTGATTTCAGATCATCGATATTCATCATTTTTGTGAGTTTGAGAGTGTTTTGAGTTTTTCTTTGATGCGGTTGAGTTTCACGCCCACATAGTTTTCAGAAATGCCTGTTACCGAGGCGATTTCGGCGTACGAGTAATCTTCCAGGTAAAGGGAAATGAGCGCCCGTTCCGATTCGCTCAGCGTGCGCAATGCGCGAAAGAGCCATTCTTCCCGCTCGGAAATGGTATCGGATGCATCGGCGAGGTCGGGCGGATGCTCGGAAAGGGAAATGGGGGGGCGCTGCTTTCGGTACGACGCCATGGCGGTATTCAGCGCGATGCGGTAAATCCAGGTGGTAATCTTCGATTCATTCCGGAATCCCGGGAAAGCACGCCAGAGCTGGTACACGATTTCCTGGAAAAGGTCCTGCTGATCCTCCGGCGTGTTTCTGTACATCCGGCTTACCTTAAAAATGATCCGCTGGTGTGCCCCAATCGTTTCAAGAAAAATTTTCTCCATAAAAAATCAAATTTTTCCCAATAGGTTGCTGAGATTGGGAAAAACTTACGCTCGTCAGGATTCTTTTATGGATTAATGCGGAGCCATGATGGCCGGCAACTTACGCACATGCGCGATCTCGCCGCGGCCAATCGGACGAATCTGGGAAGGAAGGAGGGTTTCGACAGCAACAGTTTCGCCATCGAGTGTGCAGAACTCAACTTCGAAGGCGGCATCTTGTGAATGTGTCATTACAATGGTGCCGATATCGCCCGTTTGCAATTCCAGTTCGGGCAAATCTTGGGTTAGGACAACGATATCCAGTTCTTTCATTTTGATCTTGCGGGAATTACAGTGACTAATCTTGGAATGTTCTTGGGATCATCCTTATCAAAAAACCATCCAGCGCGTACTTGTGGGTTTCTGGCATCAGGCGTGCGCAGTGAGCCTTCTGTTGTAATCCTGGTTCCAAATGGAGGCCGTTCTTCAATTTGTATGATCAAACTTTCACAAGCCAGGTCCCGGAGCGACTCGTAGAACTCGTTACTATTGGCAAGCGAATAACCAAATTTACTAAAAAACATCGCTTTTGATTTGCCTTCACAATGGCTGGCGTTCAGCAAATAGTTCTCAATTTTACTTCTTGAAATAAATGCCTGCGAACAATTGGGCAATTTGTTCATGGTTACAGCGTGCGAAACGGTTCAACTTGACTATTTAGACGCTGGTTTTCGAGAAAAGTAACGTTATTTACCAAAGTTTTTTAAATGACCCGGACATGAATATCATTACAACAGACCAGCTCAAAACCATTCTGAAAAATGAAGACCCCATCGTGATCGATGCACGGGGAGGGACCGATGCTCTGGAAAGGTACAACCAGGCGCACCTCGAAAACGCGCAGTTTGTAGACCTCGAAACCGACTTGTCGGAGAAGACGGGAGATCCGTCGAACGGCGGCCGGCACCCGCTGCCTGAGCCCGATGACTTTGGGCGTTTTTTGGGAATTTTGGGGATCAGCCCTTCATCGACGGTTGTTGTATATGATGATAAAAAGGGTGCTAATGCAGCGGCACGCTTCTGGTGGATGCTCAAAGCGGCCGGGCACGAAAAGGTGTTCGTAGTAAGCGGTGGACTCGATGCGATCTCAGAAGCTGGCATCGATCTTACACAAAAAACAGCCTCGCTGCATGCATTGGAAGAATATCCGATCAAAGGGTGGCAAATGCCGTTGGTGGACGCCGACGACGTGGCACTTGCCGCCGCGGATCCCGAGTCGATGGTGATCGACGTCCGTGAGCATTATCGTTATGTGGGCGAAAGCGAACCGATCGACCTGGTGGCCGGCCATATTCCGGGGGCGGTCAATATACCTTATACTTCCAATCTGGATGGAAAGGGTGAATTTATGTCACCTGCGGACCTCGCCGCGAAGTACAAGGAGGCATTGGCAGACAAGGACCCCCGCAAGGTGATCGTGCATTGCGGCTCGGGCGTGACCGCTTGCCATACGCTGCTGGCGCTCGCGGAGGCGGGCCTGCACGGCGCGAGCCTGTACGTGGGCTCGTGGAGCGAGTGGTCGCGGACGGAAAGGCCCATCGCAACAGGAGAAGAATAATATCAGCACCGGGCCGGACCTCGAAAAGTCCGGCCCGGTTGTTTATTGGATAGATTGCAGGAAATCGTAGAGCGACGAGAGTTCGCTGCGCGTGTACTGCGCAGTCATTTTCCACGGCATATCTTCGTTTTTGAGCACATGGCCTTCGGGCGTTTTCCCGGAGGTAAGCGTCGCGATAAACTGTGCTTTTGTCCATTTACCAACATGGCCTGCCCGCGTAATGTCGGGTACGGGCGGAAAGCCGGGCGCGAGCGGTTCGCCTCCTTTAAAATTCTCGCGGTGGCAACCTGAACACGATACGGCCAGGTATTTCCCTTGTGCTACTCCCTCCGTGGAATCTGCCCGGGCAACCATCGGTTTATTATGATCGATTTTCTCAACGGACAAGAGCGGCATTTTGTCGAGGTAGCTCATGACGACAGCCACCGGGCCGAGGTCATTCGCGGGAAGGCTATTGTCTACTTTCGGTATCTGCCGACAGTAGGCAATGAGCGCGGCCAAGTCCTGCTGCGAGAGCAATGTCGTTTCATGCGAAGGCATAAAAAGGAGCGGTTTGCCATCCTGGTGAACGCCGTGCCTCAGTGCGGAAAGCCAGTCAGAGACGTCATAGTTGCCCGGTAAACCGCCTTTTCCATAGGTGAGATTTCCCGCGACCAGCCGGCCAATAGCGCCATCGTCGTTCATCACTTTGCCTTCGAGATTATTTCCATGGCAATCCTGGCATCCTTTAATCGCCACCAAATGCTTCCCGCGTGCGATAGCAGCACTGTCAGTGGGAATTTCAATGATATCCTTTTCAAATACATAGCCTTTATTCATACGGTTTTTCATAGCAACCGACATGTAAGTGTAGATAGAAATCGCTGCGAGCACGATTCCGGCCAGGAAAATGCCTGTCCATTTTAAGATTTTTCTGATCATGGCTTTTGAAGTTTTTTTGGCAAAAATGCGGACGGCAATGCCGCCAGGGCCTACGCAAAACGGATTAAAATCTACGACGAACGGATTTCGTCGATTAGTTGGGCCGTTCACTCATTAAGGAGCACGGTTGAAACAGCCACGGCCGTATTTTCGTACGGTGTTCAAACCATTCTGCTCTATGGCTACGCTCATTCATTCCGCTGACATCCTTGATTTTAACCCGATACCTAATCCGCAGTCGGTTATTCCGGGTGCGCACATAGACAATCCGGGCGCGATTCTGACCCGCTACCACCCGAAGGTCGGCGAGATGAAGTTCAGGAGCCTGCTTTTTCCGCATATGCACGTAATGAACCTCCATTGGACATCAAGGGAAGATGTGACCCTTTATGATAGTACGCCTGTGGACACGATCAATATCAATTTCCACATGGCTGGAAGACTCGATACCACCTTCGAGGGACTGTCCCATGAATTGAACATGAGACCCGGCAAGCATAACCTGGTTTTTTCACCCGAGGGTGGAGATACCAACCGGGTAGCGGCAAACGATTCCCTGGAAATGTTCCACATCAGCATTGATAAGGCGTTCTTCGGGGAGGTTATCGGGTGTGACGACCATTGGAGCGAGCGTGTTCAGAAGAATTTGCTTTACAACCGGCCATTTTCAGGTATTACCGGCACCGCCGATACCACGCCGCTCATGCAAGGCCTGATCCAAGAAGTGAAACAATGCAGGCAAACCGGAGCTATTCGCAACCTGATGATTCAGTCCAAAGTGTTGGAATTACTGGCATTGCAGATCGAACAGTTCCGCGGGCCGCTGCAAGCCGAAAGTATTTCAGCAGCGGATAAGGACAAGTTACATCAACTGAAATATTTCCTGGATAGTCATTTTCTGGAAGACTTTTCACTTGCGGAACTGTCGCGGATTTGTTTGTTGAATGAGTTTAAAGTCAAGAAAGGATTCAGGGAATTGTTTGGTACCACCGTCTTTGGTTACCTGCGTAAATTACGAATGGACTATGCTGAGCAGCTGTTGCTGGATGCTTCGCGGTCTGTGGAGGAAGTCTCGGACCTGCTGGGGTATGAGCACGCGCATCATTTTTCAGTGGCATTCAAAAAGTACCGCGGAGTGAATCCGTCCATGATCAAAAACAAGCGCATACTAGCCTGATAATTCGAAAATTGACAATGAGAAAATATTTAACATCGGTCAGCTTGTTGATAATGAGTGGATATGCATTCGCCATGGCTGTGGGTTGGCGAATTATGGAAGGTTACCAAGTCAGATTTGAGGGGAAATATGCACACGGATCCTTCCGGAAAATGGAGGGAAACATCCGATTTGATCCGGGCAATCCGGATGATTCTCATTTCGAAGTGTCTGTGGATGTCGCCTCGATCGACACGGGGATTGAACTGAAAAACAAGCACGCCAGAAGCGAGAAGTGGTTTGACGCGGATAAATATCCACGCATCTACTTTTTATCAAAAGCGGTAAGTCGAACGGATACCGGTTTCATCGTCTGTGGAGAGCTCGAATTGAGAGGAATAAAAAAGGACATAGCGATCCCTTTCACATTCTCCGGCGCTGGTGGTCAGTACCAGTTTTATGGAAAGTTTAAAGTTAACCGAGGCGATTTCGGCATTGGGAAGGTGAATGGCAAAGAAACAGATTCCACAACCGTAGAAGTGTCCGTACCTGTTCTTCCGCTGGAATGAGCGCTTACTTATCTTTTAATAGTTCCAACTGACGCAACAGTTCTTCCAGCTCCCGTTCGGCAGCTCTCAGTGATTTCATTTCTGTGCTATCGGCTGCATTTTGTGCAGGATCGTCGAAATTCTTTGTTTCTTCCATAATATCGGGGTTCTCGCGGTTTTCCGCCGAGAACGCGATGGTTTCTTCAAGGGCAGCGCGTTCAAAATCGATTTGCTGCCGCTTTGCCAGGATTTTGTCCTCAAGTTGTTGTCGTTCGTCCGTGATCATAGCCAGTTATTGTTTCCAAATTTACCTAACAATAACCAGGCCAGGCACTTCACACATTTAATAAGGGATGATTTTCTTTCGTGAATTACTTTGTCAGTCTTGATACGAACTTGGTAGTTACACACGATAGTTATGGATTATGTAAATGCTTCATCCGATTATCTGAAGGCTAACCCCAGCTGGCATATTGAAGATTCCCCCTGGAAGGCCACTCAGATCATCAAAATGCTGAAAAAGAATGACCTGCATCCCAAATCGATTGTAGAGATCGGGTGTGGAGCAGGCGAAATCCTCAATCAGATCCATGAACGCTGGGAGGAAAAGAATGTGAAACTTTACGGTTATGACATTTCTCCGGATGCGTACGAGTTTTGCAAGTCGCGGGAAAAAGACCGTTTGAAGTTCTTTAATGACGACCTGTTGCAGACAAACGAAAAGTTCGATGTCCTGCTGATGATCGACGTGTTTGAACACGTTGAAGACTATTTCGATTTTATCAGAAAGAGCGCTCGTCATGCAGAATACAAGATTTTCCATATCCCGCTCGATTTTTCAGCCCTCGCCGCATTTACAGGCCATTTGATGAAATTGAGACATTCGGTGGGCCATATTCATCATTTTACCCGGGAGATGGCCACTAACACCCTGAAAGATTGCGGCCTGGAAGTAATCGATTGGTTTTACACGCTATCGGAATTAGAATTGAATTACGGCAAGCACAACTTCAATGGAAAGGTGGTCAACTCTTTTAGAAAAGTACTTTACACGATTAATCCTGAACTCGCCGTGAAAACGGTCGGCGGGTTTTCACTATTGGTTCTGACCAAATAAGAAAATATGCATCTGATTTTTATACACGCGCAGCTCGCTTGTTCGGGCTGCGCTTTTTTTGCTCCGTTTGGTCATTGCTTACCCGCCGTTTGAACAACGTATTTGACAGGAGCGGGTGGTATTTTCAAATTGCAGGAGATTATTGATCAGCACAGGTTCAAATGTGCTCGACACCCACTTGCATCCCAAACATGAAAAAAGCAGAAGATTTGAAGCGAGAGGTCACTATTTCACCTAATCCGGCTACGGACGAAGTCCGGATTTCGGGTATGTCCAGAATGGAGGTAGCAACGATCGTAGCCTGGACGCGGTCCGGACTAGCGATCTCATTGAAGGAAAAACAGAACGGCACGGTCGACGTGTCGCATTTGAAACGCGGGCTTTATTCCCTGGTGATCACGTGCTGGGACGGTTCCATGGTTTCGAAGCGGATTTCAATTCGCAGATAATGCAGCATGAAATAGTAACATGGTAACCGATTTGGGGCCAGCGGTCTATTTCATATTAAGTGCCCGCTTCAAGAAACCTCCCAGAAAGCTGGCGGCGAACGTTAGAATCATTGAGCCGTAGAGGCTAAAATTTTCCAACTCCTGCCTGGCCCGATCGTCGGGGCGGGAAGTAAGCAGAAAATAGCCGGCAACCAGGAGAATACACTGCATAACAGCCAGCAGCCAGCCTCTGTAAGGCTCGACAAAGCCGATGGAAATCGCGGCAAAAACGGCAACGAGATAGGGCAAGTGAATGCTTTCCGCATTTTTGATGACATATACGAGTAATACACTCGTCATAACGATCATCACCATGTTGATAGCGAGCCTCTTATCGAAGAACGGGGCTTTGGAGGTAGTGGAGGTTTGGGGATTGGTTGACAAAACGGCTTTCAATTCGACTTCATGTGCAGCGTCGTGCATCGCCTCTTTTTCACGGCCAAGTTGCTTTAACGCTTTTGCACGCCAGTGATAAGCATCAGTACTGGTTTCTTCGGATAACGCGACAGCCCTGTTTAATGCTACCAGTGCCTTATCGGGTTGATTTTGTTCGAAATACAGTTTTCCGAGTTCGAGGTGAAGCGGAAAAACCTGGTCGTCGTAGCTTAGGCCCGCTTGCATATCGGCTATTGCTGCATCGGGATTTTGAAGCTCTTTTTGGCACAAAGCACGGTACAGGTACGCAATGCAGGATTTAGGCTTTTGCCTGATCTTCGAATCGAAATATGCAAAGGCATCGCCGGTTCGCCCGTTTTCATAAAGCTTTATTCCTTCGGAAAGCGCTGTGGCTTCCTTTTCACTCGGTGTGCGGAGGTCGGCGTAGTTGCGCAGGTAGTAGATATAGCCGAAAAAGGCGATAACGACGAGAAATTCCATATAATTTGCAGACTCAATCAGGCATTCGTTAACGCCAAAATTCGGCACGAATGGCCGCAAATCAAAAGGAATCGGATGTTTTAAGGAGGGAATTGTTTTGAATCGCCAACTTTCAGACCAGGATCACCATATTAGGCTCGCCGCCGCTTTCCGTTTGCAATGCTGAATAAGCAAGCGCAATGCGTTTACCAGTGTTTTCTGCCAATTCAAGTAGTTGGAAAACCCTTTCTTCCCCTTCAATACGCAGTGCCTGGTACAGTATGTTCCCATAATTGAATTCATGAGAACCCAGCCCGTTCTTTAAAGCCGCCAATTGATACCGGTCGAATATTTCCTTTCCTGACATGAAGTGCAACATTTGGGTGTGATATTGCAGGTGAATTTGCCCGAAAGATGCTCGAACCGGTATCAAAGTTGCATGCGGTTAACTTAAATGTTGAGGAAGTGGAATATTTTGACTCGATGCATCGGCTACCGGCTTGCCCCGTAAAGTTTGCAGCGGAATGAGGCCTGACCAAATAGGCAGTGCCAGGTCTTCCGGCTCGTCGTTCGGCATGCCGTCACGCATTTTGGCCGAGGCTTCTTCGAAGGAGAATGCCAGCGCGGTCGTTTTTCTTACCTCGCTGTCGGTCATCGGACGGAGGTAATCCCAGCTGTCCGGTACTATTTTATTGGTAAGCCATTCAAATGCCGCCCGTTTCGTTTCGATATCTTCGATTTTCTCCGCTTTGGAAAAAATAATCACCGATCGGTAGTTGACCGAATGGCTGAATGCCGATTTCGCGACAACGAGCGAATCAGTCAGCATGACGGAAATGCATACCGGTATGCCCGTTTCGATCGTCCTGATGAAATGACTGCCCACGGAGCCGTGAATGTAGATTTTGTCTTCATAGCGGACAAAAGCCGTCGGAATGGAGAACGGCTTGTTGTCCATAGCATAGCTAATAGTGCAAAACAGTGCCTCGTCGAGGATAGCGCAGATTGTTTCGTGCCCGTAGTGCGTGCGCTTGGCCGCCCGGCTAGGTACAAGATAGGGTGGTGGTGTGCTCATTGGCTTTGTTTTTTTCAAAATTATGATTTAATTGGCCTACCTCTTTAATCCAATATTTTAAATTGTGGTAGTCCAATTATGATGAATGTGCTGTCTACGCTGATCACACCTGACAAAGAAGGAAAACAGCCAGTATATCTTCAAATCGCTAACCAGCTGATGTCTTTGATTAAGAACGGTACTTTGCAATCGGGTTACCGGTTGTTGAGTACGAGGCGGTTGGCTTCTGTTTTGAAGGTGCACCGGAGGACAGTCGTGCAGGCGTATGACGAATTGCTGGCGCAAGGCTGGCTGGAAAGTCAGA
Organism: Dyadobacter sp. BHUBP1; assembly: GCF_050587785.1. Classification (NCBI taxonomy): domain Bacteria; kingdom Pseudomonadati; phylum Bacteroidota; class Cytophagia; order Cytophagales; family Spirosomataceae; genus Dyadobacter; species Dyadobacter sp. BHUBP1. The sequence goes on from NZ_JBOBIH010000005.1 coordinate 218,913, forward strand.
CCGGAAATGGCACATTCGTGGCCCGGAACCTTCCCGACTTGCGGCCGCTACCACTGCCGATGGAGATAGCGACAGGCAGGGATCCGCTTAAAAAAGCAGGTTTTCAGTTTGAAAAGCCAAACCATCTTAACCGCGCCGTACTGAAAGCCGGCTCGCGACTCCATCTCGACGATGGGTTTCCAGACCCGAGGCTTGCGCCGTTGGAAGATTTGTCGCGCGCATACAGGAGCCAGTTGCTGCACGGTAATGCCTACGCGCGGCTCGGTTATGGGGAGACCGGTGGTACAAACTGGCTGAGGCAGGAGCTATCAAGTCATTTGAACGAAACGCGCGGTCTGAAAACTTCACCAGCTAATATATTGATCGTAAGAGGGATGATCATGGGCATGTACCTGGCTGTGACGAGCCTCGTGAAGCCTGGCGATTGCGTTGTCACCGATTCTCCCGGCTGGTTCGGAGCGTCGATGAACTTTATTCAGGCAGGCGCCAATATTTGCCATGTGCCTGTGGACGAGCACGGAATGGACACTGATGCCCTGGAAGAAATATGTTTGAAGCAGCCGGTGCGAATGGTGTATGTCACTTCCCATCATCAGTATCCTACCACCGTGGCATTGCGCCCCGATCGCCGGATCAAACTTTTGAAATTGTCTGAAAAGTATGGTTTCGTGATTTTTGAAGATGATTACGACTATGATTTCCATTATTTGAGCAAACCGTTACTGCCGCTTTTCGGGGCCGATCAGGCCGGAATGGTACTTTATTGCGGGTCGTTTACGAAAACAATTTCGCCGGCATTCCGCGTCGGCTACCTCGTCGGACCGGAAGATGTGATTGCACATCTGGCCTCTCTGCGCCGTATTATCGACAGGCAAGGGGACACCATGCTCGAAAATGCCATCGCCGAACTCCTTCAAACCGGCGTTATCCAGCGGCATTTGCGAAAGTCTGTACGGGTTTACAAACAACGCCGGGATTTGTTTTGCGAGCTTTTAATGAACGAATTGTCCGACCACATTAGCTTCGAAATCCCCGATGGCGGGATGGCCGTATGGACGCGGTTTGATCCGAAAATCGATATTGCGAAGCTGGCAGAAAAGGCGGCGCAAAGGGATTTATATTTTTCCAATGGAAAAGTTGCCGGATATCCCGCACAATTCAGGAACTATATACGCCTTGGATTCGCTTCTTCTGATTCGGGAGAACTCGAAGAAAGCGTGAAGATTATCAAGGATTTGCTATGATCAGGAAAGTTATTGATGCTTACAGGGTATCATTCACCGGGCTCAGCAGGGAAACCTGGTTGTTGAGCCTGGTCATTTTGGTGAACCGTTGCGGTTATATGGCTGTGCCCTTTATGAGTATGTATATTACCCAGAGCCTGCATCGGAGTATCGAGGACGCCGGGCTTATCATTACACTTTTCGGCGTTGGCTCGGTCCTGGGCGCAATGGCGGGCGGTTACCTGACGGATAAGCTGGGCTTTCAGCCCGTGCAGATCGGTAGCCTGATATTGAGTGGTGTGTTCTTTACCCTTTTCAGCTTTGTAACCGATTTCGGACTGCTTTGTGTGTTGATAGTCGTTCTCAGTTTCTTCGTGGAGGCATTCAAACCGGCGAACCAAACGGCCATCGCCGCCTATTCGGCACCGGAAAACCTCATACGCTCGTATGCGCTCAACCGCCTTGCTACCAATATCGGCTTCGGCTTCGGTACCGGAGTGGGAGGGTTGCTTGCTGCTATTAACTATCACCTGTTGTTCTGGGTTGACGGTATAGTATATGTGCTCGCAGGTTTGCTCATCGTGATACTCCTGCCTAAAAGAAAGCATGCTACGAAAAGTGAGCTTCCCACCGAGGCCAATATAAGTACGGCTTCTCCCTGGAAAGATGCGTTTTTTGTACGTTTTCTTGTGATGGTTACGCTCTATATGCTGTGCTTTGTAGTGTTGTTCAGGCTTGTACCGGTTTACTGGAAGGAAGAAATGGGCATTGGAGAATCTACCATCGGGATTATCCTGGGCATGAACGGGCTGATCATCGCGCTGTTTGAAATGGTCCTGGTGCAAAACCTGGCCAACCGGAAACCTGATTATTTCTACATGGTTTCGGGCCCGCTTTTCAGTGCGATGGCATTCCTGGCGCTGATTGTCCCGCATGTTTTACCGGTAATCCTGGCCGTCGCGACGGTCGTGCTGTTCACGACGGGCGAAATGCTGGCTTTCCCTTATCTGAGTACTTTCGTCATGAACCGCGCCAGCGATCTGAACAGGGGCAAATATTCGGCCGCCTATTCCGTCTCTCAGGCGGTTGCGCAGATTATCGGCCCGGTTATCGGAGCGTATGTGGCCGGACATTGGGGATACAGCGCTTTATGGATCTTGCTGATCGTCACCAGCTGTGCCTGTGCATTGGGTTTCCGGTCGTTGTTTCAGCGGAACCTGGCATTATGATGCAGGTTCCTCGCCGGGCTCCTCGCCTTTCTGCGCTTGTTCCAATTGTTCTTTCAGGGCGTTGATCCGGTCGGCTTCGAGTTCAAGCGCCTTGCGTTGAAGGTCGATCAGGTCGTCCTTCTTGATCATGATATACTGTTCGCGGGGTTCTTCGAACATCGGCACCTCGCCGACGAGTTGGGCAACTGTCGTGTCGAAGAGTTCGGCCATCATCCGGAGCTCGGCCAGCGACGGATCGTTCCTGCCGTTTTCCCAGTTTGATATCACTGCTTTGCCTGATTTTTTCAAAGCCTTGGCCAGCTTATGCTGGTTCCAACCCGCCAATTCGCGGCATTTTCTTATTCTTTCGCCAACAATTGACATTAGTTATAAGTTTAATATAAAATTACTTGACGTTTGTATAATAATTCTGTACTTTTGAATTAGATATGCTTTACACCATCTGTAAAGCGCAAATTACAATTTTTCTACACACCCTATACGATCTCATGACAGAGCTTCAAGCCCGAGTCTCCGAGTATGGTGGTTTATCCATTAAGGAGCGCCTGCTAGTCAGGTTCATCAAGTCCAGAAACATTGTCGGCAAAAGCTGGCGGGGAGTGCTCGCGGAAGCGGACCCTTTCTTCAACACCAAGCTGGGTGGGGATTACTTAACCTCAGTAGCACAGGCAGTTTCGGACAGTAGTCGCGGTAACGTAGACCGCATCGAAAGGGTCACCATCGCCCTTGAAAAGGTGGCAGGCATTACTCCCGTTCCAGTCGTTTGAAGAATTATTTTTCGGTAAGTATCACTGATTTATCGGAGGCTTTGAGTCGCCTTTAAAATCGTGTGCTATCGGAAAAACCGGATTGGTTTTTCACATTCGAGTATTCGTCTGTGCGAGGAAGCCTGTGTTGAGACACGCAGCAGGTTCAGTACTGTTGTACTTGCTGCGTGTTTATTTGCCTGCATCCGTTGCGTTGGAGGCAAAGATACCTGTGTCGAAACCATCGATGCTGGCCATGTTTTTCTTTGCCCAATAATTGTGAATGCCGTCCGGCCCTTGTTTCCTGGCCCACGCGTTTAGCTCGTCCCGTTCGCGGTTATAATCCATGAACGGCACAGCCATGCCGCAGGAGGTCTGGACGAGGTCTACTTGTATGTCTATCAACTGCCGCGCACCTTCGAGTGGAGGAAAAAGCGGGTAGTATTCGTGCCATTCGGCGTCGGCAGGATGGTAAGCTTTGCCATGCCCGTACAGGCGAAGGATTAGCGGTTTACCCTCGAATGCACAAAACATAACGGTAATGCGGTCATTCAGTAGTAAATGCGCCGCAGTTTCGTTGCCGCTTCCGGTGACATTCAGCCACATGACCCGGTTGGGGCCGAGAATGCGGAACGAGTCCATTCCCTTAGGAGACAGGTTTACAGTGCCCGTTTCCGCCGCTGTCGCAACAAAATAGATCTTTTGCTTATTGATGAACGATTCCAATTCCGGAGTGATCCGGTCCAGTTGCTTTCCCATGATTTGAATAATGCAGGCTAACTATATTTTCTTTCCCTGAATACGATAGGCATTGAGAATGGCCAGCAGCGCTACGCCGACGTCAGCGAATACGGCTTCCCAGAGAGTGGCAACGCCGCCCGCACCGAGTACCATCACTGCAATTTTAACTCCCATTGCGAGTGAAATGTTCTGGTAAACAACGGATTTTGTGATTTTACCGATTTTTACAGCCGCAGCAATACGCGATGGCTGGTCGTTCTGGATCACTATATCAGCGGTTTCGATGGTAGCATCGGAGCCGAGCGCGCCCATGGCTATGCCCGCGTCCGCGAGTGCAATCACGGGTGCGTCGTTCACGCCATCGCCTGCGAATGCAATGCGTTTGCCCTGATCTTTAAGCTCTTGCACGATTCTTACCTTGTCTTCCGGCAGCAAGCCACCGTAACTTCGGGCTATACCCAGTTCTTGTGCAACCTTGCCAACGACGGCTTCCTTATCACCCGACAACATGATCGTCGAAATGCCGAGGGTTTTCAATTCCGCGACAGCGGCGGCAGCGTCGTCTTTAATTTCGTCAGCAATAAGGAAATAGCCGGCATAGCTGTCGTCGATCGCAACGATCACGAGTGTTTCTACGAGAGAAGCGAGTTCCACCGGATATTTAACCAAATGTCTGTCGAGGAGTTTAGTGTTTCCCGCGATTACAACCCTGCCATCAACTGTACCTTTCAGGCCGTACCCCGCGATTTCTTCCACATCAACCGGCCTTGTCAATAGGGTTGTCCCTGCCGCAGCTACGACTGCTTTCGCTACGGGGTGCGTAGAGTAGCTTTCCAAAGATGCTGCGATTTGTATGAAATCGTTTTTATTAATGCTCGCCTCCACTTTCTGGACTTTAAAAACCCCTTTGGTCAGCGTGCCGGTCTTATCGGAAACTACCGTATCGATTTTGGTAATCACATCCAAAAAATTAGCGCCTTTTACCAAAATGCCATTGCGGGAGGCTAGCCCGATGCCACCAAAGTAGCCCAATGGAATGGAGATCGTCAATGCACACGGGCAGGCGATCACGAGGAAAACCATGCCGCGGTAGAGCCACTGGTCAAAATTGTAATCGGCTGTAAAGAGCGCGGGGACTACGATAATGAGCAATGCGAGTAAAAAGACCACCGGGGTATAGACGCGTGCGAGGCGACTTATCAGCAGTTGGGTAGGGGCCTTGCGGGCGCTCGCCTCCTGCACCATTTCCAGTATGCGGGAAAGTTTGGAGTCCTTGAAAAGCGCTTTTACCTCGACTTCGACCGATTTCTCGATCGCGATCATACCGGCGAGTGCTTTCTGGCCTTTTTCGATAATCTGCGGCTTTGGCTCACCAGTTAGGGCCGCAGTATTGAATATGCCTGATTCAGAAATCATTTCGCCGTCCAGTGCCACTTTTTCGCCGGCTTTGACCAATATTTTTTCGCCGATCTGAACTTCGTCGGGTGTAACTTGCAATGGTTTGTCGCCGCGTAACACAGTCACGGTGTCGGGGCGGATGTCGAGTAGTGCCTTAATGGAGCGTTTGGAGCGGCTGACGGCGATGTCCTGAAAGAGCTCGCCGATTTCGTAAAAAATCATCACAGCAACCCCCTCACTAAACTCCCCGATATAAAAAGCACCGAAGGTAGCGATGGTCATCAGGGTGAATTCATTGAAAAAATCGCCCCGGCTTGCTTTTCGGAATGCCAGCGCGACTGTTTTATTTCCCGCCAGCACATAGGCGACTAACATCATCGAGATTTCGACTATGCGCGGGAGCTCAATTTTCGAAATGTAGGTCAAAATGAGAAAAACCGCCAGTATCGCCAGGCTGAGCCAGAGCATCCACCGACTTTTGAGAATGCCGGCGTCGCCGTCGGTCCCATGGCTATGGTCTCCGTGGTCGTGGTCATGATCGTCGTCGTGACTGTGGTCGTGCGAGTGGTTATGTCCATTATGTTTGCCATGCTGCTCCGTTTTCGTCGAGCAGCAATCATCATGCGTGTGGGTGGAGGTATTTTCGTCGAGTTTCATAATGCAATCATTCAAATATAAAGACCTGCCTTATGCGGCTGCCCGCCGCAGGATCATTGCAAAGGTAGGCCGCAAACCCGTGCAACAGGGTTACAAGTGCTGAAAATCAAGTAATTGCAATATTGTTGCGATTGTTTTTGAACTATTGATCAGCCACTTGTACATTGGAACGGTCTAGGATTTTGATGTGTTATAACAAATTATAACTTTGTACTATGCTGACCAAAATTCGACGGATCGGAAATTCCCAGGGAATTTTGCTTTCCAAAACCATGCTTGACCAAGTCGATATTGAAGAGTATGTCAATGTCGAGATCAAAGGGAATGCTATCATGATTTTTCCTGCTACTACCAATCCGCGTGAAGGGTGGGCGGAGCAGTTCCGGCTGGCTGCTGAGGACGCTACGGTGAGTGACGACGAAAATCTAATGGACGATGGTCCAAATGCATTTGACGATTCCGAATGGACATGGTAATCCAAAGATTCGAGGTCTATTTCGCGTCACTGGATCCTACGCTGGGCAGTGAAATCAAAAAAAGCAGGCCCTGTCTTGTCGTCTCCCCTGATGAAATGAACGGCCACCTCAAAACAGTTATCATCGCTCCGTTGACGTCTACTATCCGCAAGTATCCGACGCGCATTGACTGTCATGTGGATGGACGAGACGGACAAATTGCATTAGATCAGCTAAGAGCTATCGATAAAGTTAGATTAACGAAGAAAATAGGGCAACTCGATTCTGCCACCTCACAGCAGGTTTTAAGTTTGCTGAGAAAAATGTTCGCCTGGTAAGGATTCAAACACTTTGTGCCCTGATCATTTCCCCCAATCTCCTTAAACTGGCATCGATGGCCGCGTTATAAGGTGCACCGAAGCTGATGCGGATATAATTGCTGAACCTGGCATCAGTACTGAAAATCTGGCCGGGAGCGAAGCTGATGCTTTCCTGAATGGCGCTTTCGAAGAGTTCAAATGCATTTACCTGCTTGTTGAGCTCGATCCACAAAACGTAACCTCCCTGCGGTCTGACAACCCGGGTATCCGGAGGAAAGTATTCACTAATTGCCTGCACGTAACGCAGGCATTGCGTGTGAAGAGCTTTGCGTAAATGCCTCATATGCAAATCGTAACGGCCTGTTTCGAAGAAATTGGCTACGGCTGCCTGGGTCGGTGCGGCGGATGAAACGGTATGCGTGATTTTGCTGCTCAATACCTTGTCCTTGAACTTCCCCGGAAGGCACCAGCCCACGCGGTAACCCGGTGCCAGCGTCTTGGAAACCGATCCGCAGAGCATCACCAGCCCATTTTTATCGTAGCTTTTACAGGTACGCGGCCTGGTTTTACCAAAATACATTTCACCATAAATGTCGTCCTCGATCAGCGGGATTTGCCGTGCCGCTAGCATTTCAACCAGCTTCTTCTTGCGGTAGTCGGGCATCAACGCGCCGGTAGGATTGGAAAAATTGGGCACGAAAAGCACGGCCCTTATGGGAATGGTTTCCAAAGCCTTTTCCAGGTATTCCAGGTCCGCGCCTTCATCGGGATGGCAGGGGATTTCGAGGATTTTCAGGCCGAGGCTCTTCATAATATTGAATATGCCAAAATAGATCGGGTTTTCGATCGCGACGGTGTCGCCCGGCTCGGTGACGGCTTTCAGACAAAAAATCAGCGCTTCCATACAGCCCTGGGTCGTAACGACTTCGTCCTCACTTACATTTCCCTTCCAGTTGAATGCGTATTTGGCAATTTGTTTCCGCAATGCGGGATTTCCCTGTACATCGTCGTATTGCGTACAGCTGTGCGGACTTTTCCTGAGCGCTTCAATCATCGCCTTGTTCAGCTTTGCCTCGGGGATCAATTCGGCGGCAGGTGCGGCCACCGACAAACGGACGATCCGCTCGTACGTCATGGTTTTGTACACGGTCCGGATCATTTCGTCGACATTTGCCTTTTCGATAAGCGGCCGGGGAGGATTATTATGAAGCCTTTCAGGGGCATTAAGTGGTGAAAAACGCACAAAATAGCCCGATTTGGGCCGTGCTTCGATAATACCCTTGTTTTCCAGCTCCACATAAGCCTTAAACGCCGTGCTAAGGCTGATGCCCTGCTCTTTACTCAGCGCCCGTAGCGAAATCAGCTTGTCGCCGGCTTTCAGGATACCTTTTTCGATCTGCGCGGCAAGGCGGTCGGCGATTTGTGAGTAGAGAAAATCTTCCCGGACAGGTTCCTCAATCATAGGTAATGTTATTTTGTTCTGTTATGCTTCAAAATAACAAAAGTGAATCTGTTTTCTTAAATTTCAGAGCGGGAATTTTGTGGCGTTCAATGTAAAACGGCTATGAAAAGTAATCTGACAGCATATTTCGCATTAGTACTGGTGTGTTTCTTTTGGGGTACCACGTACTTGGCCGCGCGTATCGGCGTGGCGGGGTTTCCTGCCCTTTTCTTTATGGGTTTCAGGAACTTGGTGGCAGGTGCGTTGCTGTTGGGATTTCTGGTGCTGAGGAGGAGGTCGTTCCCCTGGGCCTGGGTTGATATCCGCTTACAGCTCGTTCCGGGCTTGTGTATGCTCACTTTCGGTACCGGGCTGGTGGGCTGGTGCGTACAGTTTATTCCCAGCGGTTTGGCGGCGCTACTTTATGCGACGGTTCCGATTTTTACGATCTTAATCAATATGCTGGCACGAAGAGACGAGCGCATCAATGCCCATGTAGCAGCGGGTATGATGCTGGGCCTGACAGGCGTGATGCTGGTTTTCAGGGATAACCTCGAATACCTTGCCAACCGGAGCTCGTTCCTGGGGATATGCGTCACGCTGGCGTCGTGCGTATCGTGGTGTTTGGGAGGGTTGTATACCAAAAGTTTTCCGGCTAAAACGGATTCATTTTTCAATGCTGCGATCCAGATGATGGTTGGCGGCGTTGGGTTACTGACGCTGAGTGCGCTCAACGACGACTGGACCAGTCTGCCCGAGATGCAGCCGCAATCCGTCATGGCATTGCTATACCTGATTTTCTTCGGCTCCATTCTCGCTTACGCTTCGTATCTGTTTGCCATGTCCAGGTTGCCCGCAGGATTGGTGTCGATTTATGCGTACATTAATCCGCTGGTTGCTTTGGTGTTAGGCTTTTTAATACTGGATGAGAAGATTACCTGGCTTACTGCCCTGGCATTTACTGTCACGTTGAGCGGGGTTTTTCTGGTCAACAGGGGCTATCAACTTCAAAAACGGAAAAGTACTTTAACCTTGATAAACAGTCATGAATAGCGACATATTCATCACCTTATTCAGCCGTGATCTGAAAAAGCTTCGGAAAGAAATTGAACAGTACCCTTCGGAAGCCGCATTGTGGGTGAAGCTGCCTGGGACCATCAATCCGGGTGGGAACCTCTGCCAGCACCTGATCGGGAACTTGCGCACCTACGTGGGTCTTACGCTGGGTGGGTATGCATACGTGCGCGATCGCGACGCCGAATTCAATCAAAAGACATTTGCCCAAAAGGAAATGCTCGCGGAGCTCGACCAGCTTCATGAGATCGTCGTCGGTACGCTGGGTATGCTGGACGAGCAAATGATGGAAGAGGAATATCCTCATGACGTGGTGAATCTCTTTTCGGAACAGTCGGTAGGCCTCATTCTTACGCATTTGCTCGCGCACCTTTCCTGGCATTTAGGACATATTAACTACCACCGTCGCTGGATTACGCAAGTACAGGCGGCACAGCAATAAACCATATGCATTTGACAGAACAAATAGCTCAATCCTTTGCAGCGGAATGGATTGATGCCTGGAACCGCCATGACCTTACCGCGATTATGGAGCTCTATTCCAATGACATCCGGTTTTATTCGCCCTATATTATCAAGTTGGGAATGAATGAACAGGGAGTGATTACCAGGAAGGATGAGCTGGAAAAGTACTTCGGGAAAGCCCTGGGCATTTATACCGACCTGTATTTTGAACTCCGTAAGGTACTTACGGGCGCGGATTCAGTGATTTTATATTACAAAAGCGTCAGCAACAGGATGGCCGCCGAAATGATGGAACTGGATGAGTCCGGTAAAATCAGTTTGGTGAAGGCGCATTATCATGGATAGTTTATGTTTGAATTATTTGAAAATGAATTGAATAACCTGAAACCGATACTAGATCAGGTTACAAGTACCAGCCTGGATTTTCTGGAAAATATCGCCGAAAAACCCACCTACATAGCCGACCAGACGGTAATTCCTACCCGCCTTTCAAATGCAGGCATTGGCACTGCGGGCAGCCTGGAAGTTTTTAGAAAACACTACGAAAAACTGATGGTAGCCAGCCCGGGGCCACGATACTGGGGATTTGTAACGGGCGGTGCAACACCTGCAGCTGTTGCGGGTGACTGGCTTACAGCTATTTATGACCAAAATACCCAAGGTACGCAGGGTGCGGGAGACGTTTCGGCGATTCTTGAAAGAGACACTATCAGGCTCCTATGCCAGCTGTTGCATTTGCCGGAGGATTTCGACGGTGGTTTTGTGACCGGCGCTACCATGTCCAATTTCACGGGCCTGGCGGTGGCCAGGCAATGGGGCGGTGAGCGGTCGGGGCGGGATGTTTCGCGCGAGGGCGTATCCGGTGATCTCGTGGTAATGGCGGCTACACCGCATTCTTCGGTGATCAAATCGGTGGGCATGCTGGGGATTGGAAGTAACAATGTGGTGCGCATTCAGGTGTTGGAAGGCCGTGAGGCGATGGATCTGGCGGATTTCGAGCAAAAGCTCATTAAGCATCAGCATCGGCCTATTGTCGTCAATTGCAGCGCGGGAACTGTTAATACCGTGGATTTTGATGACATTAAGGCCATTGTAGCACTGAAACAAAAGTATCCTTTCTGGCTGCATATTGACGCCGCATTCGGAGGGTTTGCCGCTTGCCTACCGTCGCAGCGGCATTTATTGGCGGGATGGGAACAAGCCGACAGCATTACCATCGACTGCCATAAATGGATGAATGTACCTTACGACAGCGCCGTTTCACTGGTGAGAAAAGAACATAGCCGCCTGCAAGTGAGTACTTTTCAGAACTCGAATGCCCCGTATCTGGGCGATCCGTCGGAGAACTTCTCTTACCTCAACTTTTTGCCCGAGAATTCGCGGCGGTTCCGCGCCCTGCCGGCGTGGTTCAGCCTCACCGCTTATGGCCGAGATGGTTTTGCATGGATTGTGCAGAACAGTATTGACCGCGCACAGGAGTTTGGCGCTTACATTCAATCCAGCGAATATTTTGAATTATTGGCGCCTGTCCTGTTGAATGTGGTTTGTTTTCGCTTGAAATCCGGCTGCGAAAGGATGGCTGTTTTCCTGGACAGATTGAACCGCCGCGGAAAAGTTTTCATGACACCGACTTTGTTATCGGGCGAACCGGCAATACGAGCTGCGTTTGTGAATTACCGAACGGAGAAAGAAGACATTTTGATAGCCATTCGTGAGATGGAAGAAGTAATGCGGATGCTGTGAAATTCGTTGATAAAGCTGTACATTGATTCTCGTACAGCTTTATTCCAATTGCACATGCTACGTTTATTCTCCATGGCCGCCGTTGCGCTCGTAGGCTTGCTGATGTTCGGTTGCAAGTCGGGGCGATCTGTGCTGGCAGTGAGGGACCTCCCTAATTACGATAACCGGTCGCCCGACCATCTTTTATTTCTGAATTTTCGTATTTCCGGCAAGCCCGGAGGGAATGAGCACGTTGAACTCGCGAGCGCCAGTGTGGCCAACGGGCGCATGAAAAACCTTGCATATTCCGTCCATTTTCCGGTTCAAATCAAGGCTATCCCCAGGTACTCTACCAGTGCATTGGAGCGGGAAATGGTGTTTGAGCATCCGCTGCACAGATCGGTGGAAGTGAGTGATCCGTCGGGTCACATGCGACGCGAAGAAATGCGGGCCAATGAAGGTACGCTCATGATCCGCATGCCGCTGCATTCCGGCCTCAACCGTTTGGAGCTTTTCAGTGTCACACCCGAAAAGGGGTCTGTGAAAATCTATACGCTCAGTTTCGATTAGCCATGAAAAGAATTTTTACCACATTATATGCTATTTGCATTGCCGTCGCCAGTTTCGGTCAGGTATACCAGGTAGACACGCTCTACAAAACCGGGCCGTTGGATAACCGGATCAACGTTGTGATCCTTGGGGACGGTTTTACGCAGCAAGAGCTTCCCAAATTCGCAACCGAAGCCAAAAACTTTGCAGACTTCTTCCTGGGCTACGATCCTTACCTGCATTATCGCAACTATTTCAACTTTTTCGCCATTCGTACGCCATCCTTGGAAAGTGGTGTAACCAACCCGGGCACCGCTCCGGATGCTTATAAAGACCAGCCGGTTGGTGTAAAAAACACGTTTTTTGGCTCGACTTTCGGTAGTTCTATCCACCGGCTGGTGACAATCTCGAAGTATGACGTGTTGTACGCGCTTCTTGCGAACCAGTTTCCGATGTATGATTTGGTGGTAGTGCTCGTCAATACATCATTTTATGGCGGATCGGGGGGGAGTATATCTGTGCATACGCTTCACACGCAGGCGAATACGATCGGTGTTCATGAAATCGGGCATACTTTTTCGCATCTGAACGACGAATATTGGGCAGGTCCGGGTTACGGATGGGAGGCTCCTAATATGACGAAGGAAAGCAACCCCGCACTTGTAAAATGGAAAAACTGGCTGAATCAATCCGGGATAAGCATTTACAAGCATGGCGAAATCGGCGACGCGGCGCTTTGGCACAAACCTGCAAATGGAACTTGCCTCATGGAGTATTTAAACCAGGAATTCTGCGCTGTGTGCAGGGAAGCGACAGTAGAGACTTTGCTGAAACAGGTTAACCCCGTCGAAAACGCGGAGCCCATGCCCGGGAGTATAGTGACAGTCAATAGCCCTCAAACCTTTAAAGTCGGCTTGCTGGCGCCGAGCCCCAATACATTACAAGTACGATGGACTGTGAATGGCGAACTGCTCGCTACAACAGGCGCACAGCTCACGCTTACACCCGAGCAGGCGCCCGACGGCGCCGTTCTGGCAGCCTCGGTTTTCGACACCACAGCCATTAGCCGGTATGACGGCGCCAGGGCCGATCGTACGCGAAAATTAGAATGGACGCTTCAATCCAATACTCCGAATGTGTTCCGCGCAATTGCATCAAAGGATACGATCTGCATTGGTGAGGAAGTTACGCTCACAGCCTACGGTTGCCGGGGCGCATTAAGCTGGGCAGGTGGAATGACAGGAGCATCCATAAAAGTAAAGCCCGAAAAAACGACCACCTATTCCGCTTTTTGTAAGGTAGAAGGAGCACCCCCTCAGACGGTCGAAGTGCCAATTCACGTAATGCCGCTGCCGAATGCGACGGCGACAAATGGCGGCCCCTATGTGGTGGGCGCTACCATAGAGCTTACAGCGACCGGAGGCGTTAGTTACCTCTGGAGCGGACCAAGATCGTTTGCGTCTACACTGCCGCATGTTTTTCTGCACGATGCAATACTGGATCATGCGGGTATTTATGAAGTGATGGTTACAGATGTAAACGGATGTTCGAAAGCAGCTCAAACCGAAGTGAAGGTCGATCCGATTCTTTCCATTCCGGCAATTCCCGAGGCAGTCGTCACGGTTTCGCCGAACCCTGCAAGGGATTTCCTTTCAGTTGAAACCAGATTCGGTGGGAAATCGGCTATTAAATTATACGATCAGGCGGGGCGGGAAATCTTCTCAAAATCTTTCGAGAAGAAAACGGATGTTAAGCTGAATGTGGCGGCAGGAGTATATCTGTACCGGTTTACAAATGGAGGCAGGGAGGTTTCAGGGAAAGTGGCGGTGCAGTGAGGGATAATGGATGCCTCGAATAGGTCGAGTTTTAACACTACCAGGTCAGGATAAAATGAAGGCACTAATTTTCACATTTTTCGCGGTATTCGGATTCATAGGTGCATTTGGGCAACGCTATCAAGTCGATACACTTCAAAAGACAGGCTCGCTCGACAACCGGATTAATGTTGTCATTCTTGGCGACGGATTTACCGGCGAACAGATGCCGAAGTTTGCGGAGGAAGCCCGAAAGTTCACTGATTTTTTTCTGAAATTTGAACCCTACAATCACTATCGGGATTATTTCAACTTCTTTGCCATCCGCACACCTTCCAGTCAAAGCGGTGTCACCAACCCAGGTAGCGCCCCAGATGCATATCCTGATCAGCCTGTTGAAGCAAAAGACACTTTTTTCGGGGCGACATTCGGTTCTTTCATCCACCGATCGGTTCAATTAACCAGGCAGGACGTTCTTTACAAGCTTTTAGCTACTCATCTTCCTGCATATGATGTGGTTGTGGTACTGGTCAACACAGTGTATTATGGAGGATCCGGAGGACTTATAGCTGTTTTTACATTACATGAAGCTGCCAATACCATTGGGATGCATGAGATTGGGCATACGCTTGGACATCTCAGCGACGAGTATTGGGGTGGAGGAGTTGTCGGACGCGAAACGGCAAACATGACAGCGAATTCCGATGAAGTGACGGTCAGATGGAAAAGCTGGCTTAATACGCCACCTATAGCGATTTACCCACATGGTTTAAATGGCGAAGCTGCCTTATGGTATAAGCCGGCAAACGGAACGTGTCAGATGGAATTCCACGACAGACAACTATGCGCAGTCTGCCAGGAAGAGATCGTGGAGCGTTTTTTACGACACGTCAACCCGATTGTAAAAATGGAGCCGGATACGGCCGGTAAAATCGATATGGATGTAAATCACATTTTTAAACTAAGTCTTTTAAACCCTGTTCCGAATACATTGCGAACCGAATGGCGGTTAAATGGTCGGCTGCTATCCGCCTCGGGGAATGAGCTTAGTCTGGAAAGCAAGCAAGTGTCCGACATGTCCGTATTGACCGCTGCGGTTTTTGATTCTGTCGGTATAAGTCGCAGGGATAATGCTGAGGCTATGCGCACGCATTCTGTTGCATGGAATTTGAAGTCTACCGTTCCTGCCGTTTTCCATATTATGGCTTCCGCAGACTCATTGTGTGCCGGCGAGGAATTAGTCCTCACAGCCTATGGTTGTCCCGGTACTTTGGAATGGTCGACGTTCGAAAATACTAAGACGATATACATAAGGCCATCGACATCGGGCACCTACGAGGCTAAGTGTAAAATCCCGAGCAAACCTGTTACAATAGCGCGGGCGTCTGTTACAGTGGTGTCTTTGCCAAAAGGAGCGGTAAAGGGCGGTGGAATTTATTTTGAGGGGCAAACCATTCAGCTAAGTGCTTCCGGTGGGCAGGATTACAAATGGACCGGCCCTCGCAATTTTTTTGCAAACACGCCGGACATTTCAATTCAAAACGCAAAAACAACCAATTCTGGAATTTATCAGGTAGATATCCTGAATGCGCGCGGATGTTCGGTCACGGCTAAAGCCGAGGTAAAGGTCGATCCGCTGCTCGCCGCATCCAATGATCCGCAAATGTCGGTCACGGTTTCGCCGAACCCTGCAAGGGATTTCCTTTCAGTTGAAACCAGATTCGGTGGGAAATCGACTATTAAATTATACGATCAGGCGGGGCGGGAAATCTTCTCAAAACCTTTCGAGAAGAAAACGGATGTTAAGCTGAATGTGGCGGCAGGAGTATATCTGTACCGGTTTACAAATGGAGGCAGGGAGGTTTCAGGGAAAGTGGCGGTGCAGTACAGGCTTGATACTTTCGATTGATTATTAAAAACACACTATAGGATACATTTTATGAAAAGATTATTTCTAGTGCTTGGGCTGATATGCCCCGTCTACGCCTTTTCCCAGCATTACCAGGTTGACACACTTTATAAAACAGGACCACAGCATAACCGAATTAATGTAGTCATCCTGGGTGATGGATTCACAAAAGACGAAATCCCCGAATTTGCTGCGGAGGCTAGAAAGTTTGCCGATTTTCTTCGCGAGTGTGAGCCGTTTGTCCGTTATCGCGGCTATTTCAACTTTTTTGCCATCGAAACCCCGTCCTTGGAAAGCGGGATCACAAACCCTGGTACTGCGGTGGATACAGATCCCGGTCAGCCTGTTGAAACAAAAAATACCTTTTTCGGTGTGTCATTTGGCTCATACGTACAGCGGCTGATGACAATCACAAATGTGGATGTCTATCATGCATTGCTAGAAAGCCATCTTCCCGAGCAGAAACTGGTGATAATGCTGGCAAACAGTCCCTACCTCGGCGGGTCCGGAGGAAGTACCGCGATATTTACATTGCACGGAATGCCCAATCAGACCGGCAGGCATGAGGTAGGGCATACTTTTGCAAATCTGGCCGATGAAAGTTGGAACAATGCTGTTTTTGGCAGGGAGGCACCCAATATGACTTCGCAGGAAATGCCGGGGCCAGTTAAATGGCACAACTGGCTTAATTATCCCCCGATTTCCATTTATCAATATGGCAGTGGTGAAGCTTCGCATTGGTGCCGACCCACGTCCGGCGAATGCTCTATGGCCTACCTCGATAAGCCATTTTGCGCCGTCTGCACAGAAGCCATCGTCGAGCGAATTTTGGGTCTGGTAAATCCCATTGACCGGTTCACGCCAGGCAATGCAAGTGCGATAAACCTCGATGCCGATGTCACTTTCAAACTCGATCTGGTCGGGCCGGTGCCTAACAGCCTCCAAACCGAATGGCGGCTTAACGGAGCGTTGATTGCAGACAATACCGATCACGTGGTTTTGAAGCCGGACGAGGTTACGGACTGGTCGACGCTTACGGCCACTGTTTTTGATTCGACCTGGCTGAGTCGGAGAGACGATGCTCGTCAGTTGAGGACAAAAACGATCAGTTGGTCGCTGCGGTCGTCTCTTCCGGCGGTGTTGAAAGTCTCGGCATCGAAAGCAGTAACCTGTGCCGGCGATACCGTTGTAGTAACCGCCTACGGCTGTCGGGGTAAGGTAAGCTGGGTGAATGGCGCGACGGGGAATTCACTAACCGTGGCTCCCGGTCAGACAAATACTTATTCAGCGTCTTGCGAGTTTGCGGGAAGTCCGACCATGCGAGCGGAAACAACAGTAAAGGTGCAGCCGCTACCCAACGCGATGGCGAATAGTGGCGGTCCTTACACGGTCGGAGCAACAGTTGAACTTCATGCTGCCGGAGGAGTGAAATACGAATGGACGGGGCCAATGCTCTTTCATGCCGATACACCGGACGCCACGTTTCGAAACGCGACGCTGAATCGTGCTGGTACGTACGAGGTAAAAGTCACCGACAATAAAGGGTGCTCGAAAATTTCGTATACAGAGGTTCAGGTCGACCCGATTCTGTCTGTGCCGGCCGACCCGAAACAATGGGTCAAGGTCTCACCCAATCCGGCGAAAGAGCGTGTAGTAGTGGAGACCATACTGCCTGGGGAATCTCTTTTTACAATATTCGATCAATCGGGCAGGAAATTGACCAGCCGTTTGTTTAAAGAGAAAATGGAGATTCGGCTGGAAGGTGCCTCGCGACTTTACATTTATAAGTTTACCAATGGTAAGCGACAAGTGAGCGGGAAGATTGTAAAGCAGTAATGGAATGCAACAAAAAAGTCTCCTGAGAAGGAGACTTTTCTTCATACCAATGCCGATTTCGGCTTGCGGCCTACTTTCGTCCGGTTGCGTATCTTATCGGGGCGGGGACGGATTTCTTTGTCTTGAAAATACAGCTTCAAGGATTCGATGATGATGTCCTTCTGCGTGAGACCTTCCCAGTAGCCGTAATCCTTCATATTCTCCATCAGCACGAAATCACAATCGAAGGTGACCTTTGTGGGGGCGCCGTCAATGACTTCGGCAGTGGATGCCGGGGTGATTGCTACGGCGGGCTCTTCCTGTACTTCGGGTAGCGGTAGTGGCGCAAAATCAAACTTCCTTTCCTTTGCCATACGTGTCAGTTATTTATTCGTTCCAGTATTTCTTTGGTTAACTTATAATAGTCTTCGGCTCCGTTGCTGGTGGGTGCGTAATCAAAGATCGTCGTTCCGTTGGCCTGCGCTTCCGACAATGCAATGTTATCGCGGATGTACGCTTCCATGAAAACTTCGCCCAGCTGCTCCCGCGTAGCCATGATCAGTTCGTGGCTGATCTTCTTCCGGATTTTCGGGTTATAGCGCGTCGCGAATACGCCGCCGAGATTGGTGCTCGGGCTGATCTTCTTGATCTCCGCCGAGTACACCAGGAAGTTGCGCAAACCCTCGTAGCTCAAAAACTCTGCCTGCAACGGTACATAATACTGGTGGCATGAAACCAACGCCAACCTCGTATTTCCGTAGAGGGCAGGAGGGCAGTCGATGATCACGAAGTCGTAACGGTCCTTCACTTTTTCCAATGCAATTTTCAGATTGAAAGGAAAAACCGGCGCCGACTTGATCGTGTCCTCCCGGTGGATCATCTCGGCTGATCCGGGCAAAACATCAATGTCTCCAACTCGCTTGACGATCTCATCAAATTCGTATTCGCCGGTGATGAACGAGCCGCTGTCTTTTTTAAGACCGGCATGATGAATGCCGAAACTTTTGGTAAGACTGGCTTGCGCATCCAGGTCAATTACCAGCACTCTTGCATTGGCAAATTTGCTGAGACCGGCAGCAATACTCTGGGCAGATGTAGTCTTTCCCACACCACCTTTGTTGTTGACAATACTGATGATTTTCATTTAAAAGTATTATAAGTATAAAAAGTTAATAGTTTATTTCACGTCCGATACGTAAATAAACGTAAAATATTTTTATCCCTATTCCTTATAAATAAAAAGTCGTAAAAGTTTTTGTCGTGGTAAATGTATCAATCATTTTAAATGAATAAAAAGTATTAAAAGAATTTTTTTATAATTTTTTTGTAATGATTTGATAATAAGAACGCTATAAAATGCTGTCACCCTGAGCGCAGTCTAAGGGCAAATGCGAAAACGTTGTCGCATCGCCCTTAGGACTGCGCTCAGGGTGACAAATTAGTTGACCAAAAACTTTTATACCGCCGGATTAGGCGCATTCGAGGGCGCTACCGCCGCCAACTTCGCAGCCACATATTTATGAATGCGGTACATAAGCAATGCCGTCACGATTACCGCGAACACCACCACGTCCCCCAGTAGCGGGTAGTTTTCGATGAAACCGGTACTCGTTTCGGACACGATGAACCCGGCAAGAAGTGAAGCAAGCCCGCCGGCGATCTGCTGGATCGACGAGTTGATACCCATATATGCACCGCGGTCCTGGGGGTCGGGAACTGCCGTCATGAGCGCCGACGCGGAGATCATCCGGCCGGTAATTCCGACGAAGAGTAGGACGTTCAAACCGATGATAATCCAAAGCGGGGTCACGCTGAGGTTGCAATAAATGAGGGTCATGATACAGGTGACCGTCGAGCCCATCAGGAACACTTTATACTTCCCGGCTTTGTCGCTCAGCTTCCCGATCATCGGACTAAACACAAGCATCGAAATGCCGGTCACCATGTATAAGGTCGGCAGCGATCCTTCGGCGATGCCCAGGTTGTGCACGCCGAACGCGGTACCGAATGGCATGAGCATAAATCCACCGGTGGCAAGCAGCGCGGTGGCCGCGAAGCCTTGGAGGTAGTCGGGCCGCGCGAGGGTTTTGGCCAGGTGCTGAAAGGCATTACCCTTCGGAGGATTTTTCAAGTGCGCGTCGATCGGCTTCATTTGGGTAACGATCAATATGCCGACGATCAGGCCCAGGCCCACGATCATCAGGAACGGCGCATGCC
Organism: Dyadobacter sp. BHUBP1; assembly: GCF_050587785.1. Taxonomy (NCBI): domain Bacteria; kingdom Pseudomonadati; phylum Bacteroidota; class Cytophagia; order Cytophagales; family Spirosomataceae; genus Dyadobacter; species Dyadobacter sp. BHUBP1. Next base: position 238,688 of record NZ_JBOBIH010000005.1, read on the forward strand.
AGCTGAACTGGTTGGCCAGATAGAGCCCGATAGGGATACCCAGAACCTGGCTGCTTGCGAAAGCCATTTGTACAAACCCCATTACGCGTCCACGTACATTGATGGGGAAAAGATCGGTGATAATGGCAAAGCTGATGGAGCCGATTACCCCTCCGAAAATACCCGTGAACACACGGGCTGCTAGCAATAAATGGTAGGTAGGGGCGATCCCACAAAAGAATGTTCCTAGCAGGAAGCCGACGTAAAAGAAGAGCAGCAGTTTTTTACGATCGAATTTGTCGGCAAAACCGGCGGTAAGCAAGCCGGAAGCGCCCGCACTGAATGCGTAAGCGGAGACGACCAGCCCGAATTGGCTGGTCGTGATGGATAGTTTGTCGAGCAGGATGTAACCCAATGGCGATAATACCATGAAATCGAGCACAACTGTAAACTGCAATGTGGCTAAAAGGGCTATGATGAACTTTTCATAGCCCGTAAATGTGGGTTTGGTTTCGGACATAGAGTTTGATTTTGTAAATTTTTAGTCTGTTAATTCTTCGCACGCATATCCTGCGCGGGTGACGAGCTCGATCACGGGCTCACACTGCGCGTGTGTGGCTTCAATGCGCAACACTTTGTCGATATCAGCCAAATCAACGTTCCATTTCAGGATGTCGGGGCAGTTATCGAGTGTGCCGGCAATCGATTTGACTTGTCTTGGATTATTGATGTTGGTCTTAAAAACCAGCACAAACGCTTCGGTAACACTGTGATCGTTCATGGCAAACAAAATAGGATGCGGACCGGTTTCAGCTTTTCGTTAAGGTTTTAAGGCTTTTAATACCAGTCCGAGTGTGAGGTTGATTTTCTCTTCATCGAATACAAAAGGAGGGCGGCCGGGCATACTCTTGCCCGCGATATGAAACTTGACAAGCTGGTAGAGCGGGGCAAAGGCTATCGACCAGTATATTTCTACCGGCAATGGCATAATTTCCTTCCGGTCGATCGCATTATGGACAAATCGCTGCATCGCCTGCAAAAATCGCGTATCCACCGTCGAGCGCTCTACCAGCGGCGAATGCTTCACCTGCTCCATAAACGTCATGCTGTACGGGTTTTCGAGGCAATAGGTCATACGATTGATCCATTGCCGTTTCAAACCTTCGTCAAAATGCGCATCCGGATCGAAGTTTATCAGTGTCGCTTCCGTCATTTTGCGTGATTCATCGGTGTAAACTTGCTGGATCAGATCCTCCCGGTCCTTGAAATAAATGTAAATCGTGGCGACCGATACCCCGGCGGCCTTCGCCAGTTTATGCATACTCAATCCGTCGAAACCGTGGTTTACAATCAGCTCGATAGCCTTCTCGCGGATTAATGCCTCCTTGTTAGCGTCCCTGATCCTCAATGGTCTTACTAATTTTTCATGGTGCAAATATAAATGAACGTTCGTTTATTTATAAATCTTTTAGGTTGAATATTTAGCTAGTTTATTGATTAATAAGTTACCATTTGACGCAAGTGATGCTCCATATGGTCGACGTAATCGTCAAAATACCATTTGAGGGTATGCTTTTGACCATCTCGTCCGACGCCGTTGCGGGAGAGGTTTTGAGTTGGGATAGCTTTGGCAATGGCAGCCAAATGCAGGTTATACTGCTTCCAGGTCGCAACCAGCTGTTCCGTAGCGATTTCATTGTACTTGCTAAACCCAACCCAGTCGTTTTGGTTGTAGAAGATTACCGGTTCGTTTTCGGACTGGATTCGGATAAATCGCTGATGGTTGTTGGCCGCGCTATCGATCAAATGTCCCAGGATTTCCTTTTTGCTCCATTTCTCAGGCGTAGGCTTGCTTTCAAATTCAGCGGCGGGAATGGCCTGGATAAGCGCCGGAATATGATCACAGAGCCAATTTAAACGGTCGATAGCAGCATTTATTTCCATAGTTTCAGGAGTGACTGGTGATAATAAAATTTTCGATTACCTTTTTGTTATAGCCTTTGTACCCACCTTGGAAATCCCGACCTGCAATGGCGACAAAATCGGCCATTCGCTGGGAATTAAGCTGTTCCAGCAAGGTTTGGTAGTCTCCATCATACTTAATAAAATAGCCTGAATAAACCGTCACATCCGGATTTTCATACAAAATGAAATTCGGCTCGCGGTTCATCGGCGAGAAAATGATCTTCTTGCCGAATGCATTATCCAGCCCCTGCGCCCGCCCGAACGCGTACCATGCCACTGCATTGGGCTTTCCATTATCACGACGATCCAGTTCGGATTTTACTTTAAGCAAGTAGGAATATGTTTGAGGGAATTCGGTTTTAAGCGTTTCCTCCGGGATAATGCGCTGTTTTTCAGACGCATCTTTTTGGTAGGGAAACAAAATATACTCCGTCACTGCATCGTCGGCACCTTTTAGTTTGGAGCCTTTGATGATCGGTTTAAGCAAATCCTTTTCAAGGTGTGCGAAGAAACCGTTCTTGTTTTTGGCATAAACCAAACCATTCTTTTCGCTGATGATATTGAAAAGATAGCAACCATCAGCCAGCGTTGTAAGTCCCACCGAGATTTTACAAATGTCGCCCAGTCGCTGCCCTTGCTGTTCTGCTTGTGCCTGGACTGAAAGCTGCCAGGGAATATCTATCCGTAATTCGGAATGAGGAATATCCCGACCTTTATATTCAAAACGATTGTTTACGCAATGCTCGAACCGGAAGTGGTCGGTAGGTTCGCCTCCGAAAATTGTAATAGCAGGGTAGGTGGAAGCCGCTCCAAAAACCGGAATCGTGCGGTAGTTGGTAATGTGTCGTAGGTTCCTTTTCTTATGAAAATACCTGCGTAACGGTCCGCCGGACTCTGAAACCAGGTAAGAATTGGGCGTGATCATCGCGCATATACCATTGTCAGCCAGCAGCTTGGACGCTAGTTGAAAGAAGGCGATGAATGCGTCGGTCGATCCGGTGCTGCAAAATGAATAATGCTTTTGAATATACTTCCGTTGAGCCTCAGGCAAATGCTGAATGCGGATATAAGGTGGGTTGCCCACGATTAGATCAAACTTTTCCCTCAAACGCCATTGCTTCAACGCATCGCATTTCCGCAAATTCCAGTTGACCGACAAACCCAGCGGCGCCACGAGGGCATCCAGGTTTTCACGGCATTGCTGCAATGCTTTTTTGTCGATGTCCCAGCCGTGCAGCTGTTGAAGTCTCCCTGCTATCTGGTCGGCCGGAGTGTTGCGAATGATAAATTCCGCCATAGGGATGAGAAAACGTCCATCGCCGCAAGCCGGATCGAGCATGCGTTTTCCAGCCAAATCGCTCTCAAAAAAATCGCAATGCCGTAATATTTTATCAACGACATGAGGAGGCGTGTAAACCTGGCCCAACAATTTTTTGCGCCCGTACGTGCGTGTTTGTGAAGCCATTTAGAAGTCGATGCCGCGTTTCTTATGGAGCATTTGGGTCACGAACTGTGCGGGTGTCAGTACCCGGAGATTTTCGGCAAAAGGTTCAAAATCTGACACGTTGGTTGTGATCAGATAGTCACATTGTTCTGCAGTTGCGCTTGCATATTGGAAGGCATCCTCAATGTCCCTGAAACCGGCAGTTAAGCCTTGGGCAAATACCATTTTGTCTGAAACACTAATGTTCAGAAAGGAAAGGTAAGCATCCAGCCGGGCACGTAATGCAGTGCCTTTAATCCCGTTTTTATTCATGATGTATGCAAAAGTATACAATGAACCGGGCGAAATGAAAACAGGAATCTGATCTTTTCTTGCTTTGAATAGAATGTAAGCGACTTCGAGTGGTTGACCGGTCTTCCTTTCCAGCGCATGATCGATTAATCCGTTGGTGTCAAGGAATAGCCTCATAGGCCATATTTCTCAGCGTACCTTACCAGCCGAAGGTCATCGTCGGACATATTGCTTATCGGAGCCCTGGCCCATCCGATCATAAGAAAGGGCAATGACTGCCTGAATTCCTCTCGTTCGGTCAGCTCGGTTAATGGAGTTTGATGGTACGGCGCTTTGAAATCTTCAAACTTCATGACAGGACCATCTTCGAGTTCAAAATACTGTTTCTGATTATGGTCTGTTTTGTCCGCGCCTTGCGGAGAGTTTTTTTGATTTTGATCTTCCATAGTTGACGAGCGTAATTGATAAATGATACACCAAAGTATTTATTTCAATTGACATACTCGGAATCCGTTTATCCTGCGGAGCGAATTAGTTACCACTGGCGGAGCAATATCGGAAAACAGCACTTCGTACGTCGGTTCGTTGAACGTGAAGGCGCTTCCATCGGCCCGGCGGCGCTTTGCACCGGCGCAGTACAGTGTACCAATCTCGCCATTTTCCAGCGACTGCTTGTCGATAAACCCGAGCAATGATGCGATGGTGCCTTCGGTTCGGGATTGATGAAAGGAAATGCAGAAGTAATGCGAAGTTTTAGAACCGGGTTTGTGAAGCTGAGAGGAAGGGATATTCAAAACATAATCCCCGACCAAAATGCCGGAGCGGCGTTTCATGGATTTGATGTCGACGGCGAAATCTTCCGTATCGGAGCGGATAAGAAAATCCTGGCCCCAGTCCTGGCCGTCGGTGGCGCCGAAGGAGCGGGCAGGGCGGGGAAGGTGATAGCAGTCGGCGAAGACGACTTCCCCAAGCGTTCCTGTGAAGCGCATCATGCGCGTCTGCGCGAGGCGGTCTTTACTTTTATCCCAAATGTTCGAAATGTGATGATGAGTTATCGAATGGCTCACCAATTCGCGGGCAAAAAACTTCTGCTCGTCGCTGACGGAGATTTGAATATACGTGCCGTTATTCAGAACAATTTGCTCCATGCAAACCTGATGGCTAGCAGAGTGAGTACAAAACCGATTAAAATGACCGAAAATGGAACGTAAGTGAATGCTACTAAGTGGATTCTGTCGAAAAACCACATCACGCCGATGAGCGCGGCGATTAAGGTAAGAAATCCTGAAATTTTCCCAAAACCGGGAATCAGGGAGAATGGGATCTTGCTTTTGATCAACATCAGGGTAATGGCCATTGAAATGACGGGCAAATACTGCAAAACGATATTGGCATTCCAGATGCTCTGACGTTCGAAGAGGAAGAGGTAAATGTTGAGGGTAACCGCAAAAATACCGGGAATGCAAACCGCGTAAACCAGGATGGCATAAATGATGCTCCAAAACTTAACGTCACGGCTACCGTCCGCGGCCATTCCCACTACCCAGGCCGTAAATGGCAATATCAAAAGGTAAACTACCGCAGGCCACGGATTGGATGAAACAGAGGCGAAGAATTGTTGCAGCGTCATTTTATTAAAGGGGAGAATGGAGGAAAGGAAGGAAGGAGAAATGGGAAAAGCGGCGAAGGAGTAATGTCATGCTGAGCGGAGTCGAAGCAATTGCGATGAAGTTGGCAAGCACCTCTCGCTAGGGACTGTCTTCGACTCCGCTCAGACTGACAACTTTCTATTTATCCCAGATCACAACCCCAGCAAAAACCCGATCGTAAAATTAGCATCCCAGTCAAAAACGAATTGCTGGCAGCCGGTGGCGTCGGTTACGGCTTTATAAATGTTAACTCCCGCTTTGGATTTGGCGTTGGTCAGTTTGGTGTAAGCCAGTGGAGCGCTCAATGTAGTGTAGCGTTCCTTGCCTTTACGAACTTCTTTGGCCATTTCGAAAGGAACCCCGCCTATAATGAAACAGGTATTCCGCAGATTAGCAGGCACTTGTTTCGCTTTGGCGCTCACTTCCTGGTATACTTTTGAGTCGTCGGTTCCGTCCTGGAAATATTTTGCTCCGTAAGATTCCAATGCAGAGATTTTACCACCGCTGATCCAGGAAATCTTAGTGTTACCCGAGCCAATATCCACAACAAATGCCTTGTCTGCATATTCGGCGGGCAACACGGATTTGAGCGCCAGCTGACCTTCCTGTTCCGGAGTAACCTGGTTTACAACGTAGCCAAGCGACTTCAAAACCCGGGTAATTTTGGTAGTTACCTCCGCTTTCGCCGCACCCGAACTCACCACGAAATGAATGTCTTTGCTGCCTACTCCGTAGTCCAGCATGGTTCCGATATACTTTTTCAGGCCAATGCGTACATCCTCGTCGGTTGCCATATTCTCGGTTACGAGGCTGTTACCAAATTCCGATTTTTCGAGTTTCCAGCGTTTTTCCTTATCAACCGTAATGATAAATGAGTTAAAGCCGCTCGCACCAAGCTCGACGACGCCCCGGAGTTTTCCGTCTACAGGCACCGGGGGCGTGTAAGTGAATGTTGTGCTCTCGCCCGAGGCGGTGGCTTCGCTGTTCGATGAAGTGCCGGGATCCGACGCAGTGCTTTCGGCTTCGCCGGTGGTAGCTTCTGTCTGAGGGCTTTGCGCCTGATCTTCTGCCATTTGGTTCAGGGCTTTCTGCCCGCCCAGGTACTTATACCCGACGAAAATGGCCCCCAAAATGAGCGCGGTGATGATCAACCGGCCGGCAACTGTTAGTCTTTTCATGTAGTTATGATGTGTAAAATGAGAAATATGAAGCGAATAAATGAAGAATTATCAATCCAGTAAGCCTTTGTAGCTCGAATCTTTCGGCGTATCTATCGAGCGGGTAGCAGGTGCCGGCGAATCTAACTGGATCAGCTTGAACTGGCCCGAATTGTAAGCTTCCAGCATGGCCTGGCCTTTGTCCGAGAGCAAGCCATTCTGCACATCCACGCCATTGATAAAATCCAGTGACAAATCCATCGCACGTTTCATCTCACCCAGTTTCTGGCTCATATCGTCTTGGATGTATTCCATCGATTCATCGAAGTAGAACTTTTTATCAGGATTACCCTTGAAAATGCTGATAGCTGTACGCAATGCATTGGAGCTTTCCTTTACAATTCTATACTCGGCCTCTTTGAGTTTAACTTTGATCTCCGTCTCTTTAATAATGTAATCTGCACTCTTGTTTACCTTTTCCATAAATTCGAGCACAGTCTTCATGTTTCGCTGCAAGGGAAGAAGTTTCTCATTCATTTCCTGTAAGCCGGCGCCTTCAATGGTCGCGAGAGAGGCGGTTTCCTTCATGCCCGGGCGGTCTAGCATGGTGCTCGCCTTGTTGGCTTCGGCGAATTTCTGTTTGATGCGCTCGTTATTTTCATTGATATTCTTGTTCAGCTTCACCAACTGGCCGGCCAGCGTGTTGATCTGCCCCTGCATCTTCTCGCGCTTTTCTTTCAGGTCGTCGACGTAAATCTTCATGATCGCAATCGGGTCCAGCTTGATAATGAGACCGGTAATGCTCCGCATCAGCGATTTGAACAGGAAGAACGCGGCCGTTCGCACGTCTTTGCTCGTCAGCAGGAAGATCACGAGCGCCAGAATGGCCATCAGGAAACCGAGATACAGGGTGTTTTGGGTTACTTCGATTAGGAAAGCCGCGATTTTGTTCCAGAAATAGAGTACCACGGCGCCTACACCTCCCAGGAAAAGGAGGGAAGTAATACCTTCCGGTCGGCTCCAATAGGACTTCTTGGAGTGATCCTCCTGAGAGCCGCCGATCTGGGTGAAATCTGGTGTTGCCATTGTGATTTAGTTGTCAGGTTTTATTGAAGATATTGGTTGATTTTCACCAGGTCCGACTGGATCTGGTCTACAAAACTTACATAAGTGACTTCGAAGCTGTCCTTATTGGAATTGATTTTAGCCGTCTGCTCCGCAACTTCGCCCGAAATCTGGCCCAAACGGTTTTTATTTTCATCTATTTTCTTCTGTAAATCAATGATTTGTTGCGCATAAGCCGCATTCGTTTGTTCCAGTTTCTGCTGCTCGTCCTGCAATGCGCCCACACGTTCCTTGATGGCCTTCTCGACGTCTTTCAGGAACGACTCGCGGTCTTTGACAAGGATGGTGAGATATTGATCGGCAGAAGTTTTGAGAACAGTCGTATCCTTGGCGCCACCCATGGCCTTGAAGCTTGCCCAGGCCGCCTGAAATTGCTTTTCTTCGCCCAGACCGAGCCCTTCCATACTTTGAAGCGCCTGTTTGTATTCGAAATAGTCGGGGCCGGGCAGGTTGGCTTTTTCGAGGAGATTGACGAAATGCTCTGTAAACTTCTTGTCAATCTGGCCGGTTCCTGCCGCGTTGGTAACCGTTGCAGGCGCAGGCTTGGAAGATTCGGGGATGGGAGCCGCTGCTGGCCTGGGAACTTGCGTTCCTGACGCGGTTTCGTCGGCGTCCTTGATGAAAAAGCTGAGTATCTTTTTACCAATACCCGGTTCAGAGTCTGCCATAAGTGATAAAGCGTTAAGGTTCATTGTTTTTGTCGGATCAATATTACTAAAATTCGCAGGATTTCATAGGGGGCGATATTTACCAGTGGTATCCTGCGTTGATGAAGCCTCGGAAATTTTGGATGGGAATTTCCGGTAATCCTTGAAACCCGCTCGTTTTTTGATGATGTTTGCCAAAAAACTAAGTCCTTATGCTCAAATTAGGTTTTAATAGTGCAATCCTGGCCGATTTCGGCTTTGAACACGTCGTTCAATTTGCTGGAAATAATGGCTTTTCGTGTGTAGAAGTGATGTGCTGGCCGGCTGACAATGCCGACAGCCGCCGGTACGCGGGCGTGACCCACATCGATGTCAACGACCTCACCGACCGGAAGGTGTCGTCCATCAAACATAACCTGAAAGAAGCGGGGATCTTCATTTCGGCGCTGGGTTATTATCCCAACCCGCTCGATCCCGATCCGAACCGCTCTGAATACTATATAGAACATATCAAGCAGGTAATTCGCGGAGCAGCTAAACTCGATATTCCGGTCGTTACCACCTTCATCGGCCGTGATCCTTCCAAAAGCATTAAAGATAACCTGGCCCGTTTCGCCGATGTATGGCCTGCGATTGTGAAGGTTGCAGAGGAAAACAATGTGAAAATAGGCATCGAGAACTGTCCCATGTTCTTCACCGACGATGAATGGCCGGGAGGGAAGAATCTTGCAATCAGCCCGGCCGTGTGGGATCGGATGTTCGAAATTATCCCCGATCCATTGTTCGGCCTGAACTATGATCCTTCGCATATGATCTGGCAGATGATGGATGAATTATTGCCGATTTATAATTATAAATCACGCTTACATCACGTTCATTTGAAGGACGCGAAAGTTTATAAAAATAAATTGAATAATGTCGGCATACTGGCTAATCCGTTGGAGTATCATTCACCGAAACTTCCGGGGCTCGGTGATGTTAACTGGCGCGGTTTCTTTGCCGCATTGACAGATGTGCGCTATCGTGGCCCCGTTGTGATAGAAGTAGAAGATAAGGCCTATGAAGGCAATATCACGGATGTGAAGAGCGCCATTCTCACCAGCCGCAACTATGTAAGCCAGTTTTTGGGATGATAGGATTGATTTGGTTCTCTAATTGGAACACCCGGTAGAAAAAGCCCGCATGCCTGAGGAGAGTCACTGCCAATGCTTTGTCGTTACATGCTTGACGGCATTTAAAAGTTAAGTAATTGCCGATGCTCCTATCCATGTTACGTGCCTGACGGCACTGGGTCGTAGAAGAGCTTAATCGCGTAGCGATGTCATATTGGTAGTATCGATGACGATTAAACGGTGTAGAAAATGCCGTTAGGTATGTAACGACAAAGTTGGCGCAAATGCCGCACGGTTAAAGATCTGTGCGGCATTTATACTTTAAATATGGTTTATATTTATAAATTTAATATTATTTACAAATATAAACATTCGTTAAGGCTTTTCCAGAAACTGTATCAGCGGCATAATAAACCTGTTGAAATCCTCGATATGCGGTAAGTGTCCAATATTATCGAGTTCTACCAGCTCACTATTAGGAATCTTTGCCTTAGTTCGTGTACCGAGTTCGGGATAATTTCCGAGCGTTTTTCGCACATCCTCGGGCGCCAGGTTCTTACCTACGGCGCTTCGATCGCGCTGGCCGATGATGAGCAGCGTAGGGGCCTTGATCTGCCCGAATTCGTAGCAGACAGGCTGGGTGTAGATCATATCGTACGTCAATGCGCTGTTCCAGGCTACTCTGGGATAATCTTTTCCGAGCGTCCAGCCGGCCAGCAGGTTCACCCATTTGGTATAAGCATCCTTCCATTTGCCGTCATAATAGCTGTTGAGCTGGTAGTTCTTAATGGAATTGAAATCGCTTTTTAGCTCACTCATATACCATTTATCGACGGGCTGAAATGGCACCTTCACCTTGTAATCTTCAAGGCCTATCGGATTTTCCAGGATCAGTTTTTCCACCTTTTCCGGGTACATCAGTGTGAAACGGGTTGCCAGCATTCCACCCATCGAATGCCCTAAAAGAGCTATTTTGCCAATGCCTAGCTTGTCGAGGACCTTTTTAGTATTAGCCGCGAGGTCATGAAATGAATACTGGTAATGCAGCGGCTTTGTCGACTTCCCAAAGCCGATCTGATCGGGGATAATCACCCGAAATCCCTTTGCGGTAAGCGCTTTGGCCGTTTCTTCCCAGTAGGCGCTGTTGAAATTCTTTCCATGCAGGAGCATGACCGTCCGCCCGTTCGCCCGCGCGGGACGTACATCCATGTAAGCCATGCGAAGCTTTTCACCCTGCGATTCAAATTCCAGGTAATCGACCTGAAAAGGGTAGGTATACGCTTCCAGGTTCATATCCAGCGGCCGAAGCGAGTCGTTTTGCGCTTGTACGGCCGTAAACGAGAGGAATAGCAGACCAATGCCCAGGCTGAGTTTTTTCATAGGTTTTGCGCCTTAAAAACGAAAAGAGGATAACGTGAACGCTATCCTCTTTCGCAATGAAAAATATGTGCCAGAATGTCTTAGTCGATCAGACGGGCTTTGGTCGACAAATAGGCCGTCAGCGTGGCTAGCACGCCTACGATCGCGAAAGACCAGCGCAGGTTGGCAAACTGGGCCACGATACCGATCAACGGCGGGCCGATCAGGAAGCCGATGAAGCTGATGGACGAAACCGCCGCAAGCGCCATTCCCGCCGACATGGTTTTCGAGCGTCCGGTAGCGCTGTAAACCAACGGAACAACCGATGATACACCGAAACCAACCAGGAGGAAACCCAATGTAGCGGTTACGAGGTGTGGGAATGCTACGGCAATGGCAAGACCAGTACCCATTAACGTACCGCTCAATTGCAGCATTTTACGACGTCCGAGGCGGTTGGCCAGCCAGTCACCTGCGAAGCGGCCGCCTGTCATAGTTCCCATAAACGCTACATAACCAAGAGTAGTCATCGAAGCAGGCACGTGAACCGCTTCCTGGAAGTAAACGCCGCTCCAATCGAACATGGCGCCTTCGCAGACCATCGCACAGAAGCCGATCAGACCGAGGATCAAAAGGTCGCGGTCGGGCTTTACAAACATGGGCTGCTCTTCGCCTGCTTCTTTTTCAGTGTCGGGCATTGTGTGCTTATAGGCCGTGAAAATGACGGCAAACGCGATCAAAGCGATGACAATGAAGTGGATATGAGGAGGGATGTGTACCGAAATGAAGAGTGATCCGATCATCGCGCTCACGAAGCCGGCAAGGCTCCATAAGCCGTGAAAAGACGCCATAATGGATTTGCCGTAAACCTGTTCCACAGCCACTGCCTGGGTATTTACGGCAATGTTCGTCAGGTTACCCCACAATCCGAATGCAAACAATGCGATGACGAGCTGCTCGGTGCGGGTTACAAAACCAATGAATGTCAGTGTGATCGCGTACAGGATGGCGCCGATCAGCACCATTTTTTTGCTTCCGTAGTGGGTTACCATCCAGCCAGAGATCGGAAGGCTTGCCATTAAGCCCAATGGAAGGGCTAGCAGCACGGTTCCGAGACCACCTTCTGTGAGGTGGAGCATGTTTTTAATGTCCGGGATCCGGCTTGCCCAGGCGGCGAAGCTGAGTCCTTGGACGAAGAAAAAGGCCGCGACAGCCCATCTTAAATATCTTCGGGAATCGGAAGGAGCGAAAATTGAATAATTCATGAGTGTGATGTTAATATCTTTATATAATTTTTTTAATTTTTTCGATTCAGGGTTGGCGCCTCAAAAATTGTATTATGTACAGTTGTGGCCTTTCAGTAATGCAAATTTAACGCATCTGGCGGTCATTTGATTCATGGAAATTGGATTTTTTAAATTAAATTAAAAAGTATGTGTTGTACAAAATCAAGAATTGTTGCATTTTAATGATTTAACGGTACGAGAAGAGAGCGTTGTAATCAAAATAGTAGGCAAAACGGTGACTGTTTTTTAACTTCACCCAATCACCTAACCAACATTTTACTGCCTGATGCGCATCATTTTTACTTCACTCCTTAGTTTAGCTGCATTACAAACCTGGTCGCAAATGGCCTCCCCCGAGCGGCTCGATAAAATCAGGGCGACACTTCCCGTCATTGAGAAGCTCTATCATGATTATGCGGAGAAAAATCATTTCCCCGGGCTGGCATTCGGGTTGGTAGTGGACGGCAAACTAGTGTTGTCAGGGGCAAGTGGCTTTTCCGAGATTGCAACCTCGACGAAAGCGAGCCCGAAGTCGCTTTTTCGCATCGCTTCTATGTCCAAGAGTGTGACGGCAATGGGCATTCTGGCGCTCCGCAAGGAAGGGAAATTGAAACTCGATGACCCGGCATACCTTTATATTCCGGAATTGAAAAACATGCCGCCACTCACCAAAGATGCCCCGGCGATTACCATCCGGCATTTGCTCACGCACATGGCCGGCTTTCCGGAGGACAATCCCTGGGGCGACCGTCAGCTCGATACGAAGGATGAAGAACTGATCGCATTGATCTCCAAAGGCATTTCCTTCTCCAATGTGCCTGGTGTGACTTATGAATACAGTAATCTGGGTTTTGCGATGCTGGGAAAGATCATCAGCAACGTGGCCGGCAAACCTTATCAGCAGTATATTAATGAAGTGATTTTCAAACCGCTGGGTATGGACAATACCATTTGGGAATATACCAAGGCGCCGAAAAATCTGCTGGCACACGGCTACCGTTATGAGGACGATGTGTGGAAGGAAGAAGAACTCGAACACGATGGTACCTACGGCGCAATGGGCGGTCTGATTACCTCTATTGATGATTTCAGTAAATATGTAGCATTCCATTTATCGGCCTGGCCGCCATCCTCTGGTGCCGAAACCGGGCCGGTAATGCGCAGCGATGTACGGGAAATGCAAATGCCCTGGAACTTCAATAGCCTGAATGCCTCGTACAAGTACCCGAGCGGGCGCGCTTGCGCGATGGTTTCGGCTTATGGGTATGGCTTACGGTGGAGTAAGGACTGCGAGGGTAGAACGGGAATCGGTCACACCGGTGGTCTGCCGGGTTTCGGGAGCCAGTGGCAAATTTTGCCGGAATATGGCATTGGCATCATCGCGCATGCGAACCGTACGTATGCGGGCATGGCTACGATCAATACCGCTGTGCTCGACACGGTCATTGCATTAGCGGGATTGAAACCGCTGCCCGTCGCCGTTTCGAATATTTTGAAACAACGCAAAGACCAGCTCGTAAAATTGCTTCCAACCTGGCAGAATGCGGAGCAAAGCGGCATTTTCGCGGAAAATTTCTTTCCCGACCGCTCCGTATCCCATCGTCGGAAGGAGCTGGACATATTGCTTGCCAAAGTAGGTACCATTGTCAGTGCTTCGGAAATGGTGGCTGAAAATCAGCTGAGAGGGACATTTACATTGAAATGCACATCAGGCAATATCCGCGTGTATTTTACGCTCTCGCCCGAAAACCCCGCGTTGATCCAACAACTCGATTTTTCACCGGCGAAATAGCGATTTTAATAAAAAATGAAGAAGGCATAGGGGGATAAAGGGGGCCGGTTGTCTCGAAAGAAACAACTTAGCGATTATGAAAAGGACTCTTTTATCACTCATCTTCATTGTTGGCTTCGGTGCCACTGCCAGCACCTTCGCGCAGGAGAACCAAACGCTTTTTCAAAGCCGGGGGATCTATCGTTCCGGCGGTTACGCGGCGATTTCCAATAAATTCACCAAAATCAATGGCGATTACGCGAATATGGCTGAGCTGTACGGCGGCTGGTTCATCAACCAACGTTTTTTGCTCGGCGTAGGAGCGGCTGCTACCACCAACTACATTCCGGTGCCGGCTTTGGAACAAAATTTCCCGGCTCGGAAGATGACTTATCAATATGGCCAGTTCGGGTTGGTGACTGAGTACGTGTTCGCGTCGACGCGCAGGGTGCATGTCACGGCCAATTTGCTGACAGGTGCCGGTTTCACGCTGCAATACGACCGCCGCGATTTCGATGATTGGGACTGGGACGATTGGGACGACCGCCGCGACAATGACGATGCGAAATGCTTCTTTGTGATGGAGCCGGGCGTGCAGGTAGAGTTTAATCTGTTGAAATGGATGCGTTTCAGCCCGGGCGTATCGTACCGTAAAGCATTTAACGCAGAAGGCAATGGTCTTACGGACAGTGATTTGAGTAATGTTTCTTACAACCTGACACTGAAATTCGGCCGGTTTTAAGCTCGCTGGGGATCAAATGCCATTCGCTGACTGGTGTGGCATTTAATCCCCTTTTTTCCTGAACGGTCGCCACCTTTCCGCGCATTCCAGTAAGTTAATGGCTTGATAATCTTTGTTCAAGGACAATAGGAACAGAAATAATGGAGTTATTAGGAGATTGCACACGATTAGAAACCAAAACAAGAGGGATGATGCGTGTATTGGGATTTGTAATGATCGGGTGGTTAATGCTCGCTGTTTCTGCCGCCAGGGCACAGAATGTCTACGATGTGATCGTAGCGGGCCGCACGATCGGGTCATTGAAGGTATTCGATGAAAAAGGTTCGGACAATACGGAAACGCACCGGATCGAGTCGGATTTTAAGGTGATGTTCTATAAAGGGTCATACTCGACCCAGACTAATTATGTGCAGGGAAAACTCGTCTCGGCTACCTGTGCGCACCACGTCAACGGTGATCTCAAAGAGAAAACGCTCACCAAAACCAGTTCCAAATCGTTTTACGAAGTGCTGTTCTCGGGAGAGGACGTGAGCGACAAGCCTAATGTGACGGTGAATAAACCGATCAGCAGCACGATTACCAGCCTCTATTATAAGGAGCCCATCAATATTACAGAGGTTTATTCCGAACGTTACGGCAAGATGTGTAACATCCGCAAGCTTTCTGAGGGCAAGTATGGTGTAACGCTGCCGGACGGCAAGGAAGGGGTGTATTCCTACAAAAACGGCCTTTGCCGTGAGGTAAAGACCGATCTTGCAGGTTTTAAACTAAGAATTGTATTGAATGAGGGCAAAACCGCCCTTCGCTAACGGACCTAAATGGCCGCTTGCTTGACATTTTTCAGGTCCGAATTGTCGCGGATTTCTTCATTGGCCACCTTGACTAGTACGTCACCCTCTTTGACATCGCCGAAAATTTCGGTTTTTTCGGTACTGCTGCTACCTGTTTTCACCGGCACCCACACCGCCCGGTTATCCACGACCTTAATCACATAAGTGCCTTGCGTAGAATTCAGCACGGCCGTTCTGGGAACGGCAAAAGTGCTTGCATCACCCGATAATGGAATGGAAACTTCGGCAATCATACCGGGTAAAAGTTTTCTATCACTGTTAATTACATCCATTTCCGTGCGCTGCGAGCGTAAACGTGCATCCAGCGCACCAGCGAGGCGGGTGACTTTGGCAGGGAATTGCTGGTTGGGAAGCGACTTCACTTTGAAAGTAACCTGGCTTTGGTTTTTGAGATAGCTGGTATATTGCTCCGGCACGCTCACCACCAGACGCAGCTTACGCTGCTCTACCAAGGTAAAAAGCGGGAATTCCGAACCTTTGCCTGACGGTCCCACGTACGCACCCGTACTCACATTACGCGCGGAGATAATGCCGCTGAACGGAGCCCGTATTTCAAGGTAATTGCGGGTATCGGTGATCTCGCGGCTCGCAGAGCGTGCTGCGTCGAGCTGGGCGAGGTCGGAACGTTGTTTCGCGAGCGCCACATCCAGGTCGTTCTGGGAAACGGTACCGGGCGTTTTGCTGGTTTCGAGCAGACGTTCGTAATTGGCTTTGCTGGCCTGGTAAATGGCTTCGAACGATTTCAGGCGCGATTCGCTCGTGATGAGCTGTGACGTAAGCTCAGGCGCTTCCATAGTCGCCAAAAGCTGGCCTTCGCGCACTTCGCTACCCACATCTACGTGGAGCTTTTTGACAAAACTGCTCACTTTGGCATAAATATCCACTTGCTGAAAGGCGATCAGCTCGCCGGGGATCTGGATATTCGACACCAATTGCTCTTTTTTAAGCGGGAATGCGTCCACCATAGCGGTGCTCGCACTTGCTTCTACCGCTGCTTTTTTGCCCTCTTCTTCTTCGGCCCGTGACGAACCGCAGCTTTGCAGGACCGTCGCTGCGCCTGCAACGAGTACGGTCATGGCGATTTGATGAATATGTCTCATAGTCGGATAGGTTCGATGTTGTGATTAACGGGTCATTGGAACATAATACTTGCTTTCTTCATCCTCCGGATCGAGGGAAACGCTTTGGGTCGACGCCTTGCCCTGTCCCCACGCGAATACGAGCGGGAGAATGAACAATGCGGCAAATGTGGATGCGATAAGCCCGCCGATTACTGCCCGGCCCAACGGCGACGACTGGTCACCTGCTTCGCCAAGCCCGCTTGCCATCGGGATCATCCCTACCACCATCGCCACGGCCGTCATTACGATAGGGCGGAGGCGGAGGCCGGCCGATTCTTTGGCGGCTTCAATGGCATTGCCGCTGTGCTTGCGCAGCTGTTCGGCGTTGGTAATCAAAAGCACGGCATTCGAAATTGATACCCCCACGGACATGATAATGCCCATATAGCTTTGAAGGTTCAATGTAGAGCCGGTTACCATCAATAATGCCAGCGAGCCGAGAATTACCGCTGGTACCGTCGCCAGTACGATCGCCGAAACCTTGAACGACTGGAAGTTAGCCGCCAACATCAGAAATATCACCACAATGGCTACCACAAGGCCGTTTTGAAGGCTGTCCAGCGTATCGGTCAATGTCTGACTCAAACCAACCAGCTCTACGGTGAGTCCGCGTGGCAGTTCGCCAAGAGATGCCAGGGCTTTTCTCACGTCTGCTTGCGCGACGCCCAGGTCTGTGTTGTTCAAATTCGCGGTTACTGACAATACCGGCATGGCGCCGAGGTTGTCATTCTCGCCATAGGTGGTATCAGGCGTAATGGTGGCAATATCGCCGAGTACAGGGCGGTTGGCGTTTCGGAGCAGCGGGATTTCCCTCATTTCCTGTACGCTGTTCATTTTACTTTCCGGGACTTGTACCTGCACCGAGTAGCTGAATCCACCTTTTTCATCCACCCAGATATTTTTGTCGGTATAGCGGGAAGAAGATGTTGACGCGATCAGTGACCTCGAAACATCATTCATATCCACACCCAGTTGCGCGGCCCGCATCCGGTCGACTTCAATTTTAATGGCCGGGTATTTATTGGATTGTCCCAATTGAATATCCCGCAAATAGCTGATTTCCTTCAATTTCGCGATTACCTTTTGTGCATATTCTTCGTTCAGCTTTTTGCTTCGCCCCGACATTCGCACCTCGATCGGCGTAGGGGAACCCTGGCTGAGGATCTTGTCCGTCAATTCAATGGGTTCAAAAGACATAGTCAAGTCCGGGATCGCCTGTTTTACCTCGCGCCGGATCTTTTCTTTCAATTCATCCAGGTTCGTGTGGAACTCTTCATGCAAGCCCACCTGCAAAACCGCTTCCTGCGGACCAGCCATAAAAAGGTAAATAGGGTTTACCGAAAACAATGCAGGGTGCTGGCCTACATATGCCGATGTAACCGATACATTCTGAGGCCCCACGATTTTCTTGATAATATCGATCGTTTTCAGCGTTTTCTCCTCCGTACGCTCGATACGCGTACCCTCGGGCGCACGCAGGCGCACCTGGAACTGGCTGCCATTCACTTTCGGCAAAACATCCTTTCCAATATGGCTTAGCAAAAATGCGGCCAATGCCGTAGTGATGATCAGGTAGGCGACCACTATCGGCTTCCGGAGAGGCATTACCCGGTTGATGAACCGCATAAACCGTGCCCGAATGCGTTCGAATGCGCTGATTTTTCCATTCTGGTCGAAATCCGCGCGGTGGATCAATGCTTCTTTCTGCGCGTCGGGATCTTTGCTGAGACCCGATGCGGCGAACTCTTCGGCGTCGGTCATTTCGGAACCGTCGGCCTTTTTGTGGTGCTTCACTTTCATGATCCAGTTGGCCATAACCGGCACAAATGTCTGCGCGAGGAAGTATGAAACGATCATACTGAAACCGATCGCCAATGCCAGCGGCAGGAAGAGCGATCCCGGAATGCCCCCCATCGTGAATGCAGGTGCAAATACGGCCAGGATACAGAAGAGGATCAGCAATTTGGGGAACGCGATTTCCTTACAGGCATCCCAAATGGCGAGTGCTTTGGGTTTACCCATGTCAAAATGCTGGTGAATGTTCTCGATCGTCACCGTACTTTCGTCTACCAGGATACCGATCGCGAGCGCCAACCCGCTCAATGTCATGATATTGATCGTCTGCCCGAACAGGTTAAGGAACAAAACGCCGGCGATAATGGACGTCGGGATGGTTAGGATCACGATCAATGCACCCCGTGGGTCGCCGAGGAAGAGCAATACCATAAGGCCCGTCAGGATGGCACCTATCGCGCCTTCGGTAAGCAAGCTCTTCACCGAGTTCATTACATAAGTCGACTGATCGAATTCATAACTTATCTTCACATCTTCAGGCAATGTACTCTGGATGCGCGGAATAGCCTTTTTGAGGTTTTGAACCACCTCCCAGGTGGAGGCATCGGCGCTTTTGGCAATACTCAGATATACCGAGCGCTTGCCGTTCACGAGTCCGTAGCCCGAGGTAATATCGGCCCCGTCTTCCACCGTCGCCACATCCCGCAGGTAGAGGTTCTGCACACCGCCTTTGAAAAGCGGAATGTCTTCAAATTCCTTCACCGTATGAATGGTCGTGTTGGTAGGGGTAATGTAGTTCTTATCACCAATGCGCACGTTGCCGGAAGGCGCGGTCTGATTGTTCACGCGCAAGGCTTCCACCAGTTGGTCGGGCGTGAGGTTATGCGCACGCAGCAGCTCGGGATCGGCCTTGATCACGACCGTACGGATGTTACCCCCAAACGGAGGAGCCGAAACCAAACCGGGAATGGAGGTAAATGTCGAGCGCACATACACGTTCGCGAGGTCGAGCAGTTCGTTGTTGCTGCGTTTTTCGGAGCTCAGCACGAGCTGGCCCACCGGTAATGTCGACGCATCGAAGCGTATAATGAACGGCGGGTTGGAACCCGGCGGGAAAATGGCCTGCGCGCGGTTGGTGAATGCACTCAGCTCCGCGGAAGCCTGTGCCATATTGGTACCAGGGTAGAAATTCACCTTCATCAGGGTAAGGCCTTGGATGTTCTTCGTTTCAATGCTTTTGATACCGTTTACATAGAGGAGAATGTTGATATATTGCTTGGCGAAGAAAGTTTCCATCTGATCGGGCGTGTAGCCCCCGAACGGGTGGGCAATGTACATCACCGGCAAATCGAGTTTCGGGAAAATATCGACCTTGATCTTCCGTACGGCATCGATCCCGAAAAAGAATAAACCGGCTACTATCACCATGATGGTGATAGGTTTACGTAATGCAAAACGTATTAAATCCATGTTACTGAAATGTAAGATGTTACGGTACTGTATCGTTGCGCGATTTTTGTCATTTGTTGTCAGGTGTGGTCATTTGTAGTCCGGTGTTGTCAATGGCAGGACGTAATAATGAGAGAAAAGAAAAATCGTTCATACACATGCCATTACCAATGCCAACTCCTGACCATTCATGACAATACCTGACCACAGCTGACTACCCTTGACAATACCTGACTATAAATAACCACCCCTGACCATTTCCAACCCCATAAAGGTTACTGATTCAGAAAGATGCCGATATCGCCACTTGCCGCCGCTTTGAGCAGTACCGCCTGCCAGATGTTCGTCGTGGCGATGTCGCGGCTGGTTTCGGCGCGGTTGAGTACGTAGAGCGCCTGCGTCATGTCCACGATATTGCTCAGGCCGTTTTTGTACAAAACACTCTTTTGCAAATAGGCGTCGGAAGCCGATTGTACCTGCACGGGAGCCTCACGGTAATTGGCGATCGCATTACTGATCTTCGTTTCCGAAAGAATGAGCTGGTTTTTCAGCTGCTGATCGGCCAGGTCGTATTCTTCTTTCAATGCATTGGAAACAAACTTCTGCGACATTACCTGCTGGCGGGTGCGCAAAACGCTGGTCATGTTCCAGGTAGCGCCGATACCGAGCAGGTAGTTGGCCCTGGCGGGCTTGATACCTTCAAAGTAATTATGGGTATAGGCCGTCTGGTCCTGGGCGTAGGTCGAGGAGAAACCCGCGCCGCGTCCTTGAAACACCCCAAACAGCGAGAATGTCGGCATTCCGAGTGTCTGGAAGTATTTGGCCTGCTGCTCACTGACGGCAATGCGGTTGGCATAGAACTTCAGCAATGGGTGGTTTTCGGTCTTACTGGCTGAATCGGCGATCGTGCGTGGAATGCGGGCCAGCAACAGGGTGTCGAGCTGGAAACGCTGCTCGGTAACACCCATCAGTTTGGCCAGGTTGTTGGCCTGTTCCTGCTCAAAATCCTTTGCCTGGGTGATGCTGATCTTCGCATTGGATACTTCTGCATTGGCAAGCGACGAATCGACGCCGGGGATGAGCCCGTTTTTAGCGCGGGTAACCACGACAGTTTTCAATGCATTGGCGCGTTCCAGGTTGTTTTCCCACGACCGGATGAGGCGCTGGGCGGCGAGCAGGTTCAGATAAGCGGCTGCTACGCGCACGCTGTGCTGGAATTGCTCCTGTTCGAGGTCGGCCTGGTCGCGGTTCACGACCTGCTGCGCCACGTTAATACGTTCGCGGGCGCGGCCGAATGCGAAGAAATCCCAGTTCACATTCGTCAGGTACAGCGCCCCGAATGCCGAATTCCAGTTCTGGTGGGGCAGCGGCAAGCCGGAAGAGGCCACCGAAAGCCCGAGGCCGTATAGCGGGCCATTCTGGCCGTTGATCGTACCATAGTCCTGCTGGGCCGACAGGTTGAGGTTGGGGAGATATTCTTTCTTGCTTTGAAGAACCGTCGCTTTGGAGGCGCTGAGGTAGTTGTTCTTGGCTTTAATGCTTCCGTAGTTGGAGACTGCCGTTTCTACTGCCTGTTGTAATGTAAGCGTTTGGGCACTCAATTTTTCACCGGCCCCGACCAGCGAGAGGGTCAGAAACAGGGAGGGAAAATACTTCTTCGATGTCATTTGCATTCAGAATTATTTGGCAACTGAACCGGGGCGAGTGTGTGAGATCAAAAGATTGGCAGCCACTGCGGTGGTCCGCCATTGCGGTGGTCCGCCACTGCGGTGGTCCGCCAGGCCCGTCGGATTGCTTCGCAAAGGTAACCTGACGTCCTGTGGCAATGTTTATTACTTTCAAACAATATCTTATAAAATTCAAACATCCCTAGCGTTCGTGAACACGGTAGGACTTGGGGGTAGTGCCTATTTGTTTCTTGAAAAGATTATTGAAGTAGGCAGGATACTCGAAACCGAGGCAGAATGCGATCTCAGCCACGCTCCAGTTGGAATGCCGGAGCATTACCTTGGACTGCGCCAGCACACGGTCGATAATGTGCTCGGTGGTAGTTTTTCCGGTAATTTCTTTCAGGGCCCGGTTCAAATGGTTCACATGCACGCCGAGCCTGGTGGCGTAGTCTTTAGCGGTTTTCAGTTTGAGCTTATGCTCAGGGGATTCGATCGGGAACTGCCGTTCAAGGAGTTCGTGGAATTGCGACGACAGCTTGGCCGAGCCATTCACATGTACATCATTTACTTCGGAAGGCTGCATTTTCATGGCCTCGTGCGCGAGCACATTCACGTAGTTGCGCATGAGGTCGTACTTGTGCACGTAGTTCGATTCGATATCCGCCTGCATTTTTCCGAAGATGCTGAGCAGGTATTCCTGCTGTTCTTCGTTGATAAAATACACCGGAATACAGTCGGTGCGCTTTATAGGACAATTGGGAATCGCCGCCGAGTGGTTGATCGTACTCAAAAACTGATCGGTAAACAAGCAGAAGTATCCCGACTGCTCTTCCGACAATGCCTGCCAGGAATAAGGTACATTGCGGTTGAAGAAGACCAGCGCATTGCGGTTGATCTCGATTTCCTGATTGCCGTAGGTAATTTTTCCTTTTCCGAGGATAAGCGAGATTTTGTAAAAGTCCCTTCGGGCGTAGGAAGTGTATTTGTTGCAGAATACGCGGGAGAATACATTGAAGTGGCCTTCATCCCCGGTCGTTTTGTCCGGACCTTTTAGCCCTTTCGCAGCGGGATGCGTCTGGTAAAAATGCGCTACGGTCTCATTCGGTATCATGAGCTGAAATTATGAAATTCAAATATTGGCTACAAAGCCAGGCGGTTAAAAATTAATTAAATAGGGGGTACGCTTGGTATCGTCATAAATTTTCACGGTTAAACCACTTTCACCGGGAAAAGCCGGTGCGTGGGGCACCGGCTGGCAATGGGTAGCATTTGTTATAATCACAATGTACCACAGATCCATTCTTCTTCCGGAACGGGCTTGATTGCATGCACACCATTGCCTGTCTTGTAGTTGCGGGTCGAGATGAGCGGGTTGAGCGTGTTTCGCTGGGTACGCTGGCGCGTGAAGATGACAAACCGCACTTCCCGGGGCGCGTACCTGGGCGTAGGGTCGTTTTCGGGTTGGCCGACGTGCAATGTAGCAAAGCGCGCGGCAAGCGCCGGAGCGGAGGATTCGACAACCAGCCTGGCCTCACGCGCCGCCGCCGCTTTGTTGGGATGCTTGTAATTGTGGGTAGAAATGCCGGGGTCGGAGATGCGAACGGGCTGCGACGATACCGCATTGCCCAGGCTCGCAACACTTGCGAGCAATGCTGCCAAAATGAGTGGTTTAGGATTCATTAGAAGGTTAATTAAGAAACAGGTTATCAGGACTTGTTTCAAAATTACCTGCAAGCTTTTTTACAATACCTATGCATTTCAAACATTGAATTATAAAATTCAACCATGTAGAAAATTATTTTCCAGCGTGTTAGCATTCTGATCGGAAAGAATTTAGTTTTTTGAAGGCGCAAAAATCGCTCGTTTAAAACAGACAAAAAAAGCCTAAAAAATTCCTAATTGCCTTAATTTGACCTTTTTAATAATTAGTTGGATCGATTTTGGAATAAAAAAACGCCGGCCTCACGGAAGCCGGCGTTTTTGTGTAATTATACAATGGTTAATCTTGTGTCGGATAAACCTTATCCGGCGTATTATAATATTCAGCCATTTGCGCCGTATCCTTGCTTACACTGATACTGGGGGTTTTGTAATTTCTAGGCGAGGTGAGCGGGTTGATTTCCACTCCTTCCGGCTTGTATTCGCGGGTTACTACGAGTGCGGCGGGGCGAGGCGCATACTTGGGCGTCGTGCTGGCATACTTCGTCTGGTACTTGCCGAAGCGCTCGACAGTCCTCATGTTCGCGACACGTATCGTTTTCTGATCCTTGCCGGCAGCCTTGGCTTGTGCTGCTTTGTTCGGATGCTTGTAGTTATAAACGGAGATTCCCGGATCTACAATCGACTGCGCATGGGCTGCGACGGTGAACAATCCGACAAATAATATGGCGATTAAAAATGTGGCTTTTTTCATATTGGTAATCGTTTATTCTAATTAATCGCCCCTTCCGGACCGCCCTGGCGGGGAGGGGTTGAATTGAAATTACCAACAGAAAGAGGCATTGCCAAATGCTCTAATAACTCAAAAAATTGAGGTTTTTGCAGAAATGGGATGCTAATACACGCTAATGTTAAGCGGAAATGAAGAAAGAGCGAGAATCAGGTTTCGCGGAAAACCGGTTTGAGCTAAAAAATTGAGGTAGGGGCAGAAATTAGTTTAAAATGAGGTCCTGTGAAAATCCCGGAAAAATTTTAGATTTTAATCAGTTTCTAATTCCTTTCTAATAACTCCGGGATTTTGGGCTATTTGAGCAATGCACGGGTGGTTGTGTGAATACCCTTACAAATGCGCTCCATGGGCAGGTCGTTGCTGTCTTCGCCAAACGGGTCCTCGATTTCCTCGGCGATTACTTCCAGGCTGGCGAGAATGTAGAACACGAACATTACAAACGGAATGACCAGGAAATGCAGGCTGAACACGTACCCGATCGGTAGTGTGAGGCAGTAAATGAAAATGAATTTCTTGATAAACGAGCTGTAAGACAGCGGGATAGGCGTGTTCTTGATCCGCTCGCAGGCGCCGCAGATATTCGTAAAGCCTTCGAGCTCGTGGTTCAATATGATGGTATGCTCGGGTAGCAATGCACCTTTTCGTTGCAGTTCGATCACTTTGGCAAACAATGCAGCAGCGATCTGGTTAGGAACATGATCCGTTGTAATCAATGCCGATTTCTTATAAAGCGCCGAGTCGTCGAACTCCTCGGAAATGTAGGTGTTCCGCAGGTGGTTTTTCAATGCGAATGCGTAGTTCGGGATCATTTTTGTAAAAAACTCACGTTCTGCGGCATGCTCCGGGCCGATCAGCGCCGCCAGTTTCAATGCGAGGTTACGGCTGCCGTTCACAAGCGATCCCCATTGCTTGCGCCCTTCCCACCAGCGATCATAGGCGGTGTTGGTACGGAACACGAGCAGCATCGAAATCACAAAACCGAGGAGCGAGTGCATCAGCGAGATGTTTTTCAGGTCGTTGTTCTCGGTAATTTTGAAGTGTATTATAATAATGTATGCGACCACGCTGGAATAGGCCGCCATGGTCAGGATCATGGGTGCGAGTTTGCGCACGGTGTCGGCCTTCTGGAAATAGAAAATGTAACGGAACCACTCTTTGGGATTGTAATCGATCATATGAGCTTGACGTGGTCGATGAGCTTGAAAAATTCTTTAAAGCATTTGGCGGTAAGGCGGGCGTCTTCCAAGGCATTGTGCGTCTCCTCTTCCCGTTCGAACCCAAAGTAGCTTGCCACCGATCCGAGGCTCAGCGAACGCGGCACTTGTTTGCCGTTTTTTTCGAGGATCTGGAAAAATAAATAGGAAACAGTGTGAAGATCGAGCTGCTTGTTGGAGAAGCCCCATTTCATTTTTTCGTTGCGGTAGGCGAAGCGCAGGAAGTTGATATCGTTGATCACGCTCTGGCCGCAAATAACCACATTGGCCAGGCTGGGTTTGCCGACGTTCAGTTTTTTGATCCATTTCTCAAATTCGGGGAGCACGTCGTAGATCATCGGCGCATCTTCGAGGTCGTCGAGCGACAGGCCGTGTACTTCCTCCGATTTTACCGAAAATGCCTCCTCATTCTCGGGATACACATTTTGCAGGTAGGTCCCGAGCGACCGCCAGTTGTCGTCAAAAAACTCCGCACCGATCTGTATAATCTCGTTCCAACCCGGCTCGGGCCCGGTCATTTCAATATCTAAAACAAGGAAGGACATAGGCTGGTCAGCGGGGCTGTGTGAAAAATGGTCATGATTTGGAAACTCAAACTTATAGTTTTGTGTACAAAATTATGCAATCATTGCATGCAAGAAGATTCTACCAACACTCATTTATAGCAAATGGCTATTGATTTTAAAGAAATTCCGTCACCCTGTTTCGTTTTGGAAGAGGAGTTGCTCCGTAAGAACCTCGAACTGATCGACTCGGTCCAGAAGGCGGCGGGATGCCAGATTATCCTCGCATTGAAAGGGTTTTCGATGTACAGTGCCTTCCCGATCGTGAAGGAATATCTCTCAGGCGCTACGGCCAGCTCGCTGAACGAGGTAAAGCTGATCAACGATTTCATGGGCTACCAGTCGCACACGTACATGCCTGCGTACCTCGACAGCGAGTTTGAGGAGATCATGCAACGCAGCAGTCACATTACTTTCAACTCCCTGAGCCAATGGGAGCGGTTCCAGGGCAGGGTGGAGGCTTACAAAGAGGCTAACCCCGGCAAGACGCTCTCGTGCGGCATCCGCGTGAACCCGCAGTACTCGGAGGTAGCCACGGACATGTATAACCCGTGCGTACCGGGCTCGCGTCTGGGCGTTACGCGCGACAAGCTGCCCGACGAGCTTCCCGCAGGGATCGACGGCATTCACTTTCATACGCTCTGCGAAAATGGCAGCGACACGCTGGAGCGCACACTCGCCGCATTGGAAGAAAGGTTCAGCGATTTGCTACATCAAGCGAAGTGGCTCAACATGGGCGGCGGTCACCTGATGACGAGGGAAGGATATGATATTAGCAAGCTAATAAAATTAGTTAGTACTATCAAAGAAAAGTACAATCTGGAAGTGATCCTCGAACCCGGCTCCGCCATCGCCTGGCGCACAGGAGTATTATACACAACGGTACTTGATGTGCTCGATAGCCAGGGTATCGACGTAGCGATTCTCGACACCTCGTTTGCGGCGCACATGCCCGACACATTAGAGATGCCCTACAAGCCTGCGATACGCGGTGCATACCAGGATCCGGAACCAGGAAAGCCGACTTACAGGCTGGGAGGAATGACCTGTCTCGCAGGTGACTATATGGGCGATTACTCGTTCGACAAGCCGCTGGAAATTGGCGATAAAATCATATTTGAGGACATGATCCACTATACCATGGTAAAGACGACCACATTTAACGGTGTTAATTTGCCGTCCATTGGTATATGGAAAGCTGACCAGAAATTTCAGCTTGTACGCTCTTATGGATACGAGAGTTTTAAAGACAGGTTATCGTAGTAAGAGTAAACTTATTTGGGGAAATCGGTTACTTGTGACTTGAAGCGATTCGCGGAAATGTACTAATGATTGAATGACCGAATGACTGAATAGTTTCTCTCAAAATATCCGGTCATTCAATCATTCGGTCATTCAAAATTAATTCTTCGGCAGCATTGGAAAGAGCCTTCTCACCTCCTCAGCAGAGGGCTGCTTTCCGTACTCTGTGATTTCAAAAACCTCTACATATTTCACCTTCTCCGCCTTTTCTGTACCGTACCATTTTTCCAGCGAAGCCTTGATTTCCGGGGTTACGGATGAGCGTTTTTCCATTGATGTGAAGAGCCACTTTTTACGCTCGGCCACATCTTTGGGAACATTAGCAAGATCACCATTTGTCCAAGGAAGCCACTCATAAAATTGGGAAACGTGCGCGTCGAGCCCGTCCACTTTTTTAGCAAGGGTTTCAGTGATATCGATCGCAATATCCGGGCGGAACGGGTTCGGTCGTTGGAAACGGTCGCGGAAATAGAGGAAAACCGGGTTCTTGGTGAGCGGAGGCACGCTGCTTAAAATATTCGGCACAATGACCAGGTAAGCAGCGTCCTGCACCACCACGCCGGTATTTCGGTGATCGGGGTGATAATCGTTTGTACGCGGTGCAATGACAACGTCTGCATTCCATTCGCGGATTTTGCGGATCACCGCCAGACGGTTTTCCAGGGTAGGGAACAGCTCGCCGTCGTGGTTGTCGAGAATGTCGTATTGGATTCCCCAGCGGCGCGCAGCTTCCTGGGCCTCTTTGTAGCGGCGATTAGCCAATTCTCCGCCGCCGATATCCTGGTGGCCCTTATCGCCATTGGTGAGCGAAACGAATTTCACTTTATGGCCCATGGACGAATAAATGGAGGCGATGCCGCCGGCGCCGAGGTCACAGTCGTCGGGGTGGGCGCCGAAGACGATAATGTTAAGGGGTTTCTTCGAATCGGCCGCGTTTTGCGCCCAGGCAGTGGCACCGCACAATAGCAATGCGGGAAGGAGCAGTAACTTTCTGATCATTTGTATTGAGGTGATAAAGGTTTGGAATAAATGCAAAATAGAAATTTAAATTCTGGAAAGGTCTCCGGTAACCTTATTTTATATGTTGTATAAAGGGATTGGCCACAAGCGTGCGGTGGGAGCGCGACGTCGGAGAATATAAAATTTTCAATACACTTTTTTTAAATGGAATTTTACCCATTTTATGAAGGTGTCGAGTCCTGCGCTTTCACCTGAAAAGTGCGATTCCAGTGCGTGGGGCAGGAAAAAATTATATTTTATTACCAACCAGACAGCCAGGCGCTTACTGTTTTCCAGCTAAATATTTAAACAGGCCCCGCTTAGATTCTTCTAATAATCCTGTATCTTTGTATCCCGTAATCATAGAAAAACAGCAAAGTCTTATGGCTTCCAAAGCACGAAAGACCGCTAAGTACATTTTCGTTACGGGCGGTGTTACATCTTCACTTGGCAAGGGAATTATTGCCTCATCACTAGCTAAATTACTACAAGCGAGAGGCCTCTCGGTCACAATTCAGAAATTTGACCCGTATCTGAACATCGATCCGGGAACCATGAACCCTTACGAGCACGGTGAATGCTACGTAACAGACGATGGAGCCGAAACCGATCTCGACCTTGGGCATTATGAGCGTTTCCTGAACGTTCGCACTTCACAGGCAAACAACGTCACCACAGGGCGTATCTACCACAACGTTATTACCGCCGAGCGTCGCGGCGACTTTTTGGGAAAAACCGTACAGGTGGTTCCGCACATTACCGACGAGCTGAAAAGAAATATGCTGTTGCTGGGCCAGTCCGGCGATTACGATATTGTGATTACGGAAATTGGTGGCTGTGTGGGTGACATAGAGTCCCTGCCGTTCCTGGAAGCGGTTCGTCAGGTGAAATTCGAAATGGATGAGCAAGACACGCTTGTGATCCACCTTACATTGATCCCCTACCTGAACTCGGCGGGTGAGCTGAAAACCAAGCCGACCCAGCACTCGGTAAGAATGTTGCAGGAATCGGGTATCCAGCCGGATATCCTCGTGTGCCGTACGGAGCACCCGCTGCCTTACGATATCCGCAAGAAAATCGCATTGTTCTGTAACGTACAGGTGAACTCGGTGATCGAGGCGATGGACGCGGATACCATTTACGCCGTGCCTTTGCTGATGCTCAAAGAGCGCCTCGACCAGCGTGCATTATATATGCTCGACATTTATAATGATAAGGATGTGGACCTCGAATCGTGGAAGACCTTCCTTTCCCGCCTGAAAAATCCGATCGATTCAGTTCGCATTGGTTTGGTAGGTAAATATGTGGAACTGCACGACGCGTATAAGTCTATCGTGGAGTCGTTTATTCATGCCGGTGCAGCCAACGAATGTAAGGTAAATATCGAATGGATCCACTCTGAAAGCCTTACGGCCGAGAATGCGGTTGAAAAGCTGGAAGACCTTGATGGTGTACTGGTGGCTCCGGGCTTCGGCGAGCGCGGTATCGAAGGAAAGATCGCCGCGATCCAGTATGTTCGCGAGAACAACATTCCTTTCTTCGGAATTTGCCTAGGTATGCAAATGGCCGTGATCGAGTATGCTCGTAACGTGATCGGCTGGGAGAATGCACATTCGGTCGAAATGGATGCTACCACTTCTCATCCGGTGATCCACCTGATGAAGGATCAAAAGGACGTTTCGAATAAGGGAGGTACCATGCGTTTGGGAGCTTACCCATGCCGCATTAAAAAGGACACACTGGCCCACAAAATCTACGGCAAGACCAATATCAGCGAGCGTCACCGTCACCGCTACGAGTTCAACAACAAGTATCTCAAAGAATTCGATGAAAAAGGTCTGGTGGCTACCGGTATTAACCCCGATAATAACCTGGTTGAGATGGTGGAAATGCCTTCGCATCCATTCTATATCGGCGTACAGTTCCACCCTGAGCTGAAAAGCACGGTGATGAACCCGCACCCGATCTTCGTGAATTTCGTGGCTGCTGCATTGGCATATTCAACGCAGAAGAGATCGGTAGGAGCTTTGACACCGGTTTCCCACTGATCACATTTTAAGGCCTGTTAAGCGAAAAAACTTGTTACCTTTGCCGGCTTACAAGCGGTATGTTATTTCAACAATTTAAAGTAAATAATGGATAAAAATTTTGTAATCGGCCTGGTCTTGATCATGCTGATGCTGATAGGCTACCAGGTACTGGTTCCGAAACCTGTGGAACCCACGCCGGTAGCGGAGGTGAAGAAGGAGGCTGCCAAGCCCGCGTCTGTCACTTCGGATACCACCCAAAATTCCTCACAATCAGTTGATTCTACAGTTGTTCCTCAAAAGGACCTGGTGATCGAAACGAAGGACGCCCGTGTGGTTTTCACTAACAAGGGCGGGGTAATGAAAGAGGTAATGTTGAAAAACTACAAAACCTACGATCAGAAGCCACTTTACCTGATTGCCGAAAACCACAACAATTTCCAGATCGATTTGCCGACCCAAACCGGAGATGTAAGACTGACCAACCAGACTTTCATTACCGACGCGCAGGACCGTACGTTGGCAGAGAAGGATTCGGCGGTGATTACTTACCGGGCGACGCTGAAAAATAATCAGACCGTGGAGCAGACTTACGTCGTACGCGGTAGCGGTTACGTGATCGATTACGGTATCAAGGCGAGTGGTGCGTTACCAGCCAACAAGTCGGTGGAATTCCACTGGGATAACGACCTGCTGCAACTGGAAAACGATATGAAGAAAAACCGTGAAGTGGTTACCGTTAACTACTACACGGACGAGCTGAAAAGCCTTCCTACGAGC
Source organism: Dyadobacter sp. BHUBP1 (assembly GCF_050587785.1). Lineage (NCBI taxonomy): Bacteria > Pseudomonadati > Bacteroidota > Cytophagia > Cytophagales > Spirosomataceae > Dyadobacter > Dyadobacter sp. BHUBP1. The sequence goes on from NZ_JBOBIH010000005.1 coordinate 269,434, forward strand.
CCGACTTCCAATGAAGAGGAGAAGACGGCTGATCCGGTTAAATGGTTTACTATTAAACACAAATACTTCCTGGCCGGTCTGATCGCGGAAAAACAACCGCTGACGAACGTTACCATGCGTGCGAATGTGAATCCGGAGGATTCGGTGATTGTGAAAAACATGAACATTTTCGCGGGCATTCCTACGGCTGCTGTTCAGAAGGGGGAGGCCAATTTCCAGTTCTACCTCGGACCAAACGAGTACCATATTGTAGATAAGGTAAAAGCAGAGAATTTCGATCAGAACGTATACCTCGGTTATGCATTCCTGAAACCGATTAACAAGTTTTTCCTCGTTCCGCTTTTCAACCTGATCGAAGGATTTGTGAGTAACTATGGCTTGCTCATCATTCTCCTGGTATTGTTTGTCAAAACATTGCTGACGCCGCTGACGTACAAATCATATATCAGCATGGCGAAAATGCGTATCCTGGCGCCTGAACTGGAACAGATCCGCGAGCAGAACAAAGACGATATTGCGAAGCAGCAGCAGGAACAAATGAAGCTTTACCAGCAGGTAGGCGTGAGCCCGCTGAGCGGATGTGTACCGGTGCTGGCCACCATGCCGATCCTGTTCTCGCTCTTCTTCCTCTTTCCGAACCTGATCGAGCTGCGCCAGCAATCATTCCTCTGGGCGAGTGACCTTTCGACTTACGATTCGTTCTTCAAGTTGCCATTCAATGTGCCTTTCGGTATCGGTAACCACATCAGCTTGTTCACAATCCTGATGACGGCTTCCAGCATTGGTTATGCTTATTATAATAACCAGAATACGCCAACCCAGCCAGGGCCCGTAAATATGAAGGCGCTGGGTTACGTGATGCCGCTGATGTTCATGTTCATCCTGAACTCGTTCCCCGCCGGTTTGACGTTCTACTACTTTGTTTCAAACATCGTTACCATCGCACAGCAGCTGCTTATCAAGCGCTTCGTTAATGAGGATAAAATCAAAAACATCCTCGAAGAGAACCGCAAGAAAAACGCCAGCGGAGAGAAGAAGCAAAACAAATTCCAGAAGTATCTTGAAAAGTCTCTGCAGGCTGCGGAAGAGGCGAAAAAGAAACAGGCTGAATTAGAGAAAAAGACCAAAAAGAAATAAAAGGTTTTTCAGATCGTAATAATAAAGGGCAATGTTCCGGTTGGGATATTGCCCGTTTTTTTCCATTTTGGGCTGATTTTTGCAGCTAAAAGATCACCACAATCTTGACCCCGAAATCCTGATGAGAGTTATCTTTTTTTTGATTTTGACAGTTTATATCGGCTTGTATCAGCCGTCATACGGGCAGGGAAATCCCCAGACGGAAAGCAGGTACCGGTCGGCCCTGGCAGATTACAAACAAGGTAAATACGCCATGGCGATGGAGAAGTTCTATCCCATGACGAGCGTGAATGCGAAAACGGCCTATTCGCCCTATGCGCATTATTATTATGCATTGAGTGCCTACCAGCTTAAACGCTATAAGGATGCCAAGCCTATGCTGCTGCAACTGCAGAGCCGGTATCCGGGTTGGAACAAAGTCAACGATGTCTATTATCTGCTGGGCGCTGTAAGTCTCGCCAACGGGCAGATCAACGACGGTCTCGATCAGCTGGCGAGGATCAAGGAATCTTCCCTGAATAAGGATGTGCAGGCATTGAAGCAGCATTACCTGGGCACGATCAAAGATTTTCTGAAACTGAAAGAATTGCAAAAGCAATATCCTTCCGACCGTGACATTGCATTGACGGTGTACCAATCCATCCAATCCGCCCGCACGCCTGCGCAAGGCGATTTGACTTACGCTGAGCAGCTGGACAAGCAATTTAAATTCCGCAAAAATGAAAAAGTAGAGGAGGCACCAAAACGCAGTGCGCCGAAGTCGGATACGCAATGGACGAAAGGTTACCTGGATGTAGCCGTATTGCTGCCATTCCGCCTGGATGAATTCCACACTTCCAAACGTCGCTCAAACCAGTTTGCTTACGATTATTACCTGGGCCTGACGATTGCCAGGGAACAGCTTCAAACAGAGGGAGTCACTGTTAACCTGTGGGCTTACGATGTTAGCAACGATGCCAAAAGCATGCAGGCCATTGCAGATAATAAGAACTTCCAGCTTTCGGACATGGTAATCGGACCATTGTATGCCAGTACTTTCGATGTTGCAGCTGACTTCATTTCAGGAAGTAACGCTATTATGCTCAACCCGCTTTCGACAGACGGTACTTTGCTGAAAAATGGAAACATTTACCTCGGGCACCCTTCCATTACCTACCAAACCCAGAGAGCGGCACAATGGATGCGTACCCTTTCGCCAAACCTCAACACGGTAATTTACTACGGTAACACCGCTAAGGATTCCACCATGGCAGCTTCTTACGCCGCCGAATGGAAGGAAAAAGGCGGGAAGGTAATGTCCATTACCCGCATTCAGCCCGACCGCGAGTCGCTGGAAAGCAAAATACCTTCATTTGAAACCAACAAGCCGGCGCATATCGCACTGTTTTCTTCCGACGGCGAATCGGGAGGGAACCTGATCGAAGTTTTAAACGGCCGCAAATTGAACGCGCTGCCAGTTCTCGCGACTTCGACGAGCTTCAATACCCAGCAGGCCAGATTGTCGCGTTACGGAACACGCTTAACATTGATCGATGCCGATTATGTGGACCGCGAGAAGGAGACGATCCGCATATTCCAGAAGAATTATTACAACAAAACCAGTACTTTCCCATCGGTGTATTCCTACCAGGGCTACGACCAGCTGCTTTTCTTTGCGCGGATGCTTTCCAAGTACAGGGACAAGCTCCCGGCCGGTCTGCAATCGCGGAAATTCGGCAGTGATGAATACCTGCTCTCGGGCTTTGATTATACGAAAGCGAATGAAAATCAGATTACGCCTGTCCTAAAATACAACGGTTCCAAATGGGTTCCTGTGGACAGATAATACCAACTTATATTAACAGAATGAATACTTCAACCAGCCAGCAACTTTTCGAAAAAGCACAAAATTATATCCCTGGTGGCGTGAATTCTCCCGTACGCGCATTCCGAGCGGTGGGCGGCACTCCGCTGTTTATCAAGTCGGCCAAAGGTCCTTACATTTATGACGAGGACGGCAATGAATATATCGAGCTGATCAACTCCTGGGGCCCAATGATCCTCGGGCACGGGCATGAACTGATTCAGAAAGCCGTTTCCGATGCTATCCAGCATTCGTTCTCTTTTGGTGCCCCTACACGCAGAGAAGTAGAGATTGCGGAACTGATCGTATCCATGGTTCCTTCGATCGAAAAGGTACGGATGGTGAACTCTGGTACCGAGGCCACGATGTCGGCCATACGCGTGGCGCGCGGATACACGGGGCGTGATAAGATCATCAAGTTTGAAGGCTGCTACCACGGCCACGGTGACAGCTTCCTCATTGCAGCCGGTAGCGGTGCAGTGACTTTCGGTACGCCTGATAGTCCGGGCGTTACAAAAGGCGTAGCCAACGACACCTTGACGGCCCCTTACAATGACCTGGAAGCCGTGCAGCAACTGGTGGATGCGAATAAAGGCCAGATTGCCGCATTGATCCTCGAACCGGTAGTAGGTAATATGGGTTGTGTATTGCCCAAAGAGGGCTTTTTGGAAGGTTTACGCCGCATTTGCGATGAAGAAGGCATTGTTTTGATCCTCGATGAAGTGATGACCGGTTTCCGTCTTTCGAAGGGCGGGGCGCAGGAAAGATTCGGAGTTACGCCGGATTTAACAACGTTAGGAAAAATAATAGGTGGAGGAATGCCTGTGGGGGCCTATGGTGGCAAGGCAGAGATCATGAACTACGTCTCGCCGGCAGGTCCGGTTTACCAGGCTGGTACGCTTTCCGGTAACCCGATCGCGATGGCAGCAGGCTTTACGATGCTAACCTATCTGAACGAGCACCCAGAAGTCTATACCCAGCTGGAAAATGCGGGTAACAAGCTCGCGACCGGTTTCCGGGCTTCAATGGAGAAGTTAGGTTTGAAATACACTTTGAACCATATCGGTTCGATGTATACGCTGTTCTTTACATCAAATGCCGTGACCGATTTCCCATCGGCTAAATCCTCCGATCTGCCGTTGTTTGGCAAGTATTTCCACGCCATGCTGAACCGCGGGATCTATATGGGGCCAAGCCAATTCGAGGCAATGTTTCTTTCGACGGCGCTCACCGATGCGCATTTGGAGAGAATCATAGCAGCGAACGAAGAGGCATTGGCGGAGGTGACAAAATAATTTCGAATGATTGAATGATTGAATGACCGAATATTTTCATTCAATCATTCAATCATTCGGTCATTCAATCATTCAAAAATTAAATGCGCCGCTACTCGATCATCATCCCCGTTTACAACCGCCCCGACGAGTTGGAGGAATTGCTCGGTTGCCTCGCAATGCAGACTTACAAGAATTTCGAGGTGGTAATCGTAGAGGACGGTTCCAAAATCAAAGCGGATGCGGTGGTAGCATCCTTCGCCGACAAGCTCGATATTCATTACCATTACAAAGAAAACGGTGGCCAGGGCTTTGCCCGTAACCACGGTTTCGAACGTGCAGCAGGCGATTATTTTATATTGCTGGATTCGGATGCATTGATTGAGCCTAATTACCTCTCGATTGTCGAAAATCGGCTGAATACCGATTATGTAGACCTCTACGGCGGGCCGGATACCGACCATCCTTCTTTTACGCCCATTCAAAAGGCCATCAGTTACTCGATGACCTCGGTATTCACGACCGGCGGCATTCGCGGCAAGAAGAACAATATGGGCGGCACATTCCATCCACGGAGCTTTAATATGGGCCTCTCGCGTAAGGTATGGGAGCGCACAGGCGGGTTCCTGACGAGTCGGATGGGAGAGGACATCCTTTTCAGTATAGCAGCGTTGCGGCTCGGTTTTAAATCTGCATTGATTCCCGAGGCATTTATTTACCACAAACGCCGCACACAATTCGGGGCGTTTTTCAGGCAACTAAAGTTTTTCGGCCGCGCACGCATCAACATCGCCCGCTATTACCCCGACGAGTTGAAACTCGTGCATACATTCCCGTTACTGTTCACGCTCGGCGTTTGCAGCATTCCGGTATGGTACTTCATTTTCCGGCCGTTCTTTTACCTCGGATTGGGGTTTCTCGCAGTCTATGTTGCATTGCTCTTCATCGACGCATTGCGTAAAACGAAGAGCGTTGAAGTGGCATTCCTGAGTATTGGGGCTGCATTTGTGCAGCTTTTCGGCTACGGGATCGGTTTTGTACAGGAAGGGTGGAAGCGGCTTTGGGAAAACAAGTCGCACCGCGAGACGGGGGCAGCGATTGAGTATCCGTCGTGAGGTGGTCAGGAATAGTCATTGGTTGTCAGATTTTGTCAGGAATAGTCGAGAGGTGTCTCACGAAACTGCCTCTTTCATTTTCTATCAATGATATCAATCCTCCTAATAGTCACCGATTATTCTTCCTATTAATCACAACTATCGACGATCAATGACTACTCCTGACCACACCTGAATACTCTTGACAACCCCTGACTACTTCTGACAAAAATACACAATCTCCTCGCCAGGCAATGAGTACCGCTGCACTTCCGCCTTGCTTAGCTCATCCATCACAAACCGGTCCTCGGTCACTTTGAAACCGCCTTTTTCCAGCTCGCGGCCGTAGTTGCGGCCGAAGAGGCGCAGGTGGTCGTTTTGAAGGAAATGGATTTCACGTTCCTTCGGATCGGTGATCGTCGGGTCTTCGTAGGTTACCTCGTATTTCATGTCCTGCGGGGATTGGATCAATGCCCAGCCGCCGGGTTTCAGGACGCGATGTAGTTCGCTCATGGCGAGAATATAGTCGTCGACGTGCTCCATGACGTGGTTGCAAATCGCTACGTCGAAGGTATTTTCAGGGAATGGGATCTGGTGAATGTCCATTTTCACCTTCGCGAGGGGCGATTCGATGTCGGCGGTAATGTAGTCGAGGTTTTTCATCTGCTCGAAACGGTCGATGAAGCAATATTCGGGCGCTACGTGGAGGACTTTGAGGTTGGCAGTATAGAAATTGGTTTTACGCTTCATATATAATGCCATCAGCCGGTGACGTTCGAGCGACAGGCAGCTGGGGCACAGTGCATTTTCGCGACTCGACGTGTTGCGGCCATAGGGTAGGAACTTGCGGTATTTGCTGTTGCACACCGGGCATTCCACCTTGTTGCCGATATAGAAGATGCTGAGTCCCCGCGCTGCCCAGTGTCCGACAAGTTGGAGGTAGGGACGCGGAATGTAGCGCAGAACTAAACTAATGATGGATTTCATTAAACCAATTAACTAAAAATTAATAATTTTAGGATCATAACATCGAATAGCCTGAATAAATGATCCCCTCGATTGACCCGAAACCACCTGGTAAGCGACTCATAAAAAGAATGTCGACACGCACGAAATGGATGATTCTTGCTCCACTAGGCCTGTTGTTGTTCAGCTTTGGTCTTACCGTGCTCAGCGAAGCGGCGCATCAGCGGCGTATCGGGGAGCCTACGCAGGTTTGGGTCGTTTTGGGCCTTTACAGTCTTGCATTAATCAACGGGGGCCTGATCATGTTCGGTGAAGCGCTCCGTTTCCGTATCCTGCTCGATGTCCGCCGCGAAACGCGCCGTAGTATGCGCCAGTTGCTGCGGAAGGTCAATCTGAAAGCTGCTTCCGGGAAAAACAAATCCGGTAAAAAAGCAAAAAGCCCTACCAAAACAGATTGACAGGACTAGTTGGATAGCATTCCGAAGAGGCTTGATTATTTTTTATTTGCTTCGAATTGAGCCTTGATAGCCTCAACGTCAACATTGCGCACTTCTGGTTTGCGTAGAAGGTTCTTGATTTTGGCAGTGCGGTTGTTAGCAACTGCTTTGTTTCTGCGACCTTTACGTTTTAATTCCGTAACTCCCATTGTAAAAGTTTGTTTTGTGAAAGAGCCGCAAAATTAAGCATTTTAGCGCAAATAATGCACGCAATAGTCATAAATATTGCATAACCTGCCCTAACTTTACGGTTTCATAGGCTATTAACGGCCGAAATCGATAGCATTATTATAATGAGTAAACCATCTCTTGCCCGCGGAACCCGTGACTTTGGTCCGGAGCAAATGGCAAAGCGTACTTTCATTTTCGATACCATCCGACGCTCTTTCCAACGATACGGCTTCCTGCCATTAGAAACTCCCGCTTTTGAAAACCTGTCGGTACTGATGGGGAAATATGGAGAAGAGGGCGACCAGCTTTTGTTCAAGATCCTGAATTCGGGCGATTTCAGCGGCAAGCTTACGGAAGCCGACTGGCAGGCTGGCTCGAAGCCATTGACCACCAAAATTTCTGAAAAAGGACTTCGCTACGACCTTACCGTTCCCTTTGCACGCTACGTGGTGATGAACCGCGGCACGCTGGCCATGCCTTTCAAGCGCTATCAGATCCAGCCTGTTTGGCGGGCCGATCGTCCGCAGAAAGGCCGCTACCGGGAGTTTTACCAATGCGATGCCGACGTGGTAGGCACCGATTCACTGCTTTGCGAGGCGGAAATCGTGATGCTTTTGCATGATATTCTGCCGGCATTGGGCATTCAAGACTTTACAGTAAAGATCAATAACCGTAAAATCCTGACCGGGATCGCCGACATGATCGGAGCGCACGGGATGGAGGGGCCGCTTTGCGTGGCGATTGATAAATTGGATAAAATCGGGAAGGAGAAGGTCGTTGAGGAACTCCTTGAACGTGGTTTTGCTTCTGATAGCATCGAGAAGCTGGAACCGATTTTCAGCCTTTCGGCCGATGAAGATCCATTTACCGAACTGAAAAGCTGGTTGGCAGAATCGGAAGTTGCATTGAAAGGCATCCAGGAGCTGGAAGAGGTGTGGGCGATGGTGAAGATCCTGGGATTGGAAAAAGCAAAGATCGAATTCGATGTCACGCTCGCACGCGGGCTCTCATATTACACGGGCGCGATCTTCGAAGTGAAGGCGCATCATGTGCAGATCGGTAGCATTTCGGGCGGTGGCCGCTACGATAACCTGACAGGGACATTCGGCGTGCCAGGCATTTCAGGCGTGGGCATTTCGCTTGGTGTCGACCGTATTTATGACGTAATGGAAGAACTGAACCTCTTCCCGGAAAGCCAGAGAATGAGTACCAGGGTAATGATCTCGAATTTCGACGAAGAGGCATTTGCCTATGGCTTGTCGATCCTGCCAAAGTTCCGGAAAGCGGGCATTAACTCGGAGATCTATCCGGATTCGGTGAAGCTGAAAAAGCAACTGGATTACGCCGACCGCAAGAGCATTCCATTTGTTATTTTAATTGGCTCAGAGGAAATCCAGTCGGGTTTACTGACTTTGAAAAACATGAAAACCGGTGAGCAGCAGAAACTGAAAACGGAAGATATCATAACTTTGCTTAACCGGGAAGACCAATAACCCTAATTCAATACCGACAAACGGCTGCGTGAGCATCCTATAACTTTATGAATGATAATATTTTAAGAATTGCCATCCAGAAATCGGGCAGACTTAGTGAAGATTCTCTTAAACTGATCAAAGAATGTGGTATCCGTTTCGACAACGGTGCCGGTAAGCTTAAAACCGATGCTACGAACTTTCCAGCGGAAATTCTTTTCCTCCGCGACGACGATATTCCCGGTTATGTGGAAGACGGTGTGGCGCATTTGGGTATTGTAGGGGAGAATGTTTCGAAAGAATCGTGCAAGGATGTGGATACCGTTCACAAACTGGGCTTCTCGAAATGCCGGTTGTCGATCGGCGTTTTGCGTGAGGCGGAATACCATGGCGTGCAGGACCTGGAAGGTAAAAGCATTGCGACTACTTATCCTCGTTTGCTGGAACAATATCTTAAATCTCATAATGTTACGGCTGATATCCACGAAATCAGCGGGTCGGTGGAGATTGCGCCGAGCATTGGCCTGGCCGATGCGGTTTGCGATATCGTCAGCTCCGGCAGCACCTTGCTGAGTAACGGTTTGAAAGAAGTGGAAACGATTTTCCGCTCGGAGGCCGTGATGATCGCGAGCAAGCACCTTTCGCCGGTGCAGCAGGATTTGCTGGATCAACTTTTGTTCCGTATCAAATCGGTGCAGGTGGCAAAGAACAATAAGTACATTTTGCTCAACTGCCCTGTGGGTGCGGTAGAGAATATCACCAAGTTCCTGCCAGGTATGCGTTCTCCGACGATCCTGCCATTGGCGACGGAAGGCTGGTGCTCGCTGCATTCGGTGATCAACGAGAACGAGTTCTGGGAGAATATCGAGAAGATCCGCCAGGCTGGTGCGGAGGGGATTCTGGTGATCCCGATCGAGAAAATGATTGTTTAAGTACGGGGTTTTGATTCTGACATTATGAATATCATTCCATTTCCGGAAAGGGAACAGTGGCCTGCATTGCTGGCACGTCCCATTCTGGAAGCCAAGGATATCGAAGCGCGGGTACTGCCCGTGCTCGAACAAGTGAAAAATGAAGGCGATGCAGGCATTAAGGCCCTCGCTCTGAAATTTGATAAAATTGAACTGACCGACCTCGCATTTTCGGAAAAAGACATGACAGAAGCCGGCGATAAGCTGGACGATGCATTGAAAGCGGCGATTGGTCAGGCTTACGAGAATATCTACAAATTCCACAAGGGGCAGTTGCAAGCGCCCGAAAAAGTGGAAACCATGCCCGGCGTTACCTGCTGGCGCAAAAGCGTGGGGATCGAGAAGGTGGGAATTTACATTCCCGGCGGTTCGGCGCCATTATTCAGCACGGTGCTTATGCTTGGTATTCCTGCTCAAATTGCTGGTTGTAAGGAGGTTGTACTTTGCACGCCGTCCGATCACCCGGCTATTTTGTATGCTGCGAAGCTGGTAGGTGTTACCAAGGCATTCCGTATTGGCGGTGCCCAGGCGATTGCTGCGATGGCTTATGGTACGGAAAGCGTTCCGAAAGTTTATAAAATATTTGGTCCTGGAAACCAGTATGTTACAACTGCCAAAATGCTGGTTAGCAAGGAAGGCGTGGCAATCGATATGCCTGCCGGACCTTCGGAAGTAGCGATTTTTGCGGACGATACGGCTTTGCCATGTTTCGTAGCAGCCGACTTGCTTTCACAGGCCGAGCATGGTGCCGATAGCCAGGTTTTATTGGTTTCTACCAGCAAAAAACTGCTTGCCTCGGTGAATATCGCATTGGCGGAGCAGCTGGAAGTGCTTCCCCGTAAGGACATTGCCGCGCAGGCGATGGTGAACAGCAAGGCTATCCTCGTCGAAACGGAGGAAGAAGCCATTGAAATGCTGAACCAATATGCAGCGGAGCATTTGATCCTCAGCATTACCAATGCAGAAGAGGTGACCGGGAAGATTTACAATGCCGGTTCGATATTCCTCGGCAACTACACGCCTGAATCGTGCGGGGATTATGCTTCGGGGACTAACCACACATTGCCTACCAATGGCTATGCAAGGGCTTACAGCGGGGTGTCTGTCGATAGTTTTGTCAAAAAAATCACCGTTCAGCATATCACCGAGGAAGGTATTCGCAACATCGGTCCCACCGTGGAAGCCATGGCAGCAGCCGAATCGCTCGACGCTCATAAGAATGCCGTGAGCATCAGATTGAAAAATCTTTTGTGAAAAATTCTTAGTCCGGGAAAATTGTCCTAAATTAGAGGACAAATTTCAACGGCCTTAAAATTACAGAAAGATGACAGCATACATGGTTAACGAACGTTTGGGAGGCTATGAAACCCTCAAACATGCTGTAAAAAATGACTTCGACCTGGCTTACCTGGCCGAAAACGGCGTTCCGAAAGCTTCCATTCAGCATTTGGCTGATTCTATCGGGATGGATATTAAAGATGTGATAGCGCTGTTGCCTGTTACTTCAAGGAATTTGCAGCGTTACAATGATATTGATCTGCTTAGCAATGTAGTTTCCGATCATCTGATCGCCCTGGCCGATCTGTTCTCCGTGGGGAACCGGGCGTTGGGTAAAGAATATTTCCTCGATTGGCTCAACAACGAGGTGCCTGCGCTGGGTAGTGAGAAACCGATCAGCTTTTTACGGACCCATGCGGGTATAGAGCTGGTCAAGACCGAATTAGGGCGCATGGAACACGGTATTTTCGCTTAATGGAGCTATTCAGGATAACAAGATCGGAATATCAGGAGGATTTGAGTGGAATAGGGGCTTTTTACAATGGAGGACGATGGAACTCCCCCCGAAACGCTATGCTTTACACATCTTCGCATCGCTCACTGGCCATGCTCGAAGTACTCGTTCACTGGCACAAAACGGTGACGCCTCCCAACTACGTGATTGTTTCCCTGGAAATTCCCGATCATGTCGCAAGCGTAACCGCTCCTAATCTGGTGCCCGAATGGTATGAGGATGAGCAATGGAGCAAAGGAATCGGTGATTCGTGGCTGAAAGCGGGTAACAGCCTTCTGCTGCGGGTACCATCGGTGGTGGTACAGGCCGAACCGAACTACCTCGTTAATCCAATGCATCCCGACGTCCTTTCGCTTCGCATTACCGACATAGCGCCGCTGAATTTCGATAAAAGGCTCTTCAAAAAGATTTAAAATCCACACACGGCGACCGCCGTAATTTTCGATAGTATGAATAACAGTTTCGATTTAACCAGAGTCCTTCGCCCGCACATTCTCACATTGGCCCCGTATTCATCCGCAAGAGACGAATATACCGGCCATGTGGGTATTTTCCTGGATGCGAACGAAAACCCATACGGTTCGGTGACCGGCGAAAACTACAACCGCTATCCCGATCCTTACCAGGCCGAAATCAAGCAGAAACTGAGTCCGATCAAGCAGGTGAGCCCCGACCGCATTTTCCTCGGAAACGGCAGCGACGAACCGATCGATTTGCTCACACGCGCCACGTGTACGCCCGGGTATGACCATGTGATCATCCTGCCGCCGACGTACGGCATGTATGAGGTAAGCGCCTCGATCCACGATGTGAAGATCGACAAGGTATCGCTCACGAATGATTACCAGATCGATACCGAGGCCGTTTTGAATGCGGTAACGCCACAGACAAAGATCATCTGGATCTGCTCGCCGAATAACCCGACGGGTAATGTAATGCAGCACGACGCGATTCAGACCATTCTGGAGGGTTTCAGCGGACTGGTGGTTGTGGATGAGGCTTATATCGATTTCACGGACGAGCCTTCGTGGATCCAGCACCTCGACAAATATCCTAACCTGGTGGTATTGCAGACCTTCTCCAAAGCCTGGGGCCTTGCGGGTATCCGCGTAGGGATGTGTTTCGCTTCACCGGAGCTGATCCGTGTTCTGAACAAAATCAAGCCGCCTTACAATATCAGCCTGCCCGCACAGCAGGCATTGCTCGAAGGCCTGAACGGTATTGATAAAAAGGACAAAATGGTGGCCGATATTCTCGAACAGCGCGCTGCGCTGACTGAGCAACTCCAAAGCCTGCCGATCGTGGTTAAAATACATCCTACGGACGCCAACTTCCTGCTTGTGCAGTTCGAAGATGCGAAGAGTGTGATGGACTATCTGATCCGGGAGACGATCATCGTACGCGACCGCTCGCGGGTACATTTGTGCGAAGGATGCCTGCGGATTACGGTAGGAACAAAAGAAGAAAACGAAGTTTTGATCGAATCATTAAAGAAATTCCAGTCTCAGAACGTTATTGTGTAGCTGTTGTTTCAGCGTTCCAGGAACATTTCCCCGATTTAATTAACTATGAAGAAATTAGCCTTAACATTTATTTGCGCACTTTGCTTCGGAATGGCACACGCCCAATACGACAACTGGGCGGTAGGTTTCAAACTCGGTGAACCCACCGGTGTCAACATCCGGAAGTACTTCAACAACATCCATGCCATCGACGTGACCGTCGGTACTTTTGGGGGTATCCTGGGTAATGATCGAAAGTACCGCGGAGACAACGGGATTTACAAAAATACCGGTATTTCGCTCCAAATGCATTATTTATGGCACACACCATTGTTCAACTCGGAGGCAGTGCACGTGTATTACGGCATTGGCGGGCAGATCAACAACCGTCGCTCTTACCCGAAACGCCTGAACGGTGATTACGAGAAAAACCTGACTCTGGGCGGTTCGGCGCTGGGTGGTTTTGAATACTATATCCCCGACAACCGCATCTCCGTATTCCTAGAAGGAGGTACGTACGTGGAGCTGTTGAGAAAGCCGTTCTTCCTGAGTCCCAATATCTCGGCTGGTCTTCGTTTCAATCTTTAAGCGATACTTCTTTTAAAAGCATACGAAAAGCAGGCGCAAGCCTGCTTTTTTTGTTTAATTTGATCTGCGGTTGTCATTCGCTTCACCCATACATCGGCACAAAGTGTTTAAAGTTTACAGTTCATCGGCAGGCTCGGGGAAAACTTACACCCTTACCAAAGAATATCTCAAACTGGCCCTGCATTCCAATTCGGAGTTGTATTTCAGACATATTCTGGCGGTGACGTTTACCAATGCGGCTGCCAACGAAATGAAAGACCGTATTCTGCTGATGCTGCGGACGTTCTCGGCCTATGCCGAAAATGACCCGAAACCGCATTCGATGATGCGCGACGTGGTAATCGAAATGTATCCGGACACTGAGCATAACGCGGAGCTTTTCGCAGGGGCATGCCAGCTTATCGCTGCGCGGGCGCAAATGGTTTTCGGGCAAATCCTCCACCGCTATTCGGATTTTTCGGTGATGACGATCGATAAGTTCACGCAGCGGCTGATCAGCAGTTTTACCGATGAACTAGGCATTCCATTTGTATTCGAGACCCAGCTAGACAGCGATTTGCTCGATGACGCCGTGGACCGCCTGTTGGCCCGCATCGGGCAGGAGGGCGAGGAAGTGCTGACGGATATTGTCGAAAAATACTACCGCGAGAATGCGGAGGAAGGCAAAAACTGGGGCGCATTGCCGATGCAGATCCGCGATACGGCGGGGACTTTGCTCAGCGAGCAGAGCTATATGCAAATGAAGCGGGTTGAAGACCTCAAAATGGAGGACTGGATCGCCGTACGCAGGCAAATGCGCGATTTCGTACGCGGGCGTGAGGAAATGATGACCAAAGATGCAAAGCATGCATTTGAACTCATTCAATCGACTTATTTGAGCGAAAAAGACTTTCACCAGAGCGGTCGGGGCATTTACGGCTACTTCCGCGACCGCGCCGAGAGTAAGAAGCTCTGGCTGGAGCCTAACTCTTACGTTTATAAAACCATCGGCGAAGGGGTGTGGTATGGTGCCAAAACACCCGCGCCGATCCGCGACGAAATAGAACGCATCCGCACCGATCTGGAAAACTATTATCACCAGATCGAAAACATACGCTCGGCGGAGACCGGGAAGATTACGCTATACAACCAGCTCGACCGGCACATTTACAACCTCTCGCTGCTGGGTGAAATCCGGAAAGAATTCGACGCATTGCTGAAACAGAATAATCAGGTCCATATCTCGGATTTTAACCGGAAGATCGTCGACATCGTGGCCCGGGAGCCAGTACCGTTCATTTTTGAGAGGTTAGGGGAAAAATATAACCACATTCTGGTCGATGAATTTCAGGATACCTCCAAGCTGCAATTCGCGAACCTGCTCCCGCTGATCGAGAATGCATTGTCCAGCGGGTATTTCAACCTGATCGTAGGTGATGCCAAACAGTCGATCTACCGCTTCCGGGGCGGGGATATGGACTTGATATTGCATTTGGCTCAAAATCAGGTAATGCGGCTGGGCAGCATTCTGGGAACCAGCCCGTTTACTGAAGAGCGGCTCTTTGCATTAGACAACTACCTGCATGTCAACCACCTTAAAACGAACCGGCGCAGCTTCCGGGAAGTTACCGATTTCAATAACAAGTTCTTCGGCTTTATCGCCGACTCGCTGGGCGGCGAATATCCGCTCATTCGCGAGGTGTACGACGAGCATTTCAGCCAGGAAATACCGGACGGCGTGAGTGAGGGTGGCCACGTGGAAATAGAGTTTCTGGAAATGAACGAAGCCACGGAGGAAGGGGGCGAAGAGTCGTCTTCCGACCCAATTTCCAGGAGGGCGTTGGAACTGGTCAATGCGGTTCGGGAAGAAGGCTACTACTGGCGTGATATCGCGATTTTGTGCAGAAAGAAAAAGGAGGCGACCACTTTGGCCAATACGCTGAAAGAAGCAGGTTTCCCACTTATTTCCGACGACGCATTGTCGCTGGCATATTCGCGTTCAGTGCATTTCATCATTTCGTTCATGAAGGTGCTGCACAGCTCGGATCACCGCCTGGCGCGGTATGAGGCGGCCTATCTGTTTCACCAGGTGATCCGCCGGCAGAACCCGGCGCCGCACGAGTATGAGGAGATCAGGGTACTTTGCGAGGAGCGTGGGCTCGATAGTTTCCTCGAATATTTCAGGAAATGGGACATTAGTATTACCTCGTTCAAAATGCGGCAGGTGTCGGTGTTTGAGCTCACTGAGCTGCTGATGCAGCAATTCGGGCTTTTCAAACAGCAGCTGGAAAGCGAATACCTGTTCCGGTTCCTGGATGTGGTGCTCGAATTCGGTAACCGGAAAAGCAACCACCTCGGCGATTTTCTGAATTATTGGGAATCAGCTAAATACAAATTTTCGATTACGGTACCGGACGGTATGGACGCTATTCGCATTACCACCATTCACAAGTCGAAAGGCCTGGAATATCCGGTGGTGATCATCCCGTATGCGCAATGGAAAGTTACGCCGAATGCCCGCCTCGACCGGCTCTGGGTAGACATGGATGAGGTTGACTATGACGAAATCCGGTTAGCGGATAAGCCCGGCTATACAAATGCCAAACTGCGAAGCTCCATGGTTTCGGTCGTGAAAGAGCTTGAAAACACCGTGGTAGGAGAACAATATCGCGAGGAACGGATGCGGACGCTGATCGAGAACCTGAATTTGCTTTATGTGGCATTTACGCGCCCTGTGCAGCGCCTGTACGTGCTCGCAAAGCGCGAGCGCAGGTGGGAGTCGGGGCAGCAGATCAACCACTGGCTGCGCGACTATCTGAGCCAGGAGGGCTTTACACCCGCCTGGGACGAAACGATTTCGAGGTACATAATTTCAGAAGCTTCCGGCGCGCTCAGGCATGCACATGCGAGTGGGGGCACGAGTCCTTATATTTTAAAAAACATACTTAGTAACGACCGTACCGAGTCGCTGCGCCTGCGCCGGATGGCCGATCGGATTTTCGATGTGCAGACTTTCGAACCGAGGCACGACCGCCTGCAAAAAATGCGGTATTTGCTCACCCGGCTGAAAACCATTTCGGACCTTCCCGTAGCCTTGGAGAAGCTCGTAGCTGAGGGGATATTCACCCGGAAAGAAACGCACGAAATTGAAAATCTGACGATTTCTCTTTTGCAGGACCCTTCATTACAAGTCCTTTACCAGGACGAAAACCATATTCAGATTAACAAGGAGTTGCTCGTGCCAGGCGGGAAAATGCTGCATATAGACAGGGTTGTTCAACGGCCGGGTGGAGAGTACATTTTCATGTCGTTTGTAGGAGGCAACAGTGCCGACGAGCCACGCAGACATTTGAAGAAACTGATCAGGACTTTTTCTGAAAACGCTAAGGCCTCCCGCGGGGTGCTGATTACCCTTGAAGATGAATTGGTGGAATGGGTGGAACAATGAAACCTGTATTTCTATTTAATACTCAACGTTTATGCAACTTACTTTTCAGCGCCAGGTTTTACTGGGAATCTCATTTTCAATTCTTTTAGTACTCGTAGTAGGGTATGTGTCCTACAACGCTATACTCCTGCAACAGGAAAATGCCGGCTGGGTGGATCATACACGGGAGGTGATGCGTGTGTCAACTTCTGTTAAGAATCGATTGCTGACCGCCGAGGCGAACGTGCGGGGTTTTGCTATCACTGGTAGCCGCGCGTTTGAAACAAATTTCCTGCAAGCTTCCGATGACATATGGAAAGATGTTGAAGCATTGCAGAAGCTGGTGAAGGACAGTAAAACGCAAAGTGCCCGGGTGGATTCGCTGTCTGATCTCCTTGAAACCAGGGTAGAGTTGATGAATCAACAGTATGAAATCCTGAAAACCGGCAAATACAGTATCGATACGATCCAGCACATTGTTTTGCAGGGGAAAGAGGTTTCTTCCAGAATCGAGTTCAGCTTCCGGCGGATCGAAAATGTAGAGGAAGGTCTCCTGGCCGAGCGGGAGCAGCTCGCTTCGGCAAGCTCGATCCGCGCCAAGCAGTACATTGTGATTGGTTCGTCGCTGTTTTTCCTGGTCATTCTTTTACTGTATTACTTTATCCGTAAGACTTATCTTGCGCAACGTGCCGGCGAGCAGGCTATGCAGCTGGCTAATAATAAATTGGAGCAGCTGGCGCACGAAGACCAGGAAAAGAACTGGATATTGAACGCGGCCATGGAAGTGTCCAGCGCAGTCCGTGGCGAACCTACACTAACCCAACTTTCGGAACGGTTGCTACGGAAATTGGCGGATCTGACGGATTCCCAGGTGTCTGCTATGTACCTTGTTACACGTTCGGGTGACGCGCTCGAACGGTCCGCCATTCATGGCTTTTCTGCGCCGGATGCGGCACCTTCTTTTATACCGTTCGGAGAGGGGATATTGGGGCAGTTTGCACTGGATAAAGTCAGTATCAAACGCCTGGATGTGGCAGCGGGTTATTTGCAGGTCAGAACGGCCACGGGCAGTTCGGCGCCAGGATTGGTTTTAATGAAAAATATCCGCTTCGATGGCACCACGGCCGGGGTGATCGAGATCGGTTATCTGAAAGACCCGGGTGCGAAGGTCATCAAATTGCTCGATATGATTTCAGATAACGTCGCGGTGGCGATCATGGCCGCCCGCGCGCGTGAGACAACCAACGAACTACTCGAAAAAACGCAGTTACAGGCCGAGGAGTTGGAAAGCCAGCAGGAAGAACTGAGGGTTACCAACGAGGAACTTACACGGCAAACTTCGCTTTTGCAGGTTTCCGAAGAAGAATTGCGCGTCCAGCAGGAGGAGTTGAAACAGATCAATACCGAGCTCGAAGAAAAGGCATTCATGCTCGAAGAACAGAAAAATACGATCGAAGAGGCGCGCGACCAGATCCAGATCAAAGCAGACGAGCTCGAAAGGAGCGGGCGTTTCAAAAGCGAATTCCTGGCCAATATGAGCCACGAATTGCGCACGCCGCTGAACAGCATCCTGATTTTGTCACGTATTCTGGGAGAAAACAAGGGCTCACGGCTGAATGAAGAGGAAGAGCGCTATGCTTCGGTGATCTATAATTCAGGAAACGATCTTTTGACGCTGATCAACGATATCCTCGACCTCGCCAAAGTGGAAGCCGGAAAGATTGAGCTGGTGTACGAAAATATCAGTACGGAGTCGGTTTTGACGGAAATAAAGAGCACCTTCCTGAAAGTTGCCGAGAATAAGGGCCTTGCATTGCAGGTGGAAAAGACGGTTTCGTGTCCTGCGACGCTGTTTACTGATCATACCCGCCTGTTACAGATCTTGCGCAATCTGATTTCCAATGCGGTGAAGTTTACATCAGCACCCGGTAAGGTTTCGCTACGGATTTCGCAGGAAGGAGACCAGCTGCATTTTGAAGTGGCCGACACGGGGATTGGCATACCATTGGACAAACAGGCATCTATTTTCGAGGCATTCCAGCAAGCGGATGGCTCTACCAGTCGCAAGTATGGCGGCACCGGCCTTGGATTGTCGATCAGTCGGGAACTCGCCGGTCTTTTCAACGGGTCTATTTCCCTGAAAAGCACTCCGGGCGAAGGTTCTGTATTTACATTAAAAATTCCTTATCTGATCGAAGCGGACGGTCAAACTGCTGTGGTACCAGACGAACCGTCGGCTGAACCGGCGAAGCCGCAATCGCGGGAGTCTAAACCGCAGGCATCCGAAAACGGCAAGTCGCGCCGTTTGCTACTGATTGAAGATGACGATGTCTTTGCCGCGGATATGGCTGCAAAAGCGCAGGCGAGCGGTTTTACAGTACAAATAGCCACCAGCGGGCGGGAAGCGCTGGACATCGTGGGCGCATTTAATCCAACCGCCATAATCCTCGACATGCATTTGCCGGACATACCGGGCGAAACGGTTCTAAGGGAGCTTAAAAGTGACACCCGCACGCGCCTGATTCCGGTGCATACGGTCTCTTCGGGCGAGTACTTTAATGAAGAAATGGTCAGAAACGGAGCGATCGGTTTTATGCAAAAGCCGGTGGACGAGCGTTCGGCCCAACAGATATTCGCTGCCTTGAAACTTGAAGGCAAAGACCTTGGCCAGCAGCGTATCCTGCTCGTTGAGGACGATGCATATCAGAGCCAATACCTCGGCGACTTCCTGGTGAGCAATAACATTTTCGTGCTCTATGCCTATTCGGCCGCCGAAGCATTGTCGATCCTGGAAACGGACGGCGTGGACGGTATCATTCTCGATGTGAGACTGACAGATATGAACGGGCTGGACCTTTTGGACAAAATCAAAGAAAACCAGCAATGGAGCGAGCTGCCGGTGGTAGTGAATACAGCCGAGGATCTTACCCAGGTCGATCTGGCACGTGTGATGAAGTACGCGCATCCCGTGGTGATCAAGACAAAAAAGTCCAACGAACGCCTGCTCGACGAGGTAAAGCTCTTCCTAAAAAAGATCCAGCCAAAAACGCACGAGCAGGAACCGTCGAGGGAGTCGTTCAGTAATGCAGTTATGAACGCTTCACAGCTCTTCACGGGCAAGAAGCTGCTGCTTGCCGATGACGATATGCGCAACATTTTCGCGTTGAGTGCCGTGCTCGAAGACGCCGGTTTCAGCATTGAAATCGCTGCAAACGGCAGGGAGGCGATTCATAAACTGGAAGATAATCCGGATATAGAGCTGATATTGATGGATGTGATGATGCCCGAAATGGACGGCATAGAAGCCACGCGCCGGATCAGGCAGGTGCCTGGTTGGGCCAACATTCCCATTATTGCAGTAACCGCGAAAGCTATGCAGGGTGACAGGGAGCAATGTCTCGAGGCTGGTGCCAATGACTATATTTCCAAACCTGTGGATGTAGACAAACTGCTTTCGCTGATCAAGGTCTGGTTGCAGGCTGCGTAATGATGGTGCCCATGGAATATTCTGAGTTGGAAATACTCATTGCGCGGATCAGGGAGATATCGGGGTTCGATTTCTCGGGTTACGCGAGGCCGTCGCTGCTGCGCCGGGCGAGCAGGTATCTGACCGCCCACAAAATGGACTTCCCGCAACTGCTGACGCATATCGAGCCGGGGGGAAATGTGGTGTATGGCCTCATACAGGAACTCACTGTCAATTATTCGGAGATGTTCCGGGACGCGGATTTCTTTATAAAAGTGAAAGCAGAGGTATTTACGTATCTAGAATCTTATCCAACGCTGCGGTTCTGGGTGGCTGGTTGCGCATCAGGCGAGGAGGCTTATTCGCTGGCGATTTTGCTCAAAGAGGCGGGTTTTCTAAGCCGTTCGCTGATTTACGCCACTGACCTCAGCAATAGGGCGCTCACGGCTGCACGCGAGGGCGTATTCACGCTGGGAAATGTGCGGACGTTCTCTGAGAATTACCTGGCGGCTGGTGGTAAGCATTCGCTGTCGGATTATTACCATGTTGCTTACAACAAGGCAGTCATGCTACCCGATCTGCGGCGTAATATCGTGTTTTCGATGCATGACCTCACGGGCGATGGTGTGTTCAACGAATTCCAGTTTATCAGTTGCCGGAACGTGATGATTTATTTTACGCTTGAACTAAGGCAAAAAGTATTCAGGCTTTTGTATGACAGTCTCAGCATGTTGGGTTTTCTTTGCCTCGGGAAGCGCGAAACACTACGCTACTCAGGTATGGAAGAAAACTTTAAAGTGATTGACAGCACATTGAACATTTATCAGAAGGTCAAATGAGTATGATAGTCTTGCCGGGGGGCGCCTTTTGGTTTATGAAAAACATCCGGTGATAGTCAGCCGAAACCTTTTTTCGATAATCAACGATATCCTTCAATAGCTACTCAACGAATAACCCATGGAACATACAAAGATTTTGCTGTTGGATGACAGGGAGGAAAACCTGATCTCCCTCAAAGCAATCCTCAACCGCGACGATATTGAAATATACGCTACAACCTCGCCCAACGAGGCGCTTCGGATGGTCTGGGAGAATGAAATTGCCGTGGCATTGGTGGATGTTCAAATGCCGGGAATGGATGGTTTCGAGTTTGCCGAGACACTTTTTTCCAATCCCAAAACCCGGGAGATCCTGGTCGTGTTCGTGACGGCTATTTCAAAGGAAACTACCTACGCCGTACGAGGGCTTAAAACGGGCGCCATCGATTACCTTTACAAGCCACTCGATCCTTATATAACCAATGCCAAAGTAGATTCGCTCATCAAGCTGGCGCGAAGCCAGCGTGAGATACGGGAGAAAAATAAGCTGCTCGAAAACTATGCGACGATCGTCCTGAATTCACCGGATATCATCGCCACGGTAGAGCCCGACACTGGGGCAATATTGTCGATCAACCCGTCGGTGGAGACGATCCTGGGTATTGCGCCAGCTTCGGTAATCAGAACGTCCATGCTCGATTTGCTGGTGGATCCGCAGAAATCCGCCCTGCGTGACGTGCTTGTGAAGCGAAGTTTCGCAGGCGGCGAGACCATTGTTGTGGAGGACCAGTTTTACGGACGGCTTCGGCAACCGGTCTGGCTGGAACTGAGGATCATGTATAAGAACCGGTTACTGTTTGTGAACCTGCACGATGTGGAGAAGCGAAAGGCACATGAACTGGCGTTGGTCGAGGCGCAGGCGCAGGCGGAAAAGGCACGTAAGACGAAAGAGTCGTTCCTGGCTAATATGAGCCACGAGATCAGAACGCCGTTGAATGGCATTATCGGCCTGGGTAACCTGTTGTCCACAACTGATTTAAGCGATGGCCAGGAAGAGCTGGTGAATATGCTCAGGCAGTCGTCCGGATCGTTGCTGAATATCCTGAACGACATTCTCGACATATCCAAAATTGACGAGGGCAAATTCTCGATCATTCCGACGTCTACCGACCTGCGGATACTCGGTAAGCAGATTGTCGATTTGATGCAGTTTAAAGCCGATGAAAAGAAGCTGGAACTGCGCCTGGAAATCAGCAACCGGATTCCTGGATGCGTTATCGTGGATGGCATGCGTTTGAACCAGATCTTGCTTAACCTGGTCGGTAATGCATTGAAATTCACGGAAACAGGCAATGTTACTTTGAAGATGGAACACCTGGCCGAGACGCCGGCGGGGCACACGGTACGGTTCGCGGTGGAGGATACCGGCATTGGAATGTCGGATGAGCATTTGGCCAATATCTTTTCCGAATACGGGCAGGCCTCCGAGAATACTTCGCATCAATACGGCGGCACGGGGCTTGGACTCACCATTTCGCAGAAACTTGTGCGACTGATGGGTACCGAGCTCGAAGTGAACAGCCGTTTTCACGAGGGAAGTCAGTTTTTCTTTACATTAATTCTCCGGGACGCGAACGAAAAGGTAGGGAATGCCAAACCGGTTGTTTCGTTCCAGGACCTGCCCTCGTTTGAAGGTAAGAAGGTGCTCGTGGCCGAAGACAATCCCATTAATGCATTGCTTTTGAAAAAATACCTCAAAGCCTGGCAGCTTGATGCCGTGATCGTAGGTAATGGAAAAGAGGCCGTGGATCAATTGCGGGAAGAGTCTTTCGACCTGATCATTATGGATACGCGGATGCCTGAAATGGACGGTTTTCAGGCTGCCCGCGTGGCGCGGGAAGAACTGCGAATTGCCACACCCATCCTTTCACTTTCAGCCACAGTATTGCCCGAGGAAGTGTCGCAGGCGTTGGAGGCGGGGATGAACGACACGCTTTCGAAGCCATTCGAGCCGGAGAAATTGCATCAGAAAATAGGTTCGCTGCTTTCAACCATCGTGCCCGCAAACGTGTCCGGGATTTAGAGTGCAACGATTTGGGGCAACTTTTCGTAATGATTAATTGCCGGATTTCGTTGTAGAAAGAGTTAATTCTAATTGATAAAACAACCAATGAAAACGATCAGAAACAGTTGGTCATTGCTGCTGTTAATAGCCCTGGGCGGTTGCAGTTCTTCCAAAACGATGCCTTATGCATCCAAATGGAACGCGCCGTTCTCTTATGTGGATGAAATCAAACCCGACCAGCAGGATCAGCGGTCGCGCCTCAGATACGGAATCATCAACGACGACCAGTACGTGTATATCACGCTCAAAACAAAGGACCCCAATACGATCCAGAACATATTGAGCAGCGGCCTGAAAATCGCTTTCAGTCCCGAAGGGCAGAAGAAAGAAGCCTACGCGCTCACTTTCCCGGTAGTAATGAAAGAGGACCGCAAGGCATTGCGCCGGGTCGAAACTGATTTGCCCAATAGCCTAGGACTCGGACTACTCTTGGATTCGTACAATAAGGAAGCCGTTTGGAAAGACCGTGACGGGCAGCATTTGATCGATCTCGTGCGTCCGGATGGCAGCATTAAATCGCACATCGCGATGGACCGCGACGGCGAACTGACCGAGCAAATCGCGATTCCTTTCGCACTCATGAATGTGAATGCGCGCGAGACCGGCATGATGGGAATGAGCATTAAGGTCGACGGGCAATCGTCGTCGAACTCGGGTTTTAGTCCGCGTATCGGTATTGGTCTGGGCGGCGGTATCGGAATGGGCGGTGGTATGGGAGTAGGCATTGGTACCGGCGGGTATAACTCGCGTTACAACGGCAACGACCGCAATGTAGACATTCGCCTGGAAGTGCAGCTGGCAAGAGCTAATTAAACCAGTCTTTATCAGGAGCTTTGGCCCGTGGCACCTTGTGTCGCGGGCTTTTTTATTGTCGGGTGTGGTCAAGTGTTGTCATGGATTGTCATGTGTGATCAGGTAGGCTCATGTGTGGTCGTGTGTGATGATTGGGTGGTGTGTTTGGTAGCACATCAAGTTCTCCCCGCATTCTGTGGTGTGCGGTATGTACGCGACAACAATGGCTCGGTTAGCAATGATGTTGCCCGCACCTGTTTGGCATCTAGGTAGATGTAAATTCCCTCTTTGTAAATATTTAAATAATCAACCAATTGTTTGCCAGAATACTACGTCGTGTTTATTATTGCATAATACTTGATTAATCAAATATCTGTCAACTATAAATCAAATATATTTCAACTTTATGTCAACCATTTCACTGGAACTGAAACTGTTTTTAAACCTTGCCATCGTGCAGACAATCACGGCGAAACGCTTCGATGCGAGGCTTCAAAACCACGGTATCAGCCTGAATGAATTCATGATTTTACACCATCTGGCGAATGCGCAGGACGAGAAATTGCGGCGTACGGATGTGGCCGAAAAGGTGGGATTGACGGCCTCTGGTATCACGCGAGTGCTGTCGCCGTTGGAGAAGCTGGGATACGTAAAAAGGGAGGCGAACAGCCGTGATGCGCGCGTGTCGTACGTGAAGCTTGCCAACGCCGGAAAGAAGATTTACCTCGAAGCCATCACCACTGCGGAGGCTACGACGGAGCAGATTATGACCCCGGTAAAATCCAAAAAGCTGGATGAGTTGCAGCGAGTGCTCACCGAGCTAGGCGGTACCTTCGAATAGCCGGAGTGTATGGAAAGCTTTTAAAAATACCCCTCAAAAAAACGCCTCTGACAGACGATCTATCAGAGGCGTGATACAAGGGCCATGAAATGCTATTTCGCTTTCCTGACGTAGATATTTCCGTTCATGTTCTTCATCATGATCTCGCTGCCGCCACCGTTGACTTTGCCTTTTACCCAGTCTTCGATGCTGACCTTGTACATACCATCCTTGGAAGTCCTGGTCGCTTGCTGCACGGCTTTGTCGACGTCCACATCGAAGTCGCTGTAAATTTCGCCCCGATCGGATTTAGCCTTGATGTCGAACTTAGCCGTAGGAGGCAGAGTAATGTCGACATTGCCATTCAGTGTGGAGAAGGCCATCGGCGATTTAGCGGAGACGGTTTTGAAGTTTGCTTTCAGCAGGCCGTTTACCGTATTGGCTACAGCCGAGCCCGATACATTGGTAAGGCGGATGTCTCCATTCACGTTGGTGATTTCCATTTCGCCGTCCACGTTTTCGATCAGAATGTCGCCGTCATTGATTGTGCCTACATTCAGCGCGAACTTCGCCGGGACCTTGATCACCAATTCCATTTTGGTGTTGAAAAGCTTCGAGCTTATGTTCACGACATTGTTTTCTTCAGTCGCTGAAATGTCGAGGCCGCCGTTTTTGGAAATGCGCTTCATACCGTCGACTTCCTTCGGTTTTTCGGCCTTCTCCTTCGTAGTTGCATCGATCACCACCTGGTTGCCGCTGTATCCTGTCACGCGGATTGAGCCCGTGATGAGGTGCACTTTCAGCGAGCCGGGCTTGGCCGGATCGCTCAGGGGGATCGTCAGTTGTTCTTTCAAATCGCCCTGGGCCAGCAATGGTGCCGAAAGTACGGTAAATGCTGTGAACGCTGCGAGGGCTAAAATGCGCGGGGTCTTCATTTTGCTACGATTGTTTTTTGAGATAGATATTGCCATTGAATGTTTCGAATTTGTAGGTGGGGCCTCCGCTGCCGATGCGGATAAACGTTTCCGTACTGAGCTTGTAGACTGTTTTGTTTTCGCGGTTCTCCGCGTTTTTCACCACCCTCACCGGTAGCCTTTCGACGTTGGGGAAATCGGTGTAGAAGTCGCCGTTAAAGGTTTTGAACTGGCAGTCGACAGCCAGCGCGGCGGGGTAGCTGATCTTGACGTCGCCATTGAGTGTTTTGAAGTCGGACTCGCCGGAAGGGAGGGCAGCGTAATTGACTTCGACATTACCATTGATCGTGTGCATGGTTGCAGCGCCTTTTGCGTTCACGACTTTGATGGCTCCGTTGACATTGCGGATACCGAGCGAGCCGGTGACGTCGTTCACATTAATATCGCCGCCATTCACCGTCGAAACGTGCAAATTGAGCGAGTAGGGGACTTTTACGGTAAAATCCAGTTCAAAATCGTAATGGATTTTTGGCCCGTCCCAGTTGCGGCGGCTATGGTTTGGCCGCGAATCAAAAGGATTGGCAATGTAGGCAATAATGCTGTCGGCGTCTTGTTCAATTTCGAGTTTAAACTCGGCTTTGCCCTGGTCTAAATAATCCTGCGTTTTGGCGCGGATCTTTTTGTCGATTTCGAGGACTACTTTATCACCATTGTATCCTTCCACTTTGATGAACCCGTTGATGTTGTAAATAGCCAGCACATTTTTGGCTGCCTGGCCAGTGCTTATGGTAAATTCCTTGCTGACATGCTCTTTGTGTTCCAGCTTTTGCGCCGGGGCCTGGGTACAGCAGAGCACTGCTCCCGCCAGCAGGGGGATTACAAAATACTTCATGGCTAATAGTTGATTTAAGGTTTATGAAAGGTCTTTGATTGTCTGTTGGATCTTCACTTTCACGAGGTCGTTCAGGTCTTCTTTTTGCAGCAATGTTTTCAATGCCTTCACCGAACGTTTTTCCTGCAATTTGACCATCACATCGGCCAGGGCCACCTGTACCATCGGCGAATCCTGCAATGCGAGGGATTTAACCAATCCTTCCCGCACGGACGCATCGCCTGCATATTGCGTGAGCGCTTCGAGCGTGACGAGCCGCACATTGACGTTAGGATCGTTGTTCAAGGTGGCAAATAGCGCCTCTAAGATGCGATCGTCCGCGTGCGTAATCTCACTGGTGTACCCCACCGCCCGAAGCCGCTCAGTGGCCGAAGGGTTTTCGAGCAGCGACAGCATCATTGTGCTTTTCATGTCCTGCACCTGGCTTGCCAGCGTCTCAATCCGTTGCTGATAGGCGACGGCGTCGACCTTGCTGCGGCTCGTCCGGTTGCCGATTACCCAGCCTAATCCCACCAGCAGCAGGCTGAATCCGACTTGCACCGTCCATTGGGGCATTACGAACCCGCGGATACTTTCCATCATGCTCTGGAACGAGAACCGGGCCGCCGCTTTTTCCGCCTCTTTGAACTCGTCGAGCATCGCGTAAAAATTGGTACGCATGGCCTCCTTCGGTTCGGGAATCCTGATTTTTGCCATACTGTCCCAGATCTGCTTATCGGCGGCGAACTCTTCCTGGCACCTCACGCATTCGGCCAGATGCCGGTTAACCTCCATTTGCTCGCTTTTTTCGAGGTTGTTATTGAGCCATTCGGTCAGTTTGCCTCTCGTATATTCGCAGTTCATTTCCTTATCGTCTTTCATTTGTAAAAAACCTTTTCTTCAATTCTCCCAATGCCCTGTGGACCCGCACTTTCACTGTTCCTTCGTTGATGTTCAACACCTTGGCGATCTCGTCGTATTTCATTTCCTGGAACCTGCTTAATATTAGCACCTCGCGGTATTCCGGGCTTAATGCGCCCAATGCTTCGTGCAGAACGGCATTTTCCTGTTGTCGTTCCAGGCTTTCATCGGCGCGCATCCCGCCTTCGAGCCGGTCGGCTACCTCGTTCACGTCGTAAAAATTGAACGACCTGTTCTGCTTCACGGAGTCGTTGAGGACATTCCTCGCCAGGTGGTACATCCACGTGCGGAACTCACCCTCGCCGGTAAACGTGTGCCGGTATTTGAGCATCCGGTAAAACACATTCTGGACGAGGTCCTCGCTGAGGTCGGCCTTGTGCGTCATGTGGTAAAAAAATCCGAACAACGGCCGGTTATACCGTTCGAAGAGCAAGCCCATCTTATCCAGGTCCCCGGTTTTGACCCGGAGCATCAGCGAGTTGTCGGTTAGGGTATTCAAGGCTCTGCGCTTTGTTTTCGTGATTTTGATGTGGTAACTCGGAAGAATGAGAAAGGTTACAGGAATTTAGGAAAAAAATTAAAAATATTTTTTCAGTAGCTGGGAGGCGGGGAAGTGGAGTGCAGGAGGCTTGGGCTAGAGCCCGTGCGGAGCGTTGTGCGGTACTATGGTGTTGCGGTCCCAAGTCTGAAGACTTGGGTTGTGGGTTGAGTGATCATGGAGGCGTCCCGACTGTATGGCTGCTGACTTGTCGGGGTCTTTGTGGAATCCAAGTCTAAAGACCTGGGTTGGGAGGAGCGTTAGACTTAACCCGAGGCTTCAGCCTCGGGTCAGGCGTGCACCAGTCCGGCTTTAGCCAGAGTCCGACCTACGTCGTGAGCGGATATTTCGAAACGTCGCGTTGGCGGTCGCGTTCGGCTTTAATGGCTTCGTGGGCGGCCTGGATGGCGGTGTACTGGCTGAGGATCAGCTGGCGGACATCGGCGGGAAGGTCGTCGGATTTTAATGCTTCTTCGTAAGCCTTTTTCGCTGCGTCTTCGCCCATTTCTGCGTTTTCGAGGACGGCCCGGCGGTTATCCGCGGTGAATGTGGCCCGGATATCCATCCACACGCGGTACAATTTGCCCGAAAGCATTGTTCCCGTTGCCGGCTCCCCTCCAACGCGTGTTACGTTTGATTTCAGGTCGAGCGCATTGGCCCGGCTTTCCTCGGCAAGTTTATGAAACATGGCTCTGAGGTCGTTTTCGAGTTCGCCCGCTTCGGCCTCCGCTTTTTCATACCCGGCGATCCGGTCGTTGTTGATAAGGACCAGATCGTTCAGGATTTCGATCGTTTCTGAATTTTCTACCATTGTGGTTGTTGGTTTGATGATGCGCATTTGCATCAATAACCATTCCACAGACTTAGCGCAGGATACTGATCGAGTTGTCGTAGATCTTGTATGTACAGCCGGGCGCCTGGTCGCGGATTACTTGTTCGCTGAGGAATCGTAGAATGTCGTCGCGGCGCAAAAGTGGAGTCCCGGTTTGCGCCTCCCAGTATTTTGTTTCAGGAATAAATAAAATGACGACGGCATTGCCTCCGCCGAATTCCCAGCCAAACTGTATTTTGGTTGCGCCCTCGATATAGTAAATGCTCCCACCGCGGCCGTCCTGAGTATATTCCAGCCTTGGGAAAAAGCGGCTCATGATTTCGTTTTTAAATTTATCCACATCAATACCGCGATCCGTTTCAAAGCCATTGTAGTCGCGCGAGCGCTGGTCGTCGCGGTCGTACACCATGTGCAGGCTGCACGCTGGCGAAGCATAGCCGTCCTCGCGGTCGGCGAGATATTCGGGGATTCTGGTGCCGTATGATGTATTTTCCGCGGCAGGATGCTCTTCCGGCAGCGGAAGCAAGTGCACCTCCTCATTGCGAATGGCGTGGAAGATGTTGGCCGGCGCTTTTCCGTAAGGTGCTTTGGGAAAGCCTTCCGTGAACTTGATGAACTGAATGCGGTGTGTCCAGCCGTCGGGCCAACCGGCCTCAATGGTGTAGAAGCCCGGGGGATAGGGTAGCGTGTTGGTTAAAATCATGGTTCCGCCATTGAGGCATTCCCGCACGGGCCTTTCTTCGATCACTTCCTGCGAGCAGGCATTCGTAAGACGGAAAGTTCCCGCATCCCAGGCGTATTGGGGCATGTGAAATACGAGTTGCTGGCAGTCGGGATAATGCACGACCCGCACATTTACCGGCTTGATGCTGCCTGCCCGGCCCTCACCTGTTTTTTCCGCATTGTCCGCCCACAAATTCGAGACGTTCGTCAACACGCATTTGCCGTAATATGCATCTTCGGTTGGTGTGTGACCAGTCAGTGGCTCCGCGGCGTCGAGGGGGATTATTCCCGGCATACCATCGCCGATATCCGGAACGAAGTACCCCGATTCCGGTTGGTTTTCAGATTTTTCCAGAATGCGCCGCCGTACCTCAACGATATTGCCGGGCTGGAAAACGTGAATATGCCGGGTAATTTTGCAGCGGATCGTAGCTTCCATTCGCGATCAATGGTTGGATTAAACCCGGGCCAGGTGCAAACCTGCACAGGACCCGGGTTCTAATGTAATAACTATTTATTATTCAAATAGTTTATTTCGATCCATCGGCTACTCCGAACGGAGGGATTCAACAGGATTCATCAATGCCGCTTTAATCGACTGGTAGGAAATCGTGCACAATGCGACGAGCACCGACAGGGCCCCGGCCAATGCGAACATCCACCAGGTAACGTCAATTTTATAGGCAAATTCCTGCAACCAACGGTCCATAAGCCACCACGCCGCAGGCGTAGCGATGAGCAATGCGATAATCACCAGTTTGAGGAAATCCTTAGAAAGTAATGCGATAATGCCCGCTACCGACGCGCCGAGTACTTTTCGTACGCCTATTTCCTTTGTGCGTTGATCGGCCGTGAAAGTGGCCAGTCCGAACAGGCCAAGGCAGGCTACAAAAATGGTGAGTCCTGCAAATGTGCCCAGTATCTGGCCGGTTTTTTGCTCAGCCTTATAAGTTTCGTTGAAACGCTCATCGAGGAATGTGTAGCTGAATGGCATATCGGAATGGAAACCATCCCAGCTCTTTTTCATCGAAGCGAGTAGCCCGGAGACCTCAGCGCTGCGGGTTTTAACCATCATCCAGCCCCAGCCGTTGTTCAATGTCATCACAAGCGGGCCGATCCGCTCGTGCATAGACCGGAAATGAAAGTCTTTAACGACACCGATGACATGGTAGGTTGCTTTATTTCCCTGGTTGTCGCTGCGGGTAATGATCCGGTCCAACGCATTTTCCGGCGTCCAGCCGAAGGTCCTGGCGGCCGTTTCGTTGATGATAATGCCGGTTGAGTCCGTACCATATTCCTTCGAAAAATTGCGGCCGCGGGCCATTTCCATGCCCAATGTGGCGAGGTAATTGTAATCAACCTCGTAACGGAGCGTTTTCACCATCCGGTCGGTATTGCCATCAGGGTTCACAGTGAAATTGTTATTGTCGGAAGGCCCGGCCGGTACATAGCCTGACAGACTGACGTTCTCAATCCGTGAATCGTGCACGAGTCCCTCGCGGAATGCTTCCGTGTTCTTGCCCAGCGACCAGGTGGGGATTACGATCACCTGATCTTTGTTATAACCCAGCTTTTTGTTACGGATAAACTGCAATTGCTGGAAAACCACTGTCGTACCGACAATGAGGATAATCGACATAAAGAATTGAAATACAACCAATCCGCTCCGGAGATTGAAGCTTTTGCCCGAAGATGACAACTTGATCACGGATGAGCCGCCTTTCAGCACGGTGATAGGTTTGAACGACGACAGGAAAAACGCCGGGTAACTGCCTGCAAATATGCCGACGAAGAGGCCGATACCGATCAATGCAGGAATCAAACCCGGAATGGCATCCCATTTCAGCGAAAGATTTTTACCCGATAAATCGTTGAAAACAGGTAGCGCGATAATACTTAGCAGAATGGCCAGTACCAATGCGAGCGATGTCAGCAAAATAGATTCGGTGAGAAACTGACCCACCAGCTCGCTTTTTTCGGAGCCCATCACTTTTCGTACGCCAACTTCACGTGCGCGCTTGGATGAGCCGGCAGTGGAAAGGTTCATGAAATTGATGCAGGCAATGAGAAGCATCATCACGGCCACCGCTCCGAAAATGTAGATGTACGTAATGTCGCCATGTGCATCAAGGTCATATTGAAAATCGGAATGTAAATGGATGTCTGTCAGTGGTTGCAGGCGAAGTTCCAGGTTGTTACCCTGCTTACGGAATTCGGCTGTCGTCACGCCCATCGATTGTTTGAGCTGCGGGCTCATGTACTTATCGACCGTAGCAGGCAGTTTCGCTTCCAGGTTTTTGTAGTCGTAACCTTCCGGCAAAACCAGGTAGGTAAAGAATTCGGAAGTCATCCAGGAATTTGCTTTTGCCTCGTCTACAGAAGCCATTGAACCCAGCAAATCGAACCGGAAATGCGAATTAGAGGGAATATCCTTCATTACGCCCGTTACGCGGAGGGTTTTATTCCAATCTTTGAAAGTGATGATTTTGCCTACCGCGTCCGTTTTTCCGAAGTATTTTCGGGCGGCAGTTTCGGACAAAACAAGAGTATTAGGTTCGAGCAATGCGTTTTGGGGATTTCCTGCAATGAAGGGCAATGTGAACACTGAAAAGAAATTGGAATCGACAAAGGCCAGCTTTTCATCGCTGTAAAGCTTATTGTTAAGCAGCACCAACGGCTTTCCCCCTTGCCGGAGCCTTGTGGATTCGAGCACTTCGGGATAATCGGCCTTCAATGCGGCCGCAGTGGGAGGCATTACGTGCGACTCGTTAATAATCCCACCCTGCATCGTGCCTTTAAATGTAGTGCGAACAATGCGGTTGGATTTTTCATGGAAGCGGTCAAAACTCAGCTCATCGATCACATACAGGCTGATCAGCATGCAGGAAGCAAGGCCGATAGCCAGCCCGGCGATATTGATGGCGGAGAAAACCCGGTTGCGGACAAGGTTTCGCCAGGCGATTTTGAAATAATTTTTTAACATAGAAATGAAGGCGTTTCTTAAAGTTCAATTTTCATGGCTAATAGACGGTACATTGTATTGCATAGTACATTGTATAAAATATATGCCAAAAATATAATTTGTTGTTTTACAACTGCTTGGGTTTGTGTCAAAGAAATAGCCCGTTCGTATTCGGACACTTTTGTACGATAACGACCGTGCTCGGAGGCTGTTCTTTGCTACATTTACGATCGATTTAAGCGCATTATGACGGATCTTGAACAATACCTGCAAACCTATTTCGATTTCGACCAGACCGAGCTGGTTAAAGTCTCGTCATTTTTCAAACCCGAAATACTGAAAAAAGGCGACTACTACCTGAAAACCGGGAAACTTTGCAATAGACTAAGCTTTATCAAATCGGGTTTACTGCGTGTTTACGTGGATTTGGAGGACAGGGAGGTGACCCAATGGATTTGCACGCAGGGCTATTTCGTGACCGATCTGGCAAGCCTCGTGTTTGCGACTCCCGCCCGCTGGAACATTCAGGCGCTTGCTGACACCGCCGTCTACACCATCGAAAAAGAGGATTATGACCGCCTCGGTGACTACATCTCCAAATGGCCGGTTACCGAGAAGCTCTTTATCGCCCATTGCTTCACTACCCTCGAAGACCGCGTGTTTTCTTTTCTGTCCATGACCGCAGAGCAGCGCTACAACCTGCTTTTCGAAAGCCACCGCGATATTTTCACGCAGGTACCTCTGCAATACATTGCCTCGATGCTCGGCATGACTCCTGAGACCATCAGCCGTATCCGCCGGAAGCAGCTCAACTGATTTCTTGATCTAGGTCAAGTGTGTTCGAAAATGGCCCCTATACCTTTGCAGGGTCATTAATCAACTACTTGTATATGTTTCTAGGTCATTATGGTTTAGCATTTGGAGCAAAGAAAGTCGCTCCCAAAGTTTCGCTTCTGGCGCTCTTCGTCGCCGTCGAGTTTGTCGATATTCTCTGGCCGTTCCTGCTTATGCTGGATGTAGAGAAGGTTAAGATCCGTCCTGGGTTCACGGAAGTGACTCCATTTGAGTTCGTGCATTATCCCTATACGCACAGCCTCGTAATGGGCATCGTGTGGGGGCTTATTTGCGGGGGCATTTATTGGTTATTCCAAAAAGATCTGCGGAGTGCCGTCGTCGTCGGTCTGGCAGTCCTCAGTCACTGGTTCCTCGACCTCGTGGTACACGTTCCGGACCTTCCGCTGACGCCTTTTGGTACTGAAAAATTCGGACTGGGCATGTGGAACTCATTATCGCTGACCGTTTTAACGGAGTCCATCATCTTTATTGCGGGCGTCTGGATTTACATCAAAAACACCCGCGCTATCAACGGTAAGGGCAAATGGGGCCTGTTCTCACTGATCGCCTTTTTCGTTATAGCCGAAATCTTCAATATGTTCGGCCCGCCGCCGGAGGATTCTATTCCTGCATTGCTCGGGTCATTTGTGGTTTTGCAGGTGATTGTGCTGGGGCTGGCTTATCTGACGGACCGGAATAGAGCCTGGAAATGAGGTTTGTTCGCCGCAGGATCATTGGTGGTGGAAATTACTCTTTCTCAGTTGAGTTTTCTTCCCGGAAAGCCTAATTTTAAGTTTTACACACTATACAATGGCGAGAAAAACCAGGCGGGAAAAGCTGGCTGAACAAGCTAATGCGCGTTTGAAACATATCGAAAATGTTTTGCTTGGTTCCAACGATCAATTAAGCGACGCTGAATTTGAGGCGTACACCAATGAAGCGATCAAGCTGAGAAATATGTTAAAAATGATGTTAGAACTTCTTAATAAGCACTCATGAAAGCAGAATTCAGGCGTCGCCTTAATGAGTATCGGTTGCAGCTGATAGCGGCCGATCGCGCCAGCATACCCGCCATCAAAACCGAATTTTACAAATGGTATGATTCGGTTTCGGATGAAGACAGAGCTTCAATGGAACCCTTTTGGGATGAAATAAAAAAGGAACTTTGGGAAGTGATTAACGAGGCGAAGGAGTTGATTGAGGAACTGAGGAAGCTGAATGAAGAAGAGCTTGCAGAGGCGAAGAAGTAACTCCTTACATCAATCGGAACGGTCAACCGCCGAGCATAGACGATTTGCTATGGTCGGCGGTCAAAAAATCACTTCCTCTGAAACCCTTTGTAATGTGCTACAATATCCTTGTCGCTGAACTTGTGGTTCGGGTCCTTTCTGCCAAGGAAATACACCCCGCTCGCGGTATCTACATTAAATGAATCGGGCACGAGATGGTCGAAAAATCGGATCCAGCCAAATGCCATCGCAATAACAATAGCTGCTTTTTTGCTGCGTGTAAGTCCCCAGGCAGCATACCGCACATTCCAGAGCAGTACGGTGCCGATGCCGGTCAGAAAGCCCGAATCCAGTAATTTGAAATCCTTGAACAGCAGACGGTGACCGCTTTCGGTGAAGCGGGTGAAGTCGTAAGGGCCTTCGTGCACATGCTGCTGGAACGGCGTTTCGGCGTAAACGATACCGCCGGGTTTAAGCACGCGGTGGATTTCCGCTACTACACGTTGGGGGTACATCACATGTTCGAGAACCGCCTGGATCCAGATACCGTCGATACTGTTATCAGCTATGGGCAGGGAGTGGCCATCGGCAATGAAATCGGTATTAGGAGATG
Organism: Dyadobacter sp. BHUBP1; assembly: GCF_050587785.1. Classification (NCBI taxonomy): domain Bacteria; kingdom Pseudomonadati; phylum Bacteroidota; class Cytophagia; order Cytophagales; family Spirosomataceae; genus Dyadobacter; species Dyadobacter sp. BHUBP1. Next base: position 304,605 of record NZ_JBOBIH010000005.1, read on the forward strand.
CATAGATATCGAATGAGAGCACATTAATGTCTTTCGCATCGTACATTCCCGCAGCACCGTTCCCGACGGCCCCGCCGCCGATAATCAGCGCGGTCGATTTTTTGTCCGGATATTTAGGGACACTTTCCAGGAACTGCGCGAGGTTCCGCTTCGTTTTGCCGTCGCCGCCCCAGAAAATTCTCTTGATAGCGTCATATTTGTTGCCGCTGCGTGGGATCAAGCTCTCCCCCCCGGTGGCAAGTAGCGACTCTTTGCTCAGAATGGTCTGGTCGAAATTGACGAGAATGGGGATCTTTTTTTGAATTAATGGTATTCTCTCAGTTGAATGAAGGCATGACGAGCCGGTACAGTAAATGTTTTCGTCCTCGATTTTCAAAGTAGACAAGCAAAGTGGACAGGTCATTATTCCACTTCGAATTTGTTCCGTAAGGGTAGGACTTAGTGTGTTCATAGGGTGTGTCTTTTAGTTAAAACGGCTAGCCGCCTGTCGATAAGCGCAACTAAACCTTCCAAATATATCATAGACCTGGACGATCCGGCGTAATTCTGTGGGCGAAATGAGCAAAGGGTCGAATATTCATGACCATCGGTTAGACCTATTTATTGCTATTTGATTTTCGTAACTTTGCCGCATGGAAAAACCGGAATCACTCGAAGAATTCTATCAATACAAATTCAACTGGCTGCCGGAGAATTTGCAGCAGGATATCGGGCATTTCAATGTGTTCCCAATGGGCGAAAATTTACTTGCTAACCCTACGCCTGCGCGGTACAGCCGCAGGGATTTCTACAAGATTGCTCTGATACGGGGTAAAAACCTTTATCATTACGCCGACAAAAGTCTCGAACTCGACGGAACCGCACTGATGTTTTTCAATCCGACGGTACCTTATACCTGGGAAGCGGCTTGTGACACGGTGACGGGGTATTTCTGTATTTTCAAGGAGGGTTTTTTCTCCGAAAAACTGCGCGGTAACGTAGCGGATTTGCCCATGTTTGCCGTGGGTGGAAAGCCATCCTACATTCTCAACGACCTTCAGGATGCCCATGTCAGTCAGATTTTCGAGAAAATGCTCGATGAAATCGCGTCGGACTATCCGTTTAAGTACGACCTGCTGAGGAATTACGTGACCGAACTGGCACATTACGCTCTGAAAATGCAGCCCAGCGAAGCATTATACCAGCACCCCAATGCAAACTCGCGGATTACCGCCGTATTCACGGAATTGCTCGAACGCCAGTTCCCGATCGAAGCGCCGTCGCAGCGGTTTACGTTGCGTTCTGCGCACGATTTCGCGGAGCAACTCTCTGTGCACGTCAATCACTTGAACCGCGCCATCCGCGAAACAACCGGCAAAACGACAACGACGCACATCGCCGAACGCCTTACCTCCGAAGCAAAAGCACTTTTGCGGCATACCAACTGGAACATTTCGGAGATCAGCTACTGTCTAGGCTTCGAAGAACCGTCACATTTCAACAATTTTTTCAAGAAGCAGACCAGTTTTACCCCATCTGCATTCCGGGTTGTTTGAATTTTGCAAGTATCTGTTTGAACCGCGCAATGCCCCGGTGCCGCGGCCATTGTACTTTTGTCATATTAAAACAATCAACAAAAAACAATGGAAAACAGAAAAGTATGGTTTGTTACCGGCGCCTCCAAAGGGCTGGGATTGGCACTCGTGCAAAAATTATTGGCTAATGGCTTCGCAGTAGCTGCTACGTCGCGCTCCATCGATGAGCTGAAAACCGCAGTGGGAAGTACAGAAGCGCAGTTTTTGCCGCTCAGCGTTTCATTAACAGACGAGCAGAGCGTCGGCAAGGCGATTGCCGATACACTGGCGGCATTCGGCCGTATAGACGTGGTCGTCAACAATGCAGGGTACGGCCTGGCCGGCAGTCTGGAAGAGCTGTCGGATGCTGAATCGCGGGGCAATTTTGATGTGAACGTCTTTGGGACATTGAATGTGATCCGTGCGGTGATGCCGCATTTGCGTGCGCAGGGGGCAGGGCATATTCTCAACATTTCGTCGATCGCCGGTATTACAGGAGCATTTCCGGGCTTCGGGATTTATTGCGCTACGAAATTTGCGGTTAATGGCCTATCGGAATCACTGGCGGCGGAAGTGGCGGATTTCGGCGTGAAAGTGACGATTGTCGAGCCGGGTTATTTCCGTACCGACTTTCTTACCGCAGGTTCATTTGTGACTCCTAAAAACAGGATCGCCGCATATCAGAACGTGCGTGATTCGGAGGCATTGCACCAGCAGCAGATCAACGGACAGCAGCCCGGCGATCCTGTCAAAGCTGCTGAGGCTATGATTCGCATCGCAGGCGAGGTCAATCCTCCGTTACACCTTATCCTGGGCGAGGATGCATTCGGTCTGGCGCAAAGCAAGATAGCTGCGTTCTCAGGTGAGCTGGAAAAATGGAAATCAGTGTCTGTTTCGACAAATTTCGACGTTTAACTGACTTTAAAATATCCTTATCTTGCGGCATTGACAGCATTTCAAACCAAAACAAACTATGGCCGTTGAAGGAAAAATAAGGGCAGTCGTCACCGGGGCGACAGGTATGGTGGGTGAGGGGGTACTGCTGGAATGTCTGGAAAATCCAGACGTCGAATCTGTACTCACTATCAACCGGCGGCCGCTTGAAATGAGCCATCCGAAGCTCAAAGAGATCGTACACAAGGATTTCTACGACATTTCCCTCATCGAGGATCAGTTGAAGGGCTACAATGCCTGCTATTTTTGCCTGGGCGTATCATCGGTTGGAATGAAAGAGCCTGACTATAAGCGCGTAACCTACGACCTTACGATGCACTTTGCGGGGGTACTCAGTCGTCTGAACCCGGATATGACCTTCTGCTATGTTTCGGGAGCCGGTACCGACAGCACCGAACAGGGCAGCACCATGTGGGCAAGGGTGAAGGGCAAAACCGAGAATGATTTACGCAAACTTCCTTTTGATCAGGTGTTTGCTTTTCGTCCGGGGTTTATGAAGGCAACAGAAGGACAGAAAAACCTGCTAAGCTTGTACAAATATATCGGTTGGATGTATCCCATCGTGAAAGCGATTTTTCCAAACTGGGTTTCTACGCTTACACAGGTCGCAAGAGCGATGATCAATGTGACGAAGTACGGCTACGACAAAAATATCCTCGAAGTAAAGGATATTAACCTCGTAGGAGATAGGCAGTACGTCTGATCATTTCATTTTCTCGTACGAGAATGCATCGCCTTTCAGGAGCGGATGTTCGCCTATTAAACCGTTTTTTTCTGGTTTAAGGACGATATTTTCCACGAAAATCTCGATGATCCAGGGTTCAATACGGAACTCGAAATAGTTGTCGTCCGACTCCACCGGAAATGAAGTGTAACGTTCAGGCGCCAATGAGAAAAAGAGGTCGATGCCGGTCGTTTTGGTCTTCGGTATCTGAAACATGCCTTCCTGGTTCATTTTACCGTACTTTTCGCCTCCTGTGGTCTTGATAAGTGTTTCGAAAAAAGGCAGGATCTGCGCGTTGCTATCGACAATTTTGATCGTAGTGAACTCGTCGGAGGCGGTTTTACTCGTCACCAGCGCGAAATCGCGTTCCGGCCTCGGGCGACTGTTGAGAATGATTCTTCCCTCCTGAAACTGCCATTTCCCGTTTCCCCGGCGGTCCATTGCACCAAAGGAGAAGTAGAGCTCGAAGGTGCTGTCGGGTTTAAGAAGGAGCGCGGAGGCGGTTTCCATTACGCCCCGTAAATGGTACTCGCCCGGAATGGAATTCGGCGCCTGCGCAGCAGCAGAGCCTGCAAGGAACAATGCGGAGAGGAGGTGGAGTGTTTGCTTCATTGCAGGATAGTTTAAAGTGTATAGTTGAGTATGCCGTGTTCCGCTTAGGACATACGACTTAGGAAATTTAATTAAAAACAGCCGTTTTATCCACGGGATAATTATTATAAGGCGTAAATACTGAGCATGTAGAATAACGAAGCCGGACCCATCGCTGGATCCGGCTTCACTTTTTTATCGGCAGTCAACTAATTAGCAAGTGGTAGTTCGTTGCTCTACCCACTGGATGATTTCGTCGGCGCGTTCGAGTCCTCGTCGGGCAACAACAACATCTTGTGTGCCGTCATAGCCCATATATAAATGAAGGAGTTCGTAAGCATTCACGAAGTTGCTCAGCACTTTTTTGTCAATTGAGGCTAGCTGCTCTTTATACCAGTTAACGTCCTTCCGTTTTTTGTTTTTGATTCCCAAAAAGCCGTCGAGCGCCACGAGTATACCGGTGTAAGCAGCATGCCCAGCTAGTTTCACATATTTCCGATCAGTGTACAGATCATTTTCTTTGCTGGCCTTATCCCTTAAAATAGTCCGCGCGTTTTCAACATAGCGTTTAGCTTCAAGAACAGGGTTTTTGTCTGTCATAGTGATGTGTTTTAAAATGTTACTTATCTGTCGGTAACTGATTAATTAGCAGGCGGGGCAGTTCGTTGCTCTACCCACTGGATGATTTCATCGGCGCGTTTGAGGCCGAGTTGCGCAATGCCTGCTTCTCGGGCGCCATCATAGCTCATATATAGATGCAGCAATTCATACGCACTCACAAAGTTGTTAAGTACTTTTTTGTCAACCGAAGCTAACTGCTCCTTATACCAGCTAACGTCCTTCCATTTCTTTGTTTTGATACCAAAAAAGCCGTCAAGTGCCATGAGTACACCTGTATAAGCCGCGTGCCCGGCCAGTTTGACATACTTGCGGTCGATATACAGATCATCTTCCTTAAGGGCCTTTTCTCTCAAAATAGTACGTGCATTGTCTACATAGCGCTTTGCTTCGAGAACAGGGTTTTTGTTTGCCATAGTGATGTGTTTTTAGTTTCAGTTAAAACAAAAATACATCTTTCAATACCCTATTACAATTCCAAAACCTCCCTCGGTTTCTGCGGTTTACGGCGTTTTTCGCTCCACAGATACAGCGGTGGGATGAGGATTGGCGCGAAGAGCAATGTGCTGGTCAAGCCGCCAATGATTACCGTCGCAAGCGGCCGTTGAACGTCGGAGCCGATGCCAGACGAAATAGCGGCCGGTACCAGACCGATAATCGCTACCACCAGAATGGACAGCATGGCCCGGAGCTGTTCGGAAGATGCTTCGAGCACGTGGTCTGCAAGGTCGTTTTCGTGCGCCTGGGCGGTCCGGTTCAATGCGGATACGAGCAACACGCCGGCCATCACGGAAATACCGAATATGCTCACAAAGCCCACCCCGGCTGAAACATTGAAGTAGTACCCGCGGATCAGCAAGGCGACAATGCCGCCGCCCAGTGCAAAAAGGATGCAGCTCATCGTCACCATCGTGTGCGGAAGGTTTTTGAAAAGCATAAAGAGGAACAGGAAGACCATCACAATGGTGAGCGGAATGGTGAATGCCAGCTGCTTACCGGCGCGTTCGAGGTTTTCGTACTGGCCACCATAAATGATGCTGTAACCCTTTGGTACGTGAACTTGTGCATTGAGCTTACGCTGCAACTCCTTTACAAAACCTCCCTGGTCGCGACCGCGAATGTTGGTGCGGACGGTGACCATTCGTTTGCTGCCATAACGATAGATATTCGTCTGGCCTTCAATGAAATGGATATCGGCCAGCTGGCTCATAGGTATGAGCGCGCCCGTGAGCGAGGGCACTTGCACGCTCTTGATCGCGTCGATCGAGTTGCGGTATTTGGGCAGAAAGCGGATCACGATATCGTATCGTTTGGTGCCGTCATAAAGCGTCGAAATGGTTTTGCCGCCGATGGCCGCTTCAATCATGTTCTGAATATCGGCCACATTGATCCCGAAGCGGGCTGCCGCCTGCCGGTTGATATTAATAGCCAGCTGTTCCTGAGGACCTTCCTGTTCGATATTGACGTTGTCAGCACCAGGGTTAGCTTTCACGATTTTGGCAATGGCTTCCGCCTTTTTGCGCATCATATTCAAATCGTCGCCCACCACGGACACTGCCAAATCGGCCGCGCTACCGGTCACGATCTCCATTACCTGGTCGATAATCGGCTGGCCGGAAGAGAATGCAACGGCAGGAAGCTGTGCTTGGAGGTCGGCTTTGATCTTTTCCACCAGTTCCTTTTTGGTAATGGTGTGGCTCCAAAGGTCGTAGTCCTTCAATCCGACGAGGATTTCGTTCCGGTTAGCAGGGAATGGGTCGGTACCGTCGTCGTTGCGGCCCGTTTGTGTGATGACGAACGATATTTGCGGATATTTGGCAATGATCTTCCGAATTTTTGGCGCGTAACTGGCATTTTCCTGGATGGTAATGCCTGCCGGAAAGTTACCGCGGAGGAATATCGAGCCCTCATCGAGTGTTGGCAAAAACTCGGTTCCCAGTTTGATACCGAATAAAACCAGTATGGTCACAATGCTGAAACCGATCAGCACTGTGGCTTTATAATTTTTCAAAAAGCCACTCAGCGCGTTGGAATACGACTTTGTAAGGAAATCCAGTACAAAGTTTTTATGCTCTTTCATCGGCTTCTCAGGATCGGCCAATGCTTTTTTATAGGCAAATGAAATGAGTACGGGAATAAACGTCAGCGCGGCCAGCATAGAACCGATTACAGCGAATGCGAGCGTCAATGCCATGGGAGAGAAGAGTTTACCTTCCACGCGCGTCATAAGCAGGATAGGCATGTACGCGAGGATAATGATCGTCACCGAGAAAAAGATCTCACGGCCCACTTCCTGCGCCGACAGCAATGTGATTTTGACGATTCCCTGCTGCTTCTCTTCGGGGCTGGCCGTCCGGTATTTGCGGATCAAATGCTCGGCCATCACGCAGGCACCGTCCACGATAATACCGAAGTCGATCGCGCCCAGGGAAAGCAGGTTTGCCGGAATGCCGGTCAAACGCATCAATATAAACGCAAACAGTAGCGAGAACGGAATGGTAAGCGCGACCACCAATGCACTGCGGATGCTGCCCAGGAAGAAGATCAGCAGGATTACCACGATTGAAATACCCTCAAACAGCGTATGCGCCACAGTTTCCAGTGAATGGTCGATGAGGAAGCTGCGGTCATAGAGGGGTTTCAAATGCACGCCTTCGGGCAGTTCGCTGGCTTCGAGGTCGGCGATCCGTTCTTTTAATACTTTCAAAACTTCACTCGGGTTTTCGTAGCGGCGGAGCAGGATAATACCCTCCACACCGCTGCTAACATCCACTTTATCAGCCGTTATGGTGTAGCCCATTACGCCGCTGGGCGGTGGAGGCGTGATTTCGACAGTGGCGACATCCCGTACAAATACCGGCACCCCATTGTCCGATTTCAAAACGATATTCTGTATATCCTGCTCATTCTTAATGGCACCGAGCCCGCGGATGGCAAAGCCCTGGCCGCCGCGAGCGATCACATTACCTCCGGTATTCTGGTTGTTGGCGTTGATCGCGTCGATCACATTTTGCATCGACAGGCCGTATTTCACCAGCTTTTCAGGCGAAGTAATGATGTGGAATTGCTTCAACGGGCCGCCGAAAGTGGTCACATCGGCAATGCCGGGTACTTGGAGCAATGCAGGTTTGATCACCCAATCCTGTAAATCACGAAGCTGCGTGGGGCTGTAACTGGGCGGTGCTTCTACCACATAACGCAGGATTTCACCCACCGCGGTAGAAAGCGGTGCAAGCTCCGGTGCGACGCCGTCCGGCAGCTCAGCCGAAGCGAGCCGTTCGGTAACTTGCTGACGGGCGAAATAATCGTCTGTGCCGTCCTTGAATGTGAGTTGGACTACCGACAGCCCGAATATGGTCCGGCTGCGCCTGTCGAGCACATTTGGCGTGTTTTGAAGGGCCCTTTCGATGGGAACGGTAACCTGTTGTTCCACTTCTTCGGCGGCGCGGCCGGGATACTGGGCCACTACGATTACATTGGTATCGGCGATATCCGGGTAAGCTTCTATTTTGAGCTGTGTAAAGCACCAGTAGCCGGCGCCCATCAGCACTACGCTCACAGCGATTACAACCCACCGGTTGCGAAGGCTGAAAAAAAGCAGGTTCTTGATCATTTTAAATCCACTTGTCTACATGGTTAGTGACTATAAACCCGCTTTTCACCTCTTTACGAAGCAATGTCAATGCGGATTTAACTTTTTCTTCCTCATCTATGAAGGAAATGACCATGGGCGTTTCGTCGAAACTGAACAGGTCGTTGGGGCGGCTCAGGTGCTTACCGTCGAAGCCGAGGCGGCCACGGTACACGGTCGCTCCCTGCACTTTTTGTTTGACTAAAAACTGCATAATGTATTCAAACAGCGGAATTTCGTCCTTCCAGTGATCGGCACTGATGAAGATCTGGGCTTGAAGCATATCGGGAGGGGTTAGTAGCCGAACGATAAACCTTTGAGTTGCATGACGCCTTTTGTCACGACATTTTCGCCTTCTTTCAGGCCGCTGAATGCGACGATCCTGTCGCCGATCTGATCGCCGATATTGACCTCGCGACGCTCGAAAACCTGCGGAGCTGTCTTCAGAAAAACATAATTGCGGCCCTGCACGGTAACCAATGCATCTTTATTGATACTGAGCTTTTTGCCCTCACTCAAACCAAAAGCGACTGTTCCGAACATCCCGGCTTTCAGTTTGCCATTGGAGTTGTTGATGTTCACGCGCAGCTTGATCATCCGGGTGGTCTGGTCCACGAGGTCGGCGATGTCGTCGATGGTGCCGGTGAAATCCTCGTTCGGGAACGCGGTGAAGCGGATGGTGCATTTGCCGCCTTTTTTCACCTGACTGATGTCGCTCTCGGGTACGTCGCATATGATGTACGCGGTGCCTGCGGGCGCGGTGCGGAGCTGTTTCGGCTCGAAACCGCCCGCTTTCAGCTTGGTTTCGTGCTCGATAATGGCTGCCCGTTCGTTGATGAGGCTGGTTTCCTCCATCGACAACGCGGTTTGCGATTCGAGCAGGTCCTTACCGGTGGCGGCGCCGTGTTCCTGCAAATCCTTGATGCGGGAAAGCTCGGTTTTACGCTGACGGATGTTGATGTTCTGGATCTGGTTAATCATCGTCAAATGCTGCAAAAGCTGGGTATAGTTACCCGCAAGCTCAGGATTATCGAACAACACGATGTTGCCCGAAGCGCCCTCGTTCGAGCGCAGGACGGTGGCGGAGACTTTCGCCGGCGCGGTCACATTCGCCATGAGCGAGGAGCTGGAAATCTTTTCAGTCTGGAAAAAATTCGCGCTTTCGGCCAGCGGAAACGATATTTTGGTACCCGAGGCATTCACCACCGGCGAAGAATTGTCCGGTACGGGCTTGTTAGCGGCTTTGTTCTTGCAACCTGCCATTAATATCATGGCCAGGCAGGTGCAAACGAGTATGTTCTTCATGATTATTGCGCGATTTGATTGATCATTCCGGATGCGTAAAGGAGGTCGATGTAGCTCTGGCGGTACTGGCCGAGGACATCGTAATACTGCTGCTGCGTATCGAGCCAGCTGCGCTGGGCTTCCAGGAAGTCGATAATCGTCGTCCCGCCACGGAGGTAAGAATATTTAACACTGTTAAGAATTGTTTGGGATTGAGTTAGTAACTGATTGAAATTCTGCAAGTTTTGCTTGTGTGTGACATAGCTTTTGTAAGCGGTAAGGATTTCGGTCTGCGCTTGCGTCTCGGTGGCACGGAGGTCCTGTTCGGCTTGTTGTTTCAGCACCTGCGACTTTTTGATCTCGCCCTGGTTCCTCGAAAAAATGGGTATTTCGATGGTCCCGTATACGCCCATGTAATGTGCCTTGTTCTGCGGGTTATAAATGAGCCCCAGCTCAGGCACGGGCAATGCACTGGATTTTTGCAACTTGATGTTGGCATCGGCCACATCCATCGTCGATTTGATAGCCTGGATATCGGTACGGTTCTGCAATGCCTGCTCCACAATGGCGTCCATCCGGTCGGGAAATGCGAAGGCAAACTGGTCGGTGGTGTCGATTTGGATCGAGTCCTGGACGCCGATCAGGAATTTCAGGTTCGAAAGCTCGTTGCGATATTGCTGCGATGCCGATTTGAGCTGAATGTCGTACTGGTTTGCGAGCAGCTCCGTGCGGGCGAGGTCGGTGGTAGTGATCACCTGGTTTTTCAGGCGCAACCGGTTGATATTCGCCAGTGAATCCACATTAGCCTTCGCAGTGCCCAATAAATCGAGCTGCTTGCGAGCTGCCCAGACATCCAGCCATTTCTGCGCAACTGACTGAAACAGATGGCGTTCTGTGTCGGCATATTGCTTTTGGGTGAGCCTGACGTTTTGCTGTGCGAAATTAATCTTATTCTCTCTCTGTACAGGCAACTGAAAAGGCTTGGTAAGCTGCCACCAGATTTGTCGGTTGGCACCATTAAACCAGCCGGTGTTTTCAGGGAACTTGGAGGCCTGCACGAGTTGCAACGACTGGTTGTTCAATATCAGATTGGGGCGGAGCTGCGCCGTGGTAATGTCGGCCTGCGAGATGTCGACATTGAATTGCTCGCGTTTGAGAATGGGGTTATTGGACTTTGCCGTTTGCAGGGCTTGCTGCAAATTATAGGTTGTCTGAGCCCTGGCCGACGCCATCCCCACCAGAACCAGGAGGAGAACCCGCTTTAAAACTGGATAGCACATGTTCGTTTAGTTTGAATTACCTGCGGGCAAAGGTTCTCAGTCGTGCTAAAAATGGTATTAAAACTGTTTTATAAAACCATTAAAATTCGATTATAAATAAATTAGAGCGCGTTGTAAAAGCGGTATTTGGGCACTGAACTGGATTTTGAGAGAAAATAAGTACTTTGCCAACCAATAGGGAATAATAGTAAAATAGAACTACTATTACAATATTTCTACATGCATTTCATCGTAGCCTTCTTTTTGATCCAATATGCCCACTCCGTCATGCAGCATACGGAGCACGCCTCCAGATGGGATAACTTTTTCAAGTACGGACGTATCGTCGTTTTTTCGCTGGTCGCGACGTACTATATAGCGGAGTCGCCCGACTGGTTTGGATGGATATGGAACCTGGGATTGCTCGGACTAGTGAGATTTTTTAATCAAAACGACGATTTCAAGTCGATTCGGTCCACAGCGCAATCGGTATTACCGTTCGTGGGAATATCAATGGTGAGCGACTTTTTCGAACAGGTATTTCCCAAGTTTTTTCATAGTTACGAGCAATTTTTTCAGATCGCGCTTTCCTTCGCATTCATTTTCTGTTTTGTCATCTGGTTTTACGCCCGCAAGCAGCAGAACGTTCTGGCACAGGAGCGGGAAGAGCGGCTGCGCGAAGAACAGATCGCAAAGGAGACGAAACTGTCGCTCGAATACCTAGTAGCAGAGCGTACACAGGAACTTACCCAGCAAAAGGAAGAGCTGCAAAAGACCATCGAAGAATTGAAGGCAACTCAGAACCAGTTGATACAAAGCGAGAAAATGGCGTCGTTAGGTGAGCTTACCGCCGGAATCGCGCATGAGATCCAAAACCCGTTGAACTTCGTCAACAACTTCTCGGAGGTCTCCGTGGAGCTCTGCCAGGAGCTGGAAGAAGAGATCGACAAAACCAATATCGATGATAACGATAAGGAGTATATTAAAGGCATTATCGGCGACCTGAGCCAAAACCAGCAGAAAATCACGCACCACGGTAAACGTGCCGATTCCATCGTGAAGGGAATGCTGCAACACTCGCGGGCGTCGTCGGGCGAGAAGGAGCCTGTGGACGTGAATGCGCTCGCTGACGAGTATATGCGCCTCGCATACCACGGCCTGCGCGCGAAGGACAAGGAGTTTAATGCGGCATTGGTAACCGATTTCGATGCGACGATCGGGACGGTCAATGTGCTGCCGCAAGACCTTGGCCGCGTTTTCCTCAACCTTTTTACCAATGCATTCTACGCCGTGGCCGAGAAAAAGCGGAAACTAACCGAAGCCGGGCAGCCGGGCGATTACAGGCCGGAAGTGAAAATCAGTACCAAGAAATTTGATAACAAACTATATATCAGGGTTTCGGACAATGGAACGGGTATGCCGGAGCATGTGAAAGCGAAGATATTCCAGCCGTTTTTCACCACCAAGCCGACCGGTCAGGGAACTGGTCTGGGGCTTTCGATGAGCTATGATATCATCACCAATGGTCATGGCGGCGTGCTCGAAGTAGATACGGTGGAGGGAGAAAGAACCGAATTCCGCATTACCATACCCATCGCCTGATTAGCCATACATAATTATTATGAAAATATTGGTTGTAGACGACGAGGAAGACGTGAAATCGCTTTTCGAGCAGAAATTCCGCCGCGAGATCCGTGGGGGGCAATTCGAGTTTTCGTTCGCGTTTTCGGGTGAGGAAGCATTGGAATTCATGCAAAACCATCCTTCGGAGGTGGTTATGATCCTTTCGGACATTAATATGCCGGGCATGAGCGGGATCGAATTGCTGAAAAGGATCCGGGCCGATCACCCATCCGCACCACCGCAAGTGATGATGATCACCGCCTACGGTGACGCCGCCAACCACGACCAGGCCATGCAGCTCGGAGCCGACGATTTCCTGACCAAACCTGTCAATTTTAACGAACTGAAAGAGAAACTGCTCCTGTTATGAAAGCCAAAATACTCGTAGTGGACGACGAGGCCGACCTGCAACTGCTGATCAAGCAGAAGTTCAGGCGGCAGATCCGCGAACAGCAATATGAATTCATTTTTGCTGAAAACGGCCTGCAAGCGCTCGAAATGCTGGCAGAGCATCCCGACGTCGACATGGTATTGAGCGACATCAATATGCCTGAAATGGACGGCCTGACGCTCCTCGTAAGGCTGGGCGAACTGAGCCCGATCCTGAAATCGGTCATCGTTTCGGCTTATGGCGATATGGACAATATCCGCACCGCCATGAACCGCGGCGCATTCGATTTCCTCACAAAACCGATCGATTTCCGCGATTTGGAGGTCACGATGGAAAAAACGCTGCAATATGTTGCGCAGCTGAAAGACACGCTGAAAGCGGTTCGTGAAAATGATATTCTGCGAATGTACGTCGATGCCTCGGTGCTGCAATTCATGACGCAGGAGACGTTTGAAAAATCGCTTATGACCAGTGAAAACATCGAAGGAACTGTCGTTTTTATGGATATGTGCGGCTTCACAGCTATTTCCGAGAAAGAGCAGCCAGACCGGGTCGTGAAGCTGATCAATAAGTATTTCGATGTGATGGTGAAGGAGATCATCGCGCAAGGCGGGCACGTAGATAAGTTCATGGGCGACGCGGTAATGGCCGTTTTTCGTGGAGAATATCACCTCGATCGGGCGGTAGAATCTTCGCTGGCGGTTCGCAATCATATCAATGGTTTTAAAGAAGAGTTGTCGGATCAGTCGGGGTATTTTCCGAAGGTTTCCATAGGCATTAACTCGGGCGAAATGGTATCCGGGAATATTGGTTCGGCTGCGTTGAAACGGCTAGACTATACGGTGATAGGCGATGTCGTGAATGTGGCCCAGCGCCTGCAGTCCATTGCCAAACCAGGGCAGGTAGTGGTGCCGGAATCGGCCTATGAGAAGCTCAAAGAAGCATTTAAATGCAGCCTGGTGGGCGAGGTTAATCTCAAAAACAAGTCGAACCCGGTATTGATCTACGAAGTGCTCGAATAGCTATGCAAATCGATAAGGCTGAACAATATGTGCTCGAACGGCTGGAAAAAGAGCTGGACCCTACGCTTTTTTATCACGGCATCCATCACACGCTCGATGTAGTACAGGCATCCGCTGAAATAGCTGCTTTGGAGGGCATTACAGACGAAGAATCATTGACGTTGCTCCGCACGGCCGCTTTTTACCATGACAGCGGATTTATGGACACCTATCAGGGCCATGAAGAAGCCGGTTGCGCGCTCGCACGAGAAGTTTTGCCCGGATTTGGCTACACGGAAGGTCAAATCGGAGCCATATGCGGGATGATCATGGCTACCAAGATCCCCCAAAGCCCCAAAAACATGCTGGAAAGGATCATTTGCGACGCCGACCTGGATTACCTCGGTCGCGACGATTTCGAGGGCATTGCAGCCACTTTATTCGAGGAATTGAAGGTAAGGGATATGGTGGAGGATATTCCTGCATGGGATGCCGTGCAGGTCAGGTTTCTGGAAGCGCATTGCTATTGGACACCTTCCGAGCAGAAGCGCCGGGATGCCACCAAAGAGCAGCATCTCCAACAGCTCAAAAATGGGGCACGCGCGTTATAAACGGCGCATTTTCTCGTTTTGCACGCGGATACGCTGGCACAGGATGCGCAGCACATTGCGCAGGATTTCGTCGCGTTCCTCCATCAGTTCAAAGAAATCTTCCTGGTCGATGCGAAACACCAGCACGTCGGTTTCGGCTACGGTGGTGGCCGAACGCGGCTCGGTGTCGAGCAATGCCAGCTCCCCGAAAATCTCGCCTTTATCGAACAATGCAAGCTGTTTCGGACCGTCGTAAATGCCCATCTGGCCCGTGTAAATGATGTACATCGAATCGCCGAGATCGCCCTTGGCGAATATTTCCTGGCCGTCGCTGTAAGTCACCTCCTTCATGATCGGGGCGATGGAGCTGAGCACGTTTTCAGGCGTCTGCGCGAAAAGCTGGGTGTTTTTAAGGACGATCACCCTTTCCATTTCGGAAATCTGCTGGGTAGGTTCGGCGTGTTTCATAGGGATTCTAAGCGAGAATTTAAGGTCGGGGCGCAAGGCGAGGATTGCATATCGTTCGTGCACTGCCTCGCGTATCAGGCGCGATGAATGGTTGGCGAGCTTTTCAAGATGGATCAGATCGGCTTCGGTGATGTCGCATTTGCCGACGGCGAGCGCGATGGTCCAGGTCGTGAACGACCGCTCTTCCTGCGAAAGAATGGTGGTGATCAGCGACAGCCCGGGATCGACGTTGCCCATATACTGACGCAGCGCGTCGCGCTTTTTCTGAATGGAAATGTTTTCGAACAATGCGTGCAGCGATGGGTACAGCATACGCGGCAAAAGGCTCTCGATCAGTTCGAGCGAATTGGCACGTTTTTCCTTGCTCGCATGCCGGATTCCCTTCCATGCACTCTGTACAGCTTCCTTATCATACTGCATCATGAAGAGGTAAAACAGCCTTTGTGCGGTGAGTTCGAGTTCGTACTCCAACGCATTGTTCCAGGTAATATCGTTTTCGGAAGCATCCATTCCGTTGAGCAGCTGCCCTGCGTGAATCAGCTCTTTTTCAACAAATTCAGGGGTAATTTCTTTATAATCAGAGATTAAAGTATAGTGGCTCAGGGCTTTTAATGCTGCAATTTGGGTGAAACTATCGATATTTTCGATATGAATATCACTTTCCTTCCTTTTAGTATTGGATATATTTTCAGTATTAATTAAAAATTTACGCTGGTAAATATTTTTAATAAGGTTGAAAAGTATTTGAAGTATAAATTCATGTCTACCTTTTTCAGCCGTTTTGATGAACGTCCGGATGCGGTCGCCGGTGGTATCCTGCTGCAACCATTCCTCGATAATGCGGATCCCGAGGTCGCCGGAGTTGATCATCGCGTGAATGGTCGAAGGTGTTAAAGTGCCGGTGAGCACCAGGCGCAGATCGCGTAGCAGGGCGGGGGAGCCCACAGTGGCGGCTACCTCGATGGCATAGTTGCGCACGCGTTGTGAGCCGTTATGAATGCAGCTTTTGAGCAGATTTTCGTAAGTGTTGATGCCCGTTACTTTCAGGCAGTCGAGTGCAGCCAGCTGGTCGCTTTCCTGCTCCGAGCCGAAGAGTCGTTGCAACGTGCCGTGGATTAGTGGCAGGGCCTTCCCGGCTTCCCAGCAACCGATGATAGTGCCCTTCACGATGTCGAGATCGTCGTGTGCGAGGAAGCGGGCGGTTTGCTCTTCGTTCAGGCGCCCGTTTGCACAGGCGAGACGCACGGCAAGGACCTGGCAGGCGGCGTCGGGTTCGTTTTCGATGTATTGGATAAATGCGCTTGAAAGCTCGGGTTTGTCGAGTGCCGAGAGTGTTTGCAAAGTCTTTAACCTCACCTGTACAAACGGGTTTTTCAGCAGCTCGTCGGCGTGTTTGCGGAAGAGCGAAACCTTGTTGCGTGCTAGCCAGTCGATCGCATTCAAAACCTCTTCTTTGCGGTCGCTTTGGAGGTTTTCGGTGATGATCGGCAATGCTTCTCCGGGAGAGGCCATTTCGCCGCTACGGATAAACCGCTTGCTGATCGCCGATTTCAATTCCTGCATGTAATGGCGGTAGGTTTTACGGAACACTACCAATGCACCCAATGCGAACAGCAACGACAAGTCGAAAGTAAGGCTGATATCGCTCCAATGCTGCGTGTAGATGATCCAGAGCATCGCACCAGCGATGAGCATCCCCAACGGCTCAAAAAGTCCCTTCGCAAGCGTGTGACCTTTTAAACGCGTTTTGGTAGAAAGCGGCTGGAACAAAACGAGGAAAACCGGGTCAAAAATTGTCCTTCTTACCAGCTCGAAAAGCAGGTAGGCGATGCAATAATAGACCAGCAGAGAAGGCTCGTCCTTACGGAAATACGAAGAAATGAGCAAACCGAGCGAGATGGCAATGGTCGTCAGCGGCAGCAGGTATAAGGTAAGCTTGATCCCGAAACGCTCCACAGTTTTGCCTGAAAGGAGCATTTTAACGAATGTCGAAATTACGTAAGTGGCTGTCAGCAGCGAGCCGACGAAGAAAATCACGTCGTGCTGGCTGTGGAATTTGTACTTCACATTCACGAAGAAGTGGTACTCGATCCACGTGGCCGTGGCCGCAATGGCGACCATTCCAATGCAAAGTGAGGTAAGCAGTTTGTTGCCGCCAAAGTACTTCTGGATAATACGGGAATCGGATTCCGTCGCACGCGTGCGGGCGTGGTGCGGGTTCGGAATGTCGGTATGCCGGAACGTCAGGATCTGCGTGTAGAATGCCAATGCAAAGAAAACCAGCGAAATAGCCAGCAAAATGGCCAGCACCGAAGGCGAATGAATTAGTATCGCAAGCACGGCACCCAATGCTTTGGCCGGCATGTCGCCCGAGCCGATCACGCTGAATAACCGTTTGCTTTGCCGCACATCGAAAACCAATGCGGATAGGCCCCAGAATTCCAGGTTGATAAGCAAATAGATGATCCGGTATCCCACCATCACGGCAATAGCTGTGGCAACACCGTGTCCGACCAGCAGCAGGCCCATTACGATCACCACCATGAACAGTGACGAGAGCATGGTGCCGAGGCTGAGCTTTTTCAGTAATAAATGGTGTTCGAAATACTCATAGATTTTCCCCGAGGCCATCACAGCGAGCGCGGCGGCGATGTAGGCAAGCGGCAGCGAGTATTCGGGATGGTTTTCGAGCAGGAGCACATTGGCGGAGACATAGACCAGCGTGGTACCTACATTCGTAAAAAAGTTATGAAAGAAAAAAAGGATCGTTTGCGGATTAATAGACTTCGTGAAGCGGTTTTGGCTTAGAAATGGGATCATAGAAGTGGAATGCTAGCGTCGCTACTGTAAAGTAAACACTTATTATTCCTTTTAAAAACCTGAAACGGTCACTTTCCGGCCTTTAAAAAGCCGGAAAGTCTGATCCTCAACCCCGTATGATCAGTACGGAGGGAGAGTTGGAGAGCCACACGCTGTGCGATTCGACGGCCTTGATCCAGCTGTCGAGGCTGATCACCATCAGGTCCTGGCTTTGCAGAAAGTCTTTTTCAAGCACATTTTCATAGAGCATGGTCACGTTTTCAGGCGATTTTTCCTGCAAAGCATCCAGTGCCTCGCCGGTCTCGACGTGCTGGCTTACGGTCTGCGACGGGTCCATGATCGTCATTCGCAGCCCGCTTACGGCCGAAAGGCGTTCGGCGAATGGAAGCAGGCGTCGGTCCTCTGGTGTGAACAGCGGCATGAAAACGCTCTTGACCTGTTCCAGGTTCTTTTCAATCAGAATGCCGACAGGTATCTTCACCGACCGGATGATATGCGTCGTACGCTCGTCGAACACATCGGCGTGGAAGAGCTTTTCTTTGCCGGTAATGGTATCAAACAGGCGCTCGCGGCTCACGAATTTGGATGTGAAACCCAATATTTTGCCTAAAAAAGTACCTTCAAAAACCGACTTGCCGATCCCGATCATAAGCATGTCGAACTCGCCGTCGTTCGCTATTTCGATGATATCGTGCTCGATATTCTGGGAGGGTTTGAACAGGGATGTGAAAGTAGTATTGAGCACGTGGGCCTCTTCGTTGATCGGGCGGAAGGTTTCGTATTGGTATTCTTCGGTATTGACCTGGTTAAGATAGCTGCTGGGCGACAGGTGTAATGCGGTGATATGCTGCTCATCGGGCTGCCTGGAAACCAGCTTGTCGGCCAGGCGGAGCATTTTGCGACCTCCCTGGGGACTTGCAAACGCAATGAGTACTGAGAAACGGGACGGCTCGTGTAATTGATGAAGTTCGTCCCATTTCGCGCCAGGAAGGAATTTATCGATCAGGTCGAGGGCTGGCCCTGTCATACAAGTTGTTGCAAGGGCCATAATCACCATCATCGCGAATATTTCGGGGGAAAGCACACCGATATCATAGCCGATATTGAGCACTACGAGCTCCATCAGGCCCCGGGTATTCATTAGTGACCCGATGATGAGGCTATCGCGCCAGGATTGTTTAACGAACCGTGCCGCTACTGCGCTTCCTATAAACTTGCCGGTCACAGCTGCGAGGATGATCATCCCGGTGACGGCCCACAAATGCGGGTCATTGAGCAGGCCTATTTGCGTTCTTAATCCGGTGAAAACGAAGAAGAGGGGCAATAGGAGCACGAGCGAAACGTCTTCCACTTTTTCGATGAAAATATTGCGGAAGCGCTGGTTCGCCGGCATGATGACCCCGCCCATAAACGCCCCGAAAAGGGCGTGGATGCCGATTATCTCGGTACAATAGGAAGAAAGAAGAAGCATTAAAAAGAACACGGCCACTACGGGCTTCGTGAGGCCTTCGCGATAGGCATAGTGGTCTCCGATGCGTTTGAGCAACGGTTTTACCACTTTCAGCATGACAATAACGTAACCTGCCGCAAGCAGGATGGTGTAAATCGCGCTCACAAATTCGCCGGCTTTCACGATGGCGATCACGGCTGCCAGGATACACCAGGCGGTAATATCGTCGGTAGCGGCGCAGGTGATGACCATCATGCCCAGGCGTGTACGCGACAGCCCACGTTCCTGCACAATGCGTGCGAGTACGGGGAATGCGGTGATACTCAGTGCAATACCAATGAATAGGGAAAAAGAAAGGAAGCTGATTCCCTCCGGGGCAAAGTCGGTGTACATGTACAATGCGAGGCCCACGCCCAATGCAAATGGGAGAATAATACTGGCGTGGCTGATCACGATGGCTTCCTGCGCCTTGGTTTTCAAGACGTTCAAATCCAGCTCCATGCCGATGATAAACATGAAGAGTATTAATCCCACCTGGCTGAGAAATTGCAAGTTGCCTAGTGAGTTAGCCGGGAAAACCAATGCGGATACTTCGGGATAGAACATTCCCAGCACCGAAGGCCCCAGGAAAATACCCGCAGCGATCTCGCCGATCACAGTCGGCTGGCCGATAGTCTTGCACACCCAGCCGAACAGCCGGGCAACGATGATGATAGTGACGATTTGAAGCAGGAGCGTGGCGAGCGGGTGGTGGATGTTATGCCCGAAGGTATCTGTAAATTGCTCCCAGGAAGAGGTGGTTGTCTGTTTTTGGGTAATCTGGCCGGCTTTTTCGAGAAATGTGCCCTGTCGGATAAAGAAGTAAAGCAGGGCCGAGAAAATTCCTATAGTAATGCCGTAAAATAGTACGTTGCGAATGTTCTTCATCAGTACATATGAGAGTGAAGCGCGCAAAATACTGAATTAAGCCGAAAGATGGTAGGACTTGGCGCCCTACCATCTTTCAAAAAGCTAGCTCCAAAGGCGGTCGTGCGAACGTTTTTCGTTCCAGTCGGGCGTAGGGGCGAAGTAGGACTTGTCCTTCGGATGCAGGTGTTTCTTCACCTCCTCGTCGACCAGCTCGATGCCCAGGCCGGGAGCTTCCAGCGGCACAGTAGCGTAGCCTTTGTCGATCAGCTTGCGCCCGTCAGTGGTTTTCACGAGGCTTTCCCACCAGGGCACGTCCACCGAGTGGTGTTCCAATGCGAGGAAGTTCTGGGTAGCGGCAGCGCAATGCACGTTGGCCATGAAGCTCACGGGCGTACCTGCGAAATGCATCGCCATGGCAATGCCGTGATCCTCTGCATAATCGCCAATGCGTTTCGTTTCCAGCAACCCGCCCGATGAGGCCAGATCAGGGTGAACGATATCTACCGCGCGCTGTTCGATCAGCGCCTTGAAACCCTCTTTGAGGTAAATGTCCTCACCGGTGAGTGTCGGAGTTTCGAGCGCATCGGAAATGGTCTTCCATTGGTCGGTGTATTCCCAGGGCACCATGTCTTCGAACCACGCGAGGCGGTATTTATCGAGTGCTTTGCCCAGACGAATGCCATTATTTAAGTCAAAATGGCCATAATGGTCGGAAGACAATGGAATTTCGTAGCCTACCACACCGCGTACTTCTTCTACGACCTTGGCCATTTCTTCAAGCCCTTTCGGAGTGATCTGGATTGCGGTGAAAGGGTGCTTGGTGTTTGCATAGGAGTGGTAATCGCCCGCCCATTGTGAGAAACCTCCGCCCCAGAACTTGTTGTTTACGACGCTGTTCTCATTGTTGCGCAGCATACCGATTGAAATATCCATTTTAAGCCAGGTGTAGCCCTGGTCCTGGGTACGGTATTTGATTTTTTGCTTAAACTCATTGATATCGTTCGACTCGGGCGTATCCGCGTACAGGCGGACTTTGTCGCGGTAACGGCCGCCCAGCAGCTGCCAGCAAGGGACGCCATACGCCTTGCCGCAAAGATCCCAAAGTGCCATTTCCACTCCGCACACGCCGCCGGCCTGCCGGCCATGGTAACCGAACTGTTTGATCGATTTAAACAGCTGCTCCACATTGCAAGGGTTTTGTCCCAGCAAATGACTTTTCAGGAACAATGCATACCGCTCGTCGGCACCGTCGCGCACCTCGCCGAGGCCGTAAATGCCCTGGTTGGTATCGATGCGGATAATAGGTGTCCGGCCCACATTCTGCACAATGCAATACCGCAAGTCGGTGATTTTCAGTTCCGAAGGTTTAGAGGCACGGCTTACTTTGGAAGTCGCCTGTGCAATGGTGTCCTCGGTGGACATCGACATGAAGCCTCCCAGCGCAATGCCGCCTACCGCCGTTTTACGCAGGAAGTTACGGCGACTATCCCTGGTAGCAGGATTCGCAATTTCCGCCGCAGCGGCCGCTTTCTCAGCGCTTTCAACTTGTTTATTGGATTCAATGATTTGTTTTAGGATGTTTTTCATAGTTTTTAAGGTTTACTTCGGCTTTCGGCTGTCGTACTTCGGCTTTTGTCGGAGAATCCTCGAAAACAAAAGCCGATAGCCGACGGCCGACTGCCGACAGCCATCAATAATTTCTTTCCTTCAAATAATCATCCAACTCCTTCTTCGTCATTGGCAACTTGCCGGGGTAGTTGTTTACCCAATTGAGAAAGTCCTTCTGGATTGTGTCCGACCATTTGGTATCGATTTCCCCGGGCGTGTACTTGCCCTCACGCAGGCGCAGGTGCCCGAACTCGTCTCGTAATGCCGTTACTTCTGACGTGATTATCAGTTCTTCCACCAAATGCGCCGGAATGAAGATCGTGCCGTATTTTTTAGCCAGTACCACATCCCCCGGCAACACCACCGCGCGGCCGATGCGAATCGGCGTGTTGATGTTCGTGAGCATCATTTGCTGGATGTAGGAAGGGTCCTGCCCTTTGATCCACGCATTGAAACCTTTGATCTCACTCAGCCCTTCGACATCGCGTACTGAGCCGTAAAAGATCACCCCGCGCTTGGATTTGGCATAAATAGAGTTGCCCAGATTGTCGCCGATGAGCGTACCGTCGGCGATTTTACCGTAACCGTCGGCCACGTACACGTCGCCTTCTTTGAGGACGTCGATC
Organism: Dyadobacter sp. BHUBP1; assembly: GCF_050587785.1. NCBI lineage: Bacteria > Pseudomonadati > Bacteroidota > Cytophagia > Cytophagales > Spirosomataceae > Dyadobacter > Dyadobacter sp. BHUBP1. The sequence continues at coordinate 326,705 of NZ_JBOBIH010000005.1, forward strand.
GGCCAGGAGTTGGTGCCGCCGGTTTGCACGCGGCCTTCTTTTTTACCGGTTTCTTTTACCAAATCCTGCAAATCGGGGCGGGCGGGCATGTATTGCGCCGTTACCACGCGGCCCGTCATGGTACTGTCGTTGTGGATCAGCTGCCATTCACCTTCGAACTGGTTGTGGTAGCCTTTGTTGCGGAGTACGCCCCAGGCCTCTTCCATTGAAATATTTTTCAGGCGCGCCAGGATGGCATCCGAAACACGCGGCCGGCCATCCGGTGAGCGTTCGCCTTTCCAGCCGGACGTGTAGGCTTTGATCTGATCGGGAGTGGGGGAGATCGCTTGTGCGTGGGAAGCGAGGCTTCCCAGCACAAACGCCCCCGCAAGCAAGGTTTGTTTGAGCATAAAAGAATGATTAAGGGTTAGCAATAGTTATTATTTATCCCAAAAAACGGGTGTTCCAAGCTCGTCAGGGCCCATTCTGGCGACGGCCTCGTTGTAGTTGGCCTCGTTCACGGAGCGTTCACGGACTGGGTACACCAATCTCTTGATGAAATCTTTTACGGATGGGTCTTTACCCGGGTAGTTATTGATCGGCAGCGTCGGGAAGCCGCTTCTGCGAAAGTTGGCCCAGGCTTCTGAGCCATTCAGGAATGAGGAAATCCAGTACTGGTTGTTGATCTGCTCCAATGCCTTGGCTGGCACGAACGGGTTGGCTGTCAGGAATGCATTCTGACTCGCTGCCGGAATGGTTGCGAGCACGTCATACGTAGGCAACTGGCTCATGTGCGCTCTCACACCTGCTTCGTAAAGCTCTTTTACGTTGCCCGTTGCCCAGCCGCGCTGTACCGCTTCGGCTTGTAACAGCAGGGTTTGCGACCAGGTGATAAAAAACTCGGGCGCGTCAATTTTACCGAGTGTACGACGGTTGATCTGCGAATATTTGAATGCGGAACCAATTTTGCCAGGAAAGCCGGGTGCATTAACTATCGTCGATTCGTTGTAGCCGTAGGGCATCCCTTCCTGGTCGGCAGGCGTCGTATTCTCGGCACCGGCGGTGGCCAGCGGGTTACTTGGGGCCTCATATTTGACGGCAATGACCTGAAGGCGCGGATCACCCGAAGTTTTCAGGAAATCGATGAATGCTTTGCCCATGTACACATTGCCACGCTCCGTTCCCTGGAAATAACCTGCCAGCGGATGGTTGAATGTGCTGTTAAATGCGATGTAGGCATTGTCGGCGTTGGAACTTTGGACGCCGCCATTTGCAGGATCAAGCGCAATGGCTACCACGGACTTCGCTGTGGCAGGGTCAATTTTAGAATACCGCATTCCCGCGCGCAACAACAGCGAATTTCCCAGTTTTTTCCATTGCGCAATATTGCCTTTGAAGAAAAGGTCGCCCGGTTCAACAGGTTTGCTGGCGTCCAGCGCTTTGGTACCTTCCTGCAATTCTTTGATGAGGTCCTGGTAAATCACTTTCTGATCATCGTATTTCGGCAAATTAATTCCTTCAAGAAACGCCTTCCCAGCCTCAGAATAAGGCACATCACCGTAAGTATCCACCAAAACCATAAAAACATAAGCCTTCCAGATCCGCGACATATTGTAGAGATTGCTGCGTGCCGGATCATCCTTTGTTTTTGCGATGACTGTGGTAAGCAGGTTCACCGGGCCGTTTTGCAGGTACAACGAGTTGAAGTTCGCGTTCGAATTCGGATCGGAAAGCGCATTGTGGTTTCCTCCTTCTACAACCCCGGTATAAGGCGTGTTGATCTGCTGTACGATTTGCATCTGGTAGTTCTGCGTGGCGATGGCCGACGAGAACTCAGCATTAGAAAACAAATATATAGGGTCGATATCTGTCGCGAGAACAGGGTTCTTGTTAACCTCCTCAAAACCGCTGTCGCAGGAATTAGCCGATGCGAGAATAGCTAGCGCTGCTGCGTATATGAATAGTCGTCTCATAATAATGATTGAATGATCCGCCGTGGAACGGGGAATGATTGAATGATCCGCCGTGGAACGGGGAATGATTGAATGACTGAATGATTGAATGACTGAATGTTTTCCTTCCTCCTTTCCTCCTTCTTCCATTCTCTTATAATTTAATGTTCAAATTAATCCCATAGCTCCGCGTGGTCGGAAGCGTATGCGTCTCGATACCTTGCAGGTTGTCGGAGGCCGATACCTGTGCTTCGGGGTCGAGGTTGTCGATATACTTCTTGATCATCAGCACGTTGTTGCACATCGCTGAGAGCGTCAGGCCCTTGACGAAGGTATTTTCTCGCAGAAAACGTGAGAGGTCGTAGCCGATTGAGAGCGTCCGCCACCGCACGAATGCGCCGTTATACACAAAAGGCGAGGCCAGGTTGGTGCTGCGGTAGGCGGTGTAAAATTGCTCGGCCTCGACACGGGTGGTGTTAGCTTCACCGGTGGCCGTGACACTTTCCAGGAGTACGCCGCCCTCGCGACCTACCAGTGAGGATTTGGATAGTCCTTCACGGAGGAAGTTCAGGTTAGAGTTTGAGAGGATCTTGTTACCAGCCTTGAAATCGACTTGCGTACCAATGCGAATGCCTTTTACATTGATGGTATTCACCCAGGCACCGACCCATTTCGGGATGGCACTGCCGAAAGTCACGATGTTACCCTGTTGCGGCAACCCGGCAGAGGTAATGATGCGGCCCTGTGCATCGCGCTTGTAGTCGAAACCCCGCAGCGACGCCAGCGGTTTGCCGACTTCATGGGAAACAATCCCGAAAAATTCTCCGGTACCGACATCGAAACGTTGCTGCTTGTCGGCCAGCTCAATTACCTTGCTGATGTTGTAGCTGCCATTAAAACTGGTTTCCCAGGTGAAATTGTCGTTGCGTACGGGTACGATAGTCAGCAAAAACTCCACGCCCTGGTTCCGCAGCTTGCCGACGTTTACCTTGGTCTGGCTAAAACCGGATGCGTTGGAAATGTCGACGTTAAGGATCTCGTCTACGGTGTTTTTACGGTAGAGCGAAAGGTCCAGGTTCAGGCGGCTGTCAAAAGTTTTCATCTCAAGACCGACTTCGGTTTCTTTCACTTTCAGCGGCCGGAGGTTTGCATTCGGGCTGACGGTCGAAGGCAGGTTACCTAATGCCGTACCATTGAAAGGGTTGGCATTGATCCCATAGTAAAGGTTGTTCGAATACGGATCCGTGTCGCCTCCTACTTCCGCATATGCAGCGCGCAGCTTTCCATAGGTGAGCCAGTCGGGGGTATTCTCAAATGCCTGACTGAACACAAAGCTACCGCTCACAGAGGGGTAGAGATAGCTGTTGGAGCCGGGGTTAAGTGTCGAGAACCAGTCGTTGCGGCCGGTGATATTGACGAACAGGAAGTTCTTGTAGGAAAATTCTGCTGCACCGTAAATCGAATTCACTTTCTTTTTGCTGTATCCGTAGTTCGGGGTTTTAACTTGCCCGTTGCCGATTGTATACAGGTCACGCACGTAGAAATTGGTAACCGCCGTCGAAATATTGTCGTTCACCTGAAGCATTTGGTTGCCGCCGAGTGTGATGTCTATCCCAAAGTCGCCGAATGTCCGGTTCGCACCGATGAGAATGTCCATGTTCCGCTCGCGGAATGTCGACACATCCTGGTAATAGTATCCATTGAATCCCGTTGTAACTGCGCTGATGGAGCGCGTACCGGTCGGGCGGTTGTAGTTGTACGGACGCGTGTAGTAATCCTGGCCAATGCGGCCTTGTACGAACAGCCAGTCCGTGAAATCGTACCGTAACGACGTGTTGCCGAAAATCCGGTCGCGACGCACGTTTTCGAAGCGGTCGTAGGCTACCCAGTACGGGTTGTTGCGGTTGGTAAAGCGCGCCAGGGGCATTTCGTTGCCGTTGGCGTCCTTGCGGTTTTTGAGCCAGTCGGCGTCGATGCTGGTAGCCATGGTATAAATGGTGGTGTTCGCATTCATGTCCTGGATACCGATCTGGGGCGGGTTCTTGTTATACTCGTTGGAATAGTTTGCGTTCAGTTGCGCGGAAAGTTTTTTGGTAAACTTGTAGTTCAACCCGAGGTTGAAGATTTTTTTATGATAAGCCGAATTCGGCATGATCGCATTGGCATCGGTATTTGCAAAAGAGAGGCGGAAATTTCCTTTTTCATTGCCGCCTGATAATGCAACTGAATTGGTAAAACTGGTTCCTGTGCGGTAAAACTTCTTGATACGGTCTTTGTGGGCCACGTAAGGCTGCATACTGCCATCGAACTGGGGTGTCATCGCGCCATCCAGCTTCTCGCCGAATGCAAATACCCCCGAGCTTTGCGCTTCGGCCACGGTGGTAGGACGTTTTCCGAACTCTCCCTGGCCGTATTCGTATTGAAAATCAGTATAATCCAATGCTTCCTGTGCCTGGAAGTTCGAGTTCAGCTCCACACCGATACCCGTCGTTTTGCTGCCGCTTTTAGTGGTGATAATGATCGCACCATCCTTTGCTCGGAAGCCGTACAATGCCGCTGCTGCAGCGCCTTTCAGCACGGTCATTGACTCGATGTCATCCTGGTTAATGCTTTGCAAGCCATCGCCCGCATCGGAAGAACCTCCGGTAGGGTTGCCCGTGCCGTTTCCGTTCGAACCACCCGCCGAAACGCTGCTGTTGTTAATCGGAATGCCGTTTACAATGATCAGCGGAGAGTTGTTACCCCCAAATGACGACTGGCCGCGGATACGGATCTTTGTAGAACCACCCGGACCGCTCGCAGGCGGCGTCACATTCAAACCGGCTACTTTACCCTGTAAGCTGTTACCGAGGTTGGTCGTGCGGTTGGTTGTCAGTTCTTCGGTATTCACGGTAGCTGTCGAATAGCCGAGTTTTTTGGCGTCGCGCTTGATACCGAGCGCCGTTACCACCACCATTTCGAGGTTGCGGACGTCGGGCGTCATTGAAATATCATAGTTGGATTGATTACCCAGCGGTATTTCCTGTGCCGTGAAGCCCACAGACGAGAATACCAGCGTGCCGCTGCCATCAGGTACGCTTAGTTGAAATGCGCCCTCCGTATCGGTGGCGGTTCCTACTTTCGTGCCTTTCACCACAATGTTCACGCCCGGCAGGGGATTGCCCTTTTCATCCGTGACCCTTCCTGTGATGTTGCGGTCGATATCGCTCTGGTTGCGGATCATCTCCGGCAATGCGCTGCCAGGTTCGGCATTTTTGATGAGTACCACCTGCTTGCCTTCAATCTTGTATGTAATGTTGGCAGATTTGAAAAGATCGTCCAGGATGTCGCCCAGCGGCCTGTCGACGGCATTGATCGACACCTTTCTCTGCGATTTGATCAATGAAGAACTGTATGTAAAACGCAACTGTGTCAGCTTGTTGAGTTTGCTCAGGACGGTCTTCATTTCGAGGTTATTGACTTGGATCGTGATCTTCTGGTTCAGAATATCCTGTGCCCCAACGGTACCTGCTGCTGACACAGTGGCGAATATTAAGACAATTAATAATTGGTAAAGTGATATTCTCATAGCCCTGTAAAGTAGCCGGGATAGATGTCGGTGTTTTTTCATACTTTTGAAAGTTTTGTTCAGGATTGAAATGATGGGACAAAATGCTCCTGTATCGCCGCAGATTCCGGTCCGGGCGAGGGGAGGCGCAGGGCCGGTGATGGCGCAATCATCACTGGCTCTTTATCATTCAAAGGGAAGCAGAGTTACTGGTATGTCATAGGCAAAATTTGGGATTGATGGTAGTTGATTTTAGTTCTGAAAAGGGTTTAGAATTCTGAAAATAGCTACTTCCGCAGCCTCACGTAACTTTAAGAACATCATTACTACTCCGGCTAACCTTGACTACTCCTGACCGTTTCTGACCACTCCTGACCGCTCCTGACATTCCCTCAGTTACAACCTTTAGAACGGATCACAACGCGACCATCCGCCATATCATAGCCGGCACCAATAGCCTGGCATATTGCATTCAATCGTTGTTTCAGATTTTCTTCATTGAACTGCGCGCTGATCATGCAGTTCGAAAGCGTTTCCGGCTGGTACACAATGCTGATCCCATATGCCTTTGCCAGCGCGTCGAACGCTTCCGTGACGGGTCTGTCGTCGAACACCTGCTCTTTCTGTACGGCCGATTCAGCCAGTAGCACTGGATTGGCTGTAATGGCTTTTTCCAATTTGTTCTCCTTGCGGTTGAAGACTACCTGCTGATTGGGATTCAGAATCACCCCGGCTGGTCTGGTTCCCAGTGAGGTTTCATATTCCTTCTTGGCATACACCGACACGCGGCCGGTTTTAACAGCCACCATTTCGGTATTATCTCCCGCAAATGCTTTAATGCGGAAGCTCGTGCCGAGGACTTTCGTCACGGTTTCGTGGGTATAAACCAGGAATGGCTGCGCGGGATTTTTGGCCACGTCAAAAAAGGCCTCGCCTGTCAGGTACACGCGGCGCTCATGCGCAGCGAAGTGCCGGGGATACCGGATGCTGCTGCCTTTGGCGAGCGTAGCGACGCTGTTGTCGCTCAGGAGCATGGTCATTTCCACTTCCGTAGCATTGGTTTTGACCAGCATTTCGCTTTCAAGCGTGATTTTCTGCCTGTTCCCGGATGGTGTTATCGTGTTATGGGAAATGTAGTAAAGCCAGCTCAATCCCCCGGTAAGCAGCAGTACGGCTGCCGCCTTCCATACCGCCCGTTGATAGAAAGGTAAATGGCCTTCTGCTTTACGCTCTTCGGCGATGCGGGTGATTTCGGCGATGTCGTGCCGCAGCATTTCGTCCGAAAGATCATCTTTGTAGAGGTCATGCACGGCGAGTACGAGTTCTCGTGCACGTGCCGCGACGCCTGCACGATCGGCATTTTGTTGCAGCCATTGCTGCCAGAAACGGTCGAGTTCGGGTGTGGGCGCCATCACCCAGCGCCGGAACGATTCGTCCGTCGCCAGTTCCTCCACGGTAAATATTCGGTGTAAGCTCATTGGCAATGCAAATACGTACAGTTCAGAGCATTTGCAGGCTCTTTAAAACGGTATGTCTGTTTTGCAGGCTGGGATAACCAAAAAAGTCAAAAAAAATTTTGAAAAGTTATAGAACAGGAGGAAGGGAGATGAAGAAGGATAGAAAGTATCGAATGGTGTATAAATTTAAAAAGTATTAAATATTTAAATAATTTAGAATGTTTGATACTTTTTAAAATATAAAATGTATTGAAAAGCGCTGCCGAACCGCTCGCGCAAATCTCTTGATTTGTGTGTACCATTCGCAGGCCTCCGGCCGGACGATACTGCACACATGAAGCTTAACAATGCAACTATCGTATTGACCGGCCGGAGGCCTGAAAATAGTCGGCACGAAGGCGGACCTTCGCGCCATTGCGCCATTGCGACGTGGCCCCTTCCCCCTAATGGATAATAGACATGACCACCAACCAGAAAAATTCCGCTGGCACCCAGATCTCCTTGATTTCTTTCAGCGTCCGGTAAAGCAGGTTAGACACGCTCTGGCGGCCGAGGCCCATGATGCTGGCGATATCCTCGTTGTCGAGATTTTGGTAGAAGCGGAGATAGATGATCTCCTGCTGCCGTTTGGATAGAAGGGAAATGATGCGTTTAAGGTGGCCATTCTGGAAGCGGATATGCTCGGCTTCGATGATATTGGTTTCGATGGGCGGGTCCGATGGGTCAGTGTCGAAAATGGCTAACTGCGGCTCGTGGAAGCGTTTAAGGCGTATGCTTTCCTTAATGAGTTTGTGACGGAGCGCTTTGAGCAGGTAAGACTTGACGAATGCGGTTTCGGAGAGAAAGTTGCGGCGTTCCCAAAGTTCGAGGTAAAGTTCCTGGATAGAATCGCGGATGAAATCGGAGTCGGAGGAAAATTTGGTGGCATAGTTGTACAGCGCCCGGTAATGCGTTTGGGCGAGCTGCCCGAGTGCCTCCGCGTCGCCGGCTTTGAACCGCTGCCATAGCCTGACATTCAGCTCGCTGGCATCTGATATGTGTTCTTCCGGATTCAAATCTTTAAAATAACGGCAATGTTGTATTAAATCAATGAATTATACCAGTCAAAGCGGCTGCTTATGGCATTCTCCTTGTGAAATGGCGGTAATTATTCAGTTTCAGGAATATCAGGGGAAATCAGCGGGGCGACGAAACGCCGCCCGCTGAAAGGCCAATCGGGTTGGCTATTTGACAACTTTCAATTTCCCTTGCATCAGTGAATAATGGCCTGGGAAAGTGCAGACGTATTGGTAGATACCTGCCTGTTTGGGAGCTACAAAATAGATCGCTTCCGATTTTTCGGGCTCCACGATATTGGTATGGAAGAGGACATCATTGGTTTTGGGCACGTAATTCAGTTCTGATCCTTTAAGACCAAGGTTCAAGCCCGCTTCACCCACCGCATTGGCTGCTCCGGGCTTGGTAATGACGAGGTTATGCAGCATATCATCGTTGTTATTGAAGACGACCTTGATTTTGCTTCCCGCTTTCACCTGGATTTCCGAAATATCGAACTTCAAACCTGGCACCGTGCCGATAGTCACTACCTGGTCGGGTCCGTTGGTCCAGCTGGCGGGCATTTCAGTCACGCGTTTGGCTGATGCCGATGTGTTAGCGGCTGCTTCGGTTGCAGGCATCGTGTGGGCGCTGTGATCCACCGCTGCGGCCGCCTTTACGGTCGTTGTGAACTGGGAAGGACTGGCTACCTGCCCGGTCGCTATCTCGTTCAATGTATAATAAGCCGTGGTATGCAGCAGGTTATTGCCATCCGGAGATTTTACGCCTTCGGTTTTGATTTCGTGGATGTAGCCTTTGCGCAATGAGGCCGGATCCACTACCAAACGTACCCTCAGGCCGTCTTCCGATACGATAATGCCTTTGATAGGCACCTCCTCGGTATTGATGATCGGGCTACCGTAAGTGCGGTGATAACGGTAGGTGAAGCTGTTCATTTTATAGGCATCCTGGTCCGCGGCGGCTTTTTTGTCGACCGGACTGGTGAATGTAATCTCAAAGCCATCGGGTGTAGAGCGGACGTTCTTCATTTCGAAAGGCATTTTGCCGGTCCACACGAGCCTTTGAATACCAAATTCCTCTTTACCCGTAGCGGACCATCCCCGGCTCGTCTGACCTACGAACAGCGAGCCGTCGAGGCCCCATTCCAGCCGCAGGATACCCGACATAAAGCCTTCCCGGAAGGGGAAAACAGCTCCCTGCCACACGCCATTGACTTTTTCGAGGTCTACACGGGTGATAATGCTATGCCCCTGGTCGCCCACGAACATTTGCCCCGAAAATGGCCCGAATGCGCCGTTAGTAATGTCTTCTTTGAAATCCGAGGTGGAGATACCCACCAATGTGTGCGGGAACCAGACAGCCGGCGGTTTAAGGCCGGGGACCTTCTTGGCCACATCGTAAAGCGGTTCGCCGGTGCTCGGTACGTCTTCGGGAGTCAGTTTGACGGGCGATCCTTCTTCCTTACTCCAACGCAAGCCTGCCGGGTTACCTGCAAAATCGCCTTTTTCAAGGTGCGTCATACGGCCGGAACCTACCCAGTCGCCCTGGTTTTCGGTATAGAAAATATCACCTTTATACGAGCCGAAGCCGGAAGGGGAGCGTAAACCCGTCGCCCAGGGCGTCAGCTTGCCGTCCTGGCCGAGTTTCAGCATCCATCCGCGCCATTTCGACTGGCTCGCGCCGCGGCCCACCCAGTCGAGGTTGAGAGTGACAAGCATTTCGCCGTTCGGCATCGGCACCGGACCGTAGGAATACTGGTGATAATTGCCTGACAACGGCCAGCGTGAGAATGAGTCGTAAACATCCGCCACCCCGTCGTTATCGGTGTCTTCGAGGCGCGTAACCTCGCCGCGCTGCGATACGAGGAAGTCCTTGCCGCGATAATACAAGCCCAGCGGCTCATGCAGGCCCGATGCGAAGCGGTGGAACGAAGGTTTTCCGTCGCCTTTGAGATACGGATTACCGATCATCCAAACTTCGCCGCGGCGGGTAGAAGTGGCCAGGCGCCCGTCGGGGAGCACCTGCATACCACCGACTTCCATTTTGATGTCCTCGGGAATGGGAATAGTGATAATGCGATAGTAATCGTCGATTTTACTGGGTTTCGACTGCGCAAATGCATTGGTACAGCCGACGGTAATCAGGGTAGTTAAAAGAATATTTTTCATCGATACAAATCAGATAATGAGGTTTTTACCAAAACATTGAATAGCTCGTCGCGCTGGAGACGGGAAGGATCAGCTCCTTCATTTCTCCGGCCGGGCGTACGATTGCTTTGGCTTTTTTATCAACCTGCACAAAAAAGCGGTCGTCGATCTGGTAAAGACCTTTCTCTATTTCGGTAATCTGCTTTCCGCTTGCGAGCAGCGAATACAGCGCGCCATCCAGACGGCCTTCCACGCGGAACGTACGCGAAAGGCTGTTGCCGCCGGACACCAGCTCGTCGCTCACAGTCGCTGAGCCGATCGCGTAGCGGAACACGGGGTAACCTTTCTGGTCGATCTTGTAACCCAGGAAATTGATATTGGAAGAATCGGGCCATGCTGCATGGGCATTGTCAAGTACGGCTACGCTGCTGCGGCCTGAAACGTGAACCTTCAATCCAGCGGGGAAAAGCAACTGCGGTTCGCCCCGCTCATACCACATTTCAGTCACGTCGGCAAACTGTCCGCGCCACGCTTGTAACAGCGCGCCACGGTTCAGATCGACGGTGTAATTCCAGCCGTCGGGACTTCCTACAGAGATACAGTGCGTACGTTTGTTTTTTTCGCCATCAATCTGAATGAATGAACGTACCATTTCAGGACGCATTTCAGGCGTCACGCTGATGTACGGCTTCGGTTCAGGCTCGGGAAGGGACGACAGCGCGTGCAGGTCGTACGGACGCACCCCCGATTTCTCCACGCGCAGTCCCAATGCGGGCTGGCGCCATGGGAAGCGGGAGTAGTAGACCTTGAACTTGTGTTTACCCTGTGTGAGGTTGATGGAGCCGGTATGCGTTTCCTGCGATGTGGCCTCACCGGACGATACTACGCTTTTGCCGTCGATATCCACTGAAAGTACGGGACCGGAGTAAATGGTCGTGAAGAGATAGTCGCCGGCCTCAGTTACGTCCATGTCACCTTCGTATACCAGGTGGAACTCACGCATGCCGTTGGTCACTTCCTGCGTTAGCACAGGCGACCGGCCTTCGTGATCGAGCTTGCTATATTCTTTGGCATCCCATTTGTCGGCGTATACTTTGTAGTCCAGGTTGCTGATTGACAATGGTTTGCGATTAGCAAGGATTTGGTAACCCACGTTGCGGAATGCGATGCTGCCTTTGGTAACCTCGAATGCGATGGGTTGACCGTCAGCGGCAGTTTTGGAATTGGGTAAGTAAACTGTTTCAAGCACAGTAACACCGTTGAGCGAAAGGGTGTTCAGGCGGGCGGAGTTAGGAATATGCTGTACGGATGCATCATACGAGATCTCGAGCGTTTGCCAGAGACCAGCCGATTTAGCTGCGTTCTGATTAGGAAACTGGCCAATGTAGCCGGAAGTCGATGCGTCCGCTGTCTTTTGCTTGCTGCTGTCAGAGATTTTCACTTTCTGTCCCCCGGGTAGGATAATGTTCCCTTCGGCCCCAGACGAAACGTTGAATTCAATGTAGAGCCGCAGGTCGCTTGCTTTCAGTTTGGTGGCTAGCACGGCCCCGGCATTTCCGACCAGTATGCCATCGCCGACCGTTGTTTTAAGCTTCACTGCGCCGGAAGGGTGGATGGAAATGCCTCCTTGTATCGACCAGTTGGGAGCGGCGCTCTCAAATGCGCTGAGGTCTTTGAGGGGAAGTGGCGAATAGTTTCCCTTCGGTGTCTGGCCCATTACGATCGCCGGACAAGCCAGGAACAGCAGGGAGACTTTCTGAAACAATTGATGCATTGGAATTGATTAAGTGTATTGTTTACAATTAAAAAGCGAAGTTCGGTAATTTTGTTCTATTATATCCGGAAATAGTATGAATTTTTTGAAGGGTTTTGGGACATAGGAAAAGTCTCAGGAGGAGTTGCTCAAAAGTTTAACAATGATGAATGTATACTGTCCCGCGTATAGCGGCCAGGGTTGTGACCCGTTTCAGTGTGCGCAGCATAGTTTGGTCTAATGATTCGAATTGAAATAGTCCTCTTCAAAGATTTTTGTGAATTATTGCAGATGACAACGCGCCAGCCGCTGTCTCAAAGGCCTCATTTTTGTAAAATGCTTAGAGACAGTTCGATAAGGAAACATGCGGTTGCTTTTTTTATAAATCTGATTTTGTAAATTTAAAGGGGCACGATGTGGGCGAGCGATCGCAGCGCTTGTGCGGCCGGGGGTGACAGGAGTGATAATTAGTAAGATTTCCAAGCATTGATCAGTATTCTGTACCAGCTATCGGGGATGTAAGCCATATCGCTGGATTTGTTGATGTTATGTTAATAAATACTTAACATAATAAACTGCATTTAACCGGATTTTTGCGTTTTCCAAGGCGGATTTTTGCCTGCTGCATTCTTTTCTCACCTATAACAACCTAAGTGCTCATGATCAAAAAATTCTACTTATGCTTCCGGCTGAGTATTTTCAGAAGAAGCGCGTACACGGGGCTTATGCTCACGGGGCTGCTTTACTGCCATGCGGGCATTGCCCAGTCGGTGGTGACCGGGCAGGTGACCTCCGACGACGACAAGCTGCCGCTGGCCGGTGTGAGTGTGATCGAAAAAGGAACCAATAATGGTACGGTAACGGATTCGAACGGTAAGTATCAGATCAATCTCAAGGGGGCGAATTCGGTGCTGACGTTCTCCTTCCTGGGCTACGTGTCGCGCGATGTAGCGGTAAACGGCCGTTCAATAGCAGATGTTATACTCTTTGCAGATCAGAAGCAGTTGCAGGAAGTGGTTGTAACGGCTTTGGGTATCAAAAAGGACGTCCGTAAGCTGGGTTACGCAGTGCAGGAGCTGAAAGGCGAAAGCATTGTGACGGCGCGCGAGACCAACATTGTCAATCAGTTAGCCGGTAAAGTGGCCGGAGTAACGGTGGTGGGAAGCCCGTCGGGTATTGGTGGTTCCGCGCGCGTGACGATCCGGGGCGAGCGGTCGGTGGATTTGAACAAAAACCAGCCGCTGTACGTGATCGACGGGGTGCCAATCAGCAATTCCATCACCGGCGGTTCGGGCCAGGGTAACCTTGAAGTCGATTTCGGGAATGGCGCAAGTTTCATCAACCCCGACGACGTGGAAACGATGAGCGTACTGAAAGGACCTGCCGCCGCCGCACTTTACGGTTCCAGGGCTGCCAACGGGGTGATTCTCATAACTACTAAATCCGGTAAAGGCAACAAGGGCATCGGTGTCGAGGTAAACAGTAACACCACTTTCGAGCGTGCATTGAAACTGCCTGAATACCAGAACAAATACGGCCAGGGTAATGGTAACGGGGGCGATTTCGCATTCGTGAATGGCGCCGGTGGCGGCCTCACCGACGGTACCGACGAAGGCTGGGGACCTGAATTCAAAGGCCAGAGCTACCCGCAATATAACTCGCCGCGCACGCTGAATGGCCAGGCGATCCCTTTCCTTGGCGGCGACCTGAATGCACCGGCCGGGAGCGTTATCACACCGACTCCCTGGTTACCGGACGTAGACGGATTGAAAAACTTCCTGCGCACGGGTCGTACGCTGACGAACAACATCGCGTTGATCGGCAATAACGACCAGGGGAGCTTCCGTTTGTCATATACTAATCTGGATCAAACGGGGATTGTGCCTAATACGGATCTGAAACGCCATACTGTCTCATTGAGTGCAGGTTATAATCTTACAAAGAAGTTCTCGGCCAAGACATTCGTGAGCTATATCAAAAGCGCGAGCGGCAACCGACCGTCGATCAGCTACGGTACGGAAAGCATTATGTACTTGTTCAACTGCTGGCTGCCGCGTTCGGTGAAGGTTTCGGATATGGAACGTTTATGGATGAACGGTCTGGAAGGCCGGCGCCAGTTCAGCTGGAACTACAACTACCACGATAACCCGTACCTGACCGTTTACGAAAACACCAACGGCCAGGATGTGAACCGCATTATCGGTAACGTGATCCTCAAATACGATTTCACCGACTGGCTGAGCCTGCAAGTACGCACAGCGACCGACTGGGGTAACGAGCGCCGCGAATACCACCGTGCATTCAGTACCCAGCGTTTCCCGTTCGGGCAGTACCGCGAGGTGAAAGTGAATACGGAAGAGCGCAACACCGACTTCCTGTTGTCGTTTAACAAGGATATTAACAAGGATTTCAATGTGTCGGCCACGTTCGGCGGCAACCAGAACCGCCAGAGCTCGATTTACGATGAGGAAAATGCGGGTCAGTTGAACCTGCCGGGCATTTACAACCTCACCAATTCGCGCATTGCGCTGGTGGCGTCGCAGAGCAGGGTAGGCAAGCGCATCAATAGCTTGTACGGTTCTGCATCGGTATCGTTCCGCAATTACCTGTTCCTGGACATCACCGCGCGTAACGACTGGAGTAGCGCATTGACGCTCCCGACGGCCTTGAAAGCTTTCGGTACCGAGAATAACTCGTATTTCTATCCGTCGGTGGCTTTGAGCGCCGTGGTGAGTGATATGGTGAAGCTTCCCGAAGTGATTTCTTTTGCCAAAGCCCGCGCCAGCTTCGCGCAGGTAGGTAATGATACCGATCCGTTTACATTCACGCAGGCTTATAACCCGAGCACACCTTTCGGAAGCTCGCAGATTTACGGTGAAACAGATCGTTTGGCCAACCTGAACCTGAAACCGGAGATCAGTACCGCTTATGAAATCGGTGCGGACCTGCGTTTCTTCAAGAACCGGGTCGGTCTGGATTTCACCTACTATCAAAGCAAAACCAAAAACCAGATCCTGCAAATCCCCCTTTCGTCGACAACAGGCTACAACGGCCGGTTTTTCAATGCGGGTGAGATCAAAAACTGGGGTTTTGAAACTATGTTGAACGTTACTCCTGTGGAAATCAATGATTTCAAATGGAATATCGGCGTCAACTTCTCGGCCAACCGCAGCAAGGTGCTCGAATTGTCCGACGGCATTACCAACTTCGTGATGGCGAGCAAAGGTGTGAGCATTGAGGCGCGCGTGGGCGAGCGCATGGGGGATATGTACGGGATCGCATTCGCGCGTGTACAGAACGCAAGCCCCTCATTACCTTACTACGACGCAACAGGTCAAAATGTGGGACAGATCGTGTACAAAGACGGTCGCCCGGTACCGACTACCAACGTCCAGAAAATGGGCAACTACAACCCCGACTGGCTGGCGGGTATTTCCAATCAATTCAATTATAAGAATGTGAAATTCAGCTTCCTGTTTGACGTTCGCCACGGAGGCAAAATCTTCTCTGAAACACAAGTGGTAGGCCGCGAGGGGGGTATTATCAAGGAAACTCTCGAAGGCCGCGCGGATGGTTACGATCTGAGCAAACCCGGCAACGGCGTGATCGGTGACGGCGTGGTGCAGAACGCAGACGGTACTTTCAGCAAAAACGACGTGAAACTGACTGCCCGCGCATGGCACACAGCCTTTACCGGCGGCCGTAATATCGCCGAAGGGGTAATGTATGACGCATCGTTCGTGAAACTGCGCGAAGTACAACTGGGCTATTCCATTCCGAACCGCCTCCTGGGCAATTCGCCGCTGAAAAACATCACGGTTTCATTCGTGGCGCGCAACCTCGCATTGTGGTCGAAAGTACCGCACGTGGATCCAGAAACAATGGCTTACAACGGCGGGACTGCATTGCCAGGTATCGAATACATGTCGATCCCTTCGAGCCGCAGCTATGGTTTCAATGTGAGTTTCAAACTGTAAAATTTCAATTGGAAAACAATGAAAAAGCTACTTCCGATATACATGATGGCGGCGCTGACTTTATCGGCGGGGTCATGTACCAACGACTTTGAGGAGATTAATACCAACAACAACGTTCCGAACGACGTCACGCCCGACCTGCTCCTGGCCGGTGTGATCCGGAACATGGTGAACAGCCAGGTGAACGACGCCTGGGGCATTGGGAACATCGTGGTGCAGCACCACGCCAAAATTCAGTTTGTGAACGAGGACCGCTACCTGTGGGGCCAGCAAAACAGCATTTGGGACAACGTGTACGGGAATATGCGCAATGTCAAAAACATCCTCGATCAGGTCGGTACGGACGATGCCAATGCTTACAAGGGCATCGCGCTGATCCTGAAATCATGGATGTTCGCGCTGGCAACCGATGCTTACGGTGATATTCCCTATACCGAAGCGACAAAAGGCAAAACCGACGGCGTTTATTTGCCCAAATACGACACGCAGGAGAGCGTTTACGCAGGCGTGCTGGCTGACCTTAAAGCCGCCAACGATATCCTTGCCAATAGCTCCACGGCGGTTTCAGGGGACATCCTTTTTGGAGGCGGTACGGGCTCGCTGATCAAATGGCGGAAACTTGCAAACTCGCTTCGCCTGCGTTACCTGATACGTATCTCGAAGCAGAAAGATGTGAAGGCTGACATGCAGGCGATCCTCGCTGATCCTGCTAAAAACCCGATTTTCGAGGGGATTCAGGACAATGCCGAATTGAAATACCTTGCAGCCGCGCCAAACCAATGGACATTGTACGGAGCGCGTGTGGGGTCGTTCGATGAGTTCCGCGTGAGCAAGACGCTCAGTGACCGCCTGACGGCTTTGAAAGACCCTCGCCTGATGGTTTTCGGTCGTCCGTCGCAGTCGTCGGTAGCAGCCGGGAAACCGGTAATTGAGGGTGTACCCAACGGATTGGGCGATGTGCCGGCATTGAACTATAATGGCGGTCCGCAAGGCGTTTCGCGCGTGGGTTACACGTTCGCGTGCCTCGTGTGCAACGATCCCGGACAAGCGCCGCCAGATCCCGCAGCACCGCGCGGAATCATTATGAACTACTCCGAGTTGCAATTCATTCTCGCGGAAGCCAGGGAAAAAGGCTGGATAACTACTGGCACTGCGGAAGGTTACTATACCAAAGGCATTCAGAGCAATTTCGATTACTGGAAAAGCGTGGTACCATCGTCGTACGGCATTAACGTGACGCCGGATCCATCCTATTTCACGCAACCCGCTGTGGCTTACACGGGTACGAGCGCGGAAAAACTGGGCAAAATAGCATTGCAAAAATGGATTGCCTATTATTTCAATGGCCTCGAAGCATGGTTCGACTGGCGGCGTACAGGCATGCCGGAGATCAAGCCCGGACCTGATAACCTGAATCAGAACCGTGTACCAGTGCGCTTCATTTACCCGTTATCGGAACAATCCCTGAACGGCGTCAACCGCGAAGAAGCGGTCAAACGACAAGGGACGGATGATTTGAATACGCGGACTTGGGTGGCGAAATAGGAAGAAGGGGAGGAAGGAGTAAGGCAAAAAGTGCGTATAGCGACGATAGGAGGCCCCTCTGGGGCCTTTTGTCGTTTGTTGATTGATGGGAGTTCTACAAACAGGAGATGCCTCGGGCATCTTGCGTCGAGCCTTATGAGCAGAGTCGATCAGTCGCGGCGCTGGCCGCGGAGCGGCCTCCTGTTTATAGCAAGCATATATCGAAAGGTTGCGCGACCCCATCGGGGTCTCCTGCTTGCGATATCAGTCCCCTTCCTCCACCTCCATTTCCTTCTTTCTCTCAAAAATCAATGCGCTTCCAGCCAGTTAGCACCGACACCGATCCCTGTCTCCATCCTCACCGCCATAGGGATCGCATTGCGCATCAACTCATCCACTTTTTCTTTCAGTAAATCGATTTCGCTGTAATGCGCATCGAAAACCAATTCGTCATGCACTTGCAGGATCATGCGCGATTTGAGCTTTTCGCTGGTCATCCAGTCGTGGATATTGATCATTGCAACTTTGATCATATCGGCGGCAGAGCCCTGGATCGGGGCGTTAATGGCGTTTCGTTCGGCGTAACCGCGGTTGGTCTGGTTGCGGGAATTGATATCCGGCAAATACCGGCGGCGGCCGAGAATGGTTTCTACGTACTCGCGTTCGCGGGCATCGTTCACGACTTTATCCATATAGCCCTTCACAGCCGGGAATTCTTCGAAGTAGGCGCGGATGATCTCGCTCGCTTCCCCGCGTGGAATGCCTAGGCGTTGCGCGAGACCGAATGCCGAAATGCCGTAAATGATACCGAAATTGACCATTTTGGATTTGCGGCGCATGTCCGGAGTCACTTCTTCCAAGGGCACCTGAAATACCTTGCTGGCGGTTGTCGCGTGAATATCCCGGCCCTGGTTGAAGGCCTCGGTCATACTCGCGTCGCCGCTGAATGCTGCCATAATGCGCAGCTCGATCTGCGAATAATCCGCCGACAGGATCTGGAAATCGTCGGAATCGGGCACGAATGCCTTGCGGATTTCACGCCCACGCGGCGTGCGGATCGGGATGTTTTGCAGGTTCGGGTTCGTCGAGCTCAGACGCCCGGTTGCTGCAACGGCCTGATTGTAAGAGGTATGGATACGGCCCGTGCGGCTGCTTACCATCGTAGGTAATGCATCCACATAAGTCGATTTAAGCTTCTGTAACTCTCGGTAATCCAGTATTTTACGGGCAATGAGGTGGTTCGCTTCAAGGTCCGAAAGAATCTCTTCACCTGTCGCGTACTGTCCGGTTTTAGTCTTTTTCGGCTTGTCGATCAGCTTCATTTTCTCGAAAAGGATCTCGCCAAGCTGCTTCGGAGAGCTGATATTGAACGATTGGCCGGCTGCCTCGTAAATCTCGGACTCGGTCTGGCGAAGGTCGGATTCCAGTACTGTCGACATCTCTTTCAATGCATTGATGTCCAGCCTCACACCGGTATTTTCCATGGAAGCCAGCACTTTCGTCAGAGGCATTTCGACCTCATAGAAGAGCTTCGCAGCATTTACTTTCGGCAGTTCGCGGCTAAAAATCGTGTTGAGCTGGAAAGTAATGTCGGCATCTTCACCGGCATACTGTGTGATTTCCGGTATCGCGACGTCGCGCATATTGCCTTGTTTTCCGCCTTTTTTACCAATAAGCTCTGTGATCGACACTGGTTCGTAATTCAGGTAGGAAGCGGCCAGGATGTCCATTCCGTGGCGCTTGTCCGGTTGCAGCAGGTAATGTGCAAGCATAGTGTCGCTCAGTTTGCCACGAACGTCGACACCATAGTTTTTCAGCACGAGCAGGTCGTATTTGATATTCTGGCCGATTTTTTCAATGTTTTCATTCTCGAAAACGCCGCGGAAATGCTCGACGATCTCCTGCGCTTTGGCCTGGTCGGCGGGGACAGGAATGTAAAACGCTTCCCCTGCGAGGTATGAGAACGACAGTCCTACCAGCTCGGCATCGGTGGTATCGAGCGACGTGGTTTCGGTGTCGAAGCAAAAAGCATCCTGCAAGCTCAGATAATGCGCAAGACTGGTCATCAGTTCAGGCGTATCCACGGTGTGGTAGCGGTGGAAAGTATTGGCGATGGTCCGCTTCGACGTCGGAATGCGGATTTCGTCGGTATCCTCGACCAGTTCGCCGTCGGCCAGGTCACCGCTGACGACCGCCGGCTGCTGCCCAATCTCTTCTGTTGGATTACCGAAGATGTCGAGCTGGCCTTTGGAAGCGGCTTTGCGGGCTTGTGGAGCGCCTGTGCGCCCTGCGGGAGCAGCAGTTCCAAGTATCCCGGTAGCAGCACCAGCCGTGCCCGCGCCGAGAACACGGGTTTTCAGGGTTTTGAATTCCAGTTCGTCGAACAATTCGGCAATGAGCTCTGCATTCGGCGCGCAGACGGTCAGGTCTTCGGCGTCGAATGGCACAGGCACTTTGCAATCGATCGTCGCAAGTTGCTTGCTTAGCACGGCCTTATCGAAGTTCTCCCGGATTTTTTCTCCGAGTTTTCCCTTAATTTCATCGGCGTTTGTAATCAGATTTTCGATCGTGTCGTATTCCTGGATGAGTTTTTGGGCCGTTTTTTCGCCCACGCCGGGAATGCCGGGGATATTGTCGACGGCGTCGCCCATCAGGCCGAGAATATCGATCACCTGGTCGATGCGCTGGATTTGCCAGCGATCGAGTATTTCTTGTACGCCCAGCACTTCGGCGCCTTTCCCGAGGAATGCGGGTTTGTAGATGTGTATGTATTGTTCGACCAGCTGCCCGTAATCCTTGTCGGGTGTCATCATAAAAACCTCGAAACCTTCGCGGGACGCCTCCTTCGCAATGGTGCCGATGATGTCGTCGGCCTCATAGCCGTCCAGTTCGAGAATCGGAATGCACATGCCTTTCAGCAGGCGCTTCACAAGGGGAATGGCCACGGTAATATCCTCCGGCTGTGCTTCGCGCTGGGCTTTGTAAGCCTCGAACTGCACATGACGGAAAGTAGGCGCAGCGGTGTCGAATGCAACGCCGATGTGGGTTGGTTTCTCTTTTTGCAGTACTTCGAGCAGTGTGTTGGTGAAGCCGAAAACGGCGCTGGTATTCAGTCCTTTTGAAGTGATGCGTGGCGCCTTGATGAATGCGAAATGCGCCCTGTAAATCAAGGCCATAGCGTCCAGAAGGAATAGCTTGTGAACGGGTTTTTCCATGAGGTAAGTTTATGATCGAAACTCAAATATAATGTAACTGCGGCGACAGACAGGGTTTGCCGGCGGTTTTTTGTGGAATTGCGGGAGAAGTATTGTAAGGATATTACAATTGGTAATAATTAAAAGTTTTATATGATTTAATAGAATGGTACTATTCAAATGGCTTATTAAAACAAATATGTACTTAAAGGTTAATATTGACGGTATTGATTTAAGATATAAAAAGTATTATAAGTAATATATTTTTAAAATGTTTTTTATGTATTATAAGTATAATTATTTTAATAATAATAAAAAAGAGTAAAATCTTTAAAAGTATTATACATCTGATATGACATATTTATAAAAAGAATTTAAAGGTATATACTTATTAAAACTATTATCATATTAAAAGTATAAAACTAATAGTAAGTATTAAATAATATAAATTGCTGATAATTAGCTATATAAAACTCGATCCGGCATATGAGAAATATTTTCTTACTTTTAGCTATTGTGATTTTTTCGTGTAACCAAAACAAACCCGTGAAACAAGCATATCAATGGCCGGATGCCACACCGCCGGTAGCAGAAAAGAAAGACCATGAAACCGGAATGCATGGTGACAAACGTAATGACGAGTACTACTGGATGGGCGACTTCTTCCGCGAGGGCCCCGACAGCGACAAAGTCGTAGAATACCTGAAAGCCGAGAACGCCTACACCGATACGATGATGGCGGGTACGGCGAAATTCCAGGAAGCATTGTTTTTAGAAATGAAGGGGCGGATCAAGGAGAAGGACGAGTCGGTGCCGGTGTTCAGCAATGGGTACTGGTATTACACCCGCAGCGAGGAAGGGGAACAGTATTTCAAATATTGCCGCAAGAAAGGCTCGCTCGAAGCGCCGGAAGAGATCCTGCTCGACGTCGATAAAATGGCAGAGGGACATCCGTATTATTCGGCGGTCGGTTTCAATGTAAGCCCGGACAACAAGCTGCTTGCCTATGGCGTCGACACCGTTTCGAGAAGGCAGTACACCCTCTACATTAAAAACCTCGAAACCGGCGAGCATTTTGCCGACAAGATTTATCCGGCAAGTGGTGGCTCTGAGTGGGGGAATGATAACAAAACGCTGTTTTATACAGCTACCAACCCGAAAACGCTCCTGAGCGAGAAGATCAAGCGCCACACGCTTGGAACGGATCCGAAGAAGGATGTGGTGGTTTACAATGAGAAGGACAAGAGCAATTATATCGGGGTAGGGAAGACGAAATCGGACAAATACATTGTGATCGCTTCTTCGGCCACGATGTCGTCGGAATACCTGATCCTCGATGCAGACAAGCCGGAAGGCAAGTTCGAGGTGTTTCAGCCACGGATGAAGGATGTTTTGTATGACGTTGATCATCAGGGAGATAAGTTCTTGATCGTAACCAACAAAGATGCGTTGAATTTCAGGCTGATGGAAACGCCCGTGAACGCAACCGGGGTCGAAAACTGGACGGAGGTAATTCCCAACCGTGCCGACGTGTTGCTGGAAGGGATTGACGTTTTTAAGAACCATCTGGTGATTACAGAGCGTAAAAATGGCCTCTTGCAACTCAGAATCCGCAATATCAATACGAATGCGGAGCATTACGTGGATTTCGGTGAGCCGGCCTACACCGCATATGCCGGCTCGAACCCCGAATACAACAGTTCGAACCTGCGTTACATCTACACTTCGCTCACAACGCCGAGCTCAGTGTACGACTACGACATGGAAACCCGCGATAAAGAGCTCAAAAAGCGCCAGGAAGTGGTAGGAGGGTACAATCCGGAGGAATATGTAACGGAACGTTTGTATGCGACCGTGCGCGACGGCGTGAAGGTGCCGATTTCAGTGGTATACAAAAAAGGTACGCCCAAGAGCGCTGGGACGCCGCTTCTGCTTTACGCATACGGTTCATACGGCAACAGTATGGACGCCGCGTTCAGCAGCACGCGCCTGAGCCTGCTCAACCGCGGGTTTATATACGCGCTCGCACACGTACGAGGCGGGCAGGAAATGGGCCGGCAATGGTACGAGGACGGTAAAATGTTCAAGAAAAAGAACACATTCAACGACTTCATCGACTGCGCGGAATACCTCATTAAGGAAAATTACACCTCCAAAGAGCATTTGTTCGCAGAAGGCGGCAGTGCGGGTGGTTTGCTCATGGGCGCGATCAGCAATATGCGTCCCGACCTATGGCGGGGCATCATTGCCGACGTGCCGTTCGTAGATGTAGTGACGACCATGCTCGACGAGAGCATTCCACTGACAACCAATGAGTTCGACGAATGGGGGAATCCTAAAAACAAGGATGCGTACGACTACATGAAGTCCTATTCTCCGTATGACAACGTGGAGAAAAAAGCATATCCCAATATGCTCATTACCACGGGTTTGCACGACAGCCAAGTGCAGTATTTCGAGCCTGCCAAATGGGTAGCCCGCCTGCGAACCCATAAAACCGACAACAATGTGTTGCTTTTAAAAACAAATATGGAAGCCGGCCACGGCGGCGCTTCGGGACGATTCGATTACTTAAAGGAGATCGCCTTGCAGTTTGCGTTTATGTTTGCGTTGGAAGGCATTAGCGAATAAAGTTTGAACGTCCGGCACTGAATTTTGAATGACTGAATGATTGAATGACCGAATAAGCCCTATTCAATCATTCAGTCATTCAAAATTCAATCATTATAGCGCACCAATCGCCTGCTCCACATCCGCGATGATATCGTCAATATGCTCGATACCTACGGAAATACGGAGCTGGGTCGGCAGGACACCTGCTGAAAGTTGTTCTTCGTCAGATAGTTGAGAGTGCGTGGTAGATGCGGGGTGGATGATCAGCGTTTTGGCATCGCCTACGTTGGCCAGGTTGCTGATCAGTTTCAGGTTATCTACAAAATGCTCCGCAGTCTTTCTGTCGCCTTTCAGTGAGAACGACAAAACCCCTCCGAAACCACGTGTAAGGTACTTTTTAGCCAGCTGGTGGTATTTGTTGCCTTCCAGACCGATATAGTTCACACTTTCCACTTTCGGATGTTTTTCAAGCCATTGTGCGAGTTTCAATGCGTTTTCCGCAATACGCTCCACTCTTAGCGACAGCGTTTCAAGCCCTTGCAGGAACAGGAACCCGTTAAATGGCGAGAGGGACGGGCCCCAGTCGCGCAGGCCTTCCACACGGGCGCGGATGATGAACTGGATGTTGCCGAATGGTCCGCCGATACCGAAAACATCGTTCAGAACAAGGCCGTGGTAGCTCGGCGAAGGCTCTGTAAACTGAGGGAACTTGCCGTTACCCCAGTTGTAGGTACCTGCATCGACGATCACCCCGCCAATGGAAGTTCCATGGCCACCGATCCATTTCGTGGCCGATTGCACGACTACGTGCGCGCCGTGCTTGATGGGCTGAAAAATGGCGCCTGCCGCACCGAACGTGTTGTCGACGATTAACGGGAGGTCATATTTCTTTGCAAGCGCAGAGAATGCGTCAAAATCGGGTACGGAATAGCTCGGGTTACCGATGGTTTCGAGGTAAATGAACTTGGTCCTGTCGTCGATCAGCTTTTCAAAACTGCTCACATCGTCGCCATCGGCGAAACGTGCTTCCACACCGATGTTTTTGAAGGAATTTTTGAATTGATTAAAAGAACCGCCGTAAAGGAACGAGGTGGTCACGAAGTTATCACCGACGGTCGTGATGTTGTTGATCGCCAGAAACTGTGCCGAATGCCCCGAAGCGGTGGCCAATGCAGCTACGCCGCCTTCCAATGCCGCCACGCGTTTTTCAAAAACGTCGTTGGTGGGGTTCATAATGCGGGAGTATATGTTGCCAAACTCTTTCAGAGCGAACAGGTTAGCGGCATGCTCGGCATTATTGAACACATAGGAAGTGGTTTGGTACAAAGGCACGGCCCGTGAATTGGTAACTGGGTCGGGCTGTTGTCCGGCATGAAGCTGCAAGGTTTCAAATTTCATTTGGTTAGAACGTTTAAGGTGGATAAAACCCAAATGTATCAAACTAAATGATATTACTCTACGAAATTTATAGTCTTTTGCTTGCCGGATAATAAATTGGATTTTGATAAGGGGATATCAGCCTCCGATCAGGCTGAGCAGATTGTTGCATTGTATTCGGAGCTGGTTGAGCGTATATGCGTCTGTGACACGGCCTTCCGTTATTTTGCTTTTGACATTCGGAATGGACAGTGCAGAGCCGTCATTCTTTTTGGTGCCCAATGCCGTTAGGGTAAGTAATAGCGACGCCAGTGCATTATTTCCGCCGGAGTTGAGCGGCGAGGCGCTGATCACCGATACCGGCTTATCATTCAGATCGCCGGTACCCACGGTCCAGTCGAGGGCGTTTTTAAGTGTACCGGGTACACCGAACGCGTATTCCGGTGTGCAGATCACCAGCGCGTCGGCTTGGGCAATGGCAGTTTTAAAGCGGATCACCTGCCCGGTATCGGAAAGGCCCGGAGCGAAATGAGCGATTTCGTCCAGGCCTTCGAAGATTTCAAAAGTGATGTCGGAAGGCAATAAGCTTCCCAAGGTTTTTAGGATGATGGTATTGGTGGAATCGGCGCGCAGACTGCCCGAAATGCCCAGGATGCGAATGTGTTTCATAAACAGCACTACAAAAACCGGCCGTTGCGGGTTTCCGGTGCTGCCAATTTATTTAGCCATGACATTGTAAAAGTTGTAATCGGTCATCGGGGCGTCGGTGAAGCCCAGGTTACGGCCCATTGTAATGACCTGTCCGCGGTGGTAAGTGGTATGGTTCACGACGTGCATGATGTATTCAAAGTTCGGGAAGTTGCATTGGAACCAGGGACTCTCCACGAGCGTCTCGCTCTGAATTTGCTGGATCGAGAGGCCTTCGATGTATTCCGCAAGCTCCTGAGATTGCGCTATAAGCGTATCAAATGTCGAGTCGATATCTCCATCGAAATCCTGGCCGCTATAATTGTGCTCCGGATTGAGGATCGAGTACCAGTAGCGCTGCGTTTCAAGGATATGGATGAGCGTCAGCCGGATGGTCGTAAAGCTCGATTTTAGCTCCGTTTCGAGGATTTCGGCCGGTTTTGTGCGTAACCAGTTTACCAAAGTGCAGTTGGCCCAGTGGTTGTAATCTGCGAAATTTTTCATCGCATAGGCCAAACTTTTTTCTGCGGTCGGAATTTCAATTGTGGCTGACATATCTCCTTTGTTTAAGTGCATTACAAAGAAAACAGAAGCTTATGACAGCCCTATGTCAGCAGCACTTATCAATGATTCAGATTTTCCAGAATTTTTTCGGAAAGCTGCCGTACGATCGTTTTGAGTGCTTCGGGCTCCATAATACACGCTTCGGGAGCGATCATCATATACCATCTGGCAAAGCCTTCGAGCGACGCGCTGAGGAACGTCATCTCGACATGATCGTCGCGCTCGATTTCGGAATTAAAGCCATAGTAGTTCCGCTGCTCGCGTATGTAACGCGCCGCGCGCTTATCCACGCGGATGCGCACGAGGCGCATATTGTCGTTCTCCCAACTGTCGTGCATAAAGTCTTTCAGCGGGGCGTGCTGATGAACGAAAGGTCGGTCCGTAATGTCGCATTGAAGGATACGGTCGGAGCGGAAATTGCGGTAGTCGTTGCGCAGGTGGCAAAATGCGATGGTATACCAGTAATTATTTTCGTGGTAAATGCCTACCGGTTCGATAATCCGCTCGCCTGGCTCGGCGGCACTCAACGCAACATACAGGATTTTAGCAATTTTTCGCTCGGAAATGCTCCGAAGCAGAACGTCAAGCGTGTTGCTGTTGGGCTGGTGAAATGCCCTCGGCCGGCTCCGTACTTCAATGTGGTTTTCGAGGTTCTCCACCATCGATTTTTCGGTACTTCGCAGCACGGCTTTGATCTTGTACATCGCCGCCTGGTAATGCGATTGAGTCGAGAAATCGGTAAACTTCTCCATCAGCTTTTCGGCCGTGATGAATGTACGCGCCTCTTCCTTGGTGAACATGACGGGAGGCAGGCGATAGCCATCCATGATGGAATAGCCGACGCCTGCCTCGCCTATGATGGGTACGCCCGCTTCTGCGAGCGAATTAATGTCACGGTACACCGTCCGCAGACTGATCTCGAAGCGTTCGGCCAGGTCCTGGGCTTTGACAATTTTGCGGGATTGAAGCTGGATCAGGATGGCGGTAATGCGGTCGAAACGGTTCATGAGTGTCGGTGAGGAAATGTCCGGCACAAATTAAGTTTAAAGAACCGGTTCTCTCAAATTAAATGCTTCCGAAATCAATTGAAAGGATTTGATACGGTTTTCAAACGTATCGGCCATGGTCGAAACCATGATCTCGTCCGCTTCGAAATCGGTAGCCAGCCTGGTCAGCTGCTCTTTCACCGATTCCGGCGTGCCCGAAACGATCCGGCCGCTGTTGTATTTGATCCGGTCGAGTTCGCCGAAATTGAATTGGTATTTGCGGACCGTTTCGGGGTCGGGGAACGGCCCGAATTTGCCCCGTTCGAATTCCACCAATACGTAGTCCATCATCTTGCGCATTAATGCCGCCTTTTCTTCGGTTTCGGCGCATAATGTGAATGCGGAAATGATCACTTTGGGTTTTTCGAGCTGATCAGACGGGCGGAAATTACGTTTGTATTCCTCCACTACATCGGGCTTCACAAAGCCATTAATGAACCTCGCAACCGCGAGGCCCATTCCGAAACGGGCGGCGATATTACTGCTGCCTCCGCTGGAACTGAGTATCCACTGCTCCGGAATCGTCGGGGACTGCGGCGTGGCGTAGATAAACCCGCGCTCGGTGCCGGCGGTATCCCTGAAAAAGTGCTGCAAATGTTCGAGCTGTCGCAAGTAGCTCGTTTCGCTGAAATCGTTGGATGGGTTCAGGAGGGAAGAGGTGATGCGGTCGGTGCCGGGCGCACGGCCCATACCGAGGTCAATGCGGCCCGGATAGAGCGTTTCGAGCATGCGGAAATTCTCCGCCACTTTCAATGCGCTGTGATTCGGCAGCATAATCCCGCCCGAGCCGACGCGGATACGGCTCGTTACATCCGCCAGTTTAACCATCAGGACTTCCGGGGCCGAGCCGGCAATAAAAGTGGAATTATGGTGCTCGGAAACCCAGAAACGGCTGTAACCAAGTTCTTCGGCCAGTTTAGCAGTGGCAATGGTTTCCTGTATGGCCTCGCTGACCGTAGACCCGTGTCTGACAACAGATTGGTCGAGAATGCCCAGTTTGAAATGCTTCATACAATAAATACTTGATTTGAAGCATAACACGGCATGGCCGGTTTGTATTCATTTTAGAGGCATTAAATATCCTTTCTGCGAGTATAGTAACGTTCGCCGGCGGAGTAGGGGAGGCTAGGGCACGCGGTCCCAGTAGGTGCTTCTTCCCAGCAGCGGTATGCCCACATAGCTCCTCACTTCGAGTTTTTCCTTACGCAATTTGATCAGACAGTTGTAGGTCTTACCGCTCCTCGGGTCGTACATTTTGCCGTTGTCCCAAAGGTCTTCGCTAAAGACGAAGTTATTTAGCAGGTTCACGTGGAGCAGGTTCCGGGTGCGAAGCTTCTCATTGGAATTCCGGACGTCTTTTCGGGACGTTTTTCCATCGGCTTCGAAGAGATCCTCCGACCACAGCAGGCGACCGAAATATTCCTCGCCGTTTTTATAAATCTCTATGCGGGTATCTTTTTCTTCGTTGATCCACTCGCCAACGATCTTATCTGCGACAATAATTTGCGATCCGGCAGGGTTGAAACTCACAAAAAAAAATATAGTAAAAAGTATTTTATACATTCTAATGGCGTCCGTCGGGTTGGTTGTTTGTGTTTGGGAGACCTTGAAAATATGCAAGTTTGAAATTTGTAAAATTTTACACTGTTAAATATTGCAAAAATCAAAATGGCCAAATTTGGCATTGAGGGTGTATTTTTATCAATGATCTTTTATTTAACATTGATAAATATCGAATTTAACACTGTTAATTATTTTGAACTTTCATTATATACGGGAATGAGTCCAATTATTTCCGATTGTTGGTGTGACAATATACGACAGTTCTTCAAATTAAGAAACAGAATTATTCCAAGATGCCGCTCAATCCTACTGCGGTGCGGTCGTACGCGAGTTAGTTCCTATGCGCCACCTCAGATTGGATACAGCAAAAGTTATTCCGCGCTGAAATTTGTATCCGATGGTGATTTTGCTCATCTCGTCTGATAGACATACGATGGCTACGGCATTGTTTTTTATAGAATTAGTTCTCTATTTATGTAAAAGTTGCAGAGTCTGATATAAACTGCGTTTGTCTATGAGTACTTCCCATGGCCCCGTGCCAGCCAATGAAATGGAACGTCTGCTGGCGCTCTCGGAGTTGGATATCGACTATTCGGACCATCAGATCACATTCCGGGACTTGGCCAAGTTGGCCGCAAAGGTTACCGGTACCAGAATCTCACTTGTTAACTTGCTTGATTCCCTTACGCAATGGACGATCTCTAACTACGGCTTCGATATCGAGCAAATGCTTCGGGAGGATTCAGTTTGCCAGTACACCATCATGGAGTCGGAGCATTTTGAAGTCGGTGATTTGAGCGCGGACGATCGCTTTAAGAACAAAATATATGTGACCGGCGAACCCAATGTAAAGTATTATTATGGTATACCGCTGAAAACGAGTGAAGGGCTGCCCATTGGCGCCTTGTGCGTGCTCGACCAGGAGCGCAAGACGCTCGAACCCGAGAAAATAGAGCTTCTGAAAATTATTGCCGACGAGATCGTAGCCCGCCTGAAAACGCATAAAGTGCTGGAAAACCTGAAAGCAAGGCTTTTGGAAGCAGGCCAGACGCAAAAAAAGGTGGCACATGACATACGGGGACCCTTGGGCGGGATCGTGGGGCTGGCGCAGATTATCCGCGACCAGGGCGAGCAGAACAGAATGGATGAAGTCCTCGAATTTATCAATCTGATTCACAAAAGCGGTAATTCCATCCTCGATCTGGCCGAGGAAATCCTCGACTCGCATCGGGAAAAGCCAACAGGTGAGAGCACGTCGCGGGCTTCGAATGGACAGGGCTTCACGCTGATGATTTTTAAGGACAAGCTCGAAAAGCTCTACGGACCACAGGGCAAGCATAAGAACATCCGTTTTCGGGTTCAAACAAGCCCGTTAACCGAGAATATCCACTTTTCGAAAAGTAAATTGCTTCAAATTACGGGTAACCTTATTTCTAATTCCATGAAATTCACGCCTCCCGGCGGCGAGGTGGCCGTGGACCTGCATCTGCTGATCGACCAGGCCAGACCCATATTGCAAATTTCAGTTCGCGACACCGGCGTGGGGATCAGCGAAGAGAATATCCAGGCGATTTTGTCCGGTAATGCGTCGTCCACCAATGGAACTGGCGGCGAGCAAGGCTTTGGATTTGGACTGGCGCTGGTGAAACATCTTGTTGACAGCCTGGGTGGGAATATCAATATTGCTTCGGAGCCGGGTATCGGGACCCATTTCGAGATCAACCTGCCTCAGAATATCTATTGATCTCGTTTGCAGCTCTGTGGGCCTGGTATTTGCATTCTAGCCGATCCCTCACCAATTTTGTCTTCTTGTTTTACCTGGAAATTGAAATTTTGAAACTCTATAAAGGACTTGTTGCCGCTACTGTTGAGGCTTTGCAGGATATTTTTGTCAAAAATCGCCAAGCCGACCGTGTCGTTGAGCAGTTGCTGAAATCCAACAAAAAATGGGGTGTCCGCGACCGCGCTTTTATTGCGGAAAACGTGTATGAGATCGTACGCTGGTGGCGGCTGGTGAAATACGTCGCCCAGGTGGACAAGGCCGCAGAAAATGAGGATTTCTGGCAGCTGGCAGGTGCATGGCAACTGATCAAACCTTTGCGGCTTGGTGGGCACGACGCAATGGAGAGCCTGCCCGAATGGCCCGAATTTGAGGGTTTAGATCCGCAGTCGGTTATAGAACGGTATCAGGAGGGGACGAAAATCCGCAAAATCGCACAATCGATACCTGACTGGATCGACCAGATCGGTGAGTCGGAAATCGGGGAGCAGTGGTCTGCTGAGCTGTCTGCGCTTAACAAAACCGCTCCGGTGGTTTTACGCATCAACTCGCTGAAAACAGATATTGCAACGGTGCGCGAGCAGCTGGGACTTGACATGACCGAACCTGTCGCTGGTGTCCCCGAGGCATTAGTACTTAAAAAGCGGATGAACGTATCCGGTTTGGATAGTTTTAAAAACGGCCTTTTTGAGGTGCAGGACGCCGGATCACAGCTTATCGCGCCCTACCTGGACGTACACCCCGGCATGTCCGTGATCGACGCCTGTGCAGGTGCGGGCGGGAAAAGCCTGCATGTGGCCGCATTGCTCGGCAATACGGGCTCGGTCCTTTCGATGGACATCGAGCACCATAAATTGCAGGAGCTGGAACGCAGGGCCGCACGAAATGGGGTTACCAACCTGACCACTATGCTCATTAGTTCCGAGAAAGTCATTGCTAACCTGTCGGGAACCGCGGATCGCCTGCTGCTTGATGTACCTTGCTCAGGACTAGGCGTTTTAAGACGCAATCCCGACAGCAAATGGAAACTAAAACCCGAATTTCTGGACAAGATTCGCAAAGTGCAGGCGGACATCCTTGAAAGCTATTCCAAAATGGTCAAGAAGGGCGGGAAAATGGTGTATGCGACATGCAGTATCCTGCCATCGGAGTCGGAGGAGCAGGTACGGGCATTCACCAGGCGCCACCAAGCCGATTGGCGGTTTGTTTCTGAACACCGCACCTCACCCGCGCGTGATGGTTTCGACGGCTTTTATATGGCGCTGCTCGAACGGAAATAGCCCTACACCGCCGGTTGAACGGCAAAATACCAGACCCATGTGATCAGGAAAACCTGCATCGGAATGCGGAACCATAAATACGCGGGGCCTTTTCCGTCGTAGGTGCCCTTCTGGTAGTCAAGGTGGCGGTTGGCTGCGTAAATGTTAGCCGGAAGCAACGCGATGAAAAAGAGGATCAGGAAGATACCTGCCGCATAACGTGTAGAGGGGAAGAGCAGTGCGATACCTGCTGCGATTTCAATCAGTCCGGTTATTAAAACCATTGCTTTTTTGAAGGGGACAAACGGCGGGACCATCTTGCTCATACCCTCGGGAAATTTAAAATGTCCTAATGCAGTGAATTGCAGCATTGCACACATGGCGATATTTCCGCTTAAAATGTAAGCCGGCTCGCCGAAATACGCCCAGGTAATGCCCAGGCTAGCCAAAAAACTGAGAATTAGAATAATCAATACCGACATAGTGGATGAAATGCTTTTCCCGTGAAAGCGCGAAATGATTGCAACTAGTTCCGCAAACATCGGAAGGCACGGTTTTTTCCTGATTTTAAGAAATCAACAAGCGAAACCATGAACTTCCAGAACCAATACTCGTTCGCATTTCCCTCCGCGGAAATGCCAGACGACCAGCCGCCTGCACCAAGTTATCCAGAAAGGCCGAGGGAAACAGGCCCGTTGAATCCCACGCCCGAAATACCGGGGACCGACGCGCCGGAAGTCAATACCGGTTCGAGGATCGATGAGGATCAGCCGGCTGAACCGACTGATGAAGACGAGGTAGGCGAAATCGAATCGCAAAATCCCTGAACCAAAAAGGGTTACCCCAATGCTGGTAACCCTTTTTGGTTAGACCTGGATGCAGTGCTACTGTGCCTCTACAAGCTTCTTGATCTCAACCAGGATCGGGGTCCAGCCTTCGCCGTTGTTGTACGAGTCCTGGTATCGCCGCTCGCCCTCCGCTACGGTGCTGTAATCGCCCTGCGTAACCTTTAAAAGTGTTTTTTCTCCCTGCGGAACAAGATCATAGGTGACTTGGAGGTAATTTTCGGAAATATCGTCGATGTTCGAATGCGGATCGATGGTGGTGTAGCGGAGAAATTTCCCCGGCTCGATTTCCAATACTTCCCCTTTAACCCAGATGATCTCTTTTCCTTCGTGCTCACCTTTCCAGAGCAGTTCGCTGCCGACGTTCCAGTCGGAAAGTGCCTCACAGCCAAACATATACTGCTTCGTCTGTTCAGGATTCACAAGCGCGTCCCATACACGGGAGGCTGGCGCATCGATCGTAATTTCGTTTTGGATGAATAATGGTTCCATTGATTGAATGACTTTTAATGTTAGGTGTTGCTGAGTGTTGTCAGGTATTGTCAGGTGTTGCTGAGTGTTGTCAGGTATTGTTAAGTGTGGTCAGGCATTGTTAAGTGTCGTTAGTGATGTCAGGTATTGCCAAGTTTTGCCGGGTATTGCTTTTGAAATAGCTAGTCTCCTTCATTCTAACGATGCCTGATCAGACTCTGCTGTTCTTGACTATAACTGACACCAATTGACAGCACCTGTCCACACCTGACTACAACTGACCACTGTCTGACCAGATTTAACGACGGCAATATTACGCCACTCCGTACCGTGCCGGATTGCGTTTTACGGATTATTTCTAACCGAAAAGGGAGTGATGCCGAATTTCTTTTTGAAGGCATTGTTGAAATGCTGGGGCGTCGCGTAGCCTAGCTGCGTCGATATTTCAGCCGCTGTTTGCTGCGTGTCCAACAGGTATTGTTTGGCGAGTTGCAGGCGCTGGTCGGTGAGATAGCCGAAAATAGTATTGTTGAATGTCTCTTTGAAGCCTTTTTTCAGTTTGTATTCGTTCAAACCCACATGCTGCGCGATTTCGGAAAGATTGGGCGGGCAATGTACCCGTTCGTTGATCAGGTCGCGAACGGCGATGATCTTCTCCTTGTCGGTTTTAGTTTTGATAAAGGGATCCGTTTTACGTTCCGAAGCCTCGCACGCGTCGGCGCATAGCACGAGCAGTTCGATGCTTTTGGAAAGCAGGAACAGCTTTTTGAGATTTTCGGAATACCTGCAGTGGATGATCTGCTGAATTACCTGCTGGATCGGTGAGTCGATCGTTCCCCATTTTTCAGTCAGAATAGCACTTTTCCCGAGCATGATCGCTTCTGAAAAGCGTTTCAGTGCATCGCTGGCATTTTGGGTGAACTGAATGAAGACCTCTTTGGGAAACTGAATACCGAAAGTCTCGATTTCAAGCGTTTTTGCCTGCACGGTCATTTCAAACTCCTTGGAATACATGATGTTATGATGCCCGCCTACGAGGTCGAATGTCTTTCCGAGCTGGTTGTAGGTGAACATATAATCCCCTTTCAGGCCGAAATGCATGCGCACGACCTCGGTATTGGTGCTTTTAGAGTGGAAACCCGACAATTCCGTAAACCGCGAAACCGCATGCCCGAGTAGGATGCCGTCACATTGCCACGTGGTGCCGGTCATTTGACCTTTGTCGAAACTACGGGTTTGCCTTTGTTCCATAGGTGTTACTTTTTGCGGTTGGCGAGCCAGAGGATCGAGTTCACGAGGAACTGATTCTGCGCGTCGTTATCAAAGGTAAATGATAATTCCTTGTTCGTTTTGTTCTCGTAGTCGATATCGTTATGGCCCATATTCATGTACAGCATTTTGTACTTTGTATTGGTCCACGCGACAGGATAATAGCCGCTATGCCAGATTTCATGCTGCTTCGGGCCGGTACCCAACGGGAAACTCGCCGGGTCGATCGACAGAAGGATTTGAATGTCAGGATTTTGGGTTAAATCTTTCTCCCATCGGTACCATTCGTTGGGAGAAGCCTTGAAAGTGCTGCCTAATCCCCTGGTTGCCGGGCTTTGGGGATTTTCTACTTTCAAAATGGCCGAAGTAGGGCGCCAGGTGTTGCTTTTGTATTGCCCCGAGCCGAGAAATTGATCATGGTACCAATCCCAGTTCTGCGGATAGGCCGACGGTGTCAATGCGAAGGCAGCGAAATGAAAGCCGATCCAGCCGCCGCCGTTTTCCATATACTTTTGAAATGCAGCCCGCTGCTCAGGCTTTTCGGGCCTGGTATCGAGGAAGAGAACGACCTGATATTTTGACAAAAACTCAGCATTAAGGTTGTCCCAGTTACTGGTAGAATCGTAGGTAAACTCGTTTTTCTCACCGAGTTCGGGTAAACGTTTGTGGGCTTCGCCTACAAAACTGACGTGTGCCCGGTCGTTTTTACCGGTAAAAAAGGCGACAACTCTGAATTTGGCTTTCTGCTGGGCGAATGCCGGTTGCGTAACGGATAGGATGCCCAGCATGGTAATGCCCAGCATGGTAATGCCCGGCATGGCAATGCCCAGCGTGGTAATCAGGACAGCCAGCGGCTTTCCGAATAGGTACTTCATTGGATAAGGGGCTAGGTATGGAGATTAAATTAAGCCAAATATAAACGGTAAAATGTCTGCGTGGGTTCGGCGCTAATTTTAGTTTTGAAAACCATGAATATCCGCTTTATTTGCCGTTTCCAATTTCATTAGTAATCATGAACTACACCCTTATTGCACAACAGGCGGGCGTCAGCGACAAGCAGGCGAGAAGTACTATCGCGTTATTCGAAGAAGGCGCCACGGTGCCGTTTATCGCGCGGTACCGCAAGGAAGCCACCGGCGGGCTGGATGAGGTCCAGATAGGCTCCGTCAAAGAGGCATGGCAGAAGCAGCAGGAAGTCGAAAAGCGTCGTGAAGCCATTTTGAAGAGCATTGAAGAACAAGGCAAACTCACACCCGATCTGAGAAAGAAGATCGAGGGCGTGTTCTCCATGACCGAACTCGAAGACCTTTATCTTCCCTATAAACAAAAGAGAAAAACCCGTGCGACGATTGCCATCGAGAAAGGCCTGGAACCACTTGCCAAACTCATTTTCGAGGGCAAGGAGCGCGATCCGGATGGCAAGGCAGCCAGCTTCCTGAACGACCAGGTTGCAAATGCGGGCGACGCATTGCAGGGGGCACGGGACATCATCGCCGAGTGGATCAACGAAAATCAGGAAGCACGGACGAAAATCAGGCACATATTCCAGCGCGGGGCTATTATAACTTCCAAAGTCAAAAAGAAGAAAGAGGAAGAAGGGGCCAAATACCGCGATTATTTCGAGTTTTCGGAGCCTTTGGCCAAAATACCCTCGCACAGATTACTCGCGCTGCGCAGGGGCGAGGAAGAAGGTATTCTGAGCGTCGATATTTCGCCCGATGAAGATACGGCGCTGGAAGCATTGGACAGGCTGTTCATGTTCGG
Source organism: Dyadobacter sp. BHUBP1 (assembly GCF_050587785.1). NCBI lineage: Bacteria > Pseudomonadati > Bacteroidota > Cytophagia > Cytophagales > Spirosomataceae > Dyadobacter > Dyadobacter sp. BHUBP1. The sequence goes on from NZ_JBOBIH010000005.1 coordinate 362,529, forward strand.
TACGGAGGCCTGCAAGGACCAGCTCGAACTGGCGATTGGGGACAGCTATAAGCGACTATTGAAACCGTCGATCGAAACGGAATTTGCCAATATATCAAAGGAAAAGGCAGATGCGGCGGCAATACAGGTGTTCACCGAAAACCTCCGGCAACTCCTGCTGGCTTCGCCGTTGGGCCAGAAAACAGTATTGGCTATCGACCCTGGCTACCGCACGGGCTGTAAGGTCGTCGTACTCGACAATCAGGGTAATCTCATCGCCGACCATGTCATTTATCCGTTCGATAAACCTTCGGAGGCAGGCGCCAGGATCGGCGAGCTTATCCGAAAGTTCAAAGTCGAAGCGATTGCGGTTGGTAATGGTACGGCTGGACGAGAGACAGAGGACTTTGTAAAGAAGTTGCTGGAGGGTTCCGGGCAATCGGCGGACATCGGCCTGTTTATGGTGAGCGAGCAGGGAGCATCCATTTATTCCGCCTCGGAAGTTGCGCGCGAGGAGTTCCCGGACAAGGACGTCACGGTCCGTGGTTCGGTATCGATCGGCCGCCGGTTGATGGACCCGTTGGCCGAGCTGGTAAAAATTGATCCGAAGTCGATCGGCGTTGGCCAGTATCAGCACGATGTAGACCAAAATTCATTGCGAAATGCTTTGGACGTAGTCGTAGAAAGCTGCGTGAATTCCGTAGGCGTAAATCTCAACACGTCGAGCAAGCATTTGTTGCGCTATGTTTCGGGCCTTGGACCCGCTCTGGCGCAGAATATCGTGGATTTCCGGGCTAAAAACGGAAATTTCAAATCGAGGCAGCAATTATTGAAAGTTCCTCGCCTCGGCGCCAAAGCATTTGAGCAGGCGGCGGGCTTCCTGCGTATTGAGAATGGTGCTAATCCATTGGATAACAGTGCGGTACATCCTGAGCGTTACGAATTGGTAGAGCAAATGGCCAAAGACGCCGGCGCTACGGTGAAGGATTTAATGCAGAAGCCTGAGTTGCGGCGCCAGATTAAAATTGAAAAATATGTATCGGCGTCGGTGGGCTTGCCGACTTTGAAGGATATCCTCGCCGAACTTGAAAAGCCCTCGCGTGACCCGCGCGCCGAAATGAAGAAGTTTGAGTTTGACGCCTCGGTCAGGAAGCCCGAAGATCTGAAGGTCGGGATGGTCCTTCCCGGAATCGTGACCAACATCACCGCGTTCGGTGCGTTTGTCGATGTGGGCGTGAAGCAGGATGGGCTCGTCCACGTTTCACAAATGGCCGACAAATTTGTGAAGGACCCGAACGAAGTGGTGAAGTTACAGCAGCACGTCACCGTAAAAGTGACAGAGGTAGACCTCAGCAGAAAGCGGATAGCACTGTCGATGAAACTTTGAAAAATACAAAACCCGTTGGAGTCAGACACAACGGGTTTTGTAATTAAATACCTTTATAATACGTGCAGCCGTTCTTCCTCCACAACCTTTTTCAGATCGTGCAGCACGTTCAACCAGTTACCCTCCGCTTTCACGACGGCATCGTCGTCTTCCAGGTTGTCCTGTGTAACCACCAGCGTCGTGTTCTCGTGGTAGTCCGACAAGTGGAATGTAACGTGAGTATAATTATCCTCAAAATCCTCAGTGCCCGACAGCGGGCTCCAGAATGAGTAGCTTAGCTCACGTTCGGGCGTAATCCTCAGGATTTCGCCTTTGTCGACATAATGCTGGCCATTCCATTCGCCTTCGAAGGTGATAGGACTTCCGATTTCAAAATCCGAGCGCATTTCAGTGCCATGAAAATATTTTTTGACGAGTTCAGGTTCTACCAATGCCTTCCAAACCGCAGAAGGGCTTGCATGGATAGAGATGGTTGCGGTTGCGAGCTGTTTTCTGTTCATGTTTATTCGGAGTTAGTACTGTGATAAATGCTGAGAAAATTATGCCAACGAGGTCCGTGCCTGCGCGGCCCCGCCGGATTTTGATCGCTGGCTGTATATTTAACGTATATCAGGCGAAATGAGTTGACATGCGCGAGCTATATTTTAAACAATGGATGCCTATCAGTCTCGACGAGGCCTGGGCTTTTTTCTCGAACCCTTCCAATTTGAAGGAAATCACCCCTGCCCAAATGGGATTCGTCGTGACATCATCACATCACGGCGGAAAAATGTACGCGGGACAGATTATCCGTTACATTGTAAGACCGCTGTTCGGTATACCGCTGAAATGGTGTACCGAAATTACACATGTGGTTGATAGGCAGTATTTTGTAGATGAGCAACGCTTCGGGCCGTATGCATTCTGGCACCATCAGCACCGCTTTACCGAGCAAAACGGAGGGGTGCTGATGGAGGATATTTTGCATTACAAAGTGCCATTCGGCATTTTCGGGAGGTTGATAGACCGGATGATCGTGAACCGGGAAGTGAATACGATTTTTGCTTACCGAAGGAAAATTCTGTCCGAGCGTTTCGGGACCTAGAAGTTGTACTGTACGCGGGCAGTGAAAACATCGTCCGAAACGTCGCTTTCGTACCCCGGCAGCGCCGACTTTTCATTCCGTACGAATTCATAGTAGAATACGAATTTCAGCGATTCGTTTGCCATGTACACGTAACCCATCCCGAGGGTATTGTACCGGAGATCGGCCTTGCCGAATCCTTTATCGGCAGAGATTTGCTTGCCCGAGACCTTGGTATTGGGGTCGTACCAGTCGTATTTCATCACAAACTGGTGGTCCAGGCTGCCGAGATGTTGCAGAAAATAGAAATACGCGCCGTCGAAGCTGCGGGTGTAGAGAGGATCTTTAATGCCGTTGGTGACCGGGTAAGTTCCGGGCGTTTCACTTGTGCCGAAAGTCGCCGTTTGCCTGCCTTTAATGTACTCGGCCCGGAACTCGGTTTCGCCTTTCCGGTTCGGGAACGAAAGCTGGAAATCTGCTCCGGCGTAGTTACGTGGCCGGGTTTTGTGCAGGTTGGCGCTTGCCGAATCGCGAACTGCCTGATATTCGCCACCCTTGCGTTCCGTTTTATAAAGGATCTCGGATTGACTTACAATGCCGCCGGCGTAGCCTGATACCGCCGCCGACAGGGTTGCACCACCCAATGCACGGATCGTGGTCGGTTTGAGACTTAGCCTGCTGATGACGTCCTTATGACTGTCATAGTCCATCGGCCCCGACATACCCTGACCGTTGAAGACGCCGAGGTCGAATTTCAGTTTCTGATGCCATTCCTGTGTTTTACGGCTGGTAACGGTGAGCATTACACCGATGTCCCGCTCGGTTTTCATCAGGATCTGAGACATGCGTCCGCGCTCGGGCGACTCGCGGTTGGCCGACGAAAGGTTCACTTCGTGCCCGAACGGCCGCGCGAACATCCCCGTGGTTAATGCGAATATTTTGAATTTGTTTTCATAAAACCGGCCCCAGAAATCGCGGATGGCCACGCCGCGTTCGGTGCCGTCAAACTGGAATACGAAATATGAGGTTGGATCGTCATTCTTGTTGAGGTGCGCGTAGTCCACGCGCAGGCGCCCGCGACGGAGCATGAAACGGTTGTTCGACAGCGTGGAGAAGTTTCCGCCTGCAAACGTTTCCGCGCCTTCTTTGGAGATAACCTGAAACTGTGGCTGAATATATCCGCTGATTCTCACACGATTATAGCGCTCGTAAATAGAGAGCATACCTTTTCCCATCTGGTTTGTCGTATCCACAAGGTCCATAAGGAAGCGCTGGGCAAAAAGGTCTGAATGGCTTAAAAGTATAAAAAGTAATAATAGGCCGGCAACACGGAACTTCATTAGATTATATAATTGGTGGCTGGAAATCGGGGTACAAAGAACCTTATTTTCCCTTAATTATTTCAGCCAGATCGGATAGTTTTTCTTGCCAGTGCCTTTTCATCGCGTCACGGTCGGCAGCACGCGGCAGCTTTTCATGATGAAAGCTGATAACACTTTTGCCGGCGCTCTTGCTTTTGCTACCCACCACGCGTACCTGTAAAGTTGAATTATAGCGCCAGTATTCGGGCTTCCACGCCACCCTGAAATGCGAGCCCGGGGCGAGAACGGTGACGGTCCCGACAATACCATCCTGTGTTTTGAATGATTCGCCCATGCCCACGCGGCCATCGACGAGCGGGCCTAGCCAGGTTGATAGTCCTTGTTCCGAGGCGATGAGTTCCCAGGCCTTTTGAACCGGGAGCGGAAAGGTCCTCGAAACGCCCACTTCGTACCCGGACAAGAGCTCTCCTAATTGTCGCTGGCCGATTGCTTCGCGGTAGCCCAGAGCGATCTTCTGCCGGTACCAGGCATTTTCCACGTGATCTTCCAACAATGCAACAATATCCTGATGGGCCCGTCCGTCGGATTTGAGGTTATCGAGCCATTCAATCCATTCCGGCCAATTACGTCCGGTTTTCTCTTTTAAGGTGTGTGACGACAGCCTGGCAAGTTCGTCTGCCTCTGATAATGCCTCATTCATAGCCATGATTTTTACAGGTTTTAGGAATGCAAAATTAGTTAAAAATCAGTGCTAATGCGTACAGCGGTCGATCGTTGGCCGACGAGGCTGGAAAAATGAGTGACGGTAGACGAAGCGGATTTGACCGGTTGTTAGTGATTATTTTTCGGATTAAATACTTGTTAATCAATGTACTTTGTGCTGTATGCATATTGTACTCAAAATACTTTTAATATGTTCATTAATATAATTAGTATCAAAAGTAATAAAAGTGCTATACTTAAATATTACTAATAGTATAGTATGTATAATACTTTTAAAGATATAATATAAATTAAAAGTATTGCGCATAATTTCAATGATGGGCTGACTATAAAGTACAAAAAGTTCAATACTTTACATTCATTTGAAAAGTATCGAACTTTTTATACTTAACAGAATCTATCAAGTACTTAATGAATTATACTTTTAATACTTTAAGTATGGATAGATAGATATGTTAGTATGTTACTAACATTACATATTATATGACAACACCCTATTATAAGTACGCGCCTAATAGCCGGCTGTAAATCGCTTCCGGATGAAGTTTCCTTGCTCGATCTCATCGACGATGACGACAGCTGTATCGTCCACCGACAGCCTACTGTGATGGTGCTCATCGAACACCGGCGTGTCGAGTGCGGTGCGGTATTTACCTGTGCGCTCGCCAGGATGTGCGGGTGACATTTCAATGGCCGGGCTTAGAAAAGTCCAATCCAGTTCAGTTTCAGTTTTGAGGAAATTGAGGTAATCGCGGGCGGCTGTGGCGCCAGCTTTGTACGCTTCGGGGAAAGTAGGAGTGTCCACCAGCTGCAAGCCCGGTTTGATTTCCAGGCTTCCAGCGCCACCCACCGTAAGGAACCGTTTTACGCCCGCCTGCTTCACGCCCGCTTGAATGGCCTTGGCGCCGGCGATAAAGTCATGGTAAATGTTCGGGTTCGTCCAGCCTGCATTAAACGTGCTGATCACCGCGTCGTGGCCTTTTACGGCGGCGGCTACCTCGTCTGCATTTGCCACGTCAGCGGCTTTGGCGGTAACAAGCGCGTTGCTGACGTCGATTTTATCGGTATTGCGGGCAATAGCCGTAACCTGGTGGCCGCGCGAAACAAGTTCTCTCAAAACGTGGGTGCCTACAAATCCAGTGGCACCGATCAATGCAATTTTCATAAGTTGTTGTTTTTAAGATGGATATGTTAATCTGAAATAATAAATGTTACAGTTTTGTGTAAAAAAATTAATTGAACTTCTCGCAGAATTCTGCCAACGATACCTTTCCCAGGCTGGCAAGCAAGGTCTTTTCCGCGTCGTCATACAGGCTGTCGAGATGATCGTTGATCTTGCGTCCGACGGGGCAGGCCGGGTTAGGAGAGTTGATGCCTTTTCCCAGTAAATCCTTCTGTTTGACCGCTTGGTACACCTCCGACATGAAGATCTGACCGGCAGGTTTCGCCAGCTTGCTTCCGCCCGATTTTCCTTCTTTGCTTAACACCAGGCCGCGTTCGCGCAAATTGCTAAGCTCTTTCCGCACGAGTACCGGGTTGATGTTAATGCTTCCCGCCAAGTATTCAGACGACGTCCATTCGTCCTCCGAAAAGGTCAAAAGTGTCAAAATGTGCACGGAAATGGCGAAACGACCGCTGTTCATACTGTAACTTTTATTATTACAGTACAAAGGTGAACAACGTTTGGGAGAAATGCAAGCGGGAGGGGGATTTTTTGGGGAAGAGGAGGATGGGAGAATGGAGGAAAGGGAAGATGGAGGAAAAAATTGGCGTCGGATGCAGGAGACCCGACTGGGGTCACGTAGTGCGTTTTATGTATGCATGCTAGAAACAGCAAGCCGCTGCGCGGCCAATACTTAGCAATCGACGTTACTGTCAGAACGGCGCAAGATGCCGGAGGCATGTACTGTTTGTAGCAGCATGGGTCATAACACGACAAAAGGCCCCAGCGGGGCCTCCTGTTGCTATTACTCGCACTGTCACCATCCGCCATTCTCTCTTTCCTCCATCCTCCCTTCTCCCTCTAAATTCCCTGCCCGAAAGCCGGATTATTCTTGTCAAACCACAATCGCTGGCTATTCAGTGTGGTGGCGGTGCGGTCATTGGGCGTAAATCCCTGCTCTGTCTGCGCTTTGAGCCAGTTGACGTTGTTGGTGCCGAGCGGCGGCTCGTCGACCCAGTAGCGGCGCGGAATGACCTCGTTAAACGCGTCCCGCGGATAATAGGTGGAGCTGTTTTTGGGATAACCGGTCCTGCGCACGAACGTGAACGCTTCCGTGGGCAGGCGCATGAAGTTCAGGTATTCCTGAATGTAAATGCGTTCCAGGTTATTGATCCCGTTGAATTTTACCTGCGGCAGGGTAAGATAGGCGGCAATTTCGGCGTCCGCATTGGCTGATAAACCCGTAGTGGACAGTGCCGCTTGTGCAATGGAGTTCATTGTGCGCATCGACGATGCAATGCCTTTTTTATACCAGTCTTCGGCAGTACCCGTGATTTTCGAACCTGTTCCATAACCTTTTTGGATCAATTCAGCAATATAAAAGCAGCCTTCTGCACTCGTGATCATGTAATCCTGGAACGTCCCTTTTCCACCATTGCGGGTGGGGGCGAAGAATACCTTGTTGATTGTCGACATCACCACGTACTTATTGCTGCCTGCATTGAGCGGATTTTTGTAGTACTGCGCGACGGTCGGGTTGGTAGTCCAGTCGGACGGGCCACCCTGGAACCGGATCTGCGGATCGGCCGGATCGATGAATGCGGGTAATGCCTGATTATACTTTTTAAGCGTATCCAACGCATTTCTGGTCAGGTCATTAGGGCTGAAATAGATAGCCAGGCGTGGATCTTTGGTCTGTTTCAGAAATGTCATGATCGATTTCGTAGCGAAACGCGTGCTCCGATAATCCACATCGCCGCCGACAGGTCCCCAGTCCGGATCAAGATAGGCAAACTGGTCGGCATCTTCGACAATGGGACCGATGGGATTGTCGGCCACTTCCTTGTAAATCTGCTGTGTTTTGGCCTTATCCTGGCCCTCATAGCGCAATGCGATGCGCAATTTGAGGGTATTGGCGGCTTTCACCCACTTCACCCAGTCGCTGTGGTAGATAATGTCCGCATTACCGAAGCCTTCCTGGTCTTCCGAACTGGCGCTCAGAGCGGCAATCGCGTCGTTCAGTTCGGCCAGCCAGGTGTCATATAGCGTCTTTTGCGTATCGTATTCGGGCGTATAATTCTGTTCGTCACGGGCTTTAACGGCTTGGGTGTAAGGTATCGAGCCATTCATGTCCGTCACTCGTAGCCCGTGCAGGACGCCCACTACGTATGTGGCGGCGCGCATATTCCGGAAGCGCTCCTTATCCGATTTCATGTCGATTTGCTTGCGAATCTCCACCAGATTAGGCAGGATATTGGCGTAGTAAGCCGAATACCGGGAATTGATATTGGTCGAAAGCTCATAGGGATCGGTGGTAAGGTGTTGCGAAAAACGCAGGAGCTGTTCCAGGTTTTCCCAGACCCATTCGGTTCCCTGGTAAGATTCGAGGCTGTTGAGCGAGTGGGTGAAAAGGAACTTGGGATCGGGCGTGATGACAATGCTCGGATCGGTATTAATATCGCCGAAATCTTTCTCGCAGGAGGTTGCCCACAGCAGGCCGGTGGCGAGAACGGTACCGGCGGCGCATTTGATTAGTATATTTTTCATTTGGAATTTCTTTGAAAATGGCTGAACAAAAAACGGTTGCATCAGAATGCCGCACGGAGGGTAACGCTCAGGGCGCGGGTCATCGGCGGTATAAAACCGACTTCCTTCTGCACCGCCGTACTGTTCGAGAAGTTTGATGCAGGATTGAAGTTCAACGGCAATGTGTTGTAGAGGTAAAGCAAATCGCGTCCTACGAGGTTGACCGACAATGCATTGAGCTTGATTTTCTCGCAGAGCGATTGCGGAAACTGATAGCTGAGCGACACCTGACGCAGCGAAATCCATGAGTTTTCCGAAATCCAGTAATCGCCCACTGCCGTTGAGAAGGATCCGTAGCGGTAATTGTACTGCGGTAAATGCGTGGGTTCAACCAGCCCCTTTTCGTAAGCCTCCCTGAAAGTCATCCCGCCGACGTTCACGTTCGAGCCATCGGGTTGCGTGATGGTCTGTCCTGCCGCAAAAACGCCCTCGGGCAAAATACCGTCGTCATAGGTTTTACCATCAAACTTGCTTTGAAACACGATTCCGCCGTGATCCGCGTCGCGGCCTTGCAGCGAGTTTTTGAAAATACCAGTGTGCGTACCATAGCGGAGCGAGGTGATAATCATATCCCCGCCAATTTTGGCATCGAACAGCACATTCAGTGATAACCGTTTATAAGAGAATGTGTTATCCCATCCGCCGCGGAATTTGGCATTGATATCACCTACATCTTTCCATTCATTGCTGCGCGCGGGGAAAGCCGCACGCGCGTCGCCGCGCCAGGAGAGGATCGGCAGGCCGTTGCGCGGATCGTTCGCATCGGTACCCTGGAAACGTGCCGCGGCAATTTTGGTGCGGATCACACCGTAAGTACCGCCCACTTTGGCATAGGGGATCAGGTCGTTGCCGCCCCCTGATTCGTCGGCCAGGGCGTAGTACTCGCGGTTACCGTACAACTCGATGATTTTGTTTCGGTTACGGGAAAATGTTATCGTACTGTTCCAGGAAAAGGCACCGATTTTAACCGGTGTTGCATCAAGCGCGATCTCGATACCGGTGTTCTGGATATTTCCTGCGTTGATCAGAATACTGTTCACGCCGGTCTCTATGGCCGCAGAAATAGGGATCGGCTGGTTACGGGAATTATCGCGGTATACCGATAGATCGAGCCCGAGGCGGTTATTCAGTACTTTCACTTCCAAACCGATTTCTTTGGCGATTTTGCGCAACGGCTTGATATTGGTCTGCAAAGTCGATTGAGCGCTGAATGTGGACAGCGCCTGGTCGCCGAAGCCGCCTGCATTGGTGTAGCCCCCGAATTTGAAGCCGGGATTGAGCAGGAACGGCTCGATATCACCACCCAATGCGGCCAGGTTCCCTCTCAGCTTTCCATAGCTGAGCCAGTTGGGCAGCGAAGAATGGAATGACTGCGTAAAAATCCAGGACAAACTGGCGGAAGGATAATTGTAAAAGTTGTTTCCCGAACCATTGGAATAGGTAAGCGCCGATGACCAGTCGCCGCGCCAGGTAGTTTGCAGGAAAAGTTGCTCGCGCCACGCGAAGTCAGCGCTAGCATACAATGACTTATAAGAACGACGTGTTTTGATCCCGCCTTCCGACTTTTGCGATTGTACCGAGTTGGCGAGGAAGAAGTTGCCGGGATACGACAGCCCGCCTACCGTTTCGGCATTGTTGAACGACAGGCTGTACTGCTGCGATTCTCCACCGACGTAGCCATTGAAATCCAGGTCTTTGGTAATGGGTTTGTTAAAAATGGCGAGCCATTTCATGAAATTCGTTTGCTTGGTCGAGTGCCCGAGCGCGTAGCGGCCGCCTGTGAAGTTTACGCCCTGGCCGAGTTCCTTGATTTCGCTTTTGGTGTACAGGTTATTGAAATTACCTTCTATCTGCAATTTGAGCCAGTCGGTAACGGTAGCGGTCAGTGCTAGGCGCCCGCGTACCATTTGTTCCCGCTGGCTGTAATTGTTTTCGAAGATATTGAACCAGTAATCGGCGCCGGGCACTAAATTGGGCTCATTCACGTCGCTCACGTTCCGCAAACCTCCTTTGTAGCCGAGGTAATTCTGGCGTTGCATCCAGTATTTGGTATCGTAGTTGCGCGGGAAAATCCAGATGTAGTTGTTCAGACTGAGTGAAGGCGGGTTGGTGCCTTCGGTGGTGGTGTAGTCGGCAGTGACGTCGGCTACGAGGAATTTGTTCAGGTTTTGGGTTGCGCGCAGGTTGAATGCATTCTTGTCGAGGTTGTTTTTGAAATTGATCCCCCGGCTGTCGACGCGGTTATAGGAAAACCGGAACGTCGAGCGTTCATTGCCGCCGTCGATCGCCACGTTTGTCAGGCTACCTTTCCCGGTCTGGAATGCATCCAGGTAATTGTTGGGATAGGCCTGGTATGTGGTCATTTTACCGTCGTAATCAACCACTTGCTGGCCTGCGAATCGCGGGCCCCAGTTTTCGAGTTCGCGATTCATTTGCCGGTCGATGTATGGTTGGCCCTGGGCATTGGTAGGGAATACCTTGGTCGTCCAGCTTTCGTCCGGCTTGTAATTCGGGTCACGGGTATCGGTGAAAAATGCGCCTACCGTGCCGCCGCCGTACTCGTTCTGAAAATCGGGGCCGCGATAGGGCTTCTGCATATTGAACGTCTGCGAAACGCTCACGCCGATGCCTTTTCGCTGTGTGCCTTTTTTGGTCGTGATCAGAATCACCCCGTTGATCGCCCGTGTGCCGTACAATGCGGCCGCGGCGGAGCCTTTCAGCACCGAAACACTCTCGAAATCCTCCATATTGAGGTTTTTGAGGGAGTTACCGAAATCACGGGGGCCGCTGCTGCCGTCATATACATCGTTGTCGAGGATCACGCCATCAACGACGAAAATGGGCTGATTATTGACGCCGAGCGTAGAGTTACCACGGATCAGGATTTTGGTGTTACCCATAAGCCCGCCGGCGCCCTGGTCGATCTGCACGCCGGGGATACGTCCCTGCAATGCGCTGATGGGGCTCAGCTCGTTTGTGGCGGCCATTTTCGCACCGGCGATTTCCGAAACGGTGTATCCCAGCTGCTTTTTCTCACGCTTAACACCCAACGCAGTTACGACCACTTCATTCAGCTGCTGGTTATCCTCTTTCAGGACCACGTTGATCACGCTCTGGTTATTGACTTGTATTTCCTGTTTTTCAAAACCGACGAATGAGAAAACCAGCGTTCCGCCGGAGGGTGCATTGATCGCATATTCGCCCGTAGCGTTGGACGTAGTGCCATTGTTGGTGCCTTTTACGAGGATGGATATTCCCACGAGCGCCGAGTTGTCCGAAGCGGAAATGACGGTTCCGGTAACTCTCACATTTTGTGCATGGAGCGTGAAACAACTCCCAAGAATGAGGCACAGCAGGCGTAATAAATACGTGCTGTACAGAAGGTACATTTTCTTCATACAAAAGAGATTTTAGAGGTACGAGCAGTTATTGTCATTGCGTAGAATAGATTCCAGGCTAGTAGAAACTCTACGCAGTAACGAAGTTGATAAATTAATAAGATTTTTTATTAATCTATCTGTATTTATTTATCTTTTTAAAAGATGAAGACGGCGCGGGAACGTTGCATCGCGGCGGGAATACTTTAAAAGTAGGGAATGCCCGGTATGGACTGTCAACACAGAAAGTATCAAACATGTAAAATGAATGATACTGTATTTTATTATAAAATGTATTAAAAGTATAATGCTTTTAATATGAATAAATAGCATTAAAATTATGTTACTTTTAATACAAGTAATTTATATTCTAAGTATATATAGTATATAGCATGCTAAACAAATATCCCGTAACATTCATAAAAATGTTACGGGATATTTGTTTGATTAATAGTTATTTAAGGACTGTCAGCCCTCCTTTGTAAGAGCGTTTGGTATACTGTATGAAGAAGTAGTAGTAACCGCCGGAGATCTTGTCGGGGCACCAGTTATCGGGCCTTACCCTGGAATAATAGATTTGTTTGCCCCACCGGTTAAACACGCTAATGTCTTTGAAATAATCATCGCAATTGTCGGCCGGCAGTTCGTCAAACACAAGGCAGTCGTTTTTGCCGTCGCCATTAGGGGTGATCACATTCGGGAACTCGGGGAATGGGGTAGAGCCATTGTCCTTGATGGTGACCTTCACTGTGGTGGTGTCGGTGGCCGCAGCGCAGCTTTTATCCTGGGTAACGAAGTCGACGAGGAAGGTCTGTTCGGGCTGGCCGTTGAGCACGGCGCATTCAGGATTCCAGGCATAAGGAGAAGTGACCGATTTTACGCCTGTTTTAGCCTCGAAAATCATTCCGGCATCCTTCATATCAAATCCGCGCCCAGCGGCCGTAAGAACAATCATATTGGTGTCGGGGTCGCTTGCCAGTACATCGAAGTTAATACCGGATGAGCTGCCGATCTGGTAAGTGATTTCCTGGACGGGCAGGGAAGTTTTTACAGATGGCGCCCGGTTTGGCGATTCATCGACGATGAAATATACCGGCTTCGAAACGGGCATCGGATTGCCTTCGCAGCGCATATCTTCTACCTTGAAATCCACGGCCAGGGTGTCGCCTTTCTTAGCATTGCAAGGAGGGATCCAGGTGAACTTCTGCTGTACGGTGGCCTGGCCGCTGGCAGGCTTGAAATCCATTCCCATGTCGGCCATATTGAAATCCTGACCGCGACCCGAAAGAGCCAGGTTATCCTTGTCCGGGTCTTTTCCATACACATCGAACGTCACGGGTACACCCGCGGTCACATGTACGTAGTCGCTCGCGAGGGAGGTCGTCACGGTGGGTGCATTATTGCCGCTGCTCTCGCGGCGAATGTAGATATTCAACGTGTCGGTCAGCGGAAAGGGGCAACTACCGTCCTGCGCAATGAGCTGGATCTTGATCGGGCGGTTATCGTACGTGACGAAACAATCTTCGAGGCAAATCTGGAATTTGAGTGTGTCGTTCGGCACCTTGGTGGTGAATTGGGCAGGCAGCAGCGTAAAATAGTCTTTCGAATTGTTCACTGCATGGCCGTCGACGGCCACAACCTGGTTGACGGTCGGGTCTGTCACCATTACTTCAAAACACTCCGGGTCGCCTTTTTTGATCGTGATGATCTCGTTTTCAGTATAGTAGGTATTCTTCCCTTTGGGTTTAAACAGCAACTTAGGCGGGTCCATTTTGGGGCAGTCCACCACTTTAAGCTGGAAATCACGCGTGAGCATCCCGATTTTAACGCCGTTGCGGTATTCTTCTACCTGCACTGCAAACACATATAAGCCGACGGAACCGGCTGTCACAGACAGCATTCCTGTCGACTTGTTTACTTTCAATGGATCGGGACCCGGAATCATATTACTGACCGAAATGCCGTCGATCCACGTCAGTCGCGGATAGTTGGAAGAGCCCCGGGCAGGAGCACTTGGATTGGCCTTGTCGGCATAGCCCTGCATGGGTGTGATGAGCGAATACACCAGGCTGTCGCCATCGGAGTCGGTGCCCCCGAAATTGAACTGAAAAGGTGAGTTTACACAGGCATAGTCACCCTGAATTTCCGGAAAAACGGGGGAAGAGTTCTTGAAATTAGCATTATTCTTGAAGAGCGGCGGAAACTCGAGATAGAAGAGGCTTCCCGCGTCACCAGGTGCCTGAATGTTCGTAATCGTCCCGTTGCGGCAACACCGGTCCCACACCATGTAATAGCCTTGCGGATCGTCAAAGTCAGTGGGAATGATGCGTACGGCGGCGCTGTAAGTGATCTGCCAGGTTTGAAGTGTCGAGATTCCGCAGAGCGGGTTTGCGTAGTTGACCGATTTTCGTTCTATTTTTGGGGCTTCAAGAGAGCCCATGAGCACATTGTCGCGCTTTCTGAATACATAAATCGTGACGAACGGGTCCTCTGCGCCGGGATTACCATTGAGGGCATCGAAATACATCGTAAGGCCCATGTTGTAATTGTACCGGGGATCCTGGGTTTGCGTGATGAAGAGCTGCCCGCCGACGATGTGTGTAGCGCTGGCGTCGCAAATGGCAAACAGCATCAGAATAAATAAGATGAACCGTTTTTTCATGAGAATGATGCGGCAGTAAAATTGATCCGATAGGATGTTGGGATTAGTAATTAAAACAGGAAATAATGTCTAAGAGTAACAAGTACGAATACGTTGAAATTACCGATTTTGCGGCAGAAGGCAAATGTATATTTAAATCGGAAGACGGCGTAATCTTTGTGGAAGGTAATGTGGCTCCCGGTGACATCGTCGATCTTCAAGTCGTTCGCACCAAGAAAAAGTTGAAGGAAGCCATTGTTACGAAAATCCATTCACAATCGGCTTTACGTACAGAACCCTATTGCGAACATTTCGGAGTGTGCGGGGGCTGTAAGTGGCAGCATATCAGCTACGAACATCAGCTCAGGTTCAAAAGGCAGCAGGTAGTGGATCATTTTGAAAGGATCGGAAAGATCAGGAATGTTGAGATTAACGAGATTATCGCTGCCCCTAAGACCGAATACTATCGCAATAAGTTGGAATTTACTTTCTCGAATTGGCGCTGGCTGACGAAAGAGCAACTCGATTCGGGACAACCTTTTACCAAAACCGCTTTGGGGTTTCACGTGCCGAAGCGTTTTGATAAAATATTCACCGTAGATCATTGCCATCTCCAACCTGACCCGTCGAATGCGATCCGGAACTCGCTGCACCGATTTTCGGAGAAAAAAGGGTATCCTTATTACGACGTACGTTTTAATGTAGGCGTCATGCGTAACGTGATCATCCGTACAGCCAATTCTGGCGACGTGATGGTGATCGTGCAGTTCGGCGAGCAAAACGATGAAATTATCGCGGAAGTGATGGAATTTATGCATCAAAACCATCCGGAAATCACTTCACTGAACTATATCGTAAACCTGAAAGGGAATGACTCATACCAGGACCAGGAAGTGATCCATTACGCTGGTGAAAAGGTAATTCGCGAAACGATGGAGGACCTGACGTTCCTCGTAGGGCCGAAATCGTTCTACCAGACTAACTCGGAGCAGGCATACAAGCTGTTCAGCGTCGCGCGAGATTATGCGCAGCTTACGGGAAATGAATCGGTCTATGACCTTTATACCGGCACCGGTACCATCGCCAACTTCGTAGCCCGCAATGCGAAGAAAGTGGTAGGGGTGGAATACGTGGAAGCAGCCGTGCAGGACGCCCGCATTAACTCAGAGCTGAACGGCATTACGAACACTTCGTTCTTCGCGGGCGATATGCGTGCGATCATGAACGAGGGCTTCCTGCACACGCACGGGCGCCCTGACGTGATCATTACCGATCCGCCACGCGCGGGAATGGACGTGCCGGTGATTGAAACAATCCTGAAAGCCGCTCCTGAACGCGTCGTGTATGTGAGCTGCAACACGGCCACGCAGGCGCGCGATTTGGCATTAATGTCCGAGGACTACGAGGTGACGCGCGTACAGCCGGTAGACATGTTCCCGAATACACACCATGTCGAAAATGTGGCGTTGTTGGTAAGACGTAGCTAAGGGGAATGGTCAAGTGTAGTCAGGTGTTGTCATGAATAGTCAGGTGTAGTCGGGGATTGAGAGAAAACGTGTTGTCAGGCATAGTCAAGTATTGTCATGTACTGTTCCACTTGGTTCTTCTCCAACAATCTTGCTACACCTGACTACTCTTCACCACAGCTGACAATACATGACCACACTTGACCAGACTTGACCGCAAAATGACCCCACCTGACGATGCATTACTTATTCGGATCCCGGTATTTATAGTAAGTCCAAACCGAGTCGGCGGCAGGGTCGTAATCACCGTTCATCACTTCGCTGGTTACAAGGGCGAATTTCTCTTTTTCGAATTCGTTCAACGTGATTCTGATAGTCCTCCTCTTGAATGCGGAATCTACGCCGTCGTAAATGGCATTGGCGAGCTTCTGCTTGCCATACCAGTTGTAAAAGTCGAGTCTATATACGACTGACGTCACTTTCCCGTTATCCTCCACGATCAGCGTATCCCCGCTTTTGAAAGTCAATGTGCGGGTATGAATTTGGTCGTAATACACTGTCGTTTTGGATTTGGCGTGGTAAGTATGATCCGCTTCATATTGAGAATTGAAGGTCATGCCGGACACGATGGCGATTTCCCGGGGACTGCATGCTAATACGATGGCGAATATCAGCCCGACCAGTACGTTAATTTTTCTCATCATTTCCTCATTCCGTAGGTTACATTCAGTGCTGTGTCATAATTTTGTCCATTTCCTACGAAGTTTCCCAGGGCGTACCAGTTATCATCCGATCCTTTCCAGCCCCAGTTCAAGTAGTACAAATTGTATGTCCACGCCATACAGGTTGCCGCACCGTAGAGCTCTACGACGCCATGCAGAATGGTTTCCTGAATGCCTGCGATTACCCAGATGTGCCAGTTGTTAAAGCCAAGAAACTGATTTGTGCCATCCGTGATTACCGGACGGCCGCTCGTTAACTCTGTTCTGACGTCATTGTAAACATTACCGAATGCTGACCTTTTGCCAGCATTCGAATAGCCGGCTGCCTGAAATGCGCTTTTGATATTTTCGCGCCAGGTTACGGTGTTGCAGCCAAAGTTGCTATAGTCGGAGCCGGCATACATTCCAGCGACGCGGATCATATTGGCAATCTGTTGATCAGCCGTATTTGCGGACGTACAATTGGCTGTCGAAATTGAATTGTTTAAAGGAAAGTTGTAGTTGGTTACGGGCCCAGGCGCAATGGAGTAAGTCGCGGGTTTCTGATTACAGCTGGCATTCCAGACCTGAGCAATCGCGACCGCGCCACAACCGGCGTTTGCCGTTGGACAACCATCGCAATTCTTTGAGGGACAATACATACTGTATGCCTTTGATGACCCCCAATGCGAGTTAATCAATGTCCCGCTGCTGTAATAAGTATCCGGCGGGCAATTCGTCGGATCGATAGGGTCTTCGTTGTTCGCTCGGCTGCCTGTGAGTGAATTACCTTCTGCTAGCCTGCGCCACATCAGTTCAACCCCCTTTTCCGGCGTGGCAACGTCCTTTTTGCCAGCTGCTATTTCGGCTTTTGCGTGCTCGATCCAGATGCGTGGACCGGGATTTCCGCCGTCGGGGTTGAATGTGCCGCTGTCGCCTTTAGCGAGGATGGGGATTACCCGCTTGTCGCCTGCGATGATGACGAAACCGGCGTCGGGGCGGGCGTCTGATTCAAAATGCACGATGTGCATTAATGGGTTACCCTCGTCGTCGTTCAAGGTGCGGATGCTTTTGATGCGTTTCGTAGTCCCGGTAGCAGCGGCAGAGGTTCTGGAGGTGGCGTCTGACGGGGTTGATAGTCCTGCCAGCGCCAGTTTTTGCGCTTCTTTTGCCGTGATAACCAGTGAGTTCGAATGCGTGGGCACATCAGGCGAGGGAGAATTGATTTCCTGCCTGCATTGAATGAGGGCGCAGAGCGCCAGAACGGTAATGAGAAGTTTGCATGAAGTTTTTTCCATTTGGATAGTCTGTTTAGAATGATGACTATCCAAATGAATTAACTTAGTGAAGCGGTTACACAATCCTTTAACCAAGCGGTAACTGGAGAATGTGCAAACGGTAATTTTTTGCCGATTATCTTAAAACGGCGGCTCGCTATCGGGGCCTTTGTAATCGAAATTGCTCAGATCATTGGCCCGGCTGCGGAGTGTTCCGCCCATGGGAGGTGCGGTAGGTTTGGCCTGGCTTTCGAATGAGGATATCGGATTTGAGGTCTGGATCGGGCGGTCGATCGAGAATGGAGCAGGCGTAAAACCTGAATCGAGGTCGGCGAATTTGGTGTATTTACCAATAAAGCGAAGTTGGATCGTATCCAGCGAACCCGCACGGTTTTTAGCCAGAATTACCTCACCTACACCTGCTACCGAGTTACCTGCTTCATCTTCTGTAATGCCATAATATTCAGGACGATATAAAAATATTACCATGTCCGCATCCTGCTCAATCGAGCCGGATTCCCTCAAATCGGAGAGCTGCGGACGCTTTTCACCGCCCCGCGTTTCAACGGCCCGGCTCAGCTGTGACAGGGCAATTACCGGCACGTCGAGTTCTTTCGCCAGGTTTTTTAATGATCGCGAGATCATCGCGATTTCTTGTTCACGGTTACCCGGGCTTTTCCCGCCGGTATCGCCGGTCATCAGCTGCAAGTAGTCGATTACGATCATCTGAATGTCGTGCTGGGCTTTCAAACGGCGGCATTTGGCACGCAGTTCAAGTACCGAAAGGGCAGGGGTATCGTCAATATAAATGGGGGCATTGGTGAGCCGGTGAATGCGGTGGTGCAATTGCTCCCATTCGTGCGGTGCGAGGCTTCCTTTACGGATTTTTTCACTATCAATCTCAGCCTCAGCGGATATCAAACGATTGACAAGCTGTACCGACGACATCTCTAGAGAGAATATCGCCACCGGAATATTGAAATCCACCGCCGCATTCCGGAGGGAGGATACGACGAACGCGGTTTTACCCATACCGGGGCGAGCCGCGAGGATCATCAATTCCGTCTTCTGCCAGCCGGAAGTCAGCCTGTCGAGTGCACTGAAACCGGATGGTACCCCGGTGAGACCGTCCTTGTTATTCTTTTTCTGGTCGAGTTCGGCCAGTGCCTGGCGCATGAGCGCGCCCATGTCGGCGTAATTTTTCTTGATATTGGACTCTGAAATCGCGAAAAGCGATTGTTCCGTTTTGTCGAGCAACCGGAACACGTCGGTCGTATCTTCGTAGGCCTCGCGCTGAATCTCAGACGATACTTTGATGAGCTCCCGTTTGATATAAGCCTGTGAGATAATGCGGGCGTGGAATTCGATGTTGGCCGCGGAGTTGACCTTGCTCGTCAGCTCCATGATGTACGATGCCCCGCCGACCATTTCGAGTTCTCCGGTACTGCGCAATTTGGCCGTCACCGTCAGCATATCGATGGGTTCCGAGTCAGCGAAGAGCGTGACGATCGCGCTGTAAATACGCACATGCGACTCCTTATAAAAGCTATCCGGACGGAGGATATCCGCGACCGCCGTGAGGGCATCCTTTTCGATCATCAGCGCGCCCAGGACCGCCTCTTCCATATCGATGGCCTGTGGGGGTAATTTGCTGAAAATCTGATCGTTGGATGGCGTTCTCGGAGTGAAAGCCCGCTTCGTACCGTTGCCGGTTTTGGAGCCACTCCTGGGGTAGTTATTAGATGCCTTTTCGTTTTCCATATTAAGACAAAGTTAATCATTGGAGGCCTTCAACGAAAGCGGCGACGGGGAGTTTTGGCGCAATAATTTTTTTTCTGCCACACGACTTTTTTGTCCGTGTCTGATAATGAAAGACTTGGTCCGGAAACGCTGATTTTTTCGTCCGGGATTTGGGCGGTTAATTGTTTTTTCGACGATTATGTTTTACAAATGTTGGTTATTATTACTAAATTTTACAAACAATAGAGAAACATTAAACACTGATTCATTTGCTGGAAAAAATCATCACACTCGAAGACGTATCCATGGTCGATTTTCTGGGCATTCACAATTCGAATATCAAGGAAGTTGCCGCCGCTTTCCCCGAAAGTAAAATCATCTCACGCGGAAACGAGATCCGCATTCAGGGGACTGCCCCCGAAATTATCCGAATCACAGACGTAATCGACTCGCTTCTGGCACATTACCAGAAGTATGGAAAAATAACCAACGACAATGTCAAAGGCTACCTGAACGGCATCGCTAAAATGCCGGCAGCCACCGGCGAGGACGACGATGACGTAATCCTCTACGGCAACAAGGGGCTTGTCGTAAAAGCCAAAACACCCAATCAGAAGCTTCTTGTCGAACAGGCCGGCAAATATGACCTCGTGTTTGCGATTGGTCCGGCCGGTACCGGAAAAACCTACACTGCCGTGGCCATAGCCGTGAGGGCATTGAAAAACAAGGAAGTACGGAAAATTATCATTACACGCCCTGCTGTGGAAGCGGGCGAAAACCTGGGTTTTTTGCCGGGTGACCTGAAAGAGAAGATCGATCCGTACCTGCGCCCGATCTACGACGCGCTTGATGATATGATCGCGCCGGAAAAACTGAAATTGTACCTGGAAAGCCGGGTTATCGAAATCGCGCCGCTTGCCTACATGCGGGGGCGTACGCTGAACAATGCATTCATTCTGCTCGATGAGGCCCAGAATACCACCCCGATGCAAATGAAGATGTTCCTGACCCGGATGGGCCCGAGCTCCAAGGCGATCATTACCGGTGATAAGTCGCAGATCGACCTTCCGAAGAACCTTAAATCGGGTCTGATCGATTCTCTGACAGTTTTGAAGGGCATTAAAGGGATCAGTTTTGTAGAACTGGATGGTTCTGACGTGGTGCGGCACCGTTTGGTGAAGGACATTCTTGCTGCGTATGAAAAATCGGAGAAATAGCCTGTTGCTGGCCGGCCTCTTGCTGGTTTCTGTGCTCGGAAGAGCACAGGACTCACTCGTTACGCGCTGCGCCAGCACGGAACGCGACTCAGTACGGCTATTGAAAAACCCGGCCCTGAGGAACCTGCGGATCCGATCGGAGCAGGCGATCCAGGATTACGTACGCTCTGCTGCGGGTGCACGTACGAGCGCGAGCGAGGTGATCACGATTCCGGTGGTGGTGCATGTTGTTCATAACCGGGCCGATAATGTGATCGGTGGGGCGGGGAACGGGAACATCTCCGATGCTCAGATCCAGAGCCAGATCGACGTGCTGAACGAGGACTATGGTAATACATCCGGCTACAAAGGCTTTTATACCGATTCACTGGCTGTCGATACAGGCATTCGTTTCAGATTGGTGTCGGTGGTGCGTACTTATAACGCGACTTCACAGTTCAGCCCGATTACCGATGCGGATGACCTCGCAAATATCTCACCTGCCTGGTTTACAAACCGTTACCTTAATATTTGGGTCACCCGGCTGAATGACCGCTATTTGGGAACTTCCCAATTTCCCGTTGTAACGGAGCTTAACAATCGCACCGCAGGTCTCGCCACTTCCGAAAACACTGAAACCGATGCATTGACGGACGGAGTTATCATTGATTTCCGTTATTTCGGACGTAATTCCGACGCGATCACGAGCCGGATCTATAACCTCGGCCGGACCACCACGCACGAGGTGGGGCATTGGTTGGGCCTGATCCACATTTGGGGCGATAGCACCTGCGGCACCGATTACTGCGATGATACGCCAACGGCCAATACTAAAAACGAGACTACGGATGTCTCGTGCTCGCCGGTCTATTCGCAATGCAGTGGTACGGCCGTGACACGTAATATGATCGAAAATTACATGGATTACTCGCCCGATGTTTGCATGAGCATTTTTACGAATGACCAGAAGGAGCGGATGCATGCGGTGCTCGCGTTAAGCCCCAGGCGAGCGAAAATGGTAGAGTATTCGAAGATTTCGACGAATGAATTACTGGTTGAAATTTACCCTAATCCGGTCCGGGAAACTTTGACTACCAACATCTTTACACCGAATTTCGAAAATTACACGGTGTCCGTTTACAATCAAAAGGGCCAGAAAGTGACGGAGGATACCGTCAACCGTACTTATCTCAACGTTAAAAACTTTCCAAGCGGTTTGTACTATTACAAGGTAACGACTGCTAATAAGACTATCACGAAACGTTTTGTTGTACGATAAACATCCATGCTATCACGCGCTCCGTTTGTCAGCGTAGTAACATTCCTTGCAACCGGCATATTGGCGGGCGACGCATTGCGTACAACCGGCGGTGTGCCGGTTGTTTTTGTTTTAACGGCATTGGCCCTGGTGAGCCTCGGATGTATCTTATTGTACCGGTTTGGCCGTCAGACCGCCTTTGCTGTCGCGTTGGCGGTGTGGCTGTTTTTGCTCGGAGCCGGAGTCAAAATAAGGGTTGAAGCGGAAAAGGATGCTCAAATTGCTTCGCTTGATGTATTGGAATACACCACTTATACTGCCGAAGTATCGACTATACCCGAAAAACGCAGTAATTCCATTCGTTTTGAGGTTCGTACCAAACAATTCGGCTTGAAAAATCAATGGGTTAATTACCCTGTGAAAGCATTGATTTACCTGCCGGATAGCCTCTCTGACATTCCACAAGCCGGAGACCTGCTGCTGGTGAACGGGCGGTTGGAGCGTCCTGCTGCACCGGCAAATCCCGAACAGTTTGACTATGCGGGGTATTTGCGCAACAGGGGCATTCTCTTTACCGCATTTGTGAACGATCGTTCGTACAAACTGATTCCAGCGGGTTCCCGTACGGATCCTTCTTACTGGCCGGAAGCAATATCGGAATGGGCGGATGGTCAGTTTCGCACCTATGTGAGCGATTCCGCCGCGTATGGGCTTGTTAAGGCCATGTTGCTGGGCCGGCGCGACGACCTTGGAGCCGAGCAGGTGAGCGATTATGTGATCTCAGGTACCGTGCATATTCTTTCCGTTTCGGGAATGCACGTAGCGATTATTTTTCTGGCTATCAGCATGTCCTTCGGCTGGGTGAAGCGCTGGCGGTTCGGTAAATGGATTTATCTGATTTTGATGGCTTCATTGCTCAATTTTTATGCGTTAGTGACGGGTTTACCGCCCTCTGTGCAGCGCGCCGCGCTGATGTGCATGGTACTGGTTGTCGCGGAAGTCGCTGAACGAAAGCATAATCCCATGAATACGCTGGCATTTTCGGCTCTCATCATCCTGCTGTTGGACCCGTGCGCATTGTATGATGTCGGATTTCAACTGTCGTATCTGGCGATGGCGGGCATTTTTTTGTTTTACGAGCCTGTTTACGGCATTTTGAGACCTGGAAACCGCGTTTTTAAATTTATCTGGCAGGTTACGGCATTGGCATTCTCGGCACAGATCGCGACATTTCCGCTCGGTATTTTCTATTTTCATCAATTCCCGACCTATTTCTGGCTTGTCAACCCGCTCGTTGTCGCGTTTACGAATATCCTGCTGCCTGCGGCACTGGTAATGCTGCTGATCGGTCTTACGGGAATTTCGTGGCTGGGTTGGTTAACAGGACAATTAGTAACTTTCTCGGCGAAGCTAACCGATTGGTCGGCGTCGGTTCCGCGGATGCTGCCGGGGCATTTGCTGGAAAATTTGCATTTGAACAAATTGGAGGTCGCTTTGCTGTACTTGCTCTTTTTTGCGATCTGGTATGCCTGGTTTGCCCGTTCACTGAGCTGGTTAAAAGTATCGGTTGCAGGAGCGGTTCTTTTTGCAACTGTTTCAATAGCAGGAAGTTTGAGTGTATATTGGAATGCTGATCCGGTGATTTTCCAGGTTCCAAAACATCAGGTATTGAGCTTTAAAACAGGAAACAAGCTTTACCTTTTAAGCGATAAGTCGTTTACGGAGGATATCCGTGCATTTGATTTCAATGTAAAGAACTATGCGGTAAACCATGAAATTCAGCAAATCATCCGCATTACTGCACCGTAAACGCTACTGCACGGAATAGAGCGCTTCGATCTGCTGCGCGATTTTTTTATCCCACGCGGCTTGTGCGCCGGCATTCAGGCCGTGTCCTGTTTCCCCGTCGTATTGCTCCTGGTCCCGGTTCATTTCCCGGAATGCTTCCAAAAACTGGTATTGGATCTCGCTATCGTAGTCTGCAATGGTCAATTCGGCCTTTCTGAGGCGCTCTTTAAACTTCTCGACAACGAGCCTCGTGATATCGAAATGGATCTGTTCGTGACGCAATGTGCCCGCATTACGCGACTCCGGCCGGCCCCACGACATGCTTTTAACCATGAATATCTTCAAACCGATTTCAACTACCAGATCGTCGTCTTTCGGGTAGGAGCGCCCCTCGTAACCAAAACTGGTAAATACTGCCGCGGCATACCGGCTGCCGGGTTTTGCACTTTTGACCTTGAAATCGTCCCAGATCAGCGGGCGTTTTGGCGAATAGAAAACCGTGTCCTCGGAGGCTGTGTTGTTAATTTCCCTGAATGTCAGTATCAGATTGCGCACCAACGCCGGCGTTTTACCCGCATTGGAAACCATCCATTTCTGAAAATGGACTAATGCCTGGTCTACAAGTTGTTTGATCAATTTGTCGTGGGTGAACGCAGTCTCGGGCCTGGTATAATTAGCTGCCGTTTGATAACCGGTAAGCTCCACCGGTTGCATGTCGCGGTACCATCTAAACCGCACATTCAGACGGACTTCCCCCGTGACCCGGTTTGGTCCTACACGCTTTTCATTGACGGACAACTCCTTAATGGTAATGTAAAGCGGTAAATGCGATTGCTCCTTCTTCGGTGCCAGGTACGACCAGTAGGAGAATAGCTCATTTTCCGCTTTCCCGGCCAGAACCGCTGGAATTTCCTTGCCCAACGCGATCACTTTGCCCAACGCAGCCCCGGGTTGCGGGCGCTGGTCTTCGACGTTCTGAATGAAGAATTTATAGGATTTGAAAAGGCCTTCGGGATCTTTGGAAAGGGTAACAACCGACCTGTCCTGCTGCGCAAAAAGCGGGTTAACGAACATGGTCAGAACAAAAAGAAGGGCAATGCTTCGGGTCATACTTTTCAAACTGCGTTGAATCCAGCCGTCATTTCCCTAATTTTGTACCCTTAATTTTGGATGGAAAAGAGAATGACAATACCTACAACGAATTTGCGGCCGGAATTTGATGACATTTACATGGACCTGGCAAAAAATCTTGCCAAACGTTCACATTGCATAAAAGCGCAGGTCGGTGCGGTGCTAACGAAGGATACGCGGATTATTTCAATTGGCTACAATGGCCCCCCCGCGGGCACGCATAACTGCGATGAAGAATTTCCAGGGGTAGGATGCCCGCGCGATGCGAAAGGAAGCTGTTCCCTGGCCTTGCATGCCGAACAGAATGCCATTCTTTTTGCCGTGAAAAACGGTTCAAATATCGAAGGATCGACGCTTTTCGTCACGCTGGCGCCCTGCATTGCCTGCGCCCGGGTGATTTACACGATGAAGATTAAAAAAGTGATTTTTCTGCATTCCTATGCGGCCTATAAAGGTATTGCCGTCGAAGAAGGCGTGGAATTCCTGAGAAGGTTTGGCGTGGAAGTGGAGCAGTATAAGGGAATGACTGAATGACTGAATGATTGAGTGATTGAATGACCGAATAATGTCTATTCAATCATTCAATCATTCAGTCATTCAAAATTATTAATGGTGATGCACCCCGCCGACCCCGTGTACATGCCCATGGTCGAGCTCGTCACGTGTGGCCGCGCGTACGCTGAGGATTTTGCCTGCAAAATGCATTTCCTTGCCCGCGAGCGGGTGGTTGAAATTCATAATTACCACGTCGTCGTGGATCTCGACAATCTGGCCGTGAAGTCTTTCACCATCTTCATTCGTCATAGGGATAATGTTGCCCACTTGCAGCAACTCGTTTTCGTCTACCTCGCTGTTTTGGAAGACCGATTTAGGCAGGTCTACGACCGCTTCTTCATCATATTCGCCATAACCCTCCTCGGGAGCTACAGTAAATTCAAAAGCATCACCGGCCGACAGGCCTTCGATCTGATTTTCGAAACCTTCCGGCAAACCGCTGATACCGTGGATAAAATACATCGGGTCGTTTTCGGTGACCACTTCCACCACATCCGTTTCACCTTCCGAGTCCGGAATGCTGAGGCTATATGTGAGCGCTACAACGCTATTTTTTTCGACTTTCATTTGCTAGTTTGATTAAAATGATGGTTGTTGTAAAAGAATTGTTCCCCGGAAAAGTATGGGAACAAACGTACGGGAATTTTGTCAAAATGTCATTTAGATGAATTTTTTAGCGCATATTTTGCTATCAGGGGAGAATGAAGGAGTGATGATGGGCAATTATGTCGGGGATTTCATTAAAGGGCGTTTGAGCGATGAAAAAACCGCAACCTGGAACCCCGATTATGTGCTCGGGTTAAAACTGCACCGTTTTATCGATTCGTTTACGGATACACATCCCGAAGTCCTGGAAGCCAAAGATGTAGCGGCCGTTACCCAGGGGAAACTGGCAGGTATTGTGATGGATATTTACTTCGATTACTTCCTGGCCAAAAACTTCGAGCATTATCATAAGGAACCTCTTTTTATATACGCCCACCGGATGTATTCGGTTATTGAAAGGAACGAGCACCTGATCCCGGAAACGATGGTGCCTATGGTACGCTCGATGATCCGTCAGGACTGGCTGAATACGTATGCCACACTGGAAGGTATCGATACCACATTTCACAGGCTTTCACGCCGTGCTGCGTTTTTAGCGCCTATTTCCACGGCTGTGAGCGATTTGCGGGCGAATGAGGAGTTTTATTACACGAAATTCCTGTCTTTTTTTCCGGAACTGCGCCGGCAGGCTGGTCAATTTATCGCTGAAAACGCGGCATAAATCGGCGCGGATCGGTAAATTTGGTGTCCGGACTCCATTCAGGTCCCAATCTGCAAATCCATGGCACAAACACCCGATATTATCCTTAAAGAGCTCAGAAGCAAGAAGTTCCGTCCTCTGTATTTTCTGCATGGAGATGAACCTTACTACATTGATTTGATTGCAGAAGAACTTGAAAACAAGGTGGTTCCGGAATCTGAGCGGGGTTTTAACCAATTTGTACTTTACGGGAAAGATACCGATGTAGCCGGCGTGTTGAGCTATGCGCGCCGCTTTCCGTTCATGGCCGAGCGTCAGCTGGTGTTGGTGAAAGAAGCGCACCGCCTGAACGGAATCGAGCAAAAGGAACAGCAGCAGCGCCTCGAAGATTATGCACTAAATCCTGTTCCGAGCACGGTGCTGGTATTTTGTTACCACGCCAATGCCGACGAGCGGAAATCTTACTTGAAAGCCTGCAATGCCAATGGGGTGGTGGTGCAATCCAAAAAGATGTACGACAACAAGCTGCCCGACTGGGTGGGCGCATTCTGCCAGCAAGAGGGTGTAAAAATCAGTCCAAAGGCGGTTCAAATGCTCGTCGATAACATTGGTAACGACCTGAAACGGCTTTCAAACGAGATCCGGAAGATCATGGTGAACCTGCGGGTAGACGAAGGTATCGATGCCGCGGCGGTCGAGAAGTTTGTCGGGATCAGTAAGGAATACAATGTATTTGAATTTCAAAAGGCGTTAATGCATCGCGATGTGCTGAAAGCGAATCAGATAGCCGCTTTTTTTGCATCTAATTCGAAAGATAATCCGCTGGCTCCGGTGTTGATCATCCTGTTTGGGTTTTTCTCCAAACTGCTCCTCACGCATGCAGCGCGCGACAAATCGGAAAAGGGGCTGGCAGCCGAACTGGGTGTCAATCCGTATTTTGTTAAAGATTATCTGCTGGCCGCACGAAATTACCCGATGGGTAAGGTGGTCAATATTATCCATTACCTGCGCGAATGCGACGGGCGTTTGAAAGGCCTCGACGGCACCAGCGTTCCCGAAGGAGAGCTACTGCGGGAACTCGTTTTCAAGATCGTGCATTAATCCGCAAGATTCAGGTTTGAAGCGGGAGCCCCGCACGGTACTTTCATTTATGGATTCACAACAAACGATTCTCATTCCTGTCCCGCCGCTTTTCAGTTTCGAGGAATGCCTGTGGTTTCTCAACCGCAATTATGATGACTGTCTTCATTTAGTGACTGAGAATGCAGTTTTTAAAGCGATTGCGACGCCCTACGGCGATGTGCTTTTCCGGGTAAGCGAACAAGGTAATTTTGTAAAAATTGATGTGCTGAAAGGAGCTTCAAATTCGGAATGCCGTGATTTTGTTACAGCTTACGTCCGCGAATGGTTCGATATGGACCGCGATATCAACCCGTTTTACACGCATTTAAAGCAGGACAATCGTCTGGCCTATATGACGGAAGATTTCTCCGGCTTGCGGCTGATGGGGATTGTGGACATGTTTGAAGCACTTTGCTGGTCGATTATCGGTCAGCAGATTAACCTTACATTCGCGTACAAAATGAAACGGCGTTTGGTGGAGCGTTACGGTCGGCATATCGAATGGAACAATCAGGTTTTCCATATTTTTCCTGAACCGGAGGTGTTGGCAGATGCAGACGTGAGTGTACTGAGGGAAATGCAGTTTTCACAGAAAAAGGCAGAGTACGTGATCGGCGTAGCCCGTGCGTTTGTCGACGGCACACTAAGCCGTTCGCTAATTGATGCGTTGCCAGATTTCGAGTCGCGGCAGAAGGTTTTGGTGGCGCACAAGGGGATTGGAATCTGGACCGCCAACTATGTGCTCATGAAGTCGTTCCGAGCGCCGGAGGGCATCCCGCACGGTGATGTCGGTCTTTTGAATGCGTTGGCCGGGCACGGTATCATTGCCGAACGTAGTGAAAAGAACAAGATCGAAGCCTTTTTTCAAGACTATGCTGGCTGGAAAACCTACGTTACGTTCTATCTGTGGCGCAGCCTTGCTGTGAAGCCGCTAGCCTGATTTCCATTTCAAATAGGCCTCGCGCATGCAATGCCCGCATGGGCGGTACCCATGTGCGCGAGCGTCGTGCTCGTCCGCGAAGAATACCCGGTTGCTGCGCTTCATCCGCTTTCCCGAACCGCAAGATAATAATCCGTAGATTTTCAGATTGCGATTGCCGCCCATTGTGATTTCGCCCTTATCGATCATTCGCTTCAATTCGCGGCTGGTTGCGAAGCCCCCGGGGCCTATTTCGTTGTGGCTGATCATTGTTGATCTGTATTCATTATCATAGATATGTGCTGTATATCAGCTCAACGCATCATGAAAAATGATGCCCAACGTGTAACGTTGCCCGTTATGCACTTCACTCACACCATGCTTCATATTGACGCGGTAGTATCCCTTACTTCCTTTTACAGGCCTGAAATTCGTGGTAAAAAGCAACGCATCTCCCTTTCGGGGCTTCATAACGATGGCTTTTGATTGGGCACGGGGAATTTGCTCAGTCATGACAAATTCGCCGCCGGTATAGTCCAGGTCGGGTTCGTTGAGGAACAATACCATTTGAATCGGGAAAAATAGCTCGCCATAGAGGTCCTGGTGAAGGGTATTGTGGCCGCCTTGGCCGTATTTAAGGATCAATACCGTTGGTTTTGTCTGTTGCTGAGCCCGGCATAGTTCTTGAAAATCTTCAAAATCAGTAGGGTAGGGATGCCCTAGTTTCAATACTTCCATCCACTGGTTGGCGACGGGTACCAGTTTGGGAAATATGCTTTCACGAAGCCGCTGAATAATCGGTGGTAACGGGTAGGAGAAGTATTTGTATTCGCCCAGCCCGAAGCGGTATCGTTCCATGACGATCGTTTTGCGATAATGCGCCGGGTTATCGTATTGCGCAATCAGTTCGTCGCATTCGCGGGCATTGAGGACTTTGGTAAGTTGCGCATAGCCGCGCTGATGTAGGTTTTCGCGGATTGAAGGCCAGTCAAGGTTTTCGATGTTGATCATAACAAAGCGGTAATTTTTGAATTTATTAAACCAAAATTACCCTGCCAAAAAGCCTCTGGAAACCCGATTCTTGCGTAGTTAAAGCGAATGGCGCGAAGGTCTGCCTTCGTGACTAATTATTCGCAGGCCTTCGGCCGGTCGGAACCGCAAGGACGTCACCACGGTACTGACCGGCCGGAGGCCTGCGAATAGTGGGTTCAAATCAGGAGATTTGCACCAGCGAAGCGGGAACTTCGCACGATCATGCCGAAAGTACCGTCTCGTCCTTGCGTTCGCCGATTTGCTGGCGCCACATCGCGTAATAGAGGCCTTTTTCTTCCAGCAAGGCGTGGTGGCTGCCGGTTTCCACAATACGGCCTTTTTCCAGCACGTAAATGCGGTCGGCGTACATGATGGTTGAAAGGCGGTGCGCGATCATGACGGTGATATGCTGGCGCTGGTCGGTGATGTCGCGAATGGTATTCGATATTTCTTCTTCCGTAAGTGAGTCGAGCGCTGATGTGGCTTCGTCGAAAATGATCAGGTGCGGGTTACGCAGGAGCGCGCGGGCGATCGAGAGACGCTGGCGTTCGCCGCCTGACAATTTCAGACCACCTTCGCCGATCACCGTGTCGATGCCATTCTCCGCACGGGCGAGGAGGTTATAGCAAGCGGCTTTCATGAGTACATCGTTGATCATCTCGTCAGTCGCTTCGGGATTTACGAAAAGCAGGTTTTCTTTGATCGTTCCCGAGAAAAGCTGGGTATCCTGTGTCACAAAGCCTATTTTGTGCCTGATTTCGTCAAAATCAATTTCTTTTCCGTTCACACCATTATAAAGGACATGACCTTCAATGGGCTGATACAGGCCTACGAGCAGTTTGACCAAAGTAGTTTTGCCCGAACCGGAGGGCCCGACGAACGCGATGGTTTCTCCTCGTTTTACACCGAACGAAATATCTTCCAAAGCGGGGCGCTTGGCCGACTGGTGCTGGAACTTCACGTGATCGAACTGCAAGTCTTTAATATCGGTAATCGTCTCCGGGTTAGCGGGTTTGTGCTCAACCGGACGGGCCAGCAATGTCTGCAAATTGTTCAACGACGCCTCGGCTTCGCGGTAGGAGAGTATTACATTGCCCAATTCCTGTAAAGGACCGAAAATGAAGAAGGAGTAGAACTGCATCATCATCATCTGTCCCACGGTAATCTTATCCCGGAACACGAAAAACAGGAGCGCGAACATCACGCATTGTTGTAGAAAGTTGACGAACGTTCCCTGGATGAAACTTACCGAACGGATACTTTTAACCTTTTTCAGTTCCAGTTTCAGGATTTTATAAGTAGTTGTATTTAATCGTCCGATTTCCTGCTGGGTCAATCCGAGGCTTTTGACCAGTTCGATATTGCGAAGAGACTCGGTCGTGGAACCGGCCAATGCAGTCGTTTCTTTGACGATATTCTTCTGGATCGTTTTGATCTTCCGGCTTAATACGCTCGTAAGAAATGCGAGGATCACGGAGCCGATGAGGTAGATCAGCGGAAGCCAGGGGCTGAGCCTGAATGCGACGACCACTACGAAAACAATGCCTACCGACGTGAAAAAGAGTACATTAACGAAGTTTAGAATAAACTTCTCGCAGTCGGCGCGGACCTTCAAAAGCACCGAAAGCGTTTCGCCGGAGCGCTGGTCCTCAAAATCCTGAAAAGGGAGCCTCAATGCATGCCGGAGCCCGTCCGTATAGAGCGCAGCGCCAAATTTCTGGATGACGACATTTACCAGGTAATCCTGAAATGCCTTGGCAATGCGTGATACCATCGCTACGCCGATGATCATCAGCAAGCCCATCAGGACGCCTCTGAAGAACTCGTTATCAAGGCCTTTGTTACGGAACTCGACTGCTTTGTTGGCGTAAGGGTCGATCAGGAAGTTACCCAGGATGTAAGGGTTGAGCAGCGAGAATATCTGGTTGATGGCGGCCATGACGAGGGCCAGGAATATAAGGGCCTTGTACCTGCTCAGGTATTGGATCAATAATTTCATACAGTGCTGAGGTGATTCGGTGGTGTTACCAATTACTGTAAACCCAAACGCAGCGATTTTAATTCTCAGAGCATGCGCAAAATGTGCGGAAATAAAAAAGACATCCGAGAGGGATGTCTTTCACAATGTAGCGGGGAGCAGGATCGAACTGCCGACCTTAGGGTTATGAATCCTACGCTCTAACCATCTGAGCTACCCCGCCGTCGTAATTGTGGTGCAAAAGTATGTTAAAGAATATTACGATGCAACCCATTTGCCCATTTTTAACGTAAATTTCGCATATTTTTGAAGCAACAAATTTAAATTTGCACACTTTTATTGTCGATTTATGTTATATTACAACTTTTAAATCAGCACATAAGGCGATCGCTAACGAGGCGGCTCCTTTAATTTCAGCACATATGGAAAAATATAAATTTGTTACAGAATTTGAATTGCGCTCCTCCCCAAAAGTTCTCTTTCCATATATTTCCACGCCCTCGGGCCTCCAACAATGGTTTGCCGAGAAGGTTACTGTGCTGCCCGACCACCGTTTCGATTTTCAGTGGGACGGCGAAAGTCACGTCGCCAGGCAGACGGGGCTAAGGATTAATAAAGCAGTGCGTTTCGATTTTGAGGATACGAGTGAAGACAATCTGGACAACAACCATCTGGAACTAAAATTAGAAGTAAGCGAGTTAACCCAGACAACCTTTTTGCGGATCATCGACTACTCGTCGAACAAGGATAAAGACGAGTTGACTTCGTTGTGGGAGGGATTTATTGATAATTTAAGAGAAATAGTAGGTAGTTGATGAAAAAGCTGGACAAGCTTGTTTTAACGTCCTTTTGGGGACCTTTTGTAATTACAATGTCGGTCGTGGTGTTCGTCTTCCTGATGCGGATCATGATCTTTTATATAGATGACTTCGTGTCCAAGGACCTGAATGTCACGGACTATGCGCAGCTATTCTTCTTTTTCAGCCTTATTACAGTACCTACTGCATTGCCGTTGGCCATGCTGCTTTCCTCTCTGATGGCATTCGGGAACCTGGGTGAGTTTTTCGAGCTCACGGCCATCAAAAGTGCGGGTATCTCCGTTGTGCGGGCCATGTTGCCGATGTTTATCGTGGCCGTTGGTATCAGCATCTTCTCCTTCTTTTTCAACGACCGTGTTTCACCCTGGGCTAACCTGAAAGGGTACAGTCTGCTGTACGATATCAAGACAACCAAGGCCACATTAAAGATCAAAGAGGGGATTTTTTACAATGATTTGCCGGGTTATAGTATTAAGGTCGACGAAAAGCATGAAAACGGCAAGATGATCGGCATGGTGATTTACAAACACAATAGCCGGTCGTATGAACTGGGGAATACGGAGATTATCCTGGCCGATTCGGGAAGGATGTATGCCATTAATGAAAACCGTTACCTGGTGATTGAATTGTACAACGGTACACGGTATACCGACGAATACGGGTCCGGCAGTTCGAGGCCTGTGTATATTTCCACCCCTGCGGGAACGCAAACACCTTATTCCAATTTCAACCGCCAGTCGTTCCGGCATTACCGTCTTACGGAAAGCCTTGCGTCGTTTGGTATGAAGCGTACGGACGAGGGGCAGTTCAAGTACCATGAATTTATGAAGAATATCAGCGATCTGACAGCAACCGCGGATTCGCTGCGTACCTCTTACCAGGAGACCAAGAAGAACCTTGTTGCGGGCAGCCAGCAATACTATTCGTACAACTACCGGGAGGGTACCGATAAAACGATCAAGCCAGGTAAGTGGATCGACTCGCTGTTGGCGAAACCGGTTTCCGACAGTTTGAAGAAAGACATCCTGATGAATACCAAGACGGCATCGAACAGCATGCTGAGCTATATCAAGTCGCAGCAGGATTACCTGCAAGCGAAATTGAAGGATGCGAGCAAGTATGAGCTGGAAAGGCACCACAAATATACCCAGGCGCTTTCCTGCCTGATTATGTTCCTGATCGGTGCGCCGTTGGGGGCCATTATCAAAAAAGGCGGGTTCGGGGTGCCGGTACTGGTTTCGATCCTTTTCTTTATCCTATTATATGTACTTACGAATCAGGGCGATAAATGGGTGAAAGAGGGGCTGGTAGCCGTGCCGATCGGCGCGTGGATGGCGAATACCATCCTGTTTTTAACGGGTATTTACTTTATCGACCGAGCACGAAGCGACTCACGGCTATTCGATAAAGACGTTTATCAGATGTTCTTCAAAAGAATTAAGTCGAAATGGACAAGTAGATTTGGCAAAAGGGAGCTTATCACTGATATTTAATTTAAATTATTTTAAAAACCGGTTTAAAAGGTTTACTTTTGCAACCTTATTTGCGGCAAGGTGCCGTAATTACTACATATTACTTTAATCTGTTGTTACAATCATGTATTTAACCGCGGAAAAGAAGAGCGAGATCTTCGAATCGAAAGGTTTTAAAAAGGAGAGCGCCGACACGGGCTCTGCTGAATCACAAATTGCTTTATTTACGTACCGTATCAATTATCTGAACGAGCACCTCAAAACGCACAAGAAAGATAATGATACACGTCTGGGCCTCCTCAAAATGGTAGGAAAGCGCAGAAGATTGTTGGATTATCTTTACAAAAAAGACATCAATCGCTACCGTGCGATCATCGCCGAATTGAACATACGTAAGTAATTTTAAAATCAGGGAACTTGACATATGTGAAAGTTCCCTGATTTTTTGCGGAAAAAACAAGAACTTACCGGAACGTCAGGATGGCGTTTCACAGCTACAAAAATCAAATATTCTATGCTCTTTAATATAGTTACCAAGACTATAACCTTACCGGACGGCAGGGAAATCACAATTGAAACAGGAAAATTAGCGAAGCAAGCCGACGGATCGGTGGTGGTCAGAATGGGTAACACCATGTTGTTGGCTACGGTTGTTGCTAACAAGGATATTAAGGAAGGCCTCGACTTCCTGCCGTTGTCTGTTGACTATCAGGAGAAGTTCGCATCTGCGGGACGTATTCCGGGAAGTTTCCAGCGCCGCGAGGGCAAACTGTCCGATCACGAAGTATTGATCAGCCGCCTTGTGGACCGCGTTCTGCGCCCGCTTTTCCCTGAGGATTATCACGCGGAAGTACAGGTAAACATCCTTTTAATCTCTGCCGACGCAGAAGCAATGCCCGACGCATTGGCGGCATTGGCGGCATCCGCTGCATTGGCGGCATCGGATATTCCTTTCGGTGGGCCTGTTTCCGAAGTTCGCGTTGCGAAAATCAATGGAGAATATGTGATCAACCCGGGCAACACTGCATTGCAGGATGCAACCCTCGACCTGATGGTAGGCGCGACGTATAATGACATCGCGATGGTGGAAGGTGAAATGAGCGAAGTTTCCGAAGAGGAAGTGATCGAAGCACTGAAAGTCGCACACGCAGCCATTAAAGACCAGTGTGTTGCTTTGAAAGAATTCGAAGCGGCAGTTGGCAAAACTGAGAAAAGAGAATACGTGGGAGATCCTGCGGACGAGTTGCTCGAAGCACGCATTCGCGCATTCGCTTATCCCAAAATATATGCTGTTGCACAGCAGGGTTCTACCAATAAAACTGTTAGAAAAGAGGGTTTCAAAGCAGTTTGGGAAGAATTCAAAACCACTATCACCGAAGAAGAGGCTGCAGAATTCAACGAAGGCCTTGCGAAACGTTATTTCAATGACCTCGTTTGGGAAGCTTCGCGCCGCCTTGTACTGGACGAGAGAATCCGTCTCGATGGCCGTAAGCTTGATCAGGTAAGACCTATCGCCTCGGAAGTGGACTATTTGCCGAATGCGCACGGTTCTGCATTGTTCACACGTGGTGAGACACAATCTTTGACCACCGTGACGCTTGGTACCAAGCAGGACGAGCAGATTGTTGACACCCCATTGAAGTACGGTTACAGCAAATTCCTTTTGCATTACAACTTCCCGGGTTTCTCAACCGGCGAAGTGAAGCCTAACCGTGGTCCTGGCCGTCGTGAAGTTGGTCACGGGAACCTCGCGTTGCGTGCGTTGAAAAAAGTGCTTCCTCCTGAGGCTGACAACCCATATACTATCCGTATCGTTTCCGATATTCTCGAATCAAACGGTTCGTCTTCTATGGCGACAGTTTGTGCGGGATCACTTGCATTGATGGACTCAGGTCTGAAAATCAAAGCGCCGGTATCGGGTATCGCCATGGGCCTCATCTCCGACGAAGCGACCGGTAAATACGCGGTGCTTTCCGATATCCTCGGTGACGAAGATCACCTGGGCGATATGGACTTCAAAGTAACCGGAACCGCGGAAGGTATCACTGCCTGCCAAATGGACATGAAGGTAAATGGCCTTTCATTTGAAGTGTTGACAGAGGCGCTGATGCAAGCCAAAGCGGGCCGTCTGCACATCCTCGGTGAAATGAACAAAACCATCACCGAAAGCCGTCCTGACCTGAAACCTCACACACCGCGTGCGATCGTGATCAAAATTGATCGTGAGATGATCGGTGCGGTGATTGGACCAGGTGGAAAAGTGGTTCAGGACATTCAAAAAGAGTCCGGCGCAACGATCTCTATCGAAGAGAAGGATGGCGCAGGCTTTGTAAGTATATTCTCTGCCGATAAGTCTTCCATGGATAAGGCAGTTGCACGGGTTAAAGGCATCATTCTGGTCCCTGAAATCGGTGAAATCTATACCGGTAAAGTTAAGTCGATCATGCCTTTCGGAGCGTTCGTAGAATTCCTCCCTGGCAAAGACGGTTTGTTGCACATTTCCGAGATCAAGTGGGAGCGCCTCGAAAAAATGGACGGCGTTCTGGAAGTAGGAGAAGAGGTGCAGGTGAAGCTCGTCGAAATCGATAAGAAAACCGGCAAATACCGCCTTTCACGCAAAGTATTGTTACCAAAGCCTGAGAACAAAAAAGATTAATTGAGTGTTCTAACAGGTAGGAACGGTAAAAACGTCGTTATATAACATACTTAATAAAGACATAGATGAGACAGCTAAAGATCAGTAAGCAAATTACCAACCGTGAAAGTCAATCATTAGATAAATATTTGCAGGAGATCGGTAAGGTGGATTTGCTAACGCCGGATGAGGAGGTGACGTTAGCTCAGAAAATCAGGGACGGGGATCAGTTGGCTTTGGAACGTTTGACCAAAGCGAACCTTCGTTTCGTGGTGTCCGTTGCAAAGCAATATCAAAATCAAGGCTTATCGTTGGGTGACCTGATCAACGAGGGTAACCTCGGTCTGATCAAGGCAGCACAGCGTTTTGACGAAACAAGAGGTTTTAAATTCATTTCTTACGCGGTTTGGTGGATTCGTCAATCGATTCTGCAAGCGTTGGCGGAGCAATCACGTATCGTACGTTTACCCCTCAACCGTGTAGGGTCACTGAATAAAATTTCAAAAACCTTCTCTGAGCTGGAACAGCGTTTTGAACGCGAGCCGTCGCCTGAGGAGTTGGCGGAAGTACTGGAAATTTCTTCTTCCGAAGTAGTGGATACCATGAAGATCTCCGGTCGCCACGTGTCCATGGACGCACCATTCGTACAAGGCGAAGAAAACAGCCTTTTGGACGTTCTGGAGAACGACCTGGAAGACAAACCGGATTCTGGCCTTGTAAACGAATCGCTCCGCAAAGAGGTACAACGCGCATTATGCACGCTTACCCAACGTGAAGCGGACGTAATCGCCCTGTATTTCGGCCTGAATGGCGAGCACGCGATGACTTTGGAAGAGATCGGGGAGAAGTTCAACCTCACCCGTGAGCGCGTGCGTCAGATCAAGGAAAAAGCGATCCGCAGATTGCGCCACGTTTCCAGAAGCAAAGCTTTGAAAACCTATTTGGGTTAATGCATATTGAGATGCAAACCTTCTAATTACTTAAATAGCCTCTTTCGGGAGGCTATTTTCATTTGTGATATGGCTATTTTACAACCTTTGATCGACATGGCCGAGATCTGCTACCGGCAAGGTATCCGGCACGCCGTAATTTCTCCCGGCTCGCGTAGCGCCGCACTTACGCTCGCATTCGCCCGTCATGGGGGCTTCCAGGCGCACGTGTGTATAGACGAGCGCTCGGCGGGCTTCATCGCACTCGGAATGGCACAACAAATCGATGCTCCGGTGGTTTTAATATGTACCTCGGGCAGCGCGGCCTATAACTTTGCTCCGGCCGTTTCTGAGGCATTTTTTCAGCAAATTCCGTTGCTAATACTCACCGCCGACCGACCGAAAGAATGGCAGCATCAATACGACGGCCAGACGATCTATCAAACAGGCATTTTCGGCCAGCATGTGAAGCGCTCCTTCGAAGTTTCGCCCGATTACCAGCATTCCGACGTTCAATGGGCGATCAACCGCATTACCAACGAAGCCATTAATCTGGCTTCCGTTGCACCAAACGGCCCCGTGCATATTAATGTGCCAATCCGCGAGCCGTTTTATCCGTCTGAAGGTGAGGGTTTCAACGCTTCTCGTGAGATTAGGGTTATCAAAAGACAGAAGAATGACATTGTATGGCCTCAAACATTCTGGGAAGAACTGCTGGATGAATGGGAAAGTGCCCCCAAAATCCTGATTGCAGGCGGTCAGAACAAGCCGGATGCTGCATTAAATGCAGTACTGAACCGTATTGCCGAAGAATGGCAAATCCCTGTACTAGGCGACTGCATTGCTAACCTTTCAGGAAAGGAGATCATCCGTCACCATGATCTGTTTCTGGGTAAAAAGAATGCCGAAAACCTCCGACCCGATCTGCTGATCACGTTCGGAATGTCGTTCCTTTCGAAGGAGTTCAAGCAGTTTATCCGCAAAAACCCGCCGAAATATCACTGGAATATTAGTGAAGATGCTTTCCTGGCCGATCCGTTTCAGTCGGTAACCCGGGATATTTCGGGAAAAGCAGTTTCATTGCTTGGAAATCTGTTTGAAAAGCTTGATTATCAGTCTTTTGTTGAGAATTCTGACTTGGCTCATGATACCGCATTTCACGCCCTTTGGCTCGAAAACGAGCGAAATGCTTGTCAAAAGAAGCATGAGGTCCTGCGAAATTTATCAATGTTCAGTGACTTAACTTTGTTAGATTTAATATTTAAGTTTATAAAAAGCAATTTTCAGTTACATATTGCCAATAGCATGTCTGTGCGATACGCCAATGTATTGGCCACTGAAAATGGATGGTCGGGTGTGTTTGCGAACCGAGGAACGAGCGGAATCGATGGCTGCGTAAGCACGGCCATCGGAGCGGCAAGAGTGAATGGTCAGCCGACTTTACTGATCGTAGGTGACGTGGCTTTCCTCTACGACCGCAACGGTCTGCTGCTCGATAACCTTCCGAAGAACCTGAAAATCGTTGTACTGAACAATGCCGGTGGGAATATCTTCCGGATGATCGACGGCCCGGGAAGTTTGCCGGAGCTGGAAACTTTTTTTGAAACGAGACATTCATTTTCCGCGCAACGCACCTGCGAGGATTCGGGAATTGCATATTTCCGCGTTTCCGAAGCAGAAGGTGCGGAGAATGTCATTCAGGAATTTCTGAATTTCGACGGGATCGCACTCCTGGAAGGGTTTACCGATCCCGTCGAAAATACAAGGGCCTGGAAAGCGCTTAAACGCGCGGCACATTAAGCGGACTAGCGGCAGTATTTAGCTGCCTCGGCTGTGGCCAGGGAGTCTTTCAGCACGACTCCCTGCTTCCATATCCTGCAAGCCTCTGCGGTATTTTTTTGGGCGAAATAAGCCTGTCCGGCCAACCCGTAGAGCATTTCCACAGGTTCGGCAATTTCGATGGCCTTATTGAAGGCATTCAGCGCCTCAGCGGCATTTCCTTTCTGTTGATAATAAATCCCAAGGTTACGCAGCGCATAACCGTTTTTCGGCAGCTTTTCCAGCGATTTTTCGATGAGTCCCCGGGCTTCCTCCGGTTTGCCGGTTTGCAGCAAAGCATAGGCCTTATTGTTGAGTGAATAAGGCTCGGCAGGGTCTCGGCCCAGCACCTGATCGAAATAGCCGATCGCTTGGGGCCATTGTTTGTTTCTGGAGGCAATGAGCCCGAGGTTGTTCAACGCTTGTGGCTGCGCGGGGTCCAGGGCCACGGCAGTTTCGAAGTCCAGTCGGGCCTCGTGATAGGAACCCATCCGGTAATACACGGCGCCGCGGTTTACATATGCTTCTACGTTAGTCTTACTCAATTGCAGCGCCCGGTCGTACTCAGGGATGGCAAGCGATGAGCTGCCCTGTGCGTCGAGCAGGTTGCCCTTTATGAGATGGAAGCGGGTAGAGTCCCTGTATTCCTTTTCGATCTGTTCAAGATCGGCTTTGGCGTCGTTCAACCGGCCCAGATCGAGCGATGCTTCGGCCCGGACGAGATTTGCCTGTACCAATGAAGGATCGAGACGGATGGCTTCTGTCAAAACCTCATGCGCTTCATTCGTCCGCCCCAATTTCAATAAAGTTATCCCCTTGTTGAGATAGGCGTCTGAAAAATCTGCATTTTTGGCAATCGCTTCGTCGTATAGTCTCAGCGCTTCGGCATAGTTCTTTTGATTTAATGCCTGGTTGCCTTTCAGAAAGAAATCGGCAGCATCTTTTTTGCGCTGGCTTGTACAGTTAAATAGTATTAGTACTAAAAATAGTAGCTGAATTAAAGTATTGAATTTGAATAACATATAATTAGTAATAGTAAGAACACCAGTTATGAGGTACATCAAGGACATCCCTAACCCTCGCTTCAAAATCGGTCTTTACCAATGGAACAGCAAGTACATTATCAAAATTGAATCGGGAATGTACGAGCAAACTTACAAAATCGATGATTATGAAGTTGCGTCGACCGACGAGCTTGAGGCCTGTATGGACGAAGCGTTCACGCAGGCAATCGCCGACCGTTTCGATGCCATGCACGCCGATTTCAATGGTACGCTGATACGCCACAATGTGCTTTTTTAGGCCAGACAGCGTATTTCCGACGCGCGCACGTATACGGTTTTAAGACGCTTTTCGTTAGATAGCAAACTATTTTAAGCGGTAAGTGAGGACCAAAATATTCTTTTGTCAGGATATGGCAGACCACAACAACTTAATTCAAAACTCCACCAACTCAGTATCTATGGTTTTTAAACGCAGCGCCTCCACCATCGGCATGTTTGTATGTGTAGGCGCGTCTTCCGTAGTAGCCCAGAATACGCTTAGTATTACGGAGCCGGAAGCACACTTTCGCAACGGCCTCGAATATTACGCGAAGTCCAATTACGTGGCGGCAAGGCAGGAATTCGGCGAGTTCCTGAACTCGCAGGATAAGTTGCTCAGTACAAGCGATTACAATAAGGTTACGGCCGAGTATTATGTAGCCGTAACGGGCCTTTATCTGAACTATCCCGAGGCCGAAGTGCAGGTTGACAGGTTTGTCAAAAACCATGCAGAACACCCCAAAGCACAACTTATTTACAGCGATTTGGGTAAATATTACTACGAAGCCGGCAACTACGAAAAGGCTATTACGTACCTCGAAAAGGCCGTAGATCTGCCGGGGGCAGGAGCGGGGAGGCTGGAAAGCACCTATCGGCTGGCGATGTCGTACTATAACACCAAGCAGCCTGATCTGGCGCTTCCATTATTCAATCAGGTAAAAAATGAGATCGGTTTCGAGAATGCGGGAGACGCTTCTTTCTATGCCGGGGTAATCAATTATCAGAAGAACAACTTCGAGGAAGCTTACCAGGATTTCAAGCGGATCGAAGAGCATCCTTATTATAAGAACGAAGCCCCTAACTGGATCATTTCTTCACTCTACCAGCTTAAAAAGTTTGACGAGCTCCTCGCGTACGGCGAACGCGTCCTCGGCGCGCAGCGAGGTAATACCAAGCTGGACGATGTGGCATTGTATGTAGCTGAAGTCTATTACGAAAAAGGAGATTATGCTAATGCGGTGAAAGCTTACGAGCGCTACAAGCGCATGAGGC
This sequence comes from Dyadobacter sp. BHUBP1, assembly GCF_050587785.1. Lineage (NCBI taxonomy): Bacteria > Pseudomonadati > Bacteroidota > Cytophagia > Cytophagales > Spirosomataceae > Dyadobacter > Dyadobacter sp. BHUBP1. The sequence goes on from NZ_JBOBIH010000005.1 coordinate 404,165, forward strand.
CCGGTGCGGTGCCGCCAACGGTTGCCCTGCATTATGGCCACGCACAGTTCCGCAGCAACAACTTCGAGGGTGCCATTGCCACCTTAAAGCCAGTTGGAAATGGCAAGGATTCTGTTTCGCAATACGCTTCTTATATATTGGGAATCAGCAATTTAAAGACGACTAATTTAAGTAACGCTTTAACATCATTCGGTAATGCAGCTTCTTTAGACTTCAACCAGGTGGTGAAGGAAGAGGCAACTTATAACCATGCCAAAGTGCAGCTAGAACTCGGCAATAACCAGGATGCGGTAAAAGAGCTGAATAACTACATGGCTAAATACCCGGAAAGCAAGCATACCGAGGAAGCGACCGAATTAGTGGCCGAAGGATATGCCAGCGCGAGCAACAGTTCGGCGGCTATAAAGTACATTGAGGGCCTGAAATCGCGTAATGCTAAAATTAATAGTACCTATCAGAGGCTTACTTACAACCAGGGCGTAACCGATTTCAATGCGCAGCGTTACGATCAGGCGATCGAGATGTTCGAGAAGTCGCTGAAATACCCGATCGATGTGGAGCTTTATAATTCGGCATCATTTTATAAAGCGGAATCAGTCTATGGTTTGAAGCGCGTAGATGAAGCTGCTGCGTTGTATAACCAGATCGCCAAGAACCCGAAAGCAGGCATTTATGCCAAGAAGAGCCTGTACGCTTTGGGATACATTTATTATAATCAGAAAAAGTACAGCCAGGCGTTGCCCTATTTCCGCGATTTCACGAATAACATCGAAGGAATGGAGGCGGATATGATCGAGGACGCGCATGCAAGGCTGGCTGACTGTTACCTCGCGGCTAAGAACTATAACGAAGCCATCCGCACTTATGAGCAGGTAGCAGCGAAAGGCAAAGTCGATAAGGATTACGCATTGTTCCAGAAGGCTCGCGCGTATGTGTACATGAACCGCGAGGCGGAAGCAAAACGTCAGTTCGAATTGCTGATCAGTCAGTACCCGCAGTCGAAGCACCTGGATAATGCCTATTTCCAGCTCGCCGATATCGATTTTCAGAACCAGAGCTACTCAGCGGCGGTCAAGGGCTTCACCCGGATGATCAATGAAAAGCCGAAAAGCACCCTGATCCCGGCTGCATTGCTGCGTCGCGCCCAGTCGTATTATAACTTGCAGGTATACGAACAAGCCATCGTGGATTTCCGCAAGATCCTGACAGAATATTCTGATTCACCGTCTGCCGAAAGCGCGTTGGAAGGTATCCAGGAAAGCTATTCGGCGGTAGGACGTCCGGAAGAGTTCAACCAGGTGCTGGGTGTAGTACGCAAGAACAACCCGGGCAACGAGAAACTGGAAGGCGTGGAGTTCGATAACGTGCGTAACCTGTATTATGCCGAGAAGTACGATAATGCGATTACCGCATTACAGGCTTTCCTGCAAAGTTATCCGGCCAGCAAGCACCAATATGATGCTACTTATTTCATCGCCTCATCCTACGACAAGACTAACCGCGTGAATGAAGCACTTCAATATTACAGTAAAGTAGTTCAACAAAACCGTTCGCAGTTCGTCGGCGCAGCGGCGCAGCGTTCGGCCGAGCTGGAAATCGGCCGTGGGAACTTTAATAATGCGGTAACCAACTTCCGTGTGCTTTCGCGCAATGCGGAAAACAAGAAGGACCAGGCTACCGCCTGGACGGGCCTGATGGATACTTATTTCACATTGAAAAGCTACGATTCGACGCTGTATTACGCGAAAGAGATCATCAACATGGGGAATGTCATTCCGGCCAGCCTTGGCAAGGCGCAGCTTTATCTCGGCAAAGTTCCGTACGAGAAAGGCGATTTGAAGAAAGCCGGTGAAGAGTTCAAGAAAATTTCGGCTTCCTCCAAGGATGAGTTCGGTGCGGAAGCAGCTTACTGGTCGGCCATGGTTCTTTATAAAGAGAAGAAATACAAGGAAGCGGAAACAGCCATTATCGAAATGGGGAAAAATTTCGAGGGATACGACTTCTGGCGCGCACGCTCGTTCATTCTGCTTGCGGATGTGTACGTGGGCATGAACGAGAAAGTTCAGGCGAAGGCGACGCTCAACTCCATTATCGAGAATTCCGATGATAAAGAGGCGGTTGAAATGGCCAAGGAGAAGTTGAACAAAATTGAAAAGTAACCCGTGAACACGGTTTCATTAAACAGAAAAACCCGTTACCATGACGCATTCCAAGATATTACGTTCCTCCCTGTTTTTGCTGGCGCTGGGTTTCTCTTCCCAGTTTGCCGTTGCGCAAAAAGGAGAGATTGAAAGCCAGACCTACGAAATTTTAAAGGATAAAAGCATAGAATTTGCCCCGGCTGACCGGGTTTTTGACAAGGTACAGCCTGTGAAGGGCGAAACCGGCAAAAAAAAGGTATCGTACCAGATTGTTGATCCGGAAATCAATATTGCTTCCCCGAAACTAACCCCGGCAGTAGCTGCGTCGTCGGACGAGCAGAGCCGCAAGGACGAGCCCGATGTGCTGAACAACTACGTGAAAGCGGGTGGCGGTAATTACGGTCGTTTCCTGGGCGAGTTATTTGTGGGGGGGAGGCCGAAGGAGGACCTCGCGTATACCGTACAGTTGAAGCATCTTTCGGCAGCCAACGGACCGGTAGACGGTAAAAACTCGGCTAGTGCAGCCACTGGTTTCAAAATTGGCGGGAAATATATCCGTGAGAAATATAAAGTCGATGCAGGCTTCAATTTCGACCGCAAAAACTATTACTTCTATGGCTACAAGCCCCAGCCCGATGGTGTGGTAGTGGACCGTGACACGATCCGGCAGACGCTCAACCAGTTCGGGTTCAATCTGGGCTTTGAAAACACCGACGCTTCCGTACTGGTAGATTACTCCGTGAAAACGAGCCTGAACAGCCTGAAAGACCGCTACAATGCATCGGAAATAGACTGGGGGACTAACCTGACAGCCTCTGTGCCTATTTCGGAAACGTTCTTTGCATTGTTGGAAGCCGATGCCTACGTGTCACAGCGTGTCGATTACTTCACTTATAACCGTAACCTGTTCCGTGTTAAACCCACGTTCAAGTATGTGAACGACATCTTCTCTGTTTCGGCAGGTATTAATGCTGTTAACGAGACCGATAGCCAGCTGGATATTAACCGGACGAAGGCGTTTCCGGCCGTGAATCTCGATGTAACCCCTATTTCAGGCGTGCACATTTTTGCGGGCTGGAATGGCGATATCGTACGGAATACCCTGAAGAGTATGCTGAGCGAAAACCAATGGCTTGGACCCAACGCACTTGTGATGAATACCGAAAAAACTTCGGATATCAGTGCAGGTGTTAAAGGCGAGACCGGTACGGGCATTAACTACGAGGGCAAAGTGGCCTACACTTCCTACCGGAATTTTTACTCTTATAACAACTCGCTCTCGGACACCTCTCGTTTCTCGGCGATTTTCGATCCGGGTAAGACCAAGGTGTTGACGATTTCCGCCCAGGCCGGTTATAATTTTAATGAGTTGTTCAAAACATCGTTAAAGGCCAATTTTTTCGACTACGCCGTGGATAAGGTGGAAGAACCGTGGCACCGCCCGGACCTTACTTTGAACTGGTTCAATGCCCTTACCATCAGCAAAAAGCTCTTTGTAACGGCAGATTTTTATATGCTGAGAGGCTTGAAAGCGAAAAATTTTCAGACCGGAGAAGTGACCAAACTACCGGTGATAGCGGATTTGAATCTTAAAATCGACTATCTGTTAACCAGGAACTTCTCTGCATTTGTGAACCTGAACAACGTGTTGGGCAAGAACTACCAGCGGTATCAGTACTACCCTCAGCAGGGCCTGAACTTTATTGCGGGATTGTCTTTTTCTTTTTAACTTCGCTCAGTTAACACCAAACTTTGCTTCATGATAGCAGTCGAAACAGTCATCCGGAAACTCATAGGAGAATACGAATTCGTGATCATTCCCGGCTTCGGTGCCTTGCTCTCGCATCAGGTACCGGCGGTTTATGATGGTAATTCGGGTATTTTCACGCCGCCTGTCAAAAGACTGGCGTTTAACGAGTATCTGAAACTGGATGATGGCTTGCTGGCGAATTATATCTCGCGTCACGAGAAAGTGACGCATGCGGATGCGGTGGAGTACATCAAAGGCTATACCGATCGGCTGAGATCCGGTCTCGATCTGAACGGGGAAGCGAGCATTGCAGGCATTGGCGAGTTCAGGCAGAATGTAGAAGGCAAGCTGGTATTCGAACCTAACACTGGTAAGTACTTTAAAGATGAGTGGTACGGCTTCGAGAAGATCAAGTCGGTTATGGCACAGGCTCGTCCGGTTGCTGCATTAAATTCAGCACAATATATCAATGACGACGTTGAAGTGGTTGAACTGGAAACCGAAGCGCGGCCGCGTCGCTGGACGGGCTGGGCTGCCGCAGCGGTTATCGCAGGCCTACTTTGCGGATTGAGCTATTTTCTGGTTAATACAGAGAACGAATATATCAAAAGCACGCTGAACCCATTCTCGGAGATGTTCAGCCATAAAGGCGCGGCTGAAACGACGGTAGTGAAGCATGAGGAAGCTGAGGCGCCGCAACCGGCGCCGGTAACGGAAGCAGTCGTCGCAAAAGTAGATTCGATGCCTGTTGATTCTGCTTCTGCAAAGGTTGAGCCAGTGGCTGCCGCACCGGCGCCTGCTGTTGCTGAAACAAAACCTGTGGAGATAACTTCGGCGAAGTTTTATGTGATAGCCGGGGCGTTCAAGGGCACAAAACAAGCAAATGTCTTGCTTGCTGAGCTAACAAAAAAGGGTTTTACAAAAGCATTAATCATTCCCGGCAATGAGCGGAGCAAAAAGGTAAAGGTTGCCATCGATGGCTTTGACAATGAAACCGATGCTTATCGTGCTTCGAACGAACTGAAAAAAGTGATTGGCGAAGCAGGTTGGGTTTACAAGCAAAAATAGGGTTCTTAACCTGGAAATACAGAAAGGAGGTCAGTTGGCCTCCTTTTTTTGTTGCATACGTTTTTTACTACTTTTACGTTTTCCGAAAGAAAACCCATTTTTTGATAAATGATCACATTACAGGCAGAAGACCGGCAACGAATCGCAATTTCATGGGCGTGGTCCTTTGGGATTACCGCGGCTATGCTGGGCATATTCTTTTTCATCCGTCTTAGCTCATCACTTCCGAAAGTCGAACCCATGGAATTGTTCGTTGAAGTGAACTATGGTACCAGCAAAGTCGGTAGAGGGGACGTGCAAACATACAATAAGCCCAACGACAGCAAGGTAAGAGAGAACATGAAAGCGGATGCGGAAGAAGTCAAAAAGGTGAAATCGGTAGCTACACCGAAGCCGACACCTCCTACACCGCCTAAAATAGAGTCGCCAAAGCCCACAAAAACCGTCGCTGAGAAGCCTGCGATCACTTCGAAGGTAGAGAGCCCGGTGGAGGCTCCGGAGAAGACTGACGTGAAAAAATCGACAGGCAGTGAAAATGCATCGGCACCTGTGTCAAAACCTGCTCCTGAAAAGGCCGTTAATAAAGACGCATTGTTCAGCAAATCGTCCGGCGCCAAATCGGGAAGCAATGGAACAAACGGCACGAAAACCGGCATCGGAGGCAACAACAATGGTGACGATGCGGAAGGTGTGGGCGATAAGGGATCCAAAACCGGTAGCCTTTTTGCCAAAACTTATAAAGGTGAAGGCGGCGGTGGCGGAACGAATGTGGGACTTAATCTGTCGGGCTGGAGCTGGTCCAGAAGGCCGGTCGTAGATGATAATTCGGATGCGACGGGCGATATTACTTTCAAAATTACGGTCGACAGAAATGGTCGCGTGAAGAGCGTAATTACCCAGGCAACAACTGTCACGGATTACGCGGTAGTCAACAAATATAAAAACGCCGTCAGAGACCTCACTTTCGTTCCGAAGTCGGCTAATGTACCGGACGAATCGATTGGTACCATCACTTTTAAAATACGTTCACGTTAATACTTAAATGACATACCAGGAAACGATCGGATATCTGTACGACAGATTACCGGTTTTTCAGAATATCGGGGCCCGTGCTTTCAAGCCGGGCCTTCATACTACCAAGGAACTGTGTAAAGCTCTGGGTGATCCGCAGGACAAATATCCCACCATACATGTCGCCGGCACGAACGGCAAGGGAAGCACATCGCATATGCTGGCGGCGATCCTGCAAGAATCGGGATACCGGGTGGGGCTGTATACTTCGCCTCATTTAAAGGACTTTCGTGAGCGCATACGGGTAAATGGCGTGTGTGTACCCGAGGAATTTATTATTGAATTTGTCGCCGGACAAAAATTTAACATTGATAGATTGTCTCCGTCGTTCTTTGAAGTGACTGTGGCGATGGCCTTTTCCTATTTTGAGAAGGCTCATGTGGATGTCGCGGTGATCGAGGTCGGTATGGGCGGCCGGCTGGATTCGACGAATGTGATCACGCCAGAACTGTCGGTTATTACCAATATTAGTTTCGATCATATGCAATTCCTGGGCGACACGTTGGGCAAAATTGCCGGCGAAAAAGCCGGGATTATCAAAAACAGGGTGCCGGTAGTAGTCAGTGAATACCAAAATGCAGAGATCGGTGATGTGATTACCGCAGCTGCCGAGGCGGCAAATGCGCCGTTGAGGTTTGCATCGAATGCATTTGAGGTGAAGGTTAACGACTTCTCAGAAGGTAAAATGCTTGTCGACGTGATAGAGAAGGCTTCTGGACGTACCGTTTCGAAAGGCCTGGCTACCGACCTGACCGGTTCGTACCAGTTGAATAACATCGCCGGGGTATGGGCTGCCAAAGATGTGCTCATTGCAAAAGGCTGGAAAATTACGGACGATGCCGTAAGAAGTGCGCTGCAATCCGTGAGGGCAATCACCGGGCTGAAAGGACGCTGGCAGCAGTTACGCCAAAATCCTGACGTTTATTGTGATACGGCGCACAATACGGCCGGCCTGACCATGACTTTGGCGCAATTTGAAACGGTTTGCAAGGGAAGGAAGCGGTTTGTGGTCGGTTTTGTCGGCGACAAGGACATTTCGACGATGTTGTCGCTTTTTCCAAAGGACGCGGATTATTACTTCTGCGCGCCTTCCAATATGCGGGCATTAAAGGCGGAAGAATTGCAGTCCACGGCGCTCGAACACGGTTTGATTGGGAAGACCTTCGGAAATGTGAACGAAGCGCTTGAAGAGGCTATCAAGGATTCCGCGCCGACAGATGCAATTTACGTTGGCGGTAGTACCTTTGTAGTCGCAGATATTGAAAGTTTATAGAGCATACAAGTATAATGGCAAGAAGAAAGTTACATCATTACAGGTTCAGTGAGCAGGCAGAGAATGTAGTTCAGGCGGGAAAACCACTTTACTCGGAAATAAAAGGAAATTGGAATAAACTGTATTTTAATAACGAAAGCCCGATTGTAGCGGAACTGGCGTGCGGTAAGGGAGAATACACGATCGGATTAGGCAAGAAATTCCCGGAAAAGAACTTTATCGGCGTCGATATCAAAGGCGACCGGATCGCTCGGGGCAGCGCATTGGCCACGGAACAGAACTTATCGAACGTCGCTTTCCTCCGGGCAGGCATTCAATATTCGGAAGAGTTTTTCGGGGAAGGTGAATTGAGCGAAATATGGCTCATTCATCCCGACCCGCAGGTGCGGGACCGCAACGAGAAGTATCGGCTCACCAATCCCAGTTTTCTGGCCAAATATGCGTCGTTTTTGAAAGAGGGAGGCATGTTCTTTCTCAAAACAGACAGTGATTTCTTGTACGAGTACACTCTTCATACACTCGCTGATGCGTCTAATTTCCGCATTATTGAACATACGTACGACTTGTATCAGTCGCATTTGCTGGACGAGCATCACGGCGTTCGCACGCATTATGAAGGTATTTTCACGGCGAAGGGATATACCATCAAATACATTAAAGCGGAGCTTGTCTAAAAGGATCTATAAAGAAAAACGGCCCGTTCCGACAAATGCTGGAACGGGCCGTTTTTGTATTAAAGTATGTTATTACTTCTGGATCAAGCCAGCGAAGTAGTAAACGGTTCTTACAAGCTGAGACACGTAAGACATTTCGTTGTCATACCATGAAACAGTTCTAACAAGCTGAACGTCACCTACTTTCTGAACGCGGGTCTGCGTTGCATCGAACAGTGAGCCGTAGTTGATACCGATGATATCGCTGCTGACGATTTCGTCTTCTGTATAGCCGTAGCTTTCGTTAGCGGCAGCTTTCATAGCAGCATTGATCTCTTCTACGGTAGTTTCGCGGCCTAGAACAACGGTCAATTCAGTCAATGAACCAGTTAATGTAGGAACGCGCTGAGCAGAGCCATCCAGCTTACCTTTCAATGAAGGCAATACGAGACCGATTGCTTTTGCAGCACCAGTGCTGTTAGGTACGATATTCTGAGCAGCAGCTCTCGCTCTTCTCAAATCACCTTTTGGGTGTGGAGCATCCTGCGTGTTCTGGTCGTTGGTATAAGCGTGGATGGTTGTCATCAAGCCGTTTACGATACCAAATTTCTCTTCCAGGACCTGCGCCATTGGAGCAAGACAGTTTGTAGTACAGGAAGCACCGCTGATAATCGTTTCAGAACCATCAAGGATGTTATGGTTAACGTTGAAAACGATTGTTTTGAGGTCGCCGGTAGCGGGAGCGGAGATAACCACTTTTTTAGCACCCGCTTTGATGTGTGCGCTCGCAGATTCTGCGCTGGTAAAGAAACCAGTACATTCAAGAACTACATCAACATCGTGCTGTGCCCAGGGAATTTGTGAAGGGTCACGTTGCGCATAGATCACGATGTTTTCGCCATTTACAACAACTGAGTTGTCAGTAGACTTAACGTCCGCGTCGAAACGTCCTTGTGCTGTATCGTATTTGAGAAGGTGTGCTAACACTTTTGGACTTGTCAAATCATTGATGGCTACGATGTCGATGCCCTCCATGTTATAGATTTGACGGTAAACAAGGCGACCGATGCGGCCAAATCCGTTGATTGCAACTTTTACTTTTGACATATCGAGGTAGATTGGTTATTTCAGCCGCAATATTAATAAAAATGTATGCGGATGAAAAGTATTGGACAGAAATATAAGAAACTAGGCAATTGAATGGTTGATTGATATTGAATTTAGCAAATTAGCGCGAAAATCCCCGTATTTTAGTAAAATACTTTGTCTCATTTACTAAAACAGATGGCAATTCGAGGTTACTCTACTTTTTACTTATCCCTTTGATCCTGCACTAATAACCTATTATATTGCATTGCGGTTCCGCCCAACTTAGCTATTTCTCTCGCGTTTAACTCTGGTAATTGAATGCAAATACTATTTACTGCTATATGATATAACTGTTTGATAACCAACGTATTAAATACTTTTTATTAACTCTATACTTTAACATGAATTTTACCGAACAAATTGAAAATTACTGGGCAAACCGGGAATTATTAAAAGAAGAATCAGCAAAGAATTTTATTCGCGATATTATTGAGGAGGTAGACAAAGGAAGATTGCGCGTGGCCGAACCGGATGCTAATGGGGGATGGATCGTTAATGAAGCGCTAAAAAAAGCGATTATTCTATACTTCCCAATTCAACAAATGCACGTTAGCGAAGTTGGCATTTTCGAATACCACGATAAAATGAAACTAAAATCGGGTTACGAGCAACTTGGCGTGAGGGTAGTGCCGCCGGCTGTGGCCAGATATGGTGCCTATATTTCAAAAGGGGTTGTACTAATGCCGTCGTATGTGAACATCGGTGCCTACATCGACGAAGGTACAATGGTCGACACCTGGGCGACTGTCGGGAGTTGCGCGCAGATCGGCAAGAATGTCCACCTCAGCGGCGGAGTAGGAATAGGAGGGGTGCTCGAACCGGTTCAAGCGGCTCCCGTTATCATCGAAGATGGCGCATTCATTGGCTCACGTTGTATCGTTGTAGAAGGTGCCCGCGTTGGAAAAAGAGCCGTTTTAGGCGCAGGAGTAACGATTACAGGAAGCTCTAAAATCATTGACGTGACCGGCAGCGAACCCGTAGAATATAAAGGATATGTACCAGAAGACTCCGTAGTGATCCCCGGAACACTACCCAAAGAGTTTGCCGCGGGGACCTATCATGTACCTTGTGCATTGATCATCGGTAAGCGTAAACCGAGCACAGACCTTAAAACTTCCCTCAACGACGCACTGCGTGACAATAGCGTAGCAGTGTAGTTCTCCGGAAGGAGATCCGAATATCGAAATCTGAGTGCGGCATGAACCATCGTGTCGCACTTATTTTTTTTCAATCTAACTATTTACAAGTATATACCCAACCTCATAACTTTCGATTTATATTTAGCAATTATGATAATTTAATTTATTAAACAATAATATTTTCATTAATTTACATAAATGCACTTGTTAGTTAGATTTTGTAGTTTATATTTGTAACATCAATTACAGGCTACGATATGGACCTCACTGAAAAGATTAAACAGATACTGATTGACAAAAATATCACCCCTTCGCTTTTTGCCGATGAGATAGGGATACAGCGATCCAGTATGTCGCATATACTTGCTGGTAGGAATAAGCCGAGTCTGGATATGGTGCAGAAAATTGTTAAGCGCTTTCCGGACCTGGGCATCAATTGGATCCTGGATGACGAACCACTGCCGGTAACGGCCCCCGCGGCGATTCACGAACCCGCCTTAGAATCGCGTAAAAAAACAGTCCCTGCTCCACAGCCCACACAGCCGAATGTCGTTAAGGAAAAGCCGGTTATTTTACCGGAGAAAAAGATCGAAAAAGTGCTTATTTTTTACTCTGATGGCACTTTTCAGGAATTTAAACAAGGATAGTAAAACGCGAATACAAATTTCAATAATCCGCAAGAGCAACTCTCCGCGCTCATTTCAGGCTCATGTTCGCTTTGGTGCCGGTCGACGGCATCGAAAATTCGGACGTATCACTATCACCGTCACTTCACTGCCAAAGGAAGCACCGACTCTACAACTGTGTCTCACCAGTTTAAGGTGCTGTTAATTTCCTACTGCCGGGTCAACGATAATTTAATTGTGTCCTGCTCACAATTTTGATAGCATACCGGACAGCACAGGATAGTATGGAATTCAAATACCGATACTATTGCGAAATGATATAATTCAAATCATTAATTGTACATATCAAACATAAAAATTGATATGTACTTCAAGGTCAAACATTCTGTCTCCCGGCAATATGTTTGAATTTTATTATTCCGTTCCGGCCACTCCGGCCAATATGTTCCACTTAAAGCGGCTGCCTATGGAAAGACCCAAAGTATAAACCCCATTTTACTTATTTAATTACTATTCCAATCCTGAACGTATGAATCAATCTCGACAATTAAGATTCAATACCAGGCTGCGTCCGCTGCGAAAGCTGATGCTGGGCCAGGTATTGTTCGGTGTTGCACTTGCTGGCGTCTACCACGCCCCGGCTGCGGCAGCCCTAACGAAGAACCCGGTTCTGGTGACCGTCGACCGGTCACTAGGTGGGAAAGTTACCGACGAAAATGGTGCCGGGCTCCCGGGGGTAAGCATCATTGTGAAAGGTTCCAGTACCGGGACCGTAACGGATACCGAAGGCCGTTACTCCATCAATGTACCCGAGACAGGCAGTCCTGTTTTAGTTTTCTCTTTTGTCGGGTACGTACCAAAAGAGATTACAGTGGGAAATCAGACGTCTTTGGACGTTCAATTAGCCGTGGACAACAAAGCTTTGGAAGAAGTAGTGGTGGTGGGTTATGGTACCCAACGCAAGCGCGACATTACTTCTGCCGTATCCAATATTAACATCGAAGACATCGGGGAAGTCCCCAAGTCCAACGTCACACGGATGATCCAGGGACAAGCGCCAGGGGTGATCATCAAACAGAAGAGCGGTACGCCGGGCCAGCAATTCGAGGTGAAGGTACGGGGCATCAGCTCCCTCGGGGCTGGCAGCGACCCGTTGTATGTCATCGACGGGTTCCCTGTGGGCATCTCGGTAGGCCAAAACCTGAATCCCAACGATATTGAAACTATTACCGTTTTGAAAGACGCTGCTTCAACCGCCATTTACGGCGCACGCGGTTCCAATGGCGTGGTACTGATTACGACGAAATCGGCCAAGGAAGGCAAAACAAATCTAAACGTTTCCATCGACTATGGCGTGCAGAATGTTCCGGATTCCAGAAAAACCAAAGTGCTGAACGGCAAGGACTTCGCACAGTTCAAGAAAGAGGTATTCATCGGCCGCTTCGTGCTGGATAAGAAAAGACAGCCCACCAATGAAGAAATACCGATCGACTTCCGCAATCCGGAGGACACCAAGTATTCAACCAACTGGTTTGACCTGATTTTGCACAACAATGCGCCTTATACGGACGTAAACGTGTCGCTATCGTCAGGAAAAGGACCGATCAAATCGATGGTTTCGATAGGCTATTATAAAGAGGACGGTGCGCTGAAATACACCGATTACGACCGTGCGTCAGTCCGCACCAACCTGGCCGGGGACATCAACAAATACATTTCAATGGGTGTCAACATCGCCGGAAGCTACTCGCGGTCAAGCCTCGCAGCGACGGATGGCCGCAGCGCATTGGTGGGCCTCACGCTCATCAGCGACCCGCGGTATCCTGCCTATGATCAGAAGGGCGAGCTGATCCCGTATTACAATGGGGTAGGTGATATTTTCGGCTTTCCGAATCCGTTATACTTGCTGAAAAACATCGACCGAGACCGGAACATCGCCGATGTGCTCGCAAACGGCTATATTGATTTCAACATTGCCAAGGGACTGAAATTCAGAACGTCCGTCAATGCAAAGATCAACTACAACAAATACAAGGAATACGTGCCCTCGACGATCGGCCTGGCAATCGCCACGGGGTCTAATGGTGCGCCTCCCCGTCTTGCCACTGAGCGCGACGACGCCGAAGAGCTCAAAAACTACACGGCTGATCAGCTGCTTACCTACAATGTTAATTTCGGGGAAAATCACCACCTGGATGCAATGCTGGGTTACACCGCGCAACAGGAGGTCGTAAAAGGACTGTATGGTTCGGGTAATACGTTCCCTGACGACCTTGCGCCGTTCCTGGGCAACGCCACCATCCGCTCTTCATTTTCCATGGAGCGCAAATGGACAATGCTGGCCTACCTGGCCCGCTTAAACTACTCGTTCAAAGATCGTTATCTATTCTCGGCATCATTCCGCAGGGAGGGCAGCTCACGGTTCAGTGAAGGGCACCAGTTCGGCAACTTCCCGGCGGTATCCGTAGGTTGGAGACTTTCAGAGGAATCATTTATTCCAAAAATGGCGTGGCTGACCGACCTGAAAGTACGTGGAAGCTGGGGAATGACGGGCAATAATACCTACCAGGTGAGCGCCAATAATAACTTCGGTACTGCACAGAACGCCGGTGACGACGGTAACTACGCCAGCCTCGCGTTCCTGACTTTGAACAATTATGTCTTCAACAACTCATTATCGATCGGCAAGACAGTAAACCGCTTCGCCAACCCGGAGCTGACCTGGGAAAAATCCAATCAGTTGAACATCGGGCTTGACCTGGCAACTTTTAACAACCGTCTCGTATTTACTGCCGAGTACTACAAAAAAATCACGGATGACATGCTGCTGGGTTACAATATTCCGGCAGTTTCAGGCTTCACTTCGACCCTGAAAAATCTCGGTAAAGTCCAGAACCAGGGGGTGGAACTTGCGGCAAGCTATCGGATGAAAATCGGTCAGGTTAATTTCAGGACCAATGCGAACATCACTTTCAACCGGAGTAAGATCCTCGCCATCCGCGGGCAAAATGACTTTATTCTGCAGGGAAGCCAGTATGGCGGGTATAACATTCAGCAGGTAGGCCGGCCCATCGGTATGATTTTCGGTTACAAAAAGTTGGGAATCTTCAACACGCAGGCGGAGATCGATGCTTCTCCATTGCAGGAAGGCGCCGTGCCGGGCGCGATGAAATTCGCTGATTTGCATGGTGCTCCCGACGGCGGCCCCGACGGCATCGTTTCCTACGATACCAAAGATATGACCGAGATCGGTAACCCTAACCCAAAATTCAACTGGGGATGGACTGTCGGGATTGACTACAAGCGCTTCGATGTGAATGTATTGCTGATGGGCGCCCATAAATTCGACATTTACCGGAATATCGAAGCTTCGACGATGAATATGGATGGTGTTTTCAACGTGCTGGAAAAAGCGAAAGACCGGTGGCGGTCACCCGAAAACCCGGGTTCGAATCCTAATGCCAAGAATTCGCAGGGAGGTACCGACTACTTCAAATGGTCACGCGAAAGCAGCGAGCGGTATGTGTATGACGGAAGCCACACTTGGATTAAAAACGTCACAATCGGCTACACGCTTCCCAAAGTGGATGGCATTCTGTCCGACGCACGTATCTTCATTAACGCGGCCAACCTGCTACTCATCACGAAGTATCCGGGCAACAACCCCGATGCAGGTGTTCGCGGTGGAACGGAGCTCAACAACGATGACGAGTCGTATCCGGTACCCAGAACGTTCTCGGCAGGTATTAAAGTTAACTTCTAATAATGACGAAGATGAAAAAAGCAACGATACTCGGAATCGCTCTGGCTATGTGCCTGTCGTCATGCAGCGAAGATTTCCTCAACCAGACCGACCCTACGAAGGTAGAAGTCGATTTGTTTTATAAAAATGAAGAGCAGGTAAAACAGGCCGTCAGCGGCGTTTACAGCCAGATTCAGGCATTGACTAACACCGCCTATTTATTTGGTGAATTTCAAACGGACAATACAACCATTGACCTGAACCCTTCCGATCGCGGCGGGGCGGGCGGCTGGGAAGCATTTGAATTTGCGACTGTAAACTCAGGCAACGGCGAAATCGCCAACTTATGGAACGGTTACTACGCAGCCATGTACAACTGTAACCTGACGCTCGAAAAAATGGTAAACGCCACGATGAGCGAAAATAGCCGTAAGGAGGCCGAAGGACAACTCAAATTCCTGCGTGCCTACATGTACTTCAACCTGGTCCAGTATTTCGGCGATGTTATCATCGTCACTTCCACGCTGGAAATTCCCGACCCCGCATTTGAACTTGTACGATCGCCTCAGGCCGACGTATGGGCGCAAATCGAGAAAGACCTGAAAGAAGCGGCCGCCGCTCTTCCTGCGAAATATGCTGCCGCGGGCGATCTGGGCCGTGCTACGAAAGGGGCTGCATTGAGTCTACTGGGCAAGTCCTACCTGACGCAGAAAAAGTACGCCGACGCGATCACGACGCTGAAAGAGGTAACGACGCTCGGATATGCGTTGAATGCGAACTATGCCGACAACTATAACATCTCGAAGAAAAACGGCATAGAATCGATCTTCGAAATCCAGTACCAGGGTGATAACGACCTCGGCGAGTGGAGCAATTTCGAATATGTCTTTGCACCAAGGGTTTCGAAAGGGGCGGTGACGGGCTTCGCGGCGGGATCAAACGGCGGCCGTAATATTCCCACCAACGACATTATGGCGGCTTATGAAAAAGGGGACTTGAGGAAAGATATCTCTCTGAGACCTAATTTCAAGCTGGATACAACCACCTATCAGGTGCCTTACATTGTCAAATACAACTACCCGCACACGATTGTAAACCGTACCAATTCCAATTGGCCGGTCATACGTTATGCCGATGTCCTGCTGATGCTGGCGGAATCGATCAACGAGCAATCCGGCCCGAATGCGGAAGCACTTGGCTACCTCAACCAGATCCGGAAACGCGCAGGCCTCGCGGATCTCGCGATCGCGGATAAAACGGCGTTTAGAACGGCTGTTTTGAAAGAACGCCGATTGGAGCTGGCATTCGAAAATCACCGCTGGTTTGATTTGAAAAGGACTAAAACACCTGCTGAATGGGCGGCCTTTATGAATGCACACGGTGCGCAGGAACGCGCGAAACCCACTGTGGCACGAGGAAACGTACCGTTTAACTCGACAGACTATGTCTACACCGAGAATGAGTACTTCCTGCCGCTACCGGCACCGCAAATTCTGATCAACCCGAAACTGACTCAGAATCCGGGCTATTGATCGATTGGAATGTTAACCTTGCACAGGAGGGACATTCAATATGTCTCTCCTGTTAAATTTTATAACTAATCCGTGAAACAGATCGTTATAACCTTAATAACCAATTTACTACATCAAATACATTTTATATAAACTTTTTCAGAAAATCATGAACATTTTTCACTTATAACAAGACAGCACAGGATACTATTCACCTCGCTGCATTTTAGTATTGTATGATTGCGGAATATCCCCGCTGGTGTTCCTGAACCACTAACCCCTTGAACTTGTGTTACTCCAAGCAACCGAAACTTTCTGGCTTTGGCAATTTTTAGGACGATTGCACCCTTTACTGGTCCATTTTCCCATTGGGCTTCTCTGCATTGCATTGCTTTTTGAACTCATCGACTGGAAGCACCGATCGACCGTCCTGCGCGACGGTACGCGCATTATCACGTGGGTGAGCGCAGGAAGCGCGGTGCTCGCCGTTGTATTTGGCCTGCTGCTCGCCAGCTCCGAAGATTCCAGCGGTACTAATCTCGAAATCCACCGCTGGGCCGGAATTGCCACAATGGTACTTTCCCTTGTTACGGCATTTACGCTACGTTCCGGCAACAGGAGCCTCTTCCGCGGACTGCTGCTGACTACGGTATTAGGTGTTTCATTTGCAGGGCATTACGGCGCCATGCTTACCCACGGCGAGGATTACCTCACGAGCGTATTGCCCGGCGCCGGTGACACCGTGGAGCCGGAGGGCGAGACCGAAGCTGATTTTGTACTGACCAACAATGGCGCATTAACCCCTGAACAAATACAAAACCTCAATGTGGAAGTCAGGACGATCCTGGCGCACAACTGTTACAGTTGCCACAGCGAGACCAAAATGAAAGGAGAGCTGCGGCTCGACAGTAAAGACGCCATTATGAAAGGCGGTGAGCACGGTGTGGTGGTAGTACCGAACCATCCCGGCAAAAGCGAACTAATCCGCCGGATTTCGCTGCCTAAAGGTCACAAGGAGGCTATGCCCACCAAAGGCAAGCGCTTGACCGAGAAGGAGGTAAAATTGCTTCAATTCTGGATCGAAAAAGGTGCTCCGTGGCCCGATGGCAAAGAGAAAAGCATTTATCGTGTGGCGGAACTAGCCCCGCGCACACCGCAGGTGCCTGCCGCCACCGCCGACCTCAATAAGCCTGTCGACCTGTTTGTAAATGCGTATTTTCAAAAGACCAAAGGAAGCTGGAAACCGGTCGTTGACGACCGCACCTATATTCGTCGTGTATACCTCGACATTATCGGGCTGTTGCCGCCTCCCGAAAAGGTGGATGCATTTATAGCGGATACCCACCCCGACAAGCGCGAGTTACTCGCCAAAGACCTTCTTTCCCAGAACGACGCGTACGCACAGCATTGGATGACATTCTGGAACGACGCGCTCCGGAACGATTACGACGGAACAGGCTACATTACCGGCGGGCGCTTTGGCATTTCCAAATGGCTTTACGCAAGCTTGGTGGATAATAAACCGTACAACTGGTTCGTGAAAGAATTGATCAGCCCTAACAAGGAATCCGAAGGTTTCATTAAAGGCATCAAATGGCGCGGGACCATCAATTCCAGCCAGCGCACCGAAATGCAGGCGGCCCAGAATGTGGCCCAGGTGTTTTTGGGTTTAAATCTTAAATGTGCTTCCTGTCACGACAGTTTTATCAGCGACTGGAAACTGGCCGACGCCTATGCATTTGCCAACATCTTCGCAGACACATTGCTTGAAATCAACCGCTGCGATAAACCTACCGGAAAAATAGCGGGGACCCGCATTCTGTACCCGGAGCTTGGCGAAATCGAAGTGAACGCAAGTACCGAGAAACGCCTCCGTCAGCTGGCCGACTTCCTCGTGCAGCCGAAAGATGGAAGATTGTACCGCACGCTCGTGAACCGTGTGTGGGCGCAGCTGATGGGTCGTGGCATTGTGGAGCCCGTGGATGCGATGGACAATTTACCTTGGAGCCAGGACCTCCTCGACTGGCTGGCATCCGACTTTGTGACCAATGGCTATGATATCAAAAAACTCATTTACACGATCGTGACTTCGAAGACTTACCAGCTGCCCTCTACGTCGGTGAAAGAAGCGGGCGATATTATGGCGAACGATTTCAAGTTTACCGGCATGGTGCGCAGAAGGCTTACCGCCGAGCAATTCGCCGACGCGATCAGCGCGAGCTTCACGCCGATGTACGCCGACACTGCGCTTGCATTGAAAAAGCTCCCGGAAGATATTCAGTCGCGGCTACCGTTCCCGCGTGCGGCGTTCGTGAAGAACGACCCTTTTCTTACCTCGCTGGGGCGCCCGAACCGCGAGACGGTGAGTACCGGCCGTACTTCCCAGGCGAACCTGCTCCAAGCACTGGAACTTACGAACGGTTCGAAATTCACCGAGACGCTCAAAGCGGGGTCCAAAGTTTGGAAGTCGCAATACCCAACATCCGACTCGCTTGTAACGGCACTTTACCGGAAGGCATTGGGCCGCTCGCCGGTGCCGAAAGAGCTCGCGGCCGCGAAGAAGATCCTCGGCCCGACACCAAGCGAAGAAGGCATTCAGGACCTCGTTTGGGCGATCGCACTGGTGCCTGAGTTTCAGTTGATATATTAAATGTAGGATACAGATAAAACATATTTAAAATATCAAATGAATAAAGCTTTAAATACAGACTTAACATTTATAATGTACATAAAGAATAAAATTTATAGTATTAATTGTAAATATTAAAAGTATTTAAAGCATAAAAAGTAGTTTTAGCTAAACTAATGAAATACAACCATTTAAAATATATTAAGAAATGAATATCCAATGGAATAGGAGGGAGTTTCTGCAACGCGCCAGCGCCGCTACGATGGCCGCTCTGGCGGCGGGAGCTCCTATATCAAACCTGCTCACCTCATGCCGAGGCAAGGCAGGAGCCAATTCTTCGGCGGACACAGTAATACTCTTATGGATGGCCGGTGGTATGGCGCATACCGAAACTTTCGACCCGAAGGCCTACACGCCATTCGAAAAAGATATGGAGGGCAACCGCGTTTTGAGCACATTCAAATCGTTCCCGACGAAGCTCGACGGCATCCATTTCTCGGACGGCTTGCAGTCCATAGGGCAGGTGATGGACAAAGGAACGCTCATCCGTTCGTACGTTGCAGCCGACATGGGACACATTCTGCATTCGCGCCACCAGTACCATTGGCACACTTGCTACGAGCCGCCACAAACCGTAGCAGCACCGCACATCGGCTCCTGGATCGCCAAAGAACTGGGCCCTAAAAATCCGGTGATCCCGGCATTCATTGATATTGGGCAGCGGTTCACAGTAGGAGAAGCCGAAGAGCTGAAAGCATTCCACACGGCTGGCTTCCTCGGCAATGAGTTCGGGCCGTTCTTCATTCCCGACCCAAGCCAGGGTCTTGAAAGCGTACGTCCGCCCGTGGGTATGGACGCGAAGCGATTTGAACGCCGGAATCAGTTGTACAATGAACTGATCAATAACAGTCCGGTAGGAGAGTTCGGTAGCGATTACCAGCGGGAGTCGTTGAAGCGCTCGATGGAACAGGCCTATGCTTTACTCAACTCGCCGGAATCGAAGGCGTTCGATTTAAGTACTGAACCCAAAAAGAGCTACGACATTTATAACACCGGCCGGTTCGGGCTCGGTTGCCTGCTTGCCCGCCGGCTCACGGAACAGGGCGCCCGCTTCATTAGCGTCACCACCGAGTACGAGCCATTCAAAGGTTGGGACACGCATGAAAACGGGCACACACGCTTGCAGGACATGAAGAAGCAAATCGACGGTCCGGTTGCTCAGCTTATCAAAGACCTCGATGAAAAAGGCCTCCTTGACCGTACGATGGTCGTGCTGGCGAGCGAATTCAGCCGTGATATGATGGTGGAAGGCCGCCCGGATGCCAAAGTAAAAGAGCAGGTAGCCCAGCCCGACATTCTTTCGGATCTTAAATTCTACGGCATGCATCGCCATTTCACCGACGGATGCTCGATGCTCATGTTTGGCGGCGGCATCAAAAAAGGTTTTGTCTACGGCAAAACCGCCGATGAGCGTCCTTGCAAGACCATTGAAAACCCCGTCAAGATTGATGGCATTCACCAGACGATCTATCATGCACTAGGTATTCCGCCGGATACCCAATACGAAATCGAGAGGCGGCCTTTCTATACAACTCCCGACGGAAAGGGCCTTGCGGTCAAAGAACTACTCGTCTAGATTTGCCCATTGGATCTGTCGGAAGGTGCTGATAACCAGCCTTCCGGCAGACCTTTTCCTTACTACCTCACCTGCCTCATATCCTATATTACGGACCGTCGCCTCGCTGTGGACGGATGGCTTCTTCATGCCAGATATAAGATATATCCAAAAAACTCATGTTAATTAAATATTAATCAAAACCAGACAGAGCAGGACAGTCAGTTCTTTCAATCATTCTACTATTGCATAAATGTTACTTTAAGCATGAACAATTGTCTTTTATGCGTCAGAAAGACATTTATTTCTTAGAGTATTCCAAAATCTTCATCAACGTTAAATCCGGCAGCTTTCAGGCCTGTTAATATGCTGGGAGGCTATCCGTTGTGACCTGACGACACCGTATTATTTACATACCTAAACGCTGCTTTTCCCAATCCCGACAATTATTCACTTAAACCGATGACTATGAGAATAAAAAGCTTAACCGATTAACCCCGTTACCCGGGCTGTTTAAACACTGCTCCGGGCCTCTGCTAATTACTAAATCTAAAAATGAAGCTTATGAATCAATTTCGACAATCCCCTTACTACGGCCGATTGAATTCGATCCTGAAACTGTCCGTAGGCCAGGCGCTGATCGGTGCGGCTTGCGGGCTCAGTGCAGTAGCCGGCAATAGTTTCCATCTTAATCCGCTGGTGGTAAGCACCAATATCAACGCCGACCGGACAATCAAGGGAAGAGTAACCGACGATACCGGCGAAAAACTGCCGGGTGTGAGCGTGGTACTTAAGGGCACCACCATTGGTACAGTATCCGACGCGGATGGAGTGTATTCCATCAATGTTCCCGACAGAGGTGGCGTACTCATATTCTCTTCCGTCGGCTTTCTCACCCAGGAAGTTCCTTTGGGAGCCGCCTCGACAATGGACATCAAACTCGCCACTGATGCCAAAGCACTTACCGAAGTAGTCGTAGTGGGTTACGGTAGCCAGTTGAAAAAAGAAATTACAGGAGCGGTACAAACCGTTAAAAGTGAAGAACTTAAAGATATTCCGGTGTCCCAGGTGACTCAAAAACTGCAAGGGCGCCTCGCCGGTGTGCAGATCAACCAGACAACCGGTAAGCCGGGGCAGGGGATGTCCGTTCGTATTCGCGGCCAGGTATCGGTTACAGCCGGTAGCGACCCGCTTTATGTCATTGACGGTTTCCCGATTACCGGTACCATCGGCCAGATGAACCCCGATGAAATCGAAGACATTACGATTCTGAAAGATGCCGCTTCGACCTCCCTTTACGGCTCGCGCGCGGCCAATGGCGTAGTGCTTATCACAACCAAACGGGGTACACCCGGCAAAATGGCCGTGAGCTTCAATGCCTACGCGGGTATTCAGAAAGTCCCAATGAGAGGCCGTGTGAAAATGCTGAACGCCGAAGAATTCGCGCAGTTCAAGAAGGAGATGTATGAAGATGAAAATAAACCAGTACCTGAAGAGTTTCAGGACCCATCCAAGTATCGCGGCAAAAACAACGACTGGTACGATGCATTGCTTCGTACTGCTCCCATCCAGAGCTACAATCTAACCGTCAGCTCCAACAAGGAAAATATGCGCACATCGCTCGTGGCGGGTATTTTCAACCAGAAAGGGGTGGTGCTGAACAACAACTACAAGCGGTATTCGCTCCGTATGAACACCGAGTACGATATTTCGAGTAAGGTGAAAATCGGTTTCAACGTAGCGCCGCAATTTGTATATGACAATACCCCAAGAACGGATGGTGACCGGGGAACCGGTGTGCTTTTCAATGCATTGCACACATGGCCTGTAATGCCCATCCGGGATGCGAACGGCGATCTTACCAAGTTCAATACCTTTCCGAGCAGCACGGGTAACATCTTCAACTATCCTAACTGGGTGCGTGCGGCGAATGAGCTAACGAACGAGACGAAGATTAACAAATTACTGGGCAACACTTACATCCAGTACAATCCGATCAAAGGTCTGACGCTGAAATCGACTTTGAACGTGGAGATGGAGAGCAACAAGTTCTTCTTCTTCAACCCGTCGACGGCTACGAGTGCGATTAACGTGCCAATCCCGACAACGGCCGTTTCGATCCGCCAGAACTATCAGAACTTCTCATGGCTGAACGAAAACTTGGCGACTTACAGCCATAGTTTCAACGAAAAACACAATTTCGAGTTGCTGGCTGGTTTTACACAACAACGTTTCCGCCAGGAGTTTGACCGTATCACGGCCAACACCTACACTGACGACCGCCTTCCGACAATCCAGGGCGCGATCAATATCGACCGCGGAGGGTCTTTCAACGTGAACGGTATCTCCGGATCGAACACTTTCAATGGTGCGAACGAATGGGCGCTGATGTCCTACATTTCACGTCTGACCTATAACTACAAAGGCAAATACCTCTTCACTGCAGCTGTCCGTGCCGATGGTTCTTCCCGTTTCGGTTCCGACAACCGCTGGGGTACTTTCCCGTCGGCGTCTGTGGGCTGGGTAATTTCGGATGAGAACTTCATGCAGTCGATCCCGAAAGTGTCGTTTGCCAAAGCACGCGCCAGCTACGGGGTGATCGGTAACAACAACATCGGTAACTACACTCAGTATGCATTGGTTAACAACACAACCAACGCGGTTTTCGGAAGCACGGTAGCTACCGGTGCCCAGGTGACTTCGCTTTCGAACAGCAACCTGGGCTGGGAAACAACCAAGCAATTTGACGCCGGTCTCGACGTGGGGCTCCTCAACGACCGCATTCAGCTGATCTACGATTTCTACACCAAGCGGACCACCAACTTGCTTTACGCGGTTCAGGTTCCTCAGGAATCGGGTTTTTCCAACTACAATGACAATATCGGTGAGATCAAATTCTGGGGACATGAAGTCTCCTTGACTACCCGTAACCTGGTGGGCAAATTGAAATGGACTACCAATGCCAACATCTCGATCAACCGCAACAAGGTGATGGAACTCGCACCGGGCATCGACCGCGTGTATGGTACTTTCCACATTACTCAGGTAGGCCGCCCATTCGGTCAGTTTTATGGTCTGGTAAAAGAAGGCTTCTATATGAGCAAAGAAGAACTGGCCAGCAGCGCTATCATTCCCGGCCGCTCGGCAATCGGTACGATCAAGTTCAAGGATGTGAACGGCGATGGCGTGATCACCAACGGTGGCGATGCCGACGACCGGACGGTCATCGGAAATCCATTCCCGAAATTCACTTACGGCCTGACCAATACATTGAGCTACGGCGGATGGGATCTGTCGATTACCGGATCCGGCTCGCAGGGTAACCAACTTTGGGTACGTCACCTTTACAGCACAGCCAACCTTGATGGTGTTTTCAACATGGTGGCAGGTGCTAAGGATCGTTTCCGTGTGAAAAACGGCGTGAACCCGGTAACCGGCGTTGTGGAAGCTCAGACGGTAATTACCCCGGGTAAAGGAATGTACGGTGCTACCAACAACGGTGGTAACTACACTGGTGTGGAACGCGACTGGAACAGCTCGCACTTCCTGGCGAATGCATCTTACTTTACACTCAAGAATATCACATTGGGCTACAATATGGGTGGTATCAACAAGTTTTTCAAATCGGCCCGTCTGTATGCAAGCGTTCAGCAGGTGTATGTTTTCACCAAATACTGGGGTGGACCTAACCCTGAAACCAGCGCTCAGGGCGACGGACAAGGAGATGGCGGTAACCTTAGCCAGGGTGTGGATCTTTCCAACTATCCGGTACCACGTACCTGGACACTCGGCTTGAACCTCAACTTCTAAGCCTGACTTGTAAAACATCTCATCTTAATTCCGATAGAAATGAAAACTAGATATATAGCAGCATGGTTTCTGGCAGTGGGGCTAACGAGCAGTTGCGGGGACAAATTCCTGACTGTTAACCCGGAAACCGCATTGAGTTCCAACAACTTCTTTACCTCTGAAAACGATTTCAAGCAGGCGGTAAACGCGGCTTACGAACCGTTCCGCCAAATGTTCAACGAGCGTGCCTGGATTTTGGAGGAAATGCATTCCGACAATACCTACTACGCCCGTAACAAACTGTACGGTGCAGTGGACCCTACGGAAAACGTTGCGGATTTCGCAATTCCGACGGCTAACGGCATCACTGCCAACGACAATGTACTGGTGCAGTACCGCCTGAACTACCGGATCATCGCCCGGGCAAACCAGATCATCGCATTGATTGACGGCGTGAATTTCGACGCGGCGTCCAAGGGTAACCTGAAAGGACAAGCGCTGTTCCTCCGTGCATTTGCATACTTCGACCTCGTGCGCCTGTTCGGTAAAGTACCCCTTCACCTGGTACCAGCAACAGGTCGTGACGATGCGCCTTTGCCATTGTCGACAACCGAAGAAATTTATGCACAGATCGAGAAGGACGCGAAAGAAGCGATCACCGGGCTTCTGGACAAATCCAAACAAGAGGCTGGACGTGTTACTTCAGGTACGGCTAGAATGTTGCTGGCGAACCTTTATATTACTCAGAAAAAATGGGCGCTGGCCGAGCCATTGCTGAAAGAAATCGTAGCTAGCGGTCACTATGCGTTGATGCCTGATTACAACGATGCATTCTCGACCACGACCGGCAACAAAAACAACAAGGAGTCGCTTTTCGAGATCCAGTACATGGAAGGATCGTCTGGCTACAACGGTAACCAGATTTACCGCTTTATTCCGTCACCGATCACTGCTGCCGAAATCGCGCCGATTACCGGCACTTCCAACCCGCAGCCGACCTCGCAGGAAAGTAACAACATTCCTACGCCGGACCTGATCGCGGCATACGAAACCGGTGACAAGAGAAAGGATATTTCGATCGGTTGGGTGACCCTGAGCACCTCGCTGGTAGACAATAAGCTTTATCCTTATATCAAAAAGTACGCTCGGCCACACTCGTTGCATAACAACACCGGGCAGAACTGGCCTGTGTACCGCTACTCGGAAGTGCTGCTGTTCCTGGCCGAATCGTTGAACGAGCAGGGCAAAACCGCCGACGCCGCTACTTACATCAACCAGGTTCGCACCCGCGCGGGACTTGCAGCGACCAAGGCGGCCTCGCAGGCAGATATGCGCGAAGCGATCTTCAAAGAGAGGAGGGTGGAGCTCGCATTCGAAAACAAGCGCTGGTTCGATCTTACGCGCACTGGCCGTGTGAAGGAAATCATCACTGCCTACGGCGCCAAGGTGAAGGCTAACCCGGCCGCATACTATTTCCCGGCGGGAGCTGTGCCACCGCCGAATGCATTCACCGTCCTGGACGACTACTACGGTCTTCCCGCCGTTGAAGCTGCATTGACGCCGCATTTCTGATGGATGCAAAAGGATAAAAAAGTGCAGCTAGCGCGAGCTCGCTGCACTTTTTTCATTATAAACATACTTATCCGCCTGATACCCCACAGAACAGGATAGTCCCGTGGATGTTTCAATCTAATATTGCAATACCAGATTATTTAAAGTTTTAGTTTGCTTTATTTAAGACAAAATAAATCCCGTCAAGCGGAGCGCCCGACCAGGGCACATATCAGGTTAGCCCCCATACTTCATCCTTGTTTATCAATCATATTTACTTAAACGCTGAGCTGTAAAATGTACACAAAAAAACAATGGTTAAAACTTCCGATGACGCTCGCGGTACTGCTCGCCGTGGGAGTCTTCTGTGGAGTGATGCTAAGTAACCGAACTGCCAAACACCGTCCTCCCGGCTCAAAGGTCGACAAATTGAAACTCCCGGAAGGCTTCAAGGCCGATCATTTATATAGTGTTTCGGAAGAAAAGAACGGATCATGGGTATCCATGACGTTCGACAACAAGGGAAGGATGATTACCTCCGATCAATACGGCGGATTGTACCGCCTGGTGCTGCCGGCTATCGGCTCCACCGACAAGCCTCAGGTTGAAGCATTGAAGATAGAAGGAGATACCGCGAAAGTGGCGATGGGTTATGCCCACGGTTTGCTCTACGCATTCAATAGCCTTTACGTGATGATCAACAACCGGTCGAACGCCCGCTTCCCGAAAGGCAGCGGTTTGTACCGTTTGCAGGATACAGACAACAATGATCAATACGACAAGATCACGCTCATCAAACCGCTGACCGGTGAAGGTGAGCACGGACCGCACAGCATAGTGATGGCGCCGGATCAGAAATCACTTTTTGTGGTGGCCGGGAACTTCACCGACCTGCCCAAAATGGATATCTACCGCTTGATGCCAAACTGGAAGAACGATAACCTTTTCCCGTTCATTAAAGACCCTCGCGGTCATGCGACCGACCGTCATGCGCCGGGCGGCTGGATTGCCCACACTGATCCAGAAGGCAAAAACTGGGAATTGTACACAGCCGGTTTCCGTAACCCCTACGACATCGCATTCAACGAAGCAGGCGATCTTTTCGCCTATGACTCGGATATGGAGTGGGATTTCGGAACACCATGGTATCGTCCTACGCGCGTTTGCCATGCGGTGAGTGGCGGTGAGTTCGGTTGGAGAACAGGTTCTGCCAACACGTCGCCCGCATTTGCCGATTTCCTTTCGCCCGTGATGAACATCGGACAGGGATCGCCTACCAACCTCATTTACTTGAAAGACGCCCGGTTCCCCGCAAAATACAAAAACACACTGCTCGCATTCGACTGGAGCTTTGGTATCGTTCACGGGCTGCATCTGAAACCCAGCGGTTCTACTTACACTGCTGAACACGAAGAATTTCTATCGGGAGCACCGCTTCCATTGACCGACGGTGCAATCGGCCCTGACGGTGCATTGTACTTCCTGACCGGTGGTCGTCGTCTTGAATCGGATCTTTATCGTGTATATTATAGCGATTATAAGAATATTGCACCAGGGTCGAATGCAGCGACGCCGGTGATTACTCCTGAGCACAAGCAGCGTACAGCGATCGAAGAATACCACGTTAAGAAAGATCCGAAAGCGATCGAGCAGGCATGGCCGTTGCTGAAAAGCCCGGACCGTTTCCTCCGCTACGCGGCCCGCCTGGCTATCGAACATCAGCCTGTTAGCCAATGGGAGAGCAAAGTTTATGCCGAAAAAGATCCTCAGTCGATTATTTATGCAGCCATTGCATTGGGCCGTCAGGGCGATTCGACAAAAGTAGGAGGGCCCCTTTTGAAAAAACTGACTACCATTGATTACGCGAAGCTCGATGACCTGAACAAGCAAGCGCTCTTGCGTGCGGTAGAAGTGATCCTGTACCGCACAGGTCAGCCCGACGCTGCTACGAAAGCTGCATTGATTGCTTATTTGAACCCCAAATATCCATCTGCTAACGCATTACAAAACAGATTCTTAGCCAAAATCCTGATAACCATCGAAGCACCGAAAGTGGTTGAGAAAACCCTTTCATTGATCGCGAAGAACGAGAAGTTCGATGACAAGGACAACGAAATGGTAACCGCTTCGGCCGACCTGATCCTGCGCAACCCGCAATATGGTCTCGACCTGGCTGGCTTGTTAGAAAAAATGCCGCCGCAACAGCAGACGTTCTACGCAATCATGTTGAGCAGTGCTAAAACCGGCTGGACACCCGCCTTGCGCGAAGAGTATTTCAAATGGTTCCACAAAGCATTCAGCTACCAGGGCGGGCGCAGCTACATCGGCTTTATTGACAAAGCTCGTCAGCTTGCATTGAAAAACGTACCAAGCGACAAAGTGGCCTATTACAACAAATTGTCTGGTTCTGAATTACTTACAGGAACCGGTAACGACCTGGCGAAGCTCTACACACCGAAAGGCCCGGGCCGCGGATGGAAAGTGGATCAGGCCGTTGAACTCGTAAAAGACAGCCTTAACAACCGTGATTTCGAACGCGGCAAGCAGATTTTCTCTGCCGTGCTTTGCAGCCGCTGCCACACAATCCAGGGCGAAGGTGCCGACGTTGGTCCTGACCTGACCCAACTGGGAACCCGTTTCTCTGTGAAGGATATGCTCGAAGCGATCATCGAACCGGACAAAGCGGTGTCTGACCAATACGCTTCGATCTCGTTTCAGATGAAAGACGGACAGTCGATTGTTGGCCGCGAAGTGAATCAGGATGCCAACTTCTATTATGTGTCGCAAAACCCGTTCGATCCGAAAACGATCCGGAAAGTGGCCAAGAAGGATGTCGTTTCCAGCAAAATATCACCCGTTTCCATCATGCTTCCGGGCCTGATCAACGGTTTGAACCCTAACGAATTGAGAGACCTCGTAGCCTACCTAATGGCTGGCGGTAACAAAAATAACCCGATCTACTCCGAATCCGGCGCGCCGAAAAGCGGAAAATAGATCAAACGATTTTTTGAGTAGATTATAATTAATTAGGCTTAAGATAGTGGTGCTGCGTGTTGATCCTGATGCTTCTAAAAGCAGAAATGGATCCGGTAGCATCACTACTTTTTTTGTGGATACAGCAAAAGAAAGTGAGGCTTAGAACAGGCGTATACGATAATACGTTCATAGGCAAAAAGGGTAGGGGCTTCCTGCCCTTATGACAATAAACTTACATTATTTCAGATAGTTAACTAATAAATGAAGTCACTTCCAAATCGAAGAAACGCGCTTAAAAACATGGTTGCCGCGGCAGGGCTGGGTACGTTTTCGAGCTCGCTTGCTCATGCGTTTGCTGCATCCGCAAATGCGCTTGGGCCACAACTGAACGGCAAGATCAATCACTCCGTTTGCAAATGGTGTTATAGTAAAATTCCACTGGATACCTTCGCGCAGGAATGTAAGAAGATTGGACTGACTTCCATCGAACTCCTTGGCCCGGAGGAATGGCCGGTGATCAAAAAATACGGTCTTACTTGTGCGTTACCCTGGGGCGAAGGACTTACGCGGAGCATTGACAAAGGTTTCAATGATCCTAAAAATCATGAGGAACTGATCAAGGGATTTGAAGACGTGATTCCCAAAGTACGCGCTGCGGGTTATGACAAGATTATCTGTTTCTCGGGCAACCGCCGCGGGATGTCGGATTACGACGGCATCCGGAACTGCGCCGAGGGCATCCGCAAACTGATCCCGACTTGCGAAAAGCATAATG
Source organism: Dyadobacter sp. BHUBP1 (assembly GCF_050587785.1). Lineage (NCBI taxonomy): Bacteria > Pseudomonadati > Bacteroidota > Cytophagia > Cytophagales > Spirosomataceae > Dyadobacter > Dyadobacter sp. BHUBP1. The sequence goes on from NZ_JBOBIH010000005.1 coordinate 433,623, forward strand.
TGACACTGGTAATGGAGCTGCTGAACAGCAAGGTCAACCATAAAGACTACATGTGCGACCGGACGGAATGGGGTGCGGCACTTTGTGAAGCGGTTGGTTCCGAGAAGTTTAAGCTGCTCTACGACATTTACCATATGCAAATCCAGGAAGGCGACGTAATCGCGACGATCAAAAAGTACCATAAGTATATTGCGCATTATCACACAGGCGGCGTACCGGGGCGTCACGAGATCGACGAAACGCAGGAGCTTTATTATCCGTCGATCATGAAAGCAATTGTAGAAACCGGTTACAAAGGATTCGTAGGGCAGGAGTTTGTCCCGAGCCGCGGCGACGATCTGGCTTCTTTGAAGCAGGGAGTCACTATTTGTGATATCGCTTAGTACTGATATTCCATATTTTAGATTATGTCAACCAGAAGAAACGCCTTAAAAAATATAGCCGCGGGAACCGCCGCAGGTGCCGCAGCCGGAGTGATGTCCATCTCGGAAGTTTTCGCCAAAACCGAATCCGTACTGGGTACTAAACTGAATGGTAAGATCAATCACTCGGTTTGCAAGTGGTGTTACGGAAAAATCCCGCTAGATACGTTCGCGCAGGAATGCAAGAAGATCGGTATCACTTCCATTGAACTCCTTGGACCGGAGGATTGGCCGACATTGAAAAAGTATGGACTCACGTGCGCGCTACCCAACGGCGCGGGCATGGGTATCGAAAAAGGTTTCAACGATCCGGCCCTGCATGACGAGCTTGTCAAAAGTTACGAGGACCTTTTTCCCAAACTGAAAGAAGCTGGTTATAAAACAGTTATCTGCTTTTCGGGCAACCGCCGCGGGATGTCCGACTATGACGGCATGCGCAACTGCGCCATAGGTTTGCGCCGCCTGATGCCATCCGCCGAAAAGTACGGCATAACCATGATCATGGAATTGCTCAACAGCAAGGTCAACCACCGCGACTACATGTGCGATCATACCGCCTGGGGTGCCGGACTTTGCGAGATGGTCGGTTCGGAAAACTTCAAGTTGCTTTACGACATTTATCATATGTCGATCATGGAAGGTGACGTGATCGCGACCATTAAGCAGTACCACAAATACATCGGCCATTATCATACCGGCGGAGTTCCGGGCCGCAACGAAATCGACGAAGGCCAGGAATTGTATTACCCGGCAATTATGAAAGCGATTGTCGAAACCGGGTACAAAGGATTTGTTGCGCAAGAATTCATCCCCAAGCGCGAGCCGTTAGCTTCTTTGGCCGAATGCGTGAAGATTTGCGATGTAGCCTGACGCCGAAGCAACACATTCTGCGTGTATTCGCTCGAAAATTGCCTGAAAAAGCTGTTAGAAACGCTGGAAAAGCACTTAAACTAGTATTTTCAGGCAATTTTGAATTTTATAGAACAATTTTTATTCACCAATAAAACCATCAAAATCAACTCAATTTCAAGGCATTAAAAGAAGAAAACCAGCAAACACACCGCCTGACATTTCAACAAAAATATCGGCCCGACAAAGAGGACGGGCTATCAAAACCTCGACACTATCAACGAACCGTATTCAACGACCTGATGCTTAAATTCTCCGCGAAAGTTTTTATAGCTTTCATTCCACTCTCCAACATTTACGCACAATCGAAATTTGAACCCGGGTACATAGTCACGTCGTCACAAGACACTATTCGTGGGACGATTGAGTATCATAACTGGTCGCAGAATCCGGAAACCATTCGTTTTCGGGATGAAAAGTTTCAGACGGAAAAGACATTAGGGCTACATGAATTGTCTGCATTTCAGGTTCATGGCGAAACTTATGAAAGGGCAGAGGTCCACCGAAAAATTCAAGGCGATAATAATGTTACAGAAAACGGCCTCCCGGAGCTTACCCGGGATACAGTATTTTTATTGAGACTAGTCGACGGTCCGAAAAGCCTACACTATTTACGGGATCGATCAGACAACGTTCAATTGTACATCGATCCTGAACACGAATTGCTGGTTTATCATAAGTACAAGATTATCAAGGAGAATCAAAATCGAATTGTTACCGTTGACCGTTACCGGCAACAGATCAAGGCGTATTTGGATTGCGAAAGTGTCGCGAACCGCGTTCCAAACCTGAGATATTCCAATAAAGAAATCTCGCGGCTCTTCGAGCTGTATTACGACAAGTGCTCCACAACGAAACCCAAAGTAATTACGAAACGTGAGGGTCTCGGTTTTGAATCAGGCGCATTAGCCGGAGTGACGCTTTCAAAATTGTCGTTCAAAGGTTATCATTTTGAATATCTTACCGAACGTCAGCATACTACGTCGGTACGTCCAACAGTTGGATTGTTCCTGAACATCGTCGTACCACGGACAGACAAAAATCTCATAGTGGCCAACGAACTGACGTATTCGTCTTACCAAATTTCAGATCGCTACCAGACCAATGTAAATCCTGAAAACTTCACCATTACCGATTTCACTTTCGGGCTAAGTCACCTCAGGCTGAACAACCTGATCCGTTACCGGATTACCCGTGGCAACGCATTCTTGTACGGAAACGTCGGAATTTCGAACGGCTTTGTGGTTTCTGAGAATAATCGATACGTAGCCACAACACATTTTTACACAGACGTCCATGTCGACGAAGACAAGGCGCTGGCAACGCGTAAGCACGACCAGGGTTTTCTTATTGGTATCGGCGCAGGAATTCGGAAGCTCGGGTTCGAAGCGAGGTTTGAGAACAGCAATGGAAATTCCGACTACTTCTCAGTTACCTCGAATGTAAAGCGAGTAGCATTGCATGTTTATTATAGATTCTAAGAAATCGCTGTGGATATAGTGGTCAGCGCATTACATACGATTCGTTGTATAATTTATATTATGTTAAATAGACATTCTTAAACGAAGAGAGCATCGATTACCCGATGCTCTCTTCTCTTTATTTAAGGCCTCTGGCCGATTTTACATATCCGTCGGCCAGAGGCCTTCGAATAATTGTCACGAAGCAAGAGCTTCGCGCTATTTACTCTTCGATACAAGCAACACCTTTCGCAGCGAATTGTTCGAGAACGCCGTTCAGGTTTGTCAGGTTATCCTTAGCCTCAGCTTCGTCCTTCGCCTGGATTGCTTTTTCGAAATATGGTTTCGCTTTTTTGAATTTACCACAAACACGGCCTTCAACTTCTTTACCACGCTGCTGATACTCAGTCATGTTCATGTTATCCACTTCGCCTTTCAGCTGTACCGCTTCGTTGAAATAGAAAACGCCCAGGTTGTAAAGTGCGTCGTAGTTTGTAGCATCGATTTCCAGAGCCTTCTTGTAGTTGGCTACCGCTTTTTCGCTCGCTTCTTTCTGCTTTGCTTTTGCGTCAGCAAGCTCTTTTTGCAATGCAGCTACATCCTGTCCTTTTGCAGCTTCCTGTGCAGCTTTCACTTCGCCTTCCAGTTTAGCGATCGCTTCGGTGCTTTCTTTTTTCTTGGCAGTTACGTCTGCGAGCTGACGTTTCAAGTCCGCATTCTTAGGCTGCTTCTTGATCAGCGCCCCGATACGTTTTACCTCTCCGTCATACACAGCGATCTTGTCTTTTTCCGAGGCAAGATTTTTCTCCGCTGTGCTTGCTGCATTGTTACCGGAACCTACTTTGGCGTTCAATTGCTTTACCTTATCGGTAGCTGTTCTGTACATGTTATCGTACAAAATAGCCAGGTTTACCACATTTTGAGTGTTTTTAGGATCAGCAGCGGCCAAGGCTTCTAGCTCCTGGATAGCCTGATCTTCTTTACCCGAAGCCAGCAAGATATTCACAACTTCCGCTTTCAGGTCTTTGTTACCAGGAGACTGCTTCAAGCCGTTGTTCAAAGTTTCGATAGCTTTATCGAAGTTGTTTTCTGAACGGTACAGCTGAGCCAGACCGTAGAAAACGCTGGGGTCTTTACCGCCGTTGGCAGCATATTTCTCGAAAGAGGATTTTGCAATGTCCTTTTTGTCAAGCTGTTGCGCAGCAATACCACCATAAAGGGACGCCAAAGTATCCTTTTTGTTGATCTCCTGAGCAGCCTGGAACATTTCCAGCGCACCGCTCAGATTTTTTGCCTGGTATTTCTCAGCACCCTGCTTTACGAACGCATTAAAAAGCTGGGTTCCTTCACCACCGTTGATCACGTTAGTGGCCTCCTTGGAGGATTTGCCCGGCTCCCCTTTCTTCGTAACATCCAGCTCAACAACCTTTTTGTAGGCTTCCAAAGCCGTTTTTGCTGCACTAGAATCTACTTCTGAACCTTGTAGGGCTATGTTTTCATAAAGTTTAGCGCGTTCGAGCCAGAATGAAGCTTTGGCACTTGCTTTCGGATCACTGGCATCTTTATCGCTTTTCTCTTTGTCCTTACGAAATCCATCTACCAAAGCCTTGTTCACAGCGTCCTGCGCCATCGCAGCACAGCCGAACAGGCTAAGTGCAGAAACAAAAAACAGTTTTTTCATAAATATTAACTTTGGTTGTGATTGATTGTTCGAGTTCTAAATATAAATCAATTAATATAATTTTTACAAAAATCATGCCTCTGGGTCGTCGGAAGGCTCTTCATCGTCCTCCTCCTCGTCATCAGCGACATCCTCGTCCAACTCATCATCCGTAACAATTATATCTTCTGCCGAAGCACCTTCCACTTGTGCTACCGGTTTAGGAACTACGTTGCCCTCTTCATCCAGCTCCTCTGCTTTTTCATCCGGATCTTTCAGAATGCGGGTTACCGAAGTAATTTCATCCGTGCTGCTGAGACGGATCAGTTTCACACCCTGTGTGTTACGTCCCGCCTGACGGATATCCTGCACACTCATGCGGATGGCGATACCGTTGCGCGTGATGATCATCAGATCGTCCTCTTCAGTTACCTCGCGGATCGCCACCAGCTTACCCACCTTGTCGGTTGCATTCATGGTCGAAACGCCCTTACCACCACGGTTCGTAACGCGGTAACTGTCAATCGCTGAGCGTTTTCCGTAACCGTGCTCGGAAACCACAAGAAGTTGCGCATCCTCGCGGCTGATACAAACCATTCCGATTACCTTGTTCTCAGGATCGTTCAGGTTGATACCCCGTACACCCGCAGCCGTACGTCCCATTGGACGAACACCTTTTTCGTTGAAGCGAACTGCCCTGCCGGCCGCCGACGCAATCACAATATCATTGTCGCCGTTGGTTAACGCCACATCCAGCAAGCGGTCGCCTTCGTTGATCGAAATCGCGATGATACCGTTGGTGCGCGGACGTGAATAGGCTTCGAGCAACGTCTTCTTAATAGTGCCCTGCTCGGTACACATAATGAGGTAATTATTGTTGATATAATCCTCATCCGACAATGTCTTCACATTGATTACCGAGCGAATCGAATCTCCGCTTTCGAGGCTGATCAGGTTCTGGATCGGGCGGCCTTTTGAAGTTTTGCTTCCTTCCGGCACCTCGTAAACCTTCATCCAGAACAGCTTACCGTATTCCGTGAATATCAGGAGGTAATTGAGCATTGTCGCGGAGAACAAGTGCTCGGTAAAATCGGTATCCTTGGTTTTCACACCGCGGGAACCAACCCCTCCCCTTGTCTGCGTACGGTATTCCGAGAGCGGTGTACGTTTGATGTAGCCTTCTTTGGAAATGGTAATAAGCATTTCCTCGTCGGCGATCATGTCTTCGTCGCTGAATTCTTCGGCCGAGAACTCGATTTGCGTTCTGCGCTCGTCACCGTAGCGTTCCTTAATGTCGGTCAGCTCGGTTTTAATGATTTCGTACTTGCGGTATTCGTTGGCCAGAATGTCCTTCAAGTCGGCGATCAGGAGCATGATCTCTTCATATTCCTTAACAATCTTCTCTCTTTCCAGACCGGTCAGACGTTGCAAGCGCATATCGAGGATCGCACGTGCCTGTATTTCCGACAAATTGAATTGCTCCATCAGTCCGGTCTTGGCTGTTTCCGGGTCGCGCGCTGCACGGATCAATGCAATCACCGCGTCAAGATTATCGAGTGCGATCAGCAAACCTTGCAAAATGTGCGCACGCTTTTCAGCTTCACGCAGCTCATACTCCGTCCGGCGGGTAATTACCACAATCCGGTGGTCTACGTAATGCTTAATCAGATCTTTCAAGTTCAGCAACACCGGGCGGCCTTTTACGAGCGCTACGTTGTTTACCCCGAAAGAGGTTTGCAACGGTGTGTATTTGAACAAGTGGTTCAATACAATATTAGGTATGGCATCCTTTTTCAGGTCGAAAACAATGCGCATACCTTCGCGGTCCGACTCATCGCGGATGTCGGAAATACCTTCGAGTTTCTTCTCATTGATCAGCGACGCGATTCGTTCGATCATCGCCGCCTTGTTGATCATATAAGGAATTTCGGTAACGATAATCTGTTCACGGCCGGTTTTAGACACCTCGAACTGTGCCTTCGAACGCATGATAATGCTTCCGCGACCCGTTTCGAATGCCGAGCGAACACCATTGTAACCGTAAATGATCCCTCCCGTCGGGAAGTCAGGAGCTTTTACGTGCTCCATCAGTTCGGGGATCGTAATGTCGTTGTTGTCGATGTAAGCGAGTACCCCGTCTACCACTTCGCCCAGGTTGTGCGGCGCCATGTTGGTGGCCATACCTACCGCGATACCGGAAGAACCGTTCACGAGCAGGTTCGGGAATTTAGCTGGAAGTACCGACGGCTCGCTCAGCGAGTCATCAAAGTTGGGCTGAAAGTCAACCGTGTCCTTGTTCAGGTCGGCCAGCAGCTCGTCAGCAATCCTTTTCAGCCTTGCCTCCGTATAGCGCATTGCCGCCGGGTTGTCACCGTCGACAGACCCGAAGTTACCCTGACCATCTACAAGCGGGTAGCGCAGCGACCATGGTTGGGCCATACGCACCATCGTGTTATAGACCGATGAGTCACCGTGCGGGTGGTATTTACCCAAAACCTCCCCAACAATACGAGCCGATTTTTTATGGGACCGGTTGTAACTTACGCCCAGATCGTCCATTCCATAAAGGACCCGTCTGTGAACGGGTTTCAGACCATCGCGAACGTCGGGCAAAGCGCGGGAAATGATAACGGACATCGAGTAGTCGATGTAGGCTCCACGCATTTCATCCTCGATATTAATCGGGATAATGTTTTCACCAGAAGATTCTGCCATAAATGATTAGAAAAGAATCAAAATTTTAAATTGGGCTAAACCGATAGATTCAATCGCCCAGCGGATTAATACAATCTTGTTGGTACTAAAAAGTCAAATTTCGCCATTTTTAAGCATTCTAACAAACTATCTTTTGTGCTATTTCGGCCCCTGGGGCGTATATGCGTGACTATCCGCGCATTACCATTCAGAAATATCCCAGGGAAAACTAAATTGACATCTATCATTAAAAATCCCGTTCTTCCTGCTTATTAGCAATAGCTTAATTTTCGACAATTTTCACCTATGCCTTTACTATTAACCTTTATCGCGATCCTCGCGCTCATCCTGCTCATCGCCTGGCTTAAAATCGATACATTCATTTCCTTTCTGCTGGTTTCCATCGCACTTGGACTTGCGAGTGGGCTGGACGTCGACACGGTTAGCAAGGCCATTCAAAAAGGCGTGGGAGGGACCCTGGGCGACCTGGTGCTCATTGTCGGGTTTGGGGCGATGCTAGGGAAAATGGTCGCCGACAGTGGCGCGGCCCAGCGTATTACCGATGCGCTGATCAGCCTTTTCGGTCAGAAATACATCCAGTGGGGTATGGCGCTTGCGGGATTTGTAATAGGTATTCCATTGTTCTATAATGCAGGGTTCGTGATTGTAATTCCACTAATTTTTATGATCAGTGCAACCGCCCGGCTACCATTATTATATATAGGTATTCCCATGTTATCGGCATTGTCGGTTGCGCACGGGTACCTCCCACCCCACCCTTCCCCGGCGGCGATCGCCAGCCAGCTGCATGCCGACCTGGGAAAGACCCTGTTCTACGGCATGATCGTTTCGCTACCCGCCATTGCCGTGGCCGGTCCTATTTTCGGAAAGACATTGAAACGCTTTCAACCCAAGCCTGACGCCGACCTGTTCGATGTAAAACCCCGCCCCGCTTCCGAACTTCCCGGGTTAGGGATCAGCGTTGTTACCGCATTACTGCCCGTCTTTCTGCTTACCACCATGTCGGGTGTCAAACGCGTTTATCCCGACAATAAGCTAATCGCACTGCTGGCCGAGCCGTATTTCGGAATGCTCGTTTCGGTGCTTTTTGCAGCGTATGCATTGGGTGTAAAACGCGGCATGAGCATGAAAAAGGTAGGTAAATCCATGGAGGAAGCTTTCAAAGGCGTTTCCTCCATTCTGCTGATCATCGCTGGTGCCGGTGTATTTAAAGAAATTATGACCGCCAGCGGGGTAAGTACCTTCATCGCTGAAAGCCTCAAAGGGCTGGACATCTCCCCGCTCCTGCTGAGTTGGGCCATTGCAGCGGTCATTCGTGTGTGCGTGGGCTCCGCTACCGTGGCAGGACTTACAACTGTGGGCATCCTCGCGCCACTGCTCGCGAACGCGGGCGTGCCCGCCGAGTTGCTCGTACTCGCCATCGGATCAGGCAGTTTGATGTTCTCACACCTCAACGACGGCGGTTTCTGGCTTTTCAAGGAGTACTTCAATCTGAGCATTAAAGACACGATCCTTACCTGGTCGGTGATGGAAACAATTGTGTCTATCATGGGTTTGCTGGGGGTTTTAGCGCTAAATTTGTTCGTGTAATTAATACCGCCCTTTGAAAGTTCTAGTCAATTCCGTCCGTTAAAACGGACGGTAATAGATACTAGAAGGTTCCCCTATCGCCCATTAAAACGAACCGAATTAAATCTTTTTCCCTCCATAAAGAGTATTCAAAACCCAGACAGCAATCTTTGCAATATCAACTTGCCGTTCGTTTCAACGAACGGTCCCAGATTAGTATTTCTAAAGTAAGAAAAAATTAGGAATAAGGATATTAAATTCAATCCACTTTACTATCATGGACAATACACCAGAATCAAACTTCGCAGCGCTCGGTCTCAACCTTCCTCCCGCCCCGAAACCGGTAGGCGTTTACAAACCCCTATTGATCGTCGATAAACGCTGGGTTTACGTTTCCGGCCACGGTACCGTGCAGGACGACGGTTCCCTGATCATCGGACGCATCGGAAAAGACCTCAATGCAGAGCAAGGCAAACTCGCTGCGCGTCAGGTTGGCCTGGCCATCTTGTCCACACTGAAAGCCAATCTCGGCAGCCTCAACCGCGTCAAAAGGGTGATCAAGGTCCTGGGTATGGTGAACTGCACCGATGATTTTGAAAAGCATCCATTTATCATCAACGGATGCAGCGAGCTTTTTGCAAAGGTTTGGGGTGAAGAAAACGGTATCGGCGTAAGAAGCGCCGTAGGAATTGGCACATTACCCGACAACATTCCGGTCGAGATCGAGGCGATGTTTGAATTGGAAGAAAAGTAATTTTGAATGATTGAATGACTGAATGACCGAATAATTCCTATTCAATCATTCAGTCATTCAATCATTCAGTCATTCAAAATTAGAACCGATGTCCTGGTACCAGCTCAACAATCCCGGAGAAGTCATATCTCCGTCGCTCCTATTCTATAAAGACCGCATTGAAAGCAACATCCGGAGTATGGTGAACATTGCCGGCTCCCCAGAGCGGCTCGTGCCGCATGTCAAAACCCACAAATGCCCGGAGGTTGTTGAAAAACAACTTTCTGCGGGCATTTCCAAATTCAAATGCGCCACCATTGCCGAAGCTGAAATGGTAGCTGGCACCGGCGCGCCGTGGGTGTTGATCGCCTACCAGCTCGTCGGCCCGAATATCGACCGGCTCTTCGCACTACGGGAGAAGTTCCCGCATACGACATTTGCGTCGCTCATAGACCACGAGCAAACTGCCTCAGTACTCAATGAAGCGTCCATTTCAAAGGAGCTTCGATCGACCGTGTTCCTGGACGTCAATAACGGCATGAATCGTACGGGCCATGCCACCGATGAAAGCCTTCTGTCACTTTATCGCTATGTGAGCAGCCTCGAAGGGCTCGCATTCGGCGGCGTGCACATTTACGACGGCCATATTCGTAACCCGGAGTTTTCAGAACGCAAAGCCGCGGCCGACAGCGATTACGAAAAAGTGCTTCCGCTGCTCGACCGCATTGAGACCGAATGCGGTTACGAACCAATGATCATCGTCGGCGGCTCGCCATCGTTCACGGTGCATACGCTGCGGCCGGATGTTTACCTGAGTCCCGGCACGAATGTGCTTTGGGACTGGGGATATGGCGACCGTTTCGACGGCCAGCCGTTCGAGCACGCTGCGCTTATCATCACCCGCGTGATTTCCAAACCGACAACAGGCACCATCACGATCGACCTTGGCCACAAGGCTATCGCTGCCGAAAATCCGATCGAAAACCGCCTGCGCCTGCTCAATCTGCCCGAATACTCGCTGCAAAGCCAGAGCGAGGAGCACGGTGTGATCCAGGTCAGCGCCGACGTCTGGGAAAGCATCCAAATCGGCGACGTATTCTACGCCCTGCCCTACCACATCTGCCCGACCGTTGCGCTGCACGACTTTGCTACGGTGATCGAAGATGGTAATGTGACCGCAGAATGGCGCATCACGGCGCGCAGCAGGCGGATTACAGTTTAATTTTGAATGATTGAATGATTGAATGGGTGAATGATTTTTGAAGCCATATTTAACTCTATGGATCATTCAGAAGCCTATAAAAAATATTCAGTCATTCAGTCATTCAATCATTCAATCATTCAATCATTAACATATGTTCCTCTTCGACGCACATCTCGACCTTTCCATGAACGCTGTGGAATGGAACCGGGACCTCACCCAGGATCTGTATTCAATCCGCGACCGCGAAAAGAACCTCACAGACAAGCCCGATCGCGGCAAAGGCGTGGTGAGTTTTCCGGAAATGCGCAAAGGCAATATCGGGCTTTGTGTGGCTACACAAATAGGCCGCTACATTAAACCCGACAGCAAAATACCTGGCTGGCATTCACAGGCGCAGGCTTGGGCGATCACCCAGGCGCAGGTGGCATGGTACAAGGCCATGGAAGAAGCCGGTGAAATGGTACAGATCACCGGATTGGCCGGCCTGCGCAGCCATCTGGAATTATGGCGGAATGCCGAATCGACGGAAGGCTTGCCTATTGGCTACATTCTGAGTCTGGAAGGTGCCGATTCATTCATTAGCCTCAAAAACCTCGAAACCGCCTACGGCTACGGCCTGCGCGCGATCGGGCCGGCGCACTATGGTCCGGGCGTGTACGCGTACGGGACAGACTCGGACGCCCCCCTGAGCGAAAAAGGTAAAGACCTGCTCCGCGAAATGGACCTACTCGACATGATCCTAGATGCGACCCATTTATGCGACACGGCATTCTGGGAAGCGATGGATTTGTACAAAGGCCCGGTTTGGGCGAGCCATAACCTTGTCCGCGCCATTACACCGCACAACCGGCAGTTTTCCGACGACATGATCAAGGTCCTGCTGGAACGCGGCGCGGTAATCGGCATGGCGTTCGATGCGTGGATGATGATCCCCGGCTGGATACGCGGCAAATCGACGCCGGAAAGTACCGGGCTGAAAATCGAGCATATCGTGCAGCATATCGACCATATTTGTCAGATTGCGGGCAATGCGTTGCACGTCGGCATTGGGTCCGATCTCGATGGCGCATATGGAAAAGAGCAATCGCCAGGCGACCTCGATTCCATCGCGGACCTGCAAACGATCCCAGGGCTATTAGCCGCACGGGGCTATTCCCAGGGCGATATCGAGCGCATTATGTGGCGCAACTGGGTCGACTTCCTCGAAAGGAACTGGGCCTCATGGCATTAGCCTACTATTGCCAGGATTTATAAAATCTAATAAATTCTTAATATAGCACTAAAAGGAGTTTTCAAAAAAGCTTCGCAACTTGGCATCACGGTTGCGGAGCTTTTTTGTTTTGCGTAAAATAAACGCCACTATCTATTTGGAATGATTTTAAATAAGTATTAGCTTTGATTCATTAAATCAACGATCTAAATCAGATCGGTAACATCCGATCTCTAAATTTCACGTAACGACCAATGGCCAATACATATAAAATTTTCTTCCGGACACATATCCAGGCGAGCAAATCGCTGCAAAAGTTGCACGACTGCCTGAAACAATTAAATGTAAAACACTGGGCTTACGATTTTCAGGATTTCCTTTTGACCCTGACATCCGAGCTACCTGATTTCACCCGTATCCAGCTTGCTCTGCGGTCGGCCGGTTACGTTTGCCACTTTATCAAGCTCGAAAACATGAATGAGGGCCGCCTGGATCCCAATGGTCTTACAATTGCATAACCTACTGACGTTTATCGGCTATCCACTCCCCTTTTCCAGACAGTCATCGGTTTCCGGTGGCTGTTTTTTAATAAAAAGGGCCGGCCTGGCACGCAGCCGACCGGCACCACCGGTAAATGGCTAATAAATGCTTTCGGGTACCAGGTTTCGTTTCGCCTGCTGTAAATGACGTTCGTTATGAGCGATGATGAACTGAAAAACATCGCCGATTTTCATTCGGATAAATGGCAGGATTGATATGGGAATGCGGATCGCATCAAGATCTTTGTCCACTCCGTCGCGCAAGAGGTACAGTAATTCCTCCTGCTGCCTGATAAACTCACTTACGACCTTGGCTGAATCCAGTTGCGACGGCGGGATATGCCCTTTGAAGGCTTTGTATTTACGCTTCCCGGTCTTAGGGTCCATCATTTTAGTGAAATAGGCACCTATCCAGGTGCTGGTAAAACCTTCCGCTTTTGCAGGCGGCGATGCCCGGAGCTTGTCGCGCGTGCGGGGCAAATAATAATGTCCGTAGCTGTTCAAATGGTCCAGGCATTGCGCGATGCTCCAACCGCCTGTTGCCGATGGCCTGTTCAGAAATTCGCTATCCCGGTTCTGAAACAAAGCGATGGCATCCGAAATGTGCTGCTCGACCACATCGTCAAGCCTTTGCAGTAAGTCCTTCTTATCAATGGTTTCCATGGGCGTTCGATACTTGATATGGCAAAGTTGCACATCCGTTTTTTTGAAATATTTGGTAAAAACCAACATTTTCAAATCCGGACCTTGTTCACAAGCTTGCTGAAATTGGTAGGATCGATACCCAGATAATTGGCGAGGTACTTATGGGGTACCAGTTGCAGGATATGCGGGCTGCGTCTGAGCAGATTTCGAAATTTATCCTCCGAAGAAAAGCATTGTACCTCCACCAGGCGTTCCAGAATGCCGGAAAGGGTCTGCGTCATGCCCGCGCGCAGCATCCGTTCAATAGCCGGACGTTCATACGCTACCTCCTTAAACTCGCTGTAAGGCGCCCGGATAAAGCTCGAAGGCGTCAGCGTTTCGTAGTAATACCGCGAGGATACCTCCATCATCGCTGAATCGATGATGCCACCGAATGACGGCCGGTAGGTGAATGCAATAGTTGCCTCGCGGCTTTGGTCGTCGAGATAATAAATGCGCTGAACACCATCCGTGACGAAGTATATGTAACGCTCGGTTTCACCTGCGGAAGTGATAATCTCTTTCCTCCGGGCGCTGAAAGGTCTCCAGATCTGTGAGAGTACTTCCCAATCGGTGTGATCGAGCGGATAAATGGCCTGAACGACCGAATGAAGCAATTTTAGCGGTTCCTCCATAGAACCGCTAAAATACAAAACCACCGCCTACTCGCCTACGGGCGAGACCATAAAATGCAGGAAATGGAAAACTTCGTCCTGGTTGCGGATATGGTTGCGCGCGGCCGAAAGGTCATCCCCGATTTTGATGGTAAACGAAGTATCCGGCAATGCCTCGAACATGTCTTCGTCGGTGGTATCGTCACCAATAGCCAGAATAAAGTCGAAACCGCCCCCCTCGACGAACGTACGCGTGGCAGTCCCTTTGTTGAATGCGGTTTTCTTGACTTCCACTACCTTGTTGCCATCAATCACCTGCAAATTCAATTCGGGCTGAATATAGTTTTTGAGTTGCCATAACAGCTCCTGCGCACGGCGGCTCGCATATTCCTTGTCATCGGCGGTGCGGTAATGCCACGCCAATGCGGTTTCCTTCTCTTCTATAAATGCGCCGGGGCAACGTTTGGCATAGATCTGCATCATCGGACGGATCCCATCCTTCCAATTCTCCTCGTAGCCTTCATTCAACTGCCATTCACCCGAATCTTTTGCTTTGATCAAGGCGCCGTGCTCTGCAATCATATGTACGGGCAGATCACTGAAAAGCTTGTCTAGAAAATAGCGGTCGCGGCCGCTGACAATCACTACTGTATCACGTTTGGCGATATCGGTCAGTAACTTTCGCATATCCTCGCCCATAATGGCCTTTGCCGGATCGGGAACGATCGGCGCGAGGGTGCCGTCGTAGTCGAAAAAGAGAATTCTGTTGTTAGATAACTGGTAAGCGTGCCGGATTGCGTCGATGCCCTTGTTGTTCAGGAAAACCTGGCGCAAGCGGTCGTGTTCTAATTCTAGCATTGTCATTTGGGTAAAAAAATCACTGGTCCAGGCGAATACATCATAGTCACGAATCCTTTCGCGCATGGCCTCCATTCGTTTCTTCTGCTCGTCTTCCGGCATTTCAAATGCTGTTTTAATCGCATCGGCAATGTCTTGACGATCGAGCGGGTTGATGATCAGGGCCTCGCCCAACTCGGCCGCGGCACCCGCCATCTCACTTAAAATCAATACACCCAGGCCATCCTGCCGGCTCGCTACATATTCCTTGCAAACGAGGTTCATGCCGTCGCGTACAGGCGTGATAAGCGCGACATCGCTCGCGGTGTACATGCCCACCATTTCGTGATACGGCATTGAGCGGTATTGGTATATGATCGGTTGCCAGGATATGGTCCCGAAATCGGCATTGATCTTTCCGACGGTCTGGTCTATATCGGATTTCATTTGCTGGTATTGCTCAATTGTGTCGCGCGACGGCACGACCACCATCACAAACGATACCTTCTCATGCCAATTCGGATTTTGTTCGAGAAAACGTTGGTAACCATGGAGTCGATGGATAATGCCTTTGGAATAATCAAGCCGGTCAACGGAGAAAATAATCTTCTCTTTCAGAGATTGCCGGGCGTCGGAGCGTGCGGCGGTTACATCCGGGTCATCGTAGGCGTCGTTAAACTTATCGAAATCAATGCTGATTGGAAATGAATCGACCTTTACAATGCGGTTGCCCAGGTTGATGTAATGCAATTTATTCCCCAATTCGGAGACAAGTCTCGCCGCTTTCAAGAAATATTCCACATAATCATTGGTATGGAACCCTACTACATCGGCTCCCAGAATACCATCTACGATCGCCTTTCTCCAGGCCACCGGCAGCATCCTGAATATCTCGAAAGAGGGAAAAGGAATATGAAAAAAGAAGCCGATTTTGTTCTCCGGAAATGCGTTGCGGATCATTTGCGGGAGGAGCATCAGCTGGTAGTCCTGGACCCACACCACATCGCCGGGGCGGATCACTTCTTTCACCTTTTCGAAGAACAATTCATGCGCCTCGCGGTAGGCATCGAAATATACATCGTGAAACCGGGCCAGCGAGGGAAAATAGTGGCAAAGCGGCCATATCAGGTTGTTACAGAAGCCTTCATAGTAATTTTCGTTGAGCTCCTCGGGAATGAAAACCGGGTGCGCCCGGAAGTTTTCATTCTCCATCGACTGGCCTTCCAGCTCCTCCGGTGTATTCTCCGAAAAACCGATCCACTGGATTTTCTGATGGGCGTCGAAAGCCTCGTTTTGCTGATCTTTCACCAGCGAAAGCACCGCTGAAACCAGGCCACCGGAGTTTTGAAATAGTCGGGAAACGTCGCCCTCGCGGACCACCTTAAACGGCAGCCGGTATGCGACTATGATGAGCCTTCCCGTGTTAACTGACTGAGATAAACTTTCCATAATATGCCCGAAAGCACTCAAAAGCCATGCCAAAATTGGCCCTGGGAGGCCAATTACCTCTGTGGACGCAACAGATGAAGCGTACATTGCCATTGGGCAGACTCGGCCTACTCTATCAAAAAATGAGTAGGCCTATCAATCCGACAAGGTTTTGCCGGAAGAAATGAATGTGTTATTTTCGCTGTCGCAACCTCTTTTATCACATTACAGGAACCGGATTTCTAGGCAACTTCATTTCCGGCGCCGGTCGGACCAACAAACGAACGGCAAGCAACCAGGTTGCTGTTTTCCATGAGTTAATGTGATAACTGACCACAAATACAGGCTTGTAAAAGCCCAAGATTAGTCAAGGACTACAATTATGTAATCGCAGATTAATACTGTGCCACTCTTTGTTGTGGGTTGCAGGCGGCCTGTAAATGGCCGCCATTTTTTTTGCCCTGCGCATTTTGCAAATCTCTTTGCCTTTCTCTTTGTGCAGCCCGCAGAATCGGAGGGACAGCCCTATAACATGGAGATTGATCCTACGGAAGCTTCTAATTTATTTAAAGACCGCCTGAAATTGTGAAGGAGCTCAAAGCGCTTTTATAAAGTGCAAAAAAGGCAGGATTATATTTGGCAATTGTAATAACCAGGATTATATCCATCTAACTTGTATTAGTACTTAACTTTCTGGCTACGTCCCAGGAAATAATAGAGTATACCTCCAAAAAAGGGAAAACAAATGATCACTATGATCCATACCAATTTGTTAATATCCTTTTCGAAATCACTCTTGACGGCATCTATCAATGCCCAGATCGTGACGGCAAGCGGGAGCAACACGAACAAAAACATAATTTCCATTCCTCCCAAACCCATGAATAACAGAATGGCTGATAGCATCGAACCTGTTTTTAAGTTTTATTCTTTCCAAAATAATATAACTTCGGTTACTAACAAATAACATTGGTACAAATGCCCGAAATGTTTGACAAACGGCTTTCAACTGTAACTTCCGTTGTCTAATCGTTAAAAAGGTGGTGAATTAACTTCGCCACCTTTTCGAAAACTTTGTAGTTTAAAAATAGCTCCGCATGACCTCGATATATTCTTCAATAGGCAGGGAATTACGCATTTGCATTAACTGGTTTCCCGTCGCCCCTATTACGTTCCTGAATTGGTTGGTTTTGCGAGTGGCGAGGCTATGAATTACGTTCACAATATCCATTGGATCGTCGAGCAGGCCCTCGTCGGCATTCTCCATAATGGATTGAAGTTTGTTCGTCAGTTCGTCGTACGCGGTAATTTCCGGATGGGTATTCCATACGATGCTTTCCTTAAAATGGTTCCCTTTCGACCCGCCTTGCTCGATGAGTCGCAGATCGATATTCAACGGCTTCAATTCGTAATACAACCCCTCGGTCAGTCCTTCCAGCGCGAATTTCGACATATTGTATAGTGAACCTAACGGTACGGCCGTGGTAATACCCATAAACGAGCTGATATTGATGAACATCCCGCCTCCGTTCTCCCTGAAATGCGGCAGGAATCCGCGGATCACATTGATCGGGCCACGTGTGTTGACCGCAAACTGCCAATCGATATCCTCCTCTCTCGCCAGTTCGAGTGCACCGTAAGTACCCATGCCTGCATTGTTGACTACGACGTCGATCTTTCCAAATACTTCGATCGCCTGTTCAGTAGCTGCTTTTACCTGCGCCGGATCTGTCACATCCAGTTTGAAGATCCGGATATTCTCGTATTCCGTCAGTTCCCTTTCCTTTTCCGGCGTGCGCATGGTCGCGGCAACGTTCCAACCGTTTTCAGCGAAATATTTAGCGGTCAATTTACCCAGCCCGCTGCTGGTGCCTGTTATGAAAATGGTCTTTTGCTCGTTCATTTTAGATAAAATTTGATTTGAATGGGGCAAAATTACCGCATATTGGTATAACTTTGTAATCAGTATCACATAGTATACCAACTACGGTTATGGCAAAAGCAGCATTAGTCAGAAATCAGGCGGAAGAAGTGAAAGCCCTTCAAGACACGATCTACGTCATCGGCGGCAAATGGAAGTTGCCCATTATCAATTCGATATGCAACGGCAACAAGCGTTTCCGGGAAATAGAGAGGAGCATTCCCGGCATTACCACGCGAATGCTCTCCAGGGAGCTGAAAGAAATGGAAATGAACAAGCTGATCAAGCGCACCGTTTACCCCGACTCCCCCGTGCTCGTGGAATACGAATCGACACCCTACTGTAAAACCTTCGAAAACATCATTCTTGCGATGATCGAATGGGGCAAGGAACATAAAAAGTATATTCAGGAAGAGGCCTGAAACCCGGCAAAAGTAAAGCCCACCGTTTTGCGGCGGGCCAGGTAATATCAGGCAATGCTGCGTATCCAGGCTTCCGCTTTTTCGGGATCCGTGAAAAAACGTTCGTTCGGACTACTGTAAAGCGATTCGTATTTCTCGATTTTCGTCGCATCCTGGTGGCAGTGCGCCGCAGCTACGCACCGTATGTTACGCTTGCTGGAAAGCACGAGCTTGTCGGCTTCTTCTTCGAACATCGCCACATAACCTACTTTCCAACCGTAATCCGCCAGGGTCAGCGGCACAATGGTGCGGAAGTGCTTGTGCGCTTCCAGGTTCACGGCCGTGAAGCCATGCAGGTTCACAAATATCCTGAACGTGCCCCCTTCTTCGATCCGGTCGAGCACTTCGTGAAGCGATTGCTCCCAGCGTATGACATCCTCCTTCTCCAAATCACCGCTGATATGCGTGATAATAAGCCTACTAGCTGGCTCCCAGTCGGTCTTTGTTATTTTAAAATCTGACATTTGAAATGGGACTAACGAATACTAACTGACGGCATAATCCGCAAGCCTTCGCATTCGTTCCACACGTCGACCAACAGCATTCTTTAATCGACAAAGCGTAATTCAGGCCAGCAATCCTTTTGCATGCAGGTCGTCAAAAAGCAGTTGCGCAGCCAGCGACACGCTGGAACGATCGGCATAGCCCAGCCAGGAAGCTTCATCGATTTCCGCGGCGGCTTTCACCTCTCCCCTCTCGCTGGTGGTATAGCACCTGAGCCTCACCAAAACACCCTCGGGCTGCCCGTGCGCCTGTGCGTGAAACTCCCCGTAAAAACTCAATAACGAAGGGTCCAACGACATGCTGATCTCCTCATAGATCTCCCGTACCAATGCCTCTTCGTCCGATTCCCCCGGCTCCCGCTTACCGCCTGGAATGTAATAGGTATCCCGTCCGCGGCTTCTGGCGGCCAGTATCTTTTTATCCTCCATATAAATAAGGGCCAGTTTATCGATCATAGTGCTATTGCTTAAAATGTAGGTTTGGTAACTCGCTGAGTCCAAAACTACAAAATACCTCAGCCGTCCACTCAGAAATTCAAAAAGAATTCAGAATTCGGTGGTACGTTGGGCGCCTGACACGGTACATAAGCCCAACTGACACTACCTAACAAAACCTAACTAAATGGATACTGCCACTCAGGGAGTTGGAACACCGAGCATACTACGCTCAAAATCAGATTTTTTATCACGCCCTCTCATTATTGCAATCCTGTTGATCAGCATCTCGATGCTGACGCGGATCACACTCATGCTGAAAGCCGGCAGCGGCGTCGATTACAGCATTACCAACGTACTCGGCATTTTCGGCATTGGACTGTTTTATGATATTCTCAATTCCCTGTATTTCCTTATTCCGGTCATGCTGCTCGGCTGGATAACTCCTGCCCAATATGCGGGCAAAATCGGGTTCAGAATAGCGGCCGGTATTTTGCTGTTTATCCTGGTTTTCCTGCTTTTGCTGAATGCGGTCTCAGAGTGGGTATTCTGGGATGAATTCGGTTCCCGGTTCAATTTTATCGCAGTTGATTACCTGGTTTACACGCAGGAAGTGGTGGGCAATATCCGCCAGTCATACCCGGTAGAGACCATCATAGGCGTATTGCTCATACTCGCGGTTTTACTCACTGTACTGGTGTCGCGGCTATCCCGCCGGTTTACTTTTGCACAAATGCGTTTTGGAAAGCGGTCGTTGGTGATGGGCGTATACATTGTTATCGTCACTACGGTTTTCCTGACGGTCGATAATAAAGTCCGGCAGTTTAGCCGCAATGTCTTCGTCAACGAGCTGGCCGGGAACGGCATGTACGAGCTCTTCGCTGCCTACCTCAACAATGAGCTGGATTACAACCAGTTTTATATCAAACTCGATGAGCAGCAGGCATCGTCGACCATACGATCGCTGGTGAAAACACCGGAAAGCCGGTTTACCGATCATAAACAGTTTTCCATTGAAAGGGATATTGTCAATACCGGCACAGAGCTGCACAAAAACATCATCCTGATCAGCGTCGAAAGCCTCAGCGCCGACTTCCTCGGAAGTTTTGGAAATACGCAGGGCATCACGCCCGCGCTCGATTCCCTGGCCCGCCAAAGCCTGTTATTCACCAACCTTTACGCAACCGGCACGCGCACGGTCCGCGGTCTGGAAGCGCTGTCGATATGCACACCGCCTACTCCCGGCCAGTCCATCGTACGCCGGCCGCACAACGAAGGCCTGTTCTCCATGGGCAGCGTACTCCAAAATAAAGGTTACCAGACCCGCTTCATTTACGGCGGTTACGGCTATTTCGATAACATGGGCTACTTCTTCGGCCATAACAGCTACGGAGTCGTCGACCGGACCGCGCTTTCCAAAAAAGAGATCGACTATGAAAACATCTGGGGTGTTGCCGACGAAAACCTTTTTGAGCTGGCCACCCGCGAAATTGGCTCCGCGTCGAAGACCGGCAAACCCGTTTTCGCCCACATCATGACCACGTCCAATCACCGTCCCTACACCTATCCCGAAGGTCGAATCGATATCCCCTCGCACACCAGCCGCGAAGGCGCCGTGAAATATACCGATTTCGCGATAGGCCAGTTCATCCGCAATGCGCGAAACCAGCCGTGGTTCAAAAACACGCTGTTCATCATCGTGGCCGACCATTGCGCGTCCAGCGCCGGCAAAACCGACCTGCCGGTTAACAAATACAAAATCCCGTTGATGATGTACGCTCCGGGATTTATCGAACCGGGCGTGATGCCGAGGCTTATGAGCCAGATCGATATCGGGCCGACCGTACTGGGCCTGCTCAATTTCTCCTATCGCAGCAAATTTTTCGGATATGATATTTTCAAACTCGAACCCGGCCGCGAGCGGGCATTTGTGAGCACCTACCAAAGCCTCGGATACATCAAGCACGACTCGCTGATCGTGCTGAAACCGCAACGAATTGCCGCTACCTTCACGCCAAACTTTACAGATGGCTCTGCCACGCCGGCCTCTCAAAACGCGCATTTACTCGACGAAGCCATTGCTTGGTACCAGAGTGCTAGTTTTCAGTTCAGGAATGGCCTGATGAAAAAATAGTTTGGTATATTAAAAGTATTTCAAGGTTACATAGGCGTTTATATTGATATTTTCATCAACATAAATGCCTTGCTTTGAAAACCTCTGCCCATCTCGTTGCGAAATGCTCCTTATCGACACTCCTATGTCTATACGCGCACACCAATGCGCAGGCTCAGCACGTGCCTGTTGTACACACGGGCAGTACCAGCATGGACGTACGCGACGGTACCGGGTTTCGAAAAGGCGGCTGGGGTATTGACCCCTCGGTCCGGCCGGACGTGTACGAAACATACATTGAAGGCGAAAGTAAAAAAGTCAGCTTTATCACCGACCGCGATTCCATTACTAGTTCGCCAAGTCGAGCCGGTTTCAGGAATTTTACAAGGCCCATCAACCATTCTACAATCAGCTTATCACGGCTTACCGCGATTCAATCGGAGTGCCTGAAATGCAGCGCTGGCTTGGCAGAAACTTCCCTTCGACCCGTTATGATGCCTTCAAAATCATCCTGTCGCCACTGGTAGGCAATAACCAATCTGCAAGTTTCTTTGAATTCAATGGCTTCCGTGAGGCACAGGCTCACGTGAATTTTCCATTCCATACGCCGGAAAATACTGCCGGATGGTCGCCCGAGGCGATATATGTGAAGGACGGCAACATCGTTTTCACCGAACTGAACCACGCCTTCATCGGCCCCGAAGGCGAAAAACCGGCCTATCGGGCACGCATTCAAAAAGCATTCTCCGATCTCGCCATCTGGAACGACCCATCCAAACCGGCCCGAAGCTACAACACCCCACAAGCCTCTTTTGATGAACACATGAACTGGGCGCTCGTAAACCTCCGTTACGTGGACTACGCCCCTCCGGCCGAGCAAGACAAACTCATTGCAGGCATTGAGGATATGATGGTAAATAACCGCGGCTTCCGACGCTTCAAAGAATTCGATCAGTTTTTGATCAAAACCTACAAAGCGCGGAAAAAGGGGCAAACGGTTGCGGATTTGTATCCGGTGATTATTGGCTTTTTGGGACAAAACAGATAAATCGCACACCCTGGTCATTGCAACGCATGGCTTTCTAAAAAAGCAAAGTAAAGTACCCGATACTGAAATAATGAGGGCTCAGAACCTTAGAAATAGCTACTTTAAAGATAAAAATTCAAATTCATGAAGACGTATTCCCTTGATGAACTGGAAGACGAGATCATCGGTAAAATTGGCACTCCGGACCGTGACCGTTATGAATACGATCTGCAAACGGAGTTAGTAGGGGCGGCCATAAAGCAGGCACGCAAAAAAAGAAGAATCACCCAAGAAGCATTGGGTGAGTTAATAGGTGTTCAAAAATCTCAGATTTCGAGGCTTGAAAATAACGCTGGAAACGTTACCCTAGACACCTTGCTTCGTGTATTTGGTGCTTTGCAGGCAAATGTCAAACTACAAATTGAGTTAGCTTGATTGCGTACTCAAAACTACTCGCCCAAAACCTTCGCGAAACAAACACTATTCTCCACTCCCACATACTGCCCGTAATTCTCCGTACGCTGGTAGCCGTTCTTCTCATAAAGCGCAATGGCTTCGGGTTGGCGTTTGCCCGTTTCGAGGACGCATCGGGCATAACCTAGCTCATTCGCCCAGGTTTCCAGTTCGGTGAGGACGCGCGTGGCAATGCCTTTTTTGCGGCCATCGGGTGAAACGTACATGCGTTTCACTTCCATCGCCTCGTCGCTGAATGCCTTCATGGCGCCACATCCAATAGGCTGGCTGTTTTCGTAGCAAACCACAGCATGACGGATCTTATCAATTTTATTGAACTGGGCGTAAAAACCATGGTCAGCGCCGTCCCGTTCAGCGAGTTCGGCGTCGAGGAGTCTTACTAATGCCTTGAAATCCGGGTCGTCGGAATCGGTTCTTCTTAAAATGATCATTGCAATTCTTCGAGTTCTACTACTTTGGGCGTTTTGGTCAGCCAATGGATAATCAGCCACGCCACAAGATAGGTAAATCCGCAGATTGTGAAAATGATGTTGTAACCCGCCTGTATGTTGCCCGCCGCTTTATAGCTATCAAGCAGACTGCCGATCAGGATCGGAAAAAGGATCCCTCCCACAGCTCCGGCCATACCACCAATGCCTACGACCGAGCTAACAGCTTGTTTTGGAAAAAGATCGGACGGTAGCGTGAAAACATTCGTCGCCCAGGCCTGGTGTAATGCCACTGCCAAACTAATGAGTCCGACGGCCATCCAGACGCCGCTGGAAAACTGAATCACTATCACCGACAATTCGCAAAATGCCAGCCCCAGCAAAACCGTCTTGCGCGCTTTGAGCGTCGGCCAGCCCCGCTTGATGAGCCAGGACGACAAATAACCTCCGCCAATGCTCCCGACGGTCGTTGCGGTGTAGATCAGCATGAGTTCGAAACTCGGTTTTTTGAGATCCAGGTTAAATGTGGAAGCAAAATAGGAAGGCAGCCAGAACAGGAAAAACCAGTAAATCGGGTCGATGAGCCCTTTTCCGGTAATGTAGGCCCAGGTTTGCGGGAAGGTGAATAGTTTAATCCATTTAACAGGCTGCTTCTCGGCTTCGTTTTCGTCCTGCTCCTGTCCGCTCAGGATGTAATGCAGTTCATCGGCACTTAATCGCTTCTGTTTGACGGGTATATCATAAAAAATCAGCCAGAATACCAGCCATACAAAGCCCAGCGCGCCCGTGATCCAGAACACCTCCTGCCAGCCATAATGGCTCAGGATCCACGGAACAAGTATCAAAGCCACCACGACGCCGACGCTGGTACCGGCATTGAAAAGGCCGGTTGCCAAAGCCCGTTCCTTTTTCGGGAACCATTCGGCCACTGTCTTGACTGCCGCAGGATAATTACCAGCCTCTCCTAACCCCAGTCCCACACGCGCTACCCCGAACCCGAACGCGCTGCGCGCGACCGCATGGAGCATCCCCGCGACACTCCAGAAAATGATGGTAAACGAATACCCCGCTTTGGTGCCGATTCTGTCGATCAGCCAGCCGAAAACGAGCAGACCGACCGCGTAGGCGGCAGTGAAGGCCATCACAATACGCGCGAAATCGGTTTCCGTCCAAACGAACTCCTTTTCCAGAATGGGTTTCAGCAAACCGATGATCTGCCTGTCGAGGTAATTGATGGTCGTGGCGAGAAAGAGCAGGACCACGATGATCCAGCGGTAATTCCTGATTTTACCCATTTGTTAAGCGAGTTTTTGTACGAATTGAAAGAAATGTGCTTTCAGTCCGTCCCAGTTTTTGTCCTGGATCAATTTTTTATCAAAGAGCTGTCCGCCAATGCCCAGCCCGTTGGCACCTGCTTTCAGGAAGGCTTCCATGTTTTCAAGGCTCACGCCGCCGGTAGGCAGGAGTTTCAGCTGGTTCATGGGAGCTTTGACGTCCTTAATGTAGCCGGGGCCCAATGCCGTAGCGGGATAGATTTTCACCATCGACGCACCCCACGACGACGCCTGGAAGATTTCAGTGGGTGTGTAAGCTCCCGGAAACACCGGAACGCCTTTTTTGACACAGGATTTAATCACCTTTTTACTCAGAACCGGCGTCACGATAAATTGCGCACCGGCATCCAGCGCCGCGTCCAGGTCATCTTTGGTACACACCGTTCCAGCGCCGATGTTCAGGCCGTAATGCTCGTTTTCCAGCGCATAGCGGATCATATCCGTCGCCCCGGGCGTGTTCATCGTGATTTCGACGGTGGTAAGGCCCGCTTCCCGGTAAATGGGCAAGATACGCTTGACGTCCTCCGGCGACACGTTACGGATAATACCGACCAGCGGTGCTTTGTTGAACAACTCCCACGAAAATGTACGCTCACTCATAAATTTGTTTTATTCAATGTTAAATGTTGGTTCTCAAAAATCCGGATATGTCCGGTGGTAGCGGCACGGTCTACGATCTCCGACGGGATGACGGTCGCCCTGCCGGCCAGCCCCAATGTTTCAATGGCAGCCTTGTACAACTGGTACAGGTTGTTTCCACCGCAAAGCACCAGGTGCGCACTTGTCTCCTTCGTCAGGTCGCGGATTTCATAGCCGATCAACAGCCCGCTTAGAAACATGCCGTTTTCCCGCTTATTTAATAAATAAAAAAGTTGGTTGGTTCTTACTGTAAATAATGCATTTAAAATATTTCCCGATCCCGATTCGCGTATGCCAGACCGGAATGCAGCAGCGGCTCCTTCGTTGAAATCGGATTGGAAGTATTGATCGATGGAGTCTTTCAGAATGCTTTGATTGGCCATCAGATTGAACACTTCACCGGTCATAAAAGTCTTGAAATCAATTAACCGGCCATCTCGCACGAACATATGCTTAGAATGCGTGCCGGGGAAAATGAATATCGCATCCCGGCCGGAAAGATCCATCGCCGCCCCCAGGCCTATCAGCTGCGTTTCTTCGCCGCGCATTACGTCGTGATCGCTGCGCACGCCTGAGATCAATGTGACTTCGTGCGGAAAACCCGCATAACCTTCGTAGTGCCTCATTCCCAAATGAGCCCCATCCAATGCAAACGGCAGCCGCGCATACGGCAATTCCTCCATCCCGATCGACGACGAGGCCATGCCCGACACCACGATCGGCACTCCCGCCAGGTCTATACCCGTCTGCTTGTGCAATGCGGTGATCTGCGTTGCGATGATCGAAAGGTAATAGTCTGCGCGCGCAACCGAGCCATCCGCATTTGCTTCCTGCCAGGCATTGTAAACCGCACCAATCCCATTCGCGGACGTCACCTCGCCTACCACATCGTGATCCGTCACATTGACCAGCCTCAACCGAAACGAGGACGTTCCCCAGTCACAACTTAGCAGGTGTTTACTCATGGTTTCTTTGTTAGGTACCGGGATTGAAACCCCGGGTTATGAAATGTACGTGCCTCCGGCACTTGGCCGTCGACTTCTTTGGTCCTCGACTTCTCTGGCCGTCGACTTCAGTCGACGGAACAAGGAAAAGATTATTAGGGCAATGCAAATGCGATGTAATTCCCTCCGGGTTTCAGACCGTATCTGGTGCCTCCCGCTGCGATTGCAATATATTGCTTTCCATCCACCATATAGGTAACGGGCGTGGCAAAACCGCCTGCCGGGAGCTGATATTCCCAGACAACCTTGCCCGTTTTGGTATCGAATGCCCTTAGTTTCTCGTCGTAGGTGGCTGCTATGAAGAGCAGGCCTCCGGCGGTCACCAGCGGGCCACCGTGGTTTTCGGTGCCGGTTGGCGGGATGCCCTGTTTCGTCAGCTCAGGGTATTCGCCGAGCGTCACTTTCCAAAGGTATTCGCCGGTGTTCATATTAATGGCGTTCAGCGTGCCCCAGGGCGGCTTAATGGCCGGGAAGTTTTCCTGATCCCGGAACTGGACGTTGCCATTGTTGACATAAGGCGGCTGGTACGGGAAATGGGCATTGCTTTTCGGCCCGGCGGTCGCTATTTGGGCATGAATGTCGTTCGTAGAGGGTTTGGATTCTGTTTTTAAAAGGAAATCCAAAATCGATGCACGGTCTTCCTTCGAAATATGCTGGAAAGACGGCATTCTCCCGCGCCCGGTTTCGAGCAACGTAGCAATCTGCTCGCGGTTCATGCGTTGGCTAATGTCCTTTAAAACAGGGTAAGCCTGGGTAGTTGCGGAAGCTGTCGCTGTTTGGGAATCAGTAGCATGGCAAACCGCACAATTTGTATTGAACAATACCTGACCTCTTGACCATCCCTGACTTTTCTGACCGCTCTGCGCATCGCGCGCATCCCGCATTTTGAGCCACCAAAGCATATTATTCCCATTAACATACATGACCCCTTCCGGATCAGCCGCCGTACCACCCCACTCCGCGCCACCCCCGATGCCGTACAGCAGCCCGCCTGACAGATCGGGAGGCTGGTTTTTGGGGCCTCTGTTGCTGGTGCGGAAGCGGTCGAGCACATACGCATGCGCCTCGGGCGTGCGTGTGGTGATGTCGGCTTCGGTCAATGTCTGGTTGGCAAATGGTGCTGGTTTGACCGGCACTGGCTGCGTCGGCCAGGGCTCCTCGCCCGGCAGCGGCTTCGCGTTCGGTACTGCCACCTCCTTCACGGGGAAAAGCGGCTTACCCGTATCGCGATCGAACAGGAAAACGTAACCATCCTTGGTCGCCTGCGCCACAGCATCGACCATTTTACCATTCCTTCTGACCCTGATCAGATTGGGCGGGCACGGAATATCCCTGTCCCAAAGGTCATGATGAACGGTTTGGAAATGCCACACGCGCTTGCCGGTGGCTGCATTGAGGGCAATCACGCAGTTGGCAAAAAGATTGCTGCCCTTCCTGCCCCCCCCGTAAAAGTCCACCGACGGTGAGCCCGTTCCGAGAAATACCATTCCCCGCTTGTCATCGATCACCATGCCTGCCCAGCAATTGGCGCCGCCCAGTTTCTTGTACGAGCCTTCAGACCAGGTTTCGTAGCCATATTCTCCCGGCAGCGGAATTGTGCGGAATACCCACGCCACTTTACCCGTCCGGACATCGAATGCGCGGATATGCCCCGGTAATGCGTCGCCACCTTCCGAAACCGACGAACCCGTAATGAGCAGATTCTTAAAGATCACCCCGGGAGTAGTGTTCCGGATATTGAACTGATAGGGATCGTACCCATAAGTAGCGGCATCGCCCAGCCCGTCATGAAAATCTACCTCGCCGTTTTTGCCAAAGCTCTCAACCAGTTTCCCCGTTTCGGCATTCAAGGCAAACAATGAGGCCCCTGCAGTGAATAAAATGCGTTTATCGCTTCCCTCAGACCAATAAACCACGCCGCGCATCGGATGGAACCGCGGCCGCTTTCCTTCAAAAGGATCGAACTTCCAAAGCTCCTTCCCCGTGGCCGCGTCGACGGCAAATATTTTCAACCGCGGCGTGGTACCATACATTACGCCATCGATCACGATAGGCTGGCATTGGATATCCATACCCCGCTCACCGGGCTTGTTTTCTCCGGTGTCGTATGTCCAGGCCGGTTTTAGGTTCTTTACATTATCCTTGTTGATCTGGGTCAATGCAGAATAACGGTTACCGGCATTATTGCCGCCATACACCGGCCAGTCGGCGTTTCTGGGATCGTCAGGGATGGCTGGTGCCAATGCGCAGAATGTTGCTGCAAGAAGTATTGAACATGTGATCGGAAAGCGGATCGTCATAGGGTTTATTTAGGAATTTGTATTTTAAAAACGGCCCGGATGTTATGGTTGCGCTCTGACTATTGTCGTTGCATGCCTACGAGATTGTCTGGTTGATCGAAATCGCGTTTTATGCTACCCACATTACGTCGCTAACGCGACTTGGAATTTTACCGAACAGTGCCGCCAGGCACGTAATATGGGTCGCAAAACCGATCAACATCACCTCAAAATCCCGTAGGGATGCAACAACGATAACAGCACTTTACCCGCCTACTGATTCAAATTCGGATTAATGGACGTGTCGGTATAAGGTAACGGGAACCAATAATTCGCCTTCACAATCGGTTTAATAGGCTGCAAATCGTCGGCGCTTTTCCTGGCGTTGGCTTCCTCCACCTTTTCGAGGCGCACGAGATCAAACCAGCGCGTGCGCTCGCATGCGAACTCCCACGCGCGTTCCTGCACGACCTCGTCGGCGAACTGTGCTGCCGTCAGGCCATCACCGGGCGACAATGGTTTGGTTCCAGCTGCACGTCCGCGCAAACGTACCTTGTTCAATGCGTCGTAGGCCGCCTGGTCAGGGCCGCCGGTTCCGCGCGCCTTGGCTTCGGCGTAAATCGTCAGCACGTGGGGATAACGCATCATCACCGAAGGCAGCGATATGCTCGACGTGACGATATTGCCTTTGATATACCATTTCTGGTAATAGGGGTGTTTGGTCAAACTATTCTGCCAGGGGATTTTCGTAGCACCGAGCCCAAATTCCGTGCGGAAAGTAGCATCCTTACGCGGCCCCGCCGGAAAATCACGGAAGAAATTCAGCTCTGCAAACATATCGTCCCAGCCGCCTTCCTCACCAGGCATGGTCGTATTACCATAGGTGGCATTCGCCGTGCCGCTTCCGCCAAGGTAGCCGCTGATCTGGAATACGGCCTCCTTCGTTCCGGACGACGCAGGATCATTCTCAAAAACCGCCGCGAAAGTCGGCAGCAACTCGAAGCCGTAGGTGGCCGCATTATCGATCACCTCTTTGGCCTTGGCTGCTGCCAGGTCATATTTATCAGTTTGTTTCAAAGGCCAGCCTGCCATGGTCAGGTATACGTCTGCGAGGAACGCTTTGGCTGAGCCCTTGTTGGGCCGCCCCGGATCGCGTTTCGCATTCGGCAAATTGGTTTCCGCCACTTTCAAGTCTGCTACGATCAGGTCATAGACTTCCTGCGGCGTCGATTTTTTAACAGTCAGCAAATCATCGGAATACTCACCAGCCATGATCAACGGAATATTACCCCAGAAGCGGGTCAGCCAGTAATACGAAAACGCGCGGATAAAATGCGCCTCTCCTACGATAATATCAATCGTCGCCTTGGTACCCACTGTTTTCTGATAGTTGTTAATCACATTGTTCGCTCCCTGAATGGCCTTGTAACAGCCATTATAAACGGCATTCGAGCGCTGATTGGTAGTCGAGACATTGAACTGGTCGAACTCCCGCCAGTCGGCCTTGTTACTGGCCGGGTGCGTCGTAACATCATCCGCCCCGAGCACGGCTGCATTAGCCGACGGGTGTAAAAAGCCGTAAGTCCACTGGTTGGCAAGGCCCTTGTACGCTCCGGTCAATGCAGATTCGAGACCATCCTGCGTCGAAAGCACATTAGGTCCGTACAACAGTCCGGTCGTATCTTCATCCAGATAATCGCTGCAACCGGCTCCCGTCAGAAGCAGGCCGCTTAAAAGAAGTATGGTTAGTTTTTTCATTGGTGAAAATTTTATGCTTTAAGCTATATGCTTTAAGCTGTAAGCTGTGCGTTTCGCGACAGCAGGTGTTTGAATTTCTATTTAAACCACATGCAGAGAATCAGAGCTTGTTGCCTAAGGCTTATAGCTTATAGCTTGCTTACAGCATATAGCTTACTGCCTACTGCCTAAGGCCTAAAGCCCTAAAACCCGAGCGTCAACCCAACCGTATACACCTTGGCATTCGGATACGAACCGCGGTCGATGCCGATGGCGGTGTCGGTACTGGATCCCACGTTGCTGGTTTCGGGATCGGGGCCGGTATATTTGGTGATCGAAAACAGGTTGGTAGCGCTCGCGAAAATGCGGATGTTGGCCTTGTCCCTGAAAACCGACGACGGCACATTGTAAGCCAGGCTCACGTTTTTCAACCTTACGAAACTTCCATTTTCTACAAACCGGCTTGATTGTGTAAATGGCTGATAAGTTTTGGTAAATGCCGGAATATCCGAATCCGTATTGCCTTCGCGATAGTAGTCGCGGATTTCCGTGAGCAGGAATTGGCGCGCTTCACCAGAACCCGACATCGCTCCCGCGCGGGTATAATTCAGCTTGTCCACCCCGAACGCGCCCTGGAAGAATACATTCAGCGTAAGCCCGCCATAGGTAAAGGTGTTATTCCAACCGCCGGTCAGTTTCGGGAACGCATGCCCGACTATCTGAAAATCATCGGTAGTGATTGCATTATCGCCGTTCACGTCCTCATAATGAGGGTCTCCTGGTACGCGGCCTTGCTTGGCAGCGATATCGGCTTCATTGGGTTTGAAAGTACCAAGGTATCTGAGGCCCCAGTAAGAGCCCAGCGGTTGGCCCGGCATGAGCATAAACTCGTTGGTAATCGACATCCCGCCGCCCGCACCGGTTCCCGTTCCAAGCCGCGGCAACCCGCCGAGGCTTACCACTTCGTTTTTCAAGGTTGAGAAATTCAGGTTCGTTTCCCAGCTGAATTTCCCTTTTTCGATAGGTGTGCCGCCAATCGCAAACTCGAACCCACGGTTTCTGATCTCGCCCACGTTGCGCGGCTGTGTTCCACCGCCAGCATAGTTGGGTAGCTGCACGTTCAGCAGCAAATCGGTCGTGCTCTTGTTAAAATAATCCGCCTCGAAATGTAGCCGCCCATTCAGGATCTCCATTTCAATACCGACGTCGGTCTGCGTGGTTGTCTCCCATTTCAAATTCCTGTTGCCCTGGTTCCCCTGGATCACCCCGGCCGTCACGCCGGTATTGTTGAAACCGACCTGCGTAGAGTTGTAGGGTGACAATGTCGCGTACGGGTTAATAGCCTGGCTGCCGGTTTTACCCCAGCTTCCACGGAGTTTCAGGTTGGTAAATACATTCAGATTTTTGATAAACTCTTCTTCCGAAAGCCGCCAGCCTAATGCTACCGACGGGAAAACAGAGTTCCGGTTATCTTTGCTGAATTTCGAGGAACCATCACGACGGATAGCAGCGGTTACGAGGTATTTGTCTTTGAATGCATAATTCACGCGCCCGAGCAACGAAAGCAGCGTCCATTTCGAGAAACCCGAGCTAACGGTAGCAGCCGAGTTGCCGCCGATGTTATCATAGCCCAATTGCGGGAAACGCAGGCCGTTGGCCGTTGCCGTAAAGTTCTTGTCGGTAAACTGTTGCGTCTCCAATACCGCCACGGCATTAATCGAGTGATTTCCGAATGTACGGGTGTAATTCAATGCATTGGTATTCTGCAAAGTAACCTGGTCTGACGAGTAGCGGGTTGCATTCGGGTTATTGTTCGAAAGGCGCTTGCCGTTGAAGTTCTTGTTCTGCGCATCGAGGTAGTTGATCGCATATTGCAGATCCAGCGAAAGGCCATTAATCGGCAGTTGGTAAGTCAGTCCGCCGATAGCGTTGATATTCATACGCTCCGTGTCGATGGATTTGTCGTACAAATGATCCAGCGGGCTTCTGGAAACGGAACCGGTAGGGTCCGCAAAGGTCGGTTGACCGTCGGAGCCATAAGCCGGCGTGGTAGGCGCCCATTGCAATGCTTCTATCAGCGCACCGCCGCCGTCGGTGTTGTGGTTGGCGGTTTTAGCACCCGACAAATTAAGCCGCAATGCGAGGTTTTTATTGATTTGAGTACTGAGATTGGTCCGTAAAACATACCGTTTGAAACCGCTGTTGTTCACGATCCCTTTCTGGTTCACATAGTTGCCAGAGATCAGGAAAGAAGTCTTCTCACTCCCTCCCGAAACCGTCACCTGGTGCTGCTGGCCGCTTCCCCTGCGGTAGACGAGATCCTGCCAGTCAGTACCGCCGTTCTTCTTGAAGCCATCGATCTGCTCTTGTGTAAATGGCGCATTGGAGCCTGTGGCAGCCGCACGTGCATTCACGATCTCGGCAAACTCGCCCGCAGGCAGAATATCGAACTTCTTGATCACATTCGACACGCTCCCCTGACCTTCATAGCTCACTTTGATGCCCTTACTGCCCTTTTTGGTCGTGATAATAATTACCCCGTTGGCACCCCGGCTTCCGTAAATGGACGTTGAAGCCGCGTCTTTCAGCACCTGCAACGATTCGATATCATTGGGATTCAACAAATTATAATTAGCCCCTACAAAACCATCGATCACGTAAAGCGGGTCATTATTACCAAGTACGGAGTTGGCGCCCCGAACGCGGACTTTCGAATCACCGCCGGGCGCGCCGTTGGACTGTGTCACCTGCACGCCGGCTGCGCGCCCTTGCAATACCTGGTCGAGGCGGGTAATGGGTTGCTGCGAATATTCCCGCGTCGATACCACCGAAAGCGCGCCGGTAACATCGGTTTTCTTCTGGGTACCGTAGCCCACCACCACCAGTTCGTCCAGACTGCGGGAGCCCTGTACGAGTTTAATGTCGATTACCGAACGGTTACCGATCTCCACCGTCTGACTTTCGTAGCCGATAAACGAAAACACCAGCGTGCCGTTCCCAGGCGCCTGGATCACGTAATTCCCCTCTCCGTCGGTCACGGTACCTTGCGAGGTACCACTGATCAGGATGCTCACGCCGGGCAGCGCTGCATTGTCCTGGTCCGTCACTTTTCCGGTCACTCTGGCATTCTGGGCAAGCAAACCTCCGCCGCCCAGGCCCAGGAGAACCAAGCATAAACTCAGTAGTTTTTTCATGGATTTTAGGTAAATATATTTATATATAAAAGTTAAATAATACTATTTTAATAAACATTTGAACGAGTAACTCTGCGCTTACCGATTTTCAATCGGAAGCGGGTAGCTTTCAGAATGTCAAATGTCAGTCAGGCAATTGTTACGGCTATATTACCAATCCACCACCGAACCATCCAGCGCATTATAGCTTTCCGGGTTCTTCCAATCGTGGCCGATTTTGTCTTTCAAAGCGTCTTCGTCGAGCTCTACCCCCAGACCGGGCTTGGTAGGCACCATCACGGTTCCGTCCTTTTGTAATTTAAAAGGTTCTTTGAGGTAGCCTTCGCCGAGCGTGACCTGCTCCTGCACGAGGAAATTGGGAACGCTGGCTGCAAGTTGGAGGCCGGTAGCGAGCGAAATCGGGCCCATCGGATTATGCGGGGCAATGGGAATGTAATAGGCCTCGGCCATTCCGGCGATGAGCCTGCCTTCGGTAATACCGCCTGCGTGGCATAAATCAGGCTGGATAATGCTGGCTGCACCTTTTTCGAGGATTTCGCGGAAACCCCATTTGGTAAAAATCCGCTCGCCCGTCGCGATGGGAATATGCGTGCCTCTTGCAATGTCTACAAGTGTGTCCACATTCTGTGCCTGGCAGGGCTCTTCAACGAAAAACGGCTGATATTGCTCCAATTCTTTAATTAGAACCTTGGAAGTCTGCTGCGGAACCGAACCGTGAAAATCGATCGCGATATCCATTTCTGGCCCGCCGGCCTCGCGCAATGAGGCAAAATTGTCCGAAGCATATTTGATGAATGCCGGATTCTCGACGATGTTCGCCGGGTTCTTCTTGGCGACGCCGGTTTTAATAATTGTGTACCCTTCTGCTTTCCGCTTCTTCATGTCCTCCGCGTTGGATGCGCGTCCATATATGCGTACACGGTCGCGGGTGGGCCCGCCCAGGAGCTCATGCACGGGTACGCCCAGGAGCTTGCCTTTGATATCCCACAATGCCTGGTCGATGCCGCTCAATGCACTCGTCAGAATCGGCCCGCCCCGATAGAATGCATGGCGGTAAATAGCCTGCCAGTGGTGCACCACCGCACGCGGGTCTTTGCCGACGAGGTATGGTTCCACTTCCTTGATCGCAGTTTGGATCGTCAGTGCGCGGCCTTCCAGCAATGGCTCACCGAGTCCTACAACACCGGCATCGGTGTGGATTTTAAGGAAAATCCAGCGCGGCTTTACCAAAAATGTTTCCAGCTTGGTGATCTTAACTTTGCCATACGCCTGAAAAGGCGCCGGTCTGGCTGCATACGAAGTTTTGGGCAGCAGCATTGTACCCGTCGCGGCAACGCCCAGCACGGATTGTATAGCCGCCCGGCGCGATAAAGTGGTAGATTTTGGGTTGGATTTCATAGGATTACCAGTTATGGATAGACCCGTCCGGACTTTTCAGGATCGGGTGCGGGAATTTGGTTTTCTCTTTGACCTCCATGATGAAAGTCGCCTTTTTCGGATCAAATTTTACTCCCAGTCCGGGCGCGTCATTAAGATACAGCTTACCATTTTTGAAATTGATAAAATCTTCATTGAAATAAGGCGGCCGCTCCGGTTCGCCTCCGCCCAACTCCATCAGCGCGCGCGCCGGGCTGCTAGATCCGAGCACATGCACCAGCGTAGCCGTCGCCAATGGGCCTGTGAAATGCGGTATCATACCCACATAATGCGTTTCGCACATCGAGGCCAGTTTTTTGAATTCACTGATACCGCCCGTGTTCGGCAATGTAAACCGGGTATAATCGATCCAGCGGTTTTCGATAAACTCATTGCAATCCCAGCGGTCGCCGAACTGCTCCCCCACGGCAATAGGCACCTTGGTCATGGACCGCACGGTTTTGTATACTGATGGATTCTCCGATCGAATAATGTCCTCTACGAAATAGGGTTCGAGCGATTCAAGCGCCGTGCAGATCTTCAAGCCGTCGGTCATATCGAAGCGGGTATGCAGGTCGATAGCCCATTTCCCCCCGCCGCCCACAGCTTCGTCGATCCTTTTACAGAAATCGATCGTCTTTTTCACATTTTCATAAAAATCGAAAGGCTGGTCGCCATTACCGCCCGTCGGGCCGATGCGATAGGCCCGCAAGCCTGCCTCGATGCAGTCCCTGGCCCGTTCCTCTTCGGTTTTGGCCTTTGACGCACGGAAACCGGTGGCATAGCACTCCACATAATCCCGTGTGGCTCCGCCGAGCAATTCGTACACAGGTACATTCAGCGCCTTGCCTTTAATGTCCCAAAGCGCCATTTCCAATGCCCCCAATGCGTGCAGCTTCTCGCGCCCCGGCGGATAGAACATCCCCCGGTACACGTTCTGCCAGATGTGCTCGATGCGGAACGGGTCCTCCCCAATCATCATCTGCGCGCATTGTTCGATCATATCCTTCGAGCCGCCCTCACCGATGCCGATAATCCCGCCGTCGGTTTCGATTTCGACAATACCCCTGGCCTGGTTGAAAAGCGGCTTGTTGTATCCCGGCGCTGCGTAATAGCGGATTTTGGTAATCTTCATTTTGGACGCCGCTTCGGCCT
This sequence comes from Dyadobacter sp. BHUBP1, assembly GCF_050587785.1. Taxonomy (NCBI): domain Bacteria; kingdom Pseudomonadati; phylum Bacteroidota; class Cytophagia; order Cytophagales; family Spirosomataceae; genus Dyadobacter; species Dyadobacter sp. BHUBP1. The sequence continues at coordinate 469,727 of NZ_JBOBIH010000005.1, forward strand.
TCACCAAAGGAAAGCCGGTGGCGACGGCCGCGGTGCCGAGGAAGGCTGTTTTTATGAAATTTCGTCTTCTCATTAGTATTTCGTTTGGTCAGGAATTGTCAGATGTGGTCAAGTGTGGTCAGGAAATAGTCAGGAATTGTTATTTGTGGTCAGGAATAGTCAGGTATGTCATTTGTAGTCAGGAGTTGTATGTTGATTGAATTCGTTGTTTTCATGTTTTTCCATTCCGCTGCAATGAACCGGGGTTAGAAGAGCCGTGGTATTCGATGTTCTTATCTTTGCCAGAAAAGAGGAGGCTCCGTCGGAGCCGCGTTGTTCGATATTCATTGCCATAGTCCGCCGGAGCAGCTACCGCGTCGGACTATGGTTACCACCTTGCCCCGGGAGGGGCTCCCTGTTTATAGCAAATCAAGCAAGGTCCACATTTCCACGACTCCGAAGGAGTCTCCTGCGCCCATCGTCCAAACATCCGGTCAAGTCACCGATTTTCGATACCCTCTCTGCAAGCCCCAAAAACCCCAACTTCCCCAACACACATTACTACTATCCATGACCATTCTTGACCAAACCTGACTACACACGACCAAACCTGACTCCCCTATCCAACCGCCGCCGTTTTAGCTTTCGACGACTCCCGGGCGATCAGTTTGGCTTCCATCAATATCTGCTTCACATCCTCCTCCGGGTTTTTCAGTTTCATCAACAAATACTCGACGGCTGTTTTGCCGAGCAATTCCAAAGGCTGCTGCACGTAGGTGATCGGGCAATAGTACAGGTCGAAAACTTCCGCCTGTCCGAAGCTGACGATCGCCAGGTCGGATGGCACTTTGAGACGCAATTCATTAATGTATTTCAATGCATTGATAGCCAAACCATAAGTCGCAAAAATCATCGCATCCACCCGGTGCCCGGAGGCCAGGATTTCATCGATGGCGGTGCGCACTTCGCTGTCCATGGATTCGAAATGCACTTCTTTCAGCCACGAATCGTGGAATTCGATATGGTTATCGCGCAATGCATGCTTGTAGCCGCGGACACGCTCCTCCATATGGTACATATTCGATTTGTAGGCCATGATGCCGATCTTCGAATAGCCGCTTTGAATGAGGTGAACGCCGGCGTCGTAGGAGGCCTTATAGTTGTTAGTCGCCACGAAATCGGTCTGTATTTCAGGAAAATGGCGATCGAGTAGCACGAATGGAATATTCCGCTCTTTGAGATAATGCACCTGGCTTTCGGAGCCTTCACACGACACGATGATGAAGCCGTCGACCTGTCGGTTGATCAACACATTGAGCAAATCCCATGATTTCTCGGCGTGCTCGTCGCAGCTACCGATGATGACAGTGTAGCCGTTCTTTTTAGCTTCATCCTCCACCACACGCGCAATGTTGGCAAAGAAAGGGTTGGAAATGTCGGCGATGATAAGCCCGATGGTGTACGTCTTGCCACTCCGGAGGCTTTTGGCCAGGTGGTTGGGCTGATAGTTCAACTCCTTGGCTATCTGCCTGATTTTCTGCGCAATAACCTCTCCTACCCGAGTCTCTTTCTCCTTACCATTGAGGACATAGGAAACCAGGGCTGTGGAGACGCCCGCTTGCTGTGCAATATCTTTGAGCGATGCTTTTTTCATGGACGTATAAGCGTACCGTCGAATTTTCTTACTTGCCAGTTCGATTTTGTGCTGATTGGAAATTTGGCTGCGGCCTTTTCGTCGATGTCTACGCCGATGCCCGGTACTTCGTTCACCGACATATAGCCGTTTTTCATCGTCGGGCAACCGGAGAATACTTCCAGCGTCTTGTCATTGAACTGCACCGCCTCCTGAATACCGAAGTTCCAGACAGCCAGGTCGATATGCGCATGGGCCGAGTGCCCCACCGGTGACACATCGCCTGGGCCATGCCAGGCTGTCTTGACATTAAACCATTCTCCGAGCCGCGCCACTTTCATGGCCGGCGTTACCCCGCCGATCTGCGACACGTGAATGCGGATATAGTCAAACCATTGGTTAGCCATGGGTTCCAGGAATTCATTGATATTATTAAAAAGCTCGCCCATTGCCAGCGGCACCGTGGTACTCTGGCGCAGCAGCTTGAACCATTTCATGTTTTCGGGAGAAAACGGGTCCTCGATGAAGAATGGCCGGAACTCTTCGAGCTTTTTAATCATATTGATCGCATTCATTGGCTGCACACGCTCATGGATGTCGTGCAACAATTCGACCTCTTCGCCGCATTGCTTGCGCACAGTTTCGAAGAGAACGGGGATGGCTTTCAGGTAGGCATTTTCGTCCATATAGTTGTCCGCAGCCCCGCCGAAGCCCGCTTCTTTGAAATCCGGCTTCCTGGTACTGCTGCCCACTGCGCCATACCCGCCCTGCTGAATGCGGATATAGCGATAGCCCTGCTCCTGGATCTTCTTCACGCTCTCCACTGTTTCCTCGGGTGTACGCCCGTTCGCATGCGTGTAGCACGGCACGGCGAAACGGACTTTTCCACCCAGCAACTGGTACAACGGCATTCCGGCGCGCTTGCCTTTGATATCCCAAAGTGCCTGGTCCAGGCCGCTCAATGCATTGTTCAGCACCGGCCCATTCCGCCAGTAGGAGCTCACATATGCGGCGTGCCACATGTCTTCGATATTGTCCACGTCCCTTCCGACGCAAAACTCATTGAGATAAGTATTGATCGCCACCAGCACTACCTCAGCGCGCTGCGTAAAGGTGGCGCAACCGAGCCCATACAATCCTGGCTCGGAGGTTTCGACTTTTACCACAATGAGGTTGGAGCCCTGCGGTGCCGTGGCAATGGCGCGAACGCTTTTGATCGTGAGCGGTTTCATTCCCTTGGCATACTGTGGTGTTTCGGCTTCGACGGTGCGATGGTCGGCGGTCCGACGCTCGGCGATCCGACGGTCGGCTCGGGCGTTAGAAATGTTTCCAAACAGCCCCAGTATCCCCGCAGATCCGCTCAGTCCCAATGCTTTCATCGTGTCCCGACGACTCATTCCGTGCTCTTTCATCTATTTCAGGTTAAAGGTTTAAGAATTGCTGCTACTACTTTTTATCCCACCATACCCTGGTATTCAAATCATTAGGTCCCTGGCGTGCGTTGGCATCGTTCACGTTCTGTAAGTTCACGACGATCTCGCTATCGGGGTACGGCATACGGCGGATGAAATCTTCTTTGATCTCCGAACCCGGATAAGGGTTCTTTTTCAACGCCGGGAAACCGCTTCTGCGGAAATTGGCCCACGATTCGTTGCCATCGAGAAATGTCGCCACCCAGTATTGCGTGTTGATCTGCTCCAAAGCCCTGGCTTCATCGAGCGGGTGCGCTTTCAGGTAGGTCAAAATTGCGTCCTCCTTAATCGCCGCCTTGGAGTCATATAGGGCCATTTGTTCGAGGTTGGCGCGTATACCTTTGGCATAATAATCCGCGGCCTTGCCCGTCACCCACCCGCGCACGGCCGCCTCCGCGAGCAGGAGCTGCACCTGCGCGTAGGTAATGTGAAATTCCGGCGCGTCGAGCTTCAAAACGGTCGTGAGGTTAATCTGCGTAAAATCCCATAAACTTACCACGCCATTTTCGGCCAATACGCTGTTGATCGTCACATCGTTATAACCCATCGGCATTCCGATCTGCACTTTCGGATCGGATGAGGCACGATCGGACGACTGTTCCGGTCCACCCTTCGCGCCCACATACCGGACCGCGAACACAGGCAAGCGGGGGTCGTTGTTTTCTTTGAGGTAATTCACAAATGGCGCAGCGAGATAGAAGTTGGTCTTTTCGCGTGCCGCCAGGTGATTGGCTATGAAATTATTGTAAAGCGAAGTGTGCCGGATCACCGAATTATCCGCATTGCTTTCAAAAACACCGCCGGCTACGGCTTTTGTCACGTAAGATTTGGCGGTAGACGGATCCACTTTCGTCAGCCGCATTCCAGCACGCAGCATGAGCGAATAGCCCAGCTTTTTCCAGCGCGCGATATCGCCGCCATAAAGAATATCGGTCGTAACGGGGTCTTTCGACGCACCGAGTGCGCCCGACGCTTCTTCGAGCTCTTTCAGAATGTCTTTGTAAATGGCTTCCTGCGGATCATATTTCGGGCGGATTTCTTCGCTGATATAGCCTTTTCCTGCGCCGAAATAAGGAATATCGCCGTAGGTATCGGTCAGGATCATGAATGCGTAGGCTTTCCAGATCCGTGCGGCGTTGTAGACATCGGCGCTCAACGGATCATCCTTGGTTTCCTCGGTAACCGCTACGAGCTGTTTGATCACATTCCGGTAAAAATTAACCCAAACCAGCGGCGAGTTGGAGTTGTTCTGCTGGTTGTAATTTCCTCCGGAAAGCGAGCTTCCATAGGGTGTAATTACCTGCTGCACAATGCCAAAATTGTAACAGAGCATACCCAGCGTCGACACGCCGTCGAGGTAAGTCGTGGCGATGATCGCCTTGTTCAGGATCAGGGAAGGCGCCAGGGATGTCGGGTCGACCTTGTTGGTGTTGATCTCGTCAAATCCTTGGTCACAACCGGTTATGAACGTCAGCGACAAGGCGAGCGCTAGCATATATTTGAATGTAGCTTTCATAGGTTCGGCGATTAGAATTTTACATTGAGATTGAAACCAATGCTGCGCGTGGGCGGCAAACCGGGCCAGAAATCGAGGCCGGTTGCATTATCCGACGAGTTCAGCACTTCCTCAGGGTCCATGTTCTCCGTCCATTTCTTGATCACGAGCACGTTGTTCGCAACAGCACTCAGGCGCAGGCCCTTCACAAATGCTTTTTCAGGCAGTAGTTTGCCCAGGTCATATCCCAATGTCAGCTGGCGCAATTTCCAGAAACCTGCATTCTGAACAAAGTCCTCGTTGATCCCCAGTGGGTTAATAGACTCGTAGAACGGCTGCACGGCTGCTTTCGTTTGGTTCACTTCGCCGTCCGGGTTCACCCCGTTCCCGATCACATAGCCTTCGGCTCGACCTGGTAATGTGCGTTTCGACAGCCCGTGACGCATGTAATTGATGTTCCGGCCCGCTATCATTTTATGGCCCAGTTTAAAGTCAACAAGCGCCGAAAGCATAATACCCTTGTAATTAAATGTATTGGTAATACCACCAAAATACCTGGGCAATGCATTTCCGACATTCATCAATGTATTGTTTCTCAAAGGCATACCGCTGTTCTTGTCGAAGACCTGCCTGCCTTGCGCATCGCGCAGGTATGTGAATGTGTAGAGCTGGCCGAGCGGCTTGCCCACCACCATATTGAGGGTCCGGCCACCTCCACCGCCGACGGTAATCACGGTGTCTTTCTCAGCCAGGCCCAGTTTCAGTACTTTGGAAGTATTGTAGGACACATTGAAGCTCATGTCCCAGGTAAAGTCCCTGGTTTTCACCGGTGAGCCTGTCAGCAACAGCTCGATACCCTTGTTCATGCTCCGGCCGACATTGATCAGCTGCGCGGTGTAGGAAGAAGCGTCTGAAATCTGAGCCGCAAGAATCTGATCGTCCGTGGTTTTATGGTAGTACGTTAAATCAAACCCGAGCAGGTTGTTGAACAACTTCATTTCCAGACCCACCTCGGCTTCCTTAATGCGGAGCGGGCGCAGGTTTTTATTCGGAACGACAGACGCGTTGACACCGCCCACCGGCACGGCCTGGCCCGACGGATTCGGGAAAGAGTTGTTATCTACTGCATAATACAATGCATTGGAATACGGGTTCACATTGTCGGAACCCACCTGCGCGTAAGCCGCACGCAGCTTGCCGAACGAAATCCAGGCCGGCAGGTTCGGGAAGGCCTGCGAGAAGATGAAGCTACCCGTTACCGACGGATAAAGGATACTCCGATTCTGGGGCGCGAGCGTTGAAAACCAGTCGTTTCGGGCCGTTACATTCAAGTAGATGAATTCCTTCCATGAAATGGTGGCAGCGCCGTACAGCGAGTTGATTTTCTTCTCCGAAAGCTGGTAAAGCGGGTTTTTAACCCGCCCATTCATGACCGTGTACAAGCCGGGCTGAACAAAATCCTGCACCGTAACGCTGTTGTAATCCATCCGGGCGTAGCGCTGGTTACCGCCCAATGTCACATCCAGGCCAATGTTGCCGAAGTTATGATTGCCACCGAGAATAAAGTCGAAGTTGCGCTCGGTATTGCGGCGCACATCCTGTGTAAATGAGCCATTTACATAACCCACCGGCGCTTTGGCGATCGGTGCATAGCCGTTGGGAATGTTGTAGTCCTGGTTGCGAACGTAAAAGTCCTGAGCGCCGCGGAGTTGCAGGTAAAGCCAGTCGGTAAACTGGTATTTCAAAGCCACATTACCAAACAGTCGGTCGCGGGCAATGTTCTCGAAATGGTGGCTGAGCGAATAATAGGGATTATTACGCACCAGGAAACGTGAAAACACAAATTCATCGCCGTTCGGTTTGGTCTGATTTTGCTTCAATGCTTCGAAAGGCATGGAATTAGCCAACGTGAAAATGACCGTCGATGTCGCGAAATCCTGAGTGTCGATCTGCGGCGGGTTCGTGTTCTTCTCTTTGGAATAATTGATATTCCCGAAAGCGGTAAGGCGTTTGGAAATGTTCTGTGTAAAACCCAGGTTTACCACCTTCCGGTTGAACTTGTTATTCTCCACAATGCCCCGGTTATCGCTGTTGGCCAGCGACAAACTGAAACCGCCGTTGGGGCCGTTGTTCGAAACAGTTATCGTGTTGGTCATGTTCGTCCCCGTGCGGTAAAACTTCTTCACACGCCCCCGTACGGGCTCGTAGGGCCAGGTTTCGTTGTCGAACAAGATTTGGGTCATGCCTGGCTGGAACTTCTCGCCGAAGCTCCACACGCCTGAGGTCGGATCGGCGGTCGTAGGACGTTTGCCGCCTTCTCCCTGACCGTATTCGTATTGAAAATCAGTAAAATCCAGCGGCGTATCGGTTGTAAAATTGATATTATAATCGAGGCCAATGCCTTTTCCCGTGCCCCGGTTTTTAGTCGTGATCATCACCACGCCGTCCTTCGCCCGCGAGCCGTACAGCGCCGCGGCGGTAGCACCTTTCAGCACGGTCATCGACTCGATGTCGTCCGGATTGATGCTGGAAAGACCGTCACCTCCATCGGAACTGTTCGCCGCACGCGGCCCGTAATCCCCTCCGCCGGCGAAGTTGGAGTTATCGATCGGCACGCCGTTCACGACAATGAGCGGGTTATTCTGCCCGCTGAACGACGATTGCCCGCGGATACGGATCTTGGCCGTTCCTCCGGGGCCAGTCGATAACGATGTAATATTCACACCCGCCATTTTGCCCTGTAACGAGCTCATGACGTTAGGCGTACGATTAGTAGAAATCTGGTCCGCATTCACCGTAGCGGTGGCATAACCGAGCGTTTTGGCCTCACGTTTAATACCAAGTGCCGTTACTACCACCTCCGTCAGATTCTTCGATTCCTGCATTAGCTGCACATCAATCGCCGACCGCGCGCCTACCGCAATCGTTTGGCTTACATAACCTATAAAGGAAAAGACGAGTGTCGCATTAGCTGGGGCATCCAGGGCATATTTTCCGTCGGCATCGGTCACGGTGCCCTGCGACGTGCCGCCGATCAGGATATTCACACCGGGCAAGGGTTCCTTATTCTCGCCGGTTACGGTGCCGGTTACCCGGCCTGCCTGGGCAAAAACCGGGCCGCTGTACAGTGTCACAAGCAGCACGATCATCGTAAAACATTTCTTCATCACATCTAATTGGGTCAAAATTCAGGGTGAATAGGAATTATGCAAAACGTACGCGAAAACCGTAATTGCTTACGGACACAAGGGTCAGGAATAGATTAGGCAAAAAAATAACGGGTACGGCCGTCATGGCCGAACGATAATATATATACGTAATCAAAAAAGAGTCCGCGCCGCCGTCGATGGGATATCATCGACGGAACCTATGCCTACATGGCAGTGAATACAAGCTATGTTTGAACTATATCTTTATGTTTAAACGATTAAGCAATTTATTAAACAAATGTCGAGTGATACTTGTCTTAGTCAGGTTGTTCTGTGATGGTATCGGGTACTTAAATAGCTTACCGGAACTGTGTCCGGTCGCAGGAGGAAATATTAAGCACCTATGTCTTTAATATCTGATACTTTAATCGGCGATAAGGGAACAGTGTATTCAAATGTAGATTTAATCGATTAAACAACAAAATTTCAAAGCAAAAATTTTAACATTTTTTCTAAAAATAAGCACATAGCCTTTTCCTTTGCCGCTAACGCATTGAATGGCCACAATGTAGTTTAGATAATGAATAGCCCGCTTTGCGTAAATACGGGCCACTTAACGGTAGTGAAACGTTAGATTCACCCTGAAATCCTCCTTATGGCTTTCCGATCATCCATCCTGTCATGACCTTTTTAAAACGTATGTTGGAACAATCCAGGCTCCCGCTGTCTGTCGGGCAGTTCTGGTGGTATTCCTTCTGTTATTGGGGCATTTTCGCGGTGATAACGTTCGGTCAGCTTATGATGCTGTGGCTTTTGAAGGAAGGGGTGGTAATGCAGCCTCACGAAATGTTTATATGGCTGCTCGACGGTCTTTTCTGGTGGTCCACGAGCCCGTTGGTGCTGTATGCAGCCATCAAAGTCCCGATCGCATTCAAGGTTCGCGAAAGTTCTTCTATTTTGAGACCTATCCTTGTGCATCTGGCGATCGTTACTTTTCTCAATCTCTTCATCAACATCCTGCATTATTACATTACCAACCCGCTCATGTACCGTGCGGTGGGTAAATCGGTGCCGTTGGAAAACTACCTGTTTTCATTTTTTATCGGCTATACCGCGAGTTTCGGTCAATACCTGCTGCTGGTAGTAGGGTTCAACAAGGTATCCTACATTTACCGCTACCAGGAACTGAAACAGCAGAATTTCGAAACCGAGCTGCATAACGAGCAGCTGCGCGGGCAACTGGCGAACGCGCAACTGCAATCGCTCAAGATGCAGCTTAACCCCCATTTCCTTTTCAATACGTTGCATAGCGTGGTAAGTCTGATGGTCAAAAACGACATCCGCAAAGCGACGCTCATGATCACCACACTGAGCGACCTCCTGCGCGCGGTGCTCGTGAACCAGTCGGCCGATTTCATTCCCTTGCAGAAGGAACTGCAACTCACCCGGCAATACCTCGATATCCAACAAATCCGTTTTCAGGACCGCCTGAAAGTCGAATACCACATCGACCCGGCGTCGGAACTTTACCCGGTGCCGCAACTCATCCTGCAACCGATCGTAGAAAATTCCATTACTCACGGTATTTCCGACATCACAACCAACGCGCTGATACGCATTACCAGTGCTGTGAGTGCCTCGGGCATGCAGGTTACGGTTTACGACAACGGCATTGGCGCTGCGTCACGGAAGTCGTCGAAAGGAATGGGACTTGGTTTACAAAACACACGACTAAGGCTTCAGCAAGCCTACGGCGCAAATGCCCGACTGGAATTTGACCAGCCGGTAGGTCGAGGTACATCGGTAACGCTCTTCTTTGAGCGCCGGCAACCGACCGCGGACGGCTGTGAAACAAATAACAATAACCCCGAAAAACTATGAAATACCGCTGCCTGATCATTGACGACGAAGTGCTGGCCAGGGACGTAATCAGGACATTTGTACAGCACGACCACTCCATTGAAATCACCGACGAAGCCGCTAATGGCCCGGAAGCGGTGGTGAAAATACTCCAACACCGCCCCGACGTCATTTTCCTGGATATTCAAATGCCCGAGCTCGACGGATTCGAGGTGCTGCGCGAGGTCTGGCCGCACCACCAGCCGTTCGTCGTGTTCACCACCGCATTCGACCAATATGCGCTGCGTGCATTCGAGGTGAATGCGATTGACTATTTGCTGAAACCTTTCGACGAGATCCGCTTCCACCAGTCGCTCGGGCGGTTGAAAGAGCGGCTTAGTCAAAAGTCGCAGCCGCGGATCGAGGAACTGGTAAATAGCCTCCTGCGCGACCAGAAAGAAAAGGAGGAGAACTATTTGCAGCGGTTGCTGGTGAAAGAAGCCGGCAAAATGTATCTGGTCAAAACGGACGATATCACGCATTTCTCGGCCGACGGTAATTACATATCCGTATACACGGCCCAAAAGAAAGTTTACACCGTTTATGAAAGCCTCGGCAGTCTCGAAAACCGTCTCGATCCGTCGGTCATGATCCGCGTGGGACGGTCGAACATCGTCAACATGAACTTCATTTCTGAGCTCGAAACGTACTTCAACGGCGAGTACATCATCCATTTGTCCACCGGTGAAAAAGTGAAATGGACTCGTGGTTACCGCGATAATATCAAGGCCTTTATCACCAAAATGGGTTAAGCAGGCAATACGGTTCACGATTTGAAATGCACGCTTTAAATAATAAAAAGTCCAGATCAGACATTTTTCGTACCCATTTCAACGATTTCGAGTACAAATTTGTCGGACAAGATAGCTTCCGGCCTTTGGGGGGTAGCTCCGGGCGGGTAGCCATCCCCGACACTCAATTGCAATTAAATCCGTTAGCCATGCTCTTCAAATCTACTACCAACTTGACCTCAGCGGTATCAGCCGCGCTCCACAACAGTAAGGGGCAACGCCAGGCCATCTTCATCGTTGCTTTTGCAGCTGCAATCATACTCTGGAAATGGTACGCGGGCCTCGCCCCTGCCAACCACGCGAATGCATGCAGCTCCATCTCGGAAACCGCCACCAGCGACCAGAAAATGGCCGGTATGAAATGGAGCTACGACGAACTGGCCCACAAACTGATCATTGAAAACACAGATCTCGCCTATGCCGAAATCGGCGAAGGTTTCACGAAAGGAATTGGCCGGGCCCTCAACAAGGTTACCCGACAAGGCATTGCCCGGCAAAATTCCGGCAAGCGGGTGTTGGTTAATTTGTGACCTGCACCACGAGCTTGCCTGTTGCATGCCCTCGCTCCATTTCTTCATGCGCCTGAGCGAGGTCGTGCCAATCGTAAATTTTTGAAACGTGCGGCCGTAGCTGGCCGGCTTCCACCATTTCTACCAGCTTTTGCAATACTTGTCCCTGGTGGTTATCCTGCTCAGGGGCATTATGGCGCCGGCGGCCGCCCATAAACTGATAGCTTAGCGTGATGTTCTTCAACAATAGCTGATAACCTTGCTGCTCGCCCACGGCAACCGGTAATATCGTGCAAATGTGGCCGTTATGCGAAACGTAGCTAAGGCTATGGGAGAAGCAATCCGCTCCGACGTTGTCCATGATCAAACCAGCTCCCTGGCCTCCGGTAATGTCCATAACAGCATCGGTGATATTCGTTTTGTAATTCAGCACATGGTCTGCTCCCAGCTCATCGGCACAAAAAGCGAGGGATTCGGGGCGGCTTGCGGTGGTGATTATCCTGCACCCGGCATTTCTGGCGAGTTGAATGGCCAGGTGCCCTACGCCACCGGCACCGGCATGAATGACGACCCATTCGCCTGGCCGAACCCGCAGCCGATCGAACAATGCCTCATAAGCGGTGATCCCTACCAAAGGTATGGCTGCGGCCGTTGCATCCGCGAGTGTGCCTGCCAGTGCGCATGAGCGATGATCGATGGCCAAGTATTCCGCATTGGCACCGTTGCGAAAGGGCGTCGGTGAACCGATTACCCGATCCCCGATTTCGAAGCCCGTCACATCCGGGCCCATTTCGACCACGGTGCCGCAAACATCGAAACCCAACGTAAGCGGGAAATGCCTGGTAACAGAAGCCTTGTTACGAATCCGGCAATCGAGCGGGTTAACGCTGGTTGTCAATACTTTTAAAATGAGGTCATTCGCGGTTGGAACCGGATCCGCCACCTGTTGCATCGCGAACACTTCGCGCGCCGGCCCGTGGGCGGTAATTACATTTGCTTTCATAGTTTTTTGATTTTTTAGCAAATGTCGGGGCATCGACCGCGGGGGTACTTGCGCGTCAGGGAGCGCTATTTGTGCAAACGGGAGTTTTTGAATACCACAGGCCGAACCTTGTATTTTCTTACAAAAGCATTTGAAAAAGCGGCAGCGCTTTCATATCCGCATTGGAAAGCAACGGCCGAAATATCCAAATTCGTCTCCGACAGCAATTTCGCGGCGCGTTCGAGGCGGAGGTCGCATTGATATTGGAAAACAGAGGTGCGTAATTGTTCGCGAAAAAGCTGTTTCAGGCGAAAGCTGTTGGTACCCGTCAGCCGGGAAAGCTCGGCGATCGTAAGAAAGCGCTCGGCGCGGTGAATATGCCAGACGGCCTCCTCTAAAATGGCTTGCCCACGGGAGCGCGGGGTACGCGGGAGCGCAAGTGACGCGAGATTAAAAAGTTGTTCGGTGACCAATTTCTCCTGATACAGGTTTAGCAGGCCCGGACTTTCCCGCGATAGGTTTTTGAGCTGTAAAAATGACTGGGAGCAATCCTCAGACAGGGTTATTACCTGTAATTCTTTCTCGAAAACAGCAGGCGCATCGCGTTGCAGCATCGCCACGTGCGTGTCCGAAAGGTGCAGGTGAATCACTTTAAAACCCGTGTTACCTGGTAACGTAGCCTGGTAGGGCTCCTCTTCCGTCCGGTAAAACAGCGCCTGCCCGGTCCGGAAACCGTATTCCCGCGAATGCCTCGGCACCGACCTCGATTCGCCGGCAATGCATAGTACCATTTTGTAAAAACTAGCCGTGTAGTTCACATTTAACGTATGGCCCACATTTGTCTGAAAATCAAACCAATGTACACCTTGTGTTAAAGTAGCTTCCGACTGCTCATAATGGCTGTAAAGCGGTCGATCCGCGAAAACTGGAGCGGGTTTCCCGGGAAAAAGCGGTTCATTCTGATAGGAAATCCTCATGATAGCTCACATTTCGATTCCTGCAAAATAAAAAACGCTCCCGAAAAACCCGCCCGGCGAGTTATTAATAGGCTGCTTCCAACTCGGTTTCTTCTACAACGGCCTTTTGTTCAACCTTCGGCGGTAGCAGTTTGTACATTACCGGCGTCACCAGACGTGACAGCAGCGTAGAGCTGATCAACCCGCCGATCAGTACCAATGCCAGCGGTGAATACAAAGCGCTGTACTCGATCACAAGCGGCAGCAATCCGCCGATCGCGGTCATAGAAGTGAGCAATATCGGTACGAAACGGATTTCGCCGGCTTCGATAATGGCTTCTTCAATGCTCTTGCCCTGCTCGCGGAGCTGGTTGGTGAAATCGACTACCAGCAGCGAGTTCTTCACTTCAATACCCACCAATGCAATGAAGCCGATCGTGGCTGTGAATGAGAGCGTCTCGCCTGTCAGGAAGAGCATCGCCAGACCACCCACGATTCCCAGCGGGATTACCGACAGTACTATGAGAATGCTTTTGAAGGTTTTGAATTCCAGTATCAACACCCCCAGGAAACCGAAAACGGTAATGAGTATGATCAATCCCAATCCGCCGAAACTTTCTTCCTGGCTCTCTTTCTCGCCGGCCACTTTGAAATGCTGGCCTTTTTCAAATTTAAATTGGTTGAGCTTCGCCGTAATGTCGTCGTTCATTTTCTGCACATTATAGCCAGGCTTCACGAATGCCGAAACGGTCACGTAGCGGTCTTTGTCGTAATGCCGGATCTGGTTCGGCGAGCTCTCCATTTCAATGGTCGCGATGTTTTTCAACGGAATGCTTGCGCCTGATGCCGAGGTAACATACAGCTTATCAAAAACACTATAATCCTGAATGGCTGCGTTACGCGGCACCGACACGTTGATATTGTAGCTATCCGCCTTACCCACATCTTCGCGGAAAGTGGCCACGTTCAGCCCGGCAGCTCCCAGCCGCACCGTACGATCGATGTCGGCCGAGGAAATGCCCAGCGTTCCGGCTTTCTGTTTATTGATGTTGATGCGTAAGTCGGTCGGTTGTACCAGCAACGGATTGTTGACGTAAATGGTACCTTCGGTTTTGGTTAGCAAGTCGGCGACGCGGAAGGCGGTTTTGCGCAAGTCTTCCAGGTTTTCACCATAGATACGATAGGCCAGCGGCGCTTCGATCAGCGGGCCCTGTTCAAAGTCTTTCACTTTGATCTCGGCACCGGGATAGCGTTCCAGCTTTTTGCGCAGCTTTTCGATTACCTCCACTTTTTCTTCAGTTTCAAGTCCCTCTACCTGCACAAAAATCTCGGCAAAGTTTTCGCTCTCATTCCGCTGCACTACATTATAATATACCCGTGGATTCCCCTTGCCGACGTTTGTAGCAAAGGAGGTAATGAGCGGTTCCTGTTTGAGAACGCCTTCCACATAGCGCGCGATCTCGTTCGTCTTTTTGAGGTTGGTACCCTGCGGCGTTTCAATGTCAATCAAAAACATCGGCTTCTCCGACTTCGGAAAAAGGCTGTTGCCAATGAGCGGCACCAATGCCAGTGAACCGGCGAATATCAAACCGGCAATCGCCAATGTCGTTTTAGGCCAATGCAGTGCACGGTCGAGCACGCTCCCGTAGGTCTTGTGAATGCCTTTTTTCATGCCGCGCAACAGCCAGTTACCCTCTTCCGAAGCGTGCGGTTTCAATATTACGCTTGACAGGAACGGTACCACGGTCAGCGACACAAGCATTGAAGCGAATACCGTGGTGATCACCGACATCGGTAAACTGCGGATAAAGTCGCCCGCGCCCTCGGGCAGGAACACGAGCGGGAGGAATGCGAAGATCAGCAAGATCGTACAACCCACCACCGCAAGGCCGATTTGTGACGACGCCTGAATGGCCGCCTGCACCTTGCCGTAACCCATCCGCAAATACCGCTCGATATTTTCCACAACCACAATGCTGTCGTCCACCAGGATACCCAAGGCCACAATCATCCCGACAATGCTGAGCTGGTTGATATTGTACCCGAGCAGGTTCATCATCGTGAGACCGATCGCGAGCGAAAGCGGGATCGAGATCATCACCACCAGCGACGCCCGCGTGCCGAGCGGCAGCAATGTGAGCAATACAAGTAAGATGGCTATCCCAAAATCCCGTGCGAAATGCGACAACCGGGTATCCACACTGCTGGCCTGATCGAACACCTTGATCATTTCTATATTCGGAGGCAATGTCTTTTGAAATTCCGCTACTACCGGCTCCACCTGATCACGCACTGAAATGATGTTCTCGCCTTCCTTCTGGCTCACATTCACAAAGCTGCACCGGAAGCCGTTCAAACGGGTAATGTGCGTTTCGTCTTCGTAGCCCATTTTCACATCAGCTACGTCTTTGAGATACACGATCTTTCCATCCGAACGCGACACCACGGTATTGGCCACCTCGTCGAGCGTGCGGTAACTGCCGCTCGTTTTGATATTGAGCTTTTTGGTAGCCATGCTGATGCTCCCGCCGGGAATGTTCACGCCCTCGCTCTGCAATGCGCCCACGATCTGGTCCTGGGTCAGCCGCTGTTGCGCGATCTTCTGCAAGTTCAGGCTCACTTTCACCTGTGGTTCGGGAATGCCCGAGTATTCTACCTTTTTAAGTGTTTTGATCTTTTCGAGGCGCTCTTTGAAATCCTTCGAATACTTCTTCAACTGCGTGTAAGTTGCGTTCTCGCTGATGAGTGCATATTGATAAATGCTTACATCGGACGGGATCTGTTTGTTGATGCGGATATCGGCAATGTCGGCCGGAAGTTGCGAGCGGAGTGCATTGATCTCCCTAACCACTTCCTGGTATTTATCGTCCGGATCGGAACTGTATTTGTATATCACCTGCATCACCGCAAGGCCGTCGCGGATATCGGTGATGATATGCTTCATATCATCGAGTTCGTTGATCTTCTTTTCCATCGGGTCCACCACCAGTTGCTCCATATCTTTCGGGTTAGCACCGGGGTATACTACCACCACTGTAAATTGCGGCGGGTGAATGTCGGGGTCCTCGCTTCGGGGCATGGTGAAGAGCGAGTAAAGCCCCAGCGCCAGCACCCCCAGGAATATCACCAGGGTAAACTGGTAATTTTTGACAGCAAATTCAGGTAATTTCATGGTCTTTGTGGTTGAAACAGGTTACTGAACTACTTTAATCGCCGATCCTTCGGCCAGATAAGCCGATCCTTCGCGGATCACCCGCGCACCTGCATCTATACCCGCGAGGATAAATGCCTTGTCTCCATCCAGGAATGCGATCTTCACGCGCTTCTTCTGCGCCCTGTTGCCTTCGGCCACGAACACGAATGCGCTGTCGTTTTCCCCTTCGATCAATGCGTCGACGGGAACGGAAACCATACTGGTCTTTTCTTTCGGGTAAATATGTACCTTGGCAAAAAGGCCGCTGGCGAGCTTGGCAGCAGGTTTATCAAGTGTGATTTCTGCCTGGTAAAGCCCCGAGACCGGGTCGCTCACCTGCGCGAGGGTTTTTATATGGCCCGTAAATGTCTGGGAGTATGCATCGAAATTAATCTCCGCTTTCTCGCCGCCTTTCAGCCTGGCCCAATCTTTATCCGTAAGGCCGCATTTCACGACCCAGTCGCTGCTGCTGGTGCTGCTGATATGCAGAATGGGCGTGCCACCTTGCACCTGTTCGCCGGCATTCTGCAATTTCTGCATCACTACGCCGTCGGCAGTGGAGAAGATTCTGGTTTGAGACAAATTGAATTTGACAATATCGAGCTGCTTTTCCGCGAGTACCAATGCCGTTTGGGTATTTTCCAGCTGTTCTTTTGTCGCCACGCTGTCGCGGTACAGGTTCTGCACACGGCGGGCATCGCGTTGCGCTTTCAGGAAGTTTTCTTCGGCCTGGCCCATTTGCGCGGCTATTTCAGTGGTGTTAAGCGTTGCCAAAAGCTGCCCTTTGCGTACCTTATCGCCTTCTTTTACCAGAATATCCTTGATAATACCGCCGATCTTGAACGATAAACGCGCTTCATTTTCAGAGCCCAGTAATCCGGATGTTTCTACGGCCTGCGCCTGGGTCAATGCGGCTGAACTAATGACTTTTACCGGAATCGTGTCGTCGGTCTGCTCCGGTTTCTTTTCCTCCTTGCATGCGGCGGTCAGTAGCGCCGTTGCGAGCACGTAGGCGTATATGATGGGATGTGTTGTAGCTTTCATGTCAAATTCAGTTTGAGAATAAGTAGCTCGCCCGGGCCCGTTCCAGCTCTGCCGCACGGGTTTGGACATTCAAATAGGAAATACTTTGTTGAAGCTGGTCGTTGATCAGCCGGTTCTGGGCATCGAGCAATTCAATATACAGCAACTGACCTTCCCGGTAGAGTTTCTGCTGATCCTGGTAATATTGTTGTGATAATGCGGTCTGACTTTTGGCAGCCCGGTAAGTAAGCACTGCCGACTGAAAAGTATTGGCTGCTGTTTTGTTTTGAAGTTGAAGTTGTTGCTCTACCTGGCTGATCTGCTCACCGGTAGCTTTTTGTTCCAATTCAGCCTGTTTCACTTTGTATTGCGTGCGGTTGTTGGCAAAAACCCGCCAGTCGAGCGTCACGCCAAAGAGGTAATAGCGGGTATCCCGGTTGAAATTCACAAAGTCACCCTGCGAACCAAGGTCTATGAACGTAGAGAGCTTCGGCAATGCCCCCGCGCGCGCCAGCTGGCCGGATAATGCGTTGATTTTCGAAAGCGATTCCAACTTCGCTAGTTCCTCTCTCCTACCCGCCACGGCCGTATCCGCGAGAACCTCCGATTCGCTCGGCCTACCTATTTCCAGGCTGGTTTCCAACGGATTATTCAGCAGAAAATTGAAATAAGCTTTCGCATTAATGGATTGATTCCGCGCGTCCACCAGCCTTGCTTCCAGGCCTACCACTTCATTTTCCGAGCGGGTTACGACCGTGCGGATTGCCTTATCGTTTTTAACCAATGCCTGATTGAACCGCAAATTCTCTTTTGCCAGCGAAACCGCACTTTCCAGGATGCGCACAGCCTCATCGGCCTGCTGGCAAGCATAGTAGGCCAACTTGATCTCCTTCACCAACTCTCTCCTGTAAACGTCGACCTCCGCCTGCTGCAAATGAATCTGCTCCTTGCGGATCTTCGTATTGTAGGTAATCTCCGCATTGTAAAGCGGAAGAGAGGTGCGGAATTTGGCGTCGTAATAATTCCGCGGATTGAACGTCTGGCTCACGTTTTCCACTTTGGGAAATGCCGACGAGTTGGTGAGTTCATTGAGTGAATTATATACCGGGTTCAGCAAATCACCGATGGGAATGCTGATCTTCCTTCCTCCGCGTGAATCGAGGTAAGAAGTACTGAAATTGACCTCGGGGTAAAAAAACGTCCTTGCTTCTTTCAGCGCGAACAGGTTCCGTTCGAGAATAAAGCTCTGCTGTTTGAGCCCCTGATTATTGCGCAGGCCGTGATCTATATACCCTTGCAAATGCGCGTCCTGCCCTCGAACGGGTGCGAAAAGGCTCAGCAAAGGCACAAGAAGGTACTGCCAATGCCGCGGCATGGGTTTCAATAATCGCATCATTTTAAGTAATGTTTAGTTTATAAACAGTGTTTAGTGAATGGCAAAATTTTTTACTTTTTCAGATTGGCTAAAAATAAATCGAATGAGTTATACAGTATTTCCCGTGTAGCGTCGTCCGGCATCATCAGGATGCACATGCGTTCCCTGACGTAGAGTGAAACCAATCCATGCACAAACGACCAAACCTGGACCGCCGTCACGTACAAATCGCCTTGCCTGATCTTATTTTCTTCCAGACAAGCCGAAAGCGTCGTCAACAAATAACCGAACGCACATTCACCAGATTTCCACTTTTCCTCATTCTTGATCTGCTCCATCGGCGCGCGCATGATGAACATCAGATCATAGTAATCAGGGTTCTCCAAACCGAATTCAATGTACGTTTTGCCCAAAGCGGCCAGTCTTTCGAATGGGTCGGCAATCACATCGTTCTGGCGCAGGTGCTTTTCTAGAATCTCAAACGCGTTTTCATGAATCACAAAGAAAATTTCGTCTTTATCCTTGAAATACAGATAGATAGTAGCGGGACTATATTCAATATCATCGGCAATGCTGCGAATCGACGTCTTATCGTAGCCTTGCTTCAAAAACAACTGAGTCGCCGACTCAATGATCAGGTTCCTCATTTCCTGCTTTTCCCGCTCTTTTCTTTCCTTAATCGCCATGCTTTTGTAATTACAATGTGAATATAATAAACACTGTTTAGTAAATGCAAGTTGTTTATCAAAATAAGGGAGGAATGGCGGAATTCTACCCATGAGCGGGAGAAGAATATGCGGGCAAAGTTATTTACGCTTGAAACGGTCGTCGGTAAGGGCTTCGAGAAAGGCTACGATGTCGTCGACCTCGTTATCGGAAAGATTCAGCGAGCTGCCGAGCGAGAGGTCGCGATTAATGGGACTGCGTACAAATTTGTCGGGTGTATTGTAGTACTGTACTACCTCCCGCAAAGTTTTAAACATGGCATTGTGCATGTACGGCGCTGTAACGGCCACGTTCCGCAGGCCGGGCACTTTAAAAAGGCCGATATGCGAGCTGTCTCCGGTCACTTTAAAACGGCCGGAATCATTCAGTTCCTTGCCATTAAACAGGCCTATGCTTTTAAACCGGTCTGCGGTGAAATCCTCGCCCGAATGACAGGTAGCGCAGTTGGCTTTACCTATAAACAGCATCCTGCCCCGAACGGCAGCCGCCGACATCGCATTGACATCCCCGTCCAGGTAGCGATCATAAGGCGTATCGGTGGTTTCCAGCGTTCGTTCAAATGCCGCAATGGCGCTGAGCAGGTTTTTAGCATTAACCTCGGTTTTGAATATCTTTTGAAATGCGGCACTGTAAAAATCATCCTTTTTCAGGCGTTCCACAGCTTGGTCCACCGGCAAGTCCATTTCATCGCGCGTTACGAGCGGCCCGAGTGCCTGCTCTTCGAGCGAACCGGCACGGCCATCCCAAAAGAAATCGGTCCGGCCCGAAAGGTTCGTTAACGCCGGACTGTTGCGCGTCAGTCGCGTACCTTTATCGCCAATGCTGAAAGCCGCGGTATCCGCGAACGCAAACTGTGGGATATGGCACGAAGCACAGCTGATCGCCCGCCCTCGCGAGAGGATCGGGTCGGAAAACAGCTTTTCCCCCAGTTCCTCCTTTGTTTTCAACTCCACTGATGCCTCGTTGGTTTGCAACGACACGAATGCCAGCGAGCCGCCGCAAAGCACGGCTGCCAGCCATTTTGTAATACCCATTTGAAAACTTGGATTTAAATCAATGTACTTCAAAAGACTCCTTGAAAGGCACGCAGAGGCCGTCTTCGTTGGAACACAAAAGTCCTTTGATCGTCCCTGAAACTTTGCCGCCTGCGCTGGTCACCCTGATCGTCTGCCGGAACTCAGCTTTGTCAGTGAAGTAGGTATAAGCCTTGTCCCAGGTCGGGTTCACGGCTTTGAGTGGCTTCACTGCCTGTATCTCGCCTACGAGCTGGTAGGCGTTGCTGGCGTTGAACGCAAATTCCGTAGGGAGCGGGCCGACATCACCCTTGAAATCGGACGAGTAGAGCTTCCAGTTTTTGTCAATATCCGCCGAAAATACCACTTCTACCTGCTCACCGGGTTTGGCCCCTGTTTTCGAGAGGCTCACTTTCCATCGGGAAATGTCTTTCAGATCCTGGCTAAAAACGCTGCTTGCTGAGCACAGCATCAGTATTAAAATTCTGTAAATCATAGGAATATCATTTTGAAAAAGCAATATCAAACAACTGCAAAGCACACGACACCTTGCCGGGCCGGCCTTGCAGTTGTCTCAAATCACCACGTACCTAGTTTGTTGAACTCACGATTTAGTCCAAGTATTTTCGTGTTGTATAGGAGTACGATCGTTGCGCCATCATGTGACGATGCGCAAGTCCGTAGCATTGTTGTTACATACCTGACGGCATTTCATCAAACGGTCGATATTCGATTTGCTGCCAATATTACATCGCTAACGCGATCCGACGTCTTACAGACCAGCGCCGTCAGGCACGTAACATGGGTAGAAAATGGTGGTCCAATCCGTTTCTGCAATCCCGTAGGGGTGTAACAACAACGACTGTCACAATACCGAAAATCCTATTTCGAGCTTTTGGTCGTACCAACCTCCGCAGAACTAACACCCGAAGGCACCGGCTCAGAGATGAGCTCATTCAAATCCTTATTCCATTTCGCCACGTAATCCTCAAAGTATTTGCCAGTAATCTCGCCGGTATAGCCGGTGTGGATCTGGCGCACTTCGCCTTTACGGTCGATCAGGATCGTAGTCGGGAAAGCCATCATACGGTTGAGCGCAGGCAGCTTGTCGGAAGCTACTTTCTTATCCGCGATACCGCCGAAAAGAATATCATATTCAATGCCATATTTCTTTTTCAGTGTGCCAAGCGTGTATTTGGCATATTCGAGATCGTCCTTCTGCTCGAAACCAATGGCAATCGCTTCTACCCCACGATCCTTGTTGGCACGGTACCACGGCGCGAGGAACGACGTTTGGTCGGTACAGTTAGGGCACCAGGTGCCGATGATCTCCACGATCACCACCTTGCCTTTATACTTGTCATCGCTGAGGGAAACCTGCTTGCCGTCCAGGTCAGGCAATGTAAAATCGAGCTTTTTGTAGCCCTCTTTCAAATAAGTCAGTTTATAAGGATCCGGAAGCTCGGCCTTATCGTTCTTGCTGCCTTCGAATTTGGTATTGTCATAAATCCCCGAGCTGATCACACCGGTAATACTGCCGTCCTCGTTGATTTTGCCCTTGTACACGCGCGGGTTTGGGCCCGAGAAGTGCGAGAGCACAAATTCGTCGCCTTGTACCACGCCTTCCAGCTCCCGGCTATCCCCTACCGTGGACATTACCACACCGGTCAGTTTGTTGCCTTCCTGTTTCAGGAGCGCCACATTATCAGGCATTTTGGCTTTACTGAAAACCTGTAAATCCCATTTGCCCGAAAGGTTATGCTTCGTAGGCCGCTCTTTGCCTTGTTCTACAAAGCGGTAGTTTTTGCCGTATTCGGCCGAGAATGGCAGCGCATTGCCGCGGAAGCCCGGCACCAGGCTGCGGTACTCGCCGGTGATCTTGCCGTCGGTTTCCACCTTCGCCACAAGCGCGGCGTCGTAGGTATTCATTTTCACAAAAATTGAGTCGGCACCGAGTCTGGTGACTTTGAAATCGTCGCGGCGGGTGCCGTTCAGGAGTGTCAGGATCGGGTGGTCTTTGTCTTTGGCATTGTATTCAAAATTAAACGGAATGTGTGTCTCGCTGATCACAAACTCGCCGCGCCATATGCCTTGCTTGGGCGCTTTGGCATCGGGACCATCGCCTGCAAATGCTGCACTGCCGAACAATGTGGCTCCTGCCAATGCCACGGCTTTCATCTGGTTGTTGATTTTCATACAACTGGAAATTTTTAGGTTTTTGTAAAAGAAAAAGCTGGTAATCGTCCTCCGCCACGGGCGTTCCGGTATGAAGGACTCATTTTCGATCCAGGGCATTTTGCAGGATTGGCCCGGATCTTCGGCAGGTCGGTGGTGGTTTGTGACCGGCCGTTGAATCATGCAGCAAATATAAAACAGCGATCTCTAACTATCTATAAATTTCATAGACTAAGTAGAATAAACTCGTTTTTCGTACCACCAAATTCGTGCACGCATACATATAATGCGAGGTCAGCATCTGGTGGCAACGTGCCCGATTTGTGCTTTTACAGTTTTGATAAACCGGGATGTGTGCCATTACCTTTGTGGCATCTCATCATTACAATCTGCCCGCCGCCACCTTCTTCGGAAACTGTAAATTTATAAACCATGTCAAAGTCATTTCATTCAAAACATAATGTGTTGAAAAGCACCTGTACACCCCGTCGTTGTTGTCCGGCAGATGTCTGGCGGAGCTAAATGTTCTTTTTTTAAAATTGTTTTAGTCTATAAAATCTATATATTAAATGTAATATATCCCGATCCGACGGTGTGCAGGATGGCGACCGACGGGACTGCAGGCTCTCCGACGGAAAGCCATTGCTGCCATCGCCGGATCGGCGATCACATATAATACTTATGAAACATTTATTACTTTTTATATTTTTAATATCTACTCCCCTGCTGGCCCAGCAACGCACGCTCACGGGTCAGGTGAGAGCAGAAGACGGCGCCCCGCTCCCTGGCGTAAACGTGGCCGTTAAAAACACCCGCCAGGGGGCTATTACCGATACCGACGGTCGTTTTACGTTATCGCTGGTAAAAGGTGAAACACTAATTTTCTCCTTCATCGGCTTTACGGCCAGGGAATTGCCCATCACCAATTCCAACGAGTATAATGTGACACTCATCGCGAGCGCCCACACCCTCGGCGAGGTGCAGGTGGTAGGCTCACGAAATGCCAACCGCACGAAGATCGATTCGCCGGTGCCGGTGGATATTATAGACTTGAAACCTTTGCAGGAATCGGCTCCGCAGGTAAGTATAACGCAGCTTTTACAATATGTTTCTCCCTCTTTCCACTCGGTGAACGGTACCAACGCGGGCGATGCAGGCTCTGCACTGAATCTGTCCCAGTTGCGCGGCCTGGGCGTGGATCAGTTGCTGGTGCTCGTCAACGGGAAACGGCGGCATAAGAGCTCCAATATCAACTGGGGAGGGCTGGGTAACGGGGCTACGGGTTACGACCTGAATGCCATCCCGACCGCAGCCATTGAGCGCGTCGAAATCCTGCGTGACGGCGCGGCGGCACAGTACGGCTCCGATGCCATCGCAGGCGTGATCAATATCGTGCTCAACAAGAGCGTCGACCAGCTTACTTTGAGCTCCACTGCCAGTTCGCGCCGCCGTGGCGATGGCGTAACCACCCGTACCAATGCCAACTACGGCTTCGCATTGGGCAAAAGCGGCGGTTACCTCAATACTACCGCCGAGTTTGCCACACAAGCGATTTCCATCCTGCCCGGCAAGGACGATGCCGGCCTTTACCTCGGTCCGATTTACGGCGGCGGCGCCAACACCCGCAATTACGATGCGATCTATACGAAGGAGATCGACGAGGCCATTCTGGCATCGCGCGGCATAGATCGTCATCATTTCGACCGTCGCGGGGGCGGCTCCAACAGGGCCAAGGACGCGTTGCTTTTCTTCAACGCTGCCGTTCCGATCCGCCCGAATGCGGAACTTTACGCATTCGGGGGAATCAGCCACCGCAATTCGCAGTTTACCGCCGTATACCGGCTACCTGGCTGGACCGAACGCAACAACTCGTTCCTCTATCCCGACGGCTTCCTGCCGGCGATGGAGAACATCATTACCGACAAGTCATTCGCGGTGGGCATTAAAGGCAAGGTCCGCGACTGGGACGTCGATATTTCCAATGTATATGGCAAAAACGACTTCGGGAATGTGATTACCAACTCGCTCAATGCGAGTCTGGGCCTGAAAACGCCGACTACTTTCGATGCGGGCAGCTACAATGCGAGCCAGAATACCGGCAGCATCGACATCAGCCGCTATTTTCCTAAGGCACTGAAAGGTATTAATCTCGCATTCGGGGCGCAGTATCGCGTGGAAACTTACCAGATTATCGCGGGCGAGGAAGCCTCCTATTCCAAAGCCGACCTACGGACGGTTTACGGCCTCGATACGACGGCAACGGGTATTGTTTATCAAACCAAAGAAGGCAGCATCGGCCTGAACGGATTGTCGCCCGGTTCCCAGATCCACGCAGGATTCCGCCCTGAAAACGAGGTAAATGTGAACCGTTCTGTACTCGCAGGTTATGCCGATATCGAGGCTAACATCACCAGCAAGTGGCTCCTCTCCGGCGCCGTACGGCTCGAAAGTTTTTCCCGGCTACAAAATGTAACGACTTATAAAGTCGCAACCCGTTACAGCATTACCGACTGGCTGGGCATCCGCGCGTCACACAACACCGGCTTCCGCGCCCCCGACCTGGCCCAGTATTACTACACCGAAACGTCCACCAGTTTCCAGCAGGGCCGTGCCATCGACCAGGTAACCGCCTCCAACCAGAGCGCCGCAACCCGCGCCCTGGGCATCCCAACGCTCACACCCGAAAAATCGAAAGGCTATACCGTCGGTTTCACCTCCCAGCCATTCCGCAACTTCGAGCTCACGGCCGACGCCTATCTCGTGGATGTGAACAACCGCGTGGGTAATACCGGCAATTTCTCGGCCACAGATGTCAACCTGCCGAGCGAAGTACGTACTTTGTTTGTGCAGACAGGCACTACCCAGGCCAAGTTCTTTTACAACTCCTTCAGTACCCGCACGAAGGGGCTCGAAGTCACCGGAAGCTACCGCACGCCTTTCCGCAGCGGTACCTTAAGCCTGCTTTTGGGGGCCAATTTTGTCAAAAATGAAGTAACCAAGGTGAATACGCCGAAAGGACTGGAAGCGTATCGTTACATCATCTTCAACGACGGGGAAAAGGCACGCGTCACCTCGCAGATTCCCGGCCAGAAGATCACGTTACAAGGTATTTTCAAGAAAAACCGCCTGACTTACCTTGCACGCGCCGTCTATTTCGGCCCGGTGACCAACGCCTCTGCATTGAATGCGACTTTCCCTAAACCCGATTATTTCTATCAAAAACTGAAACCGATCTGGGTCGCGGACGTGTCGGTATCCTACGCCCTTTCCACGTCCATTCAGGCCACATTGGGGATCAACAACCTCTTCAACGAACTGGGCGACTATTCCGACCCGAAATTGAGCGCATTGAACAATCCATCGGTGATCGGCATTCAGAACGGCAGTGCCGGTATCCAACCCTTCATCCGTATTACCGCAAAACTTTAATACTATGAAAACACTCCAGCGACTGGCCCGCCCGGCTTTTCAGTTCCTCGGCATTATGCCGGCCATATTCCTCATCTCGGGTTGCAAAGATACCAGCTATCTCGACATCGACGCTGCCGACCGCCCGCCGCTCAGCGCTTATATCAGTTTCGTAAACGCACGCCCGATCGATACCGGCTTGTATTTCTGGACTTTCACCGACAAAGTAACGCCCACGCCCGTAGCCATTAACAAAGCCTCGGAGTACTTGCCCACCGTGTTCGGCAATGTGCAGATCAACTTCACAGAAGGCACCAATACCAGCTACAAAGCATCTTACCAGTTCGGCAACTCGGCGACATTCACAGCAACCGGCCGCCCCAACGGGCCTATCGCGACTTTCTACCACACGGTAATAGCCACCCGGACCGCCAACAACAAAGCCGATTCGCTGATTCTCTTTTACGACGATCTCAAAGCGCCGGCCTCCGGCAAGGCCAAGCTGAGGTTCATCAATCTTTCACCTGGTGCCGGCACCTTGAATGTAGTGCAAAACGGAAAAACGCTCTTCAACCAGGTCGCCTACGGTCGCGCCGCCAACTCTGCATTATCAGGAGAAGCATTAAGCGCCTGGTCGCTCGGCCCTTTTGAAACCGTCGACGCCGGTACGCTTAACGTCGATTACCTCGATGCTGCCACCGCCGCAAAAGTAGGAACCGGCAGCCTGCAACTGGAAGCAGGAAAAATATATACGGTCTTCACCCAAGGCCTCCCCAACGCCAAGCCATCCTTCGGCACCAGCGTTATCGAACATCCTGTAAAGTAAATGGTGATTGGACAAGGTAAAAGCCGCACTGCCGATGGCGGTGCGGCTTTTTGTGTTGATTACAAAAACTAATCAAATGTTTGCTATTTACAAACATTTGATTAGTTTTAATACAGATTTAGAAAGTCAGCCAGACGATAATCGGCACACACTATAATGGAAGCCCTCATTCGGAGAATCAAAGAAATCGCCGCTGAAAATGAACTAGGATTTACAATTAGGCTCCCTAATTGTGAGTTTGTTACGTCAGGTTATGTCGTCGCCATGCTGGACACACAAAACTCTTTTGGGGACGAGGGATTAAGGAGGGTGATTGAAATGGCATCGGATACTACCGGAATTATGGGAGGCTGGAACGACGACGGGCTGTTTTACTGGGATGCTGTCTACATTATTCATAATCGCGAACGGGCGATTGAATTAGGCAAAGCCAATGAGCAGATTGCGATATATCACATTGAAAATGACGACGTGATACTCATTTAATCTATTTAAGCTGTTCACTCGTATTATACTATTAGAACTTCGATTATGGAAACTATTATTAAAAACATACATCTAATCAAGGATCTGACTACCGCCGAAAATATCAGGAAGCTTGAAATAGGCGCTTTGCAACACCGAAAGTTCGCCAGAATTACTTTTAAAGTATTGTCCGTTCGTGAAGGGACGCTTGAAATACAGACCATTCAAACCAAATCCCCCCATGAGAACCATGCCAGCGAGGAAAGGTTGATTCTTCGTACGAAGGAGCTGTTTTTGCACTTCTTTCCGGATTATGAAATTGTGGTAACCGCGATTCCATATCAGGGGAACCCGACCGAAAAAGTCACGCCGGAGTATATTCGCGAAGCAATGAACAGCTACGACATCAAGGTAAAGGACATTGTGGACGAAACCGGTATCGATAAAAGCAACGTAAGCGCCTGGGTAAATGGCACGCGCACGATGTCGCAGCCTGTCAGGGCGATGTTCTATTACTACATTTGGCAGAAGGCGGCGGTAGTTACAGGTAATGCGAAAAGCGCGTAGAAATTGTATTATTCCAAAACCACCACCTTCAATTTCGAAAGTCGCGCAATCTTCTTGAATTCGGATTTATTAAAAGTATACAATTCATCACAATGCCGTTCGGCGATGGCGGTGTGGAGGCAGTCGTTGATATGCTGAAAGCCTAGTTGCTTTCCCAATGCTATAGCCCTTTGCATTTCGGCCATATCGTAACCTACCGGCTGGTATTCCAGAAATTTGGATATTGCCTTTTCTATTTTCTGCGTTGGCTGCCCCAGTCGATACAGCACAAAGATGGCCTCCTGCAACACGAGAAACGATACCAATATCTTCTTGGCATCGAAAGCGCAATCGAATACACTTCTGGCAAGTTTATGCTTTACAATGTCTTGCGGGATGAGTAGATGAATCAACACATCGGTGTCGAAGTATGTCATAGATTCACCTCATTTGCAATATCCGAAATATTGATATTGGGATCGATTTTCGCGTCTTTGAAAAGGTCAATTAACTCCAATGTTGATTGGTACAATTCAGCTCTGGAAACATCCGAAACCTGGATATCTTCCACCACAATCCTGATTTCTTTATCTCCAAAAAGTTTTTTGATCATGTGGAGAAACCCTAGTGTCAAATTTGTAGTTTTTAAGTGAAAAGTGTGTTGCATAGTTTTCTGAAATTGCTTTTCTCAAAAATAACAATTCCATAAAGCCCGTACAACCCCAAACGGGCTCGTTGTCCGTTTGATAACTGAGAAATGATCAGAAGGCTACGCCACAGAAAGCATCCTGCGGCTCAATGCGCTTACACGTATCCCTTTCAGATATTTGGTGCGCTCTTCAATTTCATTTTGATAGCGGAAAGTGTAGCCCGGGCCTACTGCGCGTTTGAACTCGCGGGTGACCTCCCGGATCTGCTTGCGGGAGATGCCGCTGTACTCGAGTTGAAGCAGTTGAGAACGCTCCGGAGTGGACTTCTTGAGTTTCCAGTATTGGGGATGATTCGGCCCGATCGGCTCGCGAAAGTCCGTGTCGTGTTTCTCCCGGATGAGAAATTCGTAATCGATAACAATTTCGTTGCGATTACGCGCTACCTGCCCTTTCACAATGATCTTGGCCTCCCGGCCCACGCTCAGATGAAATGTCTTTTCTAATATCATGATGGTTTCCAGTTAAATAGAAGTTGACGTCTTTCGCCTCCAAAATTCCATTCCAGTAACAGGTCTGCGACATAAGTATTTAGTCTACTTATTTTATAGACAAAGTAAGGTTAAAGTTACGACTCTTCAAAGTGCGGACGGTAAAAATTCATTCCTGACATTAAACAATTGGTTTTGTACATCAAATTTCCCGATCTTCCCGCATTCTTAATTTCCTTACCCCGATCCCTTTAATCCAATGAAACCCCGTTTTGCCACGTGGCAGTACTGTGTGATCGCACTGGCCGCGCTTCTCCTGAACTTCCCCACCCTGGGGCAATCTCCATCTAAAAACAAGCCTAATATCATCGTTTTCCTTGTCGACGACATGGGCTGGCAGGACACCTCAGTGCCGTTCTGGAACAAACCCACCGACTTCAACCGCCGCTACCACACGCCCAACATGGAAAGGCTCGCACGCGAAGGCATGAAGTTCACGAACGCCTACGCAATGCCTGTGTGTACGCCTACACGTGTGAGCCTAATCACCGGTGTGAATGCGGCGCATTCCCGTGTGACGCACTGGACCTCGCCCGACAAGAACAAGAATACCGACTACGCCGACGCAGTACTTCATGCTGTCGATTGGAACATCAATGGTTTCAGCCCGGTTGCCGGCGTCGAACACACCTTTCACGCCACCGCATTGCCCGAAGTATTACGCCGCAATGGCTATTACACGGTTCACAGCGGCAAGGCGCATTTTGGTTCCGAGGGAACGCCCGGCGCCGATCCGCTCAACGCAGGATTTGATATCAATATCGCTGGAAGTTCGATCGGGCATCCTGCGAGCTATTCGGGCCGGGCTAATTACGACAGCCCCGCCAATGGAAAACCCAACCGCAATGCAGTGCCCGGTTTGGAATCCTACCATGGCACGGACACCTTCCTGAGCGACGCGATTACTATCGAAGCCCTCAGGGCGATCGAAAAGCCGGTAACCGACCGGAAGCCCTTCTTCCTCTACCTCGCCCATTACGCGGTACACGTGCCGCTTACCGCCGATCCGCGTTTTCTGGACAAATACCTCCAGGCGGGCCTGGACAGCACCGAAGCCAAATACGCAGCGTTGATCGAAGGTATGGACAAGAGCCTCGGCGATGTGCTCCATTACCTGGACGAAAAGAAGATCTCGGACAATACGGTGGTGCTTTTTATGTCCGACAACGGCGGCCTGAGCACTACACCGGCACGCGGTGGAAAAGCCTGGATGCACAATTTGCCTTTGAAAGCAGGTAAAGGATCTGTTTATGAAGGTGGTATCCGCGAGCCGATGCTCGTGAAGTGGCCGGGAGTTGTCAAAGCAGGTGCGGTGGCCGAGCAGTATGTGATCGTGGAGGATTTCTATCCCACCATCCTCGATATCGCGGGCATCAGCAATGCTAAAACCGTACAAAAAATCGACGGAAAGACATTTTTGCCGATCCTGAAAAACCCTGCATTCAAGGACGAGAAGCGAGGGCTCGTATGGCACCATCCCAATCGCTGGATCGCTGCGGAAGGCCCTAATATCCACTATGCCAGTGCATTCAGACAGGGCGACTGGAAGCTGATCTATAATTACCGGCAGGCAAAACTGGAACTTTACAACCTGCGCAATGATATCGGCGAAGAGCACGATCTGGCTGCCTCCAATCCGTCGAAAGTGAAAGAGCTGGCTACGCTCCTTACCCGACAGCTCAAAGCCTGGAATGCGCAATGGCCTACTTTCAAAACGACGGGCAAGCCAGTCCCTTTTCCCGACGAAGTAGTGCTTCAATAATAGAAATGGTAACAAAAACAAAACACCTCCCAGGAAGCCCCGGGAGGTGTTTTCGCTTTACTCAACGTGTACAAATGACTGTACGTCAGACTGTACATCAAATGAACATGAAAATATAGTGCCTGTGCCCGCTAATGCCATATAAAATCTGAGCAATCGGTCGGTTATCCTTCACCATCGGTATTTTTCATCTTCATCAGCAGTGAATAGGCATTGCGGATCACCACTTTCGACCCGGCATCTATTCCCGCCCCGTTGATTTGCTGAAACCCGTCCCTGACCGTCCCAGGCTCGATTTCGACCATTTCGAAATTACCCGACCCGCGTTCGATGAATACGAACGATTTGTTCTCCCAACGAACCACCGCATCTTCCGGGACCGTCAATGCTTTCTTGCGCTCCACCGATACCTCGCCATTCATGAACATCCCCGGCACGAGCGACGCGCTATACTGGTCGAAATGGCAATGCACTTCTGCCATTCTGTCATCAGTCAGGCTTTTCCCAATCAGGATAATTTCTGCGGTAAATTTCTTCGCAGGGTCGGTATTGGCGTAAGCGGTAACTTGCTGACCTACCGAAAGCGCATTCAAATCTTTCTCAAACACACTCAGTGCCAGATGAATATCCTTCGGATCAACGAGCTCGAAAAGCATATCGGTAGGCGCAGTGTATTTGCCCACATTCACATTCACCTTTGAAACAAATCCATTGATCGGCGAGAGAATGGGGACGGTTTTGGAAATATTATCCGGGTTCAGCTTTTGGGGTGCTATCCCGATCACCTCCAGTTTCCTGGCCAGCGCATTCATCAGGATTCGTTCGGTTTCCATTTCCGCCTTAGCCTGCTGGAAAACTTTATCGCTGGCTGCCTTGCTTTGATTCAGGTCTTTTTGCCGCGCATATTCGTTTTCGGCTAGCTCGAATCTGGCGCGTGCCGTGAGGTAATCCTGCTGGAGCTGGATAAACTGCATATCCTCCAATTCTGCGAGTACCTGCCCCTTCCTGACCCGCATTCCGGGGAGCATTTTGGTGGATTTTAGGTAGCCCCCCAGGGGAAAGCTCAGGCTGATGGTACTCTGTGGCGGCACATCGATCTTGCCTTGCAATGTCAGCTTTTCGGATATGTTTTTCAACACCGGGTTGCCCACTTCAATCCCCACATTGCGAATTTGCTGAGCGTCGAATGAGACCAGCCGCACAACCGGTTCTTCCCCCGCCGCTGCTACGGAATCCGCTGCCGGCGCGTCGGCCGGTTGCTGTTCTCCCATAGGACTGCAAGAAAGACTGACCCAAAACACGGCCGATATTAAAATGTAAGTTTTCATGATCTTATTGATTATTCAAATGGAGTAACTGGATCATCGCCTCATTATAGCTGCCCAGCGCATTCACATATTCGCTTTTGATAGCAATGGACTGCCCTGCGAGGATCACCCATTGCAGGTAGTCGATTTCCCCGGCTACAAACTGGCGGTCGGCGACGGTAATGATCGTTTCGGCATTGGGCAGGCCTTGCTGCTCGTAATAACGAAGGTTTTCGGCAAACTTCCGGACTTGCTCCTGCGCATTGCGCCATTCGGAGCGTAACCGGTGAGCTGTGAGCTCGGCGTCGTTTTGTGCGCGCATCCACTCGATGCGGGCGGCCGCGATCTGCGCGGCATGCGCTTTGAAAAAGATAGGGATATTCACTCCCAGGCCGTAGTAACCAAAGCGGTCCTTTCCCGTCAGGTTCACTTCCTGGCCGTTGAGCAGCTGCGTTCCGCGAAGGCTCTGGTTGTTGTAAGCGGCCGAAAATTCAGGAAGCATTCTGGATTTCTCGGTCCGGTAACGAAAGTACGCCGACTGTGTAAGCTGCCTGCCGATCTCGATTTGCGGCAAATCCTGCACCGCCCCGATGCCGGGCATATTCAACGCGGTAATGCGGGGAGAGGTCCATTGCGGCGTATGTGCCACAGAGTCCTGTAACCAGAAATTGAACCGTTCGAGCACCATACTGAGATCGTTCCGCACGAGATTGAGCTGGTTGGCGATCTGCTGTTTCTGGGCGCTGGCTGCTGTTTTTTCAAGAACGTTTGAAGCGCCACGTTCAAACCGGAGATTGGATTTGTTTTCAAAACCAGTGAAAATGCTATCGGCATAGAGCAGCAGTTTTTCGCGCTCTTTCAATACCGCGTATTCATAAAATACCTGTCGCACGCCCGTCCGAACTTCCTGCTCGCTGAGTCTCGTCCTGGCTTGTGCCGCGAGGTAATCCGCCTGGCGGGCCTTACGCTGGTTGTTGTACACCGAAGGGAACGCGATCGTCTGGCTAATGCCGATGCGCATATCGTTATTCGGGCTGTTGAATCTGCCGTAATCGGCGCTAATACCCGTTTTGGCGATATCAAACGCACTACCTCGCAATTTATCCGCGGCTTGTTCGCCCAACCGGCTTCCCTTGATATTCCGGTTGTGCGCCAATGCTTTTTGCACTGCATCATCCAGGCCCACGGGGCTGTTTTGAGCTTGCGCAATATTCGTAAATACCAGTAATAGCCCCATCACAGCGGCGGCACTGCGTGGCTTCATCTCCGGTTTGTTTTTTGAATTAAACAATAAATACAAAGCGGGCAAGACAAACAACGTAAGCAACGTTGCCGTCACCAATCCGCCGATAACCACCGTCGCCAGCGGACGCTGCACTTCGGCACCGGCCCCATTGCTGACCGCCATTGGCAGGAAACCGAGCGATGCCACGGCTGCCGTCATCAGCACCGGGCGTAACCGGTTACGCGTGCCGGTCATGACCAGCTCCCAGGCATCGATAATGTGGCCTTCCTTTTTGATCCGGTTGAATTCCGAAACCAAAACGATTCCGTTCAGCACCGCTACCCCAAACAAGGCGATGAAGCCCACACCCGCCGAGATGCTGAAAGGCATACCACGCATAGCCAGCGCGAACACCCCGCCGATGGCCGATAGCGGAATGGCCGTGTAAATGAGCGCGCCGTCCTTCACCGACGAGAATGTGAAATACAGCATCATGAAAATCAGCAAAAGTGCCACAGGTACCGCAACTCCCAGCCGGGCCTTGGCCTGTTGCAGGTTTTCGAATGCGCCGCCATAGGTGACGGAATAGCCGCTCTCGAACTTGATCTTCTCCTCGACCTTTTGCTGCAACTCCTCGACAATCGACTGCACGTCACGCCCCCGCACATTAAATCCGACAATGATCCGCCGGCGCGTGTCTTCCCGCTGGATCTGGTTCGGGCCCTCGATTTCACGCACTACTGCCACCTGACTGAGTGGTATTTGCAAACCACCGGGCGTCGATACAAGCAGATCTTGCACATCGGCAATGCTTTTACGACCTTCCGCGCCCACGCGCACCACGAGGTCGAACCGCTTTTCACCTTCGTAGATCTGCCCGGCTGCGGCACCCGCGAATGCCGCATTAATGGTTTTGTTGAGGTCGTCGATATTCAAACCATATTTGGCGATCTCCGCGCGATTGAAATCGATCACGATCTGCGGCATACCCGTTACTTCCTCCACGTACCAGTCGGCAGTGCCCTCCACGCGCCGCGCGATCTGGCCCAGCTGCTCGGCATAGGCCGCGAGCTTGTTAAGATCTTCCCCAAATATTTTGCAAACCACATCCTGCTTCGCGCCGGTCATAAGCTCGTTGAAGCGCATTTGTACGGGATATTGAAAACCGGTTGTTACACCCGGAACGACTTCCTGCGCCGTAGCAGCCATTTTGGTGGCCAGGTCCGGGAAAGTTCTCGCATTGGTCCATTCCGATTTATCTTTTAAAACAATGATCATATCCCCGCCTTCGATCGGCATCGGGTCGGTGGGAATTTCGGCGCTGCCGATACGCGATACCACTTTAATCACTTCCGGATAGTCCTTTTTCAACCGGTCGGAAATGCGGTTGATCGCGTCAATGGTGGTGCTGAGGTTAGTCCCCACCAAGAGGCGCGTCTCAGTAGCAAAATCTCCCTCTTCCAGCTGCGGGATAAATTCTCCTCCCATCTGGCTGAAAACCAGCACCGCACCGCCGAAGAGCACGAACGCCCCCGCCACCATCGCGCGCTTGTAGCGCAGTGCACGCGCGAGTACCCGCCCATACGCGCGCTCGATCTTGTCCATGACGCGGTCGGACCAGTTGGGCGTATGACTGATTTTCTTGCTGATCAGCAGCGAGCTGATCATAGGTACATAGGTAAGCGACAATATGAACGCACCCAGTATCGCGAATGCGACCGTCTGCGCCATGGGCTTGAACATCTTGCCTTCAATGCCCGACAGTGAAAGAATCGGTAAATACACAATGAGAATGATGATCTGGCCAAACACCGCCGCATTCATCATCCGGCTGGCCGAGCCCGACACTTCGTCGTTCATCCGCCGCTGGTTAAGGCTGCCTATTCCCGCGTATTTAGGGGAAGTATGTAGATGATGCAGGATTGCCTCGACGATGATTACCGCGCCATCGACTATCAACCCGAAATCCAGTGCACCGAGGCTCATCAGGTTCCCGCTCACCCCGAACAGGTTCATCATGGCCACCGCAAAGAGCATCGACAGCGGGATTACCGACGCCACGATAAAACCGGCCCTCAGATTTCCCAAAAACAACACGAGTACAATTACCACGATCACCGCCCCTTCGAGGAGGTTATGCTCTACGGTGCCAATGGCATTGTTCACCATTTTGGTGCGGTCAAGAAAAGGCTCAATTTCGAGGCCTTCCGGCAAAGTCTTGCTGATCTCCGCAATCCGCGCCTTCACATTCCCGATCACTTCCGAAGAGTTGCCGCCTTTGAGCATCATCACGATACCTCCGGCCACTTCTCCATAACCAGCCATCGTGAGCGCGCCATAGCGTATCGCGGGCGCGAACCGCACCTGCGCCACGTGGCTCACGAGCACGGGCACGCCGGCGCGGTTAGCCACCACAATGTGGTTAATATCCTCGATCGATCCGGCCAGCCCTAGGCTGCGGATGTAAAGCACGGTTGGTCCCTTTTCAATGTAAGCACCGCCGGTGTTCTGGTTGTTGCGGCTAAGCGCCGTGAGGACGTCGGTAATGGTAAGTCCCATCGCTTTCAGCTCCGACGGGTCGACGGCCACTTCATATTGTTTCAGCTCACCGCCAAATGTGGAAACATCCGCGACGCCGGGTGTACCGAGCAATTGCCGGCGGATGAGCCAGTCCTGTGTGGTACGCAGGTCGGCCAGCGAGTATTTCTTTTCATAACCCTTTTTAGGTTTGACAACGTATTGATAAATCTCTCCAAGCCCGGTCGTAACGGGCGCCAGCCCGGGCTTACCGGCAGTTTCGGGCATATCCACCTGCGAAAGGCGCTCGGTAACCTGCTGACGCGCCCAGTAAATGTCGGATTCGTCATCAAAAACGATGGTAACGAGTGAAAGGCCGAAGCGCGACATGCTTCTGCTTTCTTTAAGGCCGGGAATGTTGGCCGTGGCCTGTTCGATCGGGAAGGTAATGAGCCGCTCGACGTCTTCGGTACCGAGCGACGGAGCGGTGGTGATAATCTGCACCTGGTTATTGGTGATGTCGGGAACGGCATCAATGGGCAACCGGGTCAATTCATAGATACCGTAGGCAACCCACAGCAGCATGAATATCCCGATCACCAGCTTGTTCTCCACGGAGAACCGGATGATTCTGTTCAGCATATTAGTCGGAAAATAAATACACGTATGCGCGCATCGCTACCTGAGCAGCATGCACGGACATGACAGGGCGCTGTCGCCCCGGATCTGGTGTATTTATACCCGCGGAGGACGGAAGAGCGAGCCGAGGACGGTGCTGTAATGGATTTGCGGCACAGCAGGGCCATATTCGGCTTTGACAGGCAGGTAAACCCTCTTGAATGTGAAAACGGGATGATTCGGAACAAAGATGAAGTTGGACGTGTGCGCTTCTACCTTTTTGAATGGCAATTGCATATCCTTGTCGTCATCGTTGTCGTTCAGGTCGTGTCCCAGGTAATGCATGGAGAGGAAATCAGCAAAAGTGATTTCCTGGTTGAGCGACTGGTGCTCTGCGAAATGTTTGAGAAGCAAAGGAATTTTGTACACCTGACAGAACGAAGTCGTGTCCAGGATAACCATAAATAAAATGATATTTCGCAATAGCCTTCTCACCGCGGTAAAAGTAACTCACGGGATCGTTAAAGTCAACCGCTGACCATTTTAAATGGCATTCACGATTCCCAAACCATCATAAAAACAACGTGCCGACCACCGGCCGGCACGCATTGCAACTGAAAAGTACAAATTTCTTCAAAATGGGTCACATTTAATCAGCGGCCGCCGCCGCC
Organism: Dyadobacter sp. BHUBP1; assembly: GCF_050587785.1. Lineage (NCBI taxonomy): Bacteria > Pseudomonadati > Bacteroidota > Cytophagia > Cytophagales > Spirosomataceae > Dyadobacter > Dyadobacter sp. BHUBP1. The sequence goes on from NZ_JBOBIH010000005.1 coordinate 506,640, forward strand.
CGATCCTTGCAGAGAGGCCAGTTTGGCTTCATCGTCGGCTATTTTCTTTTTTAACGATTCGATGTTCTTGTTCAGCTTTTCAAGGTTCTGGACTGCCCTACGTGCACGTTTGGCGTCGCGGCTGGCCGAACCCGCACTTTTGCTCGCACGCCGCGCATCTTTCTTATCCTGCGGGTTATTGCCCAGCTTCTCGGCCGCTATTTTGTTTTCTTCCGCAGATTTGCGGGCTTTCTCAGCGGTAGTCGCTACATCTTCGGTTTTCTGAGCGACCTGATTTTCCAGTTTGGCCAGTTCAAGCTTTCGATCGTTCAGCCTTTTGCTGACTTCGAGTACTTGCTTCTGGTCTTTCAGCATGTTGATAGAGTCTTTGGACACCACCTGGGCCGATACTGACAATGTGATCAGCAAGAGTCCCAATACTCCTACTATGTCCCTGATTTTCATAATGGTTTTTAATTTAAATAAATGATAGGAACCTATCCCACGCAAAAATTGTGCCTGGGCGCGTGGCTAAATATAATGCTCTGACAGGAATCAAACAATGATTTTCGGGGTTTATGGATACGTTCCCACAGGTTGGGGATCACTCTTATTATTCATCAAATCATCAACAAATTGAAAAATGTGCTACGCTGGCCCATTGTGGGCCTCAGTCTTGGATTAGCTTTCCTGGTCAGTTCCTGTGACGACCTTTTTCAGTACAATCCCAACGAGGAAACGCTGCTTGACCGGGACAGGGACCTTACTGCTAAGAACATTGCAAAAATCAGCCAGCTTCCCGTTTCCGATACCACGCGGTTTATTCTGATGGGTGACAGCCAACGATGGTACGACGAATGTGAAGATTTTGTCCAAAGCGCCAACCGCCAAAAGAACATCTCTTTCGTGCTGCATGCGGGCGACATCTCCGATTTTGGCCTTACCCAGGAATTCAAATGGGTGAACGAGATCATGACCCGCCTCAAATATCCCTATGTGACGGTGATCGGTAACCATGATATTGTCGCCAACGGCTCGGCCACCTACCGCAAAATGTTTGGTCCGCTCAACTATTCCTTCGGTTTCGGGCGCGACAGGTTCATTTTCGTCAATACCAACTCCCGCGAATATGCGTTCGATGGCTCTGTGCCCGATATAGCCTGGCTGAAAGCGCAGCTCGCCGACAACCCCGCGCACCAGAACACGATTGTAGTTGGACACGTCCCGCCATTCGACGCCGATTTTGACAAAAACCTTGAAAAGCCCTACACTGAGGCCCTCGCGAACGATCCGACCGTTAAATTCACCCTTTACGGCCATCAGCACAGGTTTTATGAAGGCCAGTTTTACGACGACGGCGTGAATTACCACCTCACTACCTCCATGGGTGCACGTGGTTACATGATCGTCTCGACCTGGGAAGGCGGTTACAGTGTTGAACGGGTCAATTTCTAAGCCATGAAAAAGTATTTGCTATCACTGCTCCTGTTACTCAGCATCCGCGGCAATGCGCAGGAAGTCGGCCTCAGGCCGCGCCGCGCCTGGTACCTGCCCGACCATCTGAAGTTGCAGTTCGCCGGAAATATCGGGTTCCTTTCCGGCGGCCCCGGTTATGTTTCACGGAACAGAACACTCGAAACCGACCTGCTTTTAGGTTTTTTACCACAGAAATATGGTGGCGACGCGCTGGTAACGACCACACTCAAAACAACTTATTCGCCCTGGCGGATCGGGCTGCGCGACAGTTATTATATCAGGCCGTTTTCGATCGGGACTTACCTGAGTTATACTTTCGGGCCGCAGTTTGACACCAAGTGGCCTTCCTATTATCCTTCGGGCTATTACTGGTGGGCCACCGCTATCCGGCCCGGTGCCTACATCGGCGGAAAGGTCGGGCGAAACGTGGTGCTGAACAACCGGCAGCGGTCTTTCGAGCTATATTACGAACTTGGCACCTATGATCTGCTCATTATCAGTTACGTACAAAACAAAAGCTTCCTGAAACTCCACGACATTGTGAGCCTTTCGCTGGGCGTAAAATTCGGCTTTGATTAAATGCGTTCGGTTTTCGAAGAGATATCACGGATAATTTCATCAAGAGAGTATGCCGAAGTCAAAACGTGATCCAGCAGCTCGTTCTTCTCGGTGTCGGAGTGCTGGTAGTTACGGATCAGGTCTATCAGGCCCATCAGCCTCGCAAGCGGCGCGCGTATCACGTGCGACTGCATCCAGGCGATCTCCTGTAATTTGTGGTTGCGTTCTTCTATTTCGCCGATATAGCGCAGGCGGTCGGTCACATCGTGGCCGATCGCAATCCAGTGTGTATGCACGCCGCGCGCATCCGCGACAGGCAGTAGCGACAAGTTAATGAAAAACTCCTCGTGATCGCTTACGTAGCGCAAAGTGGCGCCTTTGAGCGCTTCCATGCTGTAAATGGCGTCTTGCAGCCTGTCGAAATCATTCCGGGCCGGACTGAAACCTTTCAGCAATGCCGGGCTCTTACCCACGATTTGCTCCGGCGAATAGCCCGTAATGCGCGTAAATGCGGCATTGACATACAGCACTTTGAGACCCGAAATATCACGTGGATCGGATTCTGCAATAAGCACCGCGTCGTTGGTATTGGTAATCACCGATACCAGCAGCCGCAGTTCCTGCTCTTCCTGGCGGGCTTTGGTCACGTCCCGCAGCACGCCGATCATGCGGGTGGCGTTTCCCAGCCCGTCGCGCCGAATGTAACCGATCTCCTCCACATAAGCATATTGACCGTCGGCCTTCATGAAGCGGTAGTCGATAATCCATTTATTCTGCTCCGGGTCAGCCAACTGTTTTTCCAGGCTTGCCAAAACCTGCTCCCGATCGGACGCATGCACCCGCTCGGCCCACCGTGCCAAAGTGTAATGCGATTTTTCCGGCTTGTAGCCGAAAAGCCTGTAAAAGCCATCGCCCCATTCGATATGATCGCGTGCGAGGTCCCAATCGTAAATGGCATCGTTGGTAGCCATATTCACATATTCGTGCCGCTCGTTCACGTCCTGCACGAGCTCAAAGTTCTGCCGGTTCTCGAAAATCACTTTCAGTATCGATGCGACACGCTCGATGACTTTCAGCTCATCTTCACCGGGCACGGAAATTCGGTCGTAATAGATGGCAAAGGTCGCCACTACTTCATCCCCGACGATAACAGGGTGAGACCAGCAGGCACGCAGGTTATGAGGCAACGCAAGGTCCCGGTACGTGTCCCACCGTGGATCGGTAACGATATCGCTGACGATCACTTGCTGTTTCAGAAAAGCCGCCGTGCCGCACGAACCCGCATTCCGTCCTATTGCCCTGCCGTTTATCGCTTCCACATAATCGGGCGGCAGCGAAGGCGCTGCCAATGTGTGCAGCTTCCCGTTTTTAACGGCCAGCAAAGAACATTTCGAATATGGAAACATCGCTTCCACACCTTGTACATATTTGTCCAGCACACTTTCCAGCGGTGTGCCTTTTACCGAATTCATTTCCAGCACGATCTTTTCGAGGCGTTCGAGGTTTTCGAGTCGCTTGGCCTCGGTAATGTCGACCATTAATCCCCTCAATGCAACAGCTCTCCCGCCTTCCAGGATTACCGAAACCACATCCTTGATCCATACCAGGCTGCCATCAGCTTTCACCATACGGTAATCGAAGGTGTGGTTGCGCAGCTGTTGTGTTTCGCGATGGCAATAGCGGACAGCCTGCTCACGATCCTCCGGATGAATGTGGTTTTGCCAGAAAAATGGGTCCGCAAGCCATTCCTCGGGGGAATATCCCAGAATATGCCGGACCTGGTCACTGATAAAACTAAATTCGAAACTATCTGCATCGGCCTCCCACACAATGCCATCGACCGTCTGCACGAGCGACTCGAACTGCCGATGTGACTGCACGAGCTCCTGCTCCACTTTCTTGCGTTCGTCGATGTCGTGAATAACCCCGTAAATCCGGGTACAAACCCCTTCCACAATTTCGGACTTGCCCGTCACCCGGACCCATTTTTCGATACCGGTGCCGGTCACAATAACCAGTTCAAGATCCAGGACCTTGCCGGTTGCAATGGTCTCCTGTACGGCTTGCATAAATGCGTCGCGATGCTCGCCGGAACGGTAAAATTCCATTGCAGTTTGAAAGTCGGGGTGGTAATCGGCCGGTACTTCGTGAATTTCCTTCACCACATCCGACCAGTTGATGACCTCGTTGATGAGATCCGCCTCCCAGCTGCCTATGCGGGCAATGCGGAGTGTTTCGTTTAAAAATTTCTCGGAAGTAAAAGGGCTGTGCGTCTGCCGGATCATGGTTGCTTCCGTCACGTCCATCACCGTACGAAGAATACACACGATTTCATTGGCGTCGTTCCTGACCGGCGTATTGGTGGCCAGCAGGTATTTAACGTCTTGATGTCCCTGGTTGTCCGGCGGCAGAATGTACTTCGTAGTAGGCGACTGATTGGGTAATCCGTCTGCTACCAGCTTTTCAAGCAGATTGTTCCAGGGCGGGACACGGTTGTAGGGATTATTGGGAAATGCCTCATAAAAACCCTTACCAACCAGTTCGTTGCGACCTTTGCGCACCATTTCCAGGTATGCATCGTTCACGTCGGTGATGGTAAATCGGGGTGCATCCGGAAGCACCACCATGCTTGGTGCCGGCAGAAATTTGAATACCTGACTCAGATAATGGTCGATCATATCGTTTGTCGGCCCCGAAAGACCTGATGCACAGTTTCCCTAACGATAGCAGATAAACGTTACTTGCATTGCCACCGGGCCAAATAGCCTATTGTTCGTACAATTTAAAGATATTTTCGGCGAAAAGAGGTAATATAATCGCTATATTGGGATTGAAGCCTTAAATATGTTTATGAAAACGATTTTACCTCTCGCCGCCTTGTCGTTGTTGACGGGCATTGTCACTGTCGAACGGCGATCGCCCCAAAAGGCGCTATCGCCGGATGTCTCCGGTGAAATTGCAGTGTGCGGCCCCTCTTACCAGAACCTTCCGGCGCCCATGCTCAACGGAAAGTATGTAGTGGCGCTACCGGGTTGGGGCGATTTTTCCTACAAGGTATCGACCAGTTCCGACAGCTCCCAGTTCTATTTCGATCAGGGGCTGAATATGTATTATGGTTATCATTTCAAGGAAGCCGTAGCATCGTTCCGGGAAGCCGGCCGCATCGACTCCACCAATGCCATGGCGTTCTGGGGGCAGGCGCTGGCGATGGGCCCTTACTATAATGCAGCACACCTGTATACCAAACCGGCCGAAGTCGCAGAGGCGCTCGCCACAATGAACAGCCTGACCGCCCACGCCACCGAAAAGGAGAAGCTGCTGATCGACGCCATGAATGCCCGGTATTCCGACGATCCCTCCGACGCCAAACGGGCCGAACTGAACCAGGCCTATTCCGATAAGCTCAAAAAACTGGTAGTCGATTTTCCCGACGAAAATGAATTCAAACTACTTTATATCGACTCCCAGATGCTGATGCACGCGTGGGATTTCTGGAAAAAGGACGGCACTGCCAAACCCTGGACGCCGGAGTTGGTCGCTCTGTGTGAAAAGGCCCTGAAAGTTAATCCGAAGCATCCGGCTGCCCTACATTACCACATTCACCTTACGGAAGCCTCCAAACATCCCGAAGTGGCCCTCGCGAGCGCGGAGGCATTGCGTGACCTGCTCCCCGGCGTAGCGCACATGGTGCATATGGCCAGCCACGAATATGAGCGCAACGGCCTCTTTACCGAAGGCGTGGAAGTGAACAACCTCGCCGACGACGCCCTGCAGAACTATGATATGCTGGCTAAAAACCTTTCGCTCGCCAAGCATTCCCCGCATTACTTCGCCGTGCAGACTTATTGTGCCCTCAGTGCCGGCATGTACAGCGACGCCATGCGTTATGCGCAGCGCTGCCGGCGGAGCGTTGCACCAAAACCCGAAACGACTTACGATCAATACTTGTACATGCTGCCTGTCATGACGCAGGTACGGATGGGCAAATGGGAGCAGATCCTCTCCGATTCGGTGACGCCCGACCCGAAATGGACCTACGCTAGTCTGCTGTCCGACTTTGCCAAAGGCATTGCATTTGCCAATACAGGCCGTCCCGATTCGGCAGCTGCCCGGTTAGCTTCATTGAAACTCAAAATTCAGGACCCGGTTCTCACCAAACGAAGAATCCCATTCAACTCGCCGGTGGAGATAGCCGCCATTGCTGAAAAAATACTGGAAGGGGTAACCGCCATGTCACGGGGCCAGCGCACAAAAGGCATCGCTGCTTTGGAAGAAGCCGTCAAGCTGGAAGACCAACTCATTTACACCGAACCAAAGGACTGGCCAATTCCGTCCCGCCAGTTCCTGGGTGCTTATTTGCTGAAATCGGGTAAACCGGCGCTGGCCGAAAAGATCTACCGCGACGATCTGGTTTTCAACCCATCCAACGGCTGGTCGCTGGTAGGCCTGTCACAAAGCCTGAAAGCACAGCGCAAGACCAGCCAACTGGCAGGCGTCAAGGCAAAATATGAACGTGCATTCTCCAAAGCCGAGCAGATTCCGTCGGGTTCGGTCTTTATCAGGTAACTTACTTTTCTACCTCATCCTGGTTTGTATATGAGTGTGTTCAAAGTCGGCCGGCCGGGCCGAAATACGGTCTTATCCGCCACTTTGGTTGCCGGTACGCTCGACATCCTTGCGGCATTTCTGGTGTATGCAATCATATTGGAGAAAACCAGTCCGGCACGCATACTCATGTCCATCGCCAGCGGGATTTTCGGTAAGGCCGCCTATTCGGGCGGCACCCCGATGATCATTACCGGCCTGCTGCTGCATTTCCTGATCGCCTTTATTTTTTCAGTCTTTTACTACCTCATTTATCCCGGCTTATCTTTCCTGCGTCGCCGTAAGCTCATCAGCGGTATCCTCTATGGCATATTCATCTGGCTGGTGATGAACCTCGGCGTATTGCAGATTGTATTCGAAGGCATGCCCCTACCCGACCCGGGTACCGCATTGCTCGGCATAGCGATCCTGATCGTCGCCGTGGGTATCCCGATTGCGTACATTGTACCGGCCTCGAGACGGTGATTAATTCCATGAAAGAAATATAAAATGAATGCTGAAACGTGTTAAAGTATATTTTCTATGTCCATGCTGACATGAAGTACACGGACAATTTCAACAACCTTGTCTGGGGCAATTTTGTAAAATACGTAGTGCCTGGCATGTAGGACTTTACTATGGCCACGTCGGATATGATCGACGGATTTACCTTTTATGCGCTTGTCGGCAATCCCTTCAAAACAGGAAAACAGACCGCTTACATATTTTTCGGCCTGTTCTAATGACCATTCCTGAACAGTGTAATCATAAATATCTTCGAGATCATACCTGGCAAGCCTCGTAATACGATATTCTGTCATGCCGTATACTTCTGTCTCATACGGGCCATAAACTGTTCAGGATCAAAGCTTTCATCTATGCCACTTTCTTCACCCTCAATAAGGGCTTTACGTAAGGCCATTAGCTTTTCTTCCTCCTGCTCGAGCAAGCGTAACCCGGCACGTACAACCTCGCTTGTCGATGCATACCGTCCGGCATCAATTTGATTTTGAATAAAGGCATCAAAATGTTCCCCGATTGTAATGGATGTGTTTTTTGCCATCTGAGTTAGTAGTTATTTATCAAAAATACCAAATATTGGTACTTCTGTCAAGAGAATTATAAATCGCAGTCAAAATCGGGCCTTTACCGACCATGCTCGCGGCACATCCGGGGCATTTCAGCACATATCGGCTAGTGACTAGAAGGCCAGATTTCATTCGACTACCGGCTCACGCCTGGCATTTGCACCGATTTCAATGCGAGCGAGTTGATGAAGCGCAGCGGGATACGGATATCGTCCGATATCGGTTCGGTCTGAAAACCATCAGGCTTTTTTCACCGCTTTTTCCAGATATGCTTCCAATGTGGTGTCCCCGTGCGCGCGGACCGTTCCTTTACCGTCGGGCCTCGACTTGCCGCTGATGACGGCCTCCGTCATCTCGACGAAGTTGCGCACGCCATCTGGCGAAAAACCGATCGAATCCAATGTTTTCTCCCAATCCTTCCGCGGTATTTGCTCCGCCTTTACTTCCTTGCCCAAGACTTCGCTGAATGCTTTCGCCACATCGGCAGAGCTGTACATCCCCGGCCCGTAAAGCTCGTAAATGGTCCCATCCCTGTCCCCGTCCGCCAGTACTTCCGCAGCGAAATGACCCACGTCCGAAGGGCATATCATGGGGATTTTGAGATCGACCGGAAAAAAAGTAGGCAGTACACCGTTTTTTTCCGCCGGTTCGAGATAGTTAAGCCAATTACTGAAATAGTACGCCGGCCGGATGAATACCCGCGAAACGCCGATGTCGTCGAATGCGTGTTCGAGCATGTAGGACATGATCAGGTTACCAGTTCCTTCGCGATGTTGCGCACCCATCGACGACAGCCCCACGACTTTTTTAATACCATCTGCAACCAATGCCGCGCGGTAGTTGGTCAGAATATCGTTGGTATCACCGAGGACATTCTTTTCCCGGCCCGTTTCAGGAGTTAAGGTAAAAAGCGTCTCGCCGCCGCGCAGGGCTGCTTTCAATGCCGGCAGGTTATGCGCGTCCGCTATCGCGGTGTCCGCCCCGCGCAATTTCAGGGCCTTGGCCTTCTCTTCATTTCTTACGACTCCCTTCACAGGTGCTCCCAGTTCGAGAAGGCGGTCTACAACCGCCGAACCTACCCGGCCCGACGCGCCCAAAATGATGTGTGCCATGATTTAAGGGTTTGTGATGAATAAAAACTCCCGTTTACATCAAAAATCAAACCAGCAGCCGTTGCGGCGACAGTTGCTCATAGACTTCATCCGTAAACTGCATTTGATCCCTTCCCGTCAACGTCTTGTCAAAACAATTTTCCTGCCAAAATTTTGCTTCATTCTTTTGCAGCAGAACTTTTGTGGCATGCTGTATGGACCGTCGTGATTTTATGCAAAAAGCCGCGCTGGCAACCGGCGGCCTCTTACTATCCTTTTCCGTGCCTTCGGGAGCTGCTTCGGCTGCATTGTCCGCAACCGGCTTTTCGCCCAATGCGCTGCTCCGGATCGACACCGACGATACGATACGCATTATTCTCAATAAAGTGGAAATGGGCCAGGGCATCTGGACGACCCTCGCCATGCTCATCGCCGAGGAGCTCGATTGCGACTGGACCCGCATCCGCGTGGAGCACCGGGTGATCGAAGGCCCTCACCTGGACGAAAGCATGTGGGTACTCTCCACCGGCGGCTCGGATACCGTCAAATCCGAGTTCGACCGCTATCGCACCACAGGTGCCATCGCGCGCACCATGCTCGTGCAGGCGGCCGCACAGCGCCTGGGCATTGCGCCGGAACAATGCACCACTGCCGAAGGCTACGTGCAAGCTGGAACGACGCGGTTCAGTTACGGTTCTCTCGCCACCGATGCCGCCCGGCTACCCATTCCCGAAGTAAAACTCCGCAACCGCAACGAATGGAAGCTGATCGGGCATCCACGGGGTAAACCTCCACAGAAGCTGGATGTGCCGGACAAAGTGAGTGGGAAAGCCCTTTATGGCATTGACATTCAATTCCCCGGACTACTGACCACCTTGCTCGAACGCTGCCCGGTGTTTGGCGGAAAGGTCCGATACTACGATGGGTCGGAGGCAATGCGCATTCCGGGCGTGCGGAAAGTGGTGCAGGTACCGGAGGGCGTCGCGGTGGTGGCCGACCACTCCTGGGCAGCCATGCAAGGGCGAAAAGCGCTGCATATTGAGTGGGATACCCAAGGCAATGGTAATCCCGATACCGAGCAGCTGTTCGCACAATACCGTGAGACAGCTGACCAATCGGGCAGGATAGCACAAGCTAAAGGCGATATTGCAAGCGCGTGGCAGCGAGCTCAGGCGGTTTACGAGCAGGAGTTTTGTTTTCCATTCCTGGCCCATTCGCCTATGGAACCCCTCAATTGCACGGTAAAACTGTCGGCCGATAAATGTGAGATATGGACGGCTACCCAATCAAACGCGTTGCACCGACAGGAAGTAGCCCGGTTTCTGGGATTCAGGGACGAGCATGTAACGCTCTACACGCCAGCCATGGGCGGTAGTTTCGGGCGGCGCGGCTCGTTCGGGAACGACTGGGTGATGGAGGCCGTGCACATTGCCCAGGCAAGCGGCGAGACTGTCAAGCTGATCTGGACAAGGGAGGACGATATCCGCGGTGGCTATTACCGGCCCCTGTATTTGCATAAGGTCAAAGTGGGCATGGATGCAGCCGGAATGCCAGTGGCCTGGAAGCACGATGTGGTCGGGCAGTCGCTCTTTGTAAATACGGTCCTTGAAAAAGATATTGCGCCCAACGGGCTCGATTACAGCACGATCGACGGTGTGATCGGCTCGCCCTACATCGTAGGTTGTCAGGACCACGCTATCGCGCTGCATACGACTGCCAACAATGTTCCCGTACTGGCCTGGCGCTCGGTCGGTAATACACATACGGCGTTCGTGATGGAAACGGTGATCGACGAGCTGGCTTTCCAGACAGGCATGGATGCGGTTGAATACCGCAAAAAGCTGCTGGCCAACCATCCAAGACATCTCGCCGCATTAACCACCGCTGCCGAAAAAGCGGGTTGGGTTCATGCTTCGCCCAACGGACTTCCGACTGGACATTTCCGCGGCGTAGCAGTTCACGAAGCCATGGGCAGCGTGGTGGCCCAGATTGTAGAGATATCATACTCCAACCAGAACCTGAAAGTCCATCGTGTGGTGTGCGCGATCGCGTGCGGGCTGGCCGTAAACCCGGACGGCGTGAAAGCGCAGATGGAAGGCGGCATTATCTACGGGCTCACGGCGGCATTGTTTGGCGAAATATCGATTGAATACGGTGCTATCCGCCAAAGCAATTTCGACGATTACCGCATCCTGCGAATGGATGAAGCCCCGGTCATAGAAGTGCATATCGTCGAAGACGACGGCAAAATGGGCGGCGCGGGCGAGCCCGGCGTGGCGCCCATTGCACCGGCACTGGCGAACGCATTCTTCGCAGCCACGGGCAAGCGCGTCAGGAAATTGCCTTTACTTTCCAATATTTGATAAATTAGGGTATGCGAAAGGCCATTTCCAAACTTTACCACATTCCCTTCTGGTTCGCCTATCACTATTTATGGTGGGTGGTCGCGATGGGCAACCCATGGAAGGCTGCGCACAGCATTCTCTTTTCGCCTTATGCGGTCAAGTTTGCGTTTTATGTGGTGCTGCAAGCGGTGGCCGTGTATTTCAATTTATATTACCTCATTCCCGAATACCTTGAAAAAGGGCGGCTCAAATCCTACATCGGTTACCTGGGCATCACCCTGTTGGCTACTGCACTGGCAATTGTTTCGGGCTATTATGTGAGCGCCTGGCTCGCACATCAATCGGTGGAAACACTCTTCGGACGGGGCGCCAATTGCTTCTTCTATTTCTTCGGCGAGGCAATGCCCTCCACCTTGGCGAGTACCACGCTGGCGATGAGCATTAAACTCACCAAAAACTGGATCCGTACCGAGCAGCGGCAACAGCTGCTGGAAAAGGAGAAACTTCAAACCGAATTGCAATTTTTGAAATACCAGTTCAACCCGCATTTCCTGTTCAACAGCATCAATTCAATTTTTTTCCTCATTCATAAAAACCCCGACGCCGCGTCCTCGTCGCTGGCGAAATTCTCGGAATTGCTGCGGCACCACTTATATGAATGCAACGACGAACTCGTACCGCTCGACAGGGAAATAGCTTACCTCCATAACTTCATCGCGCTTGAAAAACTACGCCAGAACGCCGGTGTGACTGTCATCACCGAAATTCCGGACGAACTTCCTCCCGGCGCAAGCATTGCCCCGTTCATTTTAATGACTTTTGTTGAAAATGCTTTCAAACATGTCTCAAAAGAGAACGATCAGAATAACCGGATCGAAATCCGCCTGCAACTGGAAACAACCATGCTTGAATTTGAGATTTCCAACAGTTCCTCTCCCCTGCCGACAAGGCAGGCCGTGCATTATGGCGGTATAGGGCTCAAAAATGTACAGCGCCGCCTCGACCTGATGTACCCGGGCCGTCACGACCTTGCTATCCGGCATCATGACAGCCTATTTCAAGTAAACCTGCGCATAGAACTGACTGCACCACATGCGTTGATAGCCGCTCAGCTCTCATTTCAATAGTCTATATTCTTACTGATCACCGGTCATGCTCACCCAAGAATGGCATTTAGGTTTGTAAGTATAGATAAGAATCCTTCGGAAAGGGCGGGGTCCTTTTTGCTTGCAAAAGGTATAATTTTTGAAGTATAGCAGAGGCGCGAAGGAAGACCTTCGCACCTCTGCGTCAATTCGCCATTAGATCAACAGAACCAGCAAAGACTATGAAAAGAACGTTGCAAGCAGCCAATATTATCGCGTTGATCGCCACTGTGGTGATCAACTACCTCTCCAATACCGGTATCTTCAACAACAGCACGATGGCCAGCGTCTCGGCCCGGTACCAGAACTTCTTCACACCATCCGGCTACGCATTCTCCATTTGGGGCGTGATTTACTTGTTGCTGGCCGCATTTGTCGTGTACCAGGCACGCGGCATTTCCGGCAGGCGCGAAACGCCGGTAGTGGTTGAGCAGATTGGCTGGCTTTTTGTGATTTCCTGTATTGCCAACTCGGCCTGGGTACTGGCCTGGCTTTACGATTTCACCGGCCTCTCCGTACTCATCATGACCGCGTTGCTGATTTCGCTATGGCTGATCATCCTCCGCACACGCATGGAAATGGATGTTATACCTATTAAGAAAATTGTGCTGACCTGGTGGCCCTTCGCCATTTACCTCGGGTGGATATCGGTAGCGCTCATTGCCAATGCAGCGGCCTACTTTACCAAAATCGGCTGGAATGGCTTTGGCCTGTCACCCATAACGTGGACCGTGATCATGATCTGCATCGCGGGTATCGTATACCTGGGCCTCACATGGGTACGGAACCTGCGCGAATCGGCGATGGTCGGCGTGTGGGCGTTGATAGCCGTTGCGGTAGCCAACCGGGGCTCCACTCCGGCGGTCGTCAATGCAGCGCTCATTGTTTCAACGATTATACTGATCAGCAGCGGAATCCACGCCTACCGCAATCGCGGGAAGCACTTTTTGGAAGAAGCGGAAACGTCGCAGAGATAACCCCTGGCGTGAAGCTGTTGCTTCGCGCCTACTATGTGCAGGCCTCCGGCCGGTCTTATTCGAAATCCCGTTTCGCAATATTGACCGGCCGGAGGCCTGCGAATAAGGTGTGCAAAGCCGGAGCTTTGCACAAGCTCCTCCATTGTAACCAATAATATAATAATTAAAAGAATAATTTATCCAAAACATTCCCGCTACCTCGCCGCAGAATCACATGCAATAGCCATTCGACGATTTTAATCCCTTTTTAACCTCCTTTTAACATAGAGTTAAGGATGAAGTGCGGTTTTTGTATGCGTATAAGAGGCACACACCTACGAAAAGAACAATTTAGAAACCCTGCGCCATACAAACAGCGCCCAAACGCATGCTCATTTTCAAATACTTAAAATAAAGATACCCGTTAAGGCCGCTCCCTTGCGGCTTCAAATTATACAAAAGACTCAATAGCGACCCGTTAAGATGATCAAAGAATTGCTGAAATATCTCCTGCCCCTGTGCATTCTCCTGGTGGACGGGTATAGCAATATGTATGCGGGTTCGCAGGAACATCAGCCTTGCCTCTCTCCCATTCAGATTCTCGGCCAATCGGAACACCCGAATTTTGTACAGGTTTTCGACGATAACGACCCCGCTTTCCGCCTCCCGGACAACGCCAGAAAGTTCGCAGAGTTTGTGCGGACCATTTCCGAAGAAAAAGAAGAGGATTCCAGCGAATCGTTCTCCCTTAAAAAAGCACCACGCGCCAGCGGCATTCTTGCAGCCGCATTTGCTTCGCGCCCGCTTTTTCCCTTTTACAGCATCGCCACGGCCCGGCCTATACAACGGCTTGGCTCGTTTTATTCCTCTCGCAGATATCTGAGGCTTCGCGTCCTCAGGATTTGATCCCGCTCAACAGCAGGTTATCTATGGCCTGCCGATCCGGTCGTCGTGGCGCCCATCTCCCCCCGGTAGCTCACGGCTGCTTAACATTGTGCCCTCAGGCACGCCCATACGAACAGTAACTATCAAAAATTCAAAATTAGCTAACTCCAAAAATCATCATGAAAAGAATTCTCATGCTCGTGAGCTTGGGTGCATTGTTGTATCAGACAGGCTGTACATCCAAACACGAAGAAGAAAAAGAAGAAGCGGTTAACTACTTAGTCACAAGCCCCTTACAAAAAGACACCACCATCACAAAAGAGTACGTGAGCCAGATCCGGGCGATCAGCCATATCGAGCTGCGGGCATTGGAGAGAGGTTACTTGCAGAAAATATACGTGGATGAAGGTCAGATGGTGAAAAAAGGCCAGCTGATGTTCCAGATCATGCCGATGGTGTATCAGGCTGAACAGCAAAAAGCACAAGCCGAAGCAAACTTCGCAGAGATCGAATACAAAAACACCAAAGCATTGGCCGACAGCAATGTCGTTTCTAAAAACGAGCTCGCGCTGGCCAAAGCGAAACTGGACAAAGCCAAAGCGGAACTGGGCCTTGCGTCGACACACCTCGGATTTACCGAGATCCGCGCGCCGTTCAATGGTATCATGGACCACTTCCAGGTGCGGCTGGGAAGCCTCGTGGACGAGGGTGACCTGCTTACCACCCTCTCCGACAACAGCGAAATGTGGGTTTACTTCAACGTACCGGAAGCCGAATACCTCGATTACAAATCGGGAGAAGACAGCGGTAACCTCCTGAAAGTAAAGCTCAAAATGGCTAACGAAAAGATTTTCGACCATACCGGAGCTGTAAAGACCATCGAGGCCGATTTTAACAACGAAACGGGTAACATCGCATTCCGGGCTACGTTCCCGAACCCCAAAGGTTTGCTTCGCCATGGCGAAACAGGTAATGTGCTGATCAGCGTACCGCTGAAAAACGCCCTGCTGATCCCGCAAAAAGCCACTTTCGAGGTGTTGGACAAGAAATACTGCTATGTGATCGACAAAGATGGCAAAGTCCAGTCGCGTGAGATCACGATCGCAGCCGAGCTGCCTCACATTTTCGCAGTTTCGCATGGTCTTCAAAAGGACGACAAAATATTGCTGGAAGGCTTGCGTCAGGTACGCGAAAACCAAAAGATCAGCTACAAATTCCAGAAGCCCGATTCGGTTATCAATCACCTAAGCCTGTACGCGGAATAGTCCGCTCCAAAAGCAAAAGATATGTTTAATCAATTCATACGACGACCTGTATTCGCGATTGTGATATCGGTCATGATAGTCTTTATCGGTATACTGGCTATCAAAAAACTGCCTATTTCGCAGTTTCCGGACATTGCTCCTACCACTGTTAACATCTTTATCGCCTACCCCGGATCGAGTGCCGATGTATTGGTGAAATCCACGCTTATTACACTTGAACAGGCGATTAACGGTGTTCAGGACATGCGCTACATTGCCACCGATGCCACCAGTGCCGGTGAAGCGACGCTGAGGATCATCTTCGAGCCCGGTACCGACCCGAACGACGCCGTTATCCGGGTAAAAACCAGGGTTGACCAGGTAATGCCCCTCCTTCCTGAACTCGTTCAGCGCGAAGGGGTAATTATCACGCCCATTCAGCCGAGTATGTTGATGTACGTCAACTTGTACTCGAAGTCCAAAACCATTGACGAAAAATTCCTCTTCAACTACGCTACCGTGAAAATGATCCCCGAAATCCAGCGGACCAAAGGGGTAGCGCGGGCGCAGATCCTCGGTAGCCGCCGTTACGCGATGCGCGTATGGCTTAACCCCGACCGCATGCGTGCGTACAACATTTCGGTGGAAGAAGTCATGAAATCGCTGGCCGAACAGAGTATCATCGGTCGTCCGGGACGTATCGGACAAAGCTCGGGGATAGCCGCGCAGTCTTTGGAATACGTATTGACCTACAAAGGTCGGTACAGTGAGCCGAAAGAATACGAGGACATTATTATCCGCGCCAACAAGGAAGGTGAAAGCATCCATTTGAAGGACATTGCCAAAGTGGAACTGGGAAGTGAGTTCTTCGATATTTACTCGAACCTGGACGGCAGGCCGTCGGCAGCGATCGTTTTGCGCCAGAACTATGGCAGTAACGCGAGCGATGTAATCGAAGAGGTAAAGAAAAAGCTCGATGTGATGAAAGAGTCCTTCCCTCCCGGCATCGACTATAAAATCAGCTATGACGTTTCGCAATTCCTCGATGCGTCTATCGAGCAGGTAATCGACACCCTGCGCGATGCGTTTATCCTCGTGGCATTGGTAGTGTTCCTCTTCCTGGGCGACTGGCGTTCGACCCTCATCCCGATCCTCGCGGTGCCGGTATCATTGGTCGGGGCATTCTTCGTGATACAGGGCTTCGGGCTATCCATTAACCTGATCACCCTCTTTGCATTGGTACTTGCGATCGGTATTGTCGTCGATGACGCGATTGTCGTCGTCGAGGCGGTCCATGCCAAGTTCGAGGAGGAGCCGGGCATATCGCCCTACAATGCCGTCAAAAAGGTACTTTCCGAGATCAGCGGCGCGATTATCGCGATCACGGCGGTGATGGTGTCGGTATTCGTTCCGATCTCTTTCATGTCGGGTCCTGTGGGTACATTCTACCGCCAGTTCTCTATTACCATGGCCAGCTCCATCGTCATCTCGGCATTGATCGCCTTGACGCTTACACCGGTACTCTGTGCAATGCTTTTGAAGAGCCACCACGGCCATCCGAGAAAGAAATCCATTATGGACAAAGGGATCGACGCTTTCAACCGTGGTTTCGAAAAATTGACCGGCCGCTACGTGGCATTGCTGAACAGGATCGTTGCCCGCCGTCTGGTGACATTCCTCGTCCTGGGCCTGTTCTGTTTCGGTATCTACTGGGCCAACTCGATCGTTCCCGCAGGTTTTATCCCTAACGAAGACCAGAGTACCATTTACGCGATCATCCAGACGCCTCCGGGATCTACCCTGGAAAAAACGAATGAGGTATCGCGTCGTCTGCAAAAAATTTGCGAGGAAGTGGAAGGTATCGAATCGGTATCGTCGCTGGCAGGTTACGAAATCATGACCGAGGGCCGCGGTTCCAATGCGGGTACATGTTTGATCAACCTTAAACCATGGCACGAGCGCAAGCAGAATGTAAAGGAGATCATGGAAGAGCTCGAACATGTTTCCAAAGGCCTCGGTGCGACTGTCGAATTCTTTGAACCACCGGCCATCCCGGGTTTCGGTACATCAGGCGGCTTCTCGATGCGCCTTTTGGATAAAAACACGGATACCGATTACCAGGAGTTTGACAAGATCAACAAACAATTCCTGGACGATCTCGGCAAGCGCAAAGAGCTGACCGGTTTGTTTACCTTCTTCGCGGCTAACTATCCGCAGTACGAACTGGAAATCGACAACAAGCTGGCCATGCAGAAAGGCGTATCGATCGGAAAAGCGATGGATAACCTCAACATCATGATCGGTAGTACTTACGAACAGGGTTTCATTAAATTCAACCAGTTCTTTAAAGTGTATGTGCAATCCGATCCGCAATTCAGAAGGCTTCCTTCCGATCTTTTGAAACTGTTTGTGAAAAACGAAGCGGGCGAAATGGTGCCTTACTCTTCGTTTATGAAGCTGAAAAAAGGCCAGGGGCCTAACGAGATCACCCGTTTCAACCTCTATAACTCGGCGGCGATCCAGGGGCTTCCTGCGAAAGGTTACACCACGGCGGAAGCCATCGCGGCGATCCGTGAAGTGGCTGCCAAAACGCTTCCGAAAGGTTACGATATCGCATTCGAAGGTCTTTCCTACGACGAATCGATCCGCGGCAACGAATCAGTGGTGGTATTCGCGATCGTATTGGCATTCGTATACCTGGTACTCGCGGCTCAGTACGAAAGCTTCATCATTCCGCTCGCGGTGGTATTGTCGCTGCCGGTCGGGGTGTTCGGATCTTTCCTCATGCTGAAACTGATGGGCCTCGAAAACAACATCTATGCGCAGATCGGTTTGATCATGCTTGTGGGTCTGTTAGGTAAGAACGCCGTGTTGATCGTGGAATTCGCCGTGCAAAAGCGCGCCGAAGGGGCCACGATCCTGGCCGCGGCGATCGAAGGAGCGAGAGTGCGTTTCCGTCCGATCCTGATGACGTCGTTCGCATTCGTGGCCGGTCTGATCCCGTTGATCATGGCTACCGGCGCCGGTGCGATCGGTAACCGTACCATCGGCTCCTCCGCAATGGGTGGTATGTTGTTCGGTACGGTCTTCGGAGTTATCATCATCCCGGGCTTGTATTACATATTCGCCAAACTGGCTGATGGCAGAAAACTGATCCGCGACGAAGAAGACAGCTCACTGTCCGAAGGATTCGTTCACGCCATTGACGCTTTCCCAACATCAGAAGATAAAGACGAACATGCGAAATAAGAGAATATTGAATTGGGCCGGCATCGCATTCATCGGGCTGTCCTACCAGGCCTGTAACATCCCGACACTGCCCCAGAAAACGGAAAACCGGTCGGTACCTGTGAGCTTCAACGGCTCACAGGATTCCACCAACACCGGTAAGGTGAGCTGGAAAACGTTTTTCACAGATCCCAACCTGAATGCGCTGATCGACACGGCATTCAAGAATAACCAGGAACTGAACATTACTTTGCAGGAAATCGCGATCTCGCAAAACGAGATCCAGGCCCGGAAAGGGGAATACCTGCCATTCGTAGGCCTGCGCGGCGGCGCCGGTGTGGAGAAAGCGGCGCGCTACACCAACATCGGTGCCAGCGAAGCTACCACCGACATCAAACCAGGCAAAGAAACGCCGGATCCGCTTCCTGATGTAAACATTCAGGCAGTGGCACGCTGGGAAGTCGATATCTGGCACAAGCTGCGCAATGCGAAAAAAGCAGCGGCAACTCGGTACCTGTCGTCGATCGAAGGCAAGAACTTCATGATGACCAACCTGGCGGCCGAAATCGCAAACTCCTATTACGAGCTGCTCGCACTGGACACGCAGCTGGCTATCATCCGCCAGAACATCGACATCCAGAACAATGCGTTGAAGATCGTGCGCATGGAGAAGGAAGCAACCCGTGTAACCGAGCTGGCCGTGCGCCGATTCGAAGCGCAGGTGCTCAAAACGCAAAACCTGCAATACGGTATCCAGCAGCAGATCGTCGAAACCGAAAACCGGATCAACTTCCTCGTCGGACGTTATCCGCAGCCGGTACAACGCAGCAGCCAGGGCTTCGAAAACCTCGTTCCAAATGTGGTACAATCGGGTATCCCTTCGCAGCTGCTTTCGAACCGTCCGGATATTAAGCAAGCTGAGCTTGACCTTGCAGCGGCAAAAATTGATGTAACTGTGGCGAGGGCCAACTTCTATCCTTCACTGGGATTGTCGGCCAGCCTTGGTTTCCAGGCATTCAGCCCGATTTACCTCGCCCGCGTACCCGAGTCGATCATGGGCTCGCTGATCGGCGACCTGGCTGGCCCGGTGATCAACCGCTATGCGATCCGCGCGGGTTATGCCAATGCGAATGCGCGACAGATCCAGGCCATTTACAACTATGAGCGTACCGTTTTGAATGCGTACATCGAAGTGGTGAACCAGCTTTCGAATATCAACAACCTGGAAAAGAGCTACGACCTGAAAACGAAAGAAGTGGAAGCATTGAACCAGTCGACTACTATTTCGAACCGGTTGTTCGCTTCGGCCCGTGCGGATTATATGGAAGTATTGCTCACCCAGCGCGACGCACTGGAATCGAAATTTGAACTGATCGAAACCAAAATGAAGCAGATGAATGCCATGGTGAATATCTACCGGGCACTCGGAGGCGGCTGGAATTGATAGATTAACTTAGGATGTGGTTTTGTATAAAGATTCTCCCGGCTTTCGGGGGAATCTTTATTTTTTTACAGGTAATTCCACCACAAAATCAGCTTATTACGGGGATTTGAGTGAAGTAACCGCCTGTACCTACCTAATCCTTTTTTCTATGAGCCTGAAAAATTTCCTGATTTTTGCCCTGCTGGCCACCACCTGCTTGCAGCTGCGGGCGAAAGACTACCGCACCTCGCTTTTCGGCATCCATTCCGACGGCATTACCCTCAATACCCGGTCCATTCAATACGCCATTGATTTCATTTCCCAGAACGGCGGCGGACGACTGGTATTCAATGTAGGCCGCTACCTTACCGGTTCCATTCATCTGAAATCCAACGTCACGCTGCACCTCGAAGAAGGCGCCGTGCTCCTCGGCTCGCTGAACCCCTGGGATTATGATAAAAAAGTGTGGACGGCCATCGTGTTCGCCCACGACCAGCAGAATATCGGCATCACCGGACAGGGCGTGATCGACGGCCGCGGCCGCTACATTGCCCGGAATATTGTGGACATGATTCACAAGGGTTTGATCAAAGACCTCTTCCGCCAGGACCGCCCGGAAGCCGAGACCCGCCCCGTGCTCGCCTACATCCGCAACTGCGAGAATGTGAATATAAAAGGCGTAACAATGCAGAACTCGTCGAGTTGGGTGCAGATTTACGACCAATGCAAAAACGTAGCCATCGACAGCATTACCGTCGACAGCAAGGCCTACTGGAACAACGACGGCATCGATATCGTCGATTGCGACGGCGTAACCATTACCAATTCTTTCATTGATTCGGACGACGATGGCATTTGCCTCAAATCGCACGACGCTTCCAAAGTCTGTAAAAATGTATTGGTCAGAAATTGCACCATTCGTTCGAGCGCGAATGGCATCAAGTTCGGTACTGCGTCGTATGGCGGGTTCAGTAATTTTAAAATTTACAATGTCAAAATCTTTGACACCTACCGCTCGGCCGTCACGCTGCAAGCCGTGGACGGTGGTTTTGTAGAGAATGTAATTGTAGACAGTTTAAAAGCCTACAATACCGGCAATGCGATCTTTTTAAGGATTGGAGAAAGGATGAAAGGGAGGAAGGGAAGGATGGAAAATGTAAGTATTTCCAACATGTACGTGGAAGTGCCAGCTACCAAACCGGATGCGGGTTATGAATATGAAGGACCGATCGAAGATATGCCGCGTAACATTTCGCCTTCGGGGATTGTAGGGATGCCAGATGCGCTCATTACCAATGTGACTTTGAAAAATATCGAGATCAGAATGCCAGGAGGCGGTAACCCAATGTTTGCAAAAGTAGGCCTCGACGAGCTGGATAAGGTCCCCGAGAAGCCTACATTCTATCCCGAGTTCTCGATGTTCGACGAGCTTCCTGCGTGGGGGCTGTACATGCGCCACGCGAAGGATGTCAAGATCAGCAACCTCACACTATCCTGCGAAAAGAAAGACTACCGAACCGCTATCGTCACCGACGATGTACACGGCGCGACATTCGAAGGCATTAAAGTGACCACACCGGGTGTCAGCAAAAATCATATTCACACCTATAAATCGACAGGGATTGTCACTAAAAAATGAGGCTTGTTTCAAAGGATATGGTGTTAAAAACATTATCCGCCATGGTGATCCTCTTAGCGGGTGCAGCAGGCTATGCGATGCACACAATGCGCTGGCTACCCTGGCAGAAACCAGTGTTCGAAACCGCTATTCCGGCAAACTGTGCAGCCACTACCGGCAAAGCCATACTGATTTTTTCCAAAACAAACGGCTACCGGCACGCGTCCATCGAAGCGGGTGTAAAGGCTATTAAAGAAGCAGGTCAAAAGCGGGGTTGGGAGGTAGTAGCGACGGAAAATGGAGCCTTTTTTAACGAAATATGCCTTAAATCCTACCGCGCCGTCGTGTTCCTCTCTCCCACCGGCGATTTTCTTACCGAGGGGCAGGAACGCGCATTTGAACAATACATCGAAAACGGCGGCGGGTACGCAGGTATCCATGCTGCCGCCGACTGCGAATACGATTGGAACTGGTACGGAACGATGCTCGGTACACGTTTCAGGAACCACACATTTTTGCCCTATCCAATTCCAAAGGCTGAAATCGTCACCGAACCCGGCTCACATCCCGCCATCGACGGCCTTCCTGCACGTTGGTCGAAGAAGGATGAATGGTACAACTTCCACGGAAGCATCCGCGGGAAAGCTGGTTTTCAGGTGCTGTTAACCGTGGATAACAGCACCTATCCCGCTTTATGGCCCAAACCCATGCGTGGGGATCATCCCATTGCCTGGTCGCGGCCGATCGGCAGAGGCAGAGTGTTTTACACAGCCATCGGGCACAACGCGTCCACATACGACGATCCCACGGCGATGAAACACATCATGGGTGGGATCGCCTGGGCCGCTGGGCTGTATTAACATTCTGTTAAGTCTCTTCAAGCGACTCCCCGGCGTTTTGCCCCGTGCGTATTTTCGTTTTGAAACTACTCACAAATCAAAATGCAAAAGAAACCTTTACTAGCGCTGCTGATTGCGGCGGCTCTCATGAATGGTTGTACCGACCATGCCCCTCAGAACCCGGTACAAGAAGATCCTTCGGCTTTCAAGGAAGTAGCAGGTGTGGACCTGGGTAATGTGGCGGCGGCTGAGATTTCGGCCTATGACCCGGCTACCCAAAGACTTTTTACGGTTAACAACGAAAAGGCGGCCATCGTGGATGTCCTCGACCTTTCGGCATTTCCGGCGATTGCCAAACTGCAACCAATCGACGTCTCGGCGTTGGGCGGCGTGGCGAACAGCGTCGCCATCTCGAACGGAAAACTGGCGATTGCCCTCGAAGCGACGAACAAGCAAGCAAACGGCAGCGTGGTTGTGCTCAATACCAGTACATTGCAAACGATTAAACAAATCACCGTCGGCGCATTGCCTGACATGGTGACGTTCAGCCCGGACGGCCGCTTTATCGTAACCGCTAACGAAGGCGAGCCCAATGCCGATTACAGTGTCGATCCCGAAGGCTCGGTTTCTATTATTGATATTTCAAACGGTTACAGCGTCAAGACCCTCACTTTTGAAGGATTTGAGAACGATTACAGCGCATTGGCGGCAAAAGGTTTCCGCAAGTTCGGGCCTAAGGCTACGCTCGCCCAGGATATCGAACCCGAATACGTAGCCATTTCCGACAACTCCCAAAAGGCATTCGTGACCTTGCAGGAAAACAATGGCGTGGCCGAAATCGACCTGATCAGCGGCAAAATCCTGGCTCTGCACGCGCTGGGTACCAAGGATATCAGCTACATTCTCAACGCACTCGACCCAAGCGACAACGACCAGAAAGTGGAGCTGAGAAACTGGCCGATCAAATCATTCTACCTGCCCGACGCGATCTCCTATTTCACCGTGAACGGCACCCCTTATGTGATCACAGCCGACGAAGGCGACGCCCGCGAGTACAGCACGTTTGATGAGCAAAAACGCATTAGCTCGCTCAAACTGAACCCTGTATACTTCCCGAATGCCGACGAACTGAAAAAGGTATCAAACCTCGGCCGCCTGCGCGTGACCAGCACACGGGGCGACTTTGAAAACGACGGTACTTACGAGGAGCTTTACAGCTTCGGCGGGCGCGGTTTCAGTATTTTCCACGCGGCGGACATGAAGCGCGTGTACGAATCGGGCAACTCGCTCGAACAGGAGGTCATCAAAGCCGGCATTTACGACGATACCCGCTCTGACGACAAAGGCGTAGAACCCGAAGGGGTTACCGTAGGATGGATGAACGGCAAGCCGATGGCATTCATCGCCATGGAGCGCGTGGATGCCATAGGCGTTTACGACCTGAGCAACCCGGGCGCGCCGCAATTCCTGCAAATCATCAAAACAGGCGATGCGCCGGAAGGAGTGCTGTTCATTCCTTCGGACAAAAGCCCGAACGGGAAAAGCCTGCTCGTAACAAGTAATGAGGAAGATGGTACGGTGAAGTTTTTCCAGCCGTAATAATTGTCACGCTGATTTCTATGATAAAACCAAGTGATCTTGATAGGTTGCTTGGTTTTTTATTAGGGCAAAGATGGTGTGCAC
>NZ_JBOBIH010000006.1:0-377710 GCF_050587785.1 Dyadobacter sp. BHUBP1
CGCAGGCTATAAATGCCCCTTTTGAATTGTATCTGATAACCGGTAAATAATTTACGCCTGCGCGCTGGCACCCATAATTACTAATCGGCAGCGCACAAGGCACTATCACAATAGGAAGTAGAGAAATTCTCATTAAGGAAGGATGTGGTATGATAGAGGTTGTATTCGGTTACAAATTACTTTTTTATTCGAGAACAAAACAAGTATTTCTAATATTTTCTTTAATTAATTGTATTAAAAGTCTTAGAAATGTCGAATTCCTTCAAATTCAGGCACTTTTTTACTTATGAAGATGTGTATTTTGAACTGATCAAAACGGTTGAAAACTTAACAATTGTAGTAATTCCCGATCCGAATGCAACATGCCAGGCTATTGCAGACCGAGAATTTTAGACGAGTTAATGGTATTTGTTCGATGAAAGGCCAAAATTAATCGACGAATGTTCCCATCTATTTGTGGGCGAAACTAATCGTACAAAAATTGAAAATCCCAACATTCGTCCTTTCACAAGGGGAGTCAGAAAATGAGAGTTTGGAGGTTAAGCTTGTAAACGGACTTCAACAACCGCTTTAATCAACCAACAGTGGTTCGGCATTTGTCCCGTCGCCGATACGGTAGCCCCTCAGCTTACACTGAGGGGCTTTTTTGTATCAAAATTTCAGAAGCATTATAATCCTGCGTTGTTCAGAGATCGTCCTTGATGCAAAAGTGGTTCTATATCACGACCGCGGATGGGTTGCTGCCTTTTTGTTACGGCTATACATAAACTTGATCCACGATTTATCTAGTCCCTATTAAAATCTATCATGCCTATCAGCTACCACAACGCCTGATTATTGCCCCCAACAGAGCACCTGCATAATTTCCGTCGAATAGCTATTATTTCTTAACGAGATCGCAATCCGTGACCAAGCCGTCGGAGGTCAGATGCACGAGTATAAAGGTATCCGGCTGATTGGACTTCAATTGATAGGTTACTATTTCGCTTACCTGGCTTTCATGGCGTTGAATTCCCCGGCCCGCGACGTTCTCTGAATGAATAAAAGTCAATGACTTCAGAGTTTCCGGTTTCCGCATTCCTCCCGCGAAATCGCGTTTGGCTCCCAAAGTGAGGCCTGATGCTTCTTCCAATACTTTCCCGCCTTTTACCATAGCCTGCAAAGCCGCCAGGATTTTGGGTGTGCGTGACGGATCAGGATCGACATTGGTTTTTTTGGCATCGGCAAGCGGACCGATACGCGGCACTGTTCGTTCATACCTTTGACCATCGTCTTTCAGCGTGAAACCAGTCACATTTCCCTTAGCGTCTGTATTGAAGATCACTGAAACATTGCGATCAGTGGATGTAAACTTATTATTAGCGACGGGTACAAATTCTTCATCTGCAAAATCATCTTCTATCGTAAAAAGTCGCTTATTTTCGGCCTCAAAAGTGACCATTCGATTATTAAATAATTCATAGCGACCTTCGAATGCCTTTAAAGCCCTGGAATCCACATCTACCGCAGCAGGTTTAGCCGTCTTTATAGGGAAACCATCCCAATGGTAATATTCAGCGATAAAATCAACAATTCTGCCCATCATGTGCGAGTTATCATTCGCATTGATCATGATTACAATACCTTGTCCTTTATCCACACTTGCGGTCAATAACGCATCAAACCCCTCGTCACGCCCTTTGTGACCGAAGCGGAGCGTGGTACTATCGCCCTGCAAAAAGACGCCAAGCCCATCCCTGTTTTTCTGATCTGTCAGCATTTGGCGGGTCATAGACCGGGATAATACATTTTCTGATTTCCCTGCATAAGCATTCTGAATACCAATCGCGAACCGGGCGAGATCGGACGGCGTAGTCCACAATCCCGCTGCTGCCATTTCAGGATAAATATGCCAGCGACCTTCCACTAAATTCCTGTTGTTGTAGTGACCGGTTGCTGTCAATTTTGCCAGTTCGGGAGGTAAAGGTTGCTGGAAGGTGCTATTTTTCATGCCCAATGGCGAAAGCACATTATTTTTCATGAATTCCGGAAACTTAGTGCCAGTCACATCCACCATCAGCTGTTGCATAACTGTATAACCGCCACCAGAGTACCTCCAGCGGGAGCCCGGAACAAAGTCTACGCGAACAGGTGGTGTGTTGGCTGGCGCTGTCCCATCCAGAATCTGAACTACCGAAGGGACTTTCGCTCCCACAGGGTATCCCGGGAATCCGTGAACCGTAAGACCAGTAGTGTGACTGAGTATGCCTCGCAGCGTAACCTTTTTGTCGTTTGTGAATTCATTGTCAGGAACTTTCCAGCTTTTAAGCTGTATGTTGACATTTTCATCCAGAACAAGTTTATTCTGTTCAACGAGATACAGAGCACCCATAGCCGCAACCGATTTACTAATTGAGCCGGCCTGAAACAAGGTATTCGTCGTGACAGGCACCTTCCCCTCCTTATCAATAAATCCATATGCCTGAGCCTTCAAGATTTTACCGTCCTGAATGATAGCCAGCGACAAACCGGGAATACCCCGCTTCTGCATCTGGCTCCTGATAAAGTCATCCAGATCATCTGCCTGGACGTGAAATACAACCAATAGAAAGAAAAGAACCAGAAAGAGGCGTTGGTTTTTCATAGATGTTTTGACAGGAATGTTTTCTATAATTTTCAACCACTGCGGTGGCCGCCACTGCGGTGGGCCGCCACTGCGTGGGTCGCAAAGCTAAAATGTTTCTATCCTACCGCCTGTTAATGACCTGCAAAAGAAGGTTAATGAAATGTAAATGCCGCTTAAGTAAATGCTATGTTAGTTGCATAAAACTTGCACCGATCACCTTCAATCCATCACGAAAGCGCTTCCAGACTCTGAAATATCTAAATTTTCCCTCCAATGGCGTCCCCATCATTTTTCCCCTCGCCGTCATAGTAGCGATGGAAAGTGCAGTATCGCCAATTATTTCAATGTCATCAATGATTATGGAAGCGTCGTCAATAATCATTGTTTTTGCTTTATGTGAGTCTAAATCCATTTTTTTTGTCAGGATTTCTCCTGTCGGCGCAACCGCAATTAAGTCCTGGTATAACAGTTCATCCAGAATATCCACGTTACTCACAAGTTGAGCCGAAAACAGTTTGTTTTCAGCCTCAATAACATCTTGTCTGGTGATTTCTGCCTTTTCCATATTGCTATATTTTGATTTCTCTATTTGAACTTTCTGCGCCATTCTGAATCGTAACAACATAAATTTAATAGCGTGGGCCATCGCCGGCGAACTATTGATTCCGTTGTTGGTCAAGCAATTTCAAGCCTTTATTTCACGGCATCAGGTGTGGCACCATGCGCGATTTCTGCGATAACCATCCGAAAAGACAGTCAATTCTATGTCGCCAACAAACCGCTAAAATTCATTTGGGACGGCATCGCTGTTCACGAAACGAAAGTATAGCAGCTTGTTGAAAATAATTATCAGTAAAACTTGAGATTTTGTGTGCTTTGCTTGAGAAAATGGGTAGTTTCGAAGAAACAGGATCAATTTGATCGTACGATTCGACTCGTTCATCCTGAATGAGAAACAAAATGTAGGTTTTGTATATGTACCAAAACAACAGACAGTTAGAATTAGAGAATATCACCGCCGACCTGAGCCATACGCGTAGCTCGCCAAAAACACAATAAATATCAACTACTATGCAACACATTTACGCACACTCTCTGAGATTATTAGTCCTCATTCTTATCGTTTTCCCCGGTTATGCCGACAAGTTTGTCAGGACAACCGCCGCTGGCAATGGAGACGGCTCTTCATGGGCCAATGCTTCCGCTGATTTGCAGATGATGATCAATGCAGCCGCGACCGGCGAAGCGGTATACGTTGCTGCCGGTACTTACAAACCCAATAGCTATCCGGCCGGATGTTCTGGTTGCAACACTCCGCAGGACTATACCTTCAACATGCGGGACATTAAATTGTACGGCGGCTTTCCAAATACGGGCAACCCAGGTATGGCCGACCGGGACACAAGCCTCTATAAAACCATCCTGAGCGGTGATCTGGAAGGCAATGATTGGTGGGGCGTCTCACAGTATCCCCCTTATTCATTTTACCTTTTCAATTACGACGATAATGTCCGCCATGTAGTGACTTCGGTGAAGGAAACGAATGCACTTATCGATGGCATTACCATCCAGTCGGGTAATGCGAAAGCAGGCGATAGCAGCTCCCCTTTACTGGAAGGCGAGCTGCTCGACAATAATTATGGTGGCGGCATTTTCATACGTAATTCCAATCTGACTGTCACGAATTGCAGCATTGTCCGGAATCAGGCAGCCGACGGTGCCGGGGCTTTCAATGGGAACGGGTCGCTAACAATCAGCGGATCGGTGTTAAGATACAATATTGCCTCGGGCTTTGGCGGCGGAATTTACGTTTATTCGGCTGTCCGGCTGGAGATCAACGGATCACTTATCGAATCCAACAAAGCATATGGCATACCGGCCATTTACGCGATAAATTCGGAGCTTGTCATTCGTAGAAGTTTCGTTGTCAAAAATGAAGGAGAATATTCTAACCTCATTTTTTGCACAGGTCCGAAGCCTGCGGAGCTCACTAATTGTGTCTTTTACGGCAATCGTATCGGGAGTTACGGGATGTTAACTTTTAATTCGAATCTCAAAGTCAACAACTGTACGATCTTCGGCAACGTACAATTGGCCTATACCACCCTTGCCAGCGCTATTAACGTATTTGGTGAAGGCAAACTGGAAATGCGTAATACCATTATTTACGGCAATACAGCCCCCAATGGTAATTTCACCTCGCTGAGTGGCTACAACAACAAATCGTACAATTCGATAATCCAATATGCGGAGGGATACTACACGGGAACGGGAAATCTGGGATACATTAATCCTTCTTTCGTCAACGAGGCCGATCCCGATGGCCCCGATAATACCTACGGGACTGCGGATGACGGCTTGCGAATCAGTAACAATTCGGTTTGTGTAGATGCGGGTATTTCGGCAGGCGCACCCACGGACGATATCCTGGGCAATCCGGTGTATAACCTCACACGCGATGTGGGCGCATATGAACAAATGGAAGGACTGGACGTGTATGCCGGGTCAGTAGAGTGTAATGCCATGGGTGTCGACAATGTGATAGGAAACGAATGGTACCACTTTACCAATAGCGGTAAAATTATGGCTATCAACCCGAATGGTATGAACCTGGGTAATGTATATGTGGATATCAGCGATGCACCCGATACGATCTCCTATAACTCGGCCACATTGCTCGGAAGGACGTTTAACGTTCGCAGCAGTCGCTATGGTACGGCCAAATTGCCATCATCGTACACCATCCGCTTTTATTTTACCGACGAGGAACTCGCGCAATACAACCTCGCCACCGCCGGGAATTTTACACCTGCCGATTTCCTGCTTTCCTATCGCGAAGGTGGGAGTGGCTGTTCACTGGCAAACTACGGAGGCACGAAAGCGGGAACTGTAAGCAAGTCGGCTACAACCAGTGGCGAATACGGACACGACAACTATGGCTTCTATCTCGAAGCGTCGCTCGATCATTTCACGATTTTCGCCGCTTCCACGGAGGAACATGCCTTGCCTGTGGAGTTGGTTTCGTTCAAAGGGGCCGCATTGGAAACCTATAACCTATTGCAATGGGAAACGGCTTTAGAGCACAACAATGCCTATTTCGAAGTGCAGCGTAGTACCGATGGCAAAACGTTCGCCCCGATCGGGGAGCATGTTCCTGGCGGCGGCGATGCGTACATTATTTCGTCTTACCGCTTCATGGACAATGCTCCTGCACCGGGCGTTAACTATTACCGGTTGAAGCAGGTGGACTGGGACGGTACCTTCGCGCTGTCGCGAATGATAGTCGTGGAGAACAAAAGAAGCCTTGCGACGCTATATCCTAATCCAGCCGGTAATGCTATCCGGGTCCGGTCGGCCGCCCCATTCGGGTATCGGATTCTGAATGCGGCGGGTACAACCTGCCTGCAAGGTGACGGTCAGGACAGCGAACCGATTAGCATAGAGACGCTGCCTGCCGGCATTTACTTTCTGGCTATCGATGGAGCTACACAAAAATTTGTAAAAGAATAGCCGGCCATCGCGTGCATTCTAACGCTTCGCCCTTGTGCGGACGCGGGCATTGCCCACGAAATAACCACAAGGCGATGAAGGAATCAATCAGCAAAAAAGTATTGATGGCAGCGGGGATACTTCTCAGTTCGTGTGTGCTGCTAAGCTTCTTCTTGTGGTTCAAAGCGGCCTTGGTCAACGGGAACAGTTTTGAGACGACCAGGCAGTTATATCTATCGAACTATCCGCCATTCCTAAGAAACGCCCGTGTTCTCACTGCGTTGTACATTGTTGTAAATGCGTTAGCAATCATCTGCTTTCTGCGGGTTCCTTTTTCATTATCCAAACCCACTGCACTGGTCAAATTTTTCATCATTCTCAACCTCGTCATGATGATTTGGCAGATGTTCAGTTTAATGTAAAGCCCAGAACACAGCCGCGAGCCGGCTGGCGGAAGTCAAAAGATGAGTTTTACGTTATTGATAGTTGTTTTAAATGCGGGTTGTTGCCATAGCTCCAACCTTTTCCGTCCTATCTTTTTCTTAATAATAATCTTTTATAGCTCGGGACGGTAGCGTTTCAATCCGTTTTTACGACTTGGGTAAAAACAACTTAATCTGTTAGCGAAATGAAAACAAATCTTTCAAAGTGCCTCGCGTTCCTCTACCTGGCTATTCTGGCCGTTTCGTTTTCCTGCAACCGGGAAAACAACATTTCGCCTAACCCGGATGAGGGGCTGTTGGTGCAAACCAATGGTGCCGAGTATAGTAAACTGATGGCAGGACGGGAAACCTTCGATGGTACGCCGTTCGAAATCACAAAAGTGACCCGGGAAGGCAACACGTTGAAGATCGATGTGACGGGCGGCGGCGGTATCGAAAATTACAAAATCGTTTGGGATGGCTCACTGATGCTCTCCTACCCGATGCAAGCCCGGCTTGTGGTTGCATACAACACACCCGATGGCGCCCAGGATACCGCTTTGCACAATTATACGCTTGAAATGGATTTGCAAAAGTTGTTTGGAACTACGGCCAACGCGTCCGAGGTCATCGTGCACGTAGCTAATGGTTCCAAAAAGCAAGATAAGGTGGTTGATCCCAACGGAAGTACTTCCAATCCAAAGTAACACCGCGTTCTTTTCAATCACATTATCCCTGCTGGCCCCGGCGCGTCCGGGGCTTGCGATGTTATCTCTCATTGTGGAATGGCTATCTGATTGTACAGCAAATGAAATACATTGGATTGAGCGCTGCGCTAAACGGGACCCCAAAGCCCAGCAATGGGTGTTCAGGCATTTTTTCGGTTTGGCAATGGGCATAAGCATCCGATATCTTCCCAGCCACGCTGCCGCCCAGGAGGCCGTCAACGATTCTTTTCTCAAAATATTCGAACAGTTGCCCCGGCAGCTGGCAGGTCTGCATTCCTTTAAAGCATGGATGCGGGCACTCGTCGTACGTACGGCCATCGACTATTTCAGAAAGGAACGCAAAAATTACCTTTCGACGAGCCTGGATGCCTACCATGAAAGCTACATGGTTGCTGAAGAAGTCGGCGATGGGCAGTCAGTGGAAGAAATCCTGCGCTTGCTCGACAAACTCCCGCCGGTTTGGAAAGTCGTCTTCAACCTTTACGAGGTGGAAGGTTACAGCCACGAAGAAATCGGAAAAATGCTGGATATCTCCACTTCGTCTTCGAGGGTGTACCTTGCCAGGGCCAAGGAGTGCCTGCGAAAAATGATCACCATTCAAAACGGTAGCCATTAAGATGTCGGATCAGGAACCCGTAGGCAAGCGAATGCTCGGCCAGCTTCGCGACCATACCGAACCTTATCAGCCAGAGGCCTGGGAACATTTTGAAGCGTTTCGTGCTGAAAAAAAAGGTAAAAGACGGACTATATTCTATTGGCTGACCGCAGCGGCCTTGCTGGTAATCTTTGGTACGGCCTTACTGCTGAACCGCGTTACCGACCGCAGCATTCGGACGAAATATTCCGTTGTACAGCACCGGGCGAATGGCCCGGACATAACTGAGGCCCCAAAACCTCTGTCCAACGATATCAACGCCCCCCGTCCATCAAAACAAGCTGGCGCAGTTAAGTCAAAGAAAGTGCATTCTGAACAAGAAAACCCGGCTGCTGAGTTGGGCAACTTCCGGGCAAAAAGGGGCAACCAACTCCCGGAGTATCCTCCCCCGGCAACTGGGCACGAGACTGTGCGCGGCAATATCACGCCTGACTTACTGTCCTCGCGGCCCTTTACATCGCCACTTACCCATTTTAGCACGCTGCATATTTCCCTCCAACAGCAGCAAATGCACATAACGCCGGAAACGGTCCGGACCATTCGCTGGGGTGTCGCCATTTCGCAGCAATCGAACCGGGCCGCACATACTGAGCCGGAGCTCAACTATGGCTTAGGCGGTGCATTGCTGGTGCCCTTGTCGGGCAAATTGGCATTGTTAACCGGCATTTCGGGAAGTAAGCAGTCATTGAATGTCGAAGAACCGGAACGTCTGACTGTCTCCGAAGGGTCGGCACAATTACAGCGCGCCCGTTATCATTGGATGAACCTGGAAGTTCCTTTACAAATCCAGTATAAGTTAAAAACTCTCAAAAACCTGGGACTCACTGCGGCAGGAGGGATCGCTTTACAAAGCAGCCTCGGGCAACAGACCGATTACCTTTACAAAAACCGGCGTACGATCACCACTTTCGCAGAAACCGCTGGTGGGCCGGTGCTGGTTTCCACTCAAACCATTGAAGAGCTGAGCTCGGTTACCGAAAATGACAAAAAACGCACATGGGCCTTTGGCAGTCCGCTGTACTTCGGGCTGGGAATCAGCTATCAATGGCAGAACACGGCCATCGAAGTGGAACCTTATGTCAAATATCCGCTGGGCGCGAGCACCGCTGAGCGACTACAACTTACCACGGTGGGCATTCATCTGCGGCTAACCGCCCCGTTCAGACGGTGATGGCCATTCGGACAATCTAACATCCTGCCACTCGGGCAGACAGTAGAAAAGCCCTCCCGCGAACTTCGGTTGAAAGGAGCTTCAACGAAATCGCAGATGAAGAAATCAACGCCTATTCCCATAGATGAGCCGCAACTGGC
The DNA here is from genome assembly GCF_050587785.1 of Dyadobacter sp. BHUBP1. NCBI lineage: Bacteria > Pseudomonadati > Bacteroidota > Cytophagia > Cytophagales > Spirosomataceae > Dyadobacter > Dyadobacter sp. BHUBP1. The sequence goes on from NZ_JBOBIH010000006.1 coordinate 9,211, forward strand.
TGATCTGTGGAACCGTTTCCGCGAAAATGACGAGCAGGCGTTCGACGAGCTGGCTAAACGCAGATACCGGCTCCTTTTCAACTACGCGACCAGGTTCACCAAAGATACCGAGCTGATCAAGGATTGTATCCAGGATCTGTTTCTGGAACTCTGGTATCGCAGAGGCCGCCTCGCCGACACTTCGTACGTCACGGTTTACCTGATTTCAGCATTGCGGAACAATCTTCTGAGAAAGCTGAAAGTGAATACGCGCCTTGACGATTCGGTCGATATTGCTGCCAGCAGCGATATTTTCACCGACAACCTCACGGTGGAAACAATGCTAATCAGCTCTGAATCCATGTCGCAGAATGAGCGCGAGATCCGTGCTGCGATCAACCGCCTTCCAAGACGCCAGCAGGAAGTGATCTTTCTGAAATTTTATGAAGGATTATCGAACGAAGAAATCGCCAAAGTAATGGATATCGAAAAGCAGACGGTAGCCAACTTCATCTACCGGGCGATCAATCAGCTTAAAAATGACTTGCCTTCGTTCTCGAAGATAATTCCCCAAATTATCTTTCTATTTCTCTCTTCTCCGACACCGGACTTACATTCTTAACAATCAAGGTTTTGAACACAACAAATCACCTATCACCTGATTTAAATTAAATTATTTCTAAAATTTTTATCATAAAAAGAGTATCCGCTTCCCGGGACGTACTATTTCAATGCAGATAGTTTACCAAAACCGGAAAATGCAGGAATACGCTCAATACGACATCAAGGATTTCCTGGCCGACGAGGCTTTTTGCAGATGGGTGCTTCGCCAGCAGCCGGCCGATAATGCCTTTTGGGAAAACTGGCTGCGCAACAACCCCGAGCGCGCCGGTATTGTTTCAACGGCCAAAAGCTTAATTTCAGAAATTCACTACGCACAGAACTACCTGAGTGACGAGGAATTGGAAATAGAACTGCGGCGACTCTCAGCAACAAGAAAATCGGCCACTCAATCTCCCGGATACACCCAACCGGCCCGGCGCTGGCTCCGACCCGTATTGTTAGGTACAGGTGCATTGGTCTGCATTGCCGCCTTGTTTTTTATTTTCGGCAATCCCCTGGGCACGCACACAAGCGGGCGAACCGCACATGCCCTTGCCGAGACGCGTAAAACCGACAAATGGATAGAAATTGTCAATGACAACGCCCGTACAAAATCAGTTTCCCTGCCCGATGGTAGTTCCATCCGGCTTTCCTCCAAAAGCAAGCTCAGCTATCCGGCGGTATTTGTCAAGGCCGAACGCGAGGTGCTGCTCAATGGCGAGGCATTTTTTGAAGTAACTAAAAATCCGCAGAGCCCTTTTAAAGTCTACACGAATGATATCGTCACGACTGTTTTGGGTACCAGCTTTACGATCAAGGCATTCGATGGGGATAAAGATGTACGGGTGATGGTAAAAACAGGAAAGGTGACCGTAGCCACGGCACACAACGAAGCCCGGGAGCCTGAAAAAAACCAACTCGTCCTTTTGCCCAATCAGCAGGTAGTCTACCATCGTGACGAGCAAAAATTGAAACGGTCGCTCATCGGCAATCCGCTGCCGGTCGGGCAACCGAATGCCGCCAACCTGGTTTTCGAAAATGCACCGGTTGCCAGGGTTTTCGAATCGCTGCAAAAGCAATATGAAGTCCAGATTATTTACGATGCCGACCTGCTGGCTGGCTGCCAGTTGACCGCCGAACTCGGCCAGGAACCGCTGTTCGAGAAGCTGGCGATGATATGTAAGGCTATTCAGGCACGCTACGAAATCATCGACGGGCAGATCATCATCCATGGAAGTTCTTGCAAATAAATACCAACTATTTCCGAACCCCTTAACCCCACATTCATGATCCCACTCACTCATCCGCCCTGATCATCAACAAACAAGCCGACGATGCTGTAACATCCCCGGCTTGTCCTGATTCCCCCTCTGATTGCTGCCAGTAATCCGGTTCGTCAAAACCGGAGCAGGGAACTTTTGTATCTCATTTTTTCAAAAAAGCATACATACAAATCTATGAAAATTAATACGAAACCGATCAGGATTTTATTCCAAATCATGCGCATATCAATATATCAGCTGATCCTGTCTATCCTGTGCACCTCACTGGTCGTAGCCAATGATAGCCGCGCCCAGGAATTATTGAACCGTCGGATTTCACTGGACCTGGACGATCAAAAAGTAAGTGCCGCGCTACGGCAGATCAGCCGACAGGCCGCCGTACGTTTCATGTACAGCCCGCAGGTGATCCCCGCCGAGCGCAAGGTCACATTGCATGTTCAGAATGAGACGCTCAGTACGGTTCTTGAAACCCTTTTCAAACCATTGGGTATCGGCTATGAGGTCTCGGGTAATCAGCTTGTTCTTAGCGTTATCGCCGATCCAAAACCTGCCGTTCAGCAGCCTGAAGAGCAGCAACGCCCGATCGACCGAAGCATCCGGGGCTCTGTCAAAGATGAAAAAGGCGCTGCCCTACCCGGTGTAAGCATTGTGGTAAAAGGTACCCAGCGTGGCTCCCTGACCGATTCCTACGGGAATTTCGAAGTCAGCGTTCCTGACGGTGAGCATACGATCATCTTCTCTTACGTGGGTTACCTTAGCCAGGAAATGCCCGTCGGCAACCACAGCACAATGAATATAGTGCTAAAGGACGACCTGAAAGCTCTGCAGGAAGTAGTGGTGGTAGGCTACGGAACGCAAAAAAAGGTGAACCTCACCGGCTCGGTCGCTTCCGTGGAAGGCAAAGAATTGCTTAAAACGCCTGCCACCAATATCACCAATTCGCTCGTCGGTCGGCTACCGGGGCTCATTGCCGTGAATGGCAATGGAAAGCCGGGTGCAGGCTCTTCTATTTCCATCCGCGGGGCGAGCACGTTTGGCGACAACAGCGCATTGATCGTCGTCGACGGCATTATCCGCACTTTTGACCAGATCGACCCGAACGAAGTCGAAAGCATTTCCATCCTGAAAGACGCTTCCGCGACGGCGGTTTATGGTTCAAGGGCGGCCAACGGCGTAATCCTGGTCACCACCCGGCGCGGCGCAACGGGCAAGCCTACCTTCCACTACAATGGCTTCGCAGGCATCCAGCAGCCGACTCAATATCCGCGGGTAATGAACGCCTATGAGTATGCGGTTACCAAAAACAAGGCAGTGCGCAATCTCGGCAAACCTATTCAATACTCCGAGCAGGAGCTGGAAGACATCCGCACAGGCGTACTGCCCGAATATGACTGGTACGGCAATACGCTGAAAAAACAATCCTTCCAGACTCAGCAGAACCTCAGCGTAAGCGGCGGGTCCGACGCGATCCGCTACTTCCTCTCACTGGGCTACCTCGATCAGGACGGGATGTACGACCGCATTAACTTCCAGCGGTACTCCATCCGCACCAACGTGGACGCGAAAATCAACAAAAACCTCACCATATCGGCCGACATCGACGCCAGCAATCGTAATACCAATCAAAGCGGCTATTCACCCGAATCAATTTTCGACGACATTGTGGCTGCCTATCCGCTCGACAAAGCCTACAATCCCGACGGGACCATTTTCTACACCCGTGAACAACACCCGGTGGAAGAGATCAAAACCGGCTACAACCGCATGCGGAACAACATTTTGCAGGCGACACTGACCGTTAAGCATGATCTGCCTTTCGTAAAAGGACTTTCCGCGACGGGCCGTGCGTCGTTCGGGCGCGAGTATTCCAATAACAAGCATTATAATGTCCCGATTTTCATGAACCGCCAGGATTCGGACGGTAACACGCTGGAAATCTATCCTTATGGCGGCTGGAATGGCAAAACTGCATTGACGCAATCTTTCAGCGAGTATAATACGACCACGCTCAATGCCTCGCTCAACTATTCGCGCAGTTTCGGGCCGCACGAGGTGGGCGGCTTGCTTCTCTTCGAGCAGCTCGATGCCAAAGGCAATAACTTTTACGGCTTCCGTACCAATTTTCCGGCGCAGGGACTCGACGAATTCCTGTATGGCGGCGAGAGTCAGAAAGATGCGAACGGCGGATCGTTTACCGACGGACGGCGCGGGGCGATCGCACGGGTCAATTACAGCTTCCAGCAGCGTTACCTGTTCGAAGCCTCGTTCAGAAGGGATGGTTCTGTGGCGTTTCCCGCGTCCAAGCGGTTCGGTTTCTTTCCGGCCGTCTCCGCCGGCTGGCGCATTATCGAAGAGCCATTCCTGAAAAACGCGTCAGGACTTGCATTTGTGGACAATTTGAAGCTTCGCGCTTCGTACGGTGTAGTCGGCAACGATCGCAATGTGTACACGGGTTATTTGCTCCGTAACCCCACCTTCCAATATTCACAGGTTTACAATCCGTCGGGTACCATCGTTTCCGGCACGGAAGGGCTTTCCAGCATTGCACCGGGCATTCTGCCGAATCCGAATGTTACCTGGGAAACTGCAGCCGTTACCGATCTCGGCCTGGAAGGTTCCTTGTGGAAAGGGAAATTGCAATTCGAAATCGATGTTTTTTACAAAAGAACTTCCAACATCCTGCGTACGCGCATCCGCTCGATACCGGGCACGCTGGGTGCACAACTGCCGGCTGAGAACTACGCCAAAGTGGATAACAAAGGCATCGAGTTCATGCTGAGCCACCAGAACAGCTTTCAGGCATTGAAATATTTCGTCAAACTGAACGGAAGCTTCTCGCAGAACAAGGTGATTACGCTCGATGAACCGGCCAATACGCCCGATTACCTGCTGCAAACCGGCCGCCCGCTGGGGTTCATTACCGGTTATAAGGCGTTGGGATTTTTCCAGACCGACGAGGAAGTGGCCGCATATCTGCCGCAATTTAACGGCGGACAAAAAGCCGGCGACGTCAAATACGCGGACATCAACGGCGACCAGAAAGTCGACGCGAACGATCTGACCATCATTTCAATGGACAACAATATCCCGAAAGTGATCGGCGGATTGTCATTCGGCGGCTCGCTGAAAGGTTTCGACCTGAATGTGCTTTTCCAAGCGGCGGGACGTGTGAGGCAGGTACTTTACGGCGCTGCCCGGGACTTCTTCCAGGGCGGGTCGCGCAACACCTATGTGGACTTGCTGGATCACTGGTCGCCAGAGAACCCCGACGCATTGTACCCGAGGCCCTGGGAAGGACCCAATCCCAACAATTCCCTGACTTCCAGCCTGTACCTGCGCAATTCAAGCTATATCCGGCTGAGGTCGATCGATTTGGGGTACACGCTGCCCTCTGACCTGGTCAAACGGATCGGCCTGGGTAATGTGCGGGTTTATTTCTCGGGAGCCAACCTGTTCGTATGGTCGAAAATGAAGATGTTCGACCCCGAGATCGAGAACACCACCGGTACCTATTATCCACAGCAGCGCACGCTGAACCTGGGCCTGAACCTTACTTTTTAATCAGTTAATGTTTACAGTCATGACCAAAACATTTGCCAAAACACTGCTGGTTGTTACAATCCTTATGACCACTGGCTGCAATAAAGATTTCCTGGAACGCCAGGCAACCAACTCCATCCCCGAGGAGAATATCTTCCGGGATCCGGCGCTGATCCAGCTGTTTGTCAACAATATGTACCTCGACGTGCCGGCGTTCGAGCGCAACCTGTATGACAACATCACCGACGAATCGCGCTGCTACTGGGGCGGCGGCCCGCGCAATGTGGTGCAGGGCCAATGGTTCCCGGACAATAACCCGATGGAATACTGGGCCTACGGGCCGGTACGGAAGACAAATATGTTTTTGGACAAAATCGACGCAGCGAATATCGACGAGGAACAGAAAACGAGCTTCAAAGGACAGGTAAAATTCCTTCGGGCAATGCTCTATTTCAATATGATCAAGCGCTACGGCGGCGTGCCCGTCATTACCGAGCCGCAGGGGCTCGACGACGACCTTTTCGTAGCAAGGCAGACTACCGACGAGAGCTTCGATTTCGTGGTGAAAGAATTGGAAGAAGCCATTACACTATTGCCCGAAACGCACGGAAGCCGGGCCATCGACGTGGGCAAGGCTAACAAGCATTCGGCGAAGGCATTTCTGGGCCGCGTGCTCACCTATTGGGCCAGTACATTATACAATCCGGCGGGTGACGTGGCACGGTGGCAGAAGGCCGCGAAGATCAATAAGGAAGTAATGGAGGCCGGCAACTACAAGCTGCACGGTAATTTCCGGAACATTATGCTCGACAAGAACAATGAGGAAGAGATTTTCAGTGTACAATTTCAGAAGCCATTCCGCGAGCACGGCTGGGACTCCTGGGGACAGCCCGACTCACAGTCCAAGCAGGACGCCGTGAACCGCAGCCCGGTGCAGGAATTTGTAGACGCATTTGAGATGAAAAACGGAAAAGCAATCAACGAGCCGGGCTCCGGCTACGACCCGGCGAACCCTTATAAAAACCGTGATCCCCGATTCGACGCGACCGTGCTTTACAATGGTGCTACGTTTTTCGGGGCGACCATTTACATGTACGAGGGCGCGCCGATCGACGGCATTAACCTGCCCTACGCGACCATTACGGGTTACCTGATCCGGAAAGGCATGAATGAAGCCAACAAAGACTATTATGGCGGCGCAGGCAGCGACCAGAACTGGATCGAACTGCGCTATGCAGAGGTGCTTTTAAACTATGCGGAAGCTCAAAATGAAGTGCTGAATGCACCCGACGCCTCTGTGTATGCAGCGGTACAAGCCGTACGCCAGCGGGCGGGCCTGGTCCCATACCAGTTACCGGCCGGCCTTTCCAAAGTACAAATGCGCGAGAAGATCCGCCACGAAAGGTATATAGAGCTAAGCTTCGAAGGCAAACGCTACTGGGACCTCAGGCGATGGAAAATCGCGGGGCAGGTGCTGAACGGCAAGCAATTCCATGCGATGTACATAACCAAAAATGCCAACGGCACTTATACCTATAATCCCAAACCGGTGGACGGCATCCCCTATGTTTTTCAGGATAAAATGTATTTCATGCCCATTCCACAGCGCGAGATCGAGAAAAACCCCAAACTGACACAAAACAGCGGCTGGTAACGACTGGCGGCCATTTACGGCATTATCCGATATCCTATGAAATCTATACTTCGTCATTTCTTTCCAGCCATCCTTATTTTGTCGGTCGCTGTTGTGAAACCGTCCGCCGGACAGGCTCCTAATCCCGGTTTCGCACCCAAAACCGGCGACCGTATCGTTTTACTTGGCAACACCTTCGCCGACCGGATGCGGCATTATGGCTATTTCGAAGCATTACTTCAAAAGAACTTCCCGGGCAGGCAACTGACCCTGCGCAATATGGGATGGAGCGCAGACGAAGTAGGTTTGCAGCCGCGGCCATTAAATTTTCCGGGCTTCGGAGAAAAGACAAAGCGCCTTACCGAAGGCCAGAAGGAAGTTAAATTCCAGGGCTTTACGCATGAGGGTGAACGGATCGTAATGCCGGTCGCGCTGAATTTCGAAGGTTTGAACCAGGACCTGCACGATCAGAAGGCGGACATTGTATTCTTATGTTTTGGTATGAATGAGGCTTTCAAAGGTCCTGCGGGCTTGCCGCAATTTGAAAAAGACCTCGGCGCATTCATTCAAAACCTGCAAAACAACCAGTACAATGGCCGCTCCGCTCCTTCTCTCGTGCTTGTATCGCCGATCGCGCACGAAACCATGGGCGAACATTTCCCCAATCCTGCCGAACACAACCAAAATCTGGCATTGTATACCAAAGCGATGCAAAAAGTCGCGTCGGCGAAAGGGCTTTACTTTATCGACCTCTACACGCCTTCACTCGCCCAAATGCAGCAAAAAGGCCAGCCCAAGCTAACGATCAACGGCATTCACCTCACGGATGCAGGTTACAAGCGGGCGGCCGAGTGGATGACCCGGTCGCTGGGTTTCGGAAAGATGCCGGACTTGAACACCGAGCATAGCAGGAAATTGCTGGCCGTCATCAAAATGAAGGATGACCACTTCTTTTACCGCTGGCGTGCCGTGAACGGCGAGTACATTTACGGCCGCAGAAGGGAACCATTCGGGGTGATCGCATTTCCACCTGAATTGCGCAAACTGAACCAGATGGCCGCCTCGCTGGATTCTGTGATTTGGGAAATGGGAAAAAGTAATGATGCTGCCGCCTTCGCAAAAGCCATTGAAATTGTCGACCGTCGCGGAAAACCTGTGGACCCGATGCTGATACCCGCGGTACCAATGACCGGCCGGCAGGGGGAAGCTGCCAAAGCGGCAGCGCACGCTCATCACGAAAAAATGTGGCCTGCCACGACCGACAAATTCAAGCTGCCGGAGGGCTATCAGATCAACCTGTTCGCTTCCGAAAAGGATTTCCCGATTGAAAAACCCGTAGCGATGAACTTCGACGCACGCGGAAGGCTCTGGGTTGCTACGATGCCTACCTACCCGCAGTACTTCCCGGGCATTCCGGTGCACGACAAAATCGTGATCCTCGAAGACACCGACGCCGACGGGAAGGCCGACAAGCATACCGTGTTTGCGGACGATCTATACCTTCCGCTGGGTTTTGAATTTGGCGATGGAGGTGTATATGTGTCGCAGGAGCCGGATATCCTCTTTCTGAAAGATACTGACGGGGATGGCAAGGCCGATTTGCGCGAAGTCGTCCTGACGGGCTTCGGCTCGGAGGACAGCCACCATGCCACGCACGCATTTACCTTCGGGCAGGATGGTGCATTGTATTTCAATGAAGGTACGTTCCTGAACTCGCAGGTCGAGACGCCATATGGGCCCATACGTTCCTACGCGGGCGCGACCTACCGCTATGAGCCGCGCACCGCCAAACTGTCGCATTACATTTCCTATCCCTATTACAATCCCTGGGGCAGCATTTTCGATAAATGGGGCACACACCTGATCGGCGATGCATCCGACGGCTCCAACTATTTTGCCCCGCCCATGACCGGCAATGTCACCTATCCCGACAAGCATCCGCGCATTGAGATGTTCACTGAGACGCGCGTCAGACCGACCGCCGGTATTGAAATCGTATCCAGCAGGCAATTTCCCGACGATGTACAGGGTAACTTTTTGGTTAACAACAATATTGGCTTCCAGGGCACGAAACAGCACCGGATCATCCCGCGCGGCTCGGGCATTGGCAGCAAGGAAGTGGAAGCGATCCTGCAATCGGAAGACCCCAATTTCCGCCCCATAGATATTGAATTCGGACCCGATGGCGCCTTGTACATTGTCGATTGGTACAACCCGCTAATTTCCCACGGTGAAAACCCACCGCGCGACCCCGCCCGCGACAAATCGCACGGCCGGGTATGGCGCATCACGTACAAAGGCAAGCCCGCGCTGAAAGTGATCGACCTGTCGAAGCAGAGCGTGCTGCAACTATTGGAAAACCTCAAAGCATATGAAGACCGGTTCAGGTACCGCTCACGTGCTCAAATCCGCGAAAAACAAGCCCCGGAAGTCCTGCCCGAATTGAAAAAATGGATCGCTGCATTGGATAAAAAAGATCCGCAATACGAGCATAACCTGCTCGAAGGGCTCTGGCTTTTCCAGGATTTCGATGTGGTACAGCCCGACATTTTGAAAACCTTGCTCCAAGCAAAAGAGTCCCAGGCACGCGCCGCTGCCACGAAAGTACTTCTCTATTGGCGCGATCGCATTCCCGGCGCGCTTGAATTGATGCGCGCACGGTTGAACGACCAGTCGCCCCGCGTCCGGATCGAGGCGATGGTCGCGCTGAGTTATTTCAATTCCGAACAGGCAGTAGCCGCCGCCACGGACATTTTCCAGTATCCGAGTGACTATTATATGGATTATGCCATGCACGAGACTTTCCGCTTCCTCAAACCGATCTGGCTGGCTGGCATGAAGCAGGGAAAGCGTTTTGGAAAAAACCCGAAACAGGCACAGCGATACCTGCTCAAACTTGCCAATACGCAGGAGCTCGCCGCATTACCGCAAACGTCCGAAGTGCTTACCGCAATGCTGACCAGACCCGATATCGATGCCGCTAAAAAGATCGAAGCCGTAGACCATCTTGCAAGAAATCAGCAAACCGGGAAGGTCAAAGTGCTGCTTAATGCCATTTACGAAGAAGAAAAGACCAGAAAATCAAATCAGCCCGGCACAGCCCAACAGGAGTTGACGAAACTCCTGCTTTCCAGCAAGCCAGCCGAATTGAAGGCTAGTGAGCAAGAACTGACCCGTCTGATTAACGCTGACACCAGCCAGGTAATGCAAGCCACCGGTTTTGCGGGGTGGATCAGCGCCAGGCTGCCGGAACAATCACTACAAACGGCTATTCAGGGAAAAACAGCCGCGTATCTAACCGGCATTTCCATGCTGCCGGATGCCGACCTGAGGGCTTCTTATTTTCAGAAAGTAAAAGAACTCGCACCCCGCGCCCCGGTAGTGGCTTATCCATTGCTCATGAAAATGACGCTCGAAAGCGAAACCAAAACGCAGCCGACGAAAGAACTGGTAGCATCGCTGAAAAACACACCCGAGCCGGTTCAGAATTCGGCGGCATTTGGGGCGGCAGTCAGGGCGATGAAGGGAATGGTGAGTGCGGTGCCGGAAAAAGAACGGAAAGAAGTGCTATCCATGCTTGAAAGCATGGGAACTATCGAACTCAGATTGATAGCAGTGGAGGCCAAAATGGCATTTGATAAAAAAGCACTCACCGTACCTGCGGGCAGAGCAGTGACGCTGGTTTTCGAGAACCCAGACCTGATGCCGCATAATGTGGTTATTGTCAAACCCGGAACCGCCGAAAAAGTCGGCGAAGCAGCCGATGCGATGGCGAGCCTGAAAGATGGCTTCGAGAAACATTTCGTACCGTCCACACCGGATGTCCTATTTGCGACCCCGCTGGTCAATTCCGGAAAAACTTTCCGGTTGGAATTCAGAGCACCCACGCAGCCGGGTGAATATCCGTTTATCTGTTCATTCCCGGGACATTGGCGCGTCATGCAAGGCACATTAACTGTTACAGACACCAAAATCCCCTGAAATGCACAGATTAACACCGTATTTTCTCCTCGCCGGAATGTTATTCTCAGGCGCATGCAGCGTCGCGCAACGCTACATGCGCCTGTATCCCGAAGCAATTCCCAATTCCATTGAAGCGCCCGATCAGGAAACTTTGTCCGCCAATGCGACCGTGGATTCGCTCACGTCGCACGTGTCAATCCCAGGTCTGACTGTCTTTTTACCCAAACAAACCCGCCCTAACGGAACGGCAGTCATTATATGCCCGGGTGGCGGCTACGGCACATTGCTCACAAAACGCGAGGGAAGCGATGTCGCGCGGGCATTCAACCAGATGGGCATTACGGCGTTCGTCCTCAAATACCGGTTACCCGATGCGCAGATCATGAAAAAACCTGCTTTCGGCCCCATCCAGGACGCACAGCAAGCGATTAAAACAGTCAGGGAGCGTGCAAAGGAATTCGGTATTAATCCAGACCGGATCGGCATTATGGGTTTTTCGGCAGGAGGCCATCTCGCCTCTACGGCAGGAACGCATTTCCAAACACGTTATATCGACAAGGAGGGCAAAACCAGCCTCCGGCCTGATTTCATGATCCTGATCAACCCGGTCATCAGCTTCAACGACAGCACCGGGCATATCGGCTCCCGCGATAACCTGCTCGGTAAAAATGCCAGCCCGGAAATGATCCGTTTATTTTCAAACGAACTGCAAGTCAGTACCGTCACGCCGCCCGCATTTCTCGTGCATTCGGGCGCCGACGTCGTCGTTCCGGTTTCCAACAGCATTTCCTTTTACAACGCCTTGCAGAAAAACGGCGTTAAAGGCGCCCTGCACATCTATTCCAGGGGAGAGCATGGCTTTCTTACGTATCCGCCGTTTCGGGTGTGGTTCGACGACGTGGTGGAATGGATGCGCGCAGAGTATCTAATAAGTGCGGCGAATTAAATCAGTATTAGCCGTACTTATCAGATACTATAAAGAAAGAAAGCCGCTGGCAATGCCGGCGGCCTTAATAAATTGTCCTCAACGTTATTTATAGACAATTCCGGAATCAGGTTTCCCTTATAATTTAAAGAACCTCAGGGTTCTCGGATCGCTACCGGCATTTGTTGTAACCGTGTACAGACCAGGGGCAAGTTTACTGATATCTATTTCGCACCGGGAACCTGTTGTGGTCCCTAAGGAGGTTAATACAATGTTTCCATTCGAATCGAACAAGGTGAAGACCGGCGCCGATTTTTGGAAAAAATTGGTATTGATACTGATCTTGTCGCCGGCAGGATTTGGGTAAATCGCCGCCACTTCTCCGCTGTTGCCGGTGACGAGCAACGCCTGGATTTTAGAATACGCGTATGTTCCGTCATGGTCGATTTGTTTCAGTCGGAAATAATACCTCCCGGCAACCAGGCCATCAATAGTATACTGGTAGTGGTTAATAGCATTCCCGCCATTTTCCCCGACGAAACCTACTTTGGCAAAGTCTTTCGGGTTGTAGCCCATTTCGATTTCAAAGCCGGAATTGTTCACTTCATCGGCCGTTTTCCAGGAAAGCAATGCGGTTCCGGATTCTTTTGCCGACGCTTCGAAGGAAATCAGCCTGACAGGCATCGACGATTTTTCGATGGTGAAATTTTGATTTGATATGTCAAAAAAGACGTTCGGCGAATTGCCATCTGCTGTACTCGTGCTCGCAGCGACTCTGATCCTTGCTTCGGTGGTGCCGGTATCGGGCAAGGTAATGGCCGCAGACCCTGAATTAGGCACAGCGCTTGCAAGAACCAGGGGAAATGTGTTCCCTCCATCCAGTGAAACTGAAATATCAACCAGCGTACAATTGACTGGCGCCGCTGTCGTGCCGTTTACACTCCATTCGACGGTCAGCAAACTATTTCCCTTTTTGATCCCCGAGGGATCGTTGGTCACCAGAAAAGGTCCTGAGTTGCCGTCGATATTTACCGTTACGTTTTCCGATGTCACACCACCCAGGTTATCACGTACGGTTAGCCTGTGGGTTGTCGCAATTCCAATCGAAGGAAGCTTGTCTCCTTTCGCATAATTGGAACCGTCAAGCACCGCTGAAAGTCTGGGGAAATATCTTTTTCCCGGACTGCTGCTTTCATTGGACTGCACAGGTGGGTAAGACCTGAAAAAAGGCGGTTTGGTGTCGTCCGAAATGGTCGATGCGGTAAGCGTTGCCTTGTCGGACTCACTGCTGATGTTTGTGCCTTCCCATGAGTAGCTGAGCACATTTGCCGCATCACCGTCTGTCGCGAGCGCTTCCAATGCAAAAGGCGTGGATTTCGGGATTACATACGTCGTTTGCATAGGTGTAATTGCCGGTACCGCATTGCCGGTGGCGGTTTCGGTAAAGCAATCGAGCGTGGCAATGTAGGTGTTGGCCTGGTCGAGGCTCACCGCATGGAAGTTGAGAAACGGGGCATAAGGGGTCTCATAGTCGTCATTCCCTACCAGCCCGGAACCGGGGTCACTGTTGCTGCACGTGTACCCGTAGCTCATGATCGTAGTTCCCGCGCCGGGTTCAACCGACGTTGCGAATGCGCGGGTGGTACATACAGGCACGTTGCTGTTGTACGAGTGCGACATACCGAACTGGTGCCCTACTTCATGGGCGACAAGTTGGAAATCAAAAACCTCCGCATAGGACCCGTCTCCCACCCCCGATGCCCCCTGGGCTTTCTCAGAAGGAACGCAAACCGAAGGCCTGGCGGCAAGTCCGCCACCGGACCCGCCCGTATATCCCAATACATGACCTATATCGTAGCTGGCATTACCAAGTGTAGCGTCCAGGTTTTCCTGGTTTTGCGTGAGCATCGCGTCCTGATCGTCGTTGTTATAGGGATCCGTGGCGGCGTCCGTATAAACCAGTGTTTCGTCACTTACCAATACAAAGGCCACACTCAGCTCTTTCTGGTAAACTGCGTTCAGGTTGTTTACATAGTTTGTCAACGCATTGAATGCGGAAATTTGCGTCCCTCCTTTTTGAGCTGTAAACTCGGCTGTGGCAGCCATCGCCAGTTTGAACGTCCTTAATGTGCCTCCTGTGGACAATGCGGCGCTTACCCGCTGATTGCCCGCATTTGATCCGGTTGCCTGGGGAAGTTGCGGCCCTAAATCCAACGCGCCGCACCGGTTGTTTGCATTTTTTAATGTGCTGTTCTCCGGACTTACGGCATCCCTTGCGAAATAGCTTTGATACAAACTGTCTGATGCGTTGTCATCCAACTTCTCAAAATAGACCGCGTCGTTTTCAACGCCCAAGATAATCGCACTGAATCCGCTGGAAGTGAAATTGATGCGAAGAGAATAATTTGGGTGCTGCTTTCCCTTGCCAGAATAGGTTTTGATTTCAGGGTGTTTTTTCGCAACCGCCGGTGCCAGGACCGCAGATTCGAAGATCTCGAAAACCTCCACAGTACCATTGGGTAGGGGCACCTCCAATGGAATGCCATCTGCCGTCTTTCGGGGAAATTCAGGTTGCGCTGTTGCCAGGTAATTTTTCATACCCGCACTGTGTACGCGATGCACCGAAAATTTGGAAACGTTCGTGACTTCACGTGCCCGCGAGGCGTCGCTGATTTTTGTCTCAACAAAGAACCCTTTCTGTGCAGAGGCAATCTGCGAAAGAAATGCGAGTAAAAATGTAAAATGAATCTTCATATTGGATAGTTGTGAATTGATGACTGCTTGACAGGGCGACGATCGTTAATTCCTCTAATATCCCGGGAATTTCACGGGCCGTAACGTCATAGAGACGCACGAGGCAGCCCCCTTTCGCGCTAAATGCGCAAGGATTCTTCATAAAAACAGGGAAGAATTGGTGAACATGCTATCGGCGAATCATAAAACCTGTGTGTGTATACGTATACTAAAGTGAGGTGATGATCTCACTCTGGTTACAATACTGATGCGCCGCTATCAGATCTTCGATTGGGCAAATGTAAAGGGGCATCGCACAAACCTTCAAGGCTTGCTATACCGGAATTCCTGAATTTTGATACAAGTTTTGGGTCAAATTGCACTATTTATACGTCAAAATAGTACAATACCATCAAGATTCTCAAATGTGCGCATTCAGGTACGTGCTATTCCAGTTCACTGGCGAGATGTTTGATGAACACAGAGGGAGAAAGACCGGTGCAATCTTTGAATACGGCCGCAAATTGGCTGTGAGAGGAAAAGCCAGACACTGCTGCCATCGTACTGATTTTGTGCTGGCGCCAGGTTGGGTCTTTTTGCAGCATTTCAATTACGAAATTAACGCGGAGACGGTTGATATAACCATTGAAATCCGCATTCTTATCACTTTTGATCAGATAGGACAGATACTTCGTATTCGTATTAAGCAGGGTAGCCATGGAGGCCAACGAGAAGCCGCTCTCAAGAAAGGCGTCTGACTTCTCGAATTCGGCCAGTTTTTCCAGCAGATGGCGTTCCGTTTCTACCGGCATCATTCGCTTCCGGGGGCTGTCTGCGCTATTTTCGGGCGCGATATCGTCCGCCGTGAAGTCAAGCGTCAATTCCCCAACGTCCGATGCTGGCTCGCGTTCGTCGGCCGAGATTTCGATTTGCTTCCTATTTAAATCGTTGAGCACGTTCCTTACATGGGCCAACTCGCGCTTTTGCCGCTTTCTGTACACGACAAAAAAAACACCGCCCGAAAAAATTAATGTGATAGCGGCAAGGATAGTCGCATTTTTCCGGCTGTCCATGGCCTCCACCTTCACCGCATCCTGATCCAGTTGCGCATACATCTTGTTGAGCAGTTGCGCCCGTTTATTCAGGATCGTATCGACCACCGAATTACTCTTTTCCTGTGCCGTACTCAGCTTTTTAGAATCTTTTATCAATGCATAATATCTTTTGGACAGGTCGTAGGTAACATCTTTCAATTGCAGGTACTGCGACTCATCGGCGAAGCGCTCCGCTTTGTCCAGGTAAGTCTTGGCCTCCGGCAGGCGACCGGTCTCCATCAGCGTTTCAGCCATCCCTTTGTAGATCAAACCAATAACGTAATGAAGCGGCTGGGTTTTGCTTATTTCGAGTGCTTTATGATAATGTATAAGTGCGGTGTCATAGCGGGTAAGCAGCCGGTAGTTATCTCCCAAAAGCCGCTCGTTGTTCATAATGCTGAATTCCCTGTTCTTATTGATCTTTTCAAAGCTCTTTCCTGCCTCGTTAAAGTGCCGGATTGCCTGTTCGTAGTTCTCCTCGTCCATACTTGCGAAAGCCAGTTCCTGAAGAAGCAGCCCCCGCGTACTGCTGGCCTGTTCGGCATCCTCTATTTTGGGAACGATTTCCAGCGCTTTTTGGGAATAAGCTCTGGATTTGCCATACAGCTCCATCATCCGGTAAAGGCCGGCCAGGTACGCATTAGCTCTTGTCTGCCAGGTGTAGTTGGCATTTTCCACTGCGAGCTGGTCAATCTTCAGGGCATATTCGACCGATTTTTCGAGCTCCTCCTTTTGCTGGTATAGCCTCGCTATGAGCATCAGACATCGCATGCGGTGCACCGGCACAGAAGAAGATTTGTACAGCGAGTCGGCGGAAGCCACAACGGTATCCAGGTCCTTATTGGCGGCTTGCTTCCAGATCCTGTCATACGCCTGATCAAAAGCCGGTTCCTGGGCATTTGAAAAAAAGCCCGTGGCCAGCAAAAGGAAAATTAATGGATTTGACCTGCGTCTTTTGATCCAAATAATCGCGTGCCTAAGCATACAATTCAAAAGTGTATTCAGAGGGTAAATTTTGTGGACAGCCCATTTTGATCACTCAGGATATCCACGACGAATTTCATTCCAAGGTAATAAGATTTTTGAAACCCAGGAACGCCAGGATTACACTTTTGTCGTATATGGTTGCTTTAATAGAATGGCACGGATTCGAAGGAGCATTTATTTCAGCAATTGAGAAGCCGCGGTGAGCTCGGTACCTTCAGATACGGTGTAATCGGGGTGAACGCCCGTTCCTTCCCAATTCTCGGTTGTGCCGGGCCAGGTAGGAGCGCCCGTAGAAACGGAAAGATAGAGATGCTCGTTAACCGGGTACCACGAACTCATGAACGCCCCGCCGGCTGACCGCTGTCCGACGACTTTTGCGCGTTTATGCTTTTGAAGCGCATATGCGAACGCCTCCGCAGCGGATGCCGTCCCTTTATTGACCAGAATAAAAAGTGGCTTTTCATATATTGGCTCCAACAACCATCCAACTGTTTTTTCTATCTGCATGCTGCCATTCCTGGTCTTAAATTCGAGCAAGGGTGTGTGTTTGGGAAGAAAATAGCTTTCCAGGACATTACCCACGTCGCTGCCCCCGCCGCTGTTATTTCGCAGGTCGATAATCAGCGCCCTGCTATTTGCCACAAACCGCATGGCAGCAAGCAGCGTCGGCAGACTACGTGCCGAAACGTTAATTTCCGAAATCTCAATATAACCGATATTGCCCTCCAGTATTTTTACATTATGAAAGCCGAAGTTCCGTTCCCCGGCGTCTTTCCCGTCAAAAAAAGGATTGTATGCCTGCGAAGCCGTATCCAAGTCCGATTGCCGGGGTTTTCGTAACGCCTGGACAGTTTGAGGGTCATACTTAACATATAAATGTCCATCCCGGCTAAATTCACGCAAGCTTTCCGAAGCAGACCCAGCCAGGTCCTGCCAATTTTTAACAGCCGAAAACCTACCTTTTCGAAGTTCTGCTTGAAGATGTTCCGCTATTTTTCGCCCTTTCTCCGGAAAAACATAAGCAGTGTCGATTTGTTGCGCAATGACGGCAATCGCTGCTCCGATTTCCTGAGAAGACAGGACCTGAGCGGACACGCACTGGCAACGAAGCAGAAAAAAAACGACACTCAGACAGAACAGTGCAGGTTTGATGGTTAACATAGGCCGGGTTGATTAGTTTATTACAAAACTCCGGTATGTCGGCCACTCAAAATTGTATCAGATTAGCGTATTAAATTGTCCGGTATTCTTTGGGTAAAAATCCGGTGATTTGTTTGAAAGCCTTTGTAAAATGTGCCTGATCGACGAACCCGCACTCATGTGCGATACGCGTTAACTGGTAAGATGTGTTCTTAACCAGGGCAATGGAGTTCATGACTCTGAGTTTCCGCATGTATTCACCCAATGTGCAACCGAAATAGTGCGGAAAATATTTCGAGATCGTTACAGGGTGCATACTTGTCGCCTCGGAGAGTTCGCGCAGGGTCACCTGCTCGTTCCAGCGATCGTGCAGCAAGTCGGTAACTTGACCCACCCAACCCGGTGGCCTCCGGCGACCGGCGCATTCCGGCATGCCAAGTAGCCCGAGTACTGTCATCGTAATTGAATCACCGGCGTAACGGTCGTCATTCAATGATTGGCGGTAGGCTTGCAGAAACGCATTGGCAGCGAGCGGATTTTTATGGGTGCTTCGGGCGATGCGGTCTTCTGAGAGATCATATGTCTCAAAAAAAAGGGGTGTGAACTCAATATTAAAATTCCGTGAACCGGGTAATGTCTTACTGTTCTGATGCGGCTCTCCCGCATGAAAGAATACTGCCTCCCCTGCTTGCCGGTAACATTCACTTCGCTGCCGTTTTTCAAAGGTTGCGCCCGCCAGAAGCATGGTGATGTGCGGATTCTCGTGTGCATGCAGCGACACATTAGGGAGATTCTCCTGGGAATAGACTGTTTCACTCCTCCAGATACCGTTCGTCTGGCAGGTCGTCAGGTTGTTTCCTAAATAAGTGGCTGTCGGCAGTAGCTCCATAATCGTGAAATTGCCCTGCCTCCTAGTTCGTCACCAGAAGGCCTTTTTGTAGTTTTTCAATTATCCGCAACAGTCTTGGACGGGTGTACCGCTGCAACAAGACCGGATAGAAATTCAGGAAGACATTAAACACTATCAGCCATATTGCACCCCTGACCGAGTACGTAACTGCAACGTAGCCAGTGATGATTAAAACAACGACACCTGCCGCTAAATGCCCTACTTCTGCTACCCTGCCGGCCCGTTCATACGCCTGAAAATCAGTGAGGCTTTTTCTAATGGGAGTGGCCTTTTGCCTCAATTTCTCCCATCCGCTTTTAGTCAAGATGGCCCGGTACCATTCAACACCTAACATCCGGTACAACTTTCCCTCCTTTTCAAAAGGGAAAGAATCAAAATAGGGTGAATCAAGCGCCGGTTTAAGCTGCGGTTCAAGTATAGATACCCAGAACATCATCGCAAAATTCAATCCAAAACTGAACGCTGCCGACGTAATATCCATATAACGAAGCATCAAGCCCGTGGTTACCACCGCCAAACAGACTATCACCAGGATTTTGACCCGTTTAATAAGCATAGGAGAACGATCTTTTATTTTTCGTTCTAAACTATCAAAATTTTACGGTACGATTCGATGAAAGTCCTTATTTCTAATAATAAATAGCGTTTACCACTACGACAAGCAGTCACCATATATCAACTTCCGACGTTGCCTGACTGCTTTTTCACCGGTTCATAATAATGTATGATTGCGCCTGAGTCGAAGGTCTTTGTTTGGGTCAATTTTAAAGACTTCCTGGCGTGCATGTTTTCGAACAACTGCATGCCTTCCCCAGCAATAACGGGATGAATCATCAACTGAAATTCATCTATTAAATTCAACCGCAACAAATCGATTATCAGACTCCGGCTACCGACCAGAATGCGCTTGCCTGGCTGCTGTGCGAGTGCGAGGACCTCTTCTTCCAGGCTTCTCTTCGCCAGCGTTGCGCTTTTCCAGTCAACATCGGGCAGCGTTCGTGAAAAGACAATTTTAGGAACATGGTCAATTGCCACCGCGAACTCATCCATGGATCGGTTTCCCGTCGGGTTTTCCAGGATACTCCTCCAAAATTCCATCAGCTGGTAGGTTATTCTCCCATATAGAATAGCATCGGCATCACGCAGCAGATTTTCGTAGTGATGATGGACCTCATCATCCGGGCTCACCTTCGTATGGTCACAAACGCCATCGAGTGTCATATTGATAGCGGCTATTACTTTTCCCATATTTTTTTGATATCTAGTGAACAGCTTTAAACCGATGCCAAATTAGTCATATACGATACGACATTGCGTAGCCGTTCGGGACAAATAGAGGGGGAATTATGGACATGACATTTTACCCATGGACCTTCTGGTAACCGGTCAAATGAGAAAATTGAAAATTTTTAGAACAAACAGCTAGTAAATGTATCAGGTACCCAATAAAATTACTATTTTTAAAAAAACTTCAAAACGAACCACCTGTTAGACTCACTAATTGCATAATTTAATTACTTTTCAATAAAAATTACGAGTATTGCCTATGTCTTAACCCTCTACGCCCCCTTCCTTCCAATCGAAAGAAGCTTCAAAGTAGTACTTAACAAGCTTCAACACTTGATCGCTTCCCTGAAGCGATACAGAGTCTCTATGCCAAATTTTCCCTAAATTTTAACCATTCAGAGTTATGAGAAGAAAACAGGAAGTAAAGTGTCCGCTGTGGATGAAACTTTCTTTTTACCAGATTGCCGCGTTTACGGCTTCCGTAGGCACGTCCTTTGCCGTTCCGATGACGCCGGGAGGCATTTCAAACCACAGAGTCGCGTCGATCGCCACTGTAAGAGGTGTTACTGGTAAAGTAACCGACAACAAAGGTGAAGCCGTACCCGGTACCACGGTAGTGATCAAAGGTAGCGAAGTCGGTACCATCACGGATGCCGAAGGTAAATTCTCCATTGAAGTCCCAAATGATCAGACAGTATTGATATTCTCCTCCATCGGCTTCACCCGTAAAGAAGTGGTGGTTGGATCACAAAGCGTGTTGGATGTAGTCCTGGAAACATCCGCTGCCACGCTTGATGAAGTGGTTGTAACGGCATTGGGTGTTCAGCGTGACAAGAAGGCACTGACCTATGCGACACAGCAAATCGGCGGACAAGAATTGAGGGCGGCTGCCAATACCAACTTTGTGGATGCCCTTAACGGTAAAGCCGCAGGTATAGACATTAAAGTAAGCAGCTCGGGCGCGGGTGGTTCCACCAGAGCAGTTCTCCGTGGAAATAAGTCGTTGCAAGGATCCAGCGAAGCCCTTTATGTGATAGACGGTATCCCGATGGTCAACAACAAAGGTGGCCAGCCAGGTTCTTATGGCGGTACGGATGGTGGTGATGGTCTTTCGTCCATTAACCCTGCCGACATCGAGAGCATCAGCATATTGAGGGGTGCGAATGCTTCTATACTATATGGTAGCCAGGGCGCCAACGGGGTGATCCTGATTACTACTAAAAAAGGAAAAGAGGGGAAACTTTCGGTAGACTTCAACTCCAGCGCAGTTTTGGAAAAGGTTTCAGGTCTTCCCAAGTTCCAGTACCGTTACGGAACTGTGGGCGGGGATTACAGCTGGACCCCGATTGGAACAACTGAGGTGAAATCTGACAACTACCAGAAGGATTATATCAATGACTTCTTCCGGACGGGTACTACGTTCACTAACTCGGTGGCCATCACTGGCGGGAATGCGAAGACAAATGTCTATTTCTCCTATGCAAACGTTTCTTCTAACGGTATCATGCCCACCAATACCTATCGGAAAAACAACTTCTCGTTCAGACAAAGCACGAAAATGCTGAAAGACAAGATTACGATCAGCTCGGGTGTGATCCTGTCTTCCGAAGTTTCCAAAAACCGTCCGGGTGCAGGTTACTACAACAACCCGCTAACCGGCTTGTACCTGTTTGCCAGAGACCGCGACTTCCAAAGCTATAAAGACAATTACGCGGTATTCAACAAGGACCGGAACATGGACAAAATGAACTGGTACTCCACCGAAGAGAAGCAAAACAACCCTTATTGGGAACTTTACAAGGATCCGAAACTGCAATCGTACAAAAGGATCATTGCGAATGTGAAAGCATCCTACGACATCGTTGAAAACCTTCGGTTCGAGGTAAGGGCAAACATTGACTATAACAATGTGCTGGATGATAAGCGCTATGCAGCTGGTGGCAACTCCGTAAGTGTAAGCCCCAACGGTACATGGGCCTATGCAAGGTATACCGATCAGTCCATTTATACGGACGGCATCCTTACCTATAATAAAAGCCTGGGCGACTTTAGTGTGAATGCATTGGCTGGTCTCAGTTATCAGAAAAACAAGTATTACGATGGCATGACCGTCAACAACGGAACGGTATCATTGCAGTATCCAAACGTGTTTACGTTCTCGAACATGCCTTACAACGTGGTTTTCAATAACCATCCGGATTACAGCAACACCATCAAGCAGGGAGCATTTGCCAACTTGTCAATCGGGTTCAAGGAGTTTCTCTTCCTGGATCTGGCAGGACGTAACGACTGGGCTTCTACCCTGGCGCTTACCGGCAACCAATCTTACTTCTACCCATCTATCGGGGGATCGGCTGTGATCAGCCAGATGCTTGATTTGCCTCAGGCTATTTCCTTATTGAAAGTTCGGGCTTCCTTCTCGCAAACGGCCAACGAGGTACCTTATAACAGAGTACTTCCTTTGAGCACCATTGGAGGAGCGGGCGGACCGAGCGGCATCGGTGGTATCAACAGACCTACACAGGTACCATTTACCAACTTGAAACCGGAAAAAATCGTAGCTAACGAATATGGTATTGAAACCAAATTCTTCCATAACAAACTGGGACTTGATTTTACCTATTACAACGGCGTAAGTACCAACCAGTTTCTTTCATTGGCAGCACCTTCGGGCTCGGGTTATACCACCTATTATGTCAATGCAGGAAGGATCGAAAACAATGGATTTGAGCTGACTTTGAATGCAGAGCCTATCCGCACGGACCGTTTCAGCTGGAACACGACCGTCAATGCCTCACAGAACAAGAACAAGATTGTTGAGTTGATCGCTTCCAATCCTAACTATCAGGTAGGTGGTGACAACGAGGGCTTTGCTTCGATCATCAAGGCGGGCGGTTCTTTCAATGACGTTTACGTTTATCACTTCGCGCGTAACGATGCCGGCCAGATTATCCTGGATAAGAACGGTGTCCCTACCAAAGCAGCCAAACAGGAAAAGGTTGGCAATGTGAATCCTAAGCTTCTTTTGGGATGGACCAACAACTTCAACTACCGTAATTTTTTCGCGAATGTGCTCGTTAACGGTAAATTCGGCGGTGTTGCATTCTCCAAAACAGAGGCTTTCCTGGACTCTTACGGTGTAAGCGAAAGATCAGCGGAGGCAAGAGATGCGGGATCGGTGCCTATCAATGCGGTTACGCCTGAGGGAACAGCAGTTACCTCTATCGCTCCTTATACTTATTATTCGGCCATCGGTGACCGGAACAAAATCATGGAGCCTTATGTGTATTCGAGAACTAACATCAGATTAGGACAGCTTGTACTGGGTTATAACTTCAAAAGCAAGGGTACCGTGTTCAAAGATGCTTCTATTTCGTTTGTAGGCAGAAACTTGTTCTTCTTCTACAAAAAAGCACCTTTCGATCCGGAGCAGGCAATGAGTACTAACAACAATTTGCAATCGACGGACGTGTTTGGTTTGCCATCTACCAGATCCTACGGGTTGAACCTGAAGTTCTCTTTCTAAAAACTCTAAAGTTATTGACATGAAAAAATTAGTTATAGCACTGATATCACTGATTGCATTCGCGGCTTGTACGGACAATTTCGTGGAGACAAACCAGAATCCATATCAAATTTCGGATGACCTTCTTAAGCAGGACTTCAACCTGGTAGGCTCACCTTTTTCCAATATGATATTTAACCTCAATGGTCACCAGATTGAAGAGGACCTTTGTTCTGACAACTGGATGGGTTACATGGGAACGCCCACAGACTTTGTGGGTAACGTAAACAACACGACCTATTACATTCGCTGGAACACCTACTGGGATCGTGTTTACGGTAGCGTTATGTCCCCCGCCAAACAGGTAATCAAGCTCGCCGCAGACAATAACCTGCCGCTGTTTGCAACCTGGGCCAAGCTGATCCGCATTTACGCCGTTTCCAAATTGACAGGCGTACATGGGCCGGTTATCTATTCCCAATACGGAACTAGTGCCAATTCGATTGCATATGACAAAGAATCAGATCTTTACCCGCTCTTCTTCAAGCAACTGGACTCAATCCAGACTGACTTCGGCGCCAATAAGGAGTACACCGGATTCAAAAAATTCGATCCTTCTCAATACGGCGGAAGCATTCCACGGTGGCAAAAGCTGGTCAACTCTTTGCGTCTGAGATTGGCTATGCGTATTTCAAAAGTAGATCCTGCCATGGCAAAGACCGAGGGTGAAAAAGCCTTGGCCGATCCTGCGGGCTTGATTACTGCCAATTCAGACAACTTTATCAACTCATTGAACGGTAATAAAATACCGGTAGCACAAATCTGCTACGAATGGGATGATACCCGCATGGGTGCTGTCATGGAGTCGTTTCTGGTGGGTTTGAAAGACGGCCGGATTTCGAAATATTTTGCTCCTATGACCAACGCCGCCTTGTATGCAGATCACCCTTCTGTTCCTTACAAGGGCGTTCGTAATGGTGCTTATATCAAAGCGAAAGCCGACCACGTCCCATTCTCAAAAGTGAGCGAAGATTTCCAGACGGTTCAAACGAGAAGAAATTTCACCGCTGCCGAAGTAGCGTTCCTGAAAGCCGAGGCCGCATTAAGAGGCTGGAAAGGCGCTGGCGATGCTAAAACCAATTACGAGGAAGGTATCAAGCTGTCGTTTGCCGACTGGGGTGCAGGTGGCGTAGATGCGTACCTGGCCGACGCGACCAGCAAGCCGATCAATTATGTGGACCCGGTCGACGCCCGCAACAATTTTACTGCCGCTTCCACCATCACCGTGGCCTGGAACAATGCAGATTCGAATGAGTTGAAGCTGGAAAAAATCATTACCCAGAAGTACCTCAATACGTTCACCAATACGCAGGAAGCCTGGGTGGATTTCAGACGTACAGGCTATCCTAAAATCCCGCATGTGGCCAAAAACGATAGCAACAACGACTGGGGTGTAATTCCGGCAACCGAATGGATCAAACGAATGCCGTTTGTAAATGCGGAAAGGAACGGCAACACAGCTGCCGTTGCGGATGCAGTTTCCAAAATGGGCACCGGTGCAAAAGACGATATTGCTACCCGCTTGTGGTGGGATACCGGTAAAGCGAATTTCTGATGATCCCGCGAAACCGAATTTGAAGCACAACTAATTTCGTACGTAACATATAGAGGCTACCTGTTATCCGGGTAGCCTCTATCCTATTATTGCAAGTTTGTTTAAAGAACCAGGTCAGAACTTCAATGCATAATTGTCCAGAATCCATTTCAGGACCTTGTCTCGTTCTTTCTCGGTGTCAAACTGCCACCGGTCTATCACCGCCAGTTCCCCCGAGCCCGCGGCATACAACCCCCGTTCGAAGACGATCTCGTAACGGATTCCGTTCTCTGCCTTGATACTGTCGATATTGTCCAGATTGATCGCACGTGGCTGTTTTTCGTTGCGGATGAAAGTTGGCATGGTCAGGTTGATTGGTGAAGCAATTATATCCCAACATAGCCGAATTCAGACAGGCATCCAAGTATTTCTGAGCAAAGGAAATTTATCCGGGTTGAACCGCTCAAATCCGTGATGATCATTTTGGGACTTCACACGGAAATCCAGTCCTGTTCTTTCGTAAAAACTAGGAGTGTAAACTTCGCACATGCTCCCAGCCCGACCGCAGATACGCCCCCTTGCGGACAATGGTCAGCAGCTCGTCGTCTGTAAGATCGCGGAATGAGGCGTATACCTGGCCTACTGCGTAAAACCATTCGGGCATAACCAGTATCTCCAGTGCATCGGCGTCATTCAGGTAGGCATCATAGTTATTGCCTGCAACCGGCACGGCCACTATTACGCGTTCGGCACCGCGGTTACGGCACAGACGCAGCACAGGTACGAGCGTTACGCCCGTCGCGATGCCGTCGTCGACGATGATAACGGTCCGGCCGCGCATATCCGGAAGCGGTTTGCCATGTTTGTAGATTCCAATCCGACGATTCACTTCGTCGGTCTGCTCGTCGATGATCTCTCCGATCGTCTCCGGTTCGAACGACCGCCTGAACCGCGGGGCAATGTACACGGATAAGTCCTCCGCAATGGCCCCAAAACCGACTTCAGGACAGCCGGGAACTGGTAATTTCCGTGAAATAACCATATTCAGGTCGGTTTCAAGACATTGGGCGACATAATATGCCACCTCCATCCCACCCCGGGCTACACCTATTACGAGCGGGTCCAAGCCTTTGTAGCGCGCTGTCAGAAAATGCCCCAGTTGCTGTCCCGCATCTTTTCGGTCGGCAAAAATGATGTCGTTGCTTCGGTTCATAGGCTTCACGTCTGTACAAAAAAATCCCCAGAACCGGATCGGTAAAAATCGATGCCGGAACTGCAATGCTTAATGCTGCGAAACCATTTTCAGCCCCGCAATGGAGAGGATCAACGTGCTTATGAAGAATATCCGCCAAAAACTGACGGGGTCTTTGAAAACCAATATCCCTACCAACACCGTTCCCACTGCCCCTATACCAGTCCACACAGCATAAGCCGTGCCAATCGGAAGCGTTTGCGTCGCTTTCAGGAGCAATGCCATGCTGACAACCAGCGAAATGATAAATCCGGTAAACCACAAATACATTTCGTTTCCACTTGTTTCACGGACTTTTCCTAAGCAAGAGGCGAATCCGACCTCGAACAGGCCGGCGACGATCAAAATAATCCAGTTCATAACACTTTGTTTTTGCATACAAAGGTCCGGTACCGGTTCCACAAAAAATTTTACAAATGATAAAAAGCGACGTGCTACCTAATTTCCGCACGAATGCGGCTCAGGCTCACCTGCGTGATTCCCAGGTAGGAAGCAATATGGCACAAAGGCACGCGATGAAGCAGATCAGGGGTGGCGGACATTAATTCAAGATACCTTTGCTGGGCGGTTTTGAATTGCATGGAAATCAGCCGCTCTTCGGTTTTGATCAGCTCCTGGCCGATCAGCTTCCGGCCCCAGTTGGCAACGTGAATATCGCTTGCAAAAAGTAATTCCAGGTCCTGCGCTTTCATCTGGTACAAATCGCACGCTTCAATGGTTTCGATATGCTCATAACCCGGCTGTCCCGAAACATAACTTTTCATAGAAATCACCACATCCCCCTCCTTTCCGAACCAGAATGTAACATCCCCGCGATCGGCATCGGAGTACGCACGCACGATCCCGCTCCGTATGAAATAAAGCATTTTCTCCACCCTACCTGAACGAATCAGCACGTGCCCTTTCGGGTACCGGACCTCGGAAACACACTCTTTCAAAGCCTCCTTCGAATCGGGCGGCAGTGGGTGAAAATGTTCGAGAATGTCATCTATTCCCATCGCGCTATCTTGACAATCGTCCAAGGGCTTCTTCCACCGAAGGTACGAAATTGACCTGTTTCCCCTTGTTACTTTCGAAGATGAAATCTCGCAGGCTTTTACTTTCATAATGAGCGAAGTCGCCCACAATGGCCAGGCGAACACGGTAGGTCGTGAATTTCTGCAAAATTTCGCCGGCAATACCCGTTTTCAAATCGAAGAAATTGGGAGTGATATTTTGTTCATGCAAAATTATTTCACCGTAACCCTGGTAATATAGATCAACCATCAATTGCAGTCCGTCGTCGGGCGTATGGATAAGAACCTGGTCAGATGTTACTTCCGCAATCGCGGTTTCATCGTATTGATGGACCTGAATATTCATGGCAAAAAACGCCGCTTGGTTTGTTTAGCGCGGCCTGCTAAATTAGTCAAAAAGTCCTGCGCTGCCCCTAAGGCAGCGTTTGAACTTTTTCGACATTTCAAATTATTTATTCTAAGCCATTTTCTTCCTTCAAGAATAAAAAGCACAAACAATCACCATTGTGTCGGTCCGTCGATAAGCCTATTCACCGGCCCATTTTTTCGTCTGACAATTGAAAATCAGGCATTAATTCAAACCGCGTGCCAACCCGATCGATCACTCAAAAGCCCCCTACATGCTTCCTTAATAGCCATTCGCTCATTTCACTAAAATTATTTTTACAAACTGGGCTAAATAGTATTTTTACGATACCAGGCAGGCTATTTTCTAAAACAAAGGCGCGGTTGTTTAGCATGAATTTAATCATTAATATTCGAATACGCCTCCCGTTAATTGAACATCCATGACCCCGGAAACTGCGCAACATTATGCTATTTCAGACGACCGTATAATACTCTGCCGTACAGGCCAGGCTCCCTTAACAGCAAGTCAGGACGGGTTGTCAAGGCAGGTGGTAGAATTCTTCCGGGGGATTTTCAGCCAATCGGAATGGCCTGCCCGCTGGTACTGCGGCAGGTGGTCGGATTTTCATGGCTGGCTGTACATCATTTCCGACATGTTCATCTGGGCTTCGTATTTCCTGATTCCCATTTTCCTGATCCGGTTCGTTCGCAACAGAAAAGATTTTCCATTCCCTAAAACAATCTGGCTGTTCGTCGCCTTTATCGCTTTCTGCGGCACTACGCATCTGATCGACGCATTGATTTTCTGGATACCGGCGTATCGCTTCAGTGCATTGGTCAGGTTTGCCACAGCGATCATCTCCGTGACGACAGTTTATTATCTGTACAAGATCTTTCCCAATGTGCTCTTGCTCCGGTCTGTTTCCGATCTGCAACGGGAAATCGACGAACGTACGGCCGTGGAAGAAAAACTTGCGGAGAGCGAGTTCCTGCTCAGCGTTGCCAGCGATGTCGGCAAGCTCGGCGGCTGGGAATACGATACTGCTAAGGGACAATTCCGTTGGACGGCTACTTGCGGCAACATCCTGGAAACCAACGAAGAACATATTCACAACGAAACCGACCTGCTCCGCTTTTTCCCCGAACCTTATCAGCTCATCATCCGAGCGGCGCTTCGGGAATCGATGGAAACCGGCTGTTCGTGGGATCATGAACTGCAACTCAGCACCGCCACCGGCGCACGTAAATGGATACGTTTTTCGGCCACGCCATCGCTGAATGCCAGCGGACAGGTGAACAAACTCAGAGGTATTATCATGGATATAGACCGGTACAAAACGCTGGAACTGAAACTCGTCAAATCGATCGATCAGATGGCCCAAAAGAATAGCCAGCTGCAAAGTTTTACCCACATTCTTTCCCACAACCTGCGTAACCATTCCAGCAACATTGCCTTGCTTGCCGATTTTGTAGACGAATCGACCCTCACGAAAGACAATGAGGAGCTTTTTCAAAAGATCAAAACAGTGTCCCGGCATTTGAACGGAACCCTCGACGACCTTTCACAAGTCATCAAGATCCGCGACAATCAGCTGGCGGGCGAAAAACTGGATATCAGGGAGGTAACCGAACAGGTCCTCGGCGTGCTTGATGAAAGTCTGCGTACCAGCCAGGCGGAAATAGGGATGGATTTCATGGTGGAAGAGATCGTATTTCCCCGTATTTACCTGGAAAGCATTCTGATGAACCTGATTTCCAATGGGATCAAGTACAAAAAAGACCATCAACACCCGGTGATACACCTTCGGTTCTACCGGAACGAGACGGGGCTTAAGGTACTGGAATACAGCGACCTGGGCAAGGGGATCGATCTTTCGCTCCATGCCGACAAGATTTTTGGCCTGTATAAAACCTTCCATAAACATGAAGACGCTCACGGAGTCGGCTTATTTTTGATAAAAAATCAGATAGAAGCCCAGGGCGGGAACATTCAGGTATTCAGCAAGGTCGACGCGGGTATTACATTCAAAATTACATTCAACGAAAATGCTTGAAATACTCTGCGTAGTGGACGATGACAAAATCTTCACTTACCTCCTGAAACGCATTCTTGAAAAGGCCAAAATAGCCCGGGAAATTATCTTTTTTGAAAATGGCCGGGATGCCATAGATTACCTCAACAACCACAAAAAGGACGCGCTGAAACTCCCTCAACTGATACTGCTCGACATTAATATGCCTATCCTCGATGGCTGGCAATTCCTGAACGAATACGAAAAACTGAAACCGAACGTACCCCGGCCCATTTCCATTTGCATGATGAGTTCTTCCTCTGAGATGGAGGATTATGACCGGGCCATGGGTTCGGGACATGTGATGGCTTACCTCCAGAAGCCTGTCCAGATCCCGTCGCTGAAAGACGTTACCGAACGTGTACTGTCATTTCTTGGCCCGAAATGATGGCAAACTGCTATTTTTGCTTTGTAACCAAATTTAGAATCCGCCCTGCCACTCCGTATCCTGATAGCGCCGCTGGACTGGGGACTGGGACATGCTACACGCTGTATCCCCGTCATCCGGTACCTTATTGACAAAGGATGTGAGGTAACCCTCGCCGCTTCCGGGGCGACTGCGGTGTTGTTGGAAAAGAACTTTCCCGATCTGCCACAACTCATGCTTCCGGGTTACAACATTACTTATAGCAGCAGCGGCGGCACTTTTGTACTGAAAATACTGTCTCAAATCCCGAAAATCCTGGGAGCAATTGGTCGGGAAAGACAGTGGCTACGCGATATACAAGCCACGCACCGGTTTGATCTGGTGATTTCCGACAATCGGTATGGACTGAAAATCGACGGTCTAAAATCGGTCATTCTGACTCATCAGTTACAGATCATGACAGGATTCGGCACAGCCGCAGACTCCGTGATGCGGCGACTGCATTACCATATGCTGGGAAAATTCGATGAATGCTGGGTTGTAGATGAGCAGGAAAATGGCGGGCTGGCCGGTGCATTGTCGCACCCGCGGCAACTTCCTGCAAATGCACATTACGTTGGGCTACTTTCCCAACTGTCACCTCCGGCCGCATTTGTACAGAGCCATACTAACAACATCCTTGTCCTGCTTTCCGGCCCGGAACCCATGCGGAGCATTTTGGAAAAAGTAATGCTTCAACAAGCCGCATCGGTTACCAGTTACCATTTCCACATTATTGCCGGCAATCCCTCAGGACGCGCGCCAGGGCATTTGCCTGCGCATATCACATACATGACATATACGAGCGCCCGGGAGCTGGCGCATGCGCTCGCGCGTGCTCAGCTCGTCGTCTGCCGAAGCGGTTATTCAACACTGATGGACCTTGCAGTCTTCGGAAAAAAGGCATTGCTGATTCCCACACCGGGACAGTCGGAGCAGGAATACCTGGCCACGCATTTACAAACCGAGGGAATCGCTTTATGCAGGGATCAGGGAAATATTAATCTGAGCAAAGACATTCCCAAAGCGCTAGGCTATCGAGGGTTTACGGGGCAGATGGAAGGTAGATCAAGCCTGATGGAGACCCTGATCGACAACCTCTTACAAAAACTGGAAAGCGAATCGGGGCGGCGTTGATATCCTGCCCCGGTTCATTTTCTTAATGGCTCTCAGCCACCACCGGATCTGCATTCCGGTGCGCACGCATCACTTGCAGCATTTGCAACACTACCGATAACAGGATCAACACCAGGCCAAGGTAAAACGACCAGCGAAGTTCTTTGTTTTCGTGGTAGATCAGAATGGCCAGGATAATCGTGTAGACGGGTTCCAGGTTCAGACTGAGGTTGACCGTAAAAGCCGAAATGCGGCGTAGTACCTGCGTTTGCAGCATATACAGGACAACGGTACAGAAAAACGCCAGCAGCAACAGGTAGCCCAGGTCCGCCCACGATGGCATGAGTGTCGCGACGGGAAAATAATAGAAATACAAAGGCATGAGCGGAGTCAATGCAATGGCGCCGCCGATCAGGGCATATACCGTGGCCGTTTCGCTTCTGAAAGAATGCGCGAGCCGCTCATTGGTGATTGTAAAAAGGGAACCAAGTGCCGATGACGCCACGCCGAGCGTGATACCGACCCGGTACCGCGCGTCGAAACTGAAAATCAAAGCAATACCCAACAATGTGAGCAGGCTGAGCAGCAACTCGGAGAGCACGAAACGGCGGCGATTGATCAACGGCGCGAAAATGGCCGTAAAAAAACCGACCACCGAGAAGCAGACCACCCCTACTGAAATATTGGAATACTTGATGCTTCCGTAAAAGAAGATCCAATGCAATCCAAGCAGCAACCCGGTCAATGAAGTACGGGCAAAATCGCGGAATGATATACGCTCGAGCTTCTGGGTTACCGCCAGGATCAGCAGCATCAGAATGCCTGCGAGCCAAATCCGGTACCACGACAGCAGTCCTTCATTGATCGTAATAAGTTTTCCGAAAATACCGGTAAATCCGGCGAGAATAATCGCTATATGGAGCTTGATGAAAGCTTGTTTCATTGGAGTATTTGTTCAAAAAGGTACTAAAAATGAACTTCGGGCGCAGTGAATACAGCGCAAACCGGTTAAGCCCCCGAAAAGGGCTAAGGCTCAACAACCTTCGTGAACAATGGTAACTGGTAATAGGGAAATCGCCCCCCGAAATACGGGAAGTACCAAAATAAATTCCGGTCATCAAGCCTTTCAGGCTGCCGGAGGAGGCGAAATGCAGAAAAAGAGTCTGTTCTCGGACATAACATTGTTATTGTACTGTAAAAATAAGGCGGTTCAGCCGGAAGATCAACCCCAAGTTTCGCTTTCATGTTTCAGCTCGGCAAGCATTGTACAATGTTTTCATTTTTTTGACTTTATCTTACCTTTGCATTAAAGAAACCGCTGGAAAGAAATTTGGGCCGATTTTTATCACTCCTGCTTTTTGTACTACTACTCTATAACATGATGGGCTATTCGGTGCTCTATCTGTTAGAGGATCAGTATGTGCCAACTGCGGCGGGTCGCGACCATATCGAACACAGCGCCTATTCCCGCGATATCGTCGTAAAAGTACCGGTTTCCCTCCCGTATCAGACCGACTGGTCAGTCCCTGAGCCTTCGGAAGGCAAAATCAGGCATGAAGGCGAGTATTATCAGATCAGAACAAAGCAGCTTCTGAACGATACCTTGTATGTTTATTGTGAATACGACCAGAATGCACGTGACCGGTATATGGAGCTCGTGGATCATATTCAACGTGAAGCCGTAAGCACGGCGCCGGAAAGTACTGCGCCTAAAAGCCACGCCAAGCTGCTCAAATCCTTTTTGAAAGAGTTCATGACCTCTCCGCAGAAGCATGTCTTTTTTGTGATGGAATGGATTGAAACAATACCATCCGCAACAGACCAATATTCCTGCCCGGTTTTCGAAACCTGCCATACCGTCCCAACACCACCACCTGACGGACTGCTGTCCTAAGCATCAGTTTTTAGCCCCCATAACCCTGCATTCCGGCAGGTATGAGAGGCGTATACTCAACCCCAGGAACATTCACCAAATCCGTAATGAAAAAATTACTACAATCGTCACTCGCATTGCTGGTTTCTCTTTGTGCCAGCCAAAATACATTTTCCCAAGGCTGTGTCGCCATCCGCGGCACAGGTAATGCGTGCATGATCGCGCACGCCGACAGCAGCAACCACAGCCAGTGGGTTGTGAGTGCCAGCGGCCGTTACTTTAAATCCTTCCGCCATTTTTCCGGACCCAATGAGAACAAGGAACGGCTCGTCCAGCACACCGAGGTAATCAACCACACGGCGTCGGTCGACATCAATATTATGCGCATTCTGAATGACCGCTGGTCGTTGATGGTCGATCTCCCGATCATTTCAAATGCCCGTTCTTCACTTTACGAACACGGGCTCGTGAATGGCTCCAACAAGTTCAACGAGCGGCACAGCATGCATTCGTTTGGTATCGGCGACCTCCGCATCGCTGCCTACCGCTGGCTTTTCGATCCTAAAAAGAGTTACCGCGGCAATATCCAGCTAGGCTTGGGGCTTAAACTGCCTACCGGCGATTACAACTATCAGGACTATTGGTACAATGTAGGCCCGAACGGCACAAAAGAGCTGCGCACTGTCGACCAATCTATCCAGTTGGGCGATGGCGGAACGGGTGTTACCGTAGAGTTGAATACATTCTATAATATCTTTCACAACTTCGGCGTATACGGTAACTTCTTTTACCTCGTGAACCCGCGGGAGCAAAATGGCGTACGCACATACCGCGAAACCCTTTCGCCCCGCCTTGCCAACGAGGCTATTATGAGTGTACCCGACCAATACATGGCACGCGGAGGGTTCAGCTATTCGCTCACCCCGATTTTGAAAGGCTGGGCCGTGTCTGCGGGCGCCCGCCTGGAAGGAATCCCCGTGCACGACCTCGTTGGCGGCAGCGGTGATTTCCGTCGCCCCGGTTACGTGTGGAGCGTGGAGCCCGGCGTCACCTATTCGGGTGAAAAGTTCAGCTTCTTCGCTACGATACCCGTTGCATTTGTCAGAAACCGTACCCAAAGCGTAACCGACAAAGAATATTCGGATAAAACCGGCGTCTTTACGCGGGGCGACGCCGCATTTGCCGATTATTCGATCAATGCAGGTGTTTCTTTCAAGTTTTAATTCAAATTAGTACATTATCAAAAAGGCTGGACTTGCATCCCAAGTCCAGCCTTTTCACTTCAAAAACCTTTTTTAAATACCGCTGATCTGCACGCCGAGCAGTTTGTAGAACTCTTTCAAAATGGCCGGGTGACCAGGCCACGCGGGGGAAGTAACCAGGTTCCCATCCACAACCGCCTGATCCGCCGGGATGTTCTTCCACGTCCCACCAGCCAGTTCGATATCAGGCCCGACGGCTACATAAGCTGTCAGTGTACGGCCCTGCAGCACCTTTGCGGCGGTAAGTATCTGGATTCCGTGGCAAATGGCAGCCACCGGCTTGTTGGCTTCAAAGAAATGGCGGGTAATCTCCAATACGCGCTTGTTGAGGCGCGTGTACTCGGGCGCACGGCCGCCTGCAATGTAAAGCCCGTCATAATCAGCCGGATTGATACCATCAAAATCGGCGGTAATCGCAAACCGGTGGCCTTGTGTTTCCTTGTACGTCTGGTCACCTACAAAATCGTGCACCGCGGTGGGTACAGTGTCACCCTTTTGGCGGTCGGGAGCGAGCGTATCCACTTCAAACCCGACAGAAAGCAAGGCCTGGTAAGGCACCATAGCCTCGTAATCTTCTACATAATCCCCTGCGAGCAACAGAATTTTCTTCGACATAATGGTTTAAGGTTAGTGATTAAAGAAGTTTTACTGCACTTAAAGCTACATGAAAATCGGCCTCCTGGTTCCTCCGGAGGCCGATTTCCCTATTCATATTCTTTGAGCAACGTCCGGATATCCCGGATGAGCTCGTAGGTACCTTCGTCGGTAGTTCCATCGTACATGCCGCGGATGTGGCGGTCCTTGTCCAGCAGTACGAAATGCCCGCTGTGCAGGAATCCCCCCGGCGATTTGGCGTCCTCCGCGGCAGTAATCAGGTAATGCCTCTGTCCTATGTTGTAAATTTTCTCACGGTCTCCGGTTACAAATTGCCAGGTTGCATTGCTTACGCCCAGGTCATTCGCATAGGTTTTCAGCACCGCGGGCGTGTCATGCTCGGGGTCGATGGTGTGGGAAAGAATGCGGACGGTCGGGTTATCCTTCACCTCGTCGTACACTTTGAGCATATTCTTTTTCATCACCGGGCAGATCGTCGGACAGGTGGTGAAGAAAAAGTCGGCGACGTAAATTTTGTCTTTGAAATCCTGTTCGGAAACAATTTTGTTGTCCTGATTGGTGAATGAAAAAGCAGGGATCGATGGGTAATCCGTTTCCTCAATGGTTTTTCCTTCGACCGTTTTAACAACGGTTTGAGGCTCGCCCAGATAGGGTAGTTTGCGGTCTTCGCAGGCAGTCAGCATAGCCGCTGCCAGCAGACCGACGATGATGCTTCGGTTATGCACGCGCATGATAAGTTTGGAAAATAAAGAAATGGAATGATGGGCGCTGCCCCGGGCCGCGCCATTAGAAAAC
Organism: Dyadobacter sp. BHUBP1; assembly: GCF_050587785.1. NCBI lineage: Bacteria > Pseudomonadati > Bacteroidota > Cytophagia > Cytophagales > Spirosomataceae > Dyadobacter > Dyadobacter sp. BHUBP1. The sequence goes on from NZ_JBOBIH010000006.1 coordinate 45,142, forward strand.
CTTCAAAAGTGGCTGATTAAGCCAACGGGGGATGGAAAATATCCGCAGTTGCCATGCGGGAAAGGAATGGGGAAATATAGCTGAATGTTACCGTCAACCTTCCTTCAAAATGTTCCGGAGTTTTGAAAATGAAGGGCTTACCGGTGTCCAGAGCCTGAAATAGCAGATTAGCCATAAACGTTTGCTCCGCCCGGCGCTCGTCCTGTTTTTTTGCTTCGACAATCTTTTCGGCCAGGTAACATTTACCTTCACAGACCACGATCGGGTTGTCACGGTTTACGCATAGATTAGCGATGATATATTCCTTCCGCAATTCATAATCCAGGTACACCAAGGGAACGACCCATGCTTTGATAAGCATCAGGAGCGTGAACCCCAGGGTAGTCCATTGTTTTCCGGCAGCTTTCAAGAAATGAGAAGCAATTTTTAATGATGTATAAACGCTTCACAAAGCTAATGTCCGATGTTTGAGATACCAAATCGGTTATCCGAACATCTCCCATCCCTTCCTCCCCTTCCTCCTTCATCCTTTCCTCCCCACCCATCCAATCCAGTTGAAAAATTTTTCAAAAATATTTTCATCTTTATTTTGTACCAATCGGTAAAGTATTATACATTTGTAACATCAAACAAAGCAACAATGGCAGGCAGACCTAAAATATATGACGAAACAGCGATCCTGGACAAGGCGGTGGAAGTCTTTTGGAAGAAAGGATATGCCAACGCGACTGCCGACGACCTGCTCAGTGCCATGGGAATCGGAAAAGGCAGTTTTTATTTCGCATTCAAAGGCGGCAAGGAAGAACTGTTCCGGAAGTCGATGGAACGGGTCGTCGAGCTGAATTTCAAAGCTATCCGCGACGCGCTCACGACATGCGCTGATCCGGTCCAGTTTATCAAAGATTTTTTCCTGTCGCTTACAGGAAATGAGTCTCCGGTTGGTAACAAGGGCTGTTATTTCGGTAATGCGTTGATCCAGGTATCGGCCGACGATGCCGGTCTGAAAATGATTGCCGCGAAATACCTCCACTTGCTCGAAGAAATATTCACGGAAGCCATCCAGAGAGGTAAAGACCTGGGTTTGCTGCAAACCCAGGAATCCGCCGACACCCTGGGAGCTTACCTGGTGAATCTCTGGAATGGCATCAATGTGACACGCAGAATGGAACCCGACCAACTCAAGCTTGCTGAACTGGTCCGTATGAACCTGAAAATCTTAACCTGAATTTTTTTATTCAATTTTGTACCAAATAGTACAGTTTATTTCAAACCATTTTTAAATTATAAATTCTAAAGATCATGAAACGCAAAGCAACAGCCGTATGGAATGGTGATATCAAAACTGGCGCCGGACATATCACAACGGGCAGCACCGTACTCAACAAAACGCAATACTCGTTCAACAGCCGCTTCGCCGACGGCATCGGCACCAATCCGGAAGAGCTTCTTGCCGCAGCCCATGCGGGATGTTTCACAATGAAACTCGACCTTGACCTCACCCAGGCCGGTTACACGGTCGAATCCCTGGAGACGCAATCGATTGTTACGCTGGATAACGGCAAAATCACCAGATCTGAACTTACGCTTCAAGCCAAAGTTCCGGGTATTTCAGAGGAAGAATTCCAGGTTATTGCCAAGGGAGCCGAAGAAACCTGTCCGGTAAGCCAGGCATTCAGTTTTGAAATCGTGTTGAGTGCTACGCTGGTCTAGTTGATCAGGTAACTTAATGAGCGGTCTGCACCTGTAATGATCCAGGTGCAGGCCTTCATTTTTTTAACCGTTTGGTAACTGTTAAATGAATTAGTTGAAAATAAATACTACAATAAGCAACTGAAATTGAGGGGTTAAAAGATATTGAAGTTCTATGTGCGTTCTTTACTTTTGTAACGAGTGCTAGGCAATTTATTAAATCAAACAAAACCACACTACTTATGCAATCCTCCATCACAACAACTAAAAAACAGTGCAGCGGAGATCAATGGAGCTCCCTCATTCCTTCACTTATTTCTACCTCTATGGGCGCCGCCGTGATTGGCGGCAGCATTGCCAACATTTCTGGCGCATTGGTCGGCGGCGCATTCGGGGTTTTCATCGCGCTTTGTTCCGAGCACAAAAACAGCAAAGCATCCATCAGGAACTGAACTTAACTTGGTTGATGTCTTGAACGCTGTTGTCAGGGATGTTCTCGCTCCCAGGATCATCTTTGTATTGGCCGGCCTGGGAAGCATTGCCTATCTTTTTACATTCTGGTTTCAAAATCGTTTTATTCAAACCAATCTCCCCGACCTTATCAGCACCGGGTTTCAGATTGTATCCATTACTAGCGGTTTCAAGCTCGTTCTGCATGTGTTTATGGATTTGTGTAGACCCGAGGCGGTAATGGAAATGGACAAATTCTATACTGGCTACGGTGGTGCAGCGGTTTTATGGATTTCTATTACGACTTTGAGAAAGCGGTTTAAAAATCCGGATTGCTGACAAAATCCGGATTTCGCGATTCTACATCCTGAGAGCCCGAACCAATAAAATCTAGTTTGTTGTTGCATAATGACGAAACGCAACAAATATGGGTACCTGCTTCAAAAGAATGGCATCGCCTACGGGCACATTGACGCTGATCGCCAGTGAAAAAGGACTGCGGGCAGTGCTTTGGAATTATGATCCACGAAAATCGGATATCGACTGCCGCGTGGAAGACCCAGACCACCCGCTCCTACTCGAAGCGGAAAAACAACTGAATGAATATTTTGCTAAAAAGCGCAAAACGTTTTCCCTGAAACTCGATTTCATAGGCAGCGATTTTCAAATACAGGTTTGGGAAGCATTACTGACGATTCCGTTCGGCGAAACGAGGACGTACGGTGATATTGCGAGGCAAATCGGCAACCCCGATTCGGTAAGGGCTGTGGGAGGCGCAGCCAACAAGAACCCCATTCCCATCATAGCACCTTGTCACCGGGTAATAGGCGCCAACGGCAAGCTCGTCGGTTTTGGCGGCGGGCTCGAAAATAAAGCACTTTTGCTTGAATTGGAAGCGCCGTATCGCCAAACGAGCTTGTTTGACTAAAATGACGATTGTACAGTAACCGATTGTTTATCTATTGAGCGTTCGGGATTAATTCCTATCTTTGCATCATTATTCACCAACCGGAAACACCAGGTGTAGGAGATCATTTCTTTCAGGAAAATAAATGCACGCGGCCGTGACGGCGGCTGCTATTATTCATTCTCAAAAGAAATTTTCTATGCTTTTTTTGCAAGGTGTTACGTACGCACACCCGAACCGGGATGTGCTGTTTTCTGATATAAATCTTACTGTCAATAAACAGGATAAAATCGCGCTTATAGGTAACAACGGTGCGGGAAAATCTACTTTGCTGGGCATTCTGGCGGGAAGGTTAAAGCCTTCGTCCGGAACAGTGGGAGCAGATTCGAAACCCTATTTCGTTCCCCAATTATTTGGCCAATATAATGCGCTGACGGTTGCTGAGGCTTTGGGCGTTCACGACAAATTACTGGCGCTCCGGGAAATCCTGGAAGGGCATTTGACAGATATTAACCTCGAATTGCTTGACGACGATTGGGGCATTGAGGAGCGCTGCCAGGAGGCTTTCGCACATTGGCAACTTCATGGCATTGCACTTTCCCAACCCATGGCCGAGTTGAGTGGCGGGCAAAAAACGAAAGTTTTCCTGGCGGGTATCATGATTCACGAACCTGATATTGTCCTGCTCGATGAGCCCAGCAATCACCTCGACGCCCGTGGCCGGACACTTTTGTACGACTACATCCGCTCGACCGGTAATACGCTCGTTGTAGTGAGCCATGACAGGACGCTCCTGAATTTATTTGATACCGTTTGCGAGCTAAGCAGGCGGGGAATCACCATGTATGGCGGCAACTACGATTTCTATGCAGAGCAGAAGGAGATCGAGAATGAAGCGCTAAACCTCGATGTGAAAGCGAAAGAAAAGGCACTCCGCAAGGCCAAAGAAGTCGAAAAGGAGTCGATGGAACGGCAGCAGAAGCTGGATGCACGCGGTAAAAAGAAGCAGGAGAAGGCGGGCCTACCCACGATCGTCCAGAATGCATTTCGCAATAATGCGGAGCGGAGTACCGCTCGAATGAAAGGTATTCACGCCGAAAAAGTGGGTGGCATCGCGCAGGAGCTCAGCCATCTGCGCAGCGAACTCCCGGCGCTCGATACAATGAAAGTCGATTTTGACAATTCCTCCCTGCATAAGGGCAAAATTCTGATCACGGCGGAACAAGTCAACTTCACTTACAATGCGCAACCGCTCTGGCGCGATAACCTCAATTTCCAGATCACCAGCGGTGAACGCATTGCGATTAAAGGCGCCAACGGGTCCGGTAAGACGACATTGATACGCATGATCCTGGGCGAGCTTCAACCTGTCACAGACGCAGGAACACCGGCCATTATGGAGCGGGCAGACTTCAAATCGATTTACATCGACCAGGATTACTCACTGATCAACAACACATTGACCGTCTACGAGCAGGCACAGCAATTCAATTCTGGCGCATTGCAGGAACACGACATCAAGATCCGGCTTAACCGATTTTTATTTACCCGCGAATACTGGGATAAACCTTGCGCCAACCTTAGCGGCGGCGAGAAAATGCGGCTCATGCTCTGCTCACTGGCCATCGGCACCCAAGCCCCGGATATGATCATCCTCGACGAACCGACCAACAACCTCGACATTCAGAACATCGGCATACTCACCGCCGCGATCAACGAGTATCGCGGGACATTGCTGGTAGTATCGCATGATGCACATTTTCTGCGGGAGATTGAGGTTGAAAGGGAAATCCTGCTGAGTTGAGCGAGTTTAACTTACTTTGCCAGGCACCAGAGAATGCGGGCTCCTAAACGAGCCTTCATTCTCTGGTTACATAGGCATTTTTTGGATATTTGACTGCATAACGCAAGTTTAGTTCTTTGCTTTCGCCTACGGGTAGTGACAAAGCCCATGTCAACTCGCCGGTGTTTTCGTCCAGTTTAGCGTCCGGCGCTGATTTATCGAAAACCTCGATATCCTTGCCCGGCGCTAAGGGGTATTGATCCTTCACCACGATTCTGACAGGTGTCTTTTTAGTGTTTCGTAAAACAATGCGGTAGGTACGGTTCTCCGTCACGCTGCTACCCAAAAACTGCTTTTTAGTGTAACTTTTGACCTGCTCACGACGCACAAGCACCGATTTATCCGCGCCAAACGACAAACTGAGCGTGTCCCGCGCACGAGCCGGATCGAAACGGGTCTTCCCAACGTAGCTGTTTTCGAGGTACAGGTTTACGTCTCCCGGTAGCAAATGCAGGTTCGACCATGACGGCAGGTAAGCATTCAAAAACGCCTCTTGCCTCACTTTTGGAACTGCAAGGTATTCATAATAGCTGTCGGAAATTTGTTCCGTCTTCAGATCGGCGGTGTAAGTTTTACCGTCGGACAACAAGGTGTAAGCGACGGGAATTTCGTAGGTTACGCTGGTAGGGGCTTCCCTTTCATGGGTATTCAAATAAATTGATTGCTTTTTATCTGCTCCCATCTTCCCAACTCTACTCTGAGAGATGCCGGTTACACTTCCCCCATAACCAGCAACAACCACCTCTTGCAATTCTTGAATATCCTCCTGCATAATCACGTCGACACGGCGGTCCGTCACCGGCTTGGACTGCATCTGATATCCGATAAATGAAAAATCCAGGATCCGTTTCGCCACGGGCAAATTCGTAGGAATTGATAGTTGATAAAAACCATTTATATCAGTATTGGTACCAACATTAGTTCCTTTAATAGCCACTGTAGCTGCGGGAATCGGTCGGTTTTCCGCGTCTTTTACAAATCCGCTCACTTCACTAATGCTGCCTTCTGCCGGGAGATCGTCTCCCGAAGCGGTGTTATACTGGCTATAATCATTTGGCGAGCCCCAATACCAGGCCTTCAACTCGGGCGCGAGTGCTCTGTTCCTCGGATTCGCGGTGGACAGTATCATCTTTACCTTCTTCCAATCCTCCCCCGAGTACTGGAACATCCCTGCTTTGAATTGTAGTGACAATGGCGTCGACAGATCCGTCAACTTTGCATCGTAGCTCGGGTACCAGCCCGCGTCGGGCAAATAATAGCTCAATTCCAGTTTCACCTGGGCCACCTTTTTCGCAGAAACGGTCACTACGATTTCCATTGTAGCTTTTTGCGAATCCGTAAGGAGCGGCGTGAGCTCCTTTCCCACTGCCTTCAGGCTATCATCCCACTTCTTGATATTATCGGCTATTTCAAGCTTTTTCTGCAAGACCTCAATGAGTCTTTTGCGTTGAAAATCAATAGCTTCTTTTAGTTCCAACGTCTTCACTGCCACTTTATCACCGCCCAAGTGCTGGTTTTTAATGAGCATTTCTTCTTCCTGTTTATAAATCTGTTCCATACCGCGCTCGAAGGCTATCTTTTCTTTAAAGGCTTCGCTTTTAGCTTCCAATTGCTTCATTGTCTTCGACTTCTCCCCTTCCTGATTGTAATTCACTCTAGGCAAAACCGATAACACAGTTAAATCGGCCAACCCGGAAAGCCGGATACTTTCCTTATCCAGCGAACCAGACAAGCCTTTAAATACCAGTTCGTGCGTACCTTCATCCAGCGTCAGAGAGATGTCCCTCATTACTTCCGCACCATTTCGGTAAATCGTGACTTGCCTGACATTGCTGTTTACTACTTGTGTCTTTTGCGCAAATGCCTGATACGACAAAAAAGCCATAACAGCAATGCTAAGGAGAGATATTCGCATGTCGGATTCGATTAAGGTGAGTCGGGATTGTCTTGGTATAACCTTCAAAAAGTAATCAAAAACAGTAGAATACAAATGCTTTAAGTAACCCGTACTTAACAAAAGGCACTTCTCACTTATCCTGCATTCCCTTATCTTTAACCAAAAAATTACGTGATGCTGGATATCGTAATCGAAGCCCGGAAGGCGGCAATCAGTGAGTCGGTGGTGGTGAAGCGGATACTTCCTTTTCGCCTCAGAAGAATGGTCGGGCCGTTTATATTCATGGATCATGCGGGGCCGTTGGAATCGGTTCCCGCCAATCCGTCGTCGATGGATGTGCTGCCCCACCCGCATATCGGACTTTCGACAGTGAGCTATCTGTTTGACGGACAGGTCACCCATCGCGACAGCACTGGCGTGCAGCAGGTCATCAAGCCCGGAGAGGTGAACTGGATGACAGCCGGCAGTGGTATTGCGCATTCGGAGCGTTTCGAAGATCCTGCGGCGCTGGCCGGCGGGCTGGAAATGATCCAGACGTGGGTCGCGTTACCCGAAAAGGATGAAGAATCCATCCCTACTTTCAGGAACTATACCAAAAGTGAACTGCCCGTATTTACCGACAAAGGTGTGTGGATGCGGCTCATTGCCGGCGACGCATTGGGCTTGTCCAACGGCGTCGAAACGCTTTCGCCGCTGTTCTATCTGCATGTCGTTTTGGAGGTGGGCGCTACTTTTCGCATTCCGGACGGATATTCCGAGCGGGCTATTTATGTAGTGAAAGGCTCGGTGGAAACCGGCGGCCACTTTTACCAGCCCGGGAAAATGCTGGTTTTCAACAAGAATGCCGAGCCTATCGTCAAAGCCCGGGAAAATACCACGCTGATGCTGCTCGGCGGCGAGCCGCTTGGCGAACGTTTCATTTGGTGGAACTTCGTGTCGTCCAGAAAAGAGCGCATCGAGCAGGCTAAGGAGGATTGGAAACAAGGGCGAATTCAATTACCACCCGCCGACGATCACGAGTTTATTCCATTACCCGAGGATTACTCACGCCCCGCTGGTGCCCCTCCCGGACCGGAACCACTTTCCTGATATGCATACAACAATACCGTTTTGCAGATTTCCTGGCATTTCAATGTACCAGGGAAATCTGCAAAACGGTTACACCTGCACTTTTCAGCCTGCCAGCCGCGACGGCGGTACGCCAAACATCTTTTTAAACGCAAACGAAAAATGCGAAAGGTCTTCGAAACCGATTTCGAGGTACACTTCGGAGGCGGCACGTCCCTTCTCTCTGATCAGGTAATGCGCTTCCTGCAATCTCCGCTGTTGCAGCCAGCGGCTGGGTGAAGTGTGAAAAATATGTTCAAAATCACGCTTGAATGTCGCCAGGCTCCGGCCCGTCAGGTAAGCAAAACGGTTCATTTGCACATTAAAATGAAAGTTCTTATTCATAAATGCTTCCAGGTCGATCTTACCCGGCTCACTGAAATCGAACAAAATGTCTTTCATCGCCGGCGACGAACGCAAAAGGATCATAACTGCTTCCCGCAGTTTCAAGGCCTGTAAATCCCCGTCTATCAGCTGATCGTCCTCACAGTAAGGCATCAGCGACTCCATAAATCCCTTCACCAGCCCGCCTCCTTTCAATGCAATAACCGATCCCGCTTCCTGACTTCGCGAGTGGTCGGCCTGATATCCGTGCTCCATGGCGAAACTCCGCAGTGTTTCCTGGTCCAGGTAAACAGAAATGGATTTGAAAACGCCATCTGCGGGTGGTTGTTTGATGAATTTCAACAGTTGATTACGCCTCGTAAACCGGTAATCCCCTGGTTTGAAAACGTACTCCTGCTCTCCGTTATTAATCGTGAGCGTCCCCGAAATCTGGTAGCTGAACACATGCTCGGGCGCAAACTGCTCCCCCTCACGGTTCCGCGTGAAATAGCAGGAATACGCGATGGGGGATTTCTGTTTGTTGGATTTAAGATCGGCCATGAACAAAGTTAGCTATTAGGCATTCTTTTTGATGCCCGAATACCATTTGCCCATGGAGGTTTCTAAAAAATCCTCCGACTCGTCGTGGTCGGTGGAAATGCTTACTTCCTCCCAGGCTTCCATTTCTGCCTTCCGGGCTTGGTCGGCACTTTTCAATATGCCGATCGCCTCGCTGCCGAGTACAAGGTGAACGGGCGGCGCGGGATGCACAGCCAAAGCCACCATCACGTCGGCAGCCTTTTCAGGATCGCCCACAGGCACGAATTTGCCGGATTTGAAATAATCGGTACGCTGGTTGACCATTTCGTAACCCTCGATCTGACGGGCGTAAGTCATGGAAGCGCCCGCCCAGTCGGTGCGGAAACCACCCGGCTCCACGCTCGTCACATGAATGCCCAGCGGTGCTACTTCCTTGGCCAATGCTTCGGTAAACCCACCCAGGCCGAACTTCGCCGCCTGGTACATGGTAAGCCCCGCATTGCCGACACGGCCTCCTATCGAACTGATCTGCAAAATACGGCCTCTCCCCTGCTGACGCATATAAGGCAACACCGCCCGGGTGATTTCGATCGGCGCATAAAGGTTTGTTTCCAGCTGGCTGCGAACCTGCTCGTCGGTATAAGCCTCAGCAGCACCGATGATACCGAAACCGGCATTGTTCACCAGCACATCGATGCGTCCGAAATGCGAAACTGCATCGGCCACCACACTGTACACCTGCTCGTAATCCGTTACGTCCAGCGTTACAGGATAAATCTGATCGCCATATTGCGCAACGAGGTCATCGAGCTGCGCGATATTCCGCGCTGTGGCAACCAATTTATCTCCACTTTTCAAAACTGCTTCTGCAAGGTTGCGTCCCAATCCGCGGGAGCTGCCTGTAATAAACCATACTTTTGTCATTGTCTTGGTATTTAAGTACAATGCAAAAGTACCTCACGCCGCAGGGCCCGACTTTGCTGAAAAGCTCAGAGTTGCTTTGTTAAAAAGCTCATCGTCTCAACACGTAAAAGTATATTTCGGTGCGGATCTCAAAACCCAGCGATTCGTACACCCCTATTGCACGCGCATTGTCCGCCTTCACATGCAGGAAAGGCTGTTCGCCGTTCTGCTGAATGCGGCTTGCCTGCCGGAGCAACAAATGCCTGGCGTATCCCTTACCGAGGTGATCAGGATGGGTGCAAACGGCGCTGATTTCGGCATAACCTTCCGGGTGCATCCGCTGGCCAGCCATTGCCACAAGCTTGCCATCGTCGAAAATTCCCTCGTAATGCCCGAAACGAATAGTTTCATCTGAGAATGGACCGGGAGCGGTAAGGCTGGTCAATGCTACCATTTCGGGCACATGTTCAAGGGTGAGCGGAATGGTCTCCGGGCCATTCGATCCCGGATTTGCCGTACCACGGTAAAGCATCTGGTAGCCGGGTACCGCCGCCAGAAGTTGCCATGGAAGAGGTATCTGCACGTTTTCGTTGCTTACAAATATCACGTTGTTATCGAACGGAATAGCATCGTACAATGCTGTCATTCCTTCCAGAGCCGGGCCTTCCACCGCTACGAAGGGCGAAACTTCGGGCAGGAAATATGCCGAACCTCCCTGCACATTTCCAAGCGCGCGATTGTGCGTGCGCAATGCGTACCAGGCCGGATTGTCGAGGATTTGTTTCATTTCAAATAGTCTATGCTAAGGCTGACTCACTTTGGCCAACCTCGTCCATCGGTCAACAACCGCCGGCCGGGCTTTGTTACATATTCAGCAATAAAAAACAAAAAAGTGGCTGCCATAAAAAAGCAGCCACTTTTGCCAAAACACACGAAAACACTATTCGAAACAGAAGGCCGCAAAGCCACTTCATGCAAGTCAATAATGGGTTGTCAAACCCATATTTTGCGTACGCAAAATTGATATCACAAATATCGGAAAAGCGGCTCCGATCGACCCGCACGATCTGTCCGAAGGTTAGGACAATCTGAACATCCGCCCGATTTACCTCACCGGCTAACGGGCACCTGCGCGGAACTCCTCCGGTGTGAGGCCAGTCTGTTTCTTGAAGAAGCGGGCAAAATAGGATTGATCACTAAATCCTAACCCATAGGCAATTTCCTTCACCGAATGCTGCCGGTGATACAGCTCCCGTTTCGCTTCAATGAGCATGAGCCGGTAGAGCAGCTTGCTCACCGTCGTTTTCATTTTTTCACGGAGCAGCTCATTCACCCTTTTGGGGGTAAGACCTATTTCCCGGGCATAAAATGCGGCCGACTTTTCCTGCCGGTAATGCATTTGCATCAATTGGAACAGCCTGACCAACCGATGATCTTCGGCTCCGGCTACCCTGTGATTGCGCTTTCCGAAACGATAAAGATGGGTAAGATAGGCAGTCGTATATTTTAAAAGCAGTGTTAGATCCGCAGCACCGGCGCATTCGAGGAGTATCAGGTCAAAGAGGTGCGTCAACGGCTCCTGCATCTCAGCGGGTATGACAAACGCCTCGTTCTCAAATGGCAGAAAAAGCTGACGTAAATGCGGCTCATCGATCCGGTCGAAAATATCGTGCGCGAACACGATCGTACGCGCACGCGGGAGCCTGGCCGCAGGAATAGAGTGAACCTGATTGGGTGCCAACAGAAACACCTCGTTAGCCCTAACCGGGAATGATTCGAAGTCGATATGGTGGGTACCGCCGGTCTCTGAAAACCAGACAATGGCAAAAAAGCTGATGCGGTGGCTCGGCGCATGATCCCCCAACGTGAGGCCGCTATCCGACGCCATAAAACGTGAGGACGGTAGTTCATGAATTGGGAAATCGGTATGGTGTAGCATCACTTTTTGAACCTCGTTTTAGAAGCCTCCGGCATGTCCGACGGCAAGAATACGCAATTACTGCGATAAACGGCCAAATCTCACATCGCAGGATTAGCTACGACATCTGGCTCTTTTCCCAAAATATAGCATGCACAATACCTGGGCAAGCGGCCAATCTTTTCAGTTGAGATTCAGACCGACCGTCAAACCCAGGTAGGGTTTACCCTGATAAATCCAGTATTGCTGGTTGTCGTCGAGTAGGTGATCGATACCGAGTGCCAACCCGAAATTCAGCTTTTCGACGCCCATGAGGATACACAGCGCTTTCGACCAGATAAATCCGTCGTATTCCACATTGATATTATCGTTCGTCACCCAGGGGTTCATCGGCGTTACACCCACGCCCGTTGCCAATCCGGCTGAAAATCCAAGATGCGTCACCCTTTGGCTCAGCTTGCCGATCGGATTGCGCTTGTAGGAAAGTTCATACGTGTCATTCCTGTAACCTATATACAAGGCGCCGTTGAGGTGATTACTCAACTGCGGGGTGAAGGAACTTGTGGAGGGGCGGTATTTAAAAGGTATCGTAAGTACATCGAGGTCGAACGTGTTCTTCCAATATTTGCTCGCCGCAATTTCCTTATCGACAGCACCTCTTGGATATACCTCTGGTTTCAGGCTCTTGCGATCGGCCCTGGCCGTTTTCCAACCAGCTTGCAAATGATACACCAGCACAGAATCGTCGGCGTTCTCGACGTAAACCAGGGCTTTCCGGTTGTCCTCGTTCGTCTTGTAGACGCCGTCCGTCAACTTGTATTTGGGGCTGTCCTTTAATGCGCGGCAGGACGACAACGCCATCACTACCAATGGGAAATAGTAAATTTTGTTCATGGAAATCCAGGGGTAAGCTTTTGCCACTCCTCTTAAAGATCTATGCCACTTGCATTCGATTGCCCTAAACACAACTGCCGGAGCCTCGCAAAAAGGAAGCCCCGGCAGTCGGTTTTCTTAACGAGACAGCTAACTTCTACATCAGAATTGTTCTACATGATGCAGTGCTGGTGGTAGTTTCTGAACGCGAAAAATCTCTGTTACCACCGGCCCTGGAAATATTGTTGAGCCGTGCCACCGTGAATCTGATTAATTCAAGCTTTGTCTGGAATCGTGCCTGTGCTTTCATCGGGCTATCGTTGTTTACGGGTTATTACTTGCCCGAAATAACCCGACAAAAGCGTTCTTTTTAAACATTTTATACCAATAACCATCAACGTTCGACCAAAATGCGTCCTCCTTCGTTTGATGCTAGCCCACCGGAATTTGTACCGAAACGTTAAACTCTGTTTCCGTTTCTGATTTTTTAACCTTGTACTGTCCGGGGTAGTATATTCCCAGCCTTCTTTCTAGATTAGCTAACCCGATGCCCCCGCTTCCCGACTTGCTTCGTAGCGGTTGTGATGGTTTGCTATTGGTTATTTCAAACATTAACAAACTATTTGAAACGTTAACCAGAATATCAACAAACGAATCATGGCGGGTCGAATGCACACCATGTTTGAATGCATTTTCAACCAGGGTTATTAGCGAAACCGTTGGAACACGATAGCTATCCTTGACTTCTCCATGCTGCTCTACATTGATGTGACAGCGGCGGTTGCTTCTCATCGATTCTAGTTCAATATACAAATTCATATAGGCCAGCTCCGTTTCCAGTTTGATAAACTCATCATTCATCTCATACAGGGAGAAGCGCAATATTTCAGAAACTTTCTGGAGATATTCAGCAGCATCTTCCGAGACCGGCAATACCTTCGCATAGGCGGCATTCAGCACGTTGAAAACGAAGTGCGGATTGATCTGCGACTTCAACGCTTTCAACTCCATATTGCGGGCATCGTCTTCGATTTTTTGTCGAATAAAGCGCTCATTTGCAGCAAATTTTGCGGTTTTCAACGCGGCAGGCAATATAAAGAATTGCACCTCAGAAATGTCGCTGCTAATCACCAACCAGGTATTTGGATCCCGGAGATTGAAGGGAGCAAGATACATGTTCGCAAACATCCTGTATCTCTCGGTCATGTTTTCCAACCCCAAATAATAATCCACACCCCGGTATAGTACCACTGAAAACATATGGTTGATCGCAAGTGCAAGAATGAAAAGGACTAGAAAAAGTAAAAAACCCTTGATGTAATTGCGGAGCAGATAGTAGAGTCCGACGCAGATATAATATTCAGGTACTATTTTCAAAAAATAGAAAAAACTTGCAATGGTAACAGTCGGATCAGCATTCTTCTTTAAAATCGTGGGCAATGCATAGGAGTAATGCAGCAAAATGAACAAGACCCAGAAAAGAACGTGATAGGAAATTCTTAGTTTTTGCGTTCGGGGAAACAGCAGCCTTTCTATCAATGATCCCCTTTTTGTAATATCGTTGTTCATTCAGCGAGTTATCTTTCTGTCAATTGGCGGAGCACCTCGTCGCGGGTGGGGGACACGGCGATCGACACTTTCATGCCGTTCAGCATGGTAACCATGTTTCCTTCTATCATCTTGATCATATTGCGGTTAACAATGTAGGACCTGTGTGTGCGTACGAATGTGGGTGAAGGCAGGCGGGTCGTCATGGCCGCCATGGAAGCCAACGTAACCAGCACTCCGTCGGTATAGTACACTTTAACATAGTCTTTCAATCCTTCCACAAAATAAATGTCCTTAAACCAGACACAATACATCTTGCGATCGGCGCGAATCCACATATATTCTTCCTGCACGGTCTCTGGGCGCTGTTCGGAAGGTTGCGGGGCTGGCACCTGCTGGCGATCCGCCACATCATCAGCGGCCGGCTCAGGAACCGACCGCACCCTTTCACGTGTCAAATGGCTGTCACCTATCAACCTCCTGACCTTCGTGACAGCCTTCAAAAACCGGTCGAACCCGATGGGTTTCAACAAAAAAGCGGTAACGTCGAATGAAAAACCGTCCACTGCATACTCAGGATAGGCGGTGGTCATGATCACGTGCGCATCCGGGGCGTGAACGATATTCAGCAGGTCAAGGCCCGACAGCTCAGGCATATTTACATCCAGAAAGATAATATCCGGCTTAACCTCCGGGATCATTTCCAGCGCCTCCAATGCATTGTAGCAACTTCCTGCGTAGGTCAACCAACTGAGTTTCGAGATCAGAAATTTAAGGACTTCATGAGCCGGTTCCTCATCATCCACAATGAGGCAACTAATTTTCCCTGTCATACTTAAACCGAGTCCGGGTAGTAACTTATGAACTTACTGCCCGCGCAAAGCAAATTCCGCTAGGCACAAACAAATGTCAAATGTGCCACTTTTTCCCTTCTTGCCAACTTAGACTCGTAATATTTTTTCAAATAATGATACACAACTAGCTCATGTTCACGCTGTTGAGCAACAAACAGCCTATTTAGGAACATATGGACCAGGCTACTGGCGAAGTGATTCAGAGAAATCTCGTTGCGAGGCAAAATCACCGACAGCGAAGCTCTGATGTGGATAGACCGCTTTTCAAGTAATGCTACGATGTCTTCGATACCGTTCAGCGCATCGTGCTCCGAGTCTAAAAAACTCCTGATTTCCCCAGTATGCTGGCGATATTTGTTGTTCAACTGGACATTCAGACAGGTATCTCCCCGAAACTCACGAAAGAAGCGCTCCTGCAACTGCTCGACGAATGCTTTTTTTTCTGTTAATGTTAAACCCAGGTCGTTCAGGAGCATATCCACTCCCCTCAGTCCTGTCAGCCACCGAAAATGCTCACCTTCGTCGCCCGAAAGCCTATTCAAAAGACCAGCCGTAGCAACGCTATCGGCAAAAAAAATGGATTCGATTTCCTCAAATGCCTGATGCCCGTATCGTTCCAGCTCACGCTTGTAAGTATCGAGCTGTATTTTGTGAACGGTCCCATTGCTCAAATACGGCTCCATCAACACATGCAATTGCACGAGGACAGTCTGCCAGAACGATTTATCGCTACCATGAAAAAAACGCAGCCGGATATGGTTGTCGGGGTCACCGTAGCGGATAAAAAACCATTTTTCGATGACACTTTCAGCCAAAAGACGGTCGGCAAACGGTTTAATGACCGATGTCAGCAGCCGATCAGCCGTGCGGGTCCCTGCGTAGATTTTCACATACAACCATTCACTACCCGTCATAAAATCGCGTCTGACGGCGGGCCGGGCTACCGATTGCTGCTCCCCACCTTGCCTGGGCAACGAGGAATCTTTTTTGTGCAAAAGCGGCAATAGAATCTCATTCAAATAGTTTTCTCCGTCCTTGCCCAGGAACCCGTTCTGTTCATACTCGGGAAACTCTGTCAACGTAACTTTGTCAAACTTCCTGATAACATCGGAAACTATCTCCACTGCAAAATCGGAATCTCCGTCGATCAGCAATTCGCTATCCCCTTGCCGGAGCTGAACAAAACGCGGAATGTTAAATGCGCTCCTGAGCACACGCCACTCCCTGGCTGTCAGGAAGCTGCTTCCTACAAGGTTCACCACCATCTTTTTATCAATATTCCAGGTGGCGCGGCTTAATATCCAATGCTTGTATTCAACGCGCGGCAAGAAAGTATGGGAAGCAAGATGCCCCCATTCCCAGCCCAGATAACGGTAATCATGCTGGTAGGTGAGCTCGCAGAGGAAACGGTACACCGGCAGCCCATCAGAGAAATTATGGGCATTGGTAAGTCGTGGAAAAACACGTTTGTTCAACCTTTTCGACCGCAATATCACCTCCCCGGAAACTGATACCGACACCATCAGGTCTTCCGGCAGGATCTGGTTTTCGCGTGGCATCGTGGAACCGGAGAGATAGGGTATTTCAAACTCCCGCAAATGCGGGCGCATGAGCACATTCCCTACGCGCGCCTCGGGCAGGTGCGCGATTTCTGCATACACCCCTTCTTCACCCAGTGCTTCCTCCTCGGCGACGGCGCTCTTCACCCATTCGGATAGCTGGCTGTTCCCGTGGCAAAACCGCCCGATCAGTTTCAGGCCCGAAGGCCCTCCCATCGCTTTGAATGCGAATTTGAAATTTCCATTATCGACATCCTCCTGCGAACCGGCAATGATATTTCCAAACAGGTAAAAACTATCCGGCGTCTGCGCAGTGTTGTCGACCCTCTTTCGAAATTCATTCAAAATATTATCTGTGAGGCAAATGCGCATCGTCTTATCTGCCATAGATTGCAGAAAGAGCCTGTCCCGAAGCTCCGCGATCGCAGAGACATCCGCTTGCTCAGATTTAGGTCGCCCAGGCCATTGCATATCGTCCAGCAACGGGAGGTTATCAGCCCTCCCTGCTATGGCGTCGCCATAACCGATTCCGGTTTCACAGTCCAGCACTTCCAGTAGCGGCATTTCGCGTCGTTCATACCTTGCCAGAAATCTCTTTTTGAACAGATCCAATTCCGGTATCGGGTTCCGGTAGCCCAGGCATGCCAGATTCTGATATTCCCTGGTCAGCGTAGCCACCGCATTCTCATGGATAGTACACGATTGTGTTTGAAGAAAAAGGTCTGTCTGCACCAGATCCTTGCTGCCTGTTGTAGCAAAATGCTTCGCCAACACGGCTTCTACCTCCCGGTATTTATCCACGCTCTGTTCACCCGATTGGAGCAGGTTGGCAATTTTGTTCAGTTGTTCCAGATCCTTCGCTGCTCCTGCTATCCCACGTAATTTGTCGACAATTGTAAAAAAGAACTCTCCGCCGGTGACGGTCGCCGCGAGCTCGGAAACAAGAATTTGTGCATGGATGATCGCGTCGACAAATTGCTCCGCTTCCTCCTGGCTAACATCTTCGCACACAATGCAATCCACCAACTCATGTATAGCAGCGCCATCGTGGGCCGTGGCAATAATCTTGTCCAGATAGGCGTCGCGATCTACCGACGCCAGTATGTACAGCCTTTTTTTATTATTTAATGTACTTTCCACATAGCGGTAAGTGTCGCCAATCGGGTAGAGACTTGTATTAGGGAAAAACTTCACCTCATTGCGAATGGTGCTTTTTTGCAAAAGCCCTTCCGACAATTCGGCAACGTAATTCATGTCCAGCCGCACATGTTTACGAAATGGCTCAGCCTCGTCGAATGCAATACGGGTTTCCTGTCCCAGCTCACCCACAGCACATCCGGCAAAGAGGCCGTACGGAGTGCTGCGGGAGGTCATCCTGACGAGGTATTTATATAAAGTCTTTAGCAACTTGTCTACGCCGGTTCTAACCCGGCCCTCGATCAGCCCGGTGAACGAATGATATAATTCCGGCGAGGCTACATAAAGCGCCTCCAACATTGATGATTGCGAGAAAAAACGGATCAGTTCCCGCTCGAACAGCTCCGGCCGGTTGCCGGCCCGCTCATTGAATGTATAAAGAACGCTTAACGGCAGCCGGGGGCGTCTCAACACGAAGAATCCTTGGGATACAATTGACATATAATAGGAAGGTTTACAATCTCTGGATGAAGCTACCCACCAGAACTCACTGAAACCAAACTATTTATGCCAACGAGAATATTTTATCGACAAAGCTCCCGATACACACGTCGGTCATTCCCGCATGCTGTTTTGCAGTTCGTCGAACTAGATACATGGTTGGTCTAAAAAGTTCAGATCACACTCCCGTTTGTATTCACATTTGTGTATAAAAACCAACGGGTATCATGACGACATCAACAGGAATATCGGGGCTTTCGGCGATGATCGCTGCTGCTAAAATCGATGAGATCTACGAAGTTGTAAGTACACACAAAAAACAGCTGAGCAGTTTCGGTTTTACCCGGGGGTACCTCGGCGTTTCTGTTTTCACTTATTTATATGCGGTACATTCCGGCAAAAAGCAATACCTCGATGCCGCCCGGGATGCATTCGATCATGCCTGCGACCTGGTCGATAGCGATCCGCTGAAAGCTTATCCGCTGGACTTCGCCAGTCTGGGGGCCGTCGCGCAATACCTCTGCCAGGTGAATGTGCTGGACCTTGACCCCAATGTTTTCCTGAGCGATATCGATGCTGTTCTGCTCAAAAAAATGCGTTCCGAACTGTATATCGGGAACCTGGGAGATTTTGACAGCGGGGCACTCGGGTATGGCATTTACTTTCTTCAACGGAGCTATTTCAACAGAGCATTGGCACAACCGGTTGTGGATGAACTTGTTCAGGGCATTGTGCGCTATGCAATATCCACGGGCGAGGGTTGTTACTGGAAATCGGGATTCAGTGGACGCCATTCGAAACCTGCCGTGTTCTCCCCTGCCGAAAATACAGCGGTGCTCATTTTTCTGGCACGGGCAATTGACATGGGCCTTTGCCCTGCCGACTTCCTGGAAGGGGTCGTCAATGAAGCAGTCGTTTATATAGAAAATCAAGAGATCGACGCAAATGCGGAAACCGGTTATGCGCTACTCCGTGTCGGTGCCGCATTCGGCAACCCTTCCTGGACGCGGGAAGGACTGGAAATGCTGAGAAAATTTGCAAAACGCCGACAAGGACATCCGAGCTCTACCCGAGATGCCGGAATACAAAACGGTGCCGCCGGCCTCGCATTACTTTTCGATCGCATTGCACGGCTTACCTACGACCAAACGCTTGAAAATGCCGCCGGCTTCTGGTACCGGCAAATCCTGCGGTTCGATATCCATCCCGACGGATTTGCGGGTTATAAAACGCCTGAAAACTCCTGGAACATGCAAAAAAACCTGGCGTTTGGCGAGGGCATCGCCGGCATCGGGAGTGCATTGGTGAAAGCGCTGCATCCCGAAAAAGTCGACTTCGACGACCTTATCTGGCATTTCTGACATAACGCTTCTTCAACATCCTAAGTAAATAGCGCCGGAGAAATTCCCCGGCGCTATTTGCATAAAAAGATTTAACACATGAAGCAATTATTTTGCTACAATGATCTTCTGCGACCTCACGCCTCCATCCTGGTTAACGACTTTCACCAGGTACATACCGGCACTAAGTCCGTCGACCCGGAACGTGCCACCTGCCGTAATGCCGGTTTCCTTCACAGTTTTCCCATTCATATCGATCACCGAAACGCTTTTCACATGATCCGCATGCTGAATGTACACGATGTCGCGTGCAGGGTTCGGATAAGCGAGCTGGTTAATGTTATCGAAAGTCACGCTTTTGATCGAACTGTAAGCGAATGTTGCGTCTTTATCCACCATTTTCAGGCGGTACAGGTTTTCACCGGCTAAGGGAGCAGTATCAGTAAAGGTGTATTTCACCAGCACTTTGCTTTCTCCGTTAGATGCCACAGCGCCTATCCTGTTCCAAACTTTACCATTCGCACTGCGCTCGATCTCAAAGCGGTCACTGTTGGTTTCAGCGGTAGTTGACCAGGCGAGTGAGGCCGTCGAACCTTCCTTCCGGGCTTCGAATGCAACCAGTGTGACCGGGAGCGCGATATTTGCTCCGAACGTGAATGCCGAATAGTTGTCGGGGATGACGCCGATAGCGGTAATACTACCCGTGCCGGCCAGTGTACCGGTGGTACCGCCCGCTTTGCCCAGACTTTCCCATTGAGAGGTAGCCGGATTGTACCCCACAATGATCAGATTCACCATGTTCGAGCTCGCGAGTGTGTTCAGATTGCTGGCGGCGTCCCAGGTAAGGGTGATGTTGACCGGCCCCGCGCCGTCCAGGTCCCAGTATTCCACAGCACTTACACCGGTAACATCGGAGTTCATGTTCGTCAGCGGAAACGGTGCCCCTGCTGGCAAAGTAGCCGCACCAGCGCTTTCTGACCAATATGCCGCCTTGTATACGCCAGACGTTGCAGGAGCTGAAATTCCGATTGTACGCAGTTTTGTGCCGTCACCGATTGGGAACACAAATGCACTGTTGCCGTCCTTGGACACGTAACCGTCGACATGGTTTGCATCATCCTGGCCAGTATAGGAAGCGGTAGTCCCGAAGCCCAGAATACCGGGTGACAGGGCACGGTTGGCTTTAATGATGCCAGGTTGAATGCCCGCACCGCCTGTGAGGAAAGTATGCGTACCGAACACGGTCATCTGCGTGCCTTCCGAGATGACCGTATTTCCCTGGCTACTCGACTGCGCGGCCGCGGGGTCGGTCATTAGCGTGAGCGACAGGCACAATGCCGCGCTCAGGCCAAAGAGCTTTTTATGGATGATTTTGCGCATAATTCACTCATTTTGAAATGATAGCCTCAGATTTCTGCTGTTCGGCATTGCCCAACATCGCTTTGATGCTGGCTACCTCAGCTTTGAGCGCATTCATTTCGCTCAATTGCACTTTCAGTGCGGCGATTTCCTTTTGCTGATCTTGAACGGCTTTTACGAGAAGTGGGGTGATTTTACCATAGTCAACCATCCAAGGCTTTTTACTGACATCATCACTACCTTTTGTGACAGCGTCAGGGAATACCTTGAAGAGATCCTGGGCGATAAAACCAGTTATTTGCGTTTTTGTCTCGTCATTGATGTAATTGTAGTCCACCACACCAACTTTCATGAGGTCTTCGATTGAGTAATGCGTGTTTTTAATGTTTTCTTTCAACCGACGGTCAGAAGTTAAATTATAGGAAACGCCTGTACCTGTGCGCGAAATACTTCCTATCGGATTGGGCTGGTTACCAATCACGAATTCAACAAAGTTTTCTCCACTAGCAGAACCCTTTCTGGCCAAAATCATGTTTGCGTTTTCGCCAGAAGCCTGATTGATGATTTGAGCCCTATCATTGTCGGATGGAGCGTAAACAAGCATTGTCCCATTTGTTCCCGAAGTACCAGCGACAAGACCATTTCCAGTTGCATTTTCAGCTCCGGAAAATATTACGCCGGCAACGTGCAAGGGCCGTGCTGGGGTAGACGTACCGATTCCAATCTGGCCGTTTTTATTCATAACCATCCGCATCACATTAGAACTACCACTGCCAGTCTGGAAGGCAAGCGCACCTTCATCGCCGGCAGCATCATTCCGAACACCAATTCTAAACTGGTTCAATTGAGTAGACGTATTGGTAAAATCAATGGCGCCTCCCGCGTTCGCACCCAGCGTCGGCGATCTGTAAAGTTGTAGAATGCCACCCGGCGAAATGAGCGTCTTACCCAAGTTATTTTCGCGCAAGGCTACAATTTGCCCTCTTCGGGAAATCAAACCGGTCTTGTTTGACCCCGCATCGCTGGTCGTTGTAAGTCCAGAGTAAAAGGGGGTACTGGCCGGAGCACTGTATGGGTCCCAGGCGCCATTTCTGCAAATCCATTGCTGGCCTTCGGTGGCACTTCCCTCCAAAACATCTACCCAAATATTTCCTTCTGTACAGCCTCCGGTCGCCGGTGCCGGGCCATTTTCATATTGATAACGATCAGGAGAAATTTCACTTACCAGTCTTACCCAGCGGTTACCGTCGTAATAATACTCGCCCGGTGAGATCCCATTATCGCCAGCGACAGTGGCCGTATTGTACACATGCATGCCCGCTACGGCGTTGTCGACCGGTGCTTTGGTACCAAGGCCCTGAAGTGCGACCCGAGGCAACAAAAGCGCCCTAGTAGCACTTTCCAGCTCTAGAATCGAACTTGGATTAATCGAATTCGGGTTATCCCCGATCTTCACCTGTGCCATCAAAGGCGAACCGACAAAAAGCAAACCGGTGGTAACTCCAAGTGCACCGGCAGTGCGTGTTAGTAGTTGTTTTACTTTCATTGTTCAATTGGTTTTAATTAATAATCATTGAAAACAGTATGGAATTGAAAGGGTGATTAATGCTGGATAAAAGGATACACCGCTACCGCTCGAAAACAGGGCTTTGCCGCCTGCTTTTAAATGGACATAGACGATCTTCTCGTAAAATGAATGGGGCTTAAATCAGGCCGCCGTCCCGAAGAACAGGGGCCTTGTTTGTTGCATACCTGCGATGCAAACTATATCTACAAAGTAGCGGGAAAAATGTATCCGATTCGATGGACGGACAAGGCGAAGCGAACCCAGCAATCGTACAATAAACTCATTTACAGTTAGTTGAAAATGAAATTTTTCACAAAGCATAGAAACACTTCTATTCTTTTCCCTCGCCAGAAATAGAGTATCAATGGAGATATTTTTATCCCGGTATTGAACCGGGAAAGGTATCCTATTTCTTACGGGTTGAAATAACATCACCCTTGGACAGATGATACATCTCAACCCGCCTGGCCAGATCCAGCAGATTAGTTACACCCAGCTTTTTAAAAATGCGGGCCTTGAAAGTGCTGACTGTCGTGCTTTTTAAATTCAGCTGACCGGCAATATCTTTCGTCCATTTACCTTCCAGCAACATCTCCATGACCACCAGTTCTTTGGCCGACAAAAGCTCGGCCGGGTCGGATACACCCTGTTGCAGCATGGAGCCCAGCATTTGTGCCCGGACCACCGGACTGAGGTATTTCTGCCCGCTGAGCACAACCCGGATCGCCTCCTGTAATTCAGTTGCTTTGGATTCCTTGGAAACAAATCCGGCAGCTCCCGCGCGTATGCAATGCACGCCATACAGTTCTTCTTTTTGTCCGGAAAAAACGAGTATGGGCGCACCAGGTTGTTGTCCACGCAATTTTTCAATCGTCAGTAAATGGTCGGTACCCGGGATATTCAAGTCGAGAATAACGAGTTGGTAGCGCTGCGAAGAGACCGCCCGTGCCGCTTCCTTGAAGTTAACCGCAGTGTCAACGACCGCATCGCTGATCATTTCCTGGATAAGCATACTGGTGGCGATTCTGACAATATCGTGGTCTTCAACGAGTAAGATTCGGGTGGGGAGAGATTGCAATGGTATCGTGGTTCTCAATAATGTCCCCAATTAACAAAAACTCCCTGAAATTCCATTGAAAAGTGTAGTACTATGTTTACATCCCAAGACCAACATCTCCATTGTGTGGACAGCTCTCCCTGCCTAGTTTTGATCCATAAGGCCTCATCCGCCCATGTTATGAATCAAATATACTACCATTAATGAATGCATTACTTATTGAGGATCACGCCGTTGTGAGGATGGGCATGCGTCTGGTGCTACGCGAATTATTTCAAAATGTAACGGTTTGGGAATCGGAAAATTATAATGAGGGTCTACGCACCGTTCAGGAGAAACCGGTCGATCTGGTCATTCTTGACATTCATCTTCCCGGCGGCCAGGATGTGAAGATGATCGATATGATCAAAAGAGCGAGCAAAAATATAAAAATACTGATATTCAGCGGATTACCTGAGGATAAATATGCACTGAAATATGTACAGGCCGGGGCGGATGGTTATTTGTCGAAGCGATCGGATCCTGGGATGTACGGGGAAGCGGTATGGGCGGTGGCGAACGGAAAGAAATACCTCTCCGACGCGGTCCGACAGCAACTGGTGACGCAGTTGCCACATAATTACAACAAAATAAAACGACGGAAATGGATCGGATTGACGGACAGGGAGTTGGAAATCAGCAGACTGCTCATCAAAGGTTTGTGGACCAAGGAGATCGCTACCCAGTTGGAGCTGAAATTAAGTACCGTCAGTACGTTCAAGAAGAAGATTTTCCAGAAATGCGGCGTCACGAGCGCGATCGAACTTTCCAAAATCATCGACGACGTCGCTTCCACGTCCTGCTGACTTTCCACCTGCCGGGCAGGTTACCGCAACATTTCCATTTTCTCCGACAACGCTACCAGATTGCTCACTTGCAGCTTTTTGAAAACATTCGCTTTGAACGTGCTGACAGTACTTTCTTTGAGGGCAAGCATCTCGGCAATAGCCCTTATTTTGTTCCCTTCCAACAGCAAATGTACCACCAGCCGCTCCCGTGATGTCAACATTTGTAGTGGGTTGTGGTCAGAAGCGTCCACGTTGGCAATCACCTGCGAAAGCAGGCTTTCCTGTATCGCTTTGCTAAAATACGTCTTCGAATCCAGCACCATATCCATTGCAATCCGCAATTCGTCGCCAGAAGCATCCTTAGACAAGAAACCATGCGCACCGGAAGAAACCGAGGGAAGCGCATAGGTAGCTTCGCTCATCGAGGAATACACGAGGATCTTGCTGCCCCGAGCGATCGCCCGCATTTCCCGTATCGTGTGCATACTCCCGCCGGGGATACCGATTTCTACGATAATCAGGTCAAAAAATTGGTTTTCAATGGCTCCCTGGGCTTGCTCAAGCTGTGCCATCAGCGTAACCCTGGCTTGCGGTTTGTGGTCTTTTATTTCCCGTTTAATGGCCGATCTCATCAGAGGATGACCGTCAATAACGAGCACTTTCATAGTACGATGGGTTAACGCTTAAAATGGGTAAAATGAACGGCTCCGGAGAGCCGTTTTTCAGCGTGTGTATAATGTCTTGTTTTATTGCAAACCTGCATTTCAGGATGATAAAAACTCCTTTCGACCACCAAAATCAAAACGATCGTTACTATACGTCAACATCAAAACTACTCCCGCTTATGGTATGCTATCAGATTACTATTGCACCAAAACTAACTAGAATTACATCGTATTAGCTCGTGCCGATCAAAAGTAGGCCATAGAAAGATTTCTATTAGTTTCTAAAACCGACTGCTTTTTGCGACAATTCAAATGTATCGGTCACATTCATTTTCTTATAAATGCGCTTTTTGTAAGTGCTTATGGTGTTGCATTTTACATTGAGCAGAAAGGCAATCTCTTTTGTTGATTTTCCCTGCACCACCTCGTTCATTACCATCCGCTCGCGCTGTGAGAGCATTTCGAGCGATTCCAGGCCTTCTTTCCGATGGTTCGAATCCATCATTGAAACCAGCGAAGTCTGTAAATCCACGCTAAGATACTTGCCGCCGAAACCTACAATGGCAATAGCCCTGGCGAGATCGGCGGGCTTTTCACGCTTCATGATGAACCCGTCGGCACCGGCCCGAAGCGCCGGCAAGGCAAATATCCGCTCAGACAGGCCAGAATAAAATAATATAGAAACACCCGATCTGACAGACCGAAGCACCTGGATGATCTCAGACGGAACCAGTCCGTCTATTTTCACCTCGGTGATCACCAGTTTGATATCAGGATTTTCCCGGAGAACGCTTCGGGCTATTGTCAGGTCCGCCGCCTCAAAAAGCCTGTAATCGTCGGAAATGGTTTTCAAAAATAGCCGCATTCCGGTGCGCAGCAGCGTTTGGTCGTCGATGATGAGGATTTTCATGATGGTAAAGGCCTATGGGCCGGTCAATACAGACAACGGCGCACCAGAGAGACGCGACGCGAAAGAGAAAAAGTTTATACCGGTGACATCAGTAAAAGTAGGATGAAACTATTTTTGTTACAATGGCTCTATGGTAAATAGGGCATAGAATGATTTCTATCATTTCCGAGCGGGTATTTACGATTGCTGATCATCCTTTTATTATTAGGCACGGAACGATTTCACTTACTTTGTCTGAAAATCCAGACACGCCTAAATCAAAACTGTACTTTCAGTGAAGGATCAGATACAAGAGAATGCGACGGTAGCAGCCCACGCCGGCTGTGTCGTGAAGTTGGCGGGAATCTGTATCTGTGTCTTACTACATTTTTTCACACTGTCAGCCGCTTCACAGCCTCCGGCAAAAACTGCGGGATACGCTCTTCGGCACTATACCAGCGAAAACGGCCTGCCTCAAAATTCGGTAGCCACCATCGCGCAAGATCGCGACGGCTTTATCTGGCTGACAACCTATAACGGGCTGGTCAGATTCGACGGACAGGCGTTCCTTACGTTCGGTAAAACGGGGCTGGGATTGAAGAGTAATATGTTCGTGGGCTTTCTTCCTGACGCCGGCCGGCTGTACGCGCTGACGAATGAGCACGACTACGTTAAAATCACCGATGGCCAGGCCGTGAGTGAGGTACCCTCGCCGGTTAGACGCATCCGTTCGATGTTCAAAACCAGGGAAGGGTTTTATGACTTGTTCTTTTCCAAGGGACATGCCGATAGGCTCAATATGAACTGGTTTCTGCTCGACCACACGGATTCGTTCAAAAAGCTCTGGTTCCCGTCCCACTATGTATTTTTCGTCCCGCAATCAAACGGCCATTTTTTCATATGGCAGAAAAACGGAGGCATTGACTTTTACGCCAATTGGAAAAAAGAGAAAAGCTATCCCACACGGATAAGCTGGCCAAGAGGTGTTTTCAGGATCGGAACCAGTTTGTACAACGACGACCAGGCTGGCAATATCGAAATGCTGGCACCCGGCCCCGGAGCGGACGTTTCGGCCGGAAAAATCAAACTAACGGCCTCGCTGTCTCACGATCCAAGGCTGGACCTGGGCAAACCATACCTGGTTTATGCCCCGGATTTGTCGATGAACGCATTCATTTACCAGGATAATAAATTGTTCATGCTTTCGGAGAAGCGTCCGGGAAACATTCAAACAAGACTTTTGCTCGACGACTTCGACTTTCAGAGGAATAATGTAGCTTCTGTATTCTTTGACGAAAGACATCGAAGGCTCTTCCTCGGAACGCTCAGCAACGGGCTGTTTATCTTTGATTTTCATCCATTCGAAACACTGACAGTCAGCAGTAATGAACGGGAAGCAAATGTCTATTATGCGCAAACGGCTTTCTGGGATAGCACCGTAATTACACCGTCCTTTAATGTACTGGGCAAAAGTACTGCCGGCAACACGATCGCCTTCCAACTGTCCCGACCGGCGGGGCTTACGATGAATAAGCGTACTACGCTCACCAGCAGGAATGGTGACATTTGGTGCGTAAGCAATGATATGCTTTACCGCTTCGACGCAAAAGGCGGCAAATTGAAAAGACAATGGAATGCTGGCGGCGAAATATCCCATATATATGAAGACAAAACCGGAAGAATCTGGCTGGGCACCCGGTTCGTTGGTTTGCGTTACATTGATCCCACAGAAAAGGGGATGCCTGTGCGCCTGTTCACACCCAAAATCCCGCGCATTACCTACATGCTGCAAGAAGGCGCGGAAACGCTTTGGGTCGGCGCAGACACGGGATTGTTCCGCGTTAACTTGGGTCGGAAAACTTTTTCACTCATACCACACACCGGGAACGTTTTCGTGAAGAGCCTCTGCATTCCGCATCCGGGAGAGCTCTGGTTCACTACCCGCGACCATGGCCTTTGCCTTTATCAAAATGGCAAACTCACAACGTTCCCTGTGGATAAGAACCACTTTATGGTCTCGGGACATTGCCTGGTTTTGGATAAGAACGGCTATTTCTGGATGCCCACGAACAATGGCCTGTTCCGCATTCTTCGCAAAGACTTGCTGGATTTTACCACTCACCGCGACAGCACCCGGCTTTACTACCACCGTTACATCAAGCGGGACGGTTTTCGGATCGACGAATTCAACGGCGGTTGCCAACCGTGCGCGGTCCGTCTAGGCAACGGTTATGTATCACTGCCTTCCCTCGACGGGCTGGTATTTTTCGAACCGGAGCAAACACCGGTCGATGTGCCGGATTCAAAAATCTTCATCGACCGCATTGAAAGCAACTCTCAAAACGTGCCCATGGAAGGTAGCCAGGTAAAACTGCCGGCAACGGCCACCGATTTGAAGGTACTCATTTCCTCACCTTACCTCGGCAACCGGGAAAATCAGCAGCTTTACTACGCGGTAACGAGCGACCGGAGGGCGGAAACCCCTCAGATCTGGTTTCCGATTGAAAACGAGCAGCAATCCATTCACCTCAACAACCTGGAATCGGGCACCTACACGCTGAGAATCCGTAAAACTGGCGGTTTTGGAAGCAATTCGGAGCGATTGACTTCCCTGACCGTCATCGTCCCCTATCAATGGTACGAGACCTGGCCGTTTAAAGTGCTGATGGTAATTCTCGCAACGGCGACCCTGGGGATGTATTTCAAAAGCCGGCTAAAAAAGGCGGATAGACTTAACAAGGTGCTCGAATCCCGCGTATCCGAAAAAACACAAAACTTACAGGACACGCTAAACGTCCTCAAAATTTCGGAACAGGAGCTAGTCAAACAAATACGACTTCAAATGCATCTGATAGGCTCTATCAGCCATGACATTCGCAGTCCGCTCCGGTTCGTACAATATACGTCATCACAAATCCCCGTCTTGATTCAAAAGGGTGAATACGATTTGGCGGAAAGCATAGGCGCCAGTGTGAGTGAGTCTTCTGAAAAAATCCTGCTGTTGCTGGAAAATATGCTTTCGTATGTTAAATCCCAGGTTTCGGGCGGTTCCGTGGCATTCGAGGCCGTAGCTATTCGCAAACTGGTGGATAACGTCGCTGCCATTTTCAAAGACGCGTTTATAATCAGGCAAAATACATTTGTCAACGACATCCCTGATTCGTTGATCGTCAGGTCGAACCAGCAGTTGCTGAAAGTGATCCTGCACAACCTGATCGACAATGCCAACAAATTCACATATCAGGGAGCTATTACTGTAAGTGCCCGCCAGGACGACGGCATAACCACATTGTCGGTATCAGACACCGGCGCCAATCTTCCGGACGCCGTGCGGGACTGGTTCAACGATGGCAGCACGGCATATCCGGAATCATCAGATGGTGAACAGGGTGTTAACGGCATCGGTCTGCTGATCGTCAGGGAGCTGGCCGAACTGCTGAATGCAGAGGTCCGTGCGGATGCAGGTCCCGGGGCAGCATTTTTGATAAAGTTCGGCAAACCCGGCGAATGGTGATCTGAAAGCAGCTGCTCCGGCCTCAACGCCAGCCCACACTCATCCCCACGCCCGCGTGCGAAGCGAGCGCATTAGGCAGCAGTGGCGGGGTGTAGCGTAATCTGAGCATGTAAATCCATTTTCGGGATACAATGTGAAAGCGAAAACCGGCCACACCGGAGGGCGTCAGCAGCCGTTGTTTGTTCGTATCGTAGTAAATGCCGTTGTCGTAGCGGTCGACGAGGAAACCACCTATTCCGGCTTCAAAATAGCTTTCGACCAGATAGTTGCCCGGCTGAGGAATGCACGATCTCCGTTTATAAGGATTTAATACGAAACAATGCGTCAGAGCCGCTAAGACAGTAGGGCTCCGAAAATTCGCGCTGGTAATGGCCCCAATACCCGCCTGAACATTCCAGAATGATTTTTTGAGATAACCGAAAGCTGCTTCGGCAGTAACCGCTGCCCTGGGCGCAATACCGTATGCGTCAGCTCCAAAAGCCCCGCGCGTGCGCGTATAGTACGGCTGCGCGGCGGCATATTGAGAAAAGAAGAAGAGGATTACGAAATATCTTGATAACACGTATAAAGGCTTTGCCTCTTAACGGTTGAGAGTGACTGATAATTATCCCGGTTTCGATTTTGGATTATTCAATTACCTATACCAAAACTAACTTCCTAATAATCAATAATAAGAATATGTAGAATATACTAATTTCTTGTCGCCGTTAAAGCACAAATACCAGCGCTCATTCTTGCCGTTGCTGAGATCGAATGTATAACCCCGGTTGTCTTCGTATTCATTGCGAAAACTACTGTTGAAATTTACAAAGTTGTCGAGGTTAAAACCCATAAACTGCGAAGACGCAGCGAACAAATCGCGGAAATAGGTGATTTCCTTGTTAGTGAGGTTTGATGCTCCAAAACCCGGCCCACCATTGAAATCCTGATTAAACTGACGTATCCTGTTAAAGGCGCCGACCCATAACACCTGCCCATCTTCCTTAAAAAGAATGGGAAGGCTAGTCGCACCAAGGAATTTGACAGAAACCATATACTGCTTGGTTCCGTCGGGCATTACATTGACCGTACACTGGGAAAAAGCCAATTCATTATTATTGATAATGTACTGGCGGCTCGCCTCATTAAGGTTGGTGAGCGAATTCACAAATGCCGGGTTCGGCTTGTTTCGTGCAGCAATATATTGCTGGATCACATCGGGCAAATCCTGAATTTCGTTTGTAACAAATCCTCTTTCATAACTTGTAAGTGTTGCGCCCCCATTAACGAACCGCACTAAATATTTCAACCCATTCAATTCATAATCAGCAGCATACGAATTCTGTTCATTGAGATATGTAAGCTTTCTGTAATTGCTCAATTTACCTCCCCGGATTGTCAGGCGCTGGATCGATGCAACCAGTGAATCCGGTACCGCTTCTCCGACAGTAGCAGCCAATCTGAGAATATCGGATGTACCGACGATTGCATTATAGCCGGTATTGTTATTTTCAAAAGACAGCTCATACACCCGCCCTTTTTCCACCTCTGAGAGGCCTTTCAAATTGGTTGCCGACGGGTATGATTCATAAATCAAATCCTGAACTGACTGCGGTAATTCCAAAGAAGGCTGAGGCGCAGTTCCTGGATTTTCAGGGGATTTACATCCATGAATGGCTAATAGTACTATTGCGAAAAGTAAAAAGAATCTCATTGTTTTTCGGCGTAGTTTTGCGGACTCAAATCATAGACCTGTTTTCGAGTTTCAAACGTTGCCCGATATGGAAATAAATCATTTCCGATTTTAGTCCTCAAAAACATTTTCAAAAAAATTCCTCGGCTCAGGCAACATTTTCCAGCGACTCCCCTGTCTGTTAGGCAAACATGTCGGTAATACGCTCTATTATATATTAATGAACTTCGAAAAGATTGCACTTTTTGTCACAATCCTCTGCTTATCGATTCTGATCGGCTGCAATAAGGTTGTCGATGTGCAGGAACCCGATACTGAAACCGTTCCCGAGGCCACCATTACGGCTATAAAAAACGACTACCCGAATGCCGAGAAGTTTGTGTTCAAAACTTTATTGAAAGACAAATTATGGAAAGCAAAATTTGTCAGCAATGCTTCCAATTTTGAAACGCAGGTGAGCCCTACGGCGATCGTTGCCCAGGTTTACCGGGAGTCTTCCGATATCACATTATACAAAGACCTGACCGACAAGCTGAAAGTAAGAGGAGGAGCAATTTCCGGCGTTCAACTGGCCGACAAGGCCACCGATAACGGGGCGAGAATGAAATACGTTTTCAATGGCAAGCCGTTCCTGCTGGATTACTATATCCTCAACGACTGGCACATTATTAAACTGACTTCGAAAGCTCCTTCCGAGTCCATTGCACTGGAAGTCGTGGATTTACCAGACAATATTCAATCGTTCTGCCAGCAAAAGGCCATATCGCTGACCAACGCCACTATCAATCTGATCACCGATTCCGAAGGCAAAAAAGCCTATTACATCTATCCCGTGGCGCAATTGTATCCGGTTATCTTCAATGAGGCAGGCGAATTGTTGTGGATAGCCCGCAATTCCAATGGCTCGAATGTCGTCAACAAGCCTAATAATGAGGTAGGCAATGCGGAACTGCTTGCGAAAGTGAGCGAGGGATATGAGGACTTCACGACGCCCACCGCTGTCGCTTTCGAAGCGCAGTTCGACAGCCTGAAAAGTATCCGGTATGTATTCCAGAAAAAATCCGGGGTGGAAGGCACACGCACATTCATTAACGAACTGAGAGAAGTTTTTGTCAACGCCGCCACAGGGGAAATCATTTATGACCAATACTCATCCTATGTTTTTAGATAGCTTGTTCATGCAGGACCTTCGAACAGTCAGCAATTAACAGCCTCTGTTTCGATCATACTTGCGAATGGCCTTATTTCAAACAAAAACCAAAATGGAACTAGCGGAGCTCGTGAAGGCTTGCCAAAGGCAGGACTCGCGGGCACAGGCTGTTTTCTATGACCGCTATAAAAGCAAATTGCTGGGCGTTTGCCTTCGCTATGCAAAAACCGTGGCTGAGGCGGAAGATATTTTTCAGGAGGGAATATTACGGATTTTCGCAAAGATCAACGACATCCAAAATCCCCAGGCGATCGATAATTGGGTCAAGACGATCATGGTCCGCCATGCGATCGACTACTACAACCAGGTGACGCGCAAGGAAATGCTGAGCACATCCCACGAGGATGTAAAACTGGATTGGGAAAACAACGACTACACGCTCTTGTTCAGCAAACTGGACATCAGCCTGCTTCTCGAAGCCATCAACGAACTGCCCGACGGCTACCGGATTGTGATCAACATGCATTTCATTGACGGGTACAAACATGCGGAAATAGCTGAAATGCTGGGCATTAAAGAAGTCACATCCCGCTCTCAATTATTGAAGGGCCGGAATCTTTTAATTAAAAAACTGGAACAAAAAGGGATCAAGCAGCATGAAATCTTTTGATGACGAATTAAACGATGCCATTCGAAAGGCCCTTCACGATTCGTTTGAGAATTTTGAAAGAAAGCCTCGTGCATCCATTGACCAGAAAATATATAACACCCTGGACAAACCGGCCAGAGTAAGACCTTTACTCCTTTCTACCGCTGCGGTTCTTTTATTGCTGCTCGGGTTCGGAGTGAAGGAAATAAGCGAACGCTATGCTTCCTTTCGATCAATTACCCACTCCCGGGTCACGGACAGGGGACTCAAAGAAAATGCCACAGTAGTGCCTCTTCATGGCAGCATCGTGGTCAGCGCCGACCAACCATCGCATCATGAAAATGCTACCCAGGCAAATGCAGCCAAAACGACCATCCGGAGACCTTTAAAAACAACAGATCCGGAAAAACCGGCAAATACCCTGCGTGAGCATTCTAAGCCGGTACTCAATAAGGTTCACACTGGCGCGAGTCCTGCTCCTCGGGCCCAAAACCATACACTGCTTTTCAAAGAGAGCGGGCACACATTGCCTGTTCAAATGCTGGGAAGTCCCGTTAATCCCACTAACATGCACACTATTACTGCTGGCCATCTGACGCCGTTCCCTATCGATCTGGCTATGCCGGAAATCAGCCGTGTGGTAAATGCGGGAGACTCGACATTGCAAGCGCCAGAGCCTCAGCCGGTGCGCGAAAAGCTCGATTTCCCACGCTACCAGCCTTCCGACAAAAAGTCGTTTGCCTGGCTGTTTAATCTATCCGCGACCAATACTTTCCAAAGCATTTACCTGCTGCCCAATGCCGAATCTCGTATCCTGAAAGTCTCCTTTCCGGTATCGGCTGCGAATCTGGGATATAAGCTCAGTGCCGGGTTCCAGACGCTGGGCTTTCAATGGCTGTTCCATTACAGCCATCTCAGCTGGAAAGCGGAATACGTTTATGCGATCGATGAATTTAAAGCCGACGAACAAGGTGCGAATCGCTATGTTTTTGAGCGGCTGGGGAAAGCAGAAACGGTAACCAGCAAAGTGGAATTGGCAGGAATAGGCATTAAAAAACAGTTCGATTTCAAAGGCAAGCGTACCGGGCGCTTTTTCGCAAGAATCGGTGCCGACTATTCCCGTCAGCTGCAATCCAGCGGACAGGATTTCGTCACGGGCGCGATTTCAGCAGGAAAGATTTTTACCGTGAACAAAACCACGGACCTGATCATCGGCCCTTATTTCGAATACAATTTCAACAAGGTACCGACCGCCGAATACAGTATCAAAGTACGGCCTAATCAGGTCGGTTTATCGGTAGGTTTAAGGATCAACAGAACGAAGTAACGGCGCTAAAACTGGTGCGGCAGGCAGCTCAGCGCAGCGCTTCCAGATAGTTTTTTAACTCATTCAGATAAGGTAAGTATACCTCCTTGCTCTTTTCCAGTTTGCCAAAGTTGCGAATGCCCCAGTAGCCCGACAGGACGAACATGGTTATCTGCCGCGCATTTACGTCCTTGCGAACGGCACCGTTCGCTTTGCCA
Organism: Dyadobacter sp. BHUBP1; assembly: GCF_050587785.1. Taxonomy (NCBI): domain Bacteria; kingdom Pseudomonadati; phylum Bacteroidota; class Cytophagia; order Cytophagales; family Spirosomataceae; genus Dyadobacter; species Dyadobacter sp. BHUBP1. The sequence goes on from NZ_JBOBIH010000006.1 coordinate 79,405, forward strand.
CGCTCGATCAGATCGATCATCGTGTCGATCCATTGTTGGGTCAGCTCGTTTAGTGCTTTGTTGAAATCTGCATTCCAGGAGGTCATTTCATGGGTGAGATTAGCTGCGGGGCAACCGTACTCCACTTTGAGAAATTCGTTTTCCATCAGCAGATTGTACATTAGCCCGTAAATGGCGGTCAGCGGATCGGCCCCGGCTTGCAGAGGCCCGATGAAACTGCCTGCGAGCGTCGGTTTCAAAAGCTCATTGATGATGGCCAGGCCCATTTCGTCTTTGTTTTTGAAATGGTAATAAAAGGCGCCTTTTGTAACCTTGGTAGTCGCGATGATGTCGTCGATACTCGTGGTTTGGTACCCCTTCACGTAAACCAGCTCAAATGCCTTTTCAAGAATAGTCAACCTGGTCGCTTCTGCCTTCTTCATTGGTTTGCTCAATCCATTTTCCTCAAACCTACAATTTTTACAGGTCAAATTAGTCCGCAAGGCTTTTAATATAGTCCCTGATCAGTTTTACCCCTTCCTCGTCGGGCGTCGTCGTGCCGATTTGGGGCATATGGTATTCGCCCATCGTGCTCATCCGGATCACCATATTTTCCTTGTTATAGCCAATACCTGTTTTCTCAAACGGCGTGTTATAACTCAGGTCCAACGAGGTCCCGGCGGCCGAGCCGGCGTCGCGGTGACAATGAGCGCAGTTCATTTCAAGGTAAGCCCTGGCCCGTAGCGCCAATGCCCCCGACGAATCTTTATAATCCGGAAGCGAAGCAATTCCCCCAACGTCTGCCTTGCTCAACACCCCTTTCTTCATGAAGTAGACCAACTGATTGACATTTTCGCCTCCTACATTGACATCGATATTCAAATTTCGTATCTGAGGGCCCAGCGGGACAAGCTCATCACCTGAACGGTGGCAGGTACCGCAGTCATTTTGCGTCGGAATCTTGTATTCCAGATGCCGGTATTTCCCATACTTGTCCTCGAAGTAAACCGGTACTGTGGCTCCTTCCGTCAACAGTTCCGCATCGGTTTGCGCTTCGTTCCATCGGTAAGTAGCGGCGTTCCATTTGCCGCTGGAATACAGTAGCAAGCGGGTTTCTACAATCAGCCTCGTTCCCTTCCCTGCTTTTGAATAATAGAACGTCTTCGCGAGCAGCGTGCCGTCGGGGAATGACGGAAGTCCGTCGCCTTGAATGACCATCTTCCGACCTTTGGGAATTTTCAGGAGGCGCTGCTTTTCGGCGTAGTCGGTGAACAATGAGGAGCCGATCAGGATCGGTACCACGCCGTCGGCCGGAACGAGATCCGGCATTTCGCCCTTGAACAATGCGTATTCCGACAATCTGGCTTTAAAGGAAACATTGTTGCTGATTGCATGCGGGCCATTGTTGCAAGCCTGCATTAATACAACCGCCAACACCAGGCATAGCAGCATCGCCAATCCTAGTCCCTGCTTACCTCCTGTTTTAAACACCTTGGTCTTTACGATTATCCCAAACAGATTGTTCACGGGCCAGGACGTACTTATCGATATAAAAAGTCCCGAATGGAATCATACAAGCCAGCAGGACTTTCCAGGAAATTTCTGAAAACTTCCAGCTATAAGTCACTGCGGCGCTTAATGTGGCCAATACGAACAGCGTAAAAAGCAGACCATGAATAGGCCCGATCACTTTTACGAGCAAAGGTTCGCCACCCCAATATTTTAGGGGAACAGCAATAAAAACCAGTAAAATCAACGAAATACCTTCGAAAAAACCGAGTATTCTCAGGCGTCCAATGGGCGTTTTGAATAATTGAAGCATAAGAAATGCGTGATAATTAAAATGATCTGAAATAGGGCCGGTTAACCAGCGGTGAGAATGGCCAGGGAATGGCGGCCAGGATGATCAGCAAAGCAATTGCAAACCAAACGAGCATGGTCCTGAATTTTTCCTTATCCGACCCAATGCGCTTCGCCCTGGCCGACCCGACGGTGATCACGACCACTGCAATGGCCATGAGGACAATGTGAATCAGCCGGAAGAAGATGTGCTCGCTGACAAGCCCGGCGCCCACGGTTTCGGCGACATCGAACTTCACGACAGGGCTAATCATGTAAAGCGAGAGTCCGAGCAGCAACTGGACGTGCGCAATAGTAGCTGTAACGTGCCTGACTATATTGTCGGCAACGGAAAATGCCCTGCCCGAACGAAGGCCGGACAAGGCGATCCCGATTGCATAAAAGAGGCTTGCCAGAACAAGCCATCGGTTGATGGAGTGTAAAATGAGAAGTGTTTGATGCATGGTTTTTGAGTTTCCATGCAAAGCTAAACCAAAAACATACTACTTAGTATGTTTTTGGTTTAAGATATTTTTACCGGTGCCGTTTGATCGACCATTCAATGCCCTGGCGCAACAATTTCCGGTAGTTGGAGTTACCAAAAGCCTCAGGCCCGTGACCCAGCTGAATAAAGAGCACCTCGCTGCGGCCATACGGGTTGGTCCATGCAATGTATTTTGAACTTCCGGGATGTGTCGTACTCAGCAGTGGCCCGATGGTTGGCTGGGTGAGGAAGTTCCCGTAAACCTCGTCATAGATTTCAAAATCGGTGAGTCCTTTCGTGACCGGGTGTGCCGGATTCTCGACTTTTACCGGAATGATCACGTCATGCTGATAGCTCGATTTCACCGGACTTCCATTCACCATCGTAGCCTTTTCGTAATACTTGCCGCCGATTATTCGCAGGAAATCGTCCCAATTCTGATAGGAAACCAATGAATGATGCAGAAAGACCATCGCTTTGCCTTTTTGCAGCAAGTGCAGATAGGCTTGCTTTTGAGCAGGCGTAATCGAATCGTTCATGTCGTAAAAAACCAGCGCGTCGTATCGGCCCACCTCAGAGGAAGCGATCAGTTCATTCGCTTTGGGCTGCTCCAACTGGTCATAGGTGAAATTACCCAATGAATCCATCATATTGTAAAACGGTACTTTCTCGAAACCGTGCCCGCCGGTGATCACCAGCAGGTGGTACTTATTCTGGGAGAAGGCCGCCAGCTGAACAATGCATAGTAAAAGGGTCATCGACAATGATTTCATAGCAAATCAATTAATTGAGAATGATGCTTAAAGGCTAATGAGCTCCAACCGTTCCCCCTGCGAAGTTGCGAAAGAAAACATCTTGCCGCTTAGCTGCTCCGCTTTCTTTCCATTCCGAAGCAATTGTACCGGGCGACCCGGCCAGGGGTTTTCCATAACACAAGGCCTTCCCGCTTCACTCAGCAGCTTGACAGACCCAATTTTTCCCTCCTGCAAAGCGCAGCTGACCAGAAAGGCACCATAGGCACGGAGCTGATCAAAGTTGGCATTTTTTGTTCTGTTCCAATTGGGGAATACCCGGATGACGCCTTCATAGCTCTGCATCATCATTTCATTGATCGTCAATGGAACTGCCGATAGCGTCTCAATGCCGCCGCCTTCCGCAGTAATCCAGAGATTAGGCAGGGACTGGCGTTTGATACGGTCTGTGAGTTGCTTCATCACCTCGTCAGAGTCATATCCTACTCTGATAGCTGCCGGAAAACAGGTCTCGACACCATTGCCTAAGGTATTTGCCCATTCCCCCGGTGCTTTCATTTTGTCTTTCCAGCGACCGACGTCCCTCAACAATATCTGGTTGAATGCAGAATCGGTCACAGGCCCGCATACACCTCCCGGTAGCACCAGTCCGTGGATCGACACCCTGGCGAGCCCCTCAACCTTGCTATGAATCGGTGAAGGGCTGGTTTCGACATTTTTGAGGCTCAACTTCCCGTCTACCTCGCCTACTGTGAACTGGCTCATATGCTTGACAATATGCTCCCACTTCTTCCGTCTTTCCTGGTCGACATTTAGAAACCCGCTCACGTCTATCATCCCTTTGAACAGCATTTTGACCAATCCCACCGATAATGTCGAGTTGAAATCGCCCAGGAGCTGGCGCCATTGACCTTTATTTTTAAGGTTGGGCATCACCTCATTATAGTGGTCCATATAAATCACGTACCGCCCGTTCTCGAATTTCAGATAATCTTCCCAAAAATTCGCGCATTCGCGCATGTATGGATACACCCTGCGCGCATACGCAGCATCATATGTGCTGTAAAAACGCATGAGCATATTGCCCACGCTGAACACTGCATTGATTTTCTGTCCCAGGAATTTGTATCCTCCGTCAATTGTATTTTCGCGGGAAGCGTACCTTGTCTCCATCTCGTCGGCCGTCAGTGGCCAGCGGGTAGTGACCAGCCCCATCGGACCGATCCCAACCGGGTAATAGATCCCCCTGATACCAAGAAGCTCTCTCGCGTGCCGCTTCCCGTTTTCCATGTAATCGAGCAGGGGCTTGTCGAAATTATCGGTTTCATCGATATGGTTTGAAGAATAGGCGGCCCAAAAAGGGGCCTGATAGTTGTAATTCAGGTGGTAGTCGCCACCCCATGCGGCAGAATCCTTCGTAATAAATGATCCCCAAATGCCTGGTGCAAATTTGCCCGCCCGCGAAGTCGCCCCGAAGAGGTATTGGGAGGCATAATAGTATTTTTCCAGAAACGGGTCGCCTATCTGCACGGACGACCGGCTCCAATACTTTGCCCACCATGCCTGGTGGGCCTTCTGTAACCCGTTAATTTTCGCCAGCGTCATGGCTTTCGCCTCCGCTATCGTCTTTTGTTTCCACTCTTTCGAATCGTGGTTGGAATACATGGTTACTACCAAAGTCACCTTGCTGCCGGGCGTCAGGGTAATGGCGCCATCGTTTTCCGGTTTAGTGCCTAATACGCTTACGCCCATCGCCACGTGCGACGGCCATGCAAGCAATGGGGTATTTTCAAAAGAGCGCGTAACCCAATGCACGCCTGCCTCGGTCCCTTGCGCATTGACGGATGTGTTTCCCTCCGTCGCTCTCAATGCAAAATACATCGCGCAAGCTTTGTTAGCTTCCAGCTCTATCACAACCGTGTTGGTCGTTGCGGACACCCAGGTTTTCACCGACACCGAAAGGGTATTCTTTGAAAACCGGGCGGCGATTTCTGCTTTGTCCTGTATTTGCTCGGCATAATAGTCGGCCCCTGCAAGTGCGGGAATATTGATTTCCAACCATCCGGGCAAGGCAATGCCACCGCCTGGGTAAACCGGATAAGCACGCCAGAAATCATTCTTTCCGAGGTAGAAGCGCAGCTTATCCGGGTCGCCTCCCAATGTAAGCCCGATATCCCCGTTTCCCGCCAATGGCCCGTCCGGCGTTTTGGAAGTCGGCACTTTACGAGGCGGACTAGTGAAAACGGCTTTGTAACGTCCGGCATAGATATCCTGAGCATTGACCGGTTGCTGTAAGCTTAGCAGCATCACCATAAACAGGCCGAATATTGGAATGGTTATGATCCTAAAAATCGCGTTCATGGGCGTATAAATTTTGCAATGAAACCACCACCTTCTCCCAGGTTCAGGTGAATGCTACCATTTTTGTCATAGCTCCCCTTTTCAAGCGTTACACTCGCAGGGTTCTCATCTGAATCCCTTACTTCCGAAGCAGTGAAAGTACCCTCCGCCAGGAAGCTCAGCGGAATATCAATGTTCTTAGGGGTAGCACCGTTCATGACAGCCAGAAACCAGCGCTTCCCGCTCCGGCGCGCAAATACGGCCGCCTCGCCGATCGCAGACCCCGGCAGTACGATAGTCTCGTCCCAAACGGACGGAATACTTTTGATCATGTCCACCGCCGGATTTTCCAGCAAATGCTCAGGGCTTGCTGAATAGGTAAGCAGCGGAGCCGAAAAGATGGCGGCACTTGCAATCTGATGCGCCCAGGTCGTGTTTTTCCGGCGCTCGCCGAAATGTACGGGTGTGTACTCCGCGTGGCCGGTCACGAAACGGGTAAACGGCAACGTCACATTATGCCCGGCCCGGTCTTTCAGCTTACTTGCCTCCATTCCCTTCACTGCTTCGCGGGTCAGCTCATTGGGCCAGGTGCGTTCCTGACCTGTGGGCTTGTTGGCACCGTGGAAATCCACCATGAGCTTCAACTCCGCGGTTTCCCGCAGGATCGATTGGTACAAATCAATCTCCTCTTTCGCCTCGTGATCGAAAAAATCGAGCTTTAAACCGCTAACGCCCAGATCACGGCAATGCCTGAAAAACGCCTGCCGCGTTTTCGCATCCCGAAGCTCCTTCGAATGCACCCACAACCAGATGTAAACCCCTTTTTCGCGGGAATAATCCACGAGTGATTTCAAGTCGCTATCCGGCCATTTTTTCCAGAAACCTTCGAGAATATTATGTCTGAAACCCAGCTCGGCTGCCTGTCGGGAGTATTCCTTCATCGTTTCCAGGGTACCTTCACCCCCGTTATCAAGGTATTTCCAAACTGCGGAACCGGGCTGTATCCAGTCGGTTTTAATGCCCTGCGGGAAAAGCTTCTTATCCGGCGGCGGGCACAGGTTGTGCACGATATCACTGTTGACCAACGCATTCAACCCATTTGCAACTACAATCACGCGCCAGGGAGTGGTTACCGTTCCGCCGATGGCAGCAGGTTGCGACAGCCGGAGCACGTCTTCTGCGCTGTAACGCAATTTGTAGGGATAGGCAGTCGGTTGATACTGAGGTAGCCTCAGTACCATTCCCTTGTTACCGTCGGTCTGCAAAGCCATTCCACCATAATTTTTAAGGTCCGCCTCCGTCACCGACAAGTAGAGCTGGCTGTCGGGCAGCCGGAATGTCACCGAAGGCGCAGCCCATTGTCCGGCTTTTACCGTGTCCATGCTTTTCCGTGCGTATTCGCCTTCGTAATGCATGTACAGGTCGTGGTACCAGGCCGTGGTCCCCGCGGGTAGCCTGAAAACGGTGGATTCGTCGGCAATGCGTTTCGCGTCGGACTTGCCGGGAATGGTCAGTTGAAATGCCGCGCCATCGTTAAATACCCTTACATCGACGGTGTACCGTATTCCGCCCCGGCTAATGCCGATCTTCGAGCCGTTGCAATGGTTCCTGGCTACGGAATGGGCGCCATTCCAGGGATATTCTTCCTTCACCTGATAGTTCTCCGCTTTCCCTATATTGATTTTGTGGGTAATGCTCTTCCCGTCCAGCGACATACAGATGGGCGAAGCTTCGATCACGTCCTTGTTTTCATAGGAAATGCGGTAGAACAGGGAATCACTTTTTGTGAAAAGATGGAACAAAATCCTGTTATCGGGGCTCTTGATCGTCAGGTCTTGCGCAGACAATAGCCGGGTGGACGCCAGAAGTACCAGCACCACCAATCTTTTGATACCAAACATCATTTTATGTTATCAGTAATTTTCGTTTTGCGCCCAAACCCCTTTCATAATATCCATTTGCCCCAACGGAATAGGTAATAGGTAGGATTTGAATTTTCTTTTTGTGCCTTTCGCGTCGTACGCAACTTGCGGGATCACTTTATCCAACAGCTTCCAGCGGACCAGGTCGTTGTACCGTAATCCTTCGAAAGCCAGCTCAACGCGCCGCTCATTTCGGATCACGTCGCGCGTGAGGGTAGTTTTCGCAGGCATTCCTACGCCAGGCCTGGCGCGCACGTCGTTCAACGCCTTCAATGCATTCGCGTCACTCCCTTTCCCACTTTCAAACATCGCTTCGGCGTACATGAGCAGCAAGTCGGCGTAACGAATTTTCACCATATGCTGCTCGCTTAATGTGGAGCCTGATCCGTTGTTGATCGCCAGGTTAACCCACTTTTTGAAGGCCATGCCTGTGTAAGGAATTTGTCCTTCGGCGAGGCTTCCGGTTTGTTTGAAACCGGCTGGATTATAAGCCCATGGGTCGCCCGCTTCAAAAATGGTCATTTTTCTGCGCGGATCGTTCGGTTCATAAGCATCCCGGAGCTCGGTTGTGGGGAATACGGACATCCGGGCGCCAATCACCTGGTCGAGCGAATGGTAGTCGTCCGGTGCCTTGAACTGAACAGAAAACATAATCTCCCGGTTGTTGGCCTGGTTCCCAAAGAATATCCCCGAATAGCTGTCCGAGAGCTTGAACGGATTCGCAGGATCACCGATCAGGCTCCATGCCGCATCGGCCGCTTCACCGTACCGCTCGTTATTCAGCAGCACCCTCGTTTTTAATGCAATAGCCGACCCCTTCACGGCACGCCCGTCTGTATACGCATTCGCGGGAAGGTATGAAATGGCAAGATCCAGGTCTTTCAGTATCTGCGCGACCACCTCCGTCTTAGGCGCTCTTGGAGTCTCCCGGATATTGTCGTCGAGTTCCGCGGGTTTCAGGAGAATGGGCAGATCGCCGTAGAGCTGCGTAAGGTCATTGTAATAAAAAGCCCTCAGAAACAACGCTTCCCCTTTCATCCGGTTGCGGACGGCGTCGGTAGTAGCCGTTACCCGGTCGATGTTCGCGAGGAAGTAGTTGCACGCAGCGATCCCCTGGAAACCGATGCTAAACGATTTGCTGACGATACCCGTCGTAGCCGAATTGTGCTCGCCGCGCATCACGACGTCGAAAGACTCATAACCCGAGGTATTGGACGCGTTATCGGACAGCGATTCCCAAAACAGGAAGTTTCCGCTCTGCGCGGGACCATTGGATATAATGGGTTCTTTCAATTTGGCATAACAGGCAATCAGCGCCTTGTTGGCCTCCGTCTCCGTTTTCCAGAAGTTCTCAGAATTGGGATTTGCAAGCGGGTTTTTGTCCAGCGTGTCCTTGCAGGCGAACCCGACCGTTGTCAATAGAAGGAGAAATATATTTTTCGCGAATCTGGTTGTCATGGCATTACGGATTAAAATGTGACTTTAACACCAAATGAGTAGATCTTGGCCTGCGGATAAATAGCCGCTCTGCCGCTGGCGGCCGCACGCTCAGGGTCTATTCCTTTAAAAAATTTACTGAATGTCAATAAATTATCACCGGAAACATACAATCTGAGCATTTGGACTTTCGCGCGGTTGATCAACTTGGCCGGGAAGCTATATCCCAGCTGAAAGTTCTTTAACCGTAAATAGGATGCATCTTGCAGCCACCAGTCGGAAACCTGGGTGTTGGGCGCGTAGTTTTCGTTGAAGATATGCGGGATCGTGTTCGACGTACCTTCGCCGTCCCAGGCCTTCTCCCAGAATGTAGGCGGCGGTCCTGCCTGCCGGAAAGGCGCTATCCCCCACTCCTTAATGTAAATCTTGCGGCCTTCTACGCCTTGCAGGAATATTCCCAGGTCAAAGTTCTTATAATCTGCATTAAAGGTCACTCCGTAGTTGAACTTCGGGAATGCACCGCTGACAACCATACGGTCGTCGGTCGTGATTTTACCATCCGGGACACCGTTCGGCCCGCTGATATCACGGTATTTCATATCGCCGGGTTTGGGCTTCACGAGCGGCGTGGGACCGTTGTCGATTTCACCCTGATTTTGGTAGATACCATCAAAAACATACATGAAGTAGGAGTTATAAGGCAAGCCCTCCTGGGTTACGGTGCCGTTTCCATTGTTCACCTCCCGTGCGCCAAACTTCACTACCTTGTTTTTGTAGGTTTCAAAATTGCCCTGGATTTTGTAACGAAAGTCCTTGATCCTGCTCTGATAACCCAAAGAGATTTCGACTCCCGTATTGCTCATTTCGCCCAGGTTGACCGTCGGGCCGGCAACACCGATAAAATCAGGCACCTGCAAAGGTCTCAGGATATTCGTCGTCTTTTTGGAATACCAGTCCACACTCCCGAACACCGATGCCCGGAACAAGCCAAAGTCAAAACCCACGTCCGTTACGGTCGTGGTCTCCCAGGTAATGTTGCGGTTGATGAGGTCGGTCTGCGTGACACCTTGCTGCAACGAGCCGCCGATATTGTACACTACGGGGTTCAAAACCTGCTGGTACGGGTATGGTACCGATTCCCCGCTCAGCGACCGGTTTACATTCTGGTTACCGACCTGACCCCACGATACGCGTGCTTTCAAACTTTCGAGCCAGGTAACCTGTTTCAGAAATTGCTCTTCCGAAAGTCTCCAACCTGCCGACGCCGACGGGAAAAAGCCCCATTTGTTACCTTTCGGGAACCGCGACGAGCCGTCGTACCGAAAATTCCCTTCGAGCAGGTACTTCTCTTTGAAATTATAACTTACCCGGCCAAATACCGATTGCAATGCCCACTCATAAGCCAGACCATCGGCCAATTGCCCGCCGGGAGAATACGCGCCCAGTTCCAGGAGATCGTTCGACGGGGCATTCCGTTTAAAACCCTGCAAACGGTCGTACCGGAAAGTCTCCTGGCTCACACCCAGCAATGCATTGAGGTCGTGATTGGTGCCGATTTTCTTTGTGTAGTTCAAAGTACCAAATACTGTATACTGCACGTCGTTTTCCTTGCGGACGGTCAGGTTGTTTTCGCCCACGGTGCCATTCCACTGCGTGTTGTACAGATACTGACCGCTCGCATCAGGCAAAAATAGATAAGCCGGAATGCCCACCACATGGACTTTGGTTTGCCGGTCGTTGAACTTGACGGCACCTTTAATCTGCCCTTTCAAACCCGGTAAAATGTTGACATCCATAAATGCCGATGCCAGTGCGTAGTAGTTCCTTACATACCGACCGCCGTTTTCGGCAAGCGCGACGGGGTTTTTGTTACCGCCTTCCTGAATATAGGCCTTGGCAGCATACCGGCCGCTTCCATCGGGAAGCTTCGGTGTAAATGTGGGGTGCGCAGCCAATGCGCTCAGAATCTGGTCCTCGGTTGAATTGCCGTCGAACTGGGTGTTCAGCGCCGTCTCATTCCGGTCGCCTTTGGAAAAAGCGAGGTTGGTGCCGAAAGTGATCGTCTTGTTCAGACTCGTCTTGAAATTGAACTGGGCGTCGTACCGTTTATAACCGGTCGCGATCAAGATTCCCTCCTGATTGAGGTAACCTGCTCCGAAATTGTAAGTGGTATTTTCCTTGCCTCCATTCACGCTCACGTAGTGCTGCTGCATCGGGGAAGTCCGGAAAACGGCGTCCATCCAGTCATAACTCGGATACTGCGCGGGATTGGTAATACTTCCCTGCCGGTATTCCTCGATCTGTGCGGGTGTGTAGAGCTGGTTTGCATTGGTTCCCGTGTGGGCGATGGCCTTGTTGAGCAGCTCCATAAACTGTACCGAGTTTGTGATCCTGTCGTAAACAGACGTAGCGCGCTGACTGCCGAAATTGTAGCTGTAATCGACATTCAACCGGCCGGCGGTACCCGTTTTGGTCGTCACCAAAATTACCCCGTTCGCTGCCCGCGAACCGTAAATGGCCGCCGAAGCCGCATCCTTCAACACGGAAATGCTCTCGATCTGGTTCGGATTGACATTGTTCAGGTTACCTTCCACGCCATCGATCAGAATGAGCGGATCGTTCCCCGCGCCGCTGAATGTCCCCTGCCCGCGGATCTGGATGCTCGCGTTCTCAGCGCCGGGCTGCCCCGAGTTCTGCGTTACCTGCACGCCGGGCATTCTTCCCTGCAAAAGCGAAGTCGTGTTCGGCGCTTGCCGCGTGGTCAGCTCGGAACCTGTTACGTTGCTCACCGCTCCCGTAAGGTTCACCTTTTTCTGGGTACCATAACCAATCACGACTACCTCCTCCAATGCCTTTTCGTCCGTTGCCAGTACTACGTCCAGCACTTCTCTTGTGCCCACTTCCAGCTCCCGGGCCACATAGCCCACAAAACTGAATATGAGCACCGCGTTGTCTTCCGGTAATTCGAGATTGTAACTGCCATTCTGATCGGTAATGGTCCCGTGGCTGGTTCCTTTGATAATCACACTCACGCCCGGCAAGCCTTGCCCGTCCTTGTCGGTCACTTTACCTCTGACCGGAGCCCGGGTTTTCGTTTCGGGACTAACGACCTCCCTTTCCGTGAGAATAATATTTTTGCCCTCTTGCCTGAATGCCAGCTTAGTCCCGTCCAGAATCAATTCCAGCGTTTTCTGAACAGTGCGTGATTCTTTTCGGAGGCTGATATTGTCAAAAGGCGAGACAGCTTTTGAAAGATAGAAGATATTGTAGCCCGACTCCTGTTGAAGCGTTTGAAGCGCTTCCCTTAAAGAAGACTTTTCCAAACCCATGGTGACATTGACATCCCGGATGTCCTGTGCGCCGCTCACCCCTGCGAGTAGCAGCTGGGTTGCCATGATCAAAACACCGACGCCATAAACACTGATCTTCATTAGATTGCAGAGATACCGGCACAAGACACCTTGCCGGATAGGCACAGTTCTCCTGCCTACGGATATAGGTTTTTTCATATATTTGTATTGTCTAGAAATTTGTTTTTGCGAATTTTCTATTCAAAGCTCCCTATTGCTGTCCAAGGCCGGGGAGCTTTTCATATGACTGCCGGGAAGCTACGGGGCCCGGCCCGAATGGATGGAAATCTGTTTCATAAGAGTTTAGTTATTCGTTAATTCAGCGGCATCCTTCCCCACTTAACACCAGTTCGCCGCTTTCCAGGGTATATTTCGTATTGCTCGTCAGCGTCAGCACCTTAAAGACTTCGTCCAGGGTCTCCGTCCCTGAAAACCGCCCGGTAATGAGGCATTGCTGCAATCGGGGATTTTGAAAAGAGATTTTCACGCCGTAACGTTTTTCCAGCATTTCGGCCAGGACCCCAAAAGGCATTTCCTGAAACACCATATCGGCCTGTACCCAGGCGGTAAGCTCCTGTGATTTAACCACTTTCTCGTCCGCGACAGTCGTGCGGGTGTTGTACGTCACTTGCTGGTTCGCGGTAAGCAGACTGGTGTGTTTATTACCGTCGTCTACCCGCACTTTACCCCGCGTAACCGTCACCACCACTTCGCTTTCCGAAGGAAGGGATTTGATGCTGAATGCCGTTCCGAGTACGGTGGTGCTGATCTTACCGGTTTTAATCACAAAAGAAGCCGGTTTTCTGTCACCCACATTTAAATGCACGACATCGAAGTAAGCTTCGCCGGACAGCGATACCTCCCTGGTTTGACGGTTAAAATCTCGATCGTACTCGACGCGCGTATCGCCGTGCAAAACAACCCGGCTTCCGTCCGGTAATATCACAAATTTCGTCTGCCCTTTTACAGATTGGTGAACCACCGTCCTCGACGCCGAAAGATTAACTACGGGCTTCCGCTGTTCCCTTACCAGGAAGAAAACCCAGCCCGCACCGATCAGAATGAGCACCGCAGCAGCCACACGCCAGAAAACGCCCGGCAGAAACGGTCGCGACCGACCCGGCGGCGTAATACGTTTGGCAATATTCCCCTTCATTCGCTCCCGGACATCCGCAAGCTCGTCGTCCGAGAGCTTTGACAACCGGTCGGGCTTCCCCGCGAAAAGCTCATAGTATTTCTCGATCATGTCCGATTCTTCCTCATCGGCATTCCCGCTGAGGTACCTTGCCACGATCGACCTGAACTTATTCCTATTTCCACTTGGCATGTTTATAGACGCTGTTTATTTACCAGTGAAGGAATTCCTGAAAAAGTCCCAAACGAACTTCTAATTTTTTCAAAAAAATTCCAGGAAACTCCGGAAACGGTCGGGAACGGCTACGGGCGAAGCAGCAAAATGACAAGGGCAAGAAGCCTTCCGATGCTTTCGCGCAGGCTTTGTTGGGATGTATTAAGCTGGTTTTGGACGGTCTTTCTTGAAATATCGAGCTGCTCGGCAATTTCCAGGGTGGAGAGCCCTTCCAGGTAGCGTAGCCGGAAAATTTCACGGCGCTTTTCCGGCTGCGTTTCCAGCCAGAGATGAATGCTCGATAGCAATTCGTCCCTCAAATAACCGGAATCGGCATCGTCGCTGGAAAACGCCATATAATCAAGCGGCTCTTCGAATGCAGGGAGGGTTTTTCGCTTGTGGTAAATGGCAAAAACCTGGTATTTCACCGCTCCCAGCAAATATCCACGAAGATTATCGATCTGCCGGTTCTCTCTTTTATTCCAAAGGTCGACGAAAACATCCTGGACGATTTCCTCGCTATCGGAAGCATCGCTGAGCCTTTTGTAGGCTTCATTATAGAGTTTTTTCCAGTAGCGCTCGTAAATCAAGTCGAATGCCGCCTCCGAGCCATCCATGAGCATAGCCACCAGATCTTCGTCCGCTGCATTTTCGTCGATATACATGTAAGAAAGTGTCGAGATACGAAAACAAAAATAACAAAAAAATAAAGACGTTATGTCCTATTTTTCTCCCCTACACAACATGCAAAACCGTAGAAATCAGTTTAAATCCAAGAAGCTCCGCTACCGACATTCTATATACGCAAACGACAACCCAGCCTGTAACCCTCCCATTGACAGGAAGAACGTTTTATACAAATCAGGAAGGCAACGGTTTAAGTGAACAAATCCGTCTATCATTTGGTTGACATGTGATCCAACGTCAATCGAACATTTTCGGTAAAAGCATTGACCAATACTTTGAAAACGAATTCTGCACGCTGTTCATCGAAACATCATCCCATTTCCTGTCGGCTAACATTGTTTGCACTGATCCTGCTTCCACTCATGTATGGTTGTACAATGAAAGAAGCCGCTCCAAACCAGGATCCGGCCATTTCCGGGCAAATCCAGCGTTTAGTCTTCGAGAAATATCCTGATGCCCAAAACTTATCGGGCAAGGTCGTTGAAAAAGGGAAGGTGTTTGAATTCGCATTCACCGTGGATGATGAACGGTATTCGGCCATTGTCAATAATACCGAAATCATTTCCACGGCCAGAACAAGCGGGGAGCAAATACCGGACTCTTTGGTCAGCAGACTTCAAAATTCCACGATAAAGGGAGGCACGATCTCGGATTACCGGACCATTACTCTGTTCGACGGATATGTCTCTAATCCTGCGGTAAACTACCGGTTAAACGGAATGGATTTTGTGGCATCCTTTGGCGTGTCGTCGATATACATGTCTCCTTATCCAAGATGGTACTATATTAAAAACATCAACGACCTGCCGGATCCGATTATCGATTTTATCCAAAAGCGAAGCAAGCCCAATCCTGCATTTGTTAATACGCTCACTAATTTCAATGAAGAAACCAGGCAGATGATCGCCCGAAATAACGAATTCGAATTCGGGGGAGCTACCGTCTACATTAACCTCGATGGGACAAAAACATACGATGTTATTGTCAGATTTCTGGGAGTTGATTCACAAAGCCTGCTCTTCGATCAGGATTACAATTTGACATGGGTAGGCAGTTTTAATCAGATCCGGCAATACAATGAAGATTTCACGGGGCGTAACTTCGATACTAACCTGACGCGAAAAGAGATAGCGACCTTTACTGACATTTTCGGAGCTCCCTCTCACTTCCTCAATTTCGGACTGGATGTAGGTTATAACCTGATGAGAAGCTACCGGAATGAATACGAGGGGGTTACAAGCTACATTTTCTGGCTCGATAACGGCCGGGGAGAACAATGGATGCTTCGTTATAATGCCGACAAAAAAATTGTGTTTTCTTCTTATTCGAAGCCGTGAGTGGGGTTATGCAACAAAAAAAGCACTTAGAAACTAATCTAAGTGCTTGATTTTGAAGTGATCCCGTTTGGATTCGAACCAAAGACCTACTGCTTAGAAGGCAGTTGCTCTATCCAGCTGAGCTACGGGACCGATATTTCAAGTTTAAACTTTATTCTAAAAAAATAGGCAGTCAGCGATTCACAGTTTGCACTGCTACGGCTTACTGCCTTATCTTTTCTGTCGGGGAGACAGGATTCGAACCTGCGACCCTCTGGTCCCAAACCAGATGCGCTACCGGACTGCGCCACTCCCCGATAATTTTCTCCTTCTACTTTAAGAAAGAGCACTTTTTCGAACGTTCGGAAACCGCGTGGAGGAAGCGGGATTCGAACCCGCGGTACCCTTGCGAGTACGGCAGTTTAGCAAACTACTGGTTTCAGCCACTCACCCATCCCTCCTTCGTCCGTCGTTCTTGGGTGCAAATATAGCTGGTTCGTTTTCAGAAAAGCAAACATTGAAAGAAAAAAAACTTCGCCAGAAGCGCGAAATGCCTATTTTTGCCCAAGTTTAAATCACACAATACGTTCATTATGAACTGGAATTACCCCTTTGAGAGCACCGAATATTTTTTTATATTTTTTTTCATTTTCGCTTACACAGCCTATATAATACGTACTGTCCGGGTAGCCCGACAGCTTCAAACGACTGCCCGGACACTCATCATTAAACTCTTTTTACGCAGTATTACCTTCTCTCTTTTGATCGTTAGTCTGCTCGGGCCGTCCTTCGGGGAGGCCGAACGCGATATTCAGGCAAAGGGCAAGGATATATTTATGGTAGTAGATCTTTCGAAGTCGATGGACGCGGCAGATGTGACTCCCTCGCGCCTGGAAAAGGTAAAGTTTGAGCTGAACCGCTTCGTCGAGAACGAGCGGGCGAACCGGATCGGGATCATTATTTTTTCAAACGACGCGTACATTCACGTACCGCTCACGTACGACGCGGCCGCGCTCGAACTGTTCATCCAGTCGCTGCAAACGGATTTGCTCCCGACTAATGGCACCAATATATGCGGCGCCATTGAAATGGCCTACAACAAGCTGATGAACGCAGCCAACCCGACGAGCCGCGCCAAGATGATGGTGCTTTTCACCGACGGGGAGAACAGTTCAAGTTGCAGCAATGCATTGTTCAATAATCTACGCCGCTTCGGGATCGGGGTATATTCGGTGGCCGTGGGCACGAAGGTGGGCATCAGCATTCAGCAGAACGGCAAGCCTCTTATGGACAAGAACGACAAACTGGTGATCAGCAAACTGGATGAGAATTTCCTGCGCGGTGTCGCTAATTCGGCCCGCGGATCTTATTATGAACTCAACAATTCAAAAAACGACGTCCAGAAGATGATCAGCGACATTAACCAGGCGGAAGGCGCATTGGTGGATTCGCGGACGATCACCGTTGTTTCCAACAAGTACTATTATTTCCTGGGCGCGGCGCTGGTACTGATCTTGCTCGACGTACTAATTACTATCGGAACGTTCCGACTCTGAGCGCAATTCCCTATTTTTGCACGCAAATGTGAACCGATATGACGTCTCTGATCCTTTATGTCCTGCTCTGGCTTTGGGATAACCGTACGTTCGATTCCATTACCAAGGCAAACCAGAGAAAGCTGGATGCCGAGCAAGCCTTCCGGAAAAAAGAGTTTACGAAATCGGCCGAGCTGTACCGGCAAATCACCTACGGCTCGATCTTTTCGGATCCCGCTGCAAGGCTGAACCTGGCCCATTCATTATATAAGGCAGGCGACTACAAGCAGGCTTTGAAACATTACCGGCTACTGAGCGATATTGAGGACAACAGCATTGCCTCGGTAGCAAACGCACAGCTCGCATTGATCCTTGTCAACCGAAAAGATACGGCCAGCGCTTTGACAAACCTGAGAACCGCATTGCGCCTCGAACCTGGCAATGCGCTTGCTAGGACCAATTATATTATCCTGAAAAAGAGCTTCTCGGGTGTTGATCAGCAGTCCGACATGACCACGCGGAAACGCCAGTCGAACCAGCAGCAGACAAACCAGGTACAACCGGCACCTCCGCCGGCTCCCCCGCAGGAAATACGCGAGGTGAGCGAGGATGTCAAAAAGGAAGAATTGCTCAAAAGTCTCAAGGCCATGAACATGTCCGAAGAACAGGCGAGGGCAATCCTAGATGCCATGAAATCGAACGAATCCCAATATATTTACCAGCTCCGGCGCAAGCAGTACAATGCGAAACCGGGACAAAAGAGCGAAATCGAGTGGTAATTTTACCCATAATCTAATGAACAGTATACCAGCAACCAACTTCCAGTTCCCCGGCCAGACAGGCTTTTATAAAGGGAAGGTCCGTGACGTTTATTCGTTTGAAAAACGTCTGGTGATGATCGCCACCGACCGCATTTCGGCATTCGACGTGATCCTGCCGCGCGCTATCCCTTATAAAGGACAGGTTTTGAACCAGATCGCCGCGCATTTCTTGAACGCCACTTCCGACATCGTGCCCAACTGGCTCGAAGAGGTGCCGGACCCGAATGTGAGCATTGGTATCAAATGCCAGGCCTATCCGGTGGAAATGGTCGTACGTGGTTACCTGGCAGGCCATGCCTGGCGCGAATACAAAGCCGGAAAACGAGAAGTGTGCGGCGTTGCATTGCCCGAAGGTCTGAAAGAGAACGACAAACTCCCCCAGCCTATCATTACGCCTACCACCAAGGCACATGAAGGCCACGACGAAGATATTTCCCGCGAGCAGATCCTCGCGCAAGGGCTCGTGAGCGAGGACGAATACGAGCACCTCGAGCGTTACACGCTCGCCTTGTTCGCGAAAGGAACCGAAATGGCGGCCGATCAGGGCCTGATCCTGGTGGATACCAAATATGAGTTCGGCCAGCTGGATGGCACGATTTATTTGATCGACGAAATCCACACACCGGATTCCTCACGGTACTTCTACAAGGACACCTATGAGGAAAATCAGCGCGCCGGCGTGCCTCAAAAGCAGCTTAGCAAGGAATTTGTAAGGGAATGGCTCATCGAGAACGGCTTTCAGGGCAAGGAAGGACAGACTGTGCCTGAAATGACCGACGAAAAAGTAAACTCGATCTCCGAACGCTACATCGAGCTGTTCGAGAAAGTGACGGGCATGAAGTTTCAGAAAAACAACCTGGACCACCCGCTCGAAAGGATTGAGAAGGCCATTTTGCGTGCGATTGCCTGAGGCGGACTACTCACTTAGCAAAAAATTGTTTGACGAAACGACAACCGAAATGGATTTTAAACTGGAAAAGAAAGAACAATACGTCTATATCGAAACGGATGCAGCCGCTTTCGCCGGTGATGTGCCCGCAGCGTTTGAAGAAACGGCGCGTGGCCTCTTCCGCGAAGGCTACCACAGCCTGATTGTAAACATGCAGACTGTAAAGTCACTGGACGCGACAGGAATCACGACATTAAAGAAGGTAAACCGCCTCTGCGCGAACGACCTCGGCCTGCTCGTGATCGTAACCCGCGACGACGATTTCATGGACACGCTGGAAGACCTGCGTATTCCCGACCTCACCGTTCTGCCCACCAAAGAGGAGGCGATCGACGCTGTTTTCATGCACAGCCTTGAAAACGAGTTCGGTGCGGGCGATGACGATTATGACGACGAAGATTACGAAGGTGTGAGCGAATCGAAAGAGCCTTAATATTTGAATAGTATAATTTTCAGTCACTTACCAAAACGTCCCGCCGATATCCGGCGGGACGTTTTTTTGATGCCATTCTTACATTTTTTATATTTTCCTTAGGCGCTTTTTGTAATCCTCCAAGGCACAGAAAACGACGTTTGCAGCTTTCCAAAATGGTAACCAATACGGGTATTCGTTACATGTTTATCAATATTTTGATAATAATTGTAATAATTCGGCCAAATGCATATTAGTGATAGAAAATTTTGCCATTCCCATAATAAGCCAAATATTTTTTATGGGTATATTGCGTGGCTTTACCCAAAACATCACACACTGGCGTTTTCGCTTTCCTTTTAAAGTGCTTATTTAAACAGATTCTAATTACGAATTTGTTAATTACCTACAATTCGATAAATGTCGCAAATGTCTGAACAAATGGTAGAAAATCAGGGACTGTACCGCCCGGAATTTGAGCATGATGCATGTGGAATCGGTTTCCGGGCTAACATCAAGGGTCGTAAGTCGCACCAGATCGTGGCTGATGCCATTCATATGCTCGAAAGGATGGAGCATAGGGGTGCAACTGGTTTTGACCCTAACACCGGAGACGGTGCTGGTATTTTAATTCAGATCCCTCACGAGTTCTTTGTAGAAGAATCTACCAAGTTAGGCTTCCACTTGCCGCCGGCAGGTGAGTATGGTGTGGGGATGATCTTTTTCCCGGGCAACGAGCTTGCCAGGGAGGAAAGCAGGGATATCCTGAACCGAAAGATCAAGATGCTGGGCCTCCAACTGCTCGGCTACCGAAAGGTACCTACCCTGAACAACACCCTGGGTGAAGGCTCTCTCTCCGTTGAACCGGCAGTAGAGCAGGTTTTCATTAAACGTCCGGACGACATTACGGACGATATGGCGTTTGAACGCAAGCTGTTCATCCTCCGCCAGGTTTCTGCACGAATCATCAAAGACACGGTAAAGGGCGCGAAAAACTTCTATTTCTCGTCGCTTTCATGCCGTACCATCTCATACAAGGGACAGCTCACCACTGCCCAGCTGAAATATTACTTCCCGGACCTGGAAAACGAATCGGTCGTATCTGCATTGGCAGTTGTACACTCGCGTTTTTCTACTAATACCTTCCCTTCATGGGAGCTGGCCCAGCCGTTCCGCTACATTGCGCACAATGGGGAGATCAACACCGTGAAAGGAAACGTGAACTGGATCCGCGCCGGGGAAAAATCGTTCGAGTCGAAATTCTTCACCAAAGAAGAAATGGATATGCTCCTGCCGATTTGCGACAGGAATCAGTCCGACTCCGCCAACCTCGACAATGCGATCGAATTGCTGCACCTTTCTGGCCGCTCATTACCACACGTGATGATGATGCTGATCCCCGAAGCATGGGACGGCAATGAGCAGATGGACCCGGAACGTAAGGCATTCTACGAATACCACGCTGCCATTATGGAGCCGTGGGACGGTCCGGCGTCGATCTCTTTCACCGACGGTAAAATGGTAGGCGCTACGCTCGACCGTAACGGTCTGCGCCCGTCGCGCTACTGGGTACTCGACGACGATACCATCATCATGGGTTCGGAAGCGGGTGTGCTGGAAGTGGATCAGTCGAGAGTTGTGACCAAAGGCCGCCTGCAACCCGGACGTATGTTCGTGGTGGATATGGAGCAGGGCCGCATTGTTCCTGACGAAGAAATCAAGAAGCAAATCTGTACCGCGCAGCCTTACCAGCAATGGCTGGATGAAAATAAGCTGCACGTGGACGCGCTCGATCACCCGATCCGCACTTACCGCGCATACGACGAGAATGCATTGCTGAAACGCCAGGTGGCATTCGGTTATACTTCGGAAGACCTACGCATGATCCTCGGGCCCATGGCTCAGACGGGTATGGAAGCGATCGGTTCAATGGGTACCGATTCTCCGCTGGCAGTTCTCTCGGATCAGTCTCAGCATTTGTCTACCTATTTCAAACAGCTTTTCGCACAGGTTACCAACCCGCCGATCGACTCGATTCGCGAGCGTGCGATTATGTCTCTGATCTCTTTCGTAGGCAGCACCGAGAACATTCTGACCGAGACTCCAAAACACTGCCGCCAGATCGCATTGCCGCATCCGATCCTTTCGGTGCAGGAATTCGATAAGCTGCGTTTTGTAGATAAAGACGGCTTCCAGGCCAAAACCATTAATACCTATTTCCGTGCCGACCAGGGCGGAAAAGCGCTGGAAAGAGCATTGGAAAGAATCTGCCGTTACGCGGTAGACGCGATTGAAGACGGATTTGAGATCCTCATCCTCTCCGACCGCGCCATCGACTCTGACCACGCACCGATCCCTTCATTGCTCGCCACCGCGACCATTCACCACCATTTGATCCGCGAAGGATTGCGTGGCAAGGTAGGTCTGTTGGTGGAAGCGGGAGATGTCTGGGAAACCCATCACGTAGCGACGTTGATCGGCTACGGCGCTGCGGGTATCTGCCCTTACATGGCATTCGAAACGCTTTCGTACATGAACCGCAAGGGCATGATCGAAGGCGAGTTCACTGACGAAAAACTGCATTACAACTACATCAAGGCCGTTAACAAGGAGCTTTTGAAGATATTCTCGAAAATGGGAATCTCTACCCTGCAATCGTACCAGGGTGCGCAAATCTTCGAATGCGTGGGCTTGAACAAGGACGTAATCGACAAATATTTCACAGGAACCATTTCGCGTATCAGCGGTATGGGTATTCCTGAGATTGCGCGCGAGATCCTGGTGCGTCACAAAGTGGCTTACCACGAGAGCGCGGAGCAAAAGCCAAGACTCGAAGTGGGTGGTGTTTACCAATGGAAACAACGTGGTGAAGCGCACATTTTCAACCCGCAGTCGGTGCATTTGCTGCAACAAGCTACCCGCAATGGAAGCTACGAGCAGTTCAAGAAATACTCTAAACTGATCGACGACCAGAGCCACAAGGCGCTGACATTACGCGGACTTTTGAGATTCAAAAAAGGCAACCCGATTCCATTGAGCGAGGTAGAGCCGGTTGAAAATATCTTCAAACGCTTCGCTACCGGTGCGATGTCCTTCGGATCTATTTCCTGGGAAGCGCACACGACGCTGGCGATTGCGATGAACCGCATTGGCGGTAAGTCCAACTCCGGAGAAGGCGGCGAAGACGAACTGCGTTACAACAAGCTGCCGAACGGCGACAGCATGAACTCGCAGATCAAACAGGTGGCTTCGGGACGTTTTGGTGTAACCAGCCATTACCTGAGCAATGCGGGAGAGCTGCAAATCAAAACTGCGCAAGGTGCCAAGCCGGGTGAAGGTGGTCAGCTTCCGGGCTTCAAAGTGGACGACTGGATCGGCCGTACCCGTCACTCGACGCCGGGTGTAGGGCTTATCTCCCCTCCTCCTCACCACGACATTTACTCGATCGAGGATTTGGCGCAGCTGATTTTCGACCTTAAAAATGCCAACCGCGCCGCACGTATCAGCGTGAAGCTGGTGTCGGAAGCCGGTGTAGGAACCGTAGCATCCGGTGTAGCGAAAGCACACGCCGACCACATCCTGATCTCGGGTTACGACGGTGGTACCGGTGCCTCTCCATTGAGCTCGATCCGCCACGCGGGTCTGCCGTGGGAGCTTGGTTTGGCCGAAACGCACCAGACATTGGTACGCAACAAATTGCGCGGACGGGTAACCGTTCAGGCCGACGGACAGCTCCGTACCGGCCGCGACCTCGCGATCGCCGCATTACTCGGTGCCGAAGAATGGGGTGTAGCAACCGCTGCATTGGTTGCCGCTGGCTGTATTATGATGCGTAAATGCCACCTCAATACCTGTCCGGTGGGTGTGGCCACGCAGCGCAAAGAACTCCGCGCATTGTTCTCGGGCAAGCCTGAGCACGTGGTGAACATGTTTACCTACATGGCGGAAGAGTTGCGCGAGATTATGGCCCAGCTTGGTTTCAGAACAGTCAATGAAATGGTTGGTCAGGCTCAGTACCTCGAACTGCGCAATGATATCAAACATTGGAAATACAAAAACCTGAACTTCGACGCGATCCTGTACAAAGAAGGCGACCTTTCGGTAGCCCAATTCAAGCAGGAAGAGCAGGATCACGGTATCGACGCCATTCTCGACCTCGACCTGATCCGTTCGGCGCAGCCCGCATTGGAGAACAAGGATGAGGTTTACGCAGAATTCCCGATCAACAACCTCAACCGGTCGGTGGGAACCATGCTTTCGAATGAAATCTCAAAGAAATATGGCGGTGTGGGCTTGCCAACCGGCAATATCCACTTCAAATTCCGCGGTACAGCGGGCCAAAGCTTCGGTGCATTCAACACCTTAGGCGTACGCCTCGAACTGGAAGGTGACGCGAACGACTACTTCGGAAAAGGCCTTTGCGGCGCCGAACTGATCGTGTACCCCGACAGAGATGCGAAGTTCAAGCCGGAAGAGAACATCATCATCGGTAACGTGGCATTCTACGGGGCTACTTCGGGTGATGCCTACATCCGCGGAACCGCGGGCGAGCGCTTCTGCGTACGTAACTCGGGTGCGAAGGTGGTAGTAGAAGGTGTCGGCGACCACGGTCTGGAATACATGACGGGCGGTCTGGCGATCATACTCGGCGAAACTGGCCGCAACTTCGCGGCAGGTATGTCCGGCGGTGTGGCTTACGTACTCGACAAAAACGGAACCTTCGAAGAGAAAGTGAATAAAGAAATGGTGTCGCTGGAAGCGCTTACGGATGAAGACAAAGGCATCCTGCGCGAGTACCTGGATAAACACTTCCAGTACACGACCAGCAACATCGCTTTCCAACTGATCCAGAACTGGGAAGAATCTGTGAAGCAATTTGTGAAAGTAATGCCATCCGACTTCCGCAAAGCACTGGAAGGACGCGGTATCACGCTCGCACAGCAAATTGCCGACAAGAACGTGGTGTACAAAGACATCGTCGTAGACGTGGTACACCAGTAATTTTCAGTTTCAAGATCAACTATCAGAATTTTTTAAATCAGTAATAAGAATGGGAAAACCAACCGGATTTTTAGAGTTTGAAAGGGAGTTGCCGAAAAAAAGAAGCGTAGAAGAGCGTCTGAAAGACTACCGTGAGATTGAAACCGCACCGACCGACTCTAATTCCAAACAGCAGGCAGCCCGTTGTATGGACTGCGGAATTCCTTTTTGCCATAATGGTTGTCCGCTGGGCAACATCATCCCCGAGTTCAACGACGCGGTGTATGATGAAAACTGGGGACTGGCCTACGAAATATTAGCGTCTACCAACAACTTTCCTGAATTCACAGGACGCATTTGCCCAGCTCCTTGCGAAGCATCCTGCGTACTGGGTATCAACAAGCCGCCGGTAGCGATCGAGTACATCGAGAAATCGATCATCGAAAAAGCATTCGAATTGGGTTTGGTCAAACCACGCATCCCGAAAACCCGCACCGGCAAAAAAGTGGCGGTGGTAGGTTCAGGACCTGCGGGTATGGCTGCGGCTTATCAGCTCAACCAGGCTGGTCACTCGGTAGTATTGCTCGAAAGAGCGGATAAAATCGGGGGTCTGGTACGCTATGGTATCCCTGATTTCAAGCTAGATAAAAGCATTATCGACCGTCGTCTTGCCGTCATGGAAGCGGAAGGCGTTGAATTCCGTACCGGCGTGAATGTAGGTGTGGATATCAAAGCCGAAGAACTTCAAAATGAATTCGACGCGGTGCTTCTGACCGTTGGATCGACTGTCCCCCGTGACGTAAAAATCCAGGGCCGTCAGTTCAAAGGCGTTCACTTCGCGATGGAATTCCTGAGCCAGCAGAACAAGCGCGTAGCGGGTATCGACCGGATAGTAGATCACCGCGGCGTAGCATATGCGAATGGCGAAATACTCGCTACCGACAAGCACGTAGTGGTCATTGGTGGTGGCGATACAGGTTCCGACTGCGTGGGTACTTCGGGCCGTCACGGTGCGAAATCCGTTACGCAGATCGAACTCATGCCGATTCCTCCGAAAGAGCGTGATGCGAGCACGCCTTGGCCAAACTGGCCGATGATGCTCCGCACATCGACCTCGCACGAGGAAGGTTGCGACAGACATTGGTCTATCAACACCAAAGAATTCATCGGTGATGAGAACGGGAACCTGACCGCATTGAAAATCGTCGATCTCGACTGGCAGAAAGACCCTGAAACGGGCCGTATGCAAATGAGAGAAGTGGAAGGCAGCGAGCGTACCATTCCTTGCGACCTGGCGTTCCTGGCAGCCGGCTTCCTGCACCCGCAGCAAGAAGGCTTGTTGAACGACCTCGACCTGGAATTCGATGAGCGCGGCAACATCAAAACCAACGGGTACCAATCGACTTCCAACGAGAAGATTTTCGCAGCCGGCGACTGCCGCCGTGGACAATCGCTCGTGGTATGGGCGATCAGCGAAGGTCGGGAAGCGGCACGTTCGGTAGACGAGTACCTGATGGGCGAGTCATTCCTCGAAGCCAAGGCTGTATCGATGTTGAATCCTGTGTTTGCGCATGCGTAATTGACACAAGATTTAAGCCAGCCTCTATATATTGTTATTGCAAGAAAGCTGCCCCAACCGGCAGCTTCTTGTTTTATATCCCTTTATATTTGAAGTGCAAATTTCATCGACAGCATGTTCCTGCATCATTCTCCATTCTGGCTGAAAGCATTTTTCCCCGGTTTTACCTGGCATATTCCTACGCAAGAGAAAAGCATTTTCCTGACGTTCGACGACGGGCCTATTCCTGACATTACCGAAAATGTGCTGGAACTGCTGGACAGATTCAATGCAAAAGCCACGTTTTTCAGCATTGGCAACAATGTGCTCAAACACCCCGACGTGTACGAAATGGTCAGAAATGGCGGGCATTCGATCGGTAACCACACATTCAACCATATGAACGGTTGGAAAACCGAAGACGCAATTTACCTCGAAAATATCCGGCAATGCACTGAGCAGCTGAACCTCGAAACCAGACTCTTTCGCCCGCCTTACGGCCGCATTAAGAAAAGCCAGTCGAGGGTGGTTTTGCGGGACAAGCAGATCATCATGTGGGACGTGCTCAGCGGCGACTTTTCCGCCGAAATCAGCCCTGAAATTTGTTTAAAAAAATCCATTCAACACACCCGGCCCGGCTCTATCGTGCTATTTCACGATAGCATTAAGGCATCAAAGAATATGCTTTATGCATTACCGAGGTATCTGGAAACTTTTACGGAACGAGGGTACAGGTTTGAAGCGTTGAAAATGCTGTAAGCTATAAGCTATAAGCTTTAGGCTATAAGCTGTAAGCATTAGGCACTTCATGTTTTGCGTAGCTAACCATTTAAATAACCCAATAATAAAAAAGCTTAAAGCTTACGGCTTATAGCTTAAAGCATAAAATCGCTTACAGCCCCAAAATGATAGATTCGCACGCCCACATATACAGCGACGATTACGCCGAAGACCGCACTGCAATGCTCGACCGTGCCTGGAATGCCGGTATCGAGCAGATATGGATGCCCAACTGCGACCACGAGACCATCGACGGCATGCTCGAACTCGCCGAAAAATACCCCGGCAAATGCCTCCCGATGATCGGCCTGCACCCAACTTATGTGAAGGCAGGTTTTGAAAAAGAATTGCAGATCATGGAGGAATGGCTGGGCAAATATGAGTTTATCGCCATCGGGGAGATCGGGATGGACCTTTTCTGGGACGTTACGTTTAAAGAACAGCAGGAAAAAGCATTTTTATACCAATGCGGCCTCGCCCGCAGGCACAACCTCTGGATCGACATTCATAGCAGGAGCGCGTTTTGGGAAACAGTAAAACTCATCGAAGATTTTGCCGATCCTGCATTGACCGGCATTTTTCATTGCTTCACCGGCACGCTGGAAGAAGCGCGGAAAGCCATTGGACTCGGTTTCAAGCTTGGTATCGGAGGCGTGGCTACATTTAAGAATGGAGGTTTGGATAAAGTGATCCCACATGTCGGCATCGAACATTTAGTACTCGAAACCGACGCGCCCTACCTTGCGCCCGTCCCCTACCGCGGCAAACGCAACGAAGTCGCCTATATCGACCTCGTAGCCCAGCGCGTAGCCGATTTGAAAGAAATGACCAAAGCCGACGTGATCGCCGCCACTACCGCGAACGCGAAAAGCATGCTCAACAAACTATCCTAATGAGTTATACCAAAATACACATCAACCCCATTTCTCCCGAACCTACCACCGGTTCCGTCCTTGTAATTTATACGGGAGGCACACTCGGGATGGTGTACGAAACGAAAGGCAAGCAGCTCGTGCCATTCAACTTCCAGCAGATCATCGAGAAAGTGCCGGAAATCAGTCGGCTCGATTTCGACATTACCTTCCTCTCGCTTTCCGAACCGATTGATTCATCGAACATGCATCCGTCGATCTGGATCGAACTGGCGACCATTATTGAGGAGCATTACGAGCAGTTCGACAGCTTTGTGATCCTGCACGGCACTGATACGATGGCTTACACGGCGTCCGCGTTGAGTTACCTGCTCGAAAACCTCAACAAACCCGTGATCCTCACGGGCGCGCAGCTGCCCATAGGCGTGGCCCGCTCGGACGCGCGCGAGAACGTGATTACCGCGTTGGAACTCGCCGCGGCCAAGAATGCAGAAGGGCATCCGATCATCACAGAGGTTTGCATTTATTTTAATTCCAACCTGCTCCGCGGTAACCGTTCCAAAAAGAAGGAAAGCTCGGATTTCAATGCATTTCATTCCGAAAATTACCCCGCACTCGCGAATGCAGGCGTAAATATCGAATACAACCTGCCGTACATTAAGCCTTACAAACCCGGCTTGAAACTAAAAGTCCACAAAAGCTTCGACAGTAATGTGGCCTTCCTGAAGATGTTCCCGGGCATCAGCCAGCGGGTCGTGGAATCGATCCTGAACATCGATGGCCTGCGCGGTATTGTGCTCGAAACCTACGGCGCCGGCAACGCCACCACTGAGCCCTGGTTCCTGAATGCGATCAGCAACGCCATTGAGCGCGACATCGTGATCTTCAACGTCTCCCAATGCGACGGCGGCCGCGTAGCGCAAGGCCAGTACCAAACCAGCAAGTTCCTGCAACAGATCGGCGTCATCAGCGGCTCAGACATTACCGCAGAAGCCGCCATCACCAAAATGATGTACGTTTTCGCCTGCGAACGTCCCGGCGGCGCCTGCATCGACCTGCTCGGCAAACCATTGCGCGGAGAAATGAGTATTTGATTTGGGCGCAGGGTTTGGAAACAAGAATCTCTTCCTTATATTTGCACCCCGATAGAGAGGTGCCCGAGTGGTTGAAGGGGCTACCCTGGAAAGGTAGTATGTGGGTAACTGCATCGAGAGTTCGAATCTCTTCCTCTCTGCAAAATGCCTCTGCTGGTAACAGCAGGGGCGTTTTTCGTTTTCGGGACAATTAGCGGGACAGAAGGCGATCATCTGAAACTTCCAAAGAAACCGAGCAATGAAGTTAATGGCTACTGTTTGGCAGCATTTAATCATCCACTTCTAATTCTTCACAAATTTGGAATTCAAACCGCTATCAGATACAAGAACGTAGGTCCCGCTGGCAGGACACTGATCGGAATAGTCGCTTTCTCAGCATTGAATCTCATTTGCATTACCTGCCGCCCGCAACTATCGAATATTTTCAAATATCCTCTCGCTTCCCCGAGATGGTTACCGGGCTGGTAGCCGGGTTGGGATGTAACCTTGACGCAATGCCGCAAGAGGGGAAACCACACGTTATAGGAAGAATACAAACTTGTTAAAAGTTTGTTGGAACGATTCTTGGTTATTTACTTTACCCTACCTACGAGAGGTTGGGACAGTAAACTGTTTTAAATGGCATCAGGATTTTTCGCAATACTCGACGATATAGCCGCACTTATGGACGATGTCGCGTTGGCTACCAAAATGGCTACACGCAAGACAGCCGGAATTTTAGGGGATGACCTGGCGGTTAATGCAGAAAAGGCAACTGGATTTCTGGCAGAAAGAGAGCTCCCAATCCTTTGGGCGATTACCAAAGGGTCATTGATAAACAAACTAATTATCGTCCCGATCGCGCTCCTGCTCAACGCGTTCGCTCCGGTAGCCATCACCTACATACTTATTTTAGGAGGATGTTACCTGGCTTACGAAGGGGTCGAAAAAATCATAGAATTTTTCATTAAACCCAAACACGGTACACCCGTGGCAGCAATGCAGGAAAAGCCGCAAATACCCGCAGCGGAACAGGAGGGGGCCAAAGTCAAATCAGCCATTACAACAGACTTTATCCTTTCCGTTGAAATTGTAATCATCGCGCTGGGTGCTGTTGCAACCCAACAATCGATGATACAAATCATCACCGTTTCTGCGGTCGCTTTGATTGCCACTGTCGGGGTGTACGGGATTGTAGCATTGATTGTCAGGATGGATGACTTAGGGTATAGCCTCATTCGCAGAACAAATAACTCCGGACCGCTTGCAAAGGTTGGGAATGCGCTTGTTTTGGGGTTACCGGTTATCATCCGTGTCCTGGGCGTGGTAGGGACTTTGGCACTTTTACTGGTTGCAGGCGGTATATTTGCGCATAACATTCAATTCTTACACGACGTTTATCCAGGTCTTCCGGACATCATCAAAGAATTCGTGCTTGGAATAATAGCTGGTCTACTGGTGGCCATAGTTGTAAGCTTCTTTAAACGAATTGTCAAAACGTTCAATAAGTAGGAAGGGCTACGTAATGCATCCATTACACCGGTTTCTCACATTGACTAACGGTACAAAAGACAATACCGCCCTATCAATGGGGAATGGCTGTGACGCCTGAATTCTCCTGCAATGTAGAACTTCGTACTAATCCCTATGGCACGCAAGCTCGTTCAAAAGTCAATTTCCATACAGGCACCCGCCGACAGAATCTGGCGGGTTATCACTGACGCGCAATACAATAGCATTTGGCTTACCGCTTTGGGCAAGAGGAGCATCGCGCACACCGACTGGCAGGAAGGAAGTAAGGCAATTTTCGTCGATGGTTCTCAAACCGGTTTGATCACCCGGATCGGAGAGGTCCGGCCTTTTGAAAAAATACGCATGCAGAACGTCGGTATCATCACCAACGGTAAAGAGGATTATACAAGTGACGCTGCAGTGGAGAGCCGGGAGTTCTTTGAACAGTATCTTCTGACGCCCGAAAACGGATCGGTCAGGATGCAGGTTGAGGTCACTGTGGAAGACGATTTCTATAACGGAGTGTCGGACTGCTGGGTGAACGCACTCGAAATGATCAAAAAACTGGCCGAATCGCAGGCGCCGGCTGGCATGCCTTGATCGCCGCCAGGTATTAACCTACCTGCGGTCAATGTGGCACGCTTATTTACGGGTTTGCCCGATTTAAACCCCTAACGCGGGGTTAGTACTGAGTCGAATCCATTCACGCCTATGATTTTCAGACCTAAGGAACGACTCTCCGAACAGGAGGTCCACAGCGGATTGAATACCATTCTGAAAGAAGGCCTGACTACTGAGGCCATGACCACCCTCACCGGTGGAACCTTTCTGGTTGCATTCGCATTGCTACTCGGCGCCAACAACTTTCAGATCGGCTTACTGGCCTCGTTGCCGACATTCACCAATGTATTTCAGCTCACATCCATCTGGCTGATTCGCAAGTACAACAACCGGCGCGCGGTGTCGGTGATCTGCTCCATATTGGCACGGGTACCGCTATTGCTGATCGGTTTGTTGCCGTTTGTGTTTGGAAAGGAAGCCCCGGTAAATCTGCTGCTGTTTTTTCTCTTCTTCTTTTACCTGTTCGGCTCCATTGCAGGGCCAAGCTGGAATGCCTGGATGAAAGATCTCGTCCCCGGCGAAATGCTGGGCGTTTATTTTTCGAAACGTGGCCGGTATGCCCAGATACTGAACGTGATCCTGAGCATTATACTGGCGATTGCGGTTGATAATATCCGTAAAAACTATCCCCAGTTTGAACTGACCACCTATTCGATCATGTTCGCGCTGGCTGGTATCATCGGCCTCTCCGGAGCGTGGCTACTCTCCACGGTCCCGGAACCTATGTCGATTCTGGACCGCGACAATATTCTCAGAATGTTTGTGCGCCCGCTGAAAGACCTCAATTTCCGAAAACTGCTGGTGTTTAATTCGGCCTGGCTCTTCGCGGTGAATATCGCAACGCCGTTCTTTACGGTATTTATGCTGAAGACCCTCGGACTCACGCTGCTCTACATCGTTCCATTGACGATCCTCAGCCAACTGAGCAGCATTCTCACGATCGGGTTATGGGGGGTGTTCGCCGATCGTTACAGCAACAAGACGATTATCGCCATTTGTGCGCCGCTGTACCTGCTGTGCGTGATCGCGTGGTGTTTTGTAGGAATTTATTATAACCTCATTTCAAACATGGTCCTGCTCGCGCTCATTCATATACTGAGCGGGGCCAGTAATGCGGGGATCAACCTCGCATTGACCAACATCGGGCTCAAACTGGCGCCATCAAAAGAAGCCATCATTTACCTTTCAGTCAAAAACATCATTACCTCCGTCTTTTCATCCCTGGCGCCCATGATCGGCGGCTTCCTGGCCGATTACTTTACGTTGCGGCAATTGCGCATTATGGCCGAATGGACGGGCCCTACCCTCCAAAAAAGCTTCCGGTTATTGCTCTTGCACGAATGGAATTTCCTTTTCCTGATCGGGGCGGTGCTTACGGTGCTGGCTATCCAGCTGCTGCCGCGCGTGCGGGAGGAAGGTGAGGTACATAAAAGCATTGTCAAGCGCATTCTGCGGACAAGTATTCGCAGCAACTTGCGAGATTTCTTTGTCATTGACGTGCTCCTCAACTGGCAATCGTCATTGAATGCATTGTTTAAAGGCAAGCGTGTCAGTAACGCGCCTGTTCAATCAGGACCGGATGCGCCGCCTTTGAACTAAGCAGCCGCTCCACCGCCCCTATTACGTCAGACGGGTCCGGATAAGGAGTTATTTCGCGATACAAGTGCCCGGCAACGTGCCGGATAACGGCATTACGGCTTTGCAAGTGAGCTGGAACAGAAAAGGGCAACACTTCGTGAGGACTTTTCCAGGGCGTATGCTGCGGATTGGTTTGAGCATATAAAACAACCACCGGCGTTTGCACGGCAGCCGCAATATGTATTGTGGAAGTATTTACGGAGATTACGCAAGTCGCGTTGGCAATCAACGCAATGAACTCACCCAACGATAGTGCGCCGGCAACCGAATGGGCACCATTGCCAATGTCTGCGGCGATAGAATCCGCGAGCGTTTTCTCCGATGCCGATCCTGATATCAGCAGTGGTAAACCAAACTTCGCTTTCAAAAGCCTGCCGGTTTCAACCCATAGTTCTGCCGGATATTTCCGTTTCTCCTCCGAAACACCGGGATGCAGCACCAGATAAGGCACATTTTGACGAATCGGAATAGAAGACAGTTTATCCTTCAATCCGGCCAGCATATGCGTATGCCGGGTCAAAAAAAGCCGGTCATCAGTAACGTCGGCACCGATGCTGCGAACCAGATGCAGGTCGCGCTCGACCTGATGGCCGATCCGCTCGTAGGGTTCATCGTCGGGAAGCCAGGTAGTGAGTAATGCATAAGGATTTTCCCTCGCGTATGCAATGCGCATGGGAATGCCCGCCATGTACGCGAGCATGGCGCCCGGAAGCGCGCTTTGGCTGTATACAGTAAAAATGACGGCTGCGTCGAAATGCATCGAAGCGATTTCATTCGCCAATGCGGGAAGGTCGTAATCTGTCGCCACGGCATGCCCTGCCCAGGGCAAATCGGCTGTAATCAGCCCGTCCACGCAATCAAGATAAGGGACTACTAATGCCCCCGCCCGGGAAGTGAGTAAGGTAACTTGGCTTCCGAAGGTCTCTTTTAGTGCGCGCATGGCCGGCGACGACATGATAACGTCGCCCATATTATCGGCGCGGATGCAAAGTATATGCCGCAATGGCTTATGTTCAATCATTTTCGGCAACAGTTTGGCTGGTAATGTAGTCGGCGGCATCCTTGAAATGCCGCGTGGTATAATGCGGAACCCGGTACGGGCCTTCCAACCATTCCGTCTCGTTTCCATTGTCGATCAGGACTGTGCGACAACCTGCCCGGTTACCCGCTTCCACATCATTAAGAATATCTCCGATCATCCAGGAATGTGCAAGGTCGATATGCAGGTCGGAGGCTGCCTGAATCAGCAAGCCCGGCTCGGGCTTCCGGCATTCGCATGCATTTTCAGCAGAAGCAGGCCAATGCGGGCAGTAGTAGAACCCGGAAAGCACCAGGCCATTCTCTGCGAAAACATCTTCGAAATACCGTATCAGCACATCCAGCTCTATTTTTGAGAATAGACCCATCGCAAGGCCGGGCTGGTTCGATACCACCACGAGGCGGTATCCGTCGGCCTGCAAAGTCCGCAGGCCTTCGAATACTTCATCCTCAAAAACAACCTTGGCGGGATCGACATTATAGGGTTCGTCCCGGATCAGCGTGCCGTCTTTATCCAGAAAAACCGCCTTGTTAACGTGGTACTGCATAGGCTCTTATACTATTGCGGTAGTCGGCGTGCCGCATAACGCCGGCATTACGCATGTAAAGCAGGGAAGCGGCTGGCCGCGACACGGTACGCCGGTTGATGCGATGATAGAGATCGTCGGCTTTCCGCGCCACATGCTCCCAGGTAAAATACGCATGTACGCGTTTGAGCGCATTGCGGCACAATGCCCGGTATTTGTCGGGACACGAAATACCCTCCCGAACAGCCAGTGCCAATGCCTCAGGATCATGCGGCGGCACCAAAAAGCCTGTTTCACCGTCTTTAACTGTGTATTTGATCCCTCCTACTGCGGAGCCTATAACCGGCTTACCGCATGCCATCGCTTCCAGCGGGGTAATGCCAAAGGGCTCGTACCAGGGCGTGGAAATAAAGAAATCTGCCGCCTGGTAGTATTGTTTGAGCTGCTGCCGGTTTCGGCGACCGGTAAATTCGACCTGTGCCAAAACGCCCTCAGCCCGGGCAATGTCACGAAGGCGGATAAACTCCTGATCCTTTTCAAAATCGGGGACGTCCGCAGCTCCTCCGACAACGAGCAATCGCAGTTTGGGAATGTCGCGTAGGTAACGTAGCGAGCGGATCACATTATCGATCCCTTTGCGGGGCACCACCCTGCCCAGTTGCAGCAATACCAGTTCGTCCTTTTCCAAACCCAATTGCCGGCGTGCTATCGACTTGGCTACCGGATGAAACTCGTCGCTGCTGAAACCACAGGGTATAATGGAAATATTCGACGGGTCGGCCTGATAATGTTCCACGAGGTCCTGCTTATCCTGCGGGCATTCCGCAATGATATAATCGGCATCGTCGACGATCATCTGTTCGATTCCCAGGCGCTCCTCGGGGAAGGCGTCCTGCTCTTTCTGATGCAGCTTCCGGATTTTCCCCAATGCGTGAAACGTAATCACATAGGGAATGCCCAGCCGCCGCTTCACGTACGATGCCACCAGTCCTGACATAAAGAAATTGGCATGTATCAATTCATAATCCATATGAAATCGCTTGATGAAGCTGATCATGTTCTTGCCGAATTCATCCATAAAACCCAGCAAGCGCTCTTTCGGTACATCCGTAGCCGGCCCGGCCTCGATATGTATTACGCGGATACCCGGCAGCCATTGAACGATCTCGGGAAGCCCGGCGCTGTCCTTTCTCGTAAAAATGTCGATCACATAACCCAACTTCGCGAGCGATTTACAGAGTTCGGCTACATACACATTTTGTCCGCCACTATCAACTCCCCCTAATACGGCCAATGGGGAGGCATGCTCACTGATAAATGCTATTTCCCTTTTCATAATTGTGTTGAATAGTTTGTCTGAAAGTGCTTTCCCAATCCGTCACGAACCGGGTAATGCTGAATTTATTGCTGGCCACTTCTCGGGCCTGTTCGCCAAGCTGCCGCGCCCAGACCGGGTCGGCAATGAGGCGGTTCATTCCTTCGATAAGGCGGTCGATATTCGTGTCGATCAGTCCGCATTCGCGGTCTTTGATCACGGTCACATACTCGGTCGTAGCCAGCGCGACCACGGGCATTCCGGTCATCATGGCTTCGCAAACTGCGAGGCCAAAGCTGGTGTACCGAATCGGGTTGAAGAAAAAGCGGTAATGACTGATAAACTCCGGTAACTGCGGATTGAGCACCTCCCCCAGCCCGCCCGAGCCGCTGGTCCCCATGCCGATCAGGTCTAACGGCACCTGCTTCCGGACTTCCTCGAAGACATCCCAGCCAGTGATCCGTCCGCGCTGCTCGATGTGATTGATCACCACAATGCCGCGCGGAATATCGCCACGGTAGGAAACTGCCGGAATGCATACGCCATGCTCGATGACGCACACGTTGCGCGAGCCGCCATTGTCCCACATAAGTTTATTGAAATGGGTCACATGCACCATTTTCACGGCCGGGTCCGTCATTACGTGCCGGGTGTTGGTAGGGTGCTGCACAGGCGTATTGTGTTCCACGTAGACGCGCGGAAGCTGCTTTTGCCAGTCGGCCAGAATATCGTGCTGGTCAATCAGGTAATTCCGTTCCGACTGGAACAGGATACAGTCGAATTCCATATTACGCACGTCGGCAGCGTCCACTTCGACCACATTGGGGCCGAAAGGAAATGTCTCTCCACGCCCGTAATAGCCCTCGCTCCGGGTGCCGTTGACGGGGATAAAAATGTCATAATTGCCCTTTGAAAGATAATAAAGATAACTCCCATGAATGTGCCAGGTAAAAATCCTTAACCGGCTGATGTTGCTCCCGTCCATATGTAATCGTTGATGTGAAACAGGCCGCGCCTTGTCAAAAACGATGCCATTGCGTACAAGCGCTGTTTTGTCCCTCAGGCCTTTGGCGACCGGGAAGCGCATAAACCGTGCAAAACGCTTCCAAACGCAACGTATAGGAAGGGGCCCCGGTAATTCGCGACATGGAAGAATATCCACAGTTTGAACTGGCATGGTAGTTGTGCCCAGCGGCCAACATTCACAAACCAAAGACCTGCCTATGTATATTCTTGGAATTAATGCAGCGTTTCATGATACCGCCGCCGCGCTGGTGAAAGACGGAAAGATCATCGCTGCCGCAGAAGAAGAGCGTTTTACCCATATCAAACATGGCAAACGCCCGGTACCATTCTCCACCTGGGAACTGCCCTTCCACGCCATCGACTACTGCCTGAAAACCGCGGGCATTACCTTACAGGACGTGGACCGCATCGCCTATTCATTTGATCCGGAAAGCATTACCGAATCATCGGTCTATAAAAGCGCATTCGACGACGGCGCCGATGTGTTGGCTGCGCCGGATGTGTATCAGGATTGGGACACGCTTTTCCTCAACTACATCCGCAAAGCGCCGGAGCAACTGCGCGACGGCTATCCCCACCATTTGCAGAAACGGCTGGCCAACGGCGGCGACATTGCCGGTAAATGGGAGTATGTCAACCACCACGTGGCCCATGCAGCCAGCGCATTTTTCCCTTCGCCCTTCAATGAAGCCGCCGTGCTCACGCTCGATGGCCGGGGCGAACAGGCAACCACGGGCTATTTTATCGGCAAGGACAACTCGCTGGTCCAGATCGATTCGGTGGATATGCCGCATTCGCTGGGGATGTTGTATGAAAAAATAACCACTTACCTGGGCTTTCTGCATTCATCTGACGAGTACAAGGTCATGGCACTGGCTTCCTATGGGCGGCCGGTGTACCTGGAAGATTTTCGGTCGGTGATCCACGTAGGAGACAACGGTCAATACACCATCGACGATTTTGATCCTGAGCAATGGTGGGGACCAGGGCGCCGAAAAGATGACCCTTTCGGGCAACTGCACTATGATATTGCGCACTCGCTGCAAAAAGCATTGGAGGAAACGGTTTTAAAGCTGGCGCAATGGCTTTACGAGCAAACCGGTGCCCAAAACCTCTGCATGGCGGGGGGCGTCGCGCTGAACTGCGTCATGAATGCGGTGATCCGTGACCGAGGGCCGTTTCAGAATGTATGGGTACAACCCGCCGCCGGGGACGCCGGTACCGCATTGGGAGCAGCTCAATGGTTGGACGTGCGCCTAAACACCCGCGAAGAAGGGCCGCGCTACACCGCACCGATGGAACATGTGTACTGGGGCCCCGACTATTCTGATGAGGAAATCGAGAAATTTATGCTTTGGGCCAAAATGCCTTACAAACGGCTGACGAACGTCGCGAAGGAAACGGCGGCGATCCTGGCCGAGGACAAGATCATTGCCTGGTACCAGGGGCGGATGGAATTCGGGCCGCGGTCGCTCGGTGCGCGCTCCATCCTCGCCTCGCCGATCCATCCCGATATGCAGGCGCGGCTCAATGATATCAAAGACCGGGAGGATTTCAGACCGGTAGCACCCGTCGTGCTCGAAGAAGATGCCCCCGAGTGGTTTGAAGATGCCGGAGTATCGCCATTCATGCTTTTTGTTTACCCGGTAAAAGACGACAAGGCCGACCGCATCCCGGCAGTGCGCCATACCGATGGCACCGCCCGCGTGCAGACCATCAACCGCGACCAGCATCCGCTCTATTACGACCTGATCAACGAATTCAAGGCACTCACCGGCGTTCCGGTGCTGGTGAACACCTCATTCAACACACGCGGTGAGCCGATCGTGTGCTCACCCAGGGACGCCATCGAGTGTTTCTGGACATCGCCATTTGACGCCTTGATCATCAACTCATTTATTCTCGAAAAACAATGATAACAGCCAGCATGAGCGTGGTCATACCGACATTCAAACGCCCTGAACTTTTATATAGATGCCTGACGGCGCTATGCCGGCAGGATTATCCCGGATGTTTTTTTGAAGTAGTGGTTGTCTCCGACGGCCCGGATCCGCAGACAGAAGCCGTGGTGCAATCTTTTGCCAGCGAATACCCCGACTTCTGCATTACATTTCACAGTTTATCCGCCCGAAGCGGCCCGGCGGCCGCGCGAAACTACGGTTGGCGCAGAACGGCGGGTGACCTCGTCGTTTTCACCGATGACGATTGCATCCCCGACAACGACTGGCTTGTAGCCTACTGGCGTGCCTATCGCTTCCACGACCAGCGGTACGTTGCCTTCACCGGCCGCGTGACGGTGCCCGTGCGCGATTGTCCGACCGATTACGAGAAAAATGTTGCTTACTTATCCACTGCGGAGTTCATTACGGCCAACTGCGCTTGCAGCAGAGGCGCTCTTGAACTGACAGGCGGTTTCGACGAGGCATTTCCCACGGCCTGGCGGGAGGATTCCGATTTACAGTTCAAGCTCCTGACCGCCCAGGTCCCGATCTTCCATGTGTCCGACGCCGTGGTTTGCCACCCGGTCCGGAAGACTTCCT
Source organism: Dyadobacter sp. BHUBP1 (assembly GCF_050587785.1). Classification (NCBI taxonomy): domain Bacteria; kingdom Pseudomonadati; phylum Bacteroidota; class Cytophagia; order Cytophagales; family Spirosomataceae; genus Dyadobacter; species Dyadobacter sp. BHUBP1. Next base: position 118,056 of record NZ_JBOBIH010000006.1, read on the forward strand.
GGGGAGTAAGCATTGCCGAGCAGCGTAAAAGCATGTTCAATGCATTGCTTTTCAAAAAACACCCGGAGCTGTACCGGAGCAGAATTGCCAGCGGCCCGGTGTGGAACTACTATGTGATCATCCTGGCTAGCATTGTTGCCGTGCTTGGTTTTGCGCTGGACTCACCGGCTGTGGGCGGATTGGCGCTACTGGTCTGGGCCGGAGCACTGCTGTATTTTGTTGCCAAACGTCTCAATGGAACCGATCCTTCGTTTTCGCACCGTGTGGAAATGATGGTTACCTCCATGGCCATTCCTTACCTGTCTGTTTACTGGACCATTCGCGGGGCACTGCGATACAAAGTCTTTTTCCTATGACATTTCCACCCCAAACCACTCACCGCATTGCCGTTTTCAGAGCATTGCAACTCGGCGACATGTTATGTTCCGTACCTGCGCTGCGGGCATTGCGCCACGCCTATCCCGAAGCCGAAATTACGTTGCTCGGACTGCCCTGGGCCAAGTCTTTCTGCGAACGCTTTTCGGCCTACCTGGATGGTTTTATCCATTTTCCGGGTTACGAGGGACTTCCGGAACAGCCATTCGACCCCGACAAATGGGAGCAGTTCGGGCACATCATGCGCGGGAACCCCTTTGATTTGATCCTGCAAATGCAGGGCAACGGCAGCATCGTTAACCAGATGCTAGAAAACCTGCGGGTCGGTCCGGTGGCAGGGTTCCATAGCGAAGGGAATTATCGTGACCCTGACCGATTTCTTGAATATCCCACCGGCATTTCGGAAATCGAGCGGCATTTGCGGCTGATGAAGCACCTCGGTATTCCGGCGATCGGCACCCATCTCGAATATCCGGTTACGGAGACAGAAGCGGCCCGTTTTCATGCCCAGAATCCGATGCTCGAAGAAGGGCATTATGTGTGTGTACATCCAGGCTCGCGTGGTGCGTGGCGCCAGTGGCCGCCATCGCATTTCGCCTGCCTGGCCGACGAATGCGCAGGGATGAACTACCAGGTAGTGGTTACCGGTACGGCCGGTGAAGCCGATATCACCCGGCAGGTCATCGAGGCGATGGACTATCCGGCACTCGATCTTACGGGTCGGACAGGTCCCGGCGAAATCGGGCAGCTGATCCGGGAATCGGCATTGCTGATCAGCAACTGCACCGGCGTATCGCATATCGCTGCGGCAACCGGTACGCCGAGTATCGTGATCAGCATGGATGGTGAACCCGAACGCTGGGGACCGTTGAACAAAGCTTTACACAAGACCATCAACTGGAATGCCTGCCAGAATTTCGATGTGGTATTGAACTCGATGCTGATGCTGCTGGAAGAACGCCATGTTTACGCAGGCTAAGACAGCCCGATCTCCCTTCCAACCTTCGGGCATGGTTTTTACCTGGAAACAGCCTTTCATTCAAATACACGACATTATGGAAAACAATGGAAAATATGCCCTGATTACCGGGGCAACGAGTGGTATAGGACTTGAACTTGCCAAACTCTTCGCCCGCGACGGCTACAATCTTGTCATAACGGCCCGGGATATTGCCGAACTGGATGAAACCAGCTCGCAGTTACGGGCTTTCGGTGTAGAGGTGCTGCCTATTCCCAAAGATCTCTTTGACCGGGAACAGGCCTTCGGGCTCTATGCCGATATCAAACAGCGCGGCATTGAGATAGAGGTGCTGGTCAACAACGCAGGCCAGGGTGTTTATGGTAAATTTGATAAAACTGACATCGACCGGGAATTGGGGATCATCGACCTGAACATCTCCTCACTGGTAGTACTCACCAAGTGCTTTTTAACAGATATGACAGCCCGAAAGTCGGGCAAAATTTTGAACCTCGCGTCCATTGCCAGCAAACTACCGGGACCATGGCAGGCAGTTTACCATGCCACGAAGGCATTTGTACTTTCGTTCACCGAGGCTGTCCGGGAAGAAGTGAAAGATACCGGTGTCACGCTCACGGCGCTTATGCCCGGCGTTACCGACACCGACTTCTTCAACAAAGCCGATATGCAGGACAGCAAGGCCGTTCAGGACGAGGATAATCTGGCCGATCCCGCTGAAGTGGCCCGGGATGGTTACGAGGCATTGATGGAAGGCAAGGACAAAGTAGTCTCCGGTCTGAAAAACAAAATGCAGATCGCTATGAGCAATCTCACGCCCGACAGCGTGGTCGCGCATCAGATGAATGAGCAACAAAAACCGGTGGAGCAGCCCTAACCGCGTGGAGAACATAACCGGAATCACATTGCACGCGGCGCGTCTGGGAGAGACGGCCGTGCTGACGGAACTGATCGACCGCGGGGCGGATGTAAATGTCCAGGACGAAAAAGGCTATACGCCGCTCATTATCGCCTGTTATAACAATCGTTACGACGCGGCCGCGTTGCTGCTGCGCCACGGCGCGGATGTCAATGCGGCCGACTTCGGCGGAAACACAGCCTTGATGGGCGTTGCATTCAAAGGCTATCCCGATATTGCCCGCTTGTTGCTCATGCACGGCGCCGACCTCGACAGGCAACATGGCAATGGTGGTACAGCGCTGATGTTTGCGGTGCTTTTCGGGCGAAACGAGGTGATGCGCCTGTTGCTCGAAAGCGGTGCCGACCCGCTTATTCCGGATTCACGGGGACTAACGGCCTACGACATCGCCATTCAGCAGGGCAATCAGGAAGCGACTCTTTTGCTGGGTCAGGAAGCATAAAAAAGCGGCTGCGTAATGTGCAGCCGCTTTTTAAGTACATCTTGGTTCCGATCCTTATCAAGCAGGAATTCTTCTTGGTTTCTCGCGTTTCCAGAAGCGGTGCTGCGCCAGCGCCAAAATAAACCAATCAGCGAGCTTTGAAGGCTTATCTCCAATCACTATCCCGTCCAGCAGCACCGACTCGTCGGTATATTCGGCCGGGATTTGCTTTGCGAAATAAGTGGATTCGATCACCGGCATCGCAGAGGAGTCCGCCGCAATCGCCTTACAATGTTTGAATGCCTCATTCAGGAAATGCACAGCATCCGCGTCTGCCGCAATGGTAGCGACGCTGTTGGTACCACCCGGTACATACACCCCATCGTAAAATACCGAAGCCGCGGTGAGCAAACTGTGATTTACAGGTATTTCCTCCTCCGTTTCAGAAAGGATGAAATTCTGCCGTGGTGCAATCACTTCCACGATAGCGCCGGCTTTTTCCAGCGCGGTTTTAACGGTGTTTAAAGACTTCCCGTCGACACCGTCAGCCGCGAGAAATGCGATTTTGCGCGTTTTAATACTGTTCTTCGGACTCGTTGTCATACTCAGTGCAGGCGACACCGCCACGGATGGCTCTTTCACCACGGGTTCGTAGTCGGCGGGATCGGCGTCGGCCGGAACGCTTCTGTTCACAGGTTGCTCAGGATTTTCCGGCACGGCCAGGCGGAGCGCGAACGCTACTGCACCTGCCAGCTTTTTGTCCACCATCGACAATATCCCGAGCATCCGTTGCCTCACCGCATTGGATTGCACCTTGCCCAGCTCGAAACTGAATGCATCGATGATATGGTTTTTCTCCGGTTCGGACTGGCTGTTGAAAAACAGTTTCGCCTGGCTGAAATGGTCCAGAAAACTCTTGCTTCGCGCCCGCACCTTGCGTGCATCGATGCGCTCGGGATACGAACCGAACCCGCCTTCGGAAATTTTGGCCTGCACCGGGAAATTATCCCCGATCGAGTTGGGACCGTAACTTACCTTGCCGCGGTTGATCGTCTGCCGCATAAAGCCGTCGCGCTGGTTGTTGTGCACAGGCACGATCGGGCGGTTAATCGGGATTTCCTGGAAGTTAGGGCCGCCCAAACGGATCAGTTGCGTATCGGTGTAAGAAAAAAGTCGCCCCTGCAAGAGCGGGTCGTTGGTGAAGTCGATGCCTGGAACAACATGCCCGATATGGAAAGCCGCTTGCTCGGTTTCTGCAAAAAAGTTCTCCGGGTTACGGTTCAGCGTCAACTTGCCTACCCTGCGCACCGGCACGAGCTCTTCGGGGATAATTTTGGTTGGATCGAGCAAATCGAAATCGAATTTAAACTCGTCTTCTTCCGGTACAATCTGCAAACCCAGCTCCCATTCGGGGAAATTACCGCTTTCGATCGCATCCCATAGGTCCCGGCGGTGAAAATCCGGATCCTTACCCGAAATGTTTTGAGCTTCGTCCCAGGCTACCGAATGCACGCCGAGCAGCGGTTTCCAGTGAAATTTCACGAAACTGCTCTTGCCTTCCGCATTCACCAGCCTGAACGTGTGCACCCCGAAGCCCTCCATCATGCGGTAGCTGCGCGGGATCGCCCGGTCGCTCATGAGCCACATGATCATATGTGTGGATTCGGGCATAACGGAAATAAAATCCCAAAACGTATCATGCGCCGATGCAGCTTGTGGTATTTCGTTATCGGGTTCGGGCTTCACGGCATGAACCAGGTCGGGAAATTTCATCGCATCCTGGATGAAGAAGATCGGCATATTGTTGCCTACCAGGTCGAAATTGCCTTCCTGCGTGTAAAATTTCACCGCGAACCCGCGCACGTCCCGCGCCAGGTCGGTGGAACCGCGCGAGCCTGCCACGGTAGAAAAACGGACGAAAACGGGCGTTTCAATGGCTGTATCGTTGAGAAATTGCGCCTTAGTGTATTCGCCTAGCGGTTCGTAGAGTTTGAAAACTCCATGCGCGCCCGATCCCCGGGCATGAACCACGCGTTCGGGAATGCGCTCGTGATCGAAATGAGTGATTTTTTCGCGGAGAATAAAGTCTTCCAGCAGCGAAGCACCGCGCTCACCCGCTTTCAGCGAGTTCTGATCGTCGTTGATCTTCACGCCGGTATTCGTATTCATCAGTGCTCCCGACGAATCTTCCATGAATTGCTCAAGATCCCTGATCTTGTCGTTTTCCGGCTGGTCGACTGCCGGGTCCTGCTGTGCTTTTCTTTTTGCCATGATGCCCCTTTTGATTGTTACATTTCACAAATCACCCGAATAAGAAGCTTACCGGGTGCGAAATGGTGGGCTGAAAGCAATTCCTGTTCCAATGGACAGAACCCGGTTTGAAGGGGCGGCAGCACAACAGGAATGACAATGTGTGGAAATTCATTTACAACGGAGACGGCCGTTGCGCGGCGACAGCAGCCTACTACTTGCCTAATACACGTTTAAAAAAACCATAGGTGTGTATGATCGCCAGCCACGCGTTCCTTTTTACGGAATCAAACAAATTCGCTAAACCAACATAAGGCGTCTGCCTGATCGCTCCAAAATGCTGTTCGATGTACGCTTTGGCATTTCGCTCGGCATTCTCGTAAATATCCCGGCTGGTATTCGCCTGGGTGCCGCTTCCGGTTTTATCGAATGGCGCATGCAACGCATAATCCTCCAGACACAAATGTTTAAAAACATATCCTTTTTTATACATGTCGTGAGACCAGACCGTGGCGGTGTCGACGCCGCCCCAGTTCCCTCCATAGCAGCCGATGTTCCCGTTCGGAACGGTCTCCAGCCGATACTTGTCCACGTCGATCAGCGCGCAATACTCATTCAACCGGCATTCCGGTAGAATATGAACCCTCCCCCGTTCTATAACCTCCATCTGAAGTTTCTGCCTCGGAGTAGCATAGGCTGCCGTTATTTCCAGGGCTTCCTCAACAGACGGAACATACTGCTGGTAGATATTCGAATTGCATTTATTTCCCCACGCGGGACCGGCGGGGCAAGACCAGCATTGCCCGATTGAGCCGACACCGGCTAAATTGGGTCCGCCCGCCTCGAATTCTTTGAGCATGTCGCCGATCATATCCCCGGAATAAAGCATGTCGTTGTGCATGATGCACAGATATTTCTTATCCGTGGTTTCCAAAGCATATTGGTACATAATGCTCTGCCGCCAACGTTTGTCGACTTTTGCCCGCTCGATATCCATCACGCCCAATCCCAAATGATGGTAGGGATATTGAACGATCAATTGCACATCAGGATCATTTCTGAAATAGTCAACGACTTTGAAAATTCCGATGTAATCATTGTGAGGCTGCTTTCTTTCCCTTGAAAAATAGATTTTATCAATGTGGGCACCACTATGTTTCATCAATGTCTTTATGGTAACAATTGCCTGGTAAGGTTTACCATAAAATGCGATGCTGACATCAACCTTTTTACTCATAGCTAAAACTTTGATCTATATATGTCACGGTTTTCCAGGGACTTAATGGTCCCTTTGCTGTATATTTTATGAATAGGAGATCGAAATGGGTGTTCACGGCCCGATGCTCGTTCCGAATCTTAGTGTGAGTGGTCTTTGTGGTCTTAGTTTGAGAAGAATACTGTTGAACTGTCATCAAAGCTCATTCAGCAATACAAACTAATTAGGTGCTATCCACGAAATTTATAAATTAATGGCATTGTAACCAAACATCACCTGGATATTAACAATCAACACCTTAACCCAATGGATCAATACCAGAACCCCGGCGACAGAGCCTACACCCAAACTCTGATTGATGCCGCTAAAAAGGAGGCGGCGGCATTCCTGAACTTGAAATACACCGCCGAACGTGCAGACGGCGTAATCCCTGTCAAGTACCGCGAGTTGATGTCGATCGCCGTTGCGCTGACAACCCAGTGCTCTTTTTGCATTGAGTCGCACATCGAAAACGCAATTAAAGCCGGAGCGAACCGGGAGGAAATTGCGGAAACCGTCTTCATCGCTGCGGCTTTACGCGCTGGAGGCGCAGTCGGAAATGGATTATTTGCCATGCGCCTTTTTGAAGAAATCAGCCGGAAGGAATCTTAAGGGGTAGCGTCTGCCGCTTTTACTTACTACTTAATTTCCTGACCAGGATTAATCGGCATTTGCTCCGAATGCCCTAGCTGGGCGTCTTTGGAAGTAAACTTTGTTTAAATGTTTATACATTTGTAAGTTATTTAATAAAAAATCTACTTTTCTTCTAAGTGTTTCGGGCGGTGAGATCGACATTACTATAACAGGCCGCCAGAACCGGCCTGATGTCGGCACTTTTAACCGCTAATCATGGATAGTTTGGAATTGTCTGATCATCAAGAGGATGGTCCCGCTCAGCCCGCACCTCCCGGCCAGGGTCCGGACAGGCTTTCGCGCCGGCCGAAGTTTCCTGGTGAGTCGGAAATGCTGCTGAAAAAGGCATTTGAATCGGACACCAATACGGGTATCGAGCTGCTTTTCCGCTGGTATTACCGGCCGTTGTGCAGCCATGTGGTGCGGTATGTCTCGTCGAAAGAAATAGCCGAGGATATTGTTTCCGAAGTTTTCTACAAATTCCACAGGGACAAGGTTTTCGCAACCGTGGAAACATCTTTCCGCAACTACCTGTTTTCCGCCGTGCGGTACAGCGCCTTTGACTACACCCGCCTCGAAATGAAGCGGAATACCTCGCTGGAACATGCCGAATATGTGACGCTTCAGCCGGAACAGCAGCCCGACCATATCACCCAATATGAAGATCTGTACAACGACGTGCAGAACGCCATCAACGCGCTTCCGCAAAAGCAGCGCCGGGTATATCTCATGCACCGGTATGAGGGCAAAAAATACAGTGAGATCGCGGCGGAGCTGGGCGTATCGTACCGGACTGTGGAGTCGCAGATGTACACGGCAATGCAGGAACTGAGGAGGATTATTAAAGCCAAATGGCTATTCGCGCTGCTCGCCCTATTCAATTAATCCTTGCCTCCCGGGGCATCGGAACACATTATCGCAAAAATTAACCATGAAAGATCCAATAAGCAAAGAACTGATTTTCAATTACTTTTCGGGAAATGCGACGGCATTTGAAAAGGACCTGATCGACCGTTGGAGCGCCGATCCGCAGGCCAGGGAACAATTGTTCATCTGGTTGGTGGAATGGGAAAATCAGAACATCCAGTACAATGCCGACGTCGATGGTGCGATTATCCGCCATTTCTCGCGGATAGACGAGCAGACTGAGGAAACCATTGCCGGGCCAGCCGCGGCACAACCGTTACAAAGGTTACCGGCGCAACGAAAATCATGGCTTATCGCAGCGGCGGTGACGTTGCTGCTCCTTGCGGGTGGCTGGTTCGCGCGTGACCACGTGCGTTATGAAATTTACACCACCGGTTTCGGTCAGATCGAGCGGCTGGTATTGCCCGACGGCAGCAAGGTGGTACTCAACGCCAACTCCACGCTCCGGGTTCCGCGGTTCGGTTTTGGGAAGACGACCCGGGACGTATACATGACCGGGGAAGCGGATTTCGCCATTACGCACACGGAGAACCATCAAAAATTCATCGTACACACGGAAAAGAATTTTGATGTGGAAGTGCTGGGCACCGAGTTCAATGTATATGCGCGGCCGAGGCGCTCGCGCGTGGTGCTGAACAAAGGAAAGGTAAAACTGCATTACCTGAAAGGCTCGGAAACCGATCAGATCGTAATGAGGCCCGGTGACCTTGTCACTTTCGACGCGCCTGGGCAGGCATCCGTGAAGAAAACAACCAACCCGGCCAACTACTCGGCCTGGAAAGCCCATCGCTTTGTGTTTGAAAATGAGAGCCTGCGTGACATATGCGATCTGTTTGAAGACAATTTCGGTCTGAAAATCCACATTCCTGACTCCACGCTCGCCGCCCAGACAGTCTCCGGCTCTTTCACCGCACTGAATGCCGAAGAGCTCTTCGAAATACTGGCCGACGATTCCGGATTATCCTATTCCCGCTCGGAGGATGGAAAAGTCATTACGCTCGACTATTAATGTCATTAATCTAAACCCCTGACTACTACACCAACCCCTTAATCTTTTCTTACCCCGCTTAAAACCCATTTTCTATGAAAAAACCGTTACGATCCCTTCTATTTGTGCTGGCTGCCGCTAGTGCCGGTTCCCCCGGTCATGCACAGTTGCTGGCCGCCATCGGGCAGCGGCAGCACCCGTTCGTGGCCCAGCAGTCTACCAGAAGCCTGAAATCAGTATTGCAGGAGTTCAAAATCCATTACAAAGTCGACATCCTCTATTTCGACAGCGTCGTACAAGGCTACGAAGTGCCGTTAAGTGCGCTGGATTTTCAGGCCAGTGCGGAAAAATCCCTGTCCCGGATTCTGAAACCGCTCGGCCTGCAATACCGCAGGTCCAAAACGGGCGGGTATATCGTGGTCAAACCGTTGAAAGGTGATAAGAAAACCCAGCAGGCACCGGTATCGAACGCGCCCGACCAGCCGGCCGACAGCCCTCTCAGGCAATTTTCTTTCTTCGCCTCCACGGGTGGACAAACTGCCGGCGTCCCAGCCGAAATCGTGCTCAAAGGCAAGGTATCCGATGAAAAAGGGGCGGGACTACCCGGAGTAAGCGTAGTGGTGAAGGGCACCCAGCGTGGGACGATTACGGATGAGCGCGGTGAGTTTTCCGTGGAGGTCATTGACAAAGACGCCATTCTCGTCTTTTCTTTCGTCGGCTTTTTGTCGCAAGAACAAACCGTGGGTAACAAAACCCGGATAGATGTAACGCTTGCGTCGGACGTTAAATCACTGGAAGAGTTTGTGGTGACCGGTTACAGCTCTCAGAAAAAGTCGTTGATGACCGGCTCTGTGGTGAGCATGAATGTGACCGAGGAAATGCAGACAATGCCCACAACATCGGCAGGTAACCTGCTTTCGGGAAGGCTCGCCGGTGTCAATATCAAAACGCCTAACGGGATACCCGGTACCAATCCGGAGATCAGCATCAGAACCCGCTCTTCTCCCAATAACCAACCGGTAACCTATGTGATTGACGGGGTGATACGCGGATCAGCCGATTTCAACAACCTGAGTCCGAATGAAATAGAGACCATCACTGTATTGAAAGATGCGGCTTCGGCTGCCGTCTATGGTTCGCGTTCTGCGGGTGGCGTCATCCTGATCACCACCAGGAGGGGTAAAGTAGGCAAGCCCTCGTTTAACTACTCCTTCAATACCGGGTTTGATACCAGGACTAAAAATGCATCGCGGACCAGTGCCGTAGAGGCGGGCGAGCTTTACAACCGCATCAACGGCACGACGGACCCCGCAGGCTGGGCGTGGACACAAGCGGACTTGGACCATTATAAAAATATCGATAATGGCTGGGGATATGATCAGCTGGAAGCTGTTTGGCGCAATCCTTCTACCTCGCAACACAACCTCAGCGTAAACGGTGGCAACGAAAAGGTAAGATACTACGCCGGTGCATCCTACGTGAAACAGAACGGCTTTCTCAAACCACTTACTTACGATAAATATAACATCCGCCTCAACGCCACAGTTGATGCGACAAAGGATTTACAGTTTTTCGCAGGGTTGGGGCTCAGCAATAACATCCAAGGTGTTCTAACCTGGGAGGGCACGGAGGCCCTGTATAGAAAATTGCTCGTTTGGCAACCAGATCAGCCTGTTTTTACAGACGGCGGAAAACCGATTGACTACGGATGGATTGCCAACGTAGGAGCGACGGTCAAAGGAGACGGAGGGTACGACAAAATCAACTTTCTGAAACCGCAGATCGTATTGAATGCGACATACAATATCCCCGTGATTAAAGGCCTGAGCGCCAAGGTGGCATTTAGCAAAAATTTTGAATACAAGCGGGAGAAAATCTTTCAGAAGAGTTATTTAATGAATGTGATGAAGCGCGACCCTGTTAACAAGCATATTATCTCCACAAAGGATGCGGACATTTTGAGCACCAAAGCTTCCACAAATATTGCCAAGGATTATCTGCGTACTAACGTAGACTGGGCGCAGGATTACCAGGTCGATCTGCAATTAAGCTACGAGAATACATTCAACAACCTTCATCACGTACAGGGCCTGGTCGTTTATGAAAAAGCGGAATCCAGCGGAAGCGGTATTTTTGCAGGACGTGAAACATTCCCCGTATATACCACGGATCAGTGGTGGGCCGCCAGCAGCGCACGCGCCGATGATTATGCAGGCGGAAAGACCGATTTTACCATCGGGCGGGCTTCTTACATCGGCCAGTTCAATTACGATTATGACGGCAAATATCTCGCTGCCTTTTCATTCCGTAAAGACGGCTCTATGAACTTTGGACCTGAGAAAAGATGGGGTGTTTTTCCGGCAGGATCGTTGGGCTGGGTGGTTTCGAAAGAGAACTTCTTTCCCAAGGCTTCCGGAATTGATAATCTTAAACTTCGGCTATCTGCCGGTCTGACCGGAAATGATGTGGCGAATGATGTGAACGGCGATCCGATCGTGACCGGCTGGCAATGGCAGGAATCTTACAAACAAGGAACTTCCGCCTATTTTGGTACGGATGCAAAAACTGCTACCGGCGTTACTTACGGATCTGTCGTGAACCCTAATTTGACCTGGGAAAAATCATTGACCTATAATGCGGGTGCCGACATTAACTTTTTGAAACACTGGACAGCAACCCTCGAATATTGGAACCGCAAATCATATGACATTCTGGGTTTGAGGGTCGTTTCTGTTCCTCCAACATTTAGCCTGAACTTGCCGCCGGAAAACTATGGCGTGATTAAAGCGCGGGGGTTTGATTTCAGCCTGGGTTATGCAAGCTCCAAGAAGGCCTTCTCTTACTACGGGAATTTGACCGCTTCATACGGTTGGAACCGGATCGTTAAGCAGGATTATGCTCAAAATGCACAGCAAATAGACATTCCGACTGGCCGTTCGTTGACCGTCATACGCGGATACCAGTTTGACAAGATCATCCGCACACAAGCGGAGCTGGATCAATTCAACAGTGAACATAGCAATTACAAGGATAATGGAATGACGCCTGCATTAGGAATGATGGTGTATAAAGACCTGAGCGGTCCGGCCGGTACCCCAGACGGGATCATTGACACCTACGACCGGGTGGTTCTCAAAAAGAGCAATTTTCCGATTGTGTATGGGTTGAACCTGGGCGGAAGCTGGAAAGGCATCAGCGTTGATCTGATGTTCAACGGGAATCTCAAACAACAAAAATCGTATCGGGATCTTGCGGGCGGGGTAGAGTGGAACCGTTTGTATTCAGGATGGTATAGCGACAGCTGGACGGCACAAAATCCCAATGCCACCTTGCCCAAAGCGATATCGGCAACCCAGTCTAATACCTACAATGCAGCGTCGACATTTTGGTACCGGAACGCTGGTTTTGCCCGGTTGAAATCTTTGACCATAGGCTATACCGTGCCCCCAAGGCTTTACAACAAGGCTTTGGCAAGTGTGAAGTTTTACTTCTCGGGGACCAATTTGTTCAACCTCACCAAATTCTCTTACTACGATCCTGAAATTGAAAACGGATTTGCATATCCCGTCATGCGTAGTTTCAACTTTGGTATCAATGTCACATTCTGACCCTTCAAAAGGATTTCATCATGCGTAAACATATAATAAAACTCTCATTGTTCTGCCTGGCGGTGGGTGCCCTTCCCCAGGCCTGCACGCCCGATCTCGACTACGTCAACACCGGCGCCATCAACCCCGACAACGTCTGGAACGACGAAAAGCTGATCAACGCATTTCTAACTGACATCCACGGCAATATGATCCCGTCGTGGCCAGTGAATGGCAACAGCAGCGACGAAGCCATGAATGCGCCCGGTTCGATGGGAAATTACCTCAGGGGCATCATCAGCGTCGCCTCCGATGGTCAGGACCTGGTTTACACCAATATCGACAAGATCAACTTTTTCCTCGCGAAGCTGCCTACCGTATCTCCCACCGTACTTTCCGAGGAGAAAAAGAAGCAGATGACGGGCCAGGCGCTTTTCTGGCGTGCATGGGATTACTTCGGTAAAGTCGTCACTTTCGGAGGTGTGCCCCTGATTTTGAATCCGCAGGACCCGTCCAACAAGGAAAGCCTCTTCATCCCCCGCAACAAAACCTCGGAATGCGTGACACAGATCATTGCGGACCTGGATGCGGCCATCGCCTCCCTGCCCGATCAATGGGATAATGCCAACTATGGGCGCATTGACAAGGGTGCTGCCATGGCCCTCAAAGGCAAAGTGCTGCTCTGGTACGCGAGCCCGCTATTCAACCCGTCGAACGACCCGTCGCGGTGGCAGAAAGCTTATGAAGCCAACAAAGCGGCCGTAGACTTCCTGAAAGCGCAGGGAAAAGGCCTTCTCGGTGCTTACGGGCAAATTTGGAAACAGGAGCGAAATAAGGAGGTAATTATGGTGAATCAATTTTCTTACCCCGATCACCCGTTCAACCAGGCTGGCATCCGCCCGCAGCCGCTCACGCAGGGGGACGCGAACCGAAACCAGCCGCTGCTGCCATTGCTGCACGCATATCCCAAAAAGGACGGCTCACCCATTCAGTTTGATCCGGCAAAACTTCTGAACGATCCTGCTTACAACGAGCAGTACATGACTGATTTCGTGACCAACCGCGACGACCGGTTCTATGCGACCATCTTCACCGGCGGAACACCTTACCCTACACCCGACCTTCCTACCGGCACGCGGTACTGGAGCGCGTGGAGAAAAGCGGCGGACGCCAGTGCTCCCGGTGGTTTCAAATACATATCGCTTGCCAGTGACCAGAAGGCTGTAACGATCGGTGCGGGTGTATCGGGCTTCTTCGAGATCAAGGGACTTGACAACACGCTAACCAGCACAGTCATCGGCAATGCAGCAACCGACTGGGTGGAAATACGGTTCGCGGAAGTGCTGATGAACTATGGCGAAGCCGCGAATGAAGCTGGCAAGGCCGATGAAGCATTGCAGGTATTGAAGGACATTCGCGCGCGGGCAGGCATCACGCCGGGCGCAGCGGGCAAATATGGGATCGCGGCTGCCTCTCAGGCCGAAATCAGGGAGGCTTATATCAGCGAGCGGTTTGTAGAATTCGCGTTCGAGAACAAGCGCTGGGGCGATCTGCGGAGATGGAAGCGGTTTGACCTGGTCAACCAAACGAAGTTCCGTCAGGGTATCTATTTTGTGTTGAAGGATGGAGAAAAAATTGAATGGACGGATGACATTTCAAATGCGGCCGTTCGCAAAAAATTCACGGCCGTATTCATCGAAAACCTTGACGGCGATCCGCAATACAAGTACAATCTCGATCAGAACCACTGGTTTTACCCGCTCAGCCAGAAGAACCTGGAAGCCAGTTCCGTGTTGAAGCAAAATGCGGAATGGGGTGGAACATTTAATCCGTTAGAATAATAATAAAAGCAGGTCCCTGGGGCGATGATGCTTACTTCGAGAGAATAGGCATCATCGCTTTTTTATAAAGGTTTTACCTTTCGGAATGCGTGTTTAATCATAATTACCCGGCTATGCGATTTCAGATTTCCAAAACACTTATTTTAAGCCTGATTGCCGTTCTTCTGGCGTCCTATTCCCATGCCCAGCACGATTTCAATACCCGTTATTTTAAAATCCATATCAACAATAAGGGATGGATCACCAGTATGAAAAACGTCACAGGAAAACCGAACCAGCGCGAGTTCAGCCCTGCCGACAAGCCGTCGCCGTTGCTGTCCCTGTTTGACAGTAAAAAGAACAAGTATTACCAGCCGATAAAAGCCATTTTTAATCAAAACAAACAGGCAGTCACGTTGCATTATCCTAATGGTTCGGTGGCTACGGTTTCGCTGGTCCCTCATGAAAAATACTTCAAACTGACGCTGCAATCGCTCACTCCGCGTAACGGTATCGACAATGTGCAATGGGGCTCCTACCATACCAATATCACCAACCTCTTCGGAGAAATCATCGGCGTGGCGCGCGATACGAGCGAAGCTGTCAACTACGCCATCGGAATGCTTGCGCTCAATGATAACACCCTCGGTGGCACGTCCGAAACCGTGGCCGATGCCGCGCCATTCCAGTACATCATCCACAGTCCCGACAAAAAACGTTTCCCGCTTCCTGCGCACCTGCACGAGGGCCAGGTGTTCCCTATCGGCGGCGACGGTATCAGCGATGTGGCATTCTACGCGCATAAGGAGCCTTATTACCGGATACTGTATGGCAACGCCGCGCAGATCGACCGACAAGGGAGAATATCCATTGCATACAATTCGAGGGACAGGGCTCCCAAACGGACCGTATTCTTCTCCCTAATCCCGAATATGCAGGCCAACATTCCCAACCACCTGGACGTACAGCCGCTGCCGGGCATCGATTATGTAGGATCCTCCGTAGCATTCTGGGGAAGCCCCGATAGTACCGCGTTGCTGGATGTAATACAAAATATCGTCTTGTCCGAAGGCTTGCCCTACCCTACTTTCAATGGCAAATGGGTCAAGAACCCTTCCGCCTACACGCCCGACGTGCTTACAAGCGGCAACACGTACGACAGCATCGTCCCTTATACGCATCAATTGGGTTTCAAGGCGATCAGCCTCTATGACCAGGGCTTTATCCGCCCGGACCGCGGCAATGCAGGGTACATCGATGGAAAGAATTTTGAGAAAAAACCGCTGACGATGGCAGCAGGGAACAAATCGCACAAGGAACTGTCCGAAATCGCCGCCCGGCTAGGCATTATCATAGGCCGCACACCCATTACCACCGCCCTCGCACCCGGTACGCAGGATGCCAGCCCATTTCCGAGCGACAGCCTTTGCTACCAGCAAAAACGCATTCTGACAAAAAACATCGGAGCCTCCGATACACTGATATTCATCAACGATCCGCAATACCTCGATGAAATAGCCAGCTGGGAAGGCCATTGCAAGAACCTCAACATGATCAAAATCGGTAAGGAGCTCATTCACTACCTGGGCGTTTCCAAAGAGGCGCCTTACCGGCTGCTGAACGTGAAGCGTGGCTACTGGAACACTGCTACCGCCAGCCACGCTGCCGGCGACACTATTTACAAGCTGCAAGTGACGATCAACTACGGTTACGACGGGCTGATCCCCAATATGCAGCTACAAGATCAGATCGCCGAGTACTACGCGACCCTTTGCAAGGTAAACGGCCTGGCCTATTACGATTTCGATGGTCAGGAGTTTTTGTTCAACAACGGCCACGGTTACTACTCCGTCAAACGCTTTTTCCACCACATGTTCGATAAAGCCAAAGCCCTGGGGGTGCCGTACATCCGCTTCACTGGATCTACGCTTTCAGAAGGCTCGTGGCATTACCAGAGCATCTGGAATGTGGGTGGTGGCAAAAATCTTTACGATGTCGAGACTCGGGAATGGGGCAGCAGTACCAGCCAGGGAAAAGATCTGCGTGATGTAACCTACGCCAATTTCTTTCCGTCCGGCATGGGCGGCAACTTCCCGATCAAGGCAGGCTCCACGGTGGCGCAGTATGAGCATATTCAGGCTATTTCCGTGGGCATTGGCTCTACTTACAGCCTCCAAATCAACCAAAAGGATGTGGAAGCCTGCACAGAAAAATATGCGATTTTCAAGGCCATCAGAACATGGGAAAATGCCCGGGCTGCCGACGCATTTCCAAGATGGGTCAAAAAGCAGCTGGCCGATCCTGCAAACCAGTTCCATCTCGAAGAACTCGACAAGGATACCTGGAAACTCTTCCAAACTGACCTGGACGGTAAAAACAGCAGGCCATTCTGCACACTCAAACGATCGGTACATTAACAAATCAGGCCCGTGGCAAAAGCTGCGGGCCTTTTTATTATAAAAGCCCGCAAATCAACGATCTGCGGGCTTATGCATCACCGATTAACCTAATGGACTAAATAGCATGATTATGCCATAACAGCCTTTAATTTACGATTACTTCGTCGACAAACAGCCAACCTTTATTGCCTTTGCCCGAGTGCCATGCAGGTATTTTCGCAAGCGGTTTCGCAACGAGCTTGATGCAGCTCAGTTGCTGTGGCTCAAATCCGGCTTCATACACAATATTCTCCGTGCCCGGAATATCTTTCGCCGGCACGCCCGGGGTGATCACTTTCAATAACTTCAAGGTTTTCGGATCGGCACCGCCCCATACTTCAATCCTGGTAGGCTCAAAAATAAAGCTTCCGAAGCTCCGCAATGTACTCACTGTCACCACACTGGCTTTCACCGGCTTTTTGAAGAACAGATAGCTCTGGAAATCATTCTCGACATATCCCAGCCAGGTGCCGCTCACCCGCTCGGTGTCGCCGACCTTGCCGTCGGAGATCGAAGCGGCGCCTTTGGCATGGTACCGCTGGTCGACCGGCGTGATCAGTTGTACGCTGTCGACGTGGAAACCTTCTTTGAAAAACAGCTTGCTCACTTCTGTGCTACCGTACCACCCTTTCCTGAATGCCCTTGCTTTGAGTTTTAAGTTTCGGTTGATAGCAATAGGCTTGTCGTAAACAGGCGAACTGACGCTATCGGGCTCGGAGCCATCCAGCGTATAGCGGATGACGGTACCCGCGATCTGGTGCTTCATAGCGACCGTTTCCCCCTTGCCTATCAGCTGCTTTTCGTTGACGATTACCGGCGGGTTGAGCGCCATTACCAGGGTATCGCTGCGGAAACCAGTTTCAAATGCAATTTTCTGTCCTTTTTTCAAAGTTTCCAGCTCTTGCGGGCTAATGCCCGTGCTCCACAGATAAACCCTTTTAAGCGCCGGGAAACCTTCGAGCGATTTGACGTGCGCCATGGTAATGCCGGTACCGCTCAACGAAAGTTCCCGCAGATTGGCCAGCTTTTTCAGCTCCGTCAGGTTGCCGCCGGTAATGTCCGTAAAGTTCAGTATCAGCCTGCGCAGCTCAGGAAATTTGGCGAGGTTTTTGAGATCCTCGTCTTTTACGGGCATTTTGCTCAAATCCATGGAAACGATCTGGTCTTTCAATGGCAGCAGGCCTTCGATGTCCTGGCTTTTGAAATTCGCCCTGTTGTAAAAATTCACGAATAGTGCCGGAGATCCTGCGGACAATGGCTTGATGAGCCGGTAGTTGGTATTGAGTTTCTTCACCTCGTCGGCCGAGGCCGCACTGAATGTGTATTGTTCCTCCGTACGGTCCCCGCCCAGCACATTCTGCGCGTAGGAATACACGGGGTTCTGGGGCGGCAGGGAGCTCACGAGTTGATCGAAGCGCGAACCGCTTTTGACCCAGGCCGCGAGCAGTACCACTTCTTCTTCCGTCAATTGCACCTTACCGCGCGGCGGCATATGCTTTTTATCATCCAGCGGCAAATGCAGACGGCTGATCAGCAAGCCCAGGTCTGCCTTGGTAGTGTCCCAGAGCATGCCGCCTTTTCCGCCTTTTTTAAGCAGGGCTTCCGTCTGCATTTGCAATCCGCCTTTCGATTTCTCTTCATTGTGGCAGGAAAGACATTTCTGCTCGATCACCGGTTTCACCAGATGCTCGTACACTTTGGCTTCCTCGAAAGCCACGTGCTGAGCCGGTTCGGCCGACGGTCCTAGCGGGGAAATGAGGAAGTCCTCACCGTGGGTAAGATTTCCGCCCAGGTGCCCACCTACAAAAAGCAGCACCAGGAATGCCCCGGCAACCACCTTTGCACCGGCCGTCCACGGCAACAGGGATTTTCTTATCCCGTACCAAACCACCGCCGCAATGGAAATGGCAATGCCCAGCCATTTATGCCAAAGCAATGTGTCCGACTCGTAACCTTCCTCGTGCGACAGCACAAATCCGGAAAATGCAGCCACCGCAGCAGTAACCGTACCAATAACCAGCAGGCTGTCGGCCAGCCCCTCATTCCAGGCAGGAGAATCCGGCTTCCGCACAATCATTACCCATAGGCTGTAAAGAATCAGTACCACCAATGGAAAATGCAGCACGAGCGGGTGCATTCTCCCCAAAGCCTGCATCCATTGCGGAACGGCGAACCGGCTTTCGAAGAACAACAGAAATACGAGCAATCCATTCAGGAAGAAGGCAATGTTGTAGACGTACCCTTTCCAATACGACAAAATTCTACTCACTGTATTAGAGGTTTGTACTTTACGCAATAATTCCTTTCACCAACTTACCGGCTACGTCCGTGAGGCGATAGCGGCGGCCCTGATGCTTGTACACCAGCTTTTCATGATCCAGTCCCAATTGGTTGAGAATAGTCGCGTGAAAATCGTGGACGTGGACCGGGTCTTTGACAATATTGTACCCAAACTCGTCGGTCTCGCCGTACACAATGCCCGGCTTGATACCTCCGCCGGCCATCCACACTGTGAACGCCCTTGGGTGGTGGTCGCGGCCGTAGTTGTCTTTAGTGAGCGTTCCCTGGCAATAATTAGTACGCCCGAACTCCCCACCCCAGATCACGAGCGTTTCGTCCAGCAAGCCGCGTTGTTTGAGATCGGTAACCAATGCAGCCGAAGCCTGATCGACATCCATACATTGCCCTTTGATCTCCGTCGGCAGCCCACCGTGGCTGTCCCATCCCTGGTGGTAAAGCTGCACGAACCGCACGCCCTGTTCAGAAAGTTTCCGCGCCAGAAGGCAGTTCGCAGCATAAGTACCGGGTACAAGGCATTCCGGACCATACATTTTCACGATCGATTCGGGCTCTTTGCTCATATCGGTGATTTCCGGAACGGCCGTCTGCATACGGAACGCCATTTCATACTGCTGTACTTTGGCAGTGATTTCCGGATCGCCGAAATCGTTGAATGTGCCCTGGTTCAGTTCGGCCAGGTTATCGAGCATTTTGCGGCGCTGGGTACGGTCCATCCCGTCGGGGTCATTGAGATACAACACCGGGTTTTCCCCGCTGCTGAACTGCACGCCCTGGTGTACCGAATCCAGGAAGCCGTTGGTCCAGAGTTTGGAATAAACACCCTGGCCATTGCCTTTCCCGCGTGAAAGCAGCACGCAGAAACCCGGTAAATTCTGATTTTCGCTGCCCAACCCGTAGCTCAGCCACGCACCGAAGCTCGGCCTGTTCCCCACCTGTGCGCCGGTCTGGAAGAAAGTCAACGCCGGGTCGTGGTTAATAGCTTCGGTATTAAGGGTTTTGATAATACAAAGATCGTCCGCAATGCCGGCCATGTGTGGCAGCAACTCGCTCATCCAGGCACCGCTCTTTCCGTGCTGTTTGAAATTGAAAATCGAGCCAGCCAGAGGAAACTTGGCCTGATTGGCGGTCATACCCGTCAGGCGTTGCCCGCCCCGGATCGATTCCGGCAGGTCCTGCCCGTGCATTTTGTTGAGCATCGGCTTGTAGTCGAACAGATCGAGCTGCGAGGGCGCGCCGTTTTGAAACAAATAGATTACCCGCTTTGCTTTCGGAGCGAAATGCGGCAGGCCTGCCATCAGTTCGTTCACATCCGGCTCACCGCCGCCGCCTTTGAAAAGGTCCGGTATGAGCAGCGATCCCAGGGCCGCACTGCCGAGGCCGAGGCTGAGCTTGGACAAAAAATGCCTCCGTGTGGTGTTTATTCCGTAGTCGAATATTGGCTTTTCCATATTTGGCTTTCGGCTGTCAGCTATCGGCTGTCAGCCTTTTTTTTAATTAAAAACTTTGTTTTTGGGGCTTTCGGCAATCAGCTTTCGGCATTCGATTGTTTAGCTGTTTTAAAAGAGTTGACAGCCGACTGCCGAAAGCCGACAGCCGCATCAACTCTTCGTAATCGTCTCCTCCATGTTGTACAGGGTGTTGATCACGCGCATCAATGCTGCTGCATGTACCTTGTCGGCTTTTGCCTCGTGCGGGAATTCACCTACATTCAAGACTTTGGCGGCATTGTCTTTTTGTCTCGAGAACATGGAAGCCTCTTCATTGTAATATTTTTTGAGCAGTTCTACTTCCTTATCGGTCGGCTGGCGACAAACGATCGCCCGAAACGACGAACGGATATTACCCTCGATGTCGGTCGACTTCGCGACCAGGCGCTCGGCCATCACACGCGAGGCTTCGAGCACGGTTGGGTCGTTCAGCATCACCAGCGCTTGCAGAGGTGTATTGGTCTTGGACCTTTTCACCTCGCAATGGTCTCGGTTGCTGGCATCGAAAATGATCATTGACGGCGGCGGCACGGTGAGCTTGATGAACGTGTACATTCCTCTACGGTACAATGCATCGCCTTTGTCCTGCTGGTAAGTGCGCAGGGTACCGCGTCCCGAAGTAGCCGCCTCCCACAAGCCTTTCGGTTGGTAGGGTTTTACACTGGGGCCTCCTATTTTGGGATTCAGCAAACCGCTGGTCGAGAGCACCATATCACGTACGAGCTCCGCAGGCAGGCGGTAGCGCGGGCCGCGAGAGAGGTAAATGTTTTCGGGATCGGCTTTCAACTTTTCGTCGGTAACCCTGGCGGATTGCCGGTAGGTCGCCGAAGTGACAATTTGCTTGACAAGCCTTTTAATGTCCCAACCGTGGTTCATGAAGTCGACGGCAAGCCAGTCGAGCAATGCGGGATTGGTAGGTAAGTCGCCCTGCATGCCAAAATCTCCCGTACTCTTCACGATGCCTCTTCCGAAAAATTCCTGCCATATCTGATTGATAAAGACCCGGGCAGTGAGCGGATTGCTTTTGCTGGTCGTCCATTTGGCTAGTCCCAACCGGTTTTGGGGTAGTTTAAGGGTATCAAAACGCATCACCGCGGGTAATGCCGAAGCGGTAACTACCCTGCCCGGCGCGTCATACGAACCGCGGTTGAGGATATGCGTCGGGCGCAGCGTATCCAGATCGCCCAGCACCGATACCATCAGGCGGCTCGTATCCGGCCTGTTGATGAACGACAGCAACGTCTTCGCCTCCTCATCCGAAATGGTCATGATCGGGTTCTTGGCAGGTTTTGTCTGCGAAATATCCCCTTCAAAACCAACCTCTTTGGAGTTGTTGAAAAATGCGAACAGCCGGTAATAATCCTCCTGCGAAATAGGGTCATACTTGTGGTCGTGGCATTGCGCGCATTCGACGGTGAGCCCCAGCACCCCGGTACTGAAAGTTTTTGTTTTGTCGATATTGTACTCGATCCGGTATTCTTCCGGGATCACGCCGCCCTCTTCCGTGTATTTATGGTTTCTGAAAAAAGCGGTGGCCAGTATCTGCTCCTTGTTCGCATTGGGTAGCATATCGCCCGCGATTTGCCACATCAGGAACTGGTCGTACTTCATATTCTTGTTGAATGCATTGATCAGCCAGTCGCGCCACGGCCATTGGGTGCGCACTTCGTCGTCCTGGTAACCGTACGAATCGGCATAACGCGCCACATCCAGCCAATGAACGGCCATTTTCTCACCGTAGGCCTTTTTCGCCAGTAGCTGGTCCACTACTTTTTCGTAGGCATTGTCGCTTTGGTCGGCTTCGAACTGCTTCTGCATTTCGACCGTCGGCGGCAGGCCCGTCAGATCCAATGCCACCCTTTTCAACAAATAGCTTTTAGCCGCTTCATCGTTTGGTGCCAATCCTGCGCCTTCCATTTTATGCAAAACGAAATTGTCTATTTCGTTTTTCGGCCAATCTTCTTGGGAAACTTCGGGAACCGCGGGCAAAACCGGCGTAGTGAATGCCCAATGCCGCTCATACTTGGCACCTTCTTCGATCCATTTTTTCACCAGCCCTATTTCATGCTCATTCAGCAAACCCAGGTGCGACTCAGGCGTAGGCATTTGATACGACGGGTCGGGCGATGTAATTCTCCGGTATACCTCCGACTGCTCCGGCTTACCCGGGAAAATCGCCACACCTTTGCCATCTTTCAGCTTTGCATAAGCGCTTTCGGCAATGTCAAGCCGGAGGCCAGCCTCCCGCTTTTTGGCATCGGGGCCGTGGCATGCGAAACATTTATCGGACAAAATGGGCCGGATGTCGAAATTATAACTCACAGCTTCTCCACCCGACTGAGACTGTAACACGCCGTTCTTTTTGAAACAGGAAACCGCCAGAAAAGCAACGGCGCCGGATAGTACTCCCAGATACAAGAACTTCTTTTTCATTTGCAATTTTTTACACAATCAACTAATCTTTACTTCTCCTTTCACAGTCTCCGAACTCAGGAACTGCTCTATTTCTTCCAGCCGCTTTCCTTTCGTTTCAAACAGCTTCCGCTTCGCGTACACGTACGAGCACACGCAGAAGAAAGAGAAAACGAAAAATGTGTTAGCCACGCCCAGCCCGTCGCGCATGACCGGGAAAAGCAGGTTTACAATCCAGTCGGACACCCACATCGTCATGATGCAGATAGACAACGCAGTTCCCCTGATATGATTTGGAAATACTTCCGTAGCAATGACAAACTTCAACGGCCCGAGCGAGAAGGCGAAAAAAAGCAGGAACAGCATGATGCATACCAGCATACCCCATCCATTAATGCCATAGGCAAAGCACAGGCCGGTTAATGCAAGCGATACCGCCGCCCCGGCAGAACCCATCAGGTACAACGATCTTCGCCCGAGCGTGTCGACCTTCCAGATGGCTATCAACGTGAATACCATGCTGGCCAGGCCTAGCATTACCTGGTACAGCAGCACATCGCCGATCACGATACCTGCGGACCGGAGGATCGTCGGGCCGTAGAATACCACGCCGTTGATTCCGCTGAACTGCGAAAGGGCGGTGAGAACCATGGTCATCACCAGCAAGCCACGCAACGGATATTGCATCAGTTCTTTGACGCCCCCTTCTCTTTGGGTGAAAGCCTCCTTTATTGCCCCGAATTCGGCGCGAGCCTCATCCTCCCCATTTATTTTCACCAGGATCCCGAGTGCTTCTTCGTTTCTGCCGTGCTTGGCGAGCCAGCGCGGGCTTTCCGGCACTGTCACGAGCAACACACAAAATACCGCCGCCGGGATCACGCTCACAAAAAACATCCCGCGCCACACCTCTTCCACAAACAGCCAATGCAAAACGCCGCTTCCCGAGCCCTCATGTGCGAGCGAGTACCGGTGCAGGAACAAGTTGCTGATGTACGCCGCCAGCACGCCTATCGTGATCGCCAGTTGATAGAATGTAACAAGCCCGCCGCGTTTCGGCGCGGGTGCTATCTCCGAAATGTAGAGCGGCGACACATTGGAAGCCACGCCCACTCCCGCACCAGCCATGATGCGGAATATAATGAGGATAGCATAAGTATTTGAAAATGAAAATCCTATGGCACTTACCCAAAAGAGCAGGGCCGCTACAAACAGCACTTTTTTCCTGCCTGTTTTATCGGCCAGGTAACCCGAGAATGCAACCCCTATAATGCAGCCCAGCAAAGCAAACGAAACAAACAGTCCCTCTTCTGCCGCCGACAAGCCATATTGCGTCCTGACCGGCTCGATGATCCCGCTCACCACGGCCATATCGAACCCGAACAGAAAGCCTCCCAACGCCGCGATGAGCGTAATGAGAAAGGTAAAGTGTTTTACTTGTTGTGTTTGCAAGATGTTCTTCGATTAAGGGCTTTCTTCAATGTCAGCTTTCGATCAGCAGACGGGTTTCATTTCAAGGTCGGAATCGAGGTTCACCAGCTTTCCCTCCCAACCGCACAAAGCAGCACCAGTGCCGTAAACAATACACAAATCCGCGGAAGTATCAGGGCGCAGCACCCTCATTTTCTGATCATCTAATGAATGAAATCCGTCCCCCAAATGCCTTTCATCGGCGGCAGGGGTTTTAAGACAGGCGTCTATGTCGTACCAAAGCACATTCCGTCCGGCGGCTGTCAGCGCCGCATGCAGCTTCTGCCGGACAAATTCCCACGAACGCACTTCAAAACCATCGATCGCCGCTGTCTTTTCATGACGCAGCCGCTCGACCAGAAGACCGGTATCAAATGCAGGGTCCGTGCTCTCAACAGCATTGTCAGAGGCCTCTCCTTCCCGGTTCGCCAGGCAGGCGGCGCCCGTCAGGATGCATGCTTCGGTATCATCACAAAGAACCACACGTACTTTACAATCAAGTGGTTTCAACTGGTTTTCTAGTGCATTGAGAAACAAATGACCTGCTTTCGCGATGTTGCCGCCGATCACCAGCTCATCGCATCCGAACTTTTTCAGCCATGGAAGCAAAAACCTGCCCAGGTTGGCACCAAATTCATGAAATATGCCTTTCGAAACTTCCGAGTCCATTTCAGCCAGTTCACGAACATCCTTGCTAGCCTGCCCGGTGGCCTGCTTGTAGGCATGATGGAACCAGCGCGTTGAAAAATAATCGTCGGCAATGGATTCCCCGAAAGGCTCATTGTAGAATGCACCCGACCCGGGCAATGCGTTATGATGTGTCACCAGCGCACCGTTCTCCATGAACGACGATCCGAAACCCGATCCTAGCGTAAGGAAAACGGTTCGTTTACTTTCCAGCCTATTCCGCGCATAAGCGCCAATCGCAAAACAATGCGCATCATTGAAAAATCGGAACGCAGTATCGGGCATACCGGTAGCATCTTTAAGCGCCTGCCCGAGGTGCAGCCCGAACATGCGCTCGAACTTCCCACCTACGTGAAGGACTGTACAAATCCCTTTGGCATAGTTGAAAGGCCCTGGAAATGCGATCCCGATTCCGGCAACCGGCTCCCTGCCCGCGAGCGCCTCCATGATACAATCGGCGATCGCAGCCACAATCTCCGAGGCAGCGCCGAAGCTATCTATTTCCTTTCGCACCATCGAAAGCGACCGCTCTCCGGTGAAAGACATATCCACGACATTGGCCGTAACATGACTTCCTCCGACATCCAACCCCAGACTTACATTTGGCGCTTCCATAAGGGACTTTGTAATATATGTTCAAATATACAAACATATCACTAACAGTCAAAAAAGTTGCATTAAATCAACATACAAAAATAACACATTCAGGATATAACAAGCTGATTTTAAATTAATTACAAAATAAATATCAGATATCGTTTTGTGTTTTACTTCTACAAGCTCTAAGAGAAACAGAAATTCTTTGTCGAAATTAAGCCAATATGTATGATATGTATATACATATTAAAATACACAATACACATACACTAGAAGGCTCATTCCTGCCAGCTGCCGAACCCTTTCCGCACGTGCGCAGCACGAGTTTTTATTGAAACCGTCTATAAAAACCAATGGCGGGTATGTCCCGCCATTGGTCCCAAATACCTCAACTATTTACTAATTCACTCTATTAGAATTTGTGCCTGATTAATAGCCAGGATTCTGTTTAAGCGCGCCATTGCTTTTCCGGATTTCCGTATTTGGGATCGGAAACAGATAGTAATGGTCGCCTTTCCACGGCTTGCGTACCTCGGCTTCGGGAATTACGCCGTAGGTATAGGATAATTTCCCCAAAGCATCCCCCGGCTTGGCACCGGTCCAGTCCATGGTAACTTTCGTAAGGCCTCTGACCGCGATATCCACATTCCCAGGGGCCGCTTTCCAACGCATAAGGTCGAAGAAGCGGGAATCCTCCAAGTGCAGCTCGATAGCCCTTTCGTTCCGGTATACCCTCACCAGCTCAGCGCCGGTACTTTTGACATCGGGCATATTTACCGACGCCCGCTTTCTAACCTTGTTGATGTATTCCCTCGCAACAGCCTCATTACCCAACGCTATCTGGATTTCGGCGTAATTCAGGTAAAACTCGGTCAACCTCATGAACACGACTACCTGGTTATAGTCATAATCAAAGCTCGCACGCGGCCCGACAAAATCGTCGGTCTTTTTGAAAGTGTAGCCCGTTTGAACCCGCCAATGGAAAGGTGTAAGGCCTTTTACCCAATAGGTTTTCGAATCGCGGCCGAAATCGAACAGGTTCTGGCCATTTTTAGGATCAACCTTATTGGGATTGATATAAGGAGGCGCATTGTCAGGGTTGGGATTGGCGTCTTCCCAATATTCGTACAAACGCTCAGTACTTTTCGAACCATCGACGATATTCAGCGGCCCTGCTCCGGGATAAATCACCGCGTCATAGAACCTCGGATCGCGGTTTTTCTCCGGTTTCTGCGGGTCGTAACCCGAAGCCGCATTCACCGTCACGCCGTCGGCCAGATAGGGATATTCGCCGTTGGTCATCTGAAACATATTTACAAAATTCTGCGTCGGTACAATCCGCTGCTGCGCGTCGAAACCACTGGGCCAGTAGTCGTAATTGTACCCCCAGCCGGGTATCCGGGTAGCAGGCGTAAACGACTTCCCGAAAATGGTCTCATCCGTCTTCAAGGGCTTTTTGAACAGCGCTGCATATTCGGGGTGCAGTGTAAATCCCAGGTCCAGAACGGCCTTGGTAGCCGTTTCGGCGGCTTTCCATTTAGCCATATCATTGGAAGGATTGTTGAGCGGACTTGCCAGAAAAAGCAGTACCCTCGCTTTGAGCGCCATGGCAGCCGCTTTGCTGATCTTGCCGGTATTGACCGGCACCCCGTTCAAAAATCCGATAGCCTTATCCGACTCTTCCAATACAAACTTCGCGCATTCATCGAACGTATTCCGGGGCACATCAAAGCTCTCCGAGTTCAGCTGAAAACTGTTTGTAATAATGGGTACGCCACCAAATGTTCGCATTAATTCGAAATACATCCATGCACGCAGGAAATGTACTTCGCCCTTCATGGGATCCAGTTTATCGGCGGGAATGCTCGATTTCTCGATATTCTCAAAAAATACGTTTGCCTTTCTGATAAAGCCGTATTCATAATTCCAAAGCGGCGTGCCATCCTGCATCGCGGCCAGATCCGAAACATTGTCCGCGGTCATATTCCCTTCAATGTAGTTGCGGATACCTGCCGAACGCTCATGGGTTTCGGGTTGGTTCACGGCTATGTCCGTCAGCGCATCATAGCCACCGGTACCAGGCGCCCAGGGCGGCTTGATCCCGTTATAGATGTTGTACACATAGTTTTGGAGAAAAACCGCATCATTAAATACCGCCTCATCCGATATCGCGTCCAGCGGCTTCTTGTCGAGCACGTTACAGGAAGTAGCCGCAGCAATGATGCCGACGACCGACATCGTTAATGCCCGCTTCATTACCTGATTTTTTATAACTAAATATTTCATAGGTTATCTGAATTAGAAAGTAAGATTGAGGCCGAAGCTCAGGGTCTTCATATTAGGATAGGCACCACCGTTTCCGCTCAGGAATTCAGGGTCACCATTGCCATACTTTTTAAGCGAATTGAAGAGCATGAATGCATTATCCCCTGAAACATAGATCCGTAGAGCGGTAATCCTCGCTTTCGAAAGCAGGCTTTTGGGAAGCGTATAACCCAGCTGCATGTTTTTCATGCGCATCCAGGTTGCCTTGCGGTAATAGAAATCGCTATCCGAATTGGCAAGGCCGGTCGGAGCGATCATCGGCAGTTCGGCATTCACATTCTCTTTGGAATAACTGTTCAGCGCTACGTATTCCAGACCATTACCTCCCGCACCGGAGTTGAATCCCGTGCTCAAACGGAACTTAGCGCCACTTTGGCCTTGCAGCAACATCGTCAGGTCGAAGTCTTTGTAGTTCAATCCTACGCTCACGCCATATTGCGTACTCGGGAAAATCGTCGTAACCCCGGTAGTAGCATCGGTATTATTAGTGGTATTGAACATGTAACGGTCGTTGCTGTCGATTTTACCGTCGTTGTTCAGGTCGGCAAAAATCAGCCCACCCAAAGTCGCGCCCGGATATTTCACGCTGTTGTCCAGATCCTGCTGCGTCCGGTAAATGCCGATGGCCTTGTAAACCAGGCGCGAGCCGAACGGCTGCCCTTCCAGCTTCTGATAAGGCTCGGCCTGAGGGGTTTCATCGAAATAGACAATCTCGTTTTTGTTATATGAGATATTTCCGTTGATACGCAGCGTGAGATTCGAGAAGTTGTGCCGGTAGCCCGCCTGCAATTCGATACCCTGGCTGTTCATCTTACCAATGTTCTCATCCGGCAGGATCAAACCCGTATAACTGGGAATCGAAGCCTGCCTTCTGCCGAGAATATTGGAAGTTTTGTTTTTGAAAATATCGGCCTCGAACGTCAGGCGGTTATTCAGAAATGCCGCTTCCAGACCCAAATCGGTCTTTTCGCTCACTTCCCACGTGATATTCGGGTTCGGCGTCGACTTCACGGCAATCCCGCGGGCATCCACCCCATTCACTACCCAACCGGCGTCATAGCCATAGGCAGCGATGTACTGGAACGGATTCACCCGGTCGTTACCCAGTCGCCCCCAGGATGCTCTCAATTTCAGATTACTGATGACATTCTTAGGAATAAATGCTTCGTTACTGATCACCCACCCAGCCGAGACTTGCGGAAAAAATCCAAAACGGGTCTCTTTCGGGAAAATCGGAGAGCCGTCGTATCTCGCACTAAAACCAAAGAGGTATTTTTCCTTGAAGTCATAGCTCACACGACCGAAAAAGTTCTGACGGCCCGATTCCGTGGCGGTACCATCATTATTCCAGTTCGCCCGGTTGGTACTTCCGGCAAAAAGCTGGTCGATGAGCGGCGAATCGTAACCAAGGCGCTGTGCCCAAAACAGGTTGTCGTTATAGCTCATCTGCTCATAGGCCACAAATGCGCTTATTTTATGGTCCCTGGCGAACGTCGTGGCGTACGAGAGTTTCACGTTTCCGGTCGTACGCAAACTTTGTTTGAAGTCCTCCCGCAGACCAATGTCCTCCACCGTTCTGGATTGCTTTTTTACGATAGATCCATCCGGAGCCCGCTCATAATAAGGCCATACGTAGTTAAACTGCTTATTGTAATCCACCGTTTTGACAAGCGACAAATAGCCATCGAGCGCCAATCCTTTCACGAACGGGATGCTATACTTGGCCCGCAGCGTTCCGCTGGCCACATCGGCCTTGTATCTGCGGTAGCCCGGACTTTGCAGCCGTGCAGCCGGGTTCAAATGCGACCATCCTTCACCTGGATACCGGTAGTCTCCACCAATATAGGCTTCCTGCAACGGACTGGTACTTGCCAGCGCGCCCACTTCCCCGCCGGGACCGCCCTGGGGCGTTTGGGTATATTTTTCACGAACCGAAAGATCGAGGCCAACTTCAAAGTCTTTGGTTACAGTTACATCAATATTACTTCTCACGTTGTATTGCCGCAGCTTCGATTTGGTGTCGCCACGCAGGATACCACCTTGCGAAGCCGTACCCAACGACAAGAAATACCTCACCCGGTCGGTCCCGCCCCGCATGGTGAGCGAGTAACGTGTTTGCCTCACGGGCGGGCCGATCAGGGCATTCCACCAGTTCTCCGGCCTGCGCTGGCCGGTCTTGAATGCCTCGACCAATGCATCGGGGAAGTCGGGGGGCGTTCCTTCCAGCGCTCTTCTGTCGTTTAGTACCTTCATGTACTGGAATGCATCAGCCGACTTCACTTTCATCGTCGGTGATTGCCATGATTGTGTCGTAGAAAAGTCGAATGCGGGCTTTCCGGTAGTCCCTCTTTTGGTCGTAACAAGAATAACCCCTCCTGCCGATTGCGCACCGTAAATAGCCGCAGAAGCGTCTTTCAACACAGAAATAGATTCAATATCATTGGGGTCGAGGCGGTTTAGACCGTCGGGATCGGCGTTGGCTACTCCGTCGATTACGATCAGCGCCGAAGTGTTACGATACGTACTGGCGCCCCTCACGAGGATCTGTGAATCGTCGAAACCCGGCGCAGCGCTCCGCTGCGTCACATACACCCCGGCCATACGGCCCGCAAGCGAGTTGGACAGCGACACCGCATTGGATTTCTTGATCTCCGCACCGGTTGTCTGCACAACGGCGTTGGTCAGTTCGGACCGTTTCTGCGTGCCGTAACCTACCACCACCACGTCGTTCAGCTCCTGGGGTGACACATCCAGCTTCACCGCGATTGTCGACTGCGAGCCAACCTTGACCTCCTTGCTCGTGTAACCGATGTAAGAAAAAACCAGCACACTGTTCTCATCCTTCACCCGGATGGCGTAATTCCCGTCCTGATCGGACACCACGCCGTTGTTGGTTCCTTTTTCAAGGATATTGACGCCCGGTATCCCGGCATTGTTTTCATCCGTAACCTTCCCGGAAACGGCTTGTTCGGCCCGGCTTCGGTGTGCAGCATGTGCGGCAATACCGGATGTCCGTTCGCCGGTAGTCGGTACGCCGGGGGCGCGACTGAGCGGACCGGCATTTGCCCACGCCATCGGGGCGAGAAACCCCATCAACGCAATCCCCCATAGGGTACACGACGCACCGTGCCCATTTTCAGTCAGTAGTTTTGGTCTCATAAATGGAAAGTTTAATTAATAAAGTCCCTGCCTGCGGGTAGGAACACCTGCGGGTTATGATCGAAAATTCTTGGGGTTTGCTGATGATATATGCAACGGTAATGAATAAACGTCAATACATTCCGGATAGCTTGCATGCGGTCTCCCATCAGCAATGCTTCACCAGGCATTCCTTTCGAGCCTCTTGTATCGCTTCTTTTAGAATAGAAGCAATACAATAGCCATCGGAGCAGGGCTCACGTTACTCACTTATGATATTATCCGTAATGATACTTTAATATGTACAAACATATAAACATATAATCGAACATACAAATATTATCGGAAATAATAATTCATTGATTTTGTATGAATTTTATAAGTAAACGCTGTTTTACAAAAAGTGAAAATCCGTAGAACTATGCGTGCAGAAGGGCGGTAAATGTATCTACAATTACCGTCGTCAGTTAATACTCCTTTGACCTTTTTCGATAGTCCGTTGCCAATGCGAAGTAAAATGGGAAGCAGGTGCAGGATAACAGTTAACAAAACGGAGCCACCCATCCGGCAATGTCCGGACTTGTGGCTCCCATATAAGTTTGAAGATTATGCCGGCTACTCTCTTACGCTTTCAACTGTATATACAAAGCTGTCGGCACGGTAGTAGCCGATATTGTATTCGATAGGCCGTTCGCCCTGGTCAAACACGAAACGTTTTCTAAAAAGGATGGGACTTCCGGGTTCGACTTCCAATTTCGCAGCGGTGAACTTGTCGGCCGCAATCGCGCTCACCTCTTCCTTCGAGAGCGTAGCGACCACCATATGGTCTTTTTCAAGAATATCGTACAATGGCCGTTTGAAATCCTCCTCGCCAGTAAGTCCTACTCTCGGATGGAAATAGGAGATAAAATAGACAAACGGCCCTTCGGCTTTACCCCGGAGCCGCTCTAATTTCAACACCTTTTTATCGGTGCCAATATCAAAGAAGTTGGCAATTTTCTCGTCGGGCGTCACCCAGGTCACATGCAGCTCGAAATTCTTGACGATAATCCCGCGCGCATTCATCTCCTGCGTAAAGCTCAACCAGTTCTTTGATTTTGAACTAATTACAGGCTCCGTCACTTTCGTACCGACCCCCTTTTTCCGGATAAGCAGTCCTTCATACACCAGCTTATTGAGTGCCTGGCGCAGGGTCGACCTGGAAATGGCCAACCGCTTTGCCAGCTCCACCTCATTCGGCAAGAACTTCCCATCCAGATGCTCCGGAGAGTTGATCATGTTGCGTAATAAGTTCTCTGCCTGGATATGCAAAGGAACAGGACTCTTGTGATCGATACTAAATTTCATATTGACGGATTGCAGATAGACAAAAGCAAAAATAGCAATTTTGACCACGCCCGGAAATATTAAGCCCGACGAACCCTTCAAAGTCCTGTAACCAACGAGGCATTATTCGAGCAAAAAGCTCGCGGGCTGGTATGCCCCCAGGGAAAAACGGAGCTTGTTATCTGTAACAGAAAAAGGCTTACCCACCACCTCTCCGCGAAGGTTGACGGGAGTAGCTTTTGCAAATTTCGATTTTTCGGGAAAAGAGACTGTAATATCCCCGGCCTCGCCTGCCTGCTCCCATAGCCGTAAAACGATTCCTGCGCCATCCGGATTATCGCCAAATGCAGTCACTAAGGTACCTTTTCTTGAAACGGCCAACCCCTCCTGCCAGGTTGGAAGGTGGCCTTTGGGACCATCGGCAGCCCCGGTGAGCAACGGCAGCCGCGCTTCCCACGCGTTACGCACGAGATCCTGGTTCGCCTTCGTCTTCCCGTCAATTCCCCAAATCCTCACTTTTTCACTCCATGAGCCATCCTGCCAGAGCGGGAAATTGGTGTTCCACATATTATTGTAAAGATTGATGAATACCGCAGCTTTTCGGGGCATATCGGTTTCCGAATACTTCCACAGGCCCGGCTTGCCCAGGCTGATTAACGGTGAATCGATCGGGGAAAGGCCTACACCCGAACCGTCCGCTCCGGTTACGGCCACTCCCGAGTTAACCGCCATCAGGTATCTGTTGGTACCGGCAACAATATCCTTCGATGGATCGACCATTCCTCCGAGCCTCCCAACTGTAAAAACCGGCTCTTTCACCACCAGCGGGAAACATAACCAGCCACCTTCCGGATGCTTTTCAGCCGTTTTGGAATCTACAAACCATTCCACATCGATGTAACCTTCATGCTTTGGGAATGAGAACACGATCTGATAACCTTTCGCCAGGCCCCGGGTATCTTTCGGCGTTAATGTTGCGACGTCAGCCACATCGGAACTGGCAATATTGACGTGCCAGTTTTGCGGAGTTGACGCAAGATAAGGAACCTGCGCCGCGTCGGCCATCCCGGGCTTTCCCAGGTCGTTAAGCCCCCACCCTTCCTTAATTCGGCTGTATTGGTTAAACCATGCCCCAACCTCATTGCTGCTGAATCGTTCATGCAGAAACTGCCCCGCCACATATCCCTGGCTGGTGTCAATGAGCTCTTTACCGCTCTTTTTCTCAACGAGTGATGAGATCCCGCCCTTTTTCAGATCAAAAACCACGCTGAAATGAGGTGTTTCCAATACAGAAAGTGTGCTCGCGGCGCCGGTGGCCTGCCCGATTTCCTTTTCTGAAAACGACGCAAAACCCGACGCCGGCACATCCCGGGCCAGAAAGTATGTCCCCTTTTTCCAGGGAACCTCCACCATTCCCGACCGCTTCCATGGTAACGGATTGTACACGACCATCCGCTTTCCCTCCATACCGACCGACCTGGCCAGCAGTTCGAGGTGATTGCTCAGCTGGCCCTCCACGATCTGTGCAGCGTTTATGATGTATTGCCGTTTCTCGTCATAGGAATGCAGCCATTTTCGCTTGCTGCCCGTCTCGGGGTGCCGGGCGG
Organism: Dyadobacter sp. BHUBP1; assembly: GCF_050587785.1. NCBI lineage: Bacteria > Pseudomonadati > Bacteroidota > Cytophagia > Cytophagales > Spirosomataceae > Dyadobacter > Dyadobacter sp. BHUBP1. Next base: position 151,992 of record NZ_JBOBIH010000006.1, read on the forward strand.
AGCTATTCTTTAACAGGGGATAATCACCATTCGCTGGGATTGGTTCGGCCTCCGCTTCGCGCATCCATTTTTTCCAGTCTTCACCATAACTGTAACGCGGCCCGTATTCCGCATTCATTCCCCAGGTATGCTCGGCGTATAAAAGACTTTGCTCATAAGCTTTCGCCAATTGCTCTGAAACCGGCTGGACCGGCAGTTGCCATATCTTCATTTGCGTGTTCAGGCCTTCAAGCGCCGGGGCCATGGGCCGAACTCGCCTTGCAGTCCCTGTTTCCTTTGGGTTGGCCAGAACGCCGTGTATCCAGGTGTCCGGCATATCCCCCTTGATGACAGGGAGTTCCGGGTTTTCTTTTAAAACAGCGCGGGCAAAATCGTCCAGCGTGCCCAAATGCACCTTTACTCCCGGCAAATCGGTTGCAATTTTCTTAAGAATAGCATCCAGATGCTCTTTTGCCGGAGGCCCTTCATTGTCATTGGTCATGATCATTCCCAGGTAATTTCGGCAAGGCCAATCGGCACCTGGTTTAATTTCCGACCCATATAGTGCCGTGTACTGACATAATATCCGCGAACCGTCGGCACCCTCCCACCAGAACAGCGGCGGTACCCGCGGGTACTGACTGGCAGGATTGCAGCCCATTTGAAGAAATTTTACGCCCGCGTGATGCAGCAACGTCGGCAACACCCACGAATGGCTGGGTACGTCGGTCAATTTGGCGCTGATGGGCAACGGCACCCCATAAGTCCGCGCTACTTTTGATGAAAATCCCAACCCGCGTACAAGGTCTTCATAGTCGAGCGATTCAGTGTGCGTCGTGAACGGATAGGCATGCACGGCAATTGCACCTTCCCGGATCGCCTTTTCAATTTTTCGCTTGCGCTCGGGCGTTTGCAACGGTCCCAGGATTTGCTCGCTGAGCGGCCAGCCGGGCACAGTCCAGGTAAAACGCTTTTCAGGCGGCAGCTTCGCATTATCATCGATTATTTTCAGCGCTCCGTCCATCATTTCGCCGCGGTATCTTTGAAACACATTTTCGGGCAAATCGGTGAAACCTAGATCGAAATGAGTCTTGAAAACCAACCAGATGTCCGTGACCTTCGGATGATCGGCCGTGTTTTTCTGCGCCGGAGCCGGCAAAGCCAGCGCCGTCAAAATCAATAGTGTTGCTCTTTTTAACATTCGGACAAACGAAATTTCTATTTTCTAACGTAGGCTTTCAACGTGGCGCATTTCTTTCCTACGCTCTTTCCCGACGGCGTTATTGTATACGACGCAACATCCGCAGGCACGATGAACGTCTCGGCATAATGGATTACATATGGCTCAAAAAGACCATCAGGGCTTTCCACCACAGCTTCATCACCTTCCACGAGATTGACTACGTTCAGATTACCGTTGGTATAATGGGTCACTTTGCTGTCGAACCAATGCCTCCTGGTTTCGATAAACTGGGTATTGAACAGCCCCGTCGATTCTTCCATCGAATGGCCATTTACCGAAATCTGTTCGACCTTGTTGAAGAGGTTTTCTTTCACCCAATCCTCGTCCCGGCTCCAATCGATCACGTTTTTACCATGCTCGATGTTGATCGGCCGCGGCTTGCCGTCGAGGCCCAGCCTGCCCCAGTCCCACAGTTTGAAGGTAAAAATGTAGGGGGTAGCCGAGATTTCGAGGACAACCGCATTCTTGCCGGAGCAATGGACCGTACCTGCCGGGATCAGGATGTGGTCATGCTTTTTGACAGGCAGCTTATTAACGTACTTCTCCGCATCAAAATCCTCCAACCCGCTCTGGGCTTTTTCCAGCTCTGCAATCATATCCGCCGCTTTCACATTTCTGCGAGTGCCCAGATATACGCAGGCATCCGGACCGGCTTCCAGAAAATAATAACTTTCGTCCTGGGTGTAATCCATGCCAAAATGCTCCTTGATGTACTGCCGCGTAGGATGTACCTGCAAGCTCAGGTTGCCGCCATCCATGGTGTCGAGGAAATCGAAACGGATCGGGAACTCGGCTCCAAAAAGACCGTAAACGTGCTTGCCGAGCAATTGCCGCGGCCGGGTAAGCACCAGGTTGATCGAAGGCAGCTCGAAAACACACTCACCAAATTTGAAAAGCAGGCTGTTTTCTTCGGGAACACAGTCGAATCCCCAGGCGTAGTTAACCTCCCCCCGATCCAGGTCAGCGACTTCTTTAAGCCATTGCCCTCCCCACGGTCCCGGATCGAAAAACGGAACAACCCTGAACGGCCGTCTGACAGCTATGTCCAGTCCTTGATGGTAAAGCTGCGCATTCACCATTTTGGGTTCGTCCTCTTTACAGGCGTCGATGAAAAAGTCTATCCTATCAAAAAACAGGAGCTTATGGCGGTCGAACACCCGCCAATCGAGAAAATAGCCCTGTTTATATTTCAATGCAAATTGATCGTCCGCATTATCCATACCGAAGTTGCCGACGACGCCGCGTTTCATTCTTTTCTGGATTTCCCAGCGCGCCAGATCAGCATAAATAAGTAGATCGGGATCCGCAAAAAGGGCGGCACCCTCGCCATAAACGACGACTATCCCCGAGGCAATGCTGTGAATCTGCTCACGAACCTTTTGCAACTGGTCGGTATCAAAAAAGTCGGCCATTTCGAGGTCATTCATTTTCCCGAAGACCTGATCATCCGTCACGAACGGGTATACCATCGCCCCGATCTCGGGCACGCTTTTAAGCACATCGCCTGTATGGATTACCGCGGCCGCGGGCATGTGCCGCCCGACAGCTTCCCGTATCGGACCGGTATCGACCCCGTGATACACATCCACGCAGATCACACACCTCGGCTGGCTGGCTTCCTGGACAAAGCGCGCTACCTGCCCAAAAATACCGTCCCAGCCCACAAAGCACATGTCGGATGATTTGCTTACTTCTATAAAGGGATATTTATCGTAATTTGAAGGCATTTCTATTTTGATTTGGAGCTTTGGCTAAATTGGATCCGCACAAAGCGCGGACGATAAAGATTGGGTTGTTTGGGCAATACTTCCAGAAATTTGAAAGTATTGACGTTATAAGAAATGAGCAATTCGCCCCGGGAGGACAATGCAGGATGCGCTTTGGCATTGTAGGTAAACAGGTCGGGGTCGCGGATATCCGCGGACGTTTTATACAATACAATCCTCGGCCCGAACGGCCCATAAGGCGTTGGCCCGATCTGCATGCAGATTTCAGGGAAAATGCTGCCAAGCTGATACACCAATGCATATTTACCAGGCGCCAGCATACTCACACTTAGCTCGTTCGAAACCGAGTCGCTTAAAGCTGCAACCGCCCCTGCGTCTTTCGACCAGCCCTTCTCTCCCCGGAACTCCCATTGATCAAACACTGTGAGCCGGTCGGGTCTCACCCTTGCTGCCACCAGTTTTTTGGTGGAGCCCTTGACGCCATAAATGTAAACAAAGCCATCGGGCGAGGTTTCTCCGGCTGCCCGGCTATTGTTATAGATGCCTGCACCAAACGAAATCGTTTCCCCGCCGGCATGGTAGTCGTTGAACGGCAGCGCAAATTGCTCGTGATCCGCATAAGGGAAACGGCTGCCGACTGGTACCCTGATCACCGAATTTCCCGTTTCCTTAAACGGAAATGGTGAATTATCGTGTGTGTTGGTGATTTTGTAAGCAAAAATGAAAAGGTCTTTGCCAGCGTCCGGATTCACGAACCCGTCGCCCAGCCAGAAATAGGTATCCTTGTCGGGTTTGTCGGATTTCGGGATAAATACGGCGCGATACCCTTCTCCGCCGCTTGCAACCCGGAATGCGATTTTGTCCGGATCGGGTGATTTCCCACGCAACAATGCGACCGAATTGTTTACCAGCGAGAACCCTGGTTTTAGCGCAGCCCCATCAATTTCCCCCAGGACGGTATCACTGAAAAGGAAAAGAATGCTGTCCTCCTTCTGGGTATCGCGTCCGGAAAACGGGATCGCAAATATACCATCGCCGCCCAACCAGCCCGATTTTCGCAGGAACAGGTCCGACCACTCCGGCGCCGGCGAAGCTGTGAATTCGTTCACATTCAGTTCGCACACGCTTGTGTGTGCTTGCCCGGACGCGTATCCGAGACAAGACCAGATTATCCCTAAAATCAGAGTGGTGTTTCTCATCCGCTGTCCAATTTTCCTTAAATATAGTTTATATGTACATATGTATATACATTATTTCATTATCCGGCTTCTTTTCCTTTCACTTGCCGCCCGCACAGTAGTGGTTACCAGCTATTATGTTACCGGAATATTACAAAAACCTTTGGAACTCTTGCGTACAGGAAATACTTTTGCGGCATTCAAATTATAATAAGTCTAAATAAATGAAATATCTGTTATACCTACTCATTTGGTTGCTCTTGCCTTCACTGGTGCTTGCCCAAACAGGAAAAGTAAGAGGAAAGGTTGTCGACAATACCCAAATTGGCATACCCGGTGTAAGCATCATCATCAAAAGTGCCGGACTCGGTACTTACACCGATGAAAATGGTGCATTTGAAATATCCAATATCAATGTTGGCAATTACATTTTATCCGTTTCATCCGTCGGGTTTAAAACCCGGGAACTACCGCTGGCTATTTCGCAGGATGAAGCCGAGCTTGGGGCCATTACACTTTATGAGGGCGATGAAATTTTGCGCGAGGTGGTTGTGCAGGGTGAAAGGGAGAACAAATTCTCTCGTAGTAACACGGCATACGTCGCCAAGCTGCCTTTGAAGGACTTCGAAAATACGCAGGTGTACAGCACGATCACCAACTACCTTTTACAATCTCAGATCGTTACCAATTTTGATGACGCGCTCAAAAACGCGGCCGGGGTCGATAACCTCTGGACTTCCACCGGCCGGGGTGGAGATGGTGCCGGCTACTATTCGCTTCGCGGGTTTTCTGTACAGCCAAAGCTCGTGAATGGCCTTCCCGGGCTAACGAACGGGACAATTAACCCCGCCAACATTGAGCGGATCGAAGTGCTGAAAGGACCTTCGGCCACGTTGTTTGGCAACGCGGTGAGTTCTTACGGCGGGCTTATCAATGTGGTTACGAAAAAACCTTACGTGGGAACGGGTGGCGAGCTATCGTTTACGACCGGCTCTTTCGGCTTAAACCAGATTACCGGCGATTTCAACACGGCCCTGAACAAGGAAAAAAACCTTTACTTCCGTTTGAACACTTCATATGCGACCGAACGCAGCTTTCAGGACGCGGGTTTCAGAAAGTCGTTTTTCGTAGCGCCCTCGCTTTCTTACAAAGTGAATAACAGGTTGTCCTTTTCATTTTATGGCGAAATCACTCAGGCCGAACAGACTAACCCGATGTTCCTCTTCCTGAACCGGAGTGCTCCCTCGGTCGCGAAAAACATGAAGGAGTTGGGATACAACTACAAACTGTCGTTCACCAGCAATGATCTGACTTTGCAGAACCCGACCCAAAACTACCGGGTTGAAATGGATTACAAACTGTCCGATACCTGGCAATCGCAAACGCTGGTTTCCAAAAGCGCCACTTCTACCAAAGGCTATTACACCTATCTTTTCGATTACGGCATCCTGAAAGGCAACACATTTTCCCGTTTCCTGAATAAACAGAATGAATACACCGGGACATCCGATATCCAGCAGAACTTCATCGGGGATTTCAAGCTGGGTTCGCTGAGAAACCGCGTCGTACTGGGTCTGGATTATTTCACTGCAACTTCCACCAGCAACGGCACCGCCTACGCATTTTATGGAAATGTTACACCCGACGGTGGTTCTAACGGCGATGATCCATTTACGCCCGAGGTCGAAACCACCGCTTACCCGCTTTCCGCAGCCGCCGTCGACGCAGTGCTGGCTTCAAAAAATGTGGCTAACGCCAAATCGAAATACAACATTTACAGCGCCTACGCTTCGGATGTATTGAATATTACCAAAGCATTGTCCGTAATGGTAGGTCTCCGCCTCGACCATTTCGACAATGCAGGCAGTGTATCGAGCTCCGACGATGATTACAACCAAACCACACTTTCGCCAAAGTTCGGGATCTTGTACCAGCCACTGGTTGATAAACTCTCCGTTTTTGCCAACTATCAGAACGGCTTCACCAATGTAGCACCCGAACTCGTAGGCAACCCGGAAGACGGCCCGCAAACCATCAAGTCTTTCAGGCCTGAACAGGCGAACCAGATCGAGTTCGGTTTTAAAACCAATATCATTAATAACAAACTGAACCTCACCGTCAGCTACTACGACATCCAGGTGAAAGACCAGGTAATCACCGATCCGGCATCCCCCTTCAACAAAATCCAGGGCGGCGAAGCTTACAGCCGGGGATTTGAGGTAGAGCTGAATGCCAACCCGGTGAAGGGGCTCAATATCCGGGCAGGGTTCAGCAACAATAAAAGCAAGACAACCAAATCGGACAACGAGCAGATCCTGAATAAGCGTCCGCTGGGAGCAGGCCCCAAGACACTCTACAATATGTGGGCTAACTACGAACTACCGGAAGGGAAACTGAAAGGCTTCGGCGTAGGCGCCGGGTTCAACGGTGCGAGTGAGCGGTATGCGATCAACTACACCTCAACGGGCGACTTTATGTTGCCTGCCTATACCGTAGCCAATGCTTCCCTGTTCTACCAGGCTGCACATTACCGCATCGGATTGAAACTCAACAATGCATTTAACAAGGAGTATTACAAAGGATGGTCGACGATCGCCCCGCAGACGCCGCGCGCATTACTGGCCAACTTCACCTACACTTTCTAGGATTTAAATGAAAGAAACGCCGGAAAGTAACCGAAAGCCGCCTTACCGGGGCGGCTTTTTCCTTTATCCGCACTTTGGCACAATATTTCTAGCCATATTTGCCAAAACAACCTTGATGCTATGAAAAGGATTTCTCAATTGATGATTGGTATCTTGTTTACACTTCTAGCGGTTTCCTTGTCCGTTTCAGGACAAAATCCCGGTCTTCAAATCACTACCACATCTTCCAGCGAGTACAATAAAAGTCCCAAAACGTCGATATACCCCGCGTTCGTCGACAACATCATCTACCAGTCCTGGACAGAGGCCGGGCCATCTCCCTTCTTTCAACTGACTGCTGAGGGCGGCACGCCGCCTTACACCTGGACTCTTGCCGGCGGCGAACTACCCAAAGGACTTCAAATGGATAAAACCGGAAAAATCAGAGGTATGGCCAGCAAAGAGGGCAACTACGCATTCACCGCCCAGGTAACCGATTCGAAAGGCGTCTCCGCTACCAAGCCACTTGTTTTTGAAGCTGCACCATATCGGTCCAAATGGTTTGCGGATGCCAAATTCGGCATATTCATACAATGGGGAATCTTCACACAACCATCGCTCAAGGGCAAGGACGGCATCGAACAATTTGAGAAAAGAATTACCAAGTTCAATGCCGACGAATGGGCACAAACGGTCGTCGACCTGGGAGGGAAGGTGCTGACAGTTACGATCAATGCGGGTGACGGGGTGCGCTTATGGCCCTCGACAACACCAAGCAAGCTGGAACTGAAAACCAAACGTAACCTCGTCAAGGAGTTGATTGATGCCTGTCATAAAAAAGGAATCAGGTTCATAGCCTATTTCGCACCCGACAAGGCCTGGAACAAGGACATTGTCGACACCGGTCTGGATGGTACGTACGGCACCCTGAATCTGGGGTTGATCAAAGAACTTGTATTAATGGGTGTGGACGGTTTCTGGATCGACATGACCTCTGCCACAGAACTTTACCAGGGTTTCGATTACAACTGGTTCCCCTGGAACAAGATGATCCCGATCATGCGCGCCAACAATCCCAAAGTAATATTTGCCAACAACACCGGCCTATATAATGGCGGCACGGTACTGCAATATCCCAATACCGATGTCATCATCTACGAAGGCGGTACTTCCCCCTATGAAACAGCACTGGAAGTGGCGAAACCAACCACTGTCAAGAAAAAGCTGGCTATCGAGGTTGACAATTTGCTGGACAACACGTGGTCATGGCGGGAAGATCCCAAGCTCAGATCTCCGAAACCAGTGGACATGATGATACGGAATATCAAGAAAAACTGGGAAGTGGGCGCTACTTACATACTTAGCTATCCGGTCCCTGCAAATGGCGACATTTTTCCGGAAGTCTACCGGGAAGAACTGAAACAGATCGCCAGTTTTGTCAAAAAGAATCAGGGATGGAGTGAAACGCCAAGAGCCTCCTTGTCCGACACGATTGATTACGACAAAAGTCAAAAGTTGGTGTTGACTGCTTCTCCCCGTTCAAAAATATACTATACCATTAATGGGAACCGGCCAACAATAAAGTCCAAACTCTATAAAGCGCCGATTCCGATCACTAAAACAAGCCGCGTTCAGGCTATCTCGGTAGAACCGGGAAAACCTGCCAGCAAAGTATTTGACCAGACATTTACCATTTTGACCAATGCCAACAGGACGGCGGCCAATGCCCGTTCAGCCTCGCCGGCTCCGGCATTGGCCGCCACGGCATCGGCCGCCGCGGCATCGGCCGCCGCGGAAGTGTCCGGAAAAACCGAACCGAACGGTTTTTACAGGGGAATGCGCATTACAGTAGGCCCCACGCCTATCCGGCTCACGGATATCGGCCGAAAATATATCCAGGGCAACAAGGATCGACATCCAATTATCATTACACGCTTTACAGACGACCATCCTGTACTGACCGCATCGCTGAATACCGCGTTGCTGCCTGTGGCTGATGATGGTTACCAATATGCGCCAATCCCCCCGCTTCTGTTGGAAGCCGGGAAGTCGTACATCATCAGCATCGGCGAAAATGGCAATGACAAATTTGCGCCGGAGGATTTTAAGAATATCCCCTCTTCCACGGACTACCGGGTTGTTGAATACAACATTTTAAGCCCATTGGGCACCAAGCGACCCGTCATAGACGACAAAATAGGCCAACTACTTAGTTTGAAATACGAAAAGATGAAGGCCAGTGGAACAAGAGTTAACCTTGCGTTGGGTAAGCAAGCATTTTTGCGGGCCAACAATGAAGCCGCTCTCGGCCCGTCGAGCCACATATTCTTCGCGGAAAACGCCGTCGACGGTGATCTTGCCACGATGGCGCTTGCCGGAGGCCAATATCCCTGGACGCTGTTGGTAGACCTTGCAAAAATTGAAACTGACATCAAACAAGCGAAAATAACTTTTGCGCAAACCAATTACTCGACAGAATTCAAGGTAATGGCATCCGCTGACAACAAAACGTGGACAACACTTTTAGAGAAAAAGAACAATTCAGACAGGGTCATCGATTTGAAATTCAGTCCCATCGATGCGCGGTTCTTCAAAATCAGATCATTCAAGCCTGAAAAAAAGGGAGATGTCGGCGGCGGAATGGGAATACTCGAATTCGAACTGTACCGGTAGGCAGCGTCCCGGGACGAACGCGCATTGTTCGTTACCGGACACTAGCCGCGCCCACATCACCACTTAAACATCTGGCTATTAATTATTTAATTTTTTGGCAGGCTATTTGATTCCAAATATTTCAGATTTGTCTGGAAGAACAAAAAGATGCTGGAAAACTATCTCAAAATCGCATTCAGGAATCTGCTCCGAAATAAGGCTTTTTCGGCGATTAATATTCTGGGGCTATCCGTCGGTATGGCAAGCGCCGTACTTATCCTGTTTTGGATGTACAATGAAATCAGTTACGACCGCTTTCACAAGAATAAGGACTATCTGTACGAAGCCTGGAACCGCGGGACGTTCGACGGTAAATTGCAGTGCTGGAATTCTACCCCACAAGTGCTCGGGCCTACCCTGAAAGCGGAATATCCCGAAGTCGACTACATTTCGCGCAATTATTCCCGATGGTTTGTGACGCGCGCAGGTGACAAGAAGATTTCGAGCGAAGCCATCATTACCGATCCTGCTTTCCTGACGATGTTCGACTTTCCTCTATTGCAAGGAAATGCAAGGACGGCTCTGAACTCGGTCGGTTCGATGGTGGTTACTCAGAACATGGCCATTAAAATGTTCGGTACGGAGGATGTAATGGGCAAAGTCATATCCATCGACAAGAACAATTTTACGATCACCGGTGTGATGCAGAACCTGCCACCCAACACTGCATTCCGGTTTGAATACATCCTTCCGATCGAATATCTGAAGAAGATCGGCTCGGCCGACGACGGCTGGATGTTTAATACGGTGAAAACCTATGTTCAGTTGAAACCCGGCACAAATCCGGAGGCATTTGCCGTGAAGATCAGGGATATTACGATCCGCCATTCCAACAAAACAGAAGAACACGAAGTATTCCTCCATCCGATAAGCAAGTGGCATTTGTATTCCAACTTCGAGAACGGCAAAGTCGTTGGCGGACGGATCGCTATTGTGCGGCTCTTTGGTATTATAGCAGCATTCATACTGCTGATCGCCTGCATCAACTTTATGAACCTCAGCACCGCGCGCAGCGAAAAACGGGCCAAAGAAGTGGGTATCCGCAAAACGGCCGGAGCCGCCAAAAGCCTCCTGGTAGGCCAGTTCATCGGCGAATCGATCCTGATCGCGATGATCGCCGGCACGATCGCGATGATTGCAGTTTACCTTACCTTGCCCGCATTCAACACACTGATCGGCAAAGAACTGGAGGTACCAGTAACGAATCCGACATTTTGGGCTGCCGCATTTGCGTTTATCCTTTTTACAGGCGTAGTAGCAGGAAGTTACCCCGCATTCTACCTTTCGTCGTTCAAGCCGATCGGCGTGCTCAAAGGGACATTTAAAAAGACACACGCTACATTCAGTCCCCGGAAAGTACTCGTTGTCGTACAATTCAGTTTTGCCATCGTTCTGATCATTTCTACGCTCATCGTGGTAGAACAAATCCGTCACGCCCAGAACCGCGACCCTGGTTACGACCGGGGACAAGTGGTATATCACTGGATTACCGGTGATTTGGGCAAACATTATCCGCAAATCAAACGCGAGTTGCTGAGCGCAGGGATTGCCACCTCGGTAACCAAAACTTCCTCTCCATTGAGCAGCGTTTCCTCCGATACATGGGGCATCGAATGGCAGGGCAAAAACATGGCCGAAAAAATTGATTTTGATATTTTCACCGAAGACGAAGGGCTCGTCAAAACCGCCGGTCTGCAACTCATTCAGGGCCGCGATATGGACCTTACGAAATTCCCTTCCGACTCAGCGGCTGTTCTGCTCAATGAAACCGCGGCCAAAATACTCGGCTTCAAAGATCCGATCGGGCAAACGATCAAAGACAATGGTCTTCAATATCACATTGTTGGTGTGGTAAAGGACTTTGTGATCCGGTCGCCTTATGACCATCAGAGCCCCCTGATCATCGAAGGTGCGCAAAGCTATTTCAACGTTATACACATGAAACTCACGGCCGACAAACCTGCAGCCGATGTCATGCCGGCCGTCGAAGCCATTTTCCGTCGCTACAATCCAGAGTACCCTTTTGAATACCATTTTGTGGACGAAGACTATGCGCTGAAATTTGAAGACACCCAACGTGTAGCCAGGCTCACCGGTATTTTCGCGGGCCTCACCATCTTCATATCATGCCTCGGGCTGTTTGGTCTGGCCGCCTATATGGCCGAAAACCGCGTAAAAGAAATTGGTGTGCGCAAGGTATTGGGTGCCAGCGTGATGAGCATTGCCGCACTACTTTCCGGTGAATTCATGGCGCTTGTGGTCATTTCCATTGTCATAGCCGTGCCGGTTGCCTGGTATGTTATGGACCTGTGGCTAAACGATTTCGAATACCGGATCGGCATTCAGTGGTGGACATTTGCAGTGTCGGGCATATTGGCGATTATTGTGTCGTTGGCCACCGTCAGCTACCAGGCGATACGCGCTGCACTGCTCAATCCCGTAAAGAGCCTGCGCAGCGAATAAACGCATTCAAATACCTGCAACCATTACTCGGAGCTGATCCCCCCTTTAAGGGCGATGATCAGCTCCTGTTGCGTTTGGATCAGCTGGTGTAGTACCTGATTGTCTTCATTTTGAAATCCGGTTTTCAAAAACTTCACCTTATGCAGGCTTATCAATGTTTCAATGTCTGTTTCCAGGATCGCCGCGATCTCCGAAAGCCGGCCCATCGTTATGGAATCCTGTTCTTCATTTTCCAGCTGCCGGTAACGCTGCTTGGAAATCCCTAGCCGCCCGGCCACGTATTCCTGCGAATAACCCAACCGGTTACGCACGAGACGTATATTATCACCGATAGGAATTTTTTGTTCTTTCATGGGGTGCCACTGACAAATCTTTTACCTGAATAAAGGCCGTTTGTTACCCATTATTCCTATTCCCAGTTTTCAATCGGCAACCGATTGATTAGCCTGTGTACACTCCTAGTTCTACTCCTGCAGACAACTAGTTAAAAGTATCACCAGACTGGTTCTTAACCACCACTTCAATGAACATAATGCCACGGTTTTTCAGGCTATTTGCAATATGTATTTAGTACAAAAACTACACGCATTATGAAGAGAAAATTACGATTGCTTGTTTGCTGCTTTATCTGTCTCCTGGCCACATTCACCTCCGTACCTGCACAACAGATTTACAACCAGAAGAATGTTACGCAGGATGTTCTGACAACTCACTATGACGATTCGAAACCGTTACGTGTAATGGAATATACCCTGGATCAGGCAGGAACTATAATTCGACGCCAACTGGAAGTATTACCTGAAAATGATCTGCCATTGATAAAGGTCCGGAGACTAGACAAGAATCTTGTCGAGTTTCCTTTTGTCAATGCGCCACCATTTGATGCACTATTTGATGACGGCGCTCCCGACTTCGAAATAGCAGAAACCGCCGCTACGCTATTGCACGGCACCGAAGTATCACTAAATGCAATCAAAGATAAATTCGGCTGGCTCGGGATTGACAATCAGGCCGGCAACGGAAAGCCAATTATATGGAATGTTGTGGAGGCCGTCAACCCCAATTCTATTCCAGCACCCAAGTACGGCCCGGTACAGCAGGAATTTTTCCTCTTTGCAAACGGAAACGAGCTTGAGAAAGTCACCAGGATTGAAACTGTATGTCATGAGATCGTCCATGCCATCATTCACTCCAAAGTCGGAAATGCAACACTGGTGGGAGTTGACCCTTGTGGTGAGAGGAATGTGTTAGAGGAATCTATCGGCGATATTATTGGATTATATGTTCTGAATGAATACGAACAAAACTCCCCCGCATTATACCAATGGACCTGGTCCAAGGGCGTGATATATCAGGGTAGACCTTTTGACAATCCCAACAACTTCAGTCTGCCAGACACGTATTACGGAAATTTTTACGCAAGCACTTGCCCAGTCGCTGGCAACTTCCCTGAACATCAGAACGCTACCGTAATTGATCACTGGTACTACCTGCTGGCCGCCGGTACAACAGGAACTGAGACAAATGACCTGGGATATTCCTATCATTTGAATGGTATAGGTGTTAATAAAGCTATCCAAATCGTTTGGAAATGCATTGACTTTCTCGACCTAAAATCCAATTTCAAAGACCTTAAAAGTGCTACGCTAAAAGCAGCCGAGCAGCTTTACGGCCTCCACTCCACCGAATACCTTGCAGTCATGGACGCCTGGTGCGCGGTAGGCATTTGTGAAAACAACCTCGGTCCATTTTATATGTCCCCTGCACACGGAGCTACCGGTGTCGAGCCCTGGCCTGGGGTGGATGTAAATGTAACCTGGGAAGGCTTGCCTGTCGATGAATGGGAGGTCCAAATGGCAACGAATGCGGCTTTCACTGAAAATGTGCAAAATGTGCTGATCAAGAATTTTTCCGTTGTGATCGAACCTGGAGGGGAAAGCGCTTATTCGGGATTTGCAACAGGCTACTACCTTCCGGGAGCGCGTGTATATGCCCGTGCGCGCATCACACAGGCAGGTGCCAATTTTTGTAAGGGATACAATCCACTTTGCGTGTTATATCAGCAATATGGCCCGGCTCATGCATTCACACTTGACGACAAGCAGACCCAATTCTGGCATACAGTACCCAGCGACCACTGGACCGTCAATCCGTGGAACGACCCGTCGATTTCATGGAAAAGTGTCGGAAATGCGGAGCAATACGTTTACGAGGTAAGTGAAGACGAAGCATTTTCAAAAATCGCTTTTACCGGCACCACCCCATTTTCCGGTAACTTCACGGAATCCGGCACTATCAATACAATGCTGGATCCGGGGAAAACCTACTTTACCCGCGTAAGGGCCAAGCGATTCAATACCCCATATCTAATCAACAACTATGGCGCCTGGTCTAAAACTGAACCGGTTAATGTTTCAACACCAAGGACCTCCGTCCTTCAAGCTTTGAATCAAAAACCGGGTGACCCGGCCGTGGAGGTCAGCAGTCTCGGATTTTGGGTCGGTTGGTATTCTTATTCGGGTGCGAGTAATTATGTTATTCAAATTGCCACAGACGACGCATTTCAGAATATTATCCGCACGAAAACCGTTGCCGGCAATCTGACCACCGCATTAATAGAACTACCATCACTACCCGATTTGTCCTACTTATCAGTTCGGGTACTGCCGCAACAAGGTAGCGAATTTGGCCTTTGCGACAACGTATGGCGGGTCAAAACCAATAAAACTGCGACGGTCCCAGCGATGAAAAATCCCATCAACGGTACTGCCTTTGCCTTCAAAGCACCCGTTGCCGCTTTTGAATGGAAGGGGGGAACCCTCAACCTAAACCTGGTACATCATTTCGAATTACATTTCAAGAAAAAGTCCTCCAATCTTACTTCCATCTTCACAACACAAGATGTAAGTTTCAATATCGGCCTGATGGACGCCTCCTTGTTCGACAGCAAACAGGGTTTTGAAGTGGCAGTCTTGGCAGTCGGGCCACTCGGAGCCAAATCTGCGCTATCCCCACCATTCACCTACAACATTTGCCCGGACCAGCCTGATGTAGTCTTTCCCGTCGACTTGATCAGCGAAATAGATGCTCTTCAGGATTTCGATATCAAATGGAAAGACAGTTTCTGGTTTGATCCCGGAAGTGCATATCTGGTCACGATCAGAGATGCCAAGACCTCCGCCCTGGTACCAGGGTTCAGTAACAAACCAACAACAATAACCTCGATGCCCGTTCCGGCCGGAACGCTCACCAATGGGAACAAATACTCCGTAACCGTCAAAAATTCGTCCTCGTGCGCCGGAATCTTCGCAGCGGATAACGTTTTCAAAACAGTAGGTTCGGGATCCAACCAACCGCAGCCATCCAAACTTGTCAATTTTGAAGTTGAACTAAAAGGATTTCGCAACGACCAGGACGGCCTTGCTTGGGAAACCTCCGACTATGTCCTTGGCATCGAGTTTATCGATCCGGATGGCAATGCATTAGCTCTTTTCGACCCGGGCAATAATCTGGTTACAGAGCTCCTGGTAGATTCCGAAAACTCGGGCGTAATCATGCAAGCCTTCAACAAGCCCCAAGGCCAGTACAAGCTCAGGCTCAAAATGAAAAATATCTTCAATCCGATTCTTTACTACCCCTTCGACCAGCCGCGGTTTTCAGTTTTTCTCAATGGGCAACCCATTGTTAACCCTCACGTAATCACAGTCGATTTTGCCAATCCAAATTCCACGTTTAACGAATGGATTGTCGGCTTCCAGTTTGCAGATATCATTCTGAATGTAATTTAGAACCTTCACCAAACACTATACTGTCATCATGAAAAATCTACAATATGCTCTCGTAGGAGCCCTTTGTCTGTTGCTTCACAACGCACTATCTCAAAACCTGTACAACCCCAAAAATGTCGATAAAACGGTGATGACTTACTACCAGGGAATGCAGACAATGCGGGTATTGGAACACACAATAAATCCAGATCCGCAAAGCGAAAAAATCTACCGGCTCGAGACATTGTCCGAAAACGGCTTTCCGCCAATTTCGCTTGTCGGAACAGACAACGGCTCGACTGTTACGTTCGAGGACAAGTTTCCTTATGACGATATGTATTCCGATAATACAACCCCGTACCTCAGCACAGAAGCAGCGCAACTATTTTATGGATTTCAGACTGCGATGAAAATCTTTGATCAAAGATTTGGCTGGAAAGGATTGGATGCGATTGGTGTGAATCCAGCCAAAATATTCATCGAAAATTCAGATGAAACACAGAGTAGCGAATATTCCTACGCCAAGTATTCTCTAACCAACGAAGATTTCGTATTCGGCAAAAGTGTACAACAAAATACCCCCTTGTATTGCTCGATGGATGTTGCTGCCCATGAATTTAGCCATGCTGTTATGGCACACAGGAATAACGTCACATTCTTACCCAGTGTTTGTACAGAATACCGATCAATAGACGAAGGCCTTGCCAATGTATTTGGGATTTACGTCAAGAATAAAGTATTGCAGTCTACGCCCCAAAGCTATAACTGGTTTCTGATGGAAGAGTTTTTTCTAAAGAAATGGGATCTAAGAGACCCAAAATCAAATAAGTTGGCTGATACATACAAAGGCAAAAATTTCGATAATGGTTGCTCAGCGAACTATGATTATGGTGCAGGAGCAGGTGTTGTAGTCAAATGGTTCTACCTCCTCTCCTCTGGTTTTGCAGGTTCGGCTACCAATGATTTAGGGTATCAATATGGTAACCTGACGGGAATAGGCGTAGAAAAAGCGATTCAAATTATCTGGGATGCTATACCGAAGCTTAAAGCTTACTCCGACTATCCGGCATTCAAAACGTTCACACTTGATGCAGCAAAACAGTTATATGGTGGCAATTCCGCAGAATACCAGGCAGTCGAAAAAGCCTGGTGCGCGGTAGGCGTCTGCGACAATAACCTGCCATTCTTTTCCATTTATCCGGCCAATGCCTCGGCTAACATCGACCCATGGCCCGCGGTTAAAGTTAATTTTTCGTGGGACAACGACGCACGCGTTAAGGAAGTGGAAGTGCAAATGGCCTCGGATTACAACTTTACCAATCCGCAGGTATATAAGGTGAGCACCTTCGACACCTTTTTCAAGCCGGGCGGGGGCGTATTTTACAAAGGCAGCGCCAGCGGCTATTTTCGCCCGCAGGAAACGGTATATGTGAGGGCCAAAATCACCCAGGCTGACGCCAATTTTTGCAAAGGATTGAATCCGCTCTGCAAAGTCTATCAGCAGTTCAGCCCCACACATGTCTTCAAACTGGCCGATAAGCGGGTCGAGTTCTGGCCGTCAGCTACCTCCACCACTGTAACGCCATGGTATCCGGAAATAACCTGGAAATCAATGAAAGATGCCGAGCTTTACTTGATACAGGTTGGCAACGATCCTTACTTTAACTCCGTAGTCTATGAAGGATATGCGCCGCATACCGGTAATTTTACGGAAACCGGGCATATTAACGCAACCCTGGATATCGGCCAAATTTACTATGCACGTGTCGCGGCAAAAAGACTTGATAAGCCGGTACTCCAGAGCAACTATGGCGTTTTGTCTAAGCCCCTGATAGTTAAAACGTCCATCCCTTCAACATCCGTCATCCAGGCTAAAACCCAAAAGCTAAATGATCCACCGACACCCATTGGAAGCCTGGGGCGGTTAGTCAGTTGGGATCCGGTACCGGGCGCAACCGGCTTTGTGGTGGAAGTCGCGAAGGACAATGCTTTCTTCGACATTGTATCGTCTGTCAACTTACCTGGAAATGCAGCCAGCACCATCCTGCTTTTCCCGCCATTGCCTGATCAGACCAATCTCTTCATCCGCGTACGTCCCAAAAACAACCTCGCCTTTGGCATTTGCAGCAATGTATGGAGGATCAAAATAGATGAAACGGCAGCGTTGCCCCTAATGACATCGCCTGCAAACGGAATCACGTTTCCATTTAAGAACTTCGCGGCAGCAGGTTTTGAATGGAAAAGCGGGTCACTTAACATGAATACCGTCGATCACTTTGAACTTCACCTTACCCGAAAGACATCCGGATTGACCTCCATTTTTACTTCCCAAGGTAAGGCAATGCAATTATTCGTTCAGGATCCATTGCTGTTTAATGACCACCAAGGTTTGCAAGCAAGCGTACTGGCTGTCAATACGCTAGGCGCAAAAACAGCTCTTTCACTGCCTTTTGATTATACCATTTGCGACGACCACCCGGCCGTTTTCTTCCCCGGTGATTTGGGCAAGGTCGATCCTACCAAGAATTTTAACATTCAATGGTTCCCAAGCGAGTCGTTCCCTTCGGGCAGTCAGTATTTGGTGACTATCAAGGAGGCCGGACTTAACGCATTGGCCGGATTTACCGACAAACCGACGACCTCCAATTTCATGCCTGTTCCCGTCGGTACGCTTATAAATGGCAAAAACTATACTGTAACTGTTAAAAATTCGTCCTCCTGTGCAGCATTATTACCACCAGTCACGTTTTTTTCCGCGGTCGGTTCAGGCGGTTCGAACCAACCTCCGCAACCTAAGCCAGTTGATTTCAAAATCGAATTGAAAGGTTTCCGAAACGATCCGGATGCATTCTCGATTCCACCGGCTTACGGAACATCCAATTATGAGTTCGGAATCGAGTTCATTGATCCCGATGGCAATGTTCTGGCACTCCTGGACCCAAATAGTATGCAGGTGACAAAGCTACTCGTCGACTCTGAAAACTCAGGAGTAATCATGTTCGGCGACGACAAACCACAAGGGAAGTACAAGCTAAGGCTCAAACTGGCCAAAATTTTCCCGCCCAACACCTACTATCCGCTCGACCAACCACGCTTCTCCGTATTCCTCAACGACCAGGTAGTCGTGTCGAACCATGTTATTACGTTTGATATCTTCAATCCCGGTTCAAGTTTTGATGAATGGAAGGAAGGATTTCAGTTTGGCGATATAATCCTGGACATCAAATAAATCTTAAAATCTAAACAAACACGCTATGAAAATCTCCCAATTACTATTAGCCGCCGGAATCCTCTCAGCTTCCGCACTGACGGCCCGTGCGCAACAAGTACGGTACAATACAAAGTCGTTGACGATCAACCGCAACGGCGATTTCCTCACGGCCATCGACGCATCGGGCAAGCACGTGGCCAGTGTGGATCTGACCAAACCTGCATTAAAAGGCAAGGTCGTCGCATTTGTCTATTCCAGCAAAAAGAAAGAAGCCGATAACGAGGTCGCCGAACCGACTACAAGCCTGACGATCTTTCCAAATCCTGCCTCCAAAGAGGTGCAGCTTAATTTGAAAGGAAGCTGGAAATACCCCGTTGATGTACAAATATTCGATCGCAGCGGGAACACGATGCAAAGAGATCGTCTCGATTCATCGGAACGCACATTGAACATCGCTTCACTCAGGCAGGGTGTTTACGTGCTAAAAGCTGAGTCAGGCGAATCAAGGGTGGTGGAGAAATTGGTTGTAGAATGAGTTTCTGGTGGTGCATAGATTAAAACCAGTCGAGTAGCTAAAACAGAAGCCGGACATTGCCTGGCTTCTGTTTTCATCTCCTTCCGGCGGTGGAACGGCTACGCTCTAAAGCATTAATTGTTTATATTAGTCTCTACCAATCTTTTGCAACCGCCATGAAATACACCGCCTCCATCGACAAACCAACCAAAACCATTACAATCGGTATAACAATCTTATTCGCCAGCATCGGGATTTTAGAACTTTTAACCTTTTCCCCTGAGGCGAAAATCGGTGCGTTTGTTTCAATTGCCATTATGCTGGCTATTTATTGGGGGACTTACGTTTATCGGGTGACAGGCTACACACTAACGGACGACGTATTGACCATTCACCGGCCTATAAGCGACGTTACGTACTCACGGCACACCATCGAATCCGTACGGATAGTGACGAAAGAACAACTCAAATTCACGATTCGTACGTTCGGCGTAGGGGGCTTTTGGGGTTATTTTGGCAAGTTTTACAATTCGGTTTACGGGAAAATGACCTGGTATGTCACTCGCCGTGATCAGATGGTGCTTATAAAGACGGACAACAATACAATCCTCCTCTCACCGGACGATATCGATTCATTTACCAAAGATTTAGAAAAAAGCGCCCAAGTCATGAACTAGGCGTGCTGGCAAATCGCAATTATTACTTATTCGCCAGATTTTTCGAAAAGAAAGGCAGCAGCTTCGTCTCGATCCGCTCTCCTATTTTGTTGAGGTGATCACCCTGGTATTCTTCATAGGAATGCTCGATCTTATAGTTGTCCAGCACCTGGTGGAGGATTTTAATATTGGAAGCAATAGGCTGGTCGCGGTCGCCGGCATCAAAACCGATCCCCTTCATTTGTTTTAAATTGGTAATATATTGGTCAATGCTGGCAAGCGTCATGTTGGCATTCCACTTGATCTCGGCGGCAAGATTTAATTTCCCATTTTCGACGATCGGATCGGCGTAGAACGGCGGACGCAGGGGGTTAGGCGACCATGCGGCAGCATAGGCAAGCGCTACCTTGGTCATGAAATCCGCTTTTGCAATGTCATCGGGCGTTTTTACTGCCTCGATTTTTGCCAGCACGTCAGCAGGACGCGGGTTGCCGGGAGCAAGGCAGCATGGGCTCAGCAGGTAAATGCTCGAAAATATTTCGGGATGCCGCTCGCCGATGCGGATCGTGCCGTAGCCACCCATCGAATGTCCGGCCAGGCCGCGGCTGGCAGCTTTGGCAATCGTCCGGTAATGCTGGTCGATGTAAGCGACGAGCTCTTTGGCAACAAAATCCTCCCAGTTTCCCGCCGTAATGGAATTGGAATAATAACTGCCGCCCGAGCGCGTCAATGCATTCGGGGTAACAATGATCATCTCCTGCGCCCGACCGGACGTGAATACCTGATCGACAATAACCGGCAGATTGATCCAATGTTTTACAAACCCATACCACTGCGCATCCGTATCCGTGAAGCCATGCAGCAAATACACCACCGGATAGCGTCGCTTTGACTCCTTTTTATAACTCGGCGGCAGGTATATTGAGACATCGGGGTCGGCGGGATTACCTTCCAGATTCCCTTCCAGCGATTTGCCGTGTACTTTAATTCGTTCTACCGATCCTTTGAGCGGTGATTGCCCGAATGCGAAAACGGGGGCGAGCAGGATTACAAATAAACAGGCGGTCAATCTTTTTCTTTTCATTACGTTCAGGTTTGAATATGCCGTAAATTAAAAAAGATTAACCGCCTGTTAAAGCGCCCCGAATGCGGATCAGTAATTAAACCTTTGTCCGTCCGATAATGTCGAAACGTGCCGCATTTTACCATGGCGGAAATCGCTGTAAAGTTCCTTGATTTCCTCCTGATGGTCGGCAATGAAAGGCCCGTGCGAAACGATACTATCATGTTGCGGCTCGCCCGCATATAGCACCACGCGTGCACCTTCCGCTCCCGCGGCTAAGATCAGCTCACTTGCCTCACCGCCGACTCCCTGGCTCAACCAGCCGATCTGGTTAATTTTCAGCGATTGCTTCTCGTCACCTACTGCGACATCGCCATCAATCACATACAAAAAAGCATTGTACGAAGCCGGCAACGATTCCGCGAGTCTGGCGCCCGGCTGCAACCGGATGTCGGCCACGATGAGCGGCACGTAATTCTTCACAGGCGAGCGTAGCCCTGCAAAAGAACCGCTATATAAAACCGTTTTTACGCCATCCTTTTCGGTCGTCGGCGCATTGGCAAATGTCAGGTCCTGTACTCGCGGCGTTGCCCAGCGATCGGCTTTCGGCAGGTTCAACCACATTTGCAACAGACGCATCCGCGATCTGCCTTCGATCGTCTCGGTGTGTACAATTCCGCTGCCGGCGGTCATGATCTGAAAATCACCCTGCTTCATCATATGCGTTTCGTCGCCGATTTCACCTTCCAGCAATAGCGAAACGGTTTCAAAACCAGCATGCGGATGCGGCCCTCCCACGGGCTCGTCGTCCTTTTTATCCAGAAAATCATCCATCAGTATGATGAACGGGTCGCTGTGCTCGAATTCGTGGTAAACAACCGCCCGCGCCGTGTGGTCCGGACCGAGAAATCCGGGTTGGGCAGGCGGCGTTTTGATACTGATTATATTTCTGACAATGCCTTGATTTTCCATGATCTGCTTTCTTTGTTAAATTCATAAAGCCATTTGCAGGCCTCATTTAGTTAACAAAAAACGGCGCTTCAACCATCCATACAACCCGCTATACATTTGGTTAGCGCGGCCTCAGCATGCCCGATTCCTGATATTCCAAAGACCAATAAATGACAAAAAATTGTCAACAAATGCGAAAATCCTGCCAACAACCAAATTCTTTCTGTCAACTTTTTGTTGGAAAGGGTGACAGGGGTGTGAGCGAAACTACGCAGCCCAAGCCATGTACCCATTAAAGTCCTATTTTACACTTCACAATGCAGTTTTATTCAGAACGTTTACGCTACGAAAAATTCACTCCCGACCATTTCGAAGACTACTTCCGGCTTGTCTCTCAACAGGATGTAATGCTGTACATCAGCGGAGCCGGGCTCGACATGGAAGGCGCCCGCAAAAGATTTGAGAGATCGCTCAGTGCCGACGGCCAGCAAAGCGAAATGGGCTTTGTGGCTGTTTACGAACAGGTTACCGGTTTGTATATAGGCTTAGGCAAAATCGTGCCTTTCGAGGATGGTCTCACAGAGATTGGTTACGCGCTCCTGCCCGAGTTCTGGGGCAAAGGGTACGCGTCCGAAATCACGAGCCGGCTCGTTGCCTACGCCCGTGAATGCGGCAGCGTCGAATCGCTCGTTGCCCTGGTAGTACCCGAAAACCACGCATCCGTTAATGTGCTTACCAAACACCAATTCCGCTTTTTCCGCGAAGTACCCGACGGCGATGTGATACGGCATGATTACATTCTGGATTTGTGACCTCGACGCTTTTTGTGTGTAGTGATGAAGCCAATTCCTCCTGTATGGTAGGTTCCTGCAGGTAATTTGTCTATAAATGCCATAAAGGAGTCATGTAAGCCTAGCAAATGATCAAGTTTCTTACTTAGATCATCTATTGCCGCAGCTTCCCTTAATCGGTCCCTTGCAACAGAAGGAGTCCAATAGGTTTTAAATGCATAAGAGCTGGGAGTCGAATGCTCAACGAGATACGTTATTCCGTCGACTCCTGTCGGCCAACCGGGAATATCCTGTGAATCAGGAATAGATAATATCGAAAGGTTTTTAAAAACGGAGTATACTACGTGGGCTTGGGCTGTATCTAATTTGGTCACGTTAAATAGTAGTTTGGGATCCCCCTTTCGTCGCCTTCTTCGCTTTTCTTCTGACAAATATCTCGTTGTACATACATATTGAAATCCGTAAAAAGTCCGAAAATCGTTGGTGAATATTTCAACTGCGCGGGTATCTGTCGAAAATATAAGCAGTAAACTATCCTTCGAAACCAGCGGATCACGCATTTTCATCTGAGCAATCCGTTCACGCTGCCATTTGTAGAAAAGCGTTGTGTCCCCGGACTTATAAACCGGAACCGATATTGACTTCGATTGTCCGAAACCGTCGATCGCGAATAACAAACTGATCAAAAACGGCACCAATTTCAGCGTCATAACAACCTGGTTGTTTTTCTTACAAATTCAAAAACATCGGTTACAAAAGCAATATTTACCGGCAAATAAAGGAGACTAATGCGTACGATAAAACGTTCATTACCACTTGAAAAGTAGTGCGCTTTTTGACTTGTGCAAGCACTATGAACGCATTACTAACCCCTACCGGCCCCGAAGACCCGGTTTGCATGGCCTATGGCCGCGAAGTGAAAGCGTTGTTGAATGTCAGTGATCCGGTGTCATGGACAGAGGACCCCTGGACAATCTACACCGGCTTCACGCTGGCCCAGAAGGAGCTCGGTTATGACCCGCGCATTGCCGACACCTTTTGTTCTTTCAAGGAGTTACTGTTTTTCTTTGAGAGGGTAAAAGAAATCTCCTGAGGCTATTGAAAAGAATTTGTACGGACGAACGATCTTGGGGAGGCAAATACCTCTCCTTTTTTATTCCAATTGGCATAATTGTTTCTGTATATAACCGGGCAATAGCCACGGAATAGTTACAGAAAAGACACCAAATGATCGGACAATTATACACTACCCCTCAGACGATCGTCGTAGCCGGTGCAACCGGGCACCTCGGAACGTTGATCGTTCAGGAACTCCTCACACGGCATGCGCACGTAAGGGCGCTCGTACGGAGAGATACGCCCCTGTCCAAAACAGCAATACTGGAAAAAGCCGGAGCGGTGATAATCCCGGTCGATTATCAGAACACGGTTACACTCGCCGAAGCACTCCGGAATGCACAATGTGTCGTTTCGGCATTGTCGGGTTTGCAGGACGTGATCGTCGAAACGCAATCCGACCTGCTCAAAGCCGCGCTGAATGCTGGCGTGCCGCGCTTCATTCCCTCTGACTATTGCATTGATTATACAAAACTTCCGGATGGCTCGAACCGTAATCTCGACCTCCGTCGTGCCTTTGCGTCGGTTATCGACCGCACACCGATCCACGCTACTTCCATTCTCAACGGCATGTTCACCGACTTGCTCAAAGATCAGGCGCCACTGATCCTTCCCAAACTGAACCGCGTGATCTACTGGGGCGAAGCCGATCAGCCGATGGATTTCACAACCATGGCCAACACCGCCGCATTTACTGCCGCTGCGGCACTGGATTCACAGGCACCGCGGTTCTTGCGCATTGCGGCCGAAGTAGCCACCATACAGGACTTGCAACGGGCTGCCAGCCAGGCCCATGGAAAAGAATTTCGATTGTGGAGGATCGGAGGATTGGGCTTTCTGGCGATGATGATCCGCATCATGCGCACAATTGCCCCCGCCAGGGGCGAAGTATTCCCGCCCTGGCAGGGCATGCAATATTTGCATAATATGCTCAGCGGCTTGCCCAAGCTGGGACCGCTGGATAATGCTCGTTATCCTGGCATAAAATGGACAAAGGTCCGGGAGGTGCTGGGCAGTTAGTTTCCCTCCAAAAACTCCTTCACGAGTATGGCCGTGATTTCCGGCTGCTTGCTACCGGCCTTTGCCGTGCAAATCTCTCCTAGTAATGTTCCATGCACGCCGGGAAGGATCACGAGCTCGGCCTTCGGGATCAGCTTGGAGATTTCGACAATGTGCTCTGTTTTGATCACATCTTTGTCGCCGCTCAAAATCAATGCGGGTGCCTGTATGCGCGTGAGGTCGCTTTGGGGCCAATCTGCGAAGGTCCGGCGGCGCTCACGGTCCTTATTGAACATCGTTTGGAGGCCTTTCGGGTCGGGATTTACTTTGAGGTAATATTCTTTCAAAGGCGCAGGCATATTATCGAGCGAGGCATTATCCATCATTTCGAAAAAGCCGTCTATCATCCCCGCACGGGTGTAATTGGAGGCTACCACGATGATTTTGTTAATCAGTTCAGGGTGACGACCGGCGAGTTGCATTGTAGTACAGCCGCCGTCGCTGAAACCGAGAACATTGGCTCTTCCTACTTTCAGATGCCGGAGCAATGCAGCCACATCGTCGGCATCCTGCTGAAACGACTCGGGCGCGTCACGATCGCTCGTGCGGCCATGCGCCTGCAACTCAACGGCGATGATCTTGCTGAATGCCGCGAGCCTAGGCAGAATATTGCCGAATGTTGTTTCGATCGTCGAGCCGCCGCCGTGAATAAGCACCAGCGGAACATCGCCGTCCCCGTAAACCTCATAATACATTTTCAGCCCATTCACGGGCGCATAACCGGTTGTTTTTGGCTGTTCCATGCGAGTTTGTTGTGCTTGAACGGATAAATTCAGCATTGCGCCGAGCAATGCAACGACCAGCGTTTTCATGACTGCTGGATAGCTTTCCTGCCTTCGAGATACACCGAGAGCTTGTCGACATTCTCTTTCAAGCCTTCGGCCGCATTGTTCGATTTCACGATGCGGATCATCTGCTCCGCCGATTCGAAAAGCATATGCCAGCGCAGAAACGTCTCCTCACCCTGCGCTTCAAACTCCACCGTGGTCACGAAGCTGGGCGCAAAATGCTGGTATACAATCTTTTTCAACGGAATAACTTCCTTAAATATACTCCTGTTCTGATAATCTTTTCCATCGGGGCCGTGCATCACGAGTTCCCATACACCGCCCGGCACGAGGTCCATTGTCGTGATCGTGTTCGTGAAGCCGTTTGGCCCCCACCATTTGGCAATGTGCTCCGGCTGGGTCCACACCTCCCACACCAGCTCTACCGGCGCATTCAGTTTGCGGGTAATGATCAGTTCGCGGTCGTGCGTGCTGCTTTTTTCATTTTCCATATCGCTCTTTTTTTAGTTGTTCCAAATAGCTTTCCAATGAATCCAATTTGCTCTCCCAATGCTTTTTGTACTGCTCCACCCACACCGACACTTCGCTGAGGCTATCGAGCCGCGCTTCGCAAATATGGTCCCTACCCTCTTTGCGGATAAAAATCAGCCCGCAATCACTCAGGATTTTAACGTGTAGCGAAATCGCCTGCCTGGTTACATCAAACTGCTCGGCAATGGCATTCACATTCTGGGGCTGCTCGGCCAGCATACCGATGATCGCCCGGCGCGTGGGGTCGGCTATGGCCTGATATACATCTCTTCGTGCTCTCATAACATGCAAGTATTTGCTTGCAAATATATATGCAAGTACTTACTTGCGCAACATTTATCTGTTAATTTTGAAGTGTCGAAAAAAGGACTTCAATTTGTCGCGACCGCCCCCTGTGAATGTCCGTTTTAGGGAGCATGCGTGACGGTGCAAGTCCATACTTTTGCATCTGTCAACAATCTAAAATCAAGTCCAATCACCTTTAAATCTTTTAGCTATGCCCAAAATCAATCCTTACCTCAACTTCGACGGAACTGCGGAAGAGGCATTCAATTTTTACAAATCCGTTTTCGGTGGCGAATTCCGGGGCGTTCACAGAATGGACGGCGCCCCCGGCTCGGAAAACCTGCCCGAAAATGAAAGAAACCGTATTATGCACATTGCATTGCCGGTGGGCGATGAGTTGCTGATGGCTTCCGACATTATGCCTTCCATGGGCCAGACGCTCAAAGTCGGCAATAATAATTACGTTTCCATTTTCCCTGACAGCCGCGAACAGGCCGATGAGTTTTTCAACGGTCTATCAGCGGGTGGTACCATCGAAATGCCGATGGAAGACCAATTCTGGGGCGATTATTTTGGCGCTTTCCAGGACAAGTTCGGCGTAAACTGGATGATCAATTTTCCTGCGCAGCAAGGCGCATAATGTACAGTTGTAATGACGAAAGGCCGGTTTCCGAAGATGCGGACCGGCCTTTTTCTATTTTTTATACTAAGCAAACATCCATTCCATCATGCCCTCCTTACGCACAGCATTCCAGGTCCCATACCTCGCGGCGTTACTTCCCAGCCAGCTTCTTCGCCTGGGCTTCCAGGATCAGTTGCAGGTCGGCGCTGGCGTCGGTTACGTGGGCATAGGAACCCATGCCCAGTTCGCTTAGCTTTTTGAGTTTCTGGCCGGTATGCTCGTTGCGTCCAAAGGTAAAAACACTCAGATACACATCCTGACGGGCATTCTGGCGGATCATGTCCACCACCTCGTCGCTCACGGGGAACTCGCCGTCGGTAGCGAGCACAATGCGGTTATTGCCGGCCCGGATGTACTGTTTGTTGGCGGTTTTGTAGGCTAGTTTAATGCCTTCATTACCATCCGTATCGCCGTCGGATTGCAGCAGGTCGATCATCCTTGCAATTTCGGATGCTTTGGCGCCCGAAGTTGGTTTCAGCACTACCCTTGCCTTGCCGGAATAAAGCACGATCGAAATCATATCCTCGGGCCGTACGAGTGTCAGCAGCGATTTAATGGAGCGTTTCAGCAGGGGTAATTTGTAAGGAGAGTTCATCGACGACGACACATCCAGCAGCAGTACCATGTTGTTCGGCGCAAAGCCTTCGAGCGAGCGGGTAACGTTTTGCAGTTGTGCATTGCGGTCTACATACACGGTATCCACACGCACGCGCTCTACGTACACGGTGTCGCGCTTCACCTGCGTAATGGGCGCATTCGCAGGCGCGCCCTCGTTCGCGAGCGGGCGCGTATCCTGGCGCGCAGGAGGCTTCGGTGTGGCAGTTATGTCGCCATTGTTGGCTTGAACCTGCGTTATGGCTTCGGCTGGCTTCTCAACCCTGGGCTTTTCGATTTTCGGCTCCTCTATTTTCGCCGGCGGTACATCCGGTTTCTGAGGAGTAGTCCGCTGGAATGCGAAAACATCGGGCTGGTTAATTGTTTTCAGTAGCCCTGCTTTCGAGAGCTCTATGAAGTTGTTATACTCGTAAACCAGCTCATTGTTATAGAAATAGTAAAACGACTCATAAGGATGTGCCGCATAACCCGATCTATCCGGCTTATATTTCTGAACACTCTCCGCAAACCGGCCCGCATTGGCCCCCAGGTCCTCATAGGGCGTATACGGGCAAAGCCCGTTACTTCTACCATAGCGCTGCAGTCCTTTCATGTTTTTATACTCGTCTGCGATCAATTGTCTGCTATCGGCTTCCAACCGGTCGGTTTCCGGTAGTTTCGAAGCCTCTCCTTTAAGATAATCCCGCAGGCCGAACATCACATCGTGACCATTATCCATGGTTTTCAGCATAGCGCTACCCGCGATGTACCACGAGCTTGTGGGTGTTGCATTGGGATAGCTTTCGTGAATGCGGCGGACATCATTGTAGAGCTGCTCTTTCTTTTTATCCAGAATATCGAAAAGAACAAGGTAGCGGTCGAGAATGGCGTCGGAGCGTTTGAGCTGGTCTTGCAGATATTGTTTTTCGGAAGTATAACGGATCAGCTCGATGCTTAGGCCGTCCATTTCCTGTAAAATATTCATCAACACCTCCGCCTGGCCGGTCACTGATTTGCGGTAAGGTTCCGGAATGGCTGAACTCGCGCTCAAAAGCAGGGTATATTCAGAAGAAGGCAGTTTGAAGTCCTCATGCGAGTAGCTTAGATTGGCCCGCTTTTGCGCCTTTGCGGGATCGCGGTAGTATTCTGCGGAGCTCTGGTAGTTGCGAACGATCATTTGCAGCAAATGCATTTGCCGCAATGACTCGTTGATCCAATCCACATATTGATTTAAAGTCTTAACCACCGCTGCGTTGGCAGGAGCAGTCGCTTTTTTAACATTCAATGGCTGAAAAGACCTATCCTGAAACGGCGGAGTGCTTTTGCCGGCAGAAGCTACATTGTTCGCCCCTTCCGCCTTCATGACCGGGCTGAAAAACGGATAATTCAACAGCAAATGCCCCGGCCTGCTATACCCGACAAACGCCTTGTAAAATTCCAGCATATCGTGATTAAACTGCTCCACCAGCGATAAATACACCGCATTACCGTGGCGGGCCGACTGTTGCGCCGCGAAGTTGTGATCATCGAGCGCCCGCCGTTTGATATCCTGCATCGACGTCAATGCCGATTTGAAACTACCCACCATATCGGATGCCGGGTATTGCAATTGCGAAGCGGTATTCCCAATGGTCGCGAGCACCTTTTCATCATCCAGGATGCTCTGCCGCACGAGCGCTACCGGCCATTCGGCTTTGTTTTCTTCATTCAGATAATAGGGTAATGCATCCAGTAACCGCTGTTGGGCGGCGATTACTTCGCCCATGGCCTTCTCTGTTACAATATAAGGATCGGTAACCGGACGATTTTGAACGCCCGTGTAAACTTGCCTGATTTGCGTGTACAATGCGTTTTTGTCGTGTGCATAGCGTTCAAAAAGCGACTGTATTTCCTCGACCAGCGCATCGGATTTTTTCAGTTTGTCGCGCTCGTAATCTTTCAGCCGCACATAAGTTTCCAGCGCTTTGCAGGTTTCATCGAGCTTGTTGAGCACGTGCCAGACATTTTCCAGCCCGGCGTTCAATTGCTTCCGCTTTCCCGCTTCGATGCCCAACCCGTGTGTTGCCTTTTGGTAATAATATTCTTCCAATGGCCCCGACGACGGCAGGCGTAAGCCGTAATCCGGCTTCTTACGGTAACGGGCCACGTCGTCCTGATAGTCGCGAAGCATTTTGAACCGGCGGATAACCTGCTCCGACGACTGGCTCAGAAATTCGATATAGTGGTTCAAGGACGTCTGCGGCGCTTCCTGTTGCGCGGCAACCGGGCTGATAATGAATGCAAAAAGAATAAGCAGGATGGAGAATCGCTTCATACGTAAACTACTGAAAGTATGTGTGTTATCGAATGCGCGAAGGTCGGGATTTTTACCCGAAAATCGGCAAACACCTGCTTCCGTAAAATAAGTCACACGTACAAAGCGCGAGTCTACACAGCCTGATGCTGCGTCTGCGGACCGCCCGATTGCAGGTAGCCGGTGAGTTCCGAAATGTCGATTTTCAGCATCCTGCTTTTGAAAAGATCGGCCTTGTATTTAAAAATGAAGTTACGCAGCGACATCCCCGTCTGGTTAAGCACGCAAAGATTGGCGACGT
The DNA here is from genome assembly GCF_050587785.1 of Dyadobacter sp. BHUBP1. Lineage (NCBI taxonomy): Bacteria > Pseudomonadati > Bacteroidota > Cytophagia > Cytophagales > Spirosomataceae > Dyadobacter > Dyadobacter sp. BHUBP1. Next base: position 182,520 of record NZ_JBOBIH010000006.1, read on the forward strand.
CTTCCGAAATATTGAAGCGCATAAGCAATTCGGGTACGCGGATGTTCTTGTTCTGATGCAATTCCTGCCGCAGGTAGTCGATAATCGCCCCGGCGAGGCGCTGCTTCGAAGTGGCTTCTTCTACTTTTTTACTCTCAAAATTATTCCGCGCGAGAATGGTCACAATCAGGTCGATACTTCCGCGGATGAGTTTGTTATGCGACGTGGGCTGCTGCGTTATTTCAAAAAGGATCTGGTTGATCAGGTAGGTGATAGTCTGGGCATCACGCTCGTTTTGCAGAGGTTTGCCCTGGGTAAGGCGCAGGCCGTCGCAAAGGTGTTCGGCTTGTTTGTAAATATCCGCAAAATCGGGGCTGAACTCCTTTTTCTGCAAGAAATCCTCAGAAAGCCAGGTGTCGAATGCGATGAGGAAGATTTCGGCGCTACTGTCTTCCTGAAATATCGGATGCTGGCCGGGGCGAAGCAGAATGACACCGTGTTCGGCATAATCATGCAATTTCCCGTCGAGGCTGAAATGTCCCTCCCCGCTGCGGATAAATAGGATGCGATAATGCGGGGTCAGATCATTGTGGGTTTCCCAAACGCGGGTTTTACTTTGAAGCACATGGTACTTCTTGTGGGCATTGAATTGAATTACTGACATAACACAAACCTCCTGCTGTTTGAACCCAATTTGGCCAAGCCACATTTGGAATGAAAATGCAAATCGCGGAACGCCCGTTTTCCGGAGCTGAAACGGCAATTTCAAGTGCCGAAGTAAACGCCAGTTTATTTTCCCAGCCAGTTTTTAAACTCCGTCATACGCTCGGAACTCACATAAGTTTCGTGCGTGGCTGCCGGATTCAAATCGATTTTCAGCTTTCCGGCCGACATCGCATGCATTTCACGGATCGCGTGGAGCGATAACAGCATGGTGCGGTTAATGCGAAAGAACTCGGCGGGATCGAGCATTTGCGAGAGCTTTTCCAAACTGTATTCCACCGCAAAATGCCGGCCATCGTACAGGCGCATAAAAGTGGCGCGTTCTTCGATCATGAAATAGGCTATTTCGGAGGTTTTGAATGTAAACATCCGCGTGCCGGCGCTTACAAGGAACCGGTCCTTGTACTTCTCCTGTGAATGCATGATCTCCTCCGCTGACAGGCCGCCGTTTGATCTGATATTCCGGTACTTGTTCAGCGCCCCCTGCAATTCGAGCGGATTAATGGGTTTCAGCAGATAATCGATGCTATGTACCTTGAATGCCCGAAGAAGGTAATCGTCAAATGCCGTTGTAAAAATAACCGGGGTCATGAGCCCCTGGCTTTCCAGGATTTTGAAACCGTTGTCGTCTTCGAGATGAATGTCCAGGAAAATCAGGTCTGGCTGCGTATTGGCTTTGTTTTGCAAATAAGCAATCGTTTCGAAAGCCGACGGAATGATACCAAGCACCCGAATGGAAGGATCTATATTACGGATCAGGTTTTGCAGGCGTTCGGCGCTAAGTTCCTCGTCCTCGACAATCAGTACATTCATGATAGTAATGGTATTTTCACCGTAAAATGAGTGGCAGTCTTGTCGATTACCACATCCTTATCCTGCAACAACCTATAACGGCTGATAATATTTTTTAACCCAAGACGCGTTGTAGGCTGATCTTGTTGCCTGAGTTGCAAAGGATTGCTTACTACAAGCATTTGATCCACAATCTTGATACTGATTACGAGAGGATTAAGCAACGACATGGTATTATGCTTCACTGCATTTTCCACCAACAGTTGCAAGGTTAGCGGGATGATGTAATACCGCTCCTGATCCCCAGGCGACAGCGCCGAATCAAGCACCACCTTTTCTTTGAAACGCGTCCGCAGCAGGTACATATAAGTATCGAGGAACTTCATTTCATCCTTCAAACTGATCTTATCCAGTTCCGATTGTTCCAGAATATAGCGGTACGCCGACGATAGTTCCTGTATAAACTCCCCCGATTGCTCCGGCCGCGACTCTACCAGCGACGACAGCACGCTGAGGTTATTGAATAAAAAATGCGGGCTTACCTGGCTTTTCAATGCGAGAAAACGTGCATGCATATTCTCCTTTTCAAGCCGTTCGGCGTCGACCAATAGTTTTTTCATCTTTTCCTGCACCTGATTGCTCACACAGAGGTAGTAAGCGGCGATAAGCGCGAGGATCGTGAGCGCCTGTCCTGCCCGCCAACGCGTATACATGAGATCGCGTACGCGGAAATCCGACAACGAAGGCCGCGGCAGCGGGTTCCACCATTGACTTATCAGCCCCCAGGTGCGCGCCAGGATCATATTGAACAAAAATGCCAGCAGCACGGCAGGTATCAACGCAATGAGCTGGTCGCGGATGCTGAATGCAGGTGATTTGTCGGTGCCGGTAAGCGAGGCCTGTTTTCTGAGGAACCAGTCCATCAGGTAAATCCAGGCAGTATAAAAAACGGTACTGATCACGATTTCCAGTCCGAACAGCGGCAGGTTGCGCGGGATGGTATGCCAATATTGTTGAGGGACGTTTATGTATGTTCGGAGCGGAATGTAAACCAGTGCGAGGGCGAAACCCAGCAGCCATTTTTGCCCGAAAAGATAAGGCCGCATAGTTAAAAGGTCAGTTAGGATGCCCAAAAATAAGGTAATTTCATGAAAATTTATCAGTATTTTGCAAGACTCAAATGAATCAAAAACACTTAAATCTGCCCCTATGACCCGTTTTTTCGTTACCGCAGTCGCTGCGCTCATTTCCCTGAACACCTACTCGCAGGCCCTCAACACCCTCACTGCAGCAGAAAAGAAAGAAGGCTGGAAATTGCTGTTCGACGGCAAGGACCTGAAAGGGTGGCACGCCTATAATGGCAAGGCCCCCGGCTCGGCCTGGCTGATAGAGGATGGCGCGATTAAACTGAATGTTCCCGAAAGAGCGGGGAATAAGGCCAAAAACGGCGGCGACATCGTGATCGACGAGGTGGTGAATGGCGATTTCGAATTCAAGGCAGAATGGAAGGTGAGCAAGTATGCCAACAGCGGCATTTTCTTTTTTGTACAAGAATCTCCTGCCTACAAAAACATGCACGATACCGGGCTGGAATTGCAAGTGATCGACGATAAAATTTACGAAGGTGCCAAAGAAAATACACACCGCGCGAGCGACTTTTTCGGTGTCGCGAATGCCCGCCTGCGCGAAGGCAACCCGCAGGGAGAATGGAACAAGATCCATTTCATTGTAAAAAAAGGCAAACTGACCGTATACCAAAACGAGTTTATGGTGCAGGAGCACGACCTCAACGGCACCGACTGGAAGCAGCGCATTGCCAACAGCGGACTGAAAGCCGCGCCGATTTCCAAAGGCAATTACAAGGGGCGTATTGGCTTGCAGGACTGGGGCAGCACGGTTTGGTACCGCAATATCAAGTTAAGGAAATTGTAAGATCGGATGATGTCGCATTGTCCCCCTTTGGTTGTCCTGTTAGCACCCGCAGCCATTGTTCACACCCGGTTAAATTTGTGATTGCTACACTCATACAACCACCATAATAACTAAGCACAATGGAAAAAGCCGTTTTACACCCGTATCTGATGTTCGAAGGCAACTGCCGTGAAGCGATGGAGTTTTACAAAGGCATTTTCGGCGGTGAGCTGAATATGATGACTTTCGGGCAAGTGGATAACAGCTGCCCTGCCGCCATCCGCGACCATATCATGCACGCTACGCTAATGGGTGGAGAAATCGATTTTATGGGTTGCGACACGCCAAAGCCGGGCCCGCTCGGGGGTGACAAGATCCAGCTCTCGCTCAGCGGTTTCGACGAAGCCAATCTCCGCAGCAAATTCGCGCAGCTCAGCGAAGGCGGCACCATTACCGTTCCTATGGAGAAACAGGTCTGGGGCGACATTTTCGGTGCATTCAAAGACAAGTACGGGATCGATTGGATGATCGACGTACGAGCTCAATAGGCCATGCAAGGCATTTCGAAAGCCGGGGCCAATCGTGAACCCCGGCTTTTTCGTTAGCCATCTTTCAAAAAGCGCTCCTGCAAATACCAGCGGGCGCATGAATCGCCGTCCATCCGGCGTACAAAGCTGAAATACATATCCGACGGGCATCCGTAAGCGCCGACAAACATGACGCCTATTTTCGGATATTTCCGCACAATACTATCCGGCACCACCAGTTGATTCGACGTCGTGCTCGCGTAATAAGGCAGGTACGTCTGCGCGCCCGAAGTATCCTTTAACGGCGCCAGTACCCAATCGAGGGCTATGGAAGAAGGCGAATCGGCCGTCAGCAACAGCCCATCGGTACCCGCATAACAATCCGCCGAAACCGTCACCCGCTCCACCGGCACGCAGTTATCACGTTTATCCACTTTCTTTTCGGAACAGGCCAATGCAATGGCGGCGAGGGCCAGGAGTTTTTTCATATGAATAGCAGTTTTAACGCATGACACGACTCTCCACGCCATGGTTGTTATGGCTAAAAGCCGTTACTCTTTCTCCCTTACCTATTCAGGATTGCCCGGATCTGTTGCAGATGATTAATATCATGCCCTGCATAATACAATGCAATATCACGGATACTTTCTTTACCCCTTTCGGCGTGAATCCCAAAATAATCCCATTGATGAGGCTCCAACAGACCTAACAATTGCAGGTTTGTATGGCGCAATTGGGCGAATAATACCAGCGAATCTTCAACCGGAATTTGTCCATACTTGCCCCGCACGGCCCATTCAGCCTGATCGAACGCCTGTATGTCCGTACCCGGTGCGCTCAAAATCATCCGGATGCGGTAAGCTCCGACCAGCTCATCATCAGCCAGATGTGCCACGATTTCGTTAATGGACCACTTGTCCGGCGCTGGCTTGAAATGCAATTGATCCGGCAAGGTTTCCCTTACTAACGCTTCTAAAATATCAGGCATTCTTTCCAGCAGCTCCATTGGCTCCTGTGCCCCTACATAGCCAATAATTCGGCTTTTATACATATCAAAAGACTCTGTCATCATTTTCTAGTTTAATGCTCGCTTGAAGTTCGCGCTTTCCGGCAACAAAAAATGGCTATGTCGACATAACGCTTTGTATGGTAGACCAACAAAATAGGCCGACGCGTTTCAAAACATTTAAACTCGTTTTATTGCAGTACAAGTTCACAATAGTTATTTTTGAAACCCAATTATTGATATTAAAAATATCAATAAGTAACTCAAACGTTCCTTATGGCTCTCCCACTCCTGAAAAACGGCATGTTTAACAGGTTGCAAGAAGATATTCTTGCATTGCAGGGCTTTCGTGCGCCTGTCGGGGCCAGGAAGATCGATTTCGGGTTAGGGGTTATGGATGCCTCTTTCCCCAATCATACTTTTCCTACCGGAGCTGTACATGAATTTATCAGCAACGATCCTGAAAGTGCCGCGGCAACGACAGGTTTTATGGCAGCATTACTGGGGAAATTGATGGGGGAATATGGCATATGTCTGTGGATCGGCATACGTCCCATGGTATTCGCGGCGGCATTGAAAGCATTTGGCGTAGAACCGCACCATGTGATTTTCATTGATCTCAGCAGAGAGAAGGATGTGATCTGGGCCGTGGAAGAAGCGTTGAAATGCGAGTCGCTGACGGCGGTGGTCGGGGAATTTCGTGAAATCACTTTTACGGAGTCCCGGCGTCTGCAACTGGCTGTGGAACAAAGCCGGGTTACGGGTTTTCTGCACCGCTGCAATCCACGCGCTGTAAATACCCTCGCCTGCGTATCGCGCTGGCAGGTAACCCCCATGGCCAGCCAACTGGAAGAAGGCATGCCTGGTGTAGGACATCCTTGCTGGCGGGTCCAACTACAAAAAATCCGGAATGGCGAGCCGGGAGAATGGGATATGCAATGGGCAGCTGGGCGATTTGAATACCTATCGAAAGAAGTTCCGGGTCATAACCAACAAGAGGCAGACACCGCTGCCGCTTATATTGCACAAAGAGCTTAGCCCGTCGGCAAACTTTTATCAATAAATTATTTAGTATTATATATAATTTAACTTTATATTTATTGAATAAATCGATCTACTAGCCATGACCAGTTACCTGATGCTTCCATTCGCCTTCGTTTTCCACGCAGCACTACTTACTTGCGAAAAACCGGCGCCGACCATCCGCAAAGATAAAATACCAGACACTATTGGTACAATTATCGACGAAAAGGCCCACCACGAACTCTACGATAACATGCCCAATGCATTCGAAGGTATGGAGATCATAACCGTACCGAACGATTGCGATTTGAAGGATCGTTAGTCTTACCACTTATCCTTTTATCACCGCCTTCATCCAGAACGGTTCGCATTGTTGTGCATTGATATCCTATATTGGGATACATTCAATCGCTCATCAATAATCACTGGTATGAAAGCATCACTACGCCTCCTTATCCCTGTTTTACTATTAGTGGCAGGCATTCAAGCCGCTGAATGCCAGTCTCCGCGCACAACGGTCAAAGCGGATTCACTATTTGCAGAGTGGAACAAGCCCGGAATGCCTGGCGCGGCGGTAGGTGTGGTGCATGGTGGCAAGCTGATTTATGCCAAAGGGTTCGGTGAGGCGGATCTGGAAACGGGTGCCAAAATAGGCCCTGAAACGATTTTCCATGTGGCGTCGGTGTCCAAACAATTCACTGCATACGCCATCATACTACTGGCTGAGCAAGGTAAGCTTTCACTTGACGACGATATCCGCAAACATATTCCGGAAGTTCCCGATTTTGGCAAAACCATCACCATTCGGCACCTCCTCAACCATACCAGCGGTCTCCGCGATCAGTGGAACCTGTTGGCCATGGCAGGTTGGCAGCTCGACGATGTGATCACCAAACAGCATGTGATGAACCTCGTTACCCGGCAAAAAGAACTGAATTTTGAACCTGGAAGTGCTTTTACCTATTGCAATACGGGTTACACGTTACTTGCCGAAGCCGTTAGCCGTATCACAAAACAGCCCTTTGCCTACTGGATGGAGCGAAATGTATTCAAACCATTAGGCATGAAAAGCACACAGTTCTTTGATAATCAGGAAGGTATTATAAAAGGACGCGCCTATTCATTTCACCGTACGCCCGGCGCCATCGGGCCGACAATGTTCAGTAAAAGCATATTGAGTTATGGCAATGTCGGCGCCACCAGCCTTTTCACGACCGTCAATGACCTTGCATTGTGGATCAACAATTTCCGCAACCCTCAAGTAAGCAGTCCGAATATCATGAAACAGATGCTTGAACGCGGCCGACTTACCAAAGGCGACACGCTGTCGTACGCATCCGGGCTCCTCCACGGCAAATACAAAAGCCTCTCCTATTACGGCCACGACGGCGCCGACGCCGGTTTCCGCTCCTCACTGACTTATTTTCCCAAAGAAGATTACGGATTTATCGTTCTGAGCAACCAGGCGGAGTTCAACGCATCGAAAAAGAACCTCGACATGGCTGATTTGTATTTATCCTCTTTTACCAAAGAAGACAAACCCTCCGATTCAACTACCAAACCAGCGGCATCCGGAAATTATGCATTTGATTCAACCCTCTTCCGTGCTTATGCCGGCTCTTACTCGCTAGACGAAGCTCCGGGATTTGTATTAAAATTCTGGCGGGACGGCAGCAGCTACTATACCCAAGCCACAGGCCAGCCATCGGCGGCGATATTCCCGTCGTCGGATTCGACGTTTTTCCTAAAAGTCGTGGAGGCGTCCGTGGTATTTCACAAAGCAAAAGACGGTAAAGTGAATCGCATCACGCTGAAACAAAACGGCAATCACCCCGGAACGAGGGTTAACGCGCAGGAAACGGATGCCATTGACGCGGCTCAATTTGCCGGGCAATATTATAGTCCCGAGCTCGAAACGATTTACACCATTGCCAAAAAGGGCGACGCGTTGAAGCTCATTCACGTACATCACGGCGAGGCCGACCTGAAAATCGTCGGTAAAGATAGGCTGAACGCACCGTGGTGGTTTGTCCAGAATATCGAAATCGTCCGAAACCCTTCCGGCGTTATCACAGGCATCAAAATGTCGAATGGCCGGGTGGTGAATTTATGGCTCAAGAAGCTACCGGACGACTTTGCTGCAAACAACAAATAGCAACCTGCAACTATTATTTCCCTAGTTGCCGCTTGAAAAACTTCCACGACTCCTCAAACATATCAAAATCCGTTACGAACTCGTGCTTTCCGTTGATTACTTTCAGCAAAGTCACCTCCGGCTTACCTTTCTTTTGATAGGTGTATTTTTCCACCGTGATATTATTGGAGGTGTCGCCATCCGGCATGGCGGATTTTACGGGCTCGCCGGAATATCCGTCGAGTTTTGCCCAGTACTGAAACGACTGGTCGGTAGACCGCACCGTTCCTAACTTAACGCCCGGCGTTGTTACCTCACCTCCATCGTAAGGATTGGTTTGGTCGGCCGTTCCATTGGTGATCATAACGGGAAGCGGTACATTCATGGGCGCGCAGTCCATATTCTCATCGGTAGGAAGGTTGGCAACGATCGCCGAAACGGCCCGGATTTTCCCGGGCATTGTGAGCGCGAGCTTGTACGACATGTGTCCGCCACCCGAAAAGCCGGTCGCAAAAACCTGCTTTTTATTGATTTTATATTTTGATGCAAAAAGATCGATCAACGCATCAAAAAATGCTTCCTCGTTCAGATTCTGTGTATTCGCTAGCGCCGTGGATGCCTTACGGCATTCGTTCCAATACCTTTTATACCCTCCCGGATAAACCACCAGCACATTCTCCGATTCCGAAAGCGATTCCAGCTTCGCACCCCGGCGTGCAAAGCCCAACGGCTCCCCGCCCGACCCATGCATTACGAATACCAGGCTGGCGCCTGGCCTCACTTTCACGGACGGATTATAGGCGTACACCCGGTAATGCCCGTCGATGAATAATGAATCCAGTATGTGCTGGGCATTGGCGGAAAATGCAACGAGGATCAGGAATGCGGAAAGTAACTGCTTGAACATGGACGATGGAATTGAATTTTGTTCATGCAAGTTACATAATCCTGCTTTCAAACATCCACACATGCCCAAACGGATCCAGTACATCGCCTTGCCGGTAGCCATAGTCGTAATCCTGCGCCGGCGAGGTAACCTTTGCCCCTGCGGCTACTGCCCTTGCCATGTAGGCATCCACATTGTCCACGAACAACCCGATTGTCACCGTCGATCCCTGATGACGCAATGGGCTAAATAAAGCAGGATTCCTCGTCTCCTCATGCAAATGAAATACCGCGCCGTTAATCGATAGCTCCGAAACATGAATTGTACCATCGTCATTGCAGAAACGGCGGAGCTCGACCGCGCCAAGACCATTAATGTAAAAGTCGACATCCCTCACGCCATTCGGAATGTAAAGTTCGGGAGCAAAAGTTGGGGTAGTTTTTTCCATTAGATTACTTCTTCAACATTCGTTCGATAGCCTTCAAAACCGCCTCCCGGTTCTTAGCGGCTTTAATAAATTGCGGAAGCTTCTCGACCATGGTCGTAACCCGCATCGTTTGTCTTTCCCGCAGCCTTGCGGTCACGTAATTACGGATTTCTAGCAAATGCTCCTTGTTACTGGCCCAAAGTGTATCGCCCCGGATGTTTTGCTGAAACCAAAGCGGCAGGCCAAAAACCGGATCCGTCAGCCTTTCGGGGCTATACCTCAATCGGTAGGGCACATTATTGGGCTTATACACTTCGGGTACATGGCAATGAGGGCAAGAATATTTCAGTTCGGCTACCTTCTCCTTGTTATTAGGAATACTCACTTCGATGTATTCTCCGCAATGGCCGCAAGCACGACTGACGGTTGCCGTGTAACGCAAACGCTCGTCAGCAGTTTCCGAATAATTGCAATGATGGCATACCAGCTTGTCGTCGCTGATCCCCACCAGGTCTGTCTTGATAACGCGCGCTGCTTTGGCACATTTCGGACATTCCACCCAAAACTCCTTTGCGTACGCGTAACGCGTCGTCGGCGGGCCTACATAACGGTTAGCTTCGCTTTCCATGTTGTCACTTTTTAATGGTAATGTCAGGGACAGATGCCTTTGCAACCTCGGCAATCAACGCCTTCCGTTCAGCTTTTAACCGGGTCAGAAACGGATGAATGTCCTTTCCGTAAGCACGGTTACTAAGCGCATACAGCAATATCCCCTTTTGTCCCGATTTCGCCGTAAGTGCTTTGAAACGGTACACATCGTGTTCATAAATACTTTTCGCGTCGTCGGTCGCCGTCTGCCCGAGCAGGCAATCGATGATCTTTTCGCCAGTGGCAGCATTGCCGATCACTTCATAATTGACGTCCAGCGTCTTTTTCAATTGTTCCAATTCACGAAGCTTAGTCCGTACTGCTTGATCAACATTGGTCGCCACAATCACAAAATCAATGGTTATCATCGATTTATAGTTAGGGAGACCGTCGCCGGCCACCAGATATTCCTGCTTGTAAAGCGAAGCGTCAGGATGTGAAGACCAAATCAGTTGGTAGCTTTTATTTTGGAACACTACAGGCCCGGGAATACCCATGTAATTGACTGCCGGCTTATTGTTCTGGCCAACACTTTGCACCGAAGCCAACAGAAGAAAAGCTAGCACCAGCGTAATTGATTGAATGATCATTTTCATGCGTGTATGAATGATGTGCGAAACAAGAATGCAAAGTCCGGCTTACGGCTAAACCGGATTGCAAACTTATGATGTCATTCAGCCAAACACAATGTACAGATGAACACAAACGCATTTCAAAACCACTGATGCACAATATTTTGAGTGAACGGCAGATACATTAACCCTGTACCCTGGCGAGATAGGCATCCAACTGTCCCCAGGTACCTTCGTATCCCTGGTTCATACTGGCATTGAGATCCGCAAATGTCTTTTCTTGTCCGGGTGTTGCATTTACAGGCTTCGCGTAAAGAGTCAACGTAGTAATGCCGTTCGCTTCACTTAAAGTAATACGGTTATACACCTCCAATGGGAAATCGATCGGAAATGGCGACGAACTGATATTACCCTCCGGATCGGTGAAAGAGCTCAGAAATTCAAGGGAATCCGGCTGTTGGATTCTCTGATAGCGGAAAAGCGCCCACATAAGCAGCCCATTGTTATCGAGTTTATAATGAGTTCTTCCGCCTTCACGAAAGTCAAAACTTAACACGGTGATTGTAGAACCTGCCGGCCCCCACCATGCCGCAAACGACTCCCTGGAAGCGAATGCGTTATAAACTAAGGGCTGCGGCGCTTTGAATTGGCGTACGATTTTTAATTCCGCCTTTGGAGTTACCTGATTTTCCATCTTATTGATCGGATTGATTGTTGTTTTGAATGCGGTTCAGATAATGATCGAGGGAATCGAACTGCGTGTTCCAGAACTGCCGGTACTGATCGACCCAGGTAGACACTTCCTTTAGAGCATCCAGCTTCGCCTCGCAATACCGCTCCCGTCCTTCCTGCCTCACCATCACCATCCCGCATTCCATTAAGATCTTAATGTGCTGTGAAACAGCCGGTCTGCTGATCGAAAAATTCTCAGCAATGGCATTCAGGTTCATGGATTGATAGGCGATCAGGTTAATAATCTGCCTGCGGGTAGGATCTGCAATCGCCTGAAAAACATCTCTTCTTGCTTCAATGGACATATACGTAAGCATTTACTTACACAATAGTAAATGTAAGTATTTACTTACGCAATTTTCAGGAGCAGAATTTTTTCCAAAACTTCTACAATCAATGGAAATCTGACTATCTGAGCCGTTTTCGAGATCCCTTACCGATCTTCCCGATATTCTCGGCCGGTGGAAGATTTTCAGGCATAGTACCGCCCAACTCCTGAATCGTTTGGCGCACCCTGGCGCCCACCTCGAAGTGTGTTTGATTAGCCCGATCCTTACCAGCTATATTTTCCCTCCTCAATTTATCGTCGGTCTGCGTAGCTCGAAAAACATTTGCGGCTAATTCGGAACTACCCATGTGGTCAGGCAGATTCTGGCTCTTTTTCAAGCCCTTCCTTTCCCGAATTGCTTTTGCATCGAGTCCGCCGTACAATCCCATGTAGCCATGATTCTGGAAAATCGCATAATCGATCGGCTCGACAACGCCAGCCGTTTTGGCGGCTTCTGCGAGAAGAAGGTTGTTCCTGGTCAGTTCACCTCGTAAAAAGACTCGTTTTTCGTCCTCCGTATTCAACCGGTTGTATTCCTCCATTTGCCGGATTTCCTGCAAGCGGGTTTGTACAGCGAAGTAAGTCTGCCCCAGGGCAACTACTTCTTTTGCCGGATCGGCATTCTGGACAATGAGGTAGCAAGCGTAGCGGGATAACCTGGCGCTTTCTAGTTCTCGGCTCGCACCTGAACCGATTACGACCATTTCGTGCAAATGCACGAAATGGTTTTCGACTAGCTGACCACTTTGTTTACAGGCCTCTCTGGCTTTTTTAATAACAGGTTTGAAATTCCGGTACTCCGTATATTCCAGCACTTTTGCTAAATCTCTGGCACTCCAGAACTCGTTACCGTTTTCGTCGGATTTCCTGATTTGCTCGAAGAGCGTGGGAGCTTGTTGTGAAGTCATACTATTCAAATTTTAGGTGTGTAAAATCATTTCAACAAAGCAAAAAAATTGCTGGCAATTTTCAAAGTGTTTTGATATTATTGTAATCCAATTTAAGATATTTATAATATCAATATTTCACAACTACTTCACTGACAATACATTTAAATGCCAGACAGATTCATTTCCATATGGTTCCCGAATCTTGCAACGGATCATGAAATCCGGGTCAGGCCGGAGTTATATGGGCTTGAATTTGCGCTTGCTACACCTGAACGCGGACGGATGATAGTGACCGCGGTAAGTGCCGAAGCCAGGGCATTGGGCATTGAACCCGGGATGGTTGTAGCAGACGCCCGGGCTATACTCCCTTCGCTGGTGGTGCTGGACGATGAGCCGGAGGTTACGAGGCATGCATTGCAGGCCCTGGCAGAGTGGTGCCTGCGCTACACCCCGACCGTCGCGCTGAATGCACCGGATGGCCTTATCCTGGACGTGACCGGGTGCGCGTACCTGTGGGGAGGCGAACGCGTATACATGAATGACCTCACTACCAGGCTTAACCATGCTGGCTACACGATGCGTGCCGCCATGGCGGATACGATCGGAGCGGCCTGGGCGCACGCGCATTATGGACGCTCGGGAGCCATTATTCCACCTGGAGAACAACGTAATGCATTGCTGAAACTTCCTCCGGCCGCGCTGCGCCTGCCTTCCGAAACGCTGAAAAAAATGCAAAAGCTCGGGTTTTATACCATCAGCAGCTTCATACAAATACCTGCCAGAATGCTGCGCCGGCGGTTCGGGGAGGACTTACTGGAAAAATTGAACAAAGCAGTCGGGTACTCGCAGGAATTCATCGAACCCATCCGGCAGGTCATCCCATATCAGGAACGGCTTCCCTGCCTGGAACCCATTGTAACGGCCACAGGTATTGAGATCGCATTGCAAAAACTACTGGAAATGCTTTGTACCCGACTCGTAAAAGAAGGTAAAGGGCTACGTAAAAGCGTTTTGAGTTGCTTCCGTGTGGATGGCGAAACACAGCAAATCGACATTGTGACGAACCGCGCTTCACATCACGTCAAGCATCTTTTCAGGCTTTTTGAATTGAAAATCAAGACCATTGCACCCGGTTTTGGGATCGAGTTGTTCCTGCTTGAAGCACCTGAGATAGAGGATATGGAAATGACCCAGAAAACAATGTGGGATACCACGGGCGGTTTTGAAAATGCTGCTATCACCGAATTACTAGATGCCGTCACTGGAAGGACAGGTGCCGAAACAGTTCATCGGTATTTGCCCGATGAGCACCATTGGCCTGAAAGGTCCGTCAAAACGGTGATGTCCCTACGCGAAAAACCGGATACCAGCTGGCGTACCGACCGGCAAAGGCCTGTTTTCCTGCTTCCAAAACCCGAAAGCATTGAAGTCACCGCCCCCGTACCCGATTACCCACCTACGCTTTTTGTATACAAAGGGAAGGTTCATTATATAGATAAATCGGAAGGGCCCGAACGCATCGAGCAGGAATGGTGGCTGCAACAGGGCCTCCACCGCGACTATTATACTTTGGAGGACCAGCAAGGGCGGCGCTACTGGGTTTTCAGGCTTGGTCCATACTCCGAAGAAAAGGATAAAGAACGCCCGGAATGGTTTATTCACGGCTTTTTTGCCTGAACGACAAGCTATTTACCGAATTACACTTCATCATCATGAATTACACTGAATTACAGGTCACGACCAATTTCAGCTTCCTTCGTGGAGGGTCGCACCCCGAAGAACTGGTGGCGCATGCCATTGAACTGGGTTACAAAGCCATTGCCATTACCGATCGCAACACGCTCGCAGGCATTGTACGTGCGCACGCGGCCGCGAAGGGCAAGGATTTCCGCATTATCCCCGCCTGCCGCCTCGATTTACTCGACGGCCCCAGCTTACTGGCATATCCTACCGACCGGGAGGCTTACAGCCGCCTTTCCGCATTGCTGACCAAGGGAAACCTCCGCACCGAAAAAGGCAAATGTGACCTTTACAAAGCCGATGTATACCAGCATGCCGAAGGCATCAACTTCATAGCCGTACCGCCATCTGCTCTAAATGGGTCTTTTGACTTTGACCCTTCCTTCCCCCGAAACCTGAAAGAATACCGCGAGGCCCTCGGAAACAACCTCTATCTCGGCGCCATACGCTCCTACCAGGGCGACGATATGAAAAAGTTCTACCGCCTCGACCAGCTCTCCCAGCGATTTAACATCCCGCTGGTTGCCACCAACGACGTGCATTACCACAACCTGCAAAGGCGCGAATTACAGGACGTGCTCACGTGTGTGCGAGAGAAATGCACCATTTACAATGCCGGTTACCGGTTGCACGAAAATGCGGAAAGGTATTTAAAACCGGCCGCGGAAATGCAGCGACTGTTTCTAAAATACCCCGAAGCCATCGAGCGCACCCAGGAAATCGCGGACGCCAGCCGGTTTTCGTTGAGTAGTTTAAAATATGTTTATCCGGAGGAGTTGACTACGGAGGGGAGGACGCCATTGCGGGAGCTTGAAATTCTGGCCTGGCAGGGTGCGGTTGACCGATTTGACGCTTGCATTCCGCAAAAAGTGGAAGACGCCATTGAACATGAGCTAACCTTTATAGAAGAAATGGATTATGCTCCATACTTTCTTACTGTTTATGACATTGTCAGGTTCGCAAGGTCCCAAAATATTCTTTGTCAGGGAAGGGGCTCGGCAGCCAATTCGACCATATGCTACTGCCTTGGCATTACAGCTGTCGATCCAACTAAGGTTGACCTGCTTTTCGAACGTTTTATTTCTTCCGCCAGAAATGAGCCTCCTGACATTGATGTAGACTTTGAACACGAGCGGCGAGAGGAAGTAATGCAATACATTTATAACAAATATGGCCGGGATCGGGCTGGTATCGTCGCCACAGTTACGCAAGTACATCAGAAAGGTGCCGTTCGCGATGTTGCCAAAGCCATGGGAATGTCGATGGACGCAATTAACAGGCTTTCGAGCTCACTGTGGGAATTGTTTTCAGATGAGTGGCTCGACGGCAAGCTTATAACTGAGCACGGTTTCAATCCCAATGATCCGCATTTAATTAAAATCCTCGACTTGACCCGGCAATACATGGGTTTCCCACGCCAATTAGGACAGCATACTGGTGGTTTCGTTATTACACAAGGCAATCTTTCAGACCTCTGTCCTATTCTTAATGCAAGAATGGAAAACCGCACATGCATCGAATGGAATAAGGACGATATTGATGCATTGGGTTTCCTGAAAATAGATGTGCTGGCATTAGGCATGCTCACATGCATACGCAAGGCATTTGATTTACTTAGAAATCATTACAATCAGGATTATACCCTTGCTAATATTCCTCCGGAAGACCCAAAGGTGTATGATATGATCTGCGAGGCTGACACGATCGGTGTTTTTCAAATTGAGAGTCGGGCACAACAATCGATGTTACCGAGACTTAAACCGAGGGAATTCTATGATTTGGTGATTGAAGTGGCAATTGTACGCCCCGGCCCGATTCAAGGTGATATGGTGCATCCATATTTAAGACGACGGGATAAGATTGAGGACGAAGAATACCCAAGTGAAGAGTTGAGGAAAATTCTGGAAAAAACCAAAGGAGTCCCCCTTTTCCAGGAGCAAGCCATGAATATTGCTATTGTTGCTGCCAATTTTACTCCCACAGAAGCAGATGAATTGAGAAGAAGCATGGCAACTTTTAAAGCCAAAGGAGTTGTATCCAGATTAAGAGACAAACTAGTGTCAGGAATGGTAAAAAAAGGCTACGAAAAAGACTTCGCCGAGCGCATCTTCAAACAGCTCGAAGGCTTCGGAAGCTACGGTTTCCCGGAAAGCCATGCGGCCAGTTTTGCATTGCTTGTCTATGTTTCTTCGTGGATCAAATGCCACTATCCCGATGTCTTTGCAGCGGCGCTGCTCAATAGCCAGCCTATGGGCTTTTACCGGCCGGCACAAATCGTCATCGATGCGCGGAACCATAAGGTGAAAGTAAGGGAGATCGACATTAATCACTCCTTTTGGGATAATACCCTTGAAAACATTCCCGGCGAACAATGTGCTTTAAGGCTGGGCTTCCGACAGGTAAAAGGTTTGAAGGAGGAAGAAATGCAAATTCTGATCGCCGCTCGTACCAAGCCATTTACCCACATTCACCAATTGCTCGAAGCGGGGATTTCCCATACCGCGCTGGAAAAACTGGCGGATGCCGACGCATTCCGGTCAATCGGCTTCGACCGTCGCCAGGCATTTTGGGAAGCCTCCGCGTTGGCCGACCGGCCGATCGGCCTTTTCAAAGGGCAACCATCGGCCAGCGACAGTGAGGAAGATGTGCAATTGCCGCAAATGACGCTCTCCGAGCACGTAATCCATGATTATGCCGCCACGTCACTTTCGTTGAAACAACACCCCGTCAGCTTTGTACGCGAGCAGTTGAATGCGCTTGGCGCGGTTACCAGCAAGGAACTGGAAAATATCAACGATGGTAAAATCGTGAAAGTGGCGGGCCTGGTACTGGTGCGGCAGCGGCCCGGGACAGCCAGCGGTATTTGTTTTATCACTGTGGAAGACGAAACCGGCACCGCAAACCTGGTCGTTTTTCAAAACATGTTTGATACCTACCGCAAGGAAGTGCTACGCTCCAAATTGCTGATGGTCGAGGGTAAGGTGCAAAAGGAGAGTTCTGTTATACATGTGGTGGTAAGCAAATGCATCAATGCATCCGGGCTACTGCGAAATCTTGCGGCAAACGAGGAGCAGGAGCCCGATGTCCTTACATTATCGCGGGCCGATGAAAAAGATGAGTACGAATCGCAGGCCAAGGTGCGAAAGTTACAGCCACGCAAAAATGTCCAGGCAGAAATCTTCCCGTCATCCAGGGATTTCAGGTGATCAATGGACCGCCATATCGAGGTCAATAACCTGCGTTTTGTAGTTTTCCGGCAGGAGAATATTACGCAAAAATGTACCGACACCCAGTTGCCGGCTGAATTTGTAAATGGGCAGCAGCAGATCCACGAGCCAGCCTTGCCCCAGTCCGAGCAATGCATTCACGCGTTCGGGCACGAGCTGCATTTGCACATTCCGTAGCAAATGGTACCGGTACCAGCCAAGATGTTTCCGGTATTGTTTATAAAGATCAATGGTAAAATGGCTTTTGACGAGGTTTTCCTGCAAATGCTCCGCACGCATCCGTTCCCACGCGTGCAGGTTCACGGGTAGCCCGGGAACGCCCATACCCTCACCCACCGTGTAAAAAACGTTGAACAATTCCTCCTTTTCGGCCAGTGTCAGTTCTCTTTCAAGTAGCTCGAAGGACCGGATCGAATAGTCGATAAGCATAAAAAGCACGTCGCGGTAGGCGCTGTCGGGGATGCGGGCATTACGGCTCCGCTCTACGCCCTGGTGAATCGCCGCGATCTGGCGGATGGCCCGCATGGCGTCATCATATTCAGAGAACACGATCTGCCTCGCGTAACCTACGGTCGAAAACAGCCTTCCCAGCGGATCCGCGGGAAGCCTTCCTGTAAAATAAAGCCAGTCTACCGACTTATTAAGCGCAAATTCGGCCGACGCCCCTGCAAAAATGAATAATATCGTATCCGCCTTTCCCCAGATTTCCCGCACGATCGAACCTTCTTTCACAAACCATTTCATACCGCCTGCCTTTTGTTCATAACCACTTCCACTCCCACTACCAACACAATACCCAAAGTATAAGCAACGATATCCGACCATGAAAAGGTTGTACCGATGATCGTCCGGGCAAATGCATTGCCTTCCAAACCGAGTATCCTGACGATTTGCAGGTATTGCAGCGTTTCGATAAAGCATGCAAATACCAAAACCGCCAATGCCGCCGACAGTACATTCAATCGGGTAACACCGCTCACAAGGCAATACAGCAATACTACCACCAATACATCCCCTCCCCACGGTCTTATGAAATCGTCGTGCACATACAGGGCAATCCAAACTTCGAGGAGGAAGACTACCAGAGCCGCGATCAGATAATACAGTCTATTCATTCACAAAAATAAAAGTACTTTGTGTTACAAAGTAACTTATTGCTTTCATCAAAAGCAAAATGCATCCATAAAATCCCTGTTCTTTCCCCTCAAAAAAACAGCCTCCGGAAATCGGAGGCCGTTTTACGATTCACAAATCTGACTACAACATCATTTTAAATCTTCAAGCCGGTAACCCAGGAAATCGTCGACAACCAGCTTGTAATTCAATTTCTTCCTCGGGCTGGCGATATACACGCTGTATGTCCCCGCAGCGAGTTTCGACACATCAAACCAACGTCCGTAACTGGGATCTTTAACCTGTTCACGGTAAATCGTGCGTAGTTCGTTGTCGACAATGCGGATATCGTATGATTCCTGTGCCGGATTTTTGAGAATGACTTTCATTTTTCCGTTTTGCACCACATATACATTCGACATGGCCGTTTTCATGTTCACACTCGGCGCAGCCCATTCCGGTTCCGAGGCACCGCGGTAATCCGTCCGGCTATCGGCGACGATATTGTAGGCTTTCACTTTTTCGGATAACAATTCGCGCGCCATCAATTTAGCCAGCAAATCATCAAAAAGCCTGACATTCCGCCGCGACAGTTTAACATACTTGCGCGCCATCGACTCCTGGTACAACAATTGGTTACTGCCGTCGAAAAACTGCACTATGGTGTTGCGGGAATTGGGATCCGTGTGGACTTGCCAGTACCCTTTATCGGATTCTACGTAGGGCTGCCTGGCGGCGAACTGGCCGGCGGCCGGTACAAAGCTGGCCAGCCATAAGGTGGATGCCAGCAAAAGGGCAAGGTGGATTCTTTTCGTTTTCATGGCTATCAAGGGGTGGAATATTTTTTGAACAAAAACACAAAAAGTACTCAATGGGAAGAGCTTTCCCATTCCGTTGATTGATGGCCATCAATTTGTTTCAAAGAGGATGTTTCAAATATGAAAGTTGCAGCGAATGTAAATTCTTTTCGAGATTGGGGATAAAACAACCGGACGACCATGGTAACGATCACACAATTTGTCTATGTCAAAGAAGGTAAGGAGGACATTTTCCAGCAATTCGAGTCGCTGGTGCTGCCGCTGATACCGCAATACAACGGAAAACTGCTCCTGAGGCTGCGTACAAGCCCGGAGCAGTTGATCGAAGGCGAGCTGGAAGCGCCTTATGAAGTACATTTGGTGAGTTTCGAATCAGAGGCGGACCTGGCTGCCTACATGGCCGACCAGACCCGCGAACAATATCTCTATTTAAAAGAGGATTCGGTACTAAAAGTGATGACCGTCAAACAGCCGTAACGCACTCAGGGCGCCGGCGGAATGTACGATGGTACTACGTTGGAAACCGGTTTGATGGATTTCAGGTATGCGAAAATCGCTCGCATATCGCCGTCAGCCATATTCACATAGTTGAACCACGGCATAGGCGGCATGAGTGGGCGGCTGTTTTCAAGGCCTTTGAACTTCCCTTTACGCATGGCGGTATTGAACTGCTCGAACGACCAGTTACCGATTCCGGTTTCATCGGGCGTCAGGTTCGCGGCGAACGACATTCCCCACGGGCCTGCGAAGGCAGTGCTTTGGCCGTTAAACACCACCCATTCACCGGTTTTGAGGATGCTTTTATCAAAAGTACCCAGCGGCTGGGCGCTGTTGTGCCCCGACAAAAAGCGATCCATATCTGGTGCCGGGCCTTGCGCCGTCATTTTCTTGGGAGCATGACAATCCGCGCACCCCATAATGGTGACGAGGTACTGCCCTCTTTTCACAGCGTCGTCTTTCGAATCGGCAACGGTTTCGGAAGGCTTCGACACCGTTTCCACAGGAGCATGCATTACGCCTTTGGGCCCTTCGGGCTGGTTTGTAAACGCACAAACGGACCATACGGCCGCCGAAGCAGCCAAATAAACAAGTTTCATGGTAAATAGATTTTAAAGTTAAAAACTGGGATCAGGCGAACCGCACCTGTTTGTCGGGCAACCTGAAATACTGGTGTTGGTCTTGAAATATATTAGTTGGTACTTCCTGGGTAAATTCTTTGAAATCACGGATAAAATGCGCCTGGTCGGAATAACCGAATTTGTACGAAACCTCGGCCCAGTTGGGCGTCGACGACATACTGGAAAACGACTCATACGCGCTCCTGAACCGGATAATACGCTGATACATCTTGGGCGTCGTACCGTAGTGGTCTTTAAAAATCCTTTCCAATTGCCGTTTGCTGATGTATAAATTCCCGCTCAGCGCGTCGATAGACAACCGGCCTTGCGTTTGACGGATCAGCCGCGTTGCTTGTGAAATAGGGTGCTCTTTCGAGCGGGTATTTTTCAAAAGTCCGAACAGGAACATCTCCGTAATGCGCACAACCTCTTCTACGTTCTGTATACCATATACGTCATCTACAAGCCGGTTTATCTCACTTCCGAAACAGCTCTCAACATCGGTAAACTGGTTGAATAGCGGCGCGATCGGTATCCGGAACAATTCCAGCGCGCTTTCAGGCCGCAGCCGTATCCCGAACTTCCTGCACGACCCGACCGTTTTCCACTGCACGGCATCGCGGTACAACCCTACCAGAAACGCGGGCGGCAACTTCTCCCATTGCCCGTCGAAAAGCGCATTGCATCGGTTATCATCCAGGTGAAGGATCAACTCCAACGTCCCGAACGGTATGCAGCGCTGCACCGGCGACTCGCGCTCGCCCACCGTTTCGAACCGGTGTAACCAGTAGCACTCGACATAGGGCTGTAATTCGGCAGATGGTTTAAATTCCTGATAACCTGAGCTCATCGTTTGCGAAAAGGGCTTTTACATTGACACTACAAAACTAGGGGTATTCGAGAAACCTGTATTGTAAAAAAGCGACATCCGACTGCGAATTACCTAAAAACCAATGCATTATTGAGGGTTGGAGTTAGTAAGCGGTGTTAAAAACCTGTGAAGACTATCGATTTAACTAATCGATCGCGGCAGGAAATCGTATAGGTGAGTTCAGTAATTAATTATATACATCCTTTCTATCACCAATTTTGATGACGGTGACGGTCAATTCACCGTTGCTTACTCTATACAAAATGCGGTAGTTTCCAGCCTTGACTCTATAAACATTTTCGGCACCTTGTAACTTTTTTGGTACCTGATTGATAGGGATTATTAGCCAGCGAGTAAATGGCTCCGATTACCAGATCATAGTTCCTCTTAGCTAGCTTATTCAAACATTTTTCGGCAGTGTGTGTAATTACAATTTTGTATTTCAACGCTTTATTCCATGTTTTTTATCGAGCCTCGCCACTACTTCTTCAAATAGTTTTGTTGAGTCATTTTTGGTTGCTTCCACCGCAATCAAATCAAGTAAATCTTCCACGAACTCCGATTTGGAAGCCGCATTGATCGTCACTTTTTTCAACTTACCCTTTTGCGTGTATTCACTTTTAATGCCTTGCAGTTTCATAAGATTCTCTTGTTTCTACTAGCAAGTTACGCATTCTTTTTCAGCCCTTGAAGCAAATTATCTAACGAACGCTCATTAGTACCAGCCACTTGATATGTTATGGTGTTTTGGGCGTGTAGAACAGTTGCAAGCGGCAGTTAATGCCTATAAGTTTGTGACGCTCAAATCATCATTATCGGACTTAGAATTTTATGACATACTGTCCCAGGCATTTCAAATGGCTGTCCAGATTTTTTATCGCACCAGAGAACGGTGCCGTAGTCGTAATGGTTCTAGTCCATTCCTTAATGATGAGGTGAGCAACGGCAGGTGCGGCACCGTTCTTTGCTGCGCATAACGATCCTTAACAATCATTATGCAGTATCAACAAACAGAGTCAGCGCAAAGCGCACAGGATATTATCCACGATTTGCAGAGTAACGATATTGACATCGAGGAAGTGGAAATGCTTTACATTGATATGCTACATCACTACCTCCGCCCTACAAGCGATTGGAATTTGGGTTTACAAAACACGGCCAATGCGCTTGACAACAGTTTTTTGATGGTACGTTTCCTCCGCATGCTGAAACGTTACCAACGCCAATCTTCGCACGCGAAAGCATAAGGAAGCAATGCAAACGCAGGCGAATGCAAGGGCCGCGGTCTCAGGATCGTGGTCCTTCGCTTTAATCAACCACATCAAACCCCTTCCCATGATTCAGCACCACGTGCGTACTGACCTTCCGGCCTTCCAGCTCTATAAGGCGATAGCCATAATACCGGCTGTGGATTACAATTTCCAGCGGGTTCTTCTCCATCTGCACGGACGCTGCGGGGGTTACATATTGGGTAATGTTCTCTTCTTTGGTAAAATCATCGGTATGATAATGCCCGCAAAAAACCGTCACCTCGCGCCCGCTACGCACGAGCACCTCCTTCACCGCATTGCGGTTTAACAATGGGTACTTAAAATCCACCGCAGTAAGGACCTGCAATACGGGATGATGAATAAAAAGCAGCACATGTTTTGTCGTAACGAGTTCATTTTCCAACCACTGCAACTGAATTTCACTGATGGAATCGGACGAAGAATCGAGGAAAATGTATTTAAAATACGCATCCTCCTTGGCATGAAACATTTCGGTTTTCGTTTTCAGGTACTGCGGAAAATAATGCGGTTTAATGTTCGCAAATGCGTCGTGGTTGCCGGGTATGACCGTAAAGTGGAAGTCTTTGAGCAATGCGAAAAAGCGCAGATAAGCATCCGAATGCCCGATATCACCCGTAAAAATCACATCTCTGATCCCACGCGCACCGACATCCTGCAAAATCAGTTTCAGATTCGAATCCGTATCGGCCCCATGCCTGGCCGACCATTCTTCCATTAAATGAATGTCTGTTATTTGCGCAATCCGTTTCATAGCTTCGTCTTATTTAATTCAAATTTCGTTAGAAATCGCTGCAATAACTGATCCAATCGGGTGATTTAAACGGTACCAATGGCGGGATGTAGTCATTTATTGTCAGGAGTGGTCAGGTGTTGTCAACAGTGGTCAATTGTTGTCAAGAGTGGTCAGGTATTGTCAGGAGTAGTCAGGAATGGTCCGCGTTCTCAGGTCATCGGTCTTGCTTGTTGATTGTGAGCATACACTGGCTTTGAGCCGAATAATTGAATTATTCGGCTCAAATTTTAACTATATTTGAGCCGAATAAGCTTCCTAATCGGCTCATGACCTACATTTGGCAACATCCTGAATGGCCTGAATTCCGGTATGATCTTACCGGTATGGAGGATATTCTGCTCGTTTTTGCAGAAGAAACAGGACATATAAGCGGCATTTTAAAGGGTACGCCCAATGCGTTTCAAATTGAAACACTGATCAACACGCTTGTTGCAGAAACTATCAAAACTTCTGAAATCGAAGGCGAATTTCTGAGTCGGCAAGATGTAGTTTCCTCCATCAGAAACAATCTCGGCATAGCGCAAAAACCGGAGCCGGTCAAAGACCGAAAAGCCCAGGGAGCGGCTGAACTGATGGTAAATGCACGTAACTCCTACGCAGAGCCACTCTCGGAAGCAATGCTTTTTTCCTGGCACAAAACACTCCTAAAAGATAGCAAAACCATCGCCACCGGTGCCTGGCGGAAAGGTACAGCCCCTATGCAGGTCGTTTCCGGTTCCATCGGAAAGGAAAAAGTGCATTTCGAAGCACCGCCCTCCGAACGTGTGCCTGCTGAAATGGCACGATTTATCGAATGGTTTAATAATACTGCGCCGGGTGGCTCAAAAGAAATCAACAAGGCCCCCGTACGCTCGGCTATTGCGCACTTATATTTTGAAACCATTCACCCTTTCGAGGATGGTAACGGGCGGATCGGACGTGTGATTGCCGAAAAAGCCTTGTCGCAAACACTCGGCAGGCCGGTTATGCTAAGTCTGTCTCGGACCATCGAAGCGGGGCGAAAAAAATACTACCAGTCGCTCGAAACGGCACAAAAGCACATCGATATCACCGCGTGGATCCACTATTTTGTGCAAACCATCGTAGACGCGCAAATCGAAACACGGAACGCACTGGACTTTACATTGAAGAAAACCCGGTTTTTTGATCAATTCAAGAATTTACTCAATAACCGGGAGGCGAAAGTCATCCAAAAAATGCTTGAAACCGGCCCGGATGGCTTCGAGGGCGGCATGACCGCAAAAAAATACATGTCGATTACCAAAACCTCCAAGGCCACAGCAACGCGCGACTTGCAGCACCTCGCAGAAATTCAATGTCTTGCCCCCTCCGGCGGCGGTCGCAGCACGAGTTACCAACTAAGTATTCCTGAAAATTGATTTTTATCTCTAACTTTCCCACCCTTTAATACCTAAAAAATTTATGAAGAAAGTATTCCAAACCAACCTGTACCGGACTTCCCGGAACTTGATGCTTTCGGCAGGTGCCCTGCTGATGGCAACCTTTTCGACCAAAGCTGACAACGCCCCCCTCGCCTCGCCGATCGAAGGGCGCTGGGACATTTCCGTAGATGCAAACGGCAAAGTATTACCGTCGTGGCTGGAAGTGCGCCACTCGGGTACCAAAACACTCGTAGGCCAGTTTACAGGCTTCTCAGGCAGCGCGCGGCCTATTTCCGTGATCCATTTCAAGGAAGGCAAATTCGATTTCGCAATCCCGCCGCAATGGGAACGCGGGGAAAATGACCTGAAAGTGGAAGGAACCGTTTCGGGTGATGCCATCACAGGATCATTGACCACCCCCGATGGAAAGACTTATAGCTACAAAGGCGTGCGCGCACCGTCACTGCGTGGAAAAGCCACACCCGCCTGGGGAGCCCCCATCAAACTGACGGCCGGCAACGAAATCAAAGGATGGCACGCGACCGGCGAAAACCAGTGGGTTGCTGAAAACGGCATTCTTCGCAGCCCGAAATCCGGCGCCAACCTGGTAACCGACCAGAAATTCGGCGATTTCAAACTGCACATCGAGTTCCGCATTCCAAAAGGCAGCAACAGCGGCGTGTACCTGCGCGGTCGTTACGAAGTGCAAATCACCGATGGCAAAGGCATGGAGCCGGCCCTCGACCAGATGGGCGCTATCTATGGTTTCATTACGCCTAGCGAAATGGTAGCCAAAGAAGCGGGGGAATGGAATACATTCGATATTACATTGGTAGGCCGCATGCTCACACTCGTGGCAAATGGCAAAACGGTGATCAGCAACCAGGAAATCCCCGGCATCACCGGCGGTGCATTGGATAGCAACGAAGGCGAACCAGGCCCGCTCTACATCCAGGGCGACCACGGCCCGGTGGAATACCGCAACATCGTGATCACACCAGCGAAATAACCCGCCGGAAGGCAACCATTCAAAGGCTGCTACCCTGCCCTTTTCAAACCCATATAGTAACTGCGCAAAGGCTTGTCGAAATGCTCGATCGAGTAACGCAGCAGGGTTCGGGGCATGGTAGCGGCATATTTATCGAGAAATTTCTGCAATTGCGGCCTGTTCACTTGTCCGGCGCTGCGTAGCATCCAGCCGGTGGCTTTGTGAATAAGGTCTTCCCGGTCGTTCAAAAGCAGCTCCGCGATCCGGAAAGTGTCTTCAACATCCCCTTTTCGGATGAAATGCCCCGTGGCGACAATGGCCGTCCGGCGCTCCCAGATGTTTTCGGAAACAGCCAGTTTGTAAAGCACATCCCTCGGCTCACCGGAAACATACAAATACCCTCCTACCACATGTGGCGCGCAGATATCCACCAGATCCCAGTTATTAATCCTGTGCGTGTTACGCAGGTACAACTCATATAGTAGCTTCCGTTGATGCATCGTGGTCTTTCTGCTCCTGGCCTGCTTATCGATAATGCTCAATGCGCCGGTGCGGATTTCGTGAATGGGACTTTGAAGCAGCACTTCGATTTCTTCCAAAGGCATATGGATATAAGCCTTCGCCATTTCAAAAATCTGCCCCATACGCACACCCATGAACACATCGCCCTCCCCATACTGCCCCTCTCCGGTTTTGAAGTAGCGCATCAGCTTCATGGCCTCAACCGGCGAGCGGTATTTTTCGATGTGTTGAATGAACCGCCCGGCGGTAGGGTTCAGCTGTTTTTCTTTAATTAGTTCGATGGCTGCCATAGATAAGTGCTTGAAAGTGCTTTTCTCAAATATAACGATATAAAAATCATCAAATCATAACCCCTGCGTAACAACCGGTAACGGTACCGCCGGTAATTTTGACGTCCTAAACTCACAGATTAAATGGATTCGAGAAGAGATTTTTTGAAAAAAGCGGCCCTGCTCGCAGGTACGGGCGCGATGGCGAATACACTCCCGCCTGTGATACAAAAAGCCCTGGCGATCGACCCCGCACCGGGCAGCACATTTTATGATGCCGAGCACATCGTATTCCTGATGCAGGAAAACCGCTCGTTCGATCACCAGCTCGGTATGTTGCAAGGCGTACGAGGCTTCAACGACCCACGGGCGATCGACCTCGCCAATAAAAACAAAGTATGGTTTCAAACCAACAAAGCCGGCGAAACTTACGGGCCTTTCCGCCTCAATGTGAAGGATACCAAAGTCGCCTGGATGGGCTCTATTCCGCACGGCTGGACCGACCAGACCGACGCCATGAACAATGGCAAATACGACCGCTGGCTCGACGTCAAAGCCCCTCGTAACAAACAATATGCGCATATCCCGCTCACTATGGGCTATTGCGACCGTTCCGATTTTCCGTTCTATTACTCACTTGCCGATGCATTCACCGTTTGCGACCACAATTTCTGCTCGAGTATTACCGGCACCCACCCGAACCGTTACTACTGGATGACGGGAACCGTGCGCGAGAAAAACGAGCCGGCCGGCCTTGCGCATTTGTGGAACATCAGCAACTACGAATACCCAGAGCTCGAATGGAAAACCTACCCCGAACGCCTTGAAGAACATGGTATCAACTGGAAAGTCTATCAGAATGAGCTCACGATGGGTTATGGCCTCAAAGGCGAGGAAAGTGCCTGGCTCAGCAACTTTGGTACCAATGTATTGGAGTATTTCAAAGCTTACAATGTGCGGTTCCACGAAGGCGGGATCGCCAATCTGGAAAGCAAGCGGCAGGCGATTGTCCAAACTATTGCCGATCTCGAAAAAGAGGCGGCTACCGATTCCCGTGTGGTTACGAGGCTTGCTGCGGCCAGGAGATTATTAAAAAACATCGAAACGGCACAAACCAAATTCAATAAGGATACGTACGCCAGCCTTTCGGACAGGGATAAGAAACTGAACGACAGGGCATTCTGCACTAATATAAAAGACCCGCATTTCCACGAACTGACATCGATGCAGTATTCCGACAATGGGACTGAAAGGACATTGAGCGTACCGAAAGGCGATGTGTTCCACCAGTTTCGGGAGGATGTGAAGAATGGCACCTTGCCGACCGTCTCCTGGCTGATGCCGCCTGCGCATTTCTCGGATCACCCGGGCGAGCCATGGTTTGGCCCGTGGTATGTAAGTGAGGCAATGGAGATTTTGCTGCAAAATCCCGAGGTTTGGAAAAAGACCATTTTCATCGTGACTTACGACGAAAACGACGGTTATTTCGATCATTTGCCGCCATTTACAGTTCCTAATCCTTACAAAGAAGGTACTGGCAAGGTGTCTGCCGGCATTGATCCTAAGCTGGATTTTGCATTAGCCGATCAACAAACCAACCCTTCGGCCGACCCCGCCAACATTCGCGAGGGTTCCATTGGCCTGGGCTACCGCGTGCCGATGATCATCGCTTCCCCTTGGTCGAGAGGCGGCTATGTGAATTCAGAGGTATTCGATCACACTTCTTCACTCCAATTCCTCGAAAACTTTCTGGAAAAGAAGTTTAATAAAAAGGTGAACGAGGAGAATATTACCCAATGGCGCCGGACCATCTGTGGCGACCTCACGTCGGTATTCAGGCCCTATAACGGTGAGAAGATTGAAAAACCGGCTTTTCTGGAACAAAAGCAGTTCATTGAAAGCATTCACCAGGCGCAGTTCAAAGAGGCTCCCGAAAATTTCAAAAAACTCGGCGCATCTGACCTGGCTGTGTTGAACAACAACCCTCAAAACTCCGCACTATTTCCGGTTCAGGAAAAAGGCGTTCGCCCGGCTTGCGCGTTACCCTACGAACCATTTGTGAATGCACAGCTCAGCAAAGGTGGTGATGTGCTGCAACTGTCGTTTAAGGCAGGTAACCAGCTTTTCGGCGCAAACGCCAGCGGCATTCCTTACCGGGTGTATGCGATGAAACCCTACCGCAACGAAGCGCTCCGCTCCTGGGATTACAGCGTTGCTGCCGGCGACAGGCTCACTGACGATTGGCAACTGGCTGATTTCGAAAGCAATGCTTACCACCTGCGTGTATACGGCCCGAATGGCTTTTACCGCGAGTTCATCGGCAATGCGGCCAATCCGAAGCTGAAAGTGAGCTGTGAGTACGAAGTAAAATCGGATAAACCGACCGGCAATGTGCTGGTAACCATTGAGAACCTGGATTCGAAACCACACGCCGTAAGGATTGCAGATAATAGTTATAAAACCGGGGTCAAAAACAAGACATTCGCCGTCGGCGGAAAGGCATCGCTTGTCCTGAACTTAGGCAAATCATTCCATTGGTACGATTTCAGCGTGAAAGTGCCAGGTTATGACGGTTATGAAGAACGTTTCGCAGGACACGTTGAAACCGGCGCAGCTACGAAAACCGACCCATTGATGGGCGGCATAGTGTAGTGTATACATACCCCCAAATACACTCGGTCTTAGCATGTAACAACAAAACGGCCGGGAACACAACGCTCCCGGC
The DNA here is from genome assembly GCF_050587785.1 of Dyadobacter sp. BHUBP1. Classification (NCBI taxonomy): domain Bacteria; kingdom Pseudomonadati; phylum Bacteroidota; class Cytophagia; order Cytophagales; family Spirosomataceae; genus Dyadobacter; species Dyadobacter sp. BHUBP1. The sequence continues at coordinate 211,956 of NZ_JBOBIH010000006.1, forward strand.
CTGATAGATTTGTTGATGAATGCAATCTGACCGCTATTTTTTGAAGGGAATCAATGCACGTACCCGCTCGTCGCGCAAGTACAAACCCGCCCACACAAGCACTCCAAACACAGCCGCAAAATACAGCGGCTGTCCAACGCGCACCATCACCGCGATCGCTCCGCCAAGGTAACCAGTGATCAAAATGGCTCCCAGAATGCATGTACGAGGAATAATGTAAAGGATGGTGGAGATCAGCAATGCGATCCCGATGCTCTGCACCTGGTCGGCCGGCCAACCCAGTGCAACGGAGCCTTCCATATGGTGCGATTCCTTAAATACCTTACCTAGTGCGTCGAACAAGAGGAACAAAACACACAGCGCGCTGATAATCTTGCCGGCAAGTGCGGCCTTATCGGTACGATCTTTTGCCGCTGGGGTAACAAATGTAGCTTCCATGATTTCTTTTGGTTTATACAGGTTTTGTTTGATTGATTGGTTGATACAAAACTAATAGGTACCAAAAGGTCGGGCGCTGTGTAATAACGGCAGTATTAGGGGGCATTTGCGCCACTACCAGAACGTTATATGCCTAATCAGGTACAATTAGATTCGTTTCTACCGCGTTGTAGGTTACAAAAAGTAGAAATTATTAGTAACTTGCTTATATCTGAAATTCAAACGTAGCCCGCAAAACCTGAAATATGAAAGAACCGATCATGCAGGATCATATCCTTGCTGCAAGCATTCGCAATGGCGACATACCCTCTTTCACAAGGGTTTACGAAACCTACCACGCCTACTTGTTCCGCTTTGCATTACGGTTTTTGAAATCCACAGAGCATGCCGAAGAAGCCGTACACGATGTATTCCTGAAACTATGGGAAAACCGCGATGGATTGAACAACGAATCCTCGCTGAAATGCTACCTGCTTAAAATCTGCAAAAGCCACATTTTCCACACGCTTACGCGCGCAGGCAAAGAGCAGGCCGTGCTGCAACTTTGACCATTCCGAACCGGGCCAGATCAATGGATAAAGAAATTCATATCAGGAACCTCGTTTACAAATACATCTCGAACCAATGCGACGGTCGCGAGCAGGACGAACTGCTCCGGCACCTGCAAACGCCGGCAGGCAAGTGGGTTTTTGATGAAGTAATGACTTCGGAAGCTGGTAAAATCTTTACAAAAAGCGAGGAGATCGAACCTGCGGTATCCAGCCGACTTCTGGGACGCTTGCGACAAAGTATGGTCGCGGAAGAAGCCCTAAGCCAACAATCTACTCCCTTCTACCGCAAAAGTAGTTTTATTCAAATTGTTACGGCCGTATTGGTGCTGCTGACCGCCCTGGCGTTCTACTGGTTCATGACATGAGCCGAATCGCTCCTACTTTTTAAGATATTCGTCCGTGAAATGCGTCCTGGCTTTGGGTTGGGCGAATTTCTCATTGTTATAATTCTGCGATTTGCCGCGAGGGATCGAAAGCGACGACCATTTTTCATCCAGCGCCATTTTCCCGATGAATACGATCTGTCCGACATGATAGGGATAATGCGCCAATTGCCGGTTAATGGCTTCCATAACCGAATGCCCCTGATTCCGGATATAAACAACGGTGTCCCAATTCGACGCATTCAATGAATCCAGTGCATCGAAAAGACAATTCCAGCCCTCGTTCCACTTCGCCAACAGATCGTCGCGGCCATGGATGTCGTTGTCGAATTCAGCGTCTCGGTTACGCGATTCCTTTTCGCCGTCTGTTGTCAGGAAATCAGTCCATCGAGACAGCATATTGCCCCACAAATGCTTCACGATACTGGCGACGCTATTACTTTCCTCATTGTATTTCCAGAAAAGCTGTTCGTCGCTGAGCTGCGCAATGGTCTTTTCACCCAGCATTTTGTAGTACTCAAACTGCTTTCTGACACTGTCGATGTATTCCTGGTTCACGGCCCTGTGGTTTTGAGGTTGATTTGTATTACACCAAATTACTAATTGCTATTGACTAATACGAACCCGGATCACTTCTCCGTAGGCTACTTTAATATCGAAAATATCGGTCAGCGCTATCTCGTTGACGATCGAAAGAATCAGCCGGATCACACCTGCGTGCGTCACAATGGCAACTTTCTTGTATTGAAATGGCCCTAATTCCGCCCAAAACTCGCTCACGCGGGCGTACATCTGCATCATACTCTCGCCCCCGGGTGTGCATACGTTCACATAGTCGTCCATCCAGGCTTGCAATGCCTGCTGATCGACAGCGTCCCAGGTTTTGCCTTCCCATTCCCCGAAATCCAGTTCCTGCAAGCGGTTATCAACCACATATACGGGTGAAATCGCCCCGGCAAGCTCGGTACATCGGAATGCCGGACTGGAATAGGTTACTTCAAAATCCGTATCGAGCTGCGAGCGTACGGCAGCCAATTCGGATTCAAAATCGGCATGCAGTAAAAGTTCTTTCCGCCCGTAAATCAGCCCAGGCTCGAAGACTGGCTTCGTGTGGCGAATCAGATAAACTTCCATAACACGACGATGTAAAAGTAGAATGCAACTTCACAAACCTGTTGAATGGCGCCCAGGCAGTCGCCGGTATAGCCGCCGATCCATGTTTTGAAATATCGCGCCAGCAGGATCGTGATCACCCCTAATACCAGAATGGCTACCAAAAGTTGCGGTTGGCGCAGATACACAACCATCCCAAACAAAGGCAAAATTCCAAACGCAACGGCCGAAATAAGCACCGAAAAAGGCGGTTTCTCAGCAACAGGCTTTGCTTTGCTATCGGTATCACGCGAGTAAGGGAGCATATAAATGACAAAAACCGGCATAAGCCTGCTCAACGCGTGCCCGCTAATCAGCACGCCAATGACGGCACTTTCCTGGCCAACAATCGATTGCAGCAGTGCGAACTTCAATGCAAGAATTAATATCAAGCCCACGGAAGCATAGGTACCTACGCGGCTGTCTTTCATGATTTCCAGGATCTTTTCACGCGTCCATCCGCCTCCGAAACCGTCACACACGTCCGCAAAACCATCTTCGTGAAATGCGCCGGTCAAGAGAATGGAAATGGCCATGGAGCACAGAACGGCTATCGATGGGTTCGTGAGGTAATCCGCCACGGCCCAGACTATTCCGGCAGTCAGGCCTACAATCCAGCCAACGAGCGGCAGATAAGCTGTCGCCAGACTCAGGTTTTCAGGCCGGTAAACCAGCCACTTCGGCGCAGGCAACCGGGTGTAGAATTGCAGTGCTGTGAAAAACAGATCCAGCTGATGACGAACGTAGGACATCGGTTATCGATTTTAAGCAGACCTCTCCGTTTTCTGGCTTACGCCTGCACTTTCAAAACTCGCCATTTCATTCAGAAACGCAACCGCACTTTGCAGCAGTGGATAAGCGAGCGCACAGCCAGTCCCTTCCCCGAGACGCATATCCAGTTTTAACAATGCATCTGCACCCATTGATTGAAGCAGCAGACGGTGTCCTCTTTCATCGGATTGATGGCAAAAAACCGCATATCGCTGAACCGACGGGTCTATTTTAAAAGCAGACAAATAACTGACAGATGCAATAAAGCCATCCACCAGCACAAGCATGCCCAACCGCGCAGCTTCCAGCATCGCACCGCACATCATGGCGATCTCAAACCCGCCGAACGTAGCCAATACCGATTCAGCATCGTTACGTACATGCTGATGATGTTCCAACGCTTTGGTGAGTACTGCTATCTTTCTGCCCAACTGCTCCTCGTCTAGTCCCGTCCCCCTCCCTACGCATTCGGATACGGGGATATTCAACAAGCGGCTCATGATCGCCGACGCCGAAGAGGTGTTTCCAATGCCCATTTCACCAAAACCAATCACATTACAGCCCGTCTGCTGCACTTTCCGGACTAGCACGGCTCCTTTTTCCAGACATTGACGGCATTCGGCGTTAGTCATCGCGGGTTGTTGCGCAAAGCTTTTAGTACCAAAGTTGACCTTTGCGTCGACCAGCCTTTCATTTTGACCAAAATCATAATCCACGCCTGCATCTACCAACAACAGGTTAATGCCATGCTGCCGTGTAAAAACATTGATTGCCGCGCCACCGCCGATGAAGTTGAGCACCATCTGCGGGGTAACCTCCGACGGATAGGCACTCACACCCTCCGAGGCTATCCCATGACTGGCTGCAAAAACAATGATATGCGGGTTGACCAGCTCCGGCGACAACGTATCTTGTACCGAAGCAATCTGAAATGCCAGTTTTTCAAGAATCCCCAAAGCGCCCTGCGGCTTGGTTTTCAAATCAATTTTCGCTTGAATTTCCTGACTGGTAATCGTAGCGGTATGCATAGTTATTGGATTGTTTTTAAGATTAATGGAAGTCCCGACACCAGCATAATCGCCTCTTGTGCAGCAGCAGCCACATACTGATTGGCCCAGCCTTGCAAATCGGTAAATTTCCGGCCTGCTTCGGTTTCTGCATGGACACCCATGCCTATTTCGTTGGAAATGATGATCAAAGTGGCATCAACAGTCAATAGCGCATCGACTTCTGCTTTGAATGCCGCCAGCGCTTTTTCAATATCGTATTCAAACGCGACAAACAGATTGGTCAGCCACAATGTAACACAGTCGACCACAGCTACTCTTCCGGCCAGCGGCAACAGGTGAATATCCCGCTCGCTTTCCAGCGCTGTCCATTCCGGCCCCCGCTCGTCCTGATGCCGTTTCACCCGTCGGCCAAAATCCTCGTCCCAAATCCTGGATGTAGCCACATATACCGGATTAGCACTTTTTTGCAAAGCGAGATCCATCGCAAACCTGCTTTTGCCACTCCGGACGCCGCCGGTCACATAGATGATCATGACGGTTCAGCGTTTTTGAAACGCTTGTATAGAAACAGTTGCCATTTTTCTTCCGCCACCCCTGCTTTGTCCATCTCGGCACGAGCGAGCGTGAAAAACAGGTCCGAAAGGCGGTTGATATAGGCCGGGATCGCTTCATGCACCTCATCGGTTTTGATCAGCGACACCAACCGGCGCTCTCCCCGGCGCATTTGCGTACGTGCGATGTGGCAAAGTGCCGATACCTCATTCCCGCCCGGCAGCAGAAAATAGTCCGAAGGCGAAGTCATAGCAGCTTCCAGCGCGTCGATCCACTCCTCACAAAAAGCGGCGCCATCCACCGGCATCGGGTTTTTATTCTCCTTTTTGGCATCCGATGGCCGTGCCAGGTGCGACATCATATCCATCAGGTCCTTTTGGATTTTATGCAAATTGGACTGCCATTCATGCCCGGCACCGAGCTTTACCCGTAAAAGCCCGATCGTCGAATTCGCTTCATCGAGCGTCCCGATGCATTCGATGCGCACATCGTCCTTGCTCACCCTGCTCCCGCCAAATAGCCCGGTGGTGCCTTTATCGCCCTTTTTGGTATATATTTTCATTTAATTAATTGATTTATAATAGATCAACTCGTGATTCGGTAATAGCTCCGGGTGGATAATACGGATCAGATCGGCCAGTACCAAATGCGGGTTTACCGCGCCGGACTCCCAGTAATCGTTGGCCCCCTGCGCATTCATGCGTTTGTTATAGCTGTAAATGTGATTGGTTTTAAATGCCTTGAAATCCGCATAACGGATATCTCGCGCGAGGACGTCCTTCTTCGTCTGTACATTTCCGATACTTACATTCAGCCAGAAGTCGGCCTGCAATGCAATGGGATAAACGGTTTCAAAACTGAGTGGCAAGCTTCCGGTTGCCTTTGTTCCGGACCAATGATACGAGGCGCCCGCGTCCTGGAAGAAGCGGTTTACGTAACTATCACCATTTGGAACATTCCACGCGTCTTTGGAATTCATTCCGGTAATCAGGCTCGGGCGCATTTTTAGATTTTGGGTCAGACGGGCCAGTCGTTCGTACTCTTGCTCGACGTTAGCGAACTTCCTATTCACTTCCCCTTCCTTATTGATCAACGCTGCCAGGAGTTTCACCCACTCCGCCCTACCCAGCGGCGTCGTTTCCACCCATTCCGAATTGACCATTACCGGTATCCCCGCCTGATGCAGTGATTCGTAACGGCTAACCTTCGAAACGGGGTTCCCTGTCGCCATAATGAGGTCCGGATGCATGCTTACCAGCAGTTCCTCATTGAGCCCCTGATCCTTTCCTACTTCGACAACCTTGCCCAATTTAATGCGATCAAGTACTTTGGCGGAAGAGACATATTTGAGGTTACCCATACCTGTAAGAATATCCTCACAATCCAAAAAGCCAATCAACCCGATGTGCAGTGACGACATTGCCACCATGCTTCGCACGGGAATTTCGATGAGCTGGCTGTCTTTGTACCCGATCGGTCGCGGCTTTCCACGTTGTACCAGCACATACGTGAGCGTGTCCGTCGATTTTTCGAACGGGCTCATGATCTTGACTACCTTGTAATATTTATGATAAGTAATTTTAAAGCCTTTGGCGTGGGCCACTTTGGCTTTTTCAGGAAACAGGTCGGGGCCTGAATAATGGGAATCGCCTTTTTCGTAAAGCGATGACGAAGTGCTGCAACTAGCCAACAAGCGGCACAGCAGCAGGGCTGCAAGTATTTTTCTGATAATCATGTAGTCACCGGCCTTTCTTCCGAAAGCCATATTAACAATGTTTGCAGGCAGGTCTTCTGACTCGTTCAGGTCGTTGGCGCCTTCCCGGGTTAGTGAGTGAATGAGTCAATGAATGAATGACTGAATGCTTTTTAATTACAAACATTCACTTATTCACTCATTCGCACATTCACTCATTGTAATCCCAGTGGCACAATTGCCAGGACCGTTAGTGAACTTACAGCAGCGGAGACTGTTCCGGATTCCCACCGGATTCCCTTTTAATCACGCATGACGCGTGTACCTGGATGACCGCAAAACTAGCAATATTTTATTGGTTATCATTGCAGAGTTTCATTTACACACACGCTTCATGCAACGCGACGACACTCTCTGGAAATCGATCCTGGAAGATATTTTCGAAGATTTCCTGCTCTTCTTCTACCCGAACGCAGCTTCCTATTTCGATTTCTCCAAAGATTTCGAATACCTCGATAAAGAGCTGGAACAATTATTCCCGCCGGAGGATAATTCGTACCAGACCCGCTTTGTAGACAAACTTGTAAAAGTGTATTGCCAAAACGGCGACAACGAATGGATACTCGTGCACATCGAGGTGCAGGGCTACCATGATCCCCATTTCAATCGCCGAATGTTTACTTATTACTCCCGGATACTCGATAAGTATGACAAACCTGTCACGGCATTCGCCATTTTCACGGAGAACAATGCGGCGTTTAGGCCTTGTGAATATTACAGGGAATTTATGGGAACGAGTATTTTGTACAGGTTTAACGCATTCAAAATCCTGGAACAAGACGAGCAGATGTTGCGGGAAAGTGACAATCCGTTTGCTGTAGTGGTGTTGACGGCTCTGATTGCATTGAAATGCAAACATATTACCGAGGACGAAATACTTGCTATTAAATTAACACTTGCCAGGAATCTTCTCGGCAAAGGATTTTCAAAGAGAAAAATCTCTAAGTTAATGAATTTTCTTCGCTACTATATCCGCTTTGAAAAGGTTGAAGCAATCGCTAAATTTGACCATATCATCAGTCACTTAACTAATCGATCGACGACAATGGGTATCGAAGAATTTCTGTTGGATAGAGCAAAAAAAGAGGGGGAGAACAACAAAGCAACAGAACTAATAACCAATCTATTAAGAGAAACGTCGTTCACAGTAGAGGTAATCGCACGTCTGGCGGGTGTATCGCCCGAATTTGTAACCGAAATCAAACTGGGCAAGACATCTCGACTGCCCAACTGACCAGGATAACTATCAGCACCATCGCCAAACAGGTCCGCTGATTGACACTTGCCGCTCTTGCGATTTCCTGCGGTTCAATTACCCGGTCATTCTCCCCGATAAACGGCTTGTCGACTACCTGCCCGTGATAGACATTCGCCCCGCCGAAGCGGCAATCCAAAATCCCAGCTAATGCTGCTTCGGGATACCCGGCGTTCGGGCTTTTATGTCTGTGCCCGAATTTGAAGACAAATCGCAATCCACGCCTGCTTCCTGTCACTAAAACCATCAGCAAGGCCGTCAGCCTGGCAGGCATAAAATTTGCCACATCATCCAGCCTTGCCCCAGATTTCCCGAACCATTCATAGCGCTCGCTGCGGTAACCCAGCATGGAATCCATCGTATTGATCATCTTGTAAGCCATCATACCCGGAACGCCTGCCAGAGCATAGTAAAAAAGCGGTGCTACCACGCCATCACTGAGATTTTCGGACATTGTTTCCAGCACTGCAACGCGTATTTGCTGCGCATTCAGGTTTGAGGTATCCCTGCCTACAATTCTTGAAAGTTGCTTCCTACCTGCTTCCAAGCCTTCATTTTCCAGCGCTGAAAATACCGCCCGTCCCTCCGCGATAAGCGAATGGTTGGCCAAACCATAGTAAACACAAATACTATTGATTACCAGATACATTGCGGGTGCGTGCAGAAGCAATGCATTAAGCCTGTAAAAAAAGTAGAACACCAGCACTACAAGGGTTATGCTCAATATAGCCCCTTTCAGAAATCGGAAGCGGCCACGATTCAACCATTTTTCACCCAGCGCAATTGCGTTACCAAATACTCGTACGGGGTGTGGCCAGTTGTCGGGGTCGCCCAACCGGAGATCGAGCAGGTAACCTGCGATCAAGGGGCAGATCAGTAATACAGCGCCTGCCATTCTTTCAATGCATTGATCATCTTCTCGTTATCATCCGGCCGCTGGGTAGCGAGCCGAAAATGCTGCCGGGTGAGGCCGCGGAAGTTACCTGCGTCACGAATCAGCAAGCCATGTTTTTCGATCAGAAAATCTTTCAACTGAGCGGCGTTCCGCACCAAAGTTCTGACCAAAAAGAAATGCGTATCGCTTTCCAGCACTTCAACGCATTCCAATTTCTGCAATTCTTGAACGAACGTTCTTTTATCAGTCAGGAGTCGGGAAACCGGGGGCTGAATCCGATCGAAATGATCGTAAATGTAATGCCCCGCCGCCATCGCCAGCGTATTGACCGTCCAGGGTTGTTTGATATTCATTAACGAATCAACAATTTCTTCCCTCGCCAGTAAATAACCGAGACGTAACCCCGGAATCGCATAAATCTTGGTAAGTGAACGCATAATCAACAAGTTTGGAAACCGAGCCATCAGCGAAACAGCCGAATCCGCTCCCTCAGTGAAATCAATAAATGCCTCGTCAACTGCAAAAAGGCATTGCGGGTTCAGTTTGAGCCAATATTGTAAGTCACTAAAAATAAGCCCGGTAGGATTATTCGGATTACAAATAAATACCAGATCGGTTTTCAATCTTGGCAATTCCAAAGCCTCCTGCCAGCTCAAACTGGCTATTTCATGCCCGAACGATAGGCATGCGTCTTCATATTCTGCAAATGAAGGCGTAACAATCGTCGTCCGTTTCCCGGAGAACAATTGCGCGATCAGGTAGATGCTTTCGGTCGTGCCGCTGCATACCAGCAACTGCGCTACCGACATTTGGTGATGTCGTGCGATCTTTTCCCGCAAACTCTCTGCCAGTACCTCAGGATAACGGTTTATTTCACTCCATTTTTCGAAAACATACGCTTTCAAACCGGCCGGTTCGCCTTCATACCAGACATTCGTACTGAAATCCGCGATGATCTTGCTGCCGTAACGATAGCCATCGTCGCCGTGCCCGTGTAACATATTCTACTCAGCTATACTGTTGTAAATCAACTCCATATTAATGTTCTGACGCAGCAAATCCGCCAGTTTATCATATTGCTGTTCCTTAAATTGCTGATAGTCGTACCGCATACCTTCCTCTTTGGTATAAGGGGCCAATACGTGGTCGATTACCACCTGATTGTCCAGAATACCGTGAAGATAGGTACCCCAGGTACGTGCATCGCGGAAGTACCCGTCGTGGCGGCCGTTAGAGAATGTGGCAACGGCCTCCCCGGGCTGCAATGCGATGGTTTCGCCCATGTGGATCTCATAGCCCGAACATGGCTCCTCGCTTTGGCGGAACCGGAATGCACACTGCAATGTCGTTTTCTCAAATTGCAGTGTGGTTTTTACAGGCAATAACCCCAGCCCGGGCAACTCTTCAATATCACTTTCGACATGATGAGGATCGAGAATGCGCTCACCAAGCATCTGGTAGCCCCCGCAAATGCCGATAACGGTCTTGCCAAGCTTGTGCGCATCATAAATGGCTTTCGCGACACCGCTATTTTTCACGGCCAGCATGTCTTCGATCGTATTTTTACTTCCCGGGATGATGATCACCGAGGCTTTGGCAATTTCTAAGGGTTCATTGGTATAATACAAATTCACCCGCGGATCTTTTTCAAGGCGGTCGAAATCAGTGAAGTTCGAAAGCCTTTTCAACAGGATCACCGCCACATTCACTTTACCTTCTACCGCCGACCGGTATTTGAGCTCCAACGAAACAGAGTCTTCCTGTTCGATGTAGATATCTCTGAAATAAGGTAAAATACCCATCACTGGCAGCCCCGTCAACTCTTCAAGCATTCTTTTACCTTCTTCAAACAACCGGCCGTCTCCCCTGAACTTGTTGATAATGATGCCCTTCATACACGCGCGCTCCTCAGGCGTGAGCAATGCAATGGTGCCATAAACACTCCCGAAAATTCCGCCTTTATCGATGTCAGCGATCAGATACACAGCCGCCCCGGCGTGTGCAGCCATTCTTAGATTCGTAATATCCCGATGTTTGAGATTAAGCTCCGAAATACTCCCCGCTCCTTCCATAACAATCGGCGAATACCTGGCAGCAAGCCGATCGAACGCGTCCTTAACCGCCGAAAATAACTCTTTACGGTCATTCGCCATAAAGTACTGATAGGCCGACTGGTTCCCGACGGGTTTGCCGTTCAAAATGACTTGCGAAGTCTTGTCGTTCGTCGGTTTGAGCAACACGGGATTCATATCGGACTCGCATGGGACTTGCGCTGCTTCCGCTTGCACGGCTTGCGCCCGCCCAAGTTCGAGGCCGTCGGCCGTTACAAAGCTATTGAGCGACATATTCTGCGCTTTAAACGGCGCCGGTTGGTAGCCATCCTGCTTGAATATCCTGCAAAAACCAGCTGTGATCACACTTTTACCTACATCCGAGCCAGTTCCTACGAACATAATAGGACGTAATTTCTTGGTATTCATTTGCATTTAGATATCAATACGGCCTGCGATAGAACCCGTGATTTCATTGACTGAAAGTTCCTGAAGCAATAAATATTCCCCGCCCAGCGCTGCCGCGAGTTCCTTTGCTTTTCCGTAACGGACATAGCCGCCTTCCGTATCCAGCACTAATGCGGGATGTTTCAGACTTCCAGCGAGGTGTAATGATTGCGCCCATGCATCCCCGCCCGCGCCGGGCAGAGGTACATTAGCCTTCCCATCACTTAATATCACCAGAAACGGTTGAATTCGTTCGCTTTTTACGGCAGAACTGAGCATTTTCCCTGCCAGTTGCAATGCATGCGGCAACGGTGTGCGGCCTCCTGCCGGCAGTTTTTCCAATGCCTGTGCCGCAAGCTCTATACTTCGGGTGGGTTCGAGCAGCACCGTCGCTTCCACACCGCGGAAACTAATCACAGCCACCATATTACGTTTCTGATACGCATCTTGCAGCAAATTCATTACGCTTCCTTTCACAGCCTCCATTCGCTTGCCCGCAACCATTGAGCCGGAGGCATCTACCACAAAAACAATGAGGTGACCGGCCTTCCCATTTCTGACTTTCTGATGCAGGTCCTGCCTGCCGATATGCAGTTGGTCGGGATCGCGTGCCAAGGCGTGCAGTATTGTTTCAGTCAAGGCAATATCCGTAGTGGTATCGCTTTTAACAGCCCGCACCTGGAAACCTTTCTCACTTTGCCTGGCCTTAATTGCACGACCATTCGTTGAATCTGGCATGGTAACAGGTTCAACATTCGGCAATTCTGGAATATTCATTCTAAAATCAATCCCAGCGACAGTCTCATTGCCGCCGCTGTCATAATTTTCTTCACTACATTCCCTTTTTTCCTCATCACTTACCTCAGTTTTTGTGTGATTTGAAGGTTGAATGCCAGGCTGTGCAGCATCGTCTTGCTCTGAATTTTTCTGACTATCGTCCGGGGACTGACTGGTTTGTGGCGGCAGTGCCTTTTTCCCCTTTCTGTGGCTCAAAACCAGCTCGGCTCCTTCGCGTATGTCCTGCGGAGTTACCACTGCCCGCCCATTCAATGCGGCAATGGTAATCGCTGTTTTGTATAGCACAATGTCGGCACGCAGGCTGCTCACGTCCCATTCAATGCATAGCTGGCTGATCATTTTAAGCAACCCGTCGGGCATTTGCACAAGCGGCAGCAAAGCCCTGGCCCTGCTTATTTCTTCCCTCACAACTTCCTGTGCATTCGCCCAGTGATTCGCAAACGTCACTGGATCGCTTTCAAATGCAATCCTTCTCCGCACTACCTCGGCCCTGCTCAACACATCGGTTTGGGACCCTACTTCCACCATGAGTCCGAAGCGGTCCAAAAATTGCGGGCGCAGGTTTCCTTCTTCCGGGTTCATTGTCCCGATCAGGACAAACCGTGCAGGATGGCTCACCGACAATCCTTCCCTCTGAACTATATTAACCCCCGAGACCGCCACATCCAGCAGCACATCCACCAGGTGATCGGCCAGGAGATTTACCTCGTCTATATATAAAATTCCTTCGTGCGCGCTCGCGAGCAGGCCTGGGAGCAATTTTTTAGTTTTATTGGAAAGGATCGCCTCGACGTCCAGACTGCCAAGTACCCGATCCTCGGAAGCGCCCAGCGGCAAATCGACGAATGGTACCGGTTCGCCCGAATGTGTCAGCACCGGCATTACTTCCGCCAATCCCCGTACGGCGGTGCTTTTCGCTGTGCCCTTTTCTCCCTTGATCAGCACTCCGCCGATGCCGGGATTGATCGCACACAGCAGCAATGCTTTTTTCAGTTTCTCTTGCCCGACAATCGCGGAAAACGGGTATAAATTCATTTCAATATTCATTTAAAAGGGCATTATTCGCTTCTGGACTCCAGCAGCGCCTCGCTTTTGAGATACAAATCCTTTAAGCCTTCCAACGCTTCTTCCGACGGCTTTTCCCAAAGTCCCCGCTGCGCCGCTTCGAGCAGGCGCTCAGCAATGGCGTGAAGCGCCCACGGGCTGTTTTCTTCAAAAAACTGCTGCATAGCAGCGTCCAGCGCGTAGGTTTCGGCGACCTTTTCGTACATCCAGTCATCCACCACACCGGCCGTAGCGTCATAACCAAAAAGGTAATCGACAGTGGCGGTGAGTTCCAGTGCACCTTTGTAGTGGTGCTTTTTGATGCTTTCGATCCATTTAGGATTCACGACACGCGACCTGAAAACACGCAATGTTTCTTCTTTCAAATCCCTTACTACCGGTCGCGCAGGGTCCTGGGAATCACCAAAATAATGCCTGGGCTGCTGGCCTGTCAGGTTACGGATCGTGGCGATCATCCCACCGTGAAATTGCAGATAATCGTCGCTATCGAACAGGTCATGTTCGCGGTTGTCCTGGTTATGCAATGCTACTTCCACGCCTGCAAGCCGCTGGGTGAACTCCTTGCGGGCGTCCACGCCCTGTGCATTGCGCGAGTAGGCATAACCACCCCAGTTAATGTACGCCCGCGCAAAATCATCATCGGTTTGCCAATTCTTTTCGTTGATCAAAGGCAATATACCGGCCCCGTAACTGCCGGGCGCGGCTCCGAAAATGCGGTAGGCAGCCCGCTCTTCGGCCTGCTCTATGGATAATGCATCGTCTCTTTGCAATTCGGCGAGTTCTTTTAAATAATGCTTTTTTACAAAATTCTTTTCCAAAGGCTCGTCTGCTGCGATCACCATCTGTACTGCCTCATCCATCAACTCGATCAGATGCGGAAATGCGTCCCTGAAAAAGCCACTGATACGTGTCGTCACGTCGATCCGGGGACGGCCGAGTTCATCCAACGAAATGATTTCCAAACCATTTATCCGCCGGCTTTCTGCCTGCCATACGGGCCGTACCCCCAGCAATGCCAGTACTTCGGCCACATCGTCGCCATGCGTGCGCATGGCACTCGTTCCCCAAATGCTGATGCCGACACTCTCAGGATATCTGCCGGTCTCTTTCCAATGGCGATCCAATACCTCCCTGGCCAATTGCTGCCCCACTTCCCAGGCCGCTTTGGAAGGCAAGACCCGCGGGTCGACGGCGTAAAAATTTCTTCCCGTGGGAAGGATATGCGCCATCCCGCGCGTAGGCGCGCCACTCGGGCCGGCAGGCACGTACCCACCCGAGAGACCATGCAGGAGATTAGTAATTTCTTCGTCCGTGCGTGCCAGATTCCCCACAAGCTCCTCTGATATGAAACTGAGTATCTTGCGAAGACCAGCCAGCTCGGGTAAATTCGGATTGCGTTCGATCGACTCAAATAGGACCCGGTCAATGGCCGACTTGTCAAATCTGTAATGCTCAAACAGCCTGACAATATGCGCCGCCATTTCATCTAGCACTTCCAGCGCATCTGCCCCCGTAACAACCGACCGACCGGCCCATACCGCCAGGGCATCTGCCGGCGTACGGAGTTTTTGACCTTTTAGTTGATAAAGTGTCTCAATATTAAGACCATATACATTTGCCAAAACAGCCTGCATTCCCGGCACAGGCCCGTTTGGAAGCCGGGTGAGCGCTTGCAGCATATCGAGCAATGCGTCCCCTTCCGGCATTTCACCCAGCGTATGCAATCCATTCCGGATTTGCGCGGCACCGAGTTCGCACAAATAACCGTCGATATCCTCGATCAAATGCGCGATATCCTTTCCTTCCATTTCCGACAGGCTGACCGGCACCCCCTCGGGTGTCATATCGTCGTCCCAGTCATGCTTATGATCCCCGTGATCGCGGCTCAACATGGCCGCAAGATCAGCGTCGAGGTTGGTTTGTTTGATCAGATTCCAGATTTGCCTTTGCAGCAAGGGCAATTTGGAAGGGTCCAGGCTTTCAACCTGATAATATTCATCCACCAATTGCGTGAGTTGCGCCAATTCGCCGTAGGTATCTGCCGAAGTCATCGGAGGTGTCAAATGGTCGACAATGACCGCGTGCGCGCGCCGTTTGGCTTGCGAACCTTCGCCAGGGTCGTTGATGATGAATGGGTAAAACAATGGTAAATCGGCCAGGAATGCGTCCGGGAAGCAATTCTCCGATAGACCAATCCCCTTTCCGGGCAGCCATTCCAGCGTCCCGTGCTTACCCACATGTACAATGGCATCGGCTCCCCAGCCGTCGCGAAGCCATCGGTATAATGCGTAATAGTGATGCGTAGGCGGCAAATCGGGCTGGTGATATATCGCATCGGGATCCATGCCATAACCCCGTGGTGGCTGCAATGCCACAAATGCATTGCCCAAATTGAGCCCGGCCAAGGCAATATGGCCTTCATGTACGTAGGTTTCGCCGGGAGGTGGCCCCCATTTTTTCAGCATCTTTTGCCGTGCAGCTTCGGGTAGTTCCTCAAACCAACCCGCATATTGCACAGCGGAAACGCTGGCCGCAGCCTGCGCGAGCTGGCCTGGTGTCAGGAAATCCTCATCATAGGCACACAAGTCTATCAATTTGTGAATCAGCTCCGTGCCCGTCGCAGGCAGGTCGTCTATCCGATAGCCTTCGTCCTGCATTGCCCGCAGGATATTCATGAGCGAAGCCGGCGCGTCCAGCCCTACCGCATTGCCGATCTGTGATGCTTTGGTATTGGAATTGGTCAATATGAATGCAACCTTTTTATCCGCATTCTTCAAATGTCTTAAACGTGCAAACCGGATAGCTAAGCCAGCAACCCGATCGATCCGGTTATCCAATGGCTCATACCCGCGCGTATCTTTCGCTTTCTCCTTAAATGAAACGGGTACGGTAATAATCCGCCCGTCAAACTCCGGAATAGCTACATTCATCGCCGTATCGAGCGGGTTAAGTCCCCGCGCCGAGGATTCCCATGGCCCGCGCCCCATACCGCTCGTGATCGCCTGCAAAACCGGCACGTTCAGGTCCAGCAATGCCCTGGAAGGGGTGCTCCCCTGCCCTACTGGCTGTATATCCGTCATCGCAAACGAAATCGTATTCACCAACACATCAATTCCCATCCCCGCACCCGTTTTGAAAAATTCAAATGCCAGCGGCTTGCCGGTTGCGGTATTGACCGATTTGAGCGAAGATGTAAACACAGGCAGCACATTCACACCACGTTCCTCGAGAGCGCGGATCATCGCGTCCACGAACTGAGTGTTCCCGCTCAACCAATGCGCCCTGTAAAAAGTAATACCTACTGTCGCCAGGGCCGGATTACGGTATTTCAGCCAGTCGGATACGTCGGCAAATTCGGGTAAATCGGGATGGTAAATACCTTGCTCCGGCAAGTTTACAGGTGCCTCTGCGCCAAAACCGGTCATCAGTAAGTGATCAGAAAGGTAGCTCAGGAGCGAAATCAGGTTACTATAACCACCCGCCTGTAAGTAGGCCAGGGTTTCATGCAAAATATCGGGTGAAACCGTCGATACGGCCGCAAATTCGGGGTTCAGTTCTCCGGTACCGCTCACCACGATCAGGTGCTGTCCACGCTGGCCGGCCAGTTTTACCAGCTCATTAAACCCGGGAATGCTGCTCAACCGCCCGTGAATGCGAATAATGATGATTTTCGCTTCCGCAATTTCACGTTGCAAAATCTGCTGCATTTGCTCTTCGCTTTTGATCGCCATCAGGCTGATACCAGTCGTCTTGGGAAAATCATCCGGCAAAAGCTGCATGGCGCGGTCGAGCGTGAGCAAATCCGTATCCGCATGTGTGAGGAACACGATTCCATCGGTAGGAATGGCGGTTTGCCCCAATTCGGTTGAAGTTTCGGAACCTTTCCAGGTATAAAACTGAAATACATATTCGGCCAGATCCGAGGGCGGCACCAGGTATCGGTCGGCCTTAACCATACTTTCGATGTAGTCAAAAATCGCGATGATCTGCCATTCGTAATTGATCGAATGGAACCACACCGAGTGACCGTCGAACAAAAGCGTCACTACATTCGCCAATGTGCACGGGCCCAGACAACCGCCCTTCGTCATGTGTACGACGTTCCGCAGTTTCCGTCTCAGCCACTCATTTTTATACAATTCCACGGGAATGGGCGCATATCCGCGATCGACGCGCCCGCAGCAGCATGCATTGTAGCAATAGGAAAGATGCCCGCGCCGCTGCACGAGGTTAATGGACTTTCCGTCAGATCGGGTAATGCGCTGGCGTTTCATTGTGGGCTGTCGGCTTTCGGCGGTCGGCCGTCGGCTTTTTCTGTGGTTTGGTCGATGAGGTGTTGAATGAATTCGGGCTTGTCGGCCCAGTAGAAATGCGTATAGCCGGCAAAGGTGTTTTTCATTCTAAAAAACTGTGTATCAACCGGCATCCCCCTTGCATTAGTCATTGGTGCAAGCGACGCCTGCGCAAATGGCTCTTTCAATGAAGAGTAGTGAAATTCATGACCTTTGATTTCCAGACCATCCCAATGCATAGCCCGGTAGCCGAGCGTCACCTTGGCATGTTGGAGCGTAGTTGCCAGGTCAAGCACGCCGGCCATTTTGAATGCAGTGCCTTTGCTATCGACAATCTCCCTGCCCAGGTACATCAGCCCACCGCATTCCGCATAGGTCAATCCTCCGCTTTCACAATACTGCCGAATACTTTCCAGCATCGATAGGTTTCCAGCCAATTGTGCCGCAAACAGCTCGGGATAACCGCCTGGCAGGTAGACCAGGTCGGTTTCAGGCAAGGCTTTGTCATTCAAAGGACTGAACCACTGCACTTCTCCGAAGGTGCGCAGGCATGTGATATTTTGGTGATACAAGAATGAAAAAGCCTCGTCTTTCGCGACGGCAATGCGCAGGTCCCGGGAATTATCTTGTAGGTGTGGTTGATTTTCCTGATTCAAAACTGGCTCATTTTCGCCGCTACAACCGACGGCAGTAAGTTCCAGCAACCTGTCCAGGTTCACTGTCCGCGGGATAATCTCTGCCAGCCTTTGGATAATCTGTTCATAATCTGTTTCTGCGGAAATGTGCAGGCCCAAATGCCGGGAAGGAATATGCAGCTCCTCATTTTTAGGCAAATACCCCAATGCTTCCACGCCGGCGTCCGCACATGCATCCTGTAAAAACCGGTAATGCGATTCGGTATTGACGAAGTTGAAAATCGCACCTGCCACGCGGATTCCGGGATAGAAATTCTTCAACCCGTAAATCAGCGGAGCCGCCGAATAGGCCATCGACCGCGCATTGATCACCAGTACCACCGGAATATCCAGCAATGCAGCGATCTCGGCGCTGCTGCCTTTCATTTTGTCGGCACCGTCGAAAAGTCCCATCACGCCCTCGGTCACGCTCACATCCGCACGCGACGCATAATGCGTATACACGCCGCGCATATGCGCCTCCGAAGCCATAAAAGTATCCAGGTTCAACCCCAGCCGACCGGCGGCAGCCGTATGGTGGATCGTATCGATATAGTCCGGCCCGCATTTGAACGCCTGCACACCCAGCCCTCGCTCCCGCAACGCACGCAGTAGCCCGAGGGTCAAAGTAGTCTTGCCCGAATTACTGGACGGCGCGGAGATTAGAAAACTGGATTTTGGGTTAGTCATGAGGTTACTATCTTCTGGACACCTATTTTCTTTTGAGTTAAATCCCTATCATTTTTGATTATGGGAAAAATCAAAACATTGAAAACCAACTACGCGCTTCCCGGTCAGCCGATGACCGACGAGGAGGTAAATCGTATGGTTCAAGAAACTCAATCAGCTTTCTTCTGAATATCTTCATCATCCCATCTGTCGTTTCATTCCGACTAAAACCGGCATGTAACGAACCTGCTACATGGCAGATACCTGGTCATTTACCGTATCAAGCCGGTACGTATTGAAGTCCTGAACATCATTCACAGCAGTCGCAGTCCTTCGAAAATCAAAGCAGCCTGAAAAATCAAGATTTGATGTGCGCTGACAGACAAGCAAAATAATCAGCAGAAAACAGAAAGGAACTCCCCAGGCAGCAACACGCCAGGTGAGCGTCGGACCGCAAAGCGGCGAAAACCGACGAATATCCAAACCAGACCCTGCTTCATACCGCGAAAGCACTGTCAACAAGGAAAAGGATGGGTGTTCTGGCTTAGTTCAATGATTGAAAAACTGACCGGGTCGCCGGTGCGATGATTGAATGATTGAATAGTAAATATTCAATCATTCGGTCATTCGGTCATTCAATCATTAATCCTTTACAGTTGCGCGACAGCTCGTGACTCCACCACATGGGTGGCCCCGACGATTCCCCCGGAATGCGTTGATACGCAATCCCTTTTCCTGTTGGAGAAGTATGTTAAAGAACTTTTAATGCCGTAAAGTTAGCGGTATTCGGCTATTTTTCTGGCTTATCTCCAACAAAAACACCTAGCTTTGTCTATTCATTGGTTCGCGCCCCCGGCGTGATTAAAAGGGAATCCGGTGCAAATCCGGAGCAGTACCCGCTGCTGTAAGTTCACTAAACGATGTTCTTGTAAGATGTCACTGGGATATAATTTTGAATGATTGAATTTTGAATGATTGAATAAAAAGTATTCGATCATTCAATCATTCAAAATTCAGTCATTCAATCATTACTCCTGGGAAGGCGCAAGAGCTGAACGAGCCAGAAGACCTGCCGTTGAATAATCCGGTTTTGCTTTCGGGAAGAAAGGCAAGAGGAAACGGCAGGCTGCATTGCGGCTGCGCTACTCCCTGCATTCTCCCATAAGTTATGTTTTAATTTATGCGGAAATCCAAATGATCCAGTATCTGCTTATTGACTCGCTGCTCCTGGGTGTGCAGCATTCCTTCGAACCCGACCATATGGCTGCGGTTTCGGTTCTTGCCACGGAAGAAAACAATAGTGCGGCCCCAGGAGCGGTCCGGCCGGGAGCGGCCCAGCCGGGGGTGACCCCACTGAACCCGGCCATTCGATGGAAACTCATTTGGCGATCCTCCCACTGGGCGCTGGGGCATTCACTCACACTAATTCTATTCGCCGTTCTGGTGCTTTTGCTCAAATCTACGATGTCGCTGCACATTGCCGACCAGGTTGAGCTATTAGTCGGCCCATTGATGATCTGGCTCGGCATTATGGCGATCCGCCGGAATTTCAAAACAGACGCCCCCGTACCGGCGCCAGTCGAACGCAGGGTGAGCCGCTCATTCTGGGTAGGCATGGTGCACGGTCTTGCCGGTACGGGCGGGGCGTGCGCAGTGGCACTTACACTCGCGGCCCGCGATGCCATGACCGCCGTTTGGATCATTGTACTGCAAAGTATCGGCATTATCCTCTCCATGTCAGCGTACGGCTATTTTTTCGCCTTTTCCATCGGCCGTTTTGCCGGAAAGCGCGAACGCTTTCTGATGATCGTCAACTACCTGGTCGGTGTATTTTCGATCCTGATCGGCGGTATCACTCTTTTTGAATCATTTCAATTCTAACAATGTATACCCAATTCTACCGCCCCGCCCACATTTCAGTCGGCGGCTTATTGCTCTCACTACTAGCCATTTCAACCGTAGCGCAGTCGGCAGCATCCGCCCAGGAAAGCAACGCGGATTCGACGGCTAAAAAGCTGCTCGATCCGATCGTGGTAACTGCCACCCGTTTTGAAACCAAAAAGGAAAAGATCGCTCAGAAGCTGGATATTATTTCCAAAGAGGATATTCAGATGACGCCCTCCGCCGACCTGACCGATATTGTCCGAAAAGCAGCCGCGGTGGATGTGATCCAGTACCCCAATCTGTCTTCCGGCATCGGTATCAGGGGATTTCGTCCGCAGTTTTCAGGATTAAACCAGCGGACGCTGTTGCTCATCGATGGCCGCCCGGCGGGTGCAACCAACCTTTCCCAGATCAATCTGAATGGCGTTGAACGGATTGAAGTACTGAAAGGCCCCGCGTCGTCACTGTACGGCTCGCAAGCCATGGGCGGTGTGATCAATGTTATTACCCAACGCTCCAAAGGTACCCCCGGCGGCAATGCATTCCTGGAATATGGAAGTTTCAAGACATTACAGGCCGGCCTCAACACAGGCGGCAATATTACTTCCAAACTGGATTACGATTTGTCATTCAGCTATCTGGAAAGATCCAAGGATTACAAAATCGGTGAGGATAACTGGCTCCGCAATGCATTCGGCTACAAACATGCGCAAAAGAACTACACCGACCGTCCCGTCGTTGAAACCGACGAAACAACCGGTGACGGCAACCGGCGGCCGTTCACCAAGCTGCATTATTTTTCCGGTGCGTTAAGGTTGGGTTATCAGATCAACGATCGCTGGCGGGTGGATGTGTGTGGGGAGCAATTCCAGGCGCGGGATGTAGAATCACCAGGAGAGCTGTCCTCGGGCAGTACAGAAGCCAGCACCAAGGATATTGATCGTCAGGCGCTTGATATCTCATTAACCGGGCAAGTCGGGCAACATAGCCCGAGCGTGAAAGTGTATACTTCGGAAGAGAACACCAAAAACTACACCCAGAATGTGTCGGGTAAACCGGTGGTGCCATTCCGTTCCGCACAAGGACATAATGCATGGAAAGGCATACAGGTGAAAGACGTCTGGAAGCTCGGCCGGCATTCGGTGATATGGGGCTACGATTATCTCAATGCATCCACTAACAGCCGCCGCTGGACCAACGACACTACCGAACGTGCTCCTACTCAGCCCGAATACGCATTGATTTCCAGCGCATTCTTCGCACAGACATTATTGAATTTTGGAAAACTTACGTTACAACCAGGACTCCGCCTCGACCACGTTACCTTCGACGTACGCGAAACGCCGTTGCTGCCTACCTACAAAGCCGGTAAAAAAACAACGCCTTTCGCCAGCCCGAGCCTGGGAGCTACCTATGCCCTTCTGCCATCGCTCCGCGCGAAAGCCAACATCGGCCGGGCCTTCGTCACCACCGACGCATACAGCGTAGCTGGTTACAACGAAGTACGCGATTCCAAGGGCCGCATTGCCGTCACAGCCGGTAATCCTGACCTGAAAAACGAAAGCAGCCTGAGTTGGGACCTGGGCCTGGATTTCAACAAACCACAATCCGGTTTCGCGGCCAATGTGACGTTCTACAGTACCAACGTCGATAACCGCATTGCTAAAATCATCAGAGTCGTAAACGAGCCTTTGGAAAACGGCGACGTGATTGTTTCCCGCGCCACATTTGTTAACGCAGCAGATGCTGAAATCACAGGTCTTGAAACCGAGCTGTCTTATGATTTTGGGGCAAAAAGCGATTATCGCTATTCATTGAAGGCATTCTGGAACGGTAATTCCATAATTAAAGCGAAAGAACTCATCGTAGGCACCGATGCCTCCGAAATACGCCGCGACATTCAGAATGTCGCCCGCAATACTTTCAATTTTGGGTTGGCTTATGATGATTTGAGATGGCTGCAACTACGGTTCTCAGGAAGGGCGGTCGGAATAAGAAAGGACATCGACTACACCGATCCTATCAATCCTGAGATCGAATATCCACAGTATATGGTGTTGGATTTCGCCGCACAGTTCAAAATCCCCGGCGGCCACACCGTCGCATTGAAACTAAACAATGTGACTGACGAGAATTACTACGAGAAACGCGGTTATAACCTTCCTGGGAGAACGTTTTCCGTGCGTTATTTGAAGAGTTTTTAATATAATAGCGCCTAATCGGTTTTACCGGCCGATTGGGCTTTTTCTTTTTCGAGCTCGATTTTTCTTGCCATCGCCCAATTGCTCATAAATTCGACATCCTCCTTCGATCTCGGGCCATTCCAGACCATCATAGGACCTTTCGGATCTTCATCTTCCCACGAGACCTCTTTGTAGCTTCTATTTTTCACTGTTCGTTCCATATATCTAAAATTAAGCATTTTTAAAGTACAAATCAACTAACGTTTTTGCCGCGAGTCGGCCTGAAAGCAACAAGTCCATGAATGACAGGATCTGATCCGACTTGGAGTTTGTACACCGTATACTCCTTCAAAAGAGAAAGGAAATTAAACTGGAAAGCGCCTCTCGAAGCCACTATCTCCGAACGGCTGGCAGGCGACGCCACCGCATCTACTTTTTCACCCGTCGCATTAAAAGTAAAGGCTGATGATAGTGTGTAAATTTTTGTCATGCAACAAAATTACCAAACCCGGTCGCAACGAACGGTTACCGTTGCGACCGGCTGATAATTAGTACTTATCCCACCAATTCCTGGCCCCCTTACTATTTCTACCGCCCAGTTTCTCCAACGCGGTCCGGTAATGCGCGCCGTTGAGTGAGGCTTCGACGAGTGGGTAGGTCATACGCTTGGAGATGTCGGTAACGTCCGGATCGAGGGAACCGTCCGCAGGGAGGGCGAAAATGGCCTTGCCGGTGATCGGGTCCTTGAAGTCCAGCCGGAGGCGTTCGAGCCAGCCCTGAATGCCCTGGGTGTACATGGCTATCCATTTCTGTGAGCCGATGCTGTCCTTCCATTTAGCGGCATTGTAAGGCACTTTTTTGAGGTAAACTGTAATGCTTTCCTCGCGTACGCCAGCGAAGCGCATAGAGGCAGTGATACCCTCCTGGTAATATTGGGCCGCGGTGCCGGTAAGCCCGACTTTCAGCTCCCTGGCCTGGATTTCAGCGAGCATGAATTTCACTTCGGCCAGATCCAGCCAGATAGTCGGGGCAGTAGCGCCTACTGCATAGTTCGATGGTAAACTCACCAACGTCGGGTCGCCGTTGGAGCTTGCATCACTGCTTTCCTGCCCGTACACTTCGCCTACATAATCATTGGTATTCAGGCGCGGTTGCGCGAAAACAGGCAGCCGGGGATCGTCGTAGAGTTTGAGGTAATCAATAAACGGCTTCGACATCGAGAAATCCACACGCACTTTGAACGACTGGTTCATCGGGTTGTTGTTCGGCGGCGAAGGCAACCAGCGGAACAGGGCACTTTGTTCCTGCGTACTGATAATACCGCCATTGGCCGGATCCAGCGACTTTTTGATCGCTTCTGTGGCCTCGGCAGGTTTCACGTCGATCATACGTAACGCGATGCGTAGCCGAAGCGAGTTGGCGAAGCGTTTCCAGGCATTCACGTCGCCGCCATATAAAACATCGCCTGTGGCGTAGCTCGGTTCGGCAGCATCGAGATTCTCGATGTGCTCGTCCAGGCTGGTCAGCAAGCCGGCGTAAACCTCCTCTCCCGTATTATATGCAGGCGTGACGTCGCCGGCATTCAACGCCTCGGCATAAGGAATGGGGCCACCGTAAATGTCGGTCAGGAAATGGTAGGTATATGCCTTCACGATCCCGGCGATGGCAATGCGGTTTTTATATCCCGCCCATTGCGATTCCTGCTCCACTTTTTGCGCTTCGTGTAACTCACTCAGCACATCGGTGTAAAAGGAGTTCCACATGATCTGGTTGGTACTTTCACGGATCTGGTAGCGGCTCTCATCCGAGTAGTAGGTCGACGACCAGTATTGGGCATAATACATTCCAAAGCGGCCATTGTTCCACTCATCGGTAATGTTGGTGGAAAAATTGTATTGCGCGTTCGTGAGCAACTGCGCCGAAGTAGCATGTTCTGCACGGTTAGGGTCCTTGTTCATTTCCTCAAAACCGTCGGTACAGGCCAACGCCGAGGTTAGCAGTAATGCGCTGGTTATTTTCCTGATATTTTTCATAGCTGTTCTCATTTAAAATCCGAAAGAAACGTTCACGCCCATCGAGCGGACGGACGGCAGCGCGCCGCCTTCAAGCCCCTGCCAGTTGGAAATGGAATTGGTGATCGCAGTAGGATCGACGTGTTTGGAATTCGATTTGATCAACCACAAATTCCTGCCGGTGAGCGCCACACGCACTTTGCTGAACGGCGTTCTGGAAACCCATCCCTCAGGCAGGTTATATCCCAGGCTGACCTCACGCAAGTAAATATAGCTGGCGTCAATTACGTCGATCGAGTTGATATTATAGCCACCGTTCCCGTTGCTGCTGTAATGATCACGCGCTGAAATAACTACGTCGTTAGGCGTGCCGTCCTGCTTCACGCCTTCGGCGATGATACCATCCTCACGAATGCTCCCCGCTGCGGTTTCTTCCAGGATGCCCGTCTCACGGCCAAACATTTGCGTCGTCGAGAAGAAGTTGCCGCCTTTCTGAAAATCGACCAGCGCCGAGAGGTTAAAACCTTTGTAGCGGAACGCATTGATCACCCCGCCGGTAAATGACGGCAGCACTGAACCCAGCACTTTCTGCTCGTCGGATCGCAGGTACACCCCGTCCTCATTCACTACTTTCTGGCCTTTTTCGTTGTATACAAAATCATAACCAACTATGGAGCCGAACGACTCTCCTTCCCGCGCTTCCAATTGCACGGCAAACGGCGCACTGGCTAATACCATCGTCTTCTGATCGGTGGTAAGACGCACGATCTTGTTATGATTCTTCGCCCAGTTCAACGTAATGTCCCATTTGAAGTTGCCGGCGGAAACCGGCGACGCGTTCAGGCTCAGCTCAATACCTTTGTTTTGAAGCAAACCTGCATTCACATACTTATAGGTGGCACCCGTAGCAGCCGAGCGGCTCAGCGGGATAATCTGGTTCCGGGTGCGGCGGTTGTAATACGACAAATTCAGTCCCAACCGGTTGTTGAGCACTTTCAACTCGGTACCAAACTCGTATTCTGAGGTAATTTCCGGTTTCAGATCCGGGTTAGGCAACGTATTGGGCACCGAAACGCGCGAATCCGTACCGAATGGCTGGTAAAGCAGGTATGCCAGCGTCACATTGTACGGATCGGTGTCGTTGCCCACCTGGGCGAGCGCCGCGCGGAGTTTCAGGAAATTCAGCCAGTTTGCGTCGATCAGCCCGGAGGCGATCCACGATACCGAACCGGAGGGGTAGAAATACGAATTGTGCTTCACCGGCAATGTCGATGACCAATCGTTTCGTGCACCCAGATCGAGGAAAAGCATGTCCTTGTATCCCAATGAAGAGCTCGCGAATACGGAATTAATGCGTTTTTTGGTTTTCAAGTCCGTAATATCCGGCCGGCCCATCGATGCTTCCAGGCTGAAAACATTCGAGCTCAGCCCGTCCACCGTTTTCGAAATGAGCGTAGAGCCGGTGCGGGTCATACGGTTCACACCCACGTTGGCATTCCAGGAAAAGTCTTTGGTAAAAAGCTTATTATAGGACAGCAATCCCTGAATATTGTTTTCCAAATGCCCGTATTTACTCAGCCAGTATTGCGACGTGTACTGCGAGCCAATGGCAACCCTCTCTTCCTGCGTTTCAAAATAAGTGTCCGTCATATATTTCACCTCTGCGGTAAGCCCTTCGGCCAGTTTGTAACTCGCAGCGAGGTTACCAAAAACGCGCGTGCGGCCGTCGGTTTCGTAGTTTTTGTGCCTTACCCAATACGGGTTGTTCGAATACCGGGGCGTGGGGTTGAACCACGATGAGCGGTTCCAGGTAAGCTGTGTGCCGTCGGGCAGTTCGTATTCCTTCATTTTGTTGAAATCGATCTGCCGCTGGCCCCACTGAGTAAACTGTACCATCACGTTCGCACCATCGTCGCCATAACCGGTTCCGGGCCTGCCTTTGGCCGAATGTGTCACAAAGTTCGCGGCGCCTGAGATCGTCAGGTTCTTGATGGCCTCATAGCTGGCATTGATGCTCGCATTATGGCGCGTTAGCTTGGAATTTGGCAGTATGAATTTCTGGTCGAAATTGGAATAGGAAATGCGGTAGGAACCTTTATCGGTAGCGCCGTCGAGGGAAATGTTATGGTTAAAGGTGCTTCCGGTCTCAAAGAAGCTCCTGATATTATTCGGCTGCGCTTCCCAGGGTACCACTTTGCCGAAATCCGGATTCTTGCTGTCCTTATCCCAGCTCCAATATGGCCGGTAAAGCTGCCCCTCGAATTTCGGACCCCACGATTCGTCGGTGGCGTATTGCGGAAGCAAATCGTAGCGACCTTTCCCGTCGTTATCGTCATAACTGCCCTTGCGGTCATCGGGGAAAGCCTCCGGGTTATCATTGTAATACAGCTTCTGAAAACGGTAGCCGCCGCCATATTTATTCTGGTAACGCGGCAGTTTATACACCTTGTCGATATTGTAGCCGAAAGTGTAGCTCAGGTTAGGCTTCCGCGATTTGCCGCCTTTTTTAGTAGTAATCACAATCACCCCGTTCGAACCCCGGCTGCCATACAATGCCGTGGCTGCCGCTCCTTTGAGCACCGTCACATTCTCGACGTCGTTCGGGTTTAAGTCCTGGATGGAATTCCCAAAGTCATAGCCGCCCGCCCCGCGTTGTTGTTCGAGCGAGTTGGTATTCCGGTTTTCCATCGGCATTCCGTCCACAACGAAGAGCGGGTTATTGTTACCGTAAATCGAATTGATACCCCTGATATTGATCTTCGCCGAGCCGCCCATCGAGCCCGTGTTACCCGCTACCTGCACGCCCGCGAGCTTGCCCGAGAGCGAATGCACCAGGTTTGCCTCCCGTACATTGCTCAGCTCTCCGCCGTCGAGTTTCTGAGCCCCGAAACCGATCGACTTTTCTTCCCGCCGGATGCCTAATGCCGTTACCACCACTTCGCCCAGTTGCCGCGTGTCCTGCGCAAGCGAAATGTCGAGTTTCGAGCGGCCGCCTACCTTTATTTCCTGTGTTTCAAAACCGATATAACTAAAAACGAGCACGGTAGTATCACTTCCCACTTTAATAGAATACTCCCCATTTCCGTTGGTCTGCGTACCGATGTGGGCGTTCCTGACCTTGATATTAACCCCCGCGAGCGCGGTACCGTCGTCCTTCGCGGTCACCGAACCGGTCACCGTCCTGTCTTGTGCGATCGCATGAATTGCCGGCAGCAATAGCATGCACCAGAGTGAATAGATATTTTTCATGGTATATATGGATTGGTAAAAAATACGCACGTGTTGCCTGCGCGAAGGCGCGGCAAAGGCCTGAAGCAATGCAGCGGGCACAATGCTCCCATTCACCGGTTTTGGCCGGCGTGAAAATGAATGCGTTAGTTTTTAACGAAACAGGCTAACCTGCTCGGCAACGATCTTCCAGCCTTCGGGCCGGTGCTGCCAGACGCGGGTAAAGAACCCTTCCACAGTTTTGTCACCCTTCACGGCCTTGGCTTTGCCGAAACAATAAGCGAGGTCACCTGCTTTGGAAATCCCTTGTCCTGACCTGATAAATTGGTATGATTGAATTGACTGCTGCGCTAGTGTACCAAGTGCTTCCGCTTTGGTTTTACCAAACGGTCGGTCACTCCTCAATAACACGACTTCATCGGCCAAGAATTGCTTGTAGGCTTGATCGGCGTCTTTTCCGGCCGCTTCGGAAAATGCATCTTCCGCCTTCCAGGGCTGAGGAGAGCGCTCATTTACCTTCGGAATCGGCGAAATATACGCGTATGCCGTATTGCTTTGCGGTTCAGGATCGCGCTGGAATGCTTCCGTCGCATTACCGGAATGGATCACGCCGCCATCGAGCATTACCTTGAACCGACCGGCAGTATTCTTCTTCCAAACCGAAAAAAAGTAACCCGAACCCACTGCCTCCTGCACCCGATCAGCCAAAAATTGAAACGGACCGGATGTAAAACCCATGTCACCATCCTGCGAAACATGGCCGATAGTGGGATACCATTTCAACAGGTCCTTGCCGCCTTTCGGGACATTGCTGTATTGCGCTATGCCGTTCACGGCCCCTTCCCCATTGAATATCACGCCTGCACTATCCAGGTATGCCAGAAAGGCGGTCGGCACATCCGTTCTCTCCGCTTTGGCCGCAAATGCTTTTTCCTCTCGAATCAATGTTGCCAGATCGGGGTCGATCTGCTGTGACCTTACGCTATATACGCAGCCCAAACCCAACGCGAAACAAAGCGTCCAGCGCCACCGGAAAAACCGCGCGCTTTGATGCGGAATATGTACAAGTCGGGACATTGCGAACGATCTAGTCAGGAGTTATAACACAATGATACAGCATCTTAAGCAATAGTAAAAGCAGCGGATAGTACCATCGACGAACGACCCAAAGTATCGGCAAAATGCCTTTGTAGAATAAAATCGTCGTATCAATACCGCACTATGCCGTTCGTCAGTTCTTAGGTGTATTTAAATAAAACAATCCCGCCCCATTCATAAGGAGCGGGATTGCGTTTAAATGCTTGAAAAAGATCAGAACACAATCTGCGCGCGGATTTCTCCGGCCGGATGCAGCACGTTATGAATGTTGAAATAATACAGCCCGTTGAGCAGCTCCGCTTCCTTGATCTTCACCTCATCCACAATCACTGAATTGGAGAATTCCCCCGATAGTGTTTTAGGGAAATTGGCAAAAAAGTCATGCTGAACCGGTGCATTGGAGCCCGGGGCCGCCGTTCCGTGAATATGAGAGCCTGTCGGCGTAGCTTCCAGGTCTTTCCATTTGATGAAATAGCTCAGCAATTTTGTCGATTTGTTGTACATCACATCTACCGTTCCCGTCGCAGCTGAAACAACAGGCGGCACTTGCTGAGTCCCCTGGAGCATCAGACCTTTAGCAACAACAATATGCGGCTGATCGTAAAACTCGATTTGCCCGCGGATCTCACCACCGGGATTGGTCGGAGTGTGAATATTGAAATAGTACAGCCCGTTCAGCAGGTCGTTTTCGTTGATCATCGTTCCGTCCACGACTACTGAAGTCGAATAGGTACCCGTCGTAGTCTTTGGAATAGCCGAAAAGAAATCGAATTTGACAGCAGCATTGGTTCCACGCGCCGCGATCCCGTGTATATGCGCGCCTGTGGGAATCCCTGTCAGATTGGCCCAATTGAGCGTAAAAGTGAGCAAGTGGGTCGTTTTGTTATACGATACATCGGCCCAGCCGGTAGCCTGAGTTTCCTTTGCCGGCATCTCCTGCGAACCGCTCATCGGTAAACCATTCTGCCTGACAACATCCTGCGGGGTATCGTGGTCATCACATGCCGTAAACAGCGCGACGAGCAGCCATACCAGTCCAAACTTACATAGAACTTTCATCATTTGGCTTTGTTGGATTGAGTTGAAAGATTTATATAAAGCATTCCTCTAAAATTACAATTAAATACCCACAGTTACGGATAACCGAAATGAATAAAATATTAAGGAATAATTTATCAAACCACAACTGACCAAGGTGTTACTCCCGTCGTATTATCTGTAATAAGGCTTCCCGAAACGGCGCCACCAGAGCAAAGACAAAATGATAGGAAAACAATAGGCTACCCAGAAAAAGCGGCCATCGGTATGGGCGGAAAAAAGCGTGTAAAACCAAAGCAGGTAGCCTCCTATGGTACCTACCCATAACGGCAGTTCGTCTTTCCAGGCACTTTTTACAGCGTTCCCGAATTTTAACAGGTAATAACAGCATAAAGCCCCCGGAATGCCGAAACTCAGAATCGAGCTTAGATAGGCATGTGAGCGGGTGAAGTTATCGACAATGCGCCACGTAATTGGCTGCCAAAAAAGCACCGGCGTGCTGCCATGGCCATTGGGAATGTACTTCTTTACCAGGCCCCATGCTACCAGGTAAAGCAATAATCCGGCGATGGCCGAATAATACCATCGGTTATCCTTTTTGGTAAATCCATAGGCAACCGCAACGGGGATTAACAGCACAATCCCTTCCTTGGCAATGGTCCCCAAAACCACGGCAAGCAGAAACAGCAGGTGGTTTTCCTTATAAATAGCGTAGGTTCCGGCAAAAATCATCAGCAAAACACCTGAGTCGACATAGCCGATCGTACTATAATAAAATGTCGGAAAAGAAATTACGAACAGGTATAAACCTGTCCAAATAAGCTTGTTGTCCAGCTTGAAATGTTCCAGAAGCTTGTAAAGAAGCCAGATCGCCGCAAGCAGGAAGATAACGTTAATGATATTGATGGATGTCATCGGATCAAACGGTAATTGTGATGCCGCAATCGTCACAAGCAAGCGTTCATTAAAGGGGGCCTGTAAGTAAAACGCTACATGCTCACCTCTCAGAAACTGCACGTTTCCGATATAAAAAGCGGCATCTCCCAGCGAGCGCTTTACCAGCAGATCGTTCCGGTTGAAACGTACCGCCACAACAAGAAAAAAACAGATCAGCAACGCAGCAGGGCTTCGCCAAAAATTAGAAGGCATGTGTGTAAATTAAAATTATAAATACAACCAAATAAGCGGATCCGAAATTAACGCAGTTACCATTACTTTCCTCTACTTTTTCATGCGTTGGTCGATATAATTTCATTCCCGGCGATCTTTTCCATTCATTTACCACATCATTTCAAAACACGCCTATGGAAACGCCCTTCCTGGAAAAGCAAGTAAGGCTTCCGTTCTCAAACCGAACGGTTTCTGTCAAGTATGCGCTGGTACATGCCTGCTACTGGCTGCTGGTGACGGGCTTTTTCCTGTATGAAAAACGCTACCTGATTTTCAAGGCAAGCCTCAACTATTTCGCGATCTGCGTCGCCGCCCGCGTGGTCCTGCTGATCGTCATTGCGTACTTGAACCTGCATTACTTTTTACCTAAATACCTTTCAAGGAAAAAGTACGGCCAGTATTTCGGAATGGTGCTGCTGTCAATCCTGGGGTACCTCTTCATTCAATCTTTCTTTGATTACTATCTGTACGGGTACGTGATCGGTCCGATGCGGAACAGCAATATCGTGGAAGCACTGTCCTATAACTTTTTCAGCACACTCTGGTACCTGGCGCTGATGGTCGCGCTCAAACTAAGCATCGATTGGTATGAGCAACAACGCATCCTGCAACAGATCGTGGTCGAAAAACTGAATGCGGAAGTCAATTTCCTCCGCTCGCAAGTGAACCCGCATTTCCTTTTCAACATACTCAACAACCTGTACGCATTAACTTTAAAGAAATCGGATCTGGCGCCGGAAATGGTACTGAAATTATCCGAAATGATGGAGTATATGCTCTACGACAGCGACGACAGCACGGTTTCGCTCGACAAGGAGATCAGCTATTTGCACAACTACATTGAGCTCGAAAGGATCCGCTACGACAATAACCCGGATATTTCGCTGGAAATTGCCGGCGATCCCGACGGAAAAGAAATCGCCCCGCTCCTGCTACTGCCGTTGGTCGAAAACGCATTCAAGCACGGTGTAAGCCGTAAATCCGAAAAAGGCTGGCTGCATGGAAAGATACACGTCGGCCCGTCGGCCCTGAAAGTAACGATTGAAAACAGCAAATCGAATCCTGCGGGGAAAGCTGCGACGAATGATAGCAAAGGAGGCATCGGCCTTGCCAACCTCCGCAAGCGGTTGGAACTGCTGTACCCGTCACGCCACAGCCTGCAAATCGATGATCAAAAGGAACGTTTCAGTGTTTTTATGGAAATCAATTTGGCCAACACATAATCAGAACTTGCCATGAAAAAGTACATCCTGCTTCCGCTTTTAATATCCACAATTGGCGCTGCAATAAGCTGGGTCACCCCCGACCTCATATCACCCGAACCTGAAATATTCGCCGCCGCCACCCCTTGCGACGCCGTCCCAAGGCATTTACTGGCGATCCCCGCTAACCTGGATTGCGAAATGATCAAATGGCGCCTCACGCTCCGCCGCGATCCGCGCAACCTGGGCCGCGACGATTTCAAACTGCAATACACCTACGGCATGACCAAGCCCGGAACGCAGGGTTTTATGAATGATGGATTCAGCAAGGAGATTTCTGGCAAATGGGTTATTTTCAAAAACACCGGCAAGACACCGGGTAAGCAGATTTTCGCCTTGCAGCCAGCTGCCCCGGAAGGCACTATCACCCTCTTGCAAATGAGCGATCGCATGCTGCATTTATTGGATACAAAAGGTAACCTAATGATCGGTAATGCCGGTTTCAGTTATACTTTCAACAAACAGAACGCTAATCTGTAATAAACGTCCATCAGCCATGAAAGCATTGTTTTTCCTCTCCGCTTGCGTCATAACGCTGCAAAACGTATCGGCACAATCTACAATACCCGCTAATGTACCTTCCCAAACGACCACTCGTAGTCCCATCGCCGAAGGGCCGGATGTATGGGGCGTATTCCATGGCCGCGTGCCTTGCCAGACGATGGCGTCCATCATGCACATTTCTGTCCAGTCCAACTGCGAAAAACTGAAATGGGGGTTTACGTTCTACCAAGACCCTCAAACCAAAAATCCGACTACTTACCAATGGAATGGCTCACTTTTCCGGGACAAACCGCGAACCGGTAAATGGACGCTCGTGAAAGGCTCCGCCGAAAACCCGGATGCAACCGTCATCCAACTCGACCCCGACCAGCCCGAAAAATCGATCTTCCTGCTGAAAGGCGACGAAAATGTGTTATTTATACTCGACGGTTCGAAAAAACTCATGGTCGGCGGCGACTATCTGAGCTACACCTTCAACCGGGTTTCTAACCGGGTCTCCAACGGGGTCTCCAACCGGGTCTCCAACCGGGCCACTGACTGATTTTCCGGACAAAAATCCTGACGTATGCTGCAATGCGTGATCATCGATGACGAACCTCTCGCGAGGGGAATACTGGAAGAATACCTGTGCAAATCGGGCATTACGGGTGCCGTGCAGTTCGGCAATGCCCGTGACGCGCTCGGGTACCTGCAAGCGCACGAGCCGGATGTCCTGTTTCTGGATATTGAAATGCCTGAAATGAACGGCATCGACTTCCTGAAATCACTACCGCAACCGCCCGTTACCGTTTTCACCACCGCCTACCGCGACTATGCCTTCGAAGGTTACGAACTTGGCGTCATTGATTTTCTCTTAAAGCCCATTTCATTTCCCCGTTTCCAGCACGCCCTCGAAAAAGTGCGTGATTTCCTGCAATTGAAAGAACAGAATGCCGACCTGGAACAGAATCCGTCGGAGGAGAAACCGGACTTTGTATTTGTCAAAAGCGGCGTCCAGCGCGTCCGCCTTGCTTTCGACGATATTTCCCATATCCAGGGACTGAAAGATTACGCCATTATCCATACCAGCACCGGTAAAGTCGTCATCAAAGGCTCCGTGAAGGCCATGCTCGATATCTTTCCGCCCGCCCGCTTCCTGCGCGTGCACAAGTCGTTCATTATGGCCATCGACAAAATCCGGCGGATAGAAAGAAACCGGATTATCTGGGGCAGTCATCAGATTCCGATCGGGAGGAATTACAAGGAGGAGGTGATTCAGTTGACAGGCCGCTGATATTCGCCGGCCATAGTTAGTATTTGGTCAGATACCTTTTGAGAATCACAGAGCCATTCATAATAAGGGTTAGGTCAGCGGGTAAAAGTGTAAGTCTTTCCTTTTTCTGTTTTGAAATCGTACAAAGCCGTTTCCGGCAACTTTAAAGCGGTAATCTGGGCAGCAGGAGAAACTATTGGCTTGGGAATATCCATCAGTTGATAAAATGGATTGCTATTCGGGTTGGCTCCGGCGAGCGCCAGCGAATGGCCTTTCAGTGCATTAGGCAATCTCAACCGGCAGTTTCCACCCAGATTTGATTTAATAACCAACCTTGAAACCTTTCCCTCTTTCCATTCCAATGTCACAATTTCGAAACCGCCACGCGCCCGCAAGCCGCTGATCGACCCGTTTTTCCAGCTGTCGGGAATGGCTGGGAGCAAATGAATGGCGCCGTCGTGGCTTTGCATGAGCATTTCGGCAATGCCGGCCGTACAGCCGAAGTTACCGTCAATCTGAAAAGGCGGATGTGCATCGAATAGGTTGGTGTAAGTACCGCCACCGCCTTTCTTGCCAGGCGCGTTCACGGGTGAAAGCTGGTCGGTAATGAGTTTGTAAGCACGGTTGCCATCGAGCAGGCGCGCCCACCAGTTCACTTTCCAGCCCATCGACCAGCCGGTAGAGACGTCTCCCCGGTGTTCCAGTGAAGTCCTCGCCGCGCTGAAAAGCTCAGGGGTGCGGTAAGCCGAAAGCTGATGCGAAGGGTACAATCCGTATAAATGCGAAATATGGCGATGCTTGTCCTCGGGGCTGTCGAGGTCTTCGAGCCATTCCTGCAACTGTCCGAATTTCCCGACTTGCATGGGAGGCAGCTGCGCGCGTTTGGTTTTCAATGTTTTGACAAAATCGGAATCGGTTCCAAGCGCCTCCGCCGCACGGATCGTGGCAGTAAAAATGTCGTACACGATCTGGTTATCCATCGTATTCCCTGCACCGATCGTCGTCTTCGGGCGAATCGCCGGGGCATTTTCAGGCGACATCCCAGGTACCACTACCAGCCATTGATGTGTGGGCTCGGGCACCAGGAAGTCGACAAAGAACTGCGCCGATCCTTTCAGCGCCGGGTATACCGATCTGAGGTACTCCTTATCACCCGAATAGCAATATTTTTCCCACAAATGCGTACTCAGCCAGGCTCCGCCCATCGGCCACATGGCGTAAAAAATCGGGTCAACCGGGCCGGTAATGCGCCATAAGTCGGTGTTGTGGTGTGCAAGCCAGCCCTTCGCGCCATACATTACACGGGCCGTCTCCTGCCCCGTCTCCGACAGTTCTTTCACCATTTGAACCAGCGGTTCGTGCAGTTCGGTGAGGTTGGTAACCTCCGCGGGCCAATAATTCATTTCGGTATTGATATTGATGGTATACTTACTGCCCCACGGCGGGTTCATTTGCTGGTTCCAGATGCCTTGCAAATTAGCCGGCTGCCCTATCGGCATTCCATTGCCACCCGGCTGCGAGGAAGAAATCAGCAAATACCGCCCAAACTGGAAGTACAATGCCACCAATTGCGGATCGTACCCCGAAGCAAATTTCACAATACGCTCATCCGTAGGCCATTGAGCGGCTTCCGAAGTCCCCAAATCGAGTTTTACCCTATTGAAATAATGCTGATAGGCAGCAATGTGGCTTTTCAGAATTGTATGAAATGGCTTTGCGGCGGCTTTGCCCAGGTACTGGTCCGCTTTGGCTTGCGGGTTCGCCGTCAGCGTTTTGTAATTCACGAAATTGGTGGCAATAGAAATGTAAATCGTGGCCGCATTCGCCTTGCTGACCGTCAGCGAGGTATCTCCCTCGCTCATTTGCCCGCCCTCGGGCGCTACCAGCACATGCGCGCGAAACGCTACCTGGCCCTTAATCCCTTCCTTATCTCCGCTGATTCCCGCAAAAATCATCCTTCCTCCTTTCTCCATCCTCCTTTCTCCCTTCTGCGGACTGTTCAAAAACGAAGTGAATGTGAGTTTGCCAGGTTTATCGGCCGTCAGCCGAATTGCAATCACCTGATCCGGCACCGATGCGATGACCTGCCGGGTATATTTCACGCCGTCGACGGTGTAGGAAGTGGTCGCCACTGCTTGCTCAATGTCGAGTTCGCGGTAATAATTTGTGAAATTGTCGTGACCCGGAAAGGCGATATTCAAGTTACCGACGGGTTGGTACATCATCCCGTTCGTTGTCTTCGACTCGATTTTCTCCGCGGCGAGCTTGGCAGCCTCATCGTGTTTGCCTTCGAAGATCAGCCTGCGCACCTCGGGTAATGCGGCAAGAGCATTCGGGTTGTCGTTTCGGTTGGGACCACCCGCCCACACCGTCGATTCGTTGAGTTTAAGGACCTCTTTTTCGGGATTACCATACACCATGGCGCCCAACCGGCCATTCCCCACCGGCAATGCGTCGGTCCAGGTATTTCCGGCAGGCTTTTTATACCAAAGCTTCAATGCGCCGGGCGTCGCTACGCCGGGCGTCGCCACGCCGGGCGTCGCCACGCCGGGCGTTTGCGCAAAAATCTGATTGGTGAAAACAAAAAGAGTGAGACTTAGTAGTAGGTGTTTCATGCAAAAGTGTATTTGTTATCCTTTGCGTTAAGAGGACACAAACGGGGATTTTTAATGCTCTCGCTTGTTAAAGTTTGGTTAACCGGTCTCAAACACAGCTCGGAAATAGCCGCTGCGAGCTAGCAGGGTAAAACGATGGGCAAATTAGACGAATGGGATTAACGGGGGTATTAATAAAAACTTAACGAGGCCGGGGAATGTGAAAAAGGTTGATTTAATCCAGTATTTTGCCGGTAACATCAGGATCTCCACTCAAATATGCTTCGCTCACCACCGAAAAAAAGATACTATCTGCATGCATTAAAATAGATGTTATCCAACCTCACTTACCTTCCTTATCTTCTCCACCAATAGCTGGCGGTCCGCGCGCGACTTCGCCAGACCGACCGCCGCATTGAAATATTCCAGCGCTTTCGCGTCGTCGATTCCCAAATACAATTCTCCCAGCAGCGAGTGGTATAAATGGTTGTCGGCAAGATTCAGTTTCTCGGCTTCACGGATGGCCTCGGCTTTGGACCGGGCTTTGGCCAAAGCATAGGTGCGGTTCAGCGCGGCGATGGGCGAATATTCCAGAATGAGCAACTGGTTGTAGTATTGAAGAATGCGCTCCCATTTTTCAGGAGTGTCGGCCTTGATGGTGTGCCAATAGCCGATCGCCGCTTCGAGGTGATAGCGGGAAAGCTGCTGGCCAATGGATGCGCGGTTGAGGTAGCACTCGCCCCGGTTGATCAACGCCGCGTCCCAGAGGCTATCGTCCTGATCCTGGTAGAGCACGGTTTCACCCTGGGGATTAATGCGTGCCTCGAAACGCGATGCATGAAAACACATCAGGGCAAGCAGTGCGTTAACGGGCGGCCGGTCGGTGCCCGGATTTTCTGTCAGCATTTTTGTGAGCCACATGGCTTCAATGCAAACATCCTTTCGCAACGTGACATCTTTTCCTGCCGAGTAAAAACCTTCGTTGAAAAGCAGGTACAACGTTTTTAAAACCGCTTCCAGGCGCGCCTCAATCTCGGTTTCATCGGGAAACTCCATTTTCACCTGCTCGGCACGCAGTTTTTCCCTGGCCCGGTAAAGCCGCTTATTGATGGTCTCCTTATTAGTCAGAAACGCGCTGGCGATCTCGTTAATCCCGAAGCCGCACAAAACATTGAGCGCGAGGCCAATTTGCGATTCCACGGGGAGAGACGGATGGCATATGGCGAACATCATCTGCAACTGGCTGTCGGTAATGTTCCGGGCCGATAGATCGACATCTATTTCATCACCCACCGGGCTGTTCCGCACCACCTGACCACTGACTTTCTCTTTAAAAAGCTTGTCACGCCGAAGGTAATCGAGTGTTTTATTGCGTGCCACAGTGTAAAGCCACGCCACGGGATTATCCGGTATTCCCTTAATCGCCCACATTTCGGAAGCGAGCAAAAATGTATCACTGGCGATATCCTGGGCAATTTCGATGTGCTCCAAACCGAATGTCTTACCTAATACCGCCGTGATCTTGCGGTATTCTGTCCTGAACAAGTGTGGTATCAACTCCTGGTTTTCCATGGCGTTAAATTAAAAAAGCCTTTGCTGGTTACAAAGGCTTGTGGAACATGCGGGTACCGGTTATATACGGTCTATCTCTCTCACTTCGACATTGCCGCCGAAGAGCAGGATCGGACAGCCCTTGGCCATTTCGGTTGCTTCGTCCAGCGACTCCGCCCGCACCATTGTGTAGCCGCCTACTGACTCCTTCGTTTCGATATACGGACCGTCGGTGATGGCCAGCGAGGGTTTTACCACCTTACCTGCCGGATTCAACCGGTTGCCCCGGTCGATCAGCTTGCCTTGTGCAGCAATTCCTCCGATCCAGTCCATCCATTTCTGCATGCTGGCCTGCATTTCCTCGGGTGAGCGATCGGCCAAAGTGGAAGGATCATTTCTGAAAACAAACATGAAGTCTTTCATTTTGATCTAAAGTTTAAGTTTTAAAGCTTGTTGACGAACAGCCGGCACCAGACTGGACAGAAGTTTAATTTTTTATTGAAAAAATTTCGGATGCCTGTAAAAGACCCTTGCTGGTAAAAGGACTTATCTCCGTTCCGACAAAGTTACACTTTGATAATCGGTCGTACTTCGACATTACCTCCGGCAACCAGGATCGGGCAGCCTTTGGCCATTTCGGTTGCTTCGCCCAATGATTCCGCCCGCACCATGATGAAGCCTCCGATGGACTCCTTTGTTTCGATATAAGGACCGTCAGTGACGACCTTCGCCGGCCTTACCACATTGCCCTCATTTGCCAGCTGATTTCCGCGATCCACGAGTTTGCCCTGGGCCGCAATGCCACCAATCCAGTCCATCCATTTCTGCATGCTGGTTTGCAGTTCGTCGGGAGACATTCCAGCCATTATCGCCGGATCATTTCTAAAAACAAACAGAAAATCATTCATTTCGATATAAGGTTTAAGTTTTAAAGCCTGTTGACGAATGGCCGGCGCAAGGCTGGACAAAAATTTAACTTTTTCTCAAAAAAATTACGAAACCTGCAAAAGTGTGTAGCTGCCTTGGTACGATTGTTTCAATAAGCGGCCTAAAAATCAATCGCATCTCATTGCAAACAGAATTTGGAATGACCACCACACGCACGCATTCAAAAAAAAGACGCACGACCAAAATATTAATCGGGATTGTAATCGCCATTGTAATAATCCGACTGATTCTACCGTACGTCGTCCTCCATTTTGCCAACAAAAGCCTCGCCAATATAAACGGGTATTACGGACATATTGACGATATCGACCTTGCCATTATCCGTGGAGCTTACCGGATCGACAGCATTTACATCAACAAGATGGATGGCCCGGGCGAAGACTCCGTTAGCCAGACGCCCTTTTTCGCATCCAAAGAGATCGACCTGTCGATCGAATGGAAGGCACTGCTCAAAGGTTCCATCGTGGGCGAAATGGTTTTTCAGAGACCTTACCTTCGCTTCACCAAAGATAAAGTCGAGCCGAAAGAGGTGGTGAAAGACTCCGCCGATTTCCGTAAGATACTGGACCAGTTCATGCCTTTGAACATCAACCGCTGCGAGCTGCGGGGAGGGGCGATCCAATATAAGGATTTCAGCTCCAAACCAAATGTCGACATTGCCATGACCAACGTGAACCTGCTTGCCCAAAACCTCCGTAATAGCTACGATTCATCGGCTGTACTGCCGGCAACCATTCACGCAACCGCGGATGTGTATGAGGGGAAGCTCCGTTTTGATGCCAGGCTCAACCCGCTGGCCAACGCTCCCACCTTCGATATGAGTGCCGAACTGACCCATACCAATCTGGTAAAGCTAAACGACTTTTTCCAGGCATATGCCAAAGTGGATGTCAACGATGGGCGCTTCGGGCTGTATACAGAGGTGGCGGCGAAAGACGAGGAATTCAAGGGATATGTAAAGCCGGTAATCAAAAATCTGGATATTTTGGGTAAGGAAGACCGGAAGGACAACCTACTGAGGAAGCTGTGGGAAGCCGTTGCGGGAGGCGCAGGCAAGTTGTTTGAA
Source organism: Dyadobacter sp. BHUBP1 (assembly GCF_050587785.1). Lineage (NCBI taxonomy): Bacteria > Pseudomonadati > Bacteroidota > Cytophagia > Cytophagales > Spirosomataceae > Dyadobacter > Dyadobacter sp. BHUBP1. The sequence goes on from NZ_JBOBIH010000006.1 coordinate 252,502, forward strand.
AACAAAAATAAAGACCAGGTAGCAACCAAAATCCCCTTTCAGGGCAGGCTCGACGATCCCAAAACGAATGTATGGGTGGCCATCGTCAATATTCTGCGGAATGCATTTATACACGCTATCCAGCCTTCCATCGACAACGAGATCAGCATTGCGTCGGTGAAGGAGGATAAAAAAGAGAAGAAGACCTTTTTTCAAAAGATCTTCTCCAAAGATGACGACGAAAACAAGAAGGGAAAAAAAGGGCAAGAAAAAAGATAAATAGCTATTCCTGTGAGCCGGTATCGCCATTTGTGAGTCCAGAAAATCCGCCCTGCTTGTGCTTATGCAGTCGTTGAGCGGCATCGATGGAATGCGAAGTATGAATGTCGCCGTCCTCTTCCGACATTTCCGCCAGTTTCTGGTAAAACTTACGCAGCACGTCGAGTTCCGCCTCACTCAGGTCTTCAATATCGACCATCCGGTTGCTTGCATAACGGCTGGCTCCAATCAGTTCATTCAGTTTCAATTGAATGGCTTTCGAGTCTTTGTTCTGTGATTTTTGGATCAGGAAAACCATCAGAAAAGTGACGATCGTCGTACCGGTATTGATCACCAGCTGCCACGTATCGGAATACCCAAAGATCGGTCCGGTAATCCCCCAGACAAGTATGATCCCGAATGCTACGCCGAATGCCGTTGAACTACCCGTCCATGCTGTGATGCGGGTAGCCATTTTCTCAAAAAAATTAATTTTTCCCCTTTCCATAAATAAGCAATGTTGATAAAGGCAATCTCCGATCTTTCGGGCGGAAATTCTATTTCTCTGCCTGGTTTTCCAATAAAAAATATGCCAGTCTGACGAGTAGTTAATGCGCCATTGTTCATCCATAGACAATTAAAATCACCATTATGACTTTCGTCATGTTTTTAAATAAATTTCTTCGCATATATTTGTAGTATTACTTCACTATTCTACTCAACGTTATTAAAAAAGGGCTTCTACGTGAAGCCCTTTTGATTCTCAATGGTTCATTGCGGTTCCGGTTGCATGGTCAACGTGAGGATGCAGGCTTTCGGTTTTACCCACCTTTTGATAGTCTTTCAGCACTTTTTTAGATTCCTCAGTACCAATCGCTTCCACGCGCTGGATCATGTAAGGCAGCATCTTAGGAAACCTGGATTTCTCGGCCAGCTGCAATGCCCGTTTGGCATCAATCGGCGCCAGAGGCTCGGCGGCATACCACTCCATGAGCGGCAGGTTGTGGTCGTCCTTATCATCGGTCTTTTGCACCAATGCATCCAGCACGTCCCAGCGTTGAGAAGGATCTAGTCGGAGCATTCCGGAGGTCAAATACAGCCTTACCAGTTTCGAATTATCTTTTTGCGCCATTTCAACAAACTTTTTCAACGTTTCCGGCGACACCGATTTGCCTTCCGTCAGCAGTTGTATCGACCAGCTGCGAATGTATTCGCTGTCATTTGAAAGCAAATCGGCCAGCTCCTTTTCAGTGAGCCCTTTGGTCACGTGGAGCGTCCATAATGCGCGGAGCTTCCTGGTTTCATCCGGATTCTTCGCGAGTATTTCTTTCAATGCCTTGTGCACCTTTTTATTTGGGCTCCGCTCCTGCAAAATGGTGCGCGCCTGCCGAACGTACCATTCATTGGGGTTCAACTGATGATTCACCAGCTCCATATCGGATGCTTTGGATAAGTCCACTTGTACCCATTTATCGTTGTCATGGCTTATTTTAAATATCCGGCCCATGGTTTTGTTGTGCACGTCGGGATTCGGGCTGTGGCACTGGTTCTTGTCGTACCAGTCGATCGCCCAAACGGATCCGCTCGCGTCATACTTAAAGTTCAGCCACTGCGACCAGGAATCGTTCATGGCCATGAAGTCCTTCTTGTGGGTTGCTTCATAACCGGATCCCGAGCGGGTAAGGTGATCTATATTGAGACGCGCGCCGTTGATATTGTTCATGAAAATATCGTTACGGTACTCCTTCGGCCAGCTGTTGCCGAGGTAGATCATCGCTCCCGCATGCGCGTGCCCGCCTCCCGCGGATGCGGAGCGGAAGTTACCCGCATGTGGCCCGCGCTCACCTACCCAGTGCACGTGGTCGGCGATGGTCTTAATGTCGTCGTAAGTGTAGGGATTGAAGTGCTTTCCTGCCTGCCGCTGGTAGCGTGCCCCCTGGATCACATGATACATATGCGGGATCACGCACACGGTAATGAACGGGTGCCCGTAGTCATTGAAATCAATTCCCCACGGATTGCTCGATCCTTCCGCGAAAACTTCGAATTTGTGCGACGTCGGGTGATAGCGCCATACGCCGGCATTGATTTTGGTCCGTTCCGAGTCCGGCGCTCCGGGCTTGCCTACATTGGAATGCGTAAACACGCCGTGTGTGCCATACAGCCAGCCGTCTGGTCCCCAGCGAAGGTTGTTGAGGACTTCATGCGTATCTTCCAGGCCCCAGCCATCGAGCAATATCTGCGGTGGACCAGCGGGCTTGTCATTTTTAAAATCCGCAGGAATAAACAGCAGGTTAGGCGCCGAACCCAGCCACACCCCTCCCATTCCCACTTCGATACCGCTGATGAGGTTCAGGTTTTCCGCAAATACCTTGCGTTTGTCGAGCGTACCGTCGCCGTTAGTATCTTCAAAAATCAGGATTTTGTCCCTGCCCTGCCCTTCCGCAGCGCGTACCGGGTAAGTATGTCCTTCAACCACCCAAAGCCTTCCTCGGTAATCGACAGTGAAGCTGATGGGCCTGATAATATCCGGTTCTGCGGCTGCCAACGTGATCTTGAAGCCCTGCGGAGGCGTCATGGCCCTAGCCGCATCCGTTCCCGACAAGCCCGCGTTCAAGACAGGATCCAACGGCGGAAGAATGATGATATCCTTCTGTTTCAACTCATTGGGGAAATCAGGCCGGCTGGGGTAAAAGCGAAAATCATCAAAATTAATATGCGCCCATTTGTCGTTGGGAATGTAAGGAATCTGAGAAATGCCGGTCTCGTTATCGACGATGCGGATAAAAATCTCCTTGTTCAGGTACGGTTGCAGGTCCACGACCGCTGGCTGCAATGTAGCCCGGCCCTGGCCGGTAATGTGGTAAATGACCTTGTTATCAGCGGCCGTCACGATTTCCACGCGGGTATCCTGCAACGCGCCGCCCGATACCCGAAATGCCGCGAATGGCTGCGTAACCTGAAATGGCACGGAAGTCAGGGTACCGGTTTGCTTGTAGTTAAGCGTACCACCGCTGCTGAGGAAATACTTCCCTTCATAGCCTATGTTCATTTCCTTTTCATGGACCGGGGAAGGATCGGAGCTGAAAAGCGCATTCGCGAATGCGTCGCCCGTTGCCGTCCAGTTTTTCAGGTCGCCTGTTTCAAAACCCAGGTTCAGTGGCTGCCCGTCTTTCACAGGAAGCTGTCCCGCCACCGTTTCGTTGGAGATAACCCCTTCTACCACTTCAAAACTGCCAACCATCCCCGCAGCACGGTGCCCGGGCACTGAACAGAAATAGGTATCGCTCTGCTCGGCTTTGAACGTAATGCTGGTACTGGTCCCTTTTTCAATAATCACTTTGCTTTTGATACCCAGCTTTTCGAGCGCGATATCGTGTGTCATCAATTCGCCATTCGTGATGGTGATCCGCACGCGGTCTCCTTTGTTCGCTTTCAATGTGGGGTTCCGGGAGCCATCCTTGGCAAAAAAACCGAGCATGGTCGCTTCCAGGGCATAGTCCCGATCGAACTTCTCAGTAGGTTGTGTGGTAGTTGTTTTTTGCGCGAGGAGGTCCTGCGCCGGGAGGGTCACGATGGCCAATGCCAACGGAACGAGCATGTGTGTCAACCTGATCATACTTAACTGTTTAGGAATTTCGGTTTTAAAAGTTGAGGAATAAAGGAGGACAACACTATGTTTATACTTACTGGAAAAAATTCAGTTTTGATTTTGAAAAAATTCCTATATTTGAGTACCTAATCTTCTTTGCCATGAAAGCCTTTGCTCAACCCGGGTCCAATTTGAAATCCAAATTCAATCACATCGCCATGGACAGCAATTTTTCCATTGTGCTCTCTGCCCGAAAAGGTCTACACACCAAAGTTTTCTATGATTTCGCGGAGGCAATCAAAATGCCGGAACGGAGATTGGCAGCCATCATGAACGTGTCTGCCCGTACTATCAGCAACTACAAAGAGGCTCAAAAACCGTTGGAACCGCTTTATGGAGAGCATCTTTTGAAACTGATCGCGCTTTTTGAAAAGGGGGAAGAGTTTTTCGGAACGATCGACGAGTTCAACTACTGGCTGCAAAAACCATTCTGGAATTCGACGGAAAAACCCGCGGACTGGCTGACGACAGGCGGTGGTGTGGATTTTCTAAGCGAGGAACTCGATAAAATGGCCGAAGGTTATCCGGCGTAAACGATGCTAGTATTCCGGATTGTCCACACGCTTTATGCGAATACGTTGTTCGCTTCCGGCATGCGCGGCAGATGGAACAGTGCTGGCAATAAAGTGATTTACACATATGAAACAGTCACGCTGGCACTACTCGAAAACTTGGTCAGAAGGCAGGGAGTCGGATTCAATAGTGATTTCAAGATCATGTTTATTGAAATACCCGACGATGCTGTGGTCGAATCGATCACAGAAACCGACCTTGAAGCCGGTTGGCGTGACCCGAACGATTACTCCCAATGCCAGCCATTAGGGGATCGGTGGTTCAGCGCGGTCGAAGCACTTGTGCTGAAAGTACCTTCGGCAGTGATGCCTCTTTCATACAATTTTGTCGTTAATACCCTCCATCCAGACTATCCGCGTGTGTCGCTCGTCGGGGTCACCGATCTGATGCCTGATCCACGGATTGAGGATATCTTAAAGAAGTATGGTTTCAAAACAGGCGCTTAATCCGCACCTTGTTTCGCAGCATTCGCCTGATTTTCGGCAATCCGCAATTCCGTAATCTTTCTGATCAGGTCAAGCGGCATGGGTTTGTTCAATGGGAAGTGCACCGAGCCTTTGGTCCCCTTATAACCCGAAAGTTCAGTAGCAAGCGCCTCGGAGATCTTTCCTGTAACCGGGTAAAGTGCAACGTGCTTTTTCCAGCCGGCAAAATAAATAAGGTACGTCCCGTTCAGATTGAATGTGGGCATGTCGTATGAAATCGTCTCCGCGGCCTCAGGTGCAGCATTCCTGATTACCGTCCGAATTTCCTGTAATACTTTCTGTACATCGTCCGGAAAAGTAGCGATGTATTCGTCTATTGAGTGGTGTTTTGTGGCCATTTCCAAGTCTTTTACGGCTGAATAAGTTAGCGAAAATTTCTACTTTCGGAAATGACTAAAACCAAACTATCCTTGATCTCGCTCGCATTCATGGCGGGCATGGGCCTTGTTGCCCTCAAAAGCGGGAACGCTCCTGTAAAATCTAATGCTGCCAAACGTCCCAATATCATCGTGATACTTGCCGATGACATGGGCTATTCGGACATGGGCTGTTACGGAGGCGAAGTGCACACGCCAAACCTCGACTACCTCGCTCAAAACGGCCTGCGTTACCGGCAATTTTACAATACGTCGCGCTGCTGCCCCACGCGCGCATCCCTGCTCACGGGCTTGTACAACCAGCAGGCGGGAATCGGAAAAATGACGGAGGCCGAAAACCAGCCGGGTTATCGGGGCCATATCACCGAAAATACCGTCACGCTGGCCGAAGTCCTTAAAACCGCAGGTTACCAAACAGGAATGACTGGCAAATGGCACGTCTCCAACACTTTTACGCAAAAGACCCCGCACGAACAGCTCGCCTGGCTGAATCATCAAAAGGAAGCGGGCCCTTTTTCTCCCATCGAGCAGTATCCGACGAGCCGTGGTTTCGATAAGTACTTTGGAACGATCTGGGGCGTCATCGATTTTTTTGACCCTTTCAGCCTGGTGAATGGCAAAGAAGCGGTCAAAAGTGTTCCCAAGGACTATTATCATACAGACGCCATCAACGACACGACAGTCGCTTACATCCGGGAATTCGCCAAATCCGACAGGCCATTTTTCCTATATGTAGCGCAAAATGCGCCTCACTGGCCGTTGCAGGCAAAACCGGAGGACATTGAAAAATACAAGGATACCTACAAAGGCGGCTGGGAGGCAGTCTGTAAGGCACGTTATGCAAGAATGGTCAAAATGGGCCTGATTGACCCGAAAGTTACGCCATTACCGGAAACGCCGGCCAACGCTATAAAATGGGAAGACAATCCCGACCGCGAATGGGATGCCAGGGCGATGGCCGTCCACGCGGCGATGATCGACCGCATGGACCAGGGAATCGGCCGCGTTATCGACGCATTGAAACAAACCGGCGAGTTGGATAATACGTTGATCCTGTTTCTGAGCGACAATGGGGCCAGCCCCGAAAACTGCGCCAAATACGGCCCGGGTTTCGACCGTCCCAGCCAAACGCGCGACGGCCGAAAAATCACATACGCTACCGAAAAGCAGGTTATGCCTGGTCCCCAGACGACCTATGCGTCCATTGGCGCGCGCTGGGCGAGCGTTGCCAACACGCCATACCGCTATGCGAAAGCCGAGTCGTTTGAAGGTGGGATCAATACGCCGATGATCGCTTGCTGGCCCGGGGGCATTACAGCCAAAAAAGGAAGTTATAGCGATCATACAGGCCATGTGATGGACCTGATGGCTACATTCTGTGAACTTTCGGGCGCGAAATATCCCCGGCAGTTCAATAACAACGATATCAAACCCACTACCGGGACAAGCCTTGTCGGCTCGTTTTCCGGCAAACCTTCAAAAGGCCATTCAACACTCTTCAACGAGCATTTCGGTGCTCGTTATGCCCGGGAAGGCAACTGGAAACTCGTGTCGACCGCTGCCGATTCCACCTGGCAGCTTTACGACCTTTCTACCGACCATTCGGAAACCAAAAACCTGGCTGCTGCCCATCCCGAAAAGGTCAAACATCTGGCTGGTCTTTGGCACCAATGGGCCAATACCCACCAGATATTTCCCAAACCGGGCAAGCAGGACCCTTCAAAATAACAAACTGTTAACGTCCCGATTGCCGCCTGTGTAAATGCCGGATGTATATAGGCCGAAAAAGTCAATCGCATTTTGCCGCGATACCGCTGTTAAGCGCCTGGAAGGTTGTCCCCTGGTTCAATTTAGGGTTTGAAAACAGCATCGCGTAGTACGCGTGACGCATTGCTGCGAAGTGTTCTGATTACCTGGCCAGCAAGTATCGTTGAAGATCGTTGCTCTGTACCCAAGCTGGCAACGGCTTGTGATCTTCTGTTAGTTCGATAACAGCATCATAAGTTACGTCAACAAGAATAATACGGGAGAACAGGATTTTGTTTCGCTCAAATAGCGGCATGGTAGCGGCATACATCTCTTTGATCACATCCGCAGTGACTTCGTGTCCGCCATTCAAATGTCTGATTTTTGCTCTATCTAAGCATACATTGATATCATCTGAAAAAAGAGAATAAGATCGATTTGATTTTTATGGTCAAAAGCAGCAATCGAGCGCAGATAGTCGTAGTGGGATTCGAAGCCTAGATTTAGCTCTAACGCAAACGGCTCCTGACTAAACAATAAGTCGCGAATCCTATGATTGCTCTTTAGTGATGCAATATCCTGGTAGTTCGCAAAGCCAAGCTTTTTATACTGATAAGCCGCCAAATTCTGATCTACAATGGGGACTCCGAGGGGAATGAACGATTGGCTGTGTGTGCTTTTACCGATACCCGGAGGTCCCGCAACCAGGTAAATCGTCATCGGATTACTTGTATCCGGCCGTCCTTATGTTCCACTACTACGTGGCCATCGCGTTTGTAAACCAATGGCTGTCCAATTGAAAAAAGGTAGTCGCGCGCATTTACAGCGAGTTGCTGCTGCCATTGAGAACGCTCTTCCCGCGTCATAGAACACGGATCATTCGTCCGGTGGCCAATTTTGAATTGAATATCCTCTTTCATTTTACCTAGTTTGTACAAAAATACAAAATACCGCTTCTCAAAGCACCAGCTTATACCCTCTTCCACGAATATTAATGATCTGGATCTTGGGATCCTCACGGAGGTGGCGGCGCAGTTTGGTGATAAAGACATCCAGACTGCGGCCGTTGAAGAACGAGTCGTCGCCCCAGAGTTCGGTAAGGACCTCGCTGCGGCCGAGAACCTCGTTCCGTTGCTGGTAAAGGCGACGGAGGAGTTCGGCTTCACGGTGGGATAGTGTTACCTCGTGGTTATCGACAGTAAGTTTCTGTTTGGCAGGATCGAAAATATAGCGGCCTATTTTGAGCGTTCCGTTCGTGTTCGTCCGCGACGCGCCGGTACGCAGGAGCGCATTGATGCGTGCGACCAGTTCGTCGAGGCTGAATGGCTTCTTTAGATAATCATTCCCGCCCAGTTCAAAGCCGCGGACGACATCCGAAGTCTGCGAACGTGCCGTAAGGAACATGATCGGCGTATGCGGGTCGTCGCGACGGATTTCCTCGGCCATCGTGAACCCGTCCATGTCGGGCATCATGATGTCGGCGACGACGATATCGGGATGGTGCTGGCGGTATTGTTCGAGCCCGTCGATGCCGTTGGCAGCGTACAGCACCTCAAACCCTCTGTAAACCAGGCTATCTTTCACAATCATTCCCAGCGCGGGCTCGTCCTCGATGAATAATACCGTAGCCATTTTTAGAATTTTAAAACAAATGCACTCCCTTTTCCCGGCTCGCTTGCCAGACTAATGCTCCCGCCATGCTTCTCCACTACCTGCCGCACATAGGCCAGTCCGAGACCGAAACCTTTCACCTGATGCAAATCGCCCGTCGGCACTCGGAAGAAGCGATCGAAGACGGAGGCCTGGTAAGCTTTCGGAATGCCTATACCATTGTCGGCCACCGTGAGTTGCCAGCCATGCGGCTCCTGTTCGTAGTTAAACGATATCGTCACGCGGTCGTAAGAGTATTTGATCGCATTATCGATGAGGTTATTAATCACATTTCCAAAGTGCATCCTGTCCACCTGCACCATCGTTCCGAACGGGATATGCATATTAAAAACCACCGTTTTCGCGGCCTTAATGCGGTGGCTGGCCGCCAGTTCGCATAAGATCTCGGCCAAGCTCACCGGCTCCGTGTGAAATTCGAATTCCTGCTTCTCCTCCACTGCCAGGTTCAATACTTTTTCTACCAGATCGGACAGTCTTTGAAGGTTATTCTGTGAAATATGGAGGTACTCTTCTGTTTTGCGCGGATCGTTTAACGCCCCGAAGTTTAGTAGTGCGTCCACAGCTGCGTTGACCGTCGCAATGGGCGTTTTGAGCTCGTGGGTCATGTTATTGATAAAATCGTTCTTGATGTCGGAGAGCTTCTTTTGGCGAAGGATTGTCCGCAGCATAAACACGAAACAGCCCGTCGTAAGCAGCAGGAGCATCAGGGAGCAGCCGAGCAGCCACGCCATCCGTCTCAACAGGTATGGGACCGGGGTTTCAAAAGTAGCCTGAACGAACAGATGCCGCACCGGGTTGATCGGCAACGGCAATGTACTGAAACGGTCGCCCCCTTGCCTCCTCAAACCATTAAAAATGATCACATTATTGGCCCCGGTTTTGGGAAGTATATGGAGTGTATCGAGCAGAAACGAAGCGTGAATATCCCTTCTTGCCAATTCGGCCTGGTAGGCCGCATAGATCTTCTTCATGTCGACCCGGCCACCTTCCTTCCATTCCTGCATTACGAACCTGGAAATACGGCGCGCGAGCGTATCGGCAGGTGCTACTACAATGCTGTCGTTGTTGAACTGGTAATAAAACCGGGATGCTTCGCCGCTGCGAACGCCCAACCGCCTGACCACAACGCGTGCGTCGCGGGCGCCGCTGCCGGGAGCTTTCTTAGTGGAATTGCCGACAGGAGGTTCATCAGGAACATCGCCGCCAGGAGGTTTTGAGGGAACATTTTGTTCGCGTATCAGCACGCGTGCATGGTCAAGCTGTTGGCTCTCGACCACCTGAAACAATGCATCTTGAACCACATTTGCGAATTGCTGCCGGTTGAGCCGGTAGGTGGTCAAGAGCCAATATCCCTGGAATGCATTGATCGCGACAATGCAGGCGGTCATGAGCCAGAAAATCGATCGGATGCGGCGGTTCGTCATACCGCAAAGCTACGCTTTCCGGGTGGATGATTTCCGGCACTTTAACACTATTTAACACAAAATAGCATTGATTAATAAGGCCTTCTAGCGCAAGAGTGAAATAGCCGGCGTTTCCCTACGATGAAAAATCCGAACGCCGTTTAGTTCCCTTACCAGCCGGTAATGCCGCTGCACATACTCGCGAATGACCGGCACTTTGTCGTGAGGCAGAAAAAGATCTCCCCGTTCCGAATAGTCGCGGATCATCGCTTCTATGAAGATTTTCGGCTTGTTTTCCTCCATATCTTCCACGAAATCACGCGTCCAGCTTGGAACAAGCGGCGATTTCATCGAAAAATGAAAGGTATGCACATCGCGGTAACCCATGGGCCGCTGCGCGGCCACCAGCAGCCCGTCGCGCCAGCCCCATACTACTACCGGGTCCGACGAACAGCTGTTTTGTACAATATGTCCTACCACCTTCTTATCAATATCATCCCGCTTGTCGTAAGCAATATCCCCGTCGAGGTATTTGAGGCTCACTACCATTTGAACAATGCCTCCGAGCAACAGTATTCCCACCGCATATTTACGAAGTTCCAGCCGGGTTACGGACAGAAATAACGCATTGAAAATCAGCAATGGTACAAAAAGGAAGAGCTTATAATGCTCAAAATTGTTTCCCGATTGCAATACGGCGTAAACGCTCAGCAGCAAAAACAGAAAGTTAAAAACAAGCGGCACCCAGTTCGTTTTGAGCCCGGAGCTCCATTTTTTGAACGACAAAACCGGCAATACAACCGCCAGCGCGGCCAGCGTGAGGATGTAAATACCTGAGCTTGTGGCATAGAAAATAAACCGTACGACACGCCCGGGACTGAACCGCTCCGCAATGGGCATGGAGGAGAACTGGGTCGTAAAAGAATAATAAAAGTAATTCCAGAAATAGTTGTTCCAAAAAACATCCAGCTTGCCCCGTAAACCATAAAACACGTTAATCAGAACCGTAGGTAAAAGACAACCCACCAGCAATGCCGCCATATTCCGCCAATCCTTCCGTTGCGCCATCGCGAGCAATAAAAATGCCCCGGTGAGCAATCCCATCGGGGCATTTTGAAATTTGGCGTAGACAAGACTTCCCAGCAATATACCCGTAAAAGCGGCTACCATGGGACTCGACCATCGGCCATAGACATATAAAAAGAACAACGCGATACCGGCTGTCACCATAAAAATGCTGCTATGCTCGGAATTATAGGCGGCGAAAATAGGACAGATTGTGCCCAGAAAAAGCGCAAGACTCCAAGTCACTACCAAACTGAGGCTTTTCCCTGCAAACAATTTACATATCTGATACAGAAGCAGTACCGTCCCGGTCCATAGCAGTAAACCAATGATTTCAGCGCTGCTGTAACTGACCGGCATTCCCGCCCATGAGCCGGCTAGCAACGGAAACACGGTCAAAGGCCGCGCGTCGGTGTAGTTGAGTAATGTCCAGAGTTTGTTGGGGTAATGGTTAATCGCTATGACGGCACTGAGCCAGGTACTGGTATCGATATCATATTCCTGATCGCGCAAAAACGGGACCCTTACGGCCCATATCAGCACCAGAATAACGGCAATTATCGCTGCAGCGTCTTTTCCGGAAACCTTGCGTTTGGGTTCATTGATATACACCTTATAAATCCACAAAGTTGATAGAAAAAAGACTACAAACAGGAAGAGTTTGAAGTAGAGGCTATAAATCATTAGTATACAGAGGGTTGCTTGGGTTGAGTTGGTTAAACCAATATAAGCCCAGGTTCCTGATAATGTGCTATGGAATGTGACTTTTTTTAGTTTTCGGCAAGCAACTGGTACGAGGAGTATTTTTTATTGAACTCTTCCCAGATTTAGCGTTAACACTACTTAACACTAAATAGCAGAACCTTACAAACCGTCGCCTGACCTTTGATCCATCAAATCAAAAACATGGTGACATTATGAAAAAGCTCCTTTCCATTATCGCGCTGCTCTTGGCGGCCGCGCCGGACATGCTCGCACAAACCTCCGGGCAGATCAATTACGAAGTCGTGCGAAAAATCGACCAATCGCGCTTACGCTTCATGGTAAACGGCGAGGAGGTAAAGCAGGGTGACCCCAATTTCCCGACGGATGTTCCCGACACCCGTACCATAGGCCAGAAAGTGTTGTTTGCCGGAAATTTCGTACGCGAAAGCCGCGATGAAGAGAATATGATGTTGAGGGTCAGACAAGAACCAGGCGGGATTCCGCAGACCACCAATGCCGGACGGCCATTCGAAGAATATGTGGTGGTAGACATTGCTGGCCAGAAAACCCTCACTTTTGTGACCGTGGGCAAAGATAAGGAAGCGCATACCTACAAAACCGAAGCGCCGATTGAGCCAACCAGCGGATGGCAGCTCACGCAGCAGACGAAAAAAATCGCCGGGTATTTGTGCCAGAAAGCGGTGGTCAATTTTAAGAAAGAACCCTATTCCGTATGGTTTACGACCGAACTGCCGTTCCGCTACTCGCCGGTGCCTGCTCTTACGCCCGAAAAAGGGGTAGTACTGCTTGTGGAAGGTAGCCGTGAACAGTTCAGGGCCACGAAAGTGAGCCTGGGTAAGGTTGACGACAAAACCGTAATGCCGGATGTACAGGCAGAAAGCGTCAGCCAGGAGCAGATGACAGATATCCGTCAGCGGGCAATGGCGGATTTTCACCAAAAAATGGGGCCGGGCGGTGGAGGCATTTAAACTGATATTCTGCTTGCTGCTGCTCTCGCTGTCGCCCCTGCTTGCGCAAAAAGTTACGCCGACGGGCGAAATCAGCGGCGCCGTGCTCGACTCCGCCTCGCGCAAGCCGCTGAGGATGGCGTCCGTCTCGCTCCTGCACGCACGTGACTCCGCATACGTAACTGCGACCACTACAGGCGGCGATGGCGATTTCCATTTCCGGAAGGTTACTCCCGGCTCTTATCGACTGCTGGTCACGTTTATGGGTTACAAAAACATTTCCCTGCCCGTTACCGTTGCCAGCGATACCCCCGCCAATGTCGGTACGCTATTTATGACTGAGCAGGGCACGCAACTGAATGAGGTAGTGATCCGCCAGGAAGCCGCGCCGATCACGATTAAACAGGACACCGTTGAGTTTAACGCGGGCTCCTTCAAAACGCAGCCGAATGCACAGGTGGAGGAACTGCTGCGCAAGCTGCCGGGCGTCGAGGTGGCACGCGACGGTTCCATAAAAGCCAACGGCCAGGCTGTGAATAAGGTACTTGTGGACGGCAAGCCGTTTTTCGGCAACGACCCCAAAATGGCGACCCGCAACCTACCTGCTGATATCGTCGACAAGGTTCAGATGTTTGACCAATCATCCGATCAGTCCCAATTCTCGGGTGTGGACGATGGCGATCGGGAACGGACTATCAACATTACCATTAAAAAGGACAAAGGAAAGGGTTATTTCGGGCAAAATGCACTAGGCGTCGGCCCGAGCAGCGGCGATCAATCGGCGCGGTACGAGGCGAAATTGAATGTGAACCGATTCAATAACCACAACGGCGGGCCCAACCGGCAACTTTCGGTGATCGGGCAGGCCAATAACCTCAACCAGCAGAATTTCACGATGGGCGAAGGCGGCGGCGGGCCGCAGTTTGTGGGCCAACCGGGCGGAGGGGGCGATGGCGGACCGGCTGCCCCATCCAATATCACTGAAGTCGCCGCGTTGGGCGCCAACTACCGGACCGAAAGCAAGGCAGTGAAGTGGGGCAAACGCTCCGAAATGGCCGCCAGCTATTTCGTCAACCGCGCCGTAACCACCACCGACCAGCAAAGTCGTCGCGAAAACATATTACCCGGCCAGTCGTTTCTGACCGACCAAAGCAACTATTCCAAAAACACATTGCTGACACACCGCATCAACGGCCGCTTCGACCTGCCGATCGACTCGCTGACCAGCCTGCGTTTTACGCCTAATCTCAGCTTTCAGACCAAGGATGTGCTTAGTAAAAACAATAGTTTTTCTTACCGCTCGCCGGCCGACTCTCTCAACAAAGGGCTGACCAGCAACGATCTGCATGGCACGGGCTGGAATGGCTACAATAATCTGCTGTTCATGCGCAAATTCAAAAAGGAAGGCCGGTCGCTGTCGGCGAACCTCAATTCCGTTCTGACCACAGGCAATACGACGGCCTACAACCGCGCGACCAATACGTTTTTTGATACATTAACCACCGAACACAGGATTGATCAGCGCAATGCACAAGACCAGTTTGCATTGCAAAATACAGTGAATGTCTCTTTTACAGAACCCATTTCATTTACCCAAAAACTGGAATTCAGGTATGCTTACAGCAACAGTTTTGGAAAACTGCTGCGCAATGTAGCCAGCAAAAGCGAAGAGACCGACCAGTACGACCAGCCTAATGCCGCATTAAGCCGGAATTTTGCCAATACCTTTGAAACCAACCGCCTGGGCGCCACATTCCAGACCCGGCGCCTGCGTTACACGGTCGCGTTGGGCGGCGATGCGCAGCTGGCATCCCTAAGGCCTGTCGACAGGTCTAGCGACGCCGGTTACAGCTCCCGGTATGCATATTTCATGCCGAATGCGATGTTTTCCTACACATTCCCTGGAAACAAAAACCTGCGACTCCAATATCGAACGAGAGTCGTTTCGCCCGGCATTACGCAGCTGATACCCATCGCGGACAATTCCAATCCGCTCAATATCAGCATTGGCAATCCGGATTTGCGTCCCGAATACTATCATAACCTTACGCTCACATTCAGCATCTCGTCGCGCGGCGGAACTGATAACCTGTTTGTATTCAGCAGCTTCAACCAAAGTAACAACCGCATTGGGGTCTCCACTCGCACGGACGAATCCGGCGTGCAGTTTACGACGCCGATCAACACCCGGGGATTTATGTCGGGAACGGGATTTGTTTCTTTGGGCAAAAAGATCGAACCGCTGCACCTGACTGTCAACCTGAGCACTCAGGGAAGCCTTGCGCGTAATACGAACCTGATCAATGCGTCGGATAATGTAACCACCTCGACTTCTATCGGACAGGGAGTCCGCCTGCAGTCGGATTACAATGGCAGGATCGACTATGGACTGAGCGCGCGCATCACCTACCAGCAGGCGCGGTATTCGCTTCTATCACAGCAGAATATGCAGTATTGGTCGCAATATGCCACGGCGGATATACATTGGCAGTTACCTGGAAACCTGGTGCTCACCTCCGACCTCGCCTATACCGGCAATACCGGCCGTGCCGAAGGGTACAACCAGCGTTTTATGCTCTGGAATGCGTCCGTTGCCAAACAGTTTCTGCGCACGAAGCAAGCCGAGGTGCGGTTGCAGGTATTCGATCTGCTGAACCAGAACCGCAGCCTGGTTCGTAACACAGGCGACGCATACATCGAAGACGTCCGCAGCCGGGTCCTGAAACGGTATTTCCTGGTCAGCCTGGTCTACAATCTCCGGAAGTTCGGGATATGAAGCTACGGCCTTGCTATCTCCAACCGGCCTTTGCGCTCCCCTGCCCCGTTGCCTGTGAGCGTATAATAATAAGTACCAGGTGCCAGTTTCGAGATATCCAGCGGCTGGCTGTCGGAACTAACAATGCCCGACCATGCAACTTTTCCGTTGCCGTCATACAGCCGAAATTCGCCGCCACCGGCAGCCAGCCCATTTGCCAGTGTTACCTGGCCAATCGACGGATTAGGATACACAAAGAAATCTCTATACGGGATCTTCTGCCGGGGCACTTCAATGGATGGACCCGTAAAAGTGCTGATAAGCCCCTTCTGCGTGGCCACATACAGGCGCCCGTTTGCATACGCGAGGCCATAAGTGTAGTATCCGGCCAGGGTATCGACCGTCGTCCATGCCTCCGAAAGCGGCTCGGCAATGCGTCGCTTGTATACAATGGTATGGTTATCCCCAAAATTCACCGCCGCGTAAATGTGTGTGGCGGTAGTCGTTGCCCGCGAAACGCCCCCGTGCCGCATGCCAGCAGGCACATATAGCCAGGTAGCACCGTTATCGCCGCTCACATAAGCTCTGGAATTGGTAAATGCCCAGACATGCTTTCCTGTTTGCACAAAATCGAAGGTAGTCAGCCCGGGAAGAATGCCTCCGCCGTGGTAGCGAATGTTCCATTGGGCCGTTTTATCATCCAGAATGACGAGAGTACCATTCGCGCCCATTCCGCCGATGAGGCAACTGTCGGTGTTGATAATCGCATTGAAACTATAACTGGTCCTGAAATCGAGGCCCTTGTTAAATGCTGCCCAGCTAGTACCTGCCGCATTGAGCTGCTGTATACCCTGGTCGTCGGTGGCTACATATAGTCTACCCTTCCTTTCTGCAAACCGGATGGGAGATGTGCCCGAAAAGCCCTGAGAGGCAAAGCGCCAGGTTTTACCATTGTCGGTGCTTTCGTAAATGCCCTTTCCATAACCAGTGGCATACAGCTTGCCCTTGAAACTGACCAGATCGTCGATACCTGCCGGTGCGGGGTTAAATTCTGTTGATGCCGCCCACGAAGTCCCCCACCGGTCGGCAATGTAGACCTGGCTCGCACCGGCCGCATAGAGCCTTCCGCCGAGGTTGCGTATTGCGTAGATATCACTTAGAGGCACCTGCCTCTCCAACCGCCAGACGACGCGGCCAGGACTCGCCGTGCCAACGGATATCTCATCGGACTGTGCAAATGCGTATTGAAAAGAAAACAAACTAAGAACGTAGCAAATGATTCTCATGGCTGACAAATGTTGTTGAAAACAGGATGTCGTAAATACCACAAAAATGGTTTGCAAGGATTGAGTGAACGGTGCAAATTGCTGGGCGTAAAAGACAAAAAGCGTGTTATGGCAGTTCCATGACACGCTTCTACACTACATGTTCGTTTATCGGCTTATTATTCTTTCTTGTATCTGGAAATTCGGTCGTGTGATGAGCCGCCCTGCTACCAGCATTCCGACTTTCGGACAACTGTAAGTTTAGCACCTCTGCACCAATGTAAAATTAATTCTATAATAGAAATAACAAATAATTCCACGTTATTTTTTTTATTAAGCCACCAAGGCACAAATTAGCACGAACGCATTCGTGAAGCATTCGTGCCTTGGTGGCATTAAAACCTCATTTTTTAATCCTAGTTTGCGGCAAGAAAAGATTAATCGCTAAAAAAACTGCCGCATGGAAAGATATATCGAGATACGGCTCCGACATTGGGTGTTTGTAGATGAGGTCAAATTTTTCGGTCCCGGACGCTACGAGTTGCTCGAACGCATCGCCGAGACCGGCTCTATCGCACAGGCGGCCAAAGAGATGGGACTGTCCTATAAAAAAGCATGGGCGATGGTCGACGCGCTCAATACACTGGGCAAAGGACCATACGTAGTCACACAGAAAGGCGGTACCAAAGGGGGCGGTACGGTGCTTACCGACACTGCCCGCAATGTGATGGCGGCCTACAAACGTCTCAACGATAAGCTGAATGCTGCATTGGCCGAAGAATCCGAGCTTTTGTCACTCGTTTGAGTTCAAAGGCGTCGCGTTCCGCGAGGTGAGAGCATTCGAAATGCGTTTGCTAAAACTGATTCGGGCAACATACAATAACTGCTGGTCAGCGGGCCGGTGTTCTTTCTGTTTGGGCATAGTTGAAATATCGGTAATCGCCCAGGACAGACATTTCTGCGGACAATTTGTAGGTTCCCCACGGATAAACCGCCTCCGTTTTTACGAGATGTTTTTGGGAAATGCCGTTCGCTTTCCGCGCCTTTTGCAGCAGCTCAGTCACTGCCCTGCCATCCATTCCAGCCGGCTTTGGCAAGTTGTAAATGGCCAGAATCGTGGGAACGATATCGGCATTGGAAGTCGGCAACTCCGTGCTCGCGGCATGCTTAAAATCCGGCCCCGAGGCGAACAACGCAATATTGATCTCGTAAGGACTGGCCCCGCCGTGCCCTGCGACACCTCCCGCAAAGTCGGTACCGGCATAGCCCTTGTCGTTTTTGGCATCATTCCAACTGGGAGCTACAAGAATATCCCCGGAGCGTTTTGGGTGATCGTAATGGATCAGGTCAAAAGAAAGCGTTCCTTTTACGCGGCCCTGAGTGTCGCCTTTTTTAATTCCTTTTGTAAAAACCGCTCCCACCCATTCCTGCTTGTGCAATGCGGCTACTATGCCGGCAATGACCTTTTCGTCGTGATTTTTTACGTAAATCGCGCCCTCCGCTACTACTACATCGTCAGATTTTTGGTCTTGTTTAAAGCCTTCTTTGATCAGAAAATCAGCCAGACCCGGTTTCTCTTTGTGCGTCACAAAGCCGTGGTCGGTGGAAATAATGATATTATAACGCTCCCCGGTTCCTTTCGCCCGCAAGGCTTCTATGATCCGCCCGAATTGCCTGTCGACGTATTGAATCGCCTTGACCGCCTGCTCCGAGCCGATACCATGCTCATGCGCCGCGCCGTCAGGGTCCGAAAACCAGATTGCGCTCACCAGCGGGCCATTCTTGACCAGGCCATATTTCAGTAATGCGTCTGTAATCCATTTGTGCCGGACCAGTTCCTTACGTTCTTCCTCCGGCAGCGCGCCGATATCATTCAGGACCTGCGTTTTGAAGGTCTCCGGCAATATAAGGCCCGGGTTGACAATTGCCCCATTCACTGTATGGTTTTGCAAGAAGGCCTGTCCCGTCGTTCCTGAGCTGAAAACCATCATCTTCTGACCCGCATCCGCCAGCACCTCACCTAATGATTTCGCCGTGAGCAGCGGCCCGGATGTAGCTGCGGGAATTTTACGCAAATCTTCGTAGGTCGTCTCGATAGGCCTGTTCGTAGCGACTTCGGGAATGTAAATGGAATTACCCAGCAAGCCGTGTGTCCCCGGATACGAGCCCGTTGCATAGGAAGCTGAATTCACCCGGGTTACCGTCGGAAAGACGCTGTGATGCTGCTTACCCAGGGCCGAAGACTGTTTGAATGCAAACAGGTTAGGCATTTGCGCTTCCGTGATGTAGTCCGGACGCAAGCCGTCGAAAAACACGATCAGGGTTTTAGCATGAAAACGGCCACTAGCCGCAACCGTACCCTGTCCGTGCGCTTGTTGGAGGACAATCACCGAAAAAAGGCAGACCAGGTAACGGAAATGCGGCTTCATCATGCGCTGGGTTATCGGATTTCGGAAACTGTAACGGTGTGTTTACTACGCTGAATGCCATACAACGACATTTTGCCCGCCACCGAGCGGTCAATAGCAATACCTTGTCCTTCGATAGGTGCAGGTAATGTACTGATATGCTGCAAAGTGTAACCCGATTTCGGTAGTTTAAGCACATATATCTCCGCGCGGTCATGGCCGGTGCAGTACAGCAAACCGTCCGCGCCCCAGGCCCCGCCGGAATTGCTTTTTGGTGTGAACAAATCGACGAGGTTTTTCGGGAAAACCCATGCCTCGACCTGCCGCCATTCCAGGTCATATTTCACCAGCGATGTCCACCGCACATCCCTTCCCTCACTAGATTCCTTGCCCGCATAATGCGCAAAGCCGATAAACCAGTGCCCATCCTTCTGATCGAGCCAGGTGAGTGACCCGTGCTGCGCAATCCCGAAACTGTGTGTATCGACGTGCGTCAGTGTTTTCACTTCGAATATTTCGACCGAACTCGTCATCGGGGTTTCAGGATAATTGGAATTCGCGCAATACAACTTGCCTTTGATTACGACCCCGCTGTTCAAATGGACTATCCCATCCTTGGTTCCGTCCCAGGTCGCGACGAGCTTACCGTCGGTCTTGGAATGCTTGGTAATGGTGCTGTTGTTGATCACGTAGAAATGCTGCGCGTCGACCGCCACTGCCTGTTTGGCTTCCCTCACATCAAAAGTCTTCACGGGCACGAGCGTTTGTGCTAGTGCCGGTACATGCGAGAACCACAACAACGAAAAAGTGCAGAATAACAGCGATTTGAAAAGGAGCATAAGGGTCCAGGTGTTTTCAAATCTTAAAAATAGCGAAAGGTGGCTTTTTCTACTTTAACAGAATATGATCAATGGTTGCTACCGTTCGGACATCGGTAGTGGATTTCCTTGGAGCAAGGTTTCAAGCATTCGTATATTTGTAAAAATCAAAACGTTACTCAAAAATGGAAACGACAACCGCAATAAAATCGAAGGAGGCAGATCGCAGGGATGCTCAAAAAGCACTTTATCACAAACTCATCGAAAACCAGCACGCCGTTGAAGCGTATTTCCGCGGCGAATACACATTACAACAGCTTCATGCAAAAGGAATCAAATTTTTTAAACCCATATGAAGTAGTAACAGATGATCAGGAACGTTATTGGTTCCTGGCAGAGTCCGGTATTTGTTATAACGCCGCGTTTGTTAAATCACATGGCTACTTCTATCATTATCCTCAGTTTGACCATCAAGTAGTCAGCTTTTCCTTCAAGCCTTACGGAGAAGATCAGCTCCCTTTCAAAGACATTCCAAGAAGCGAAGGCTATTCCAGCCGAACCAGAGTCAGGGACACAATTATCTGGTTACTTCTTGAATCTTTCCGTCTGCATCCTGAAATATCCATTATCTTATTTGCGAATCCTGCGACGAACTTGCCGCGTGCCGGCAACGGCTATTCGATCGATGGTTCCGACAAGCAGGCCGGCTTGTGCCGCATTGTATCTCCAAATACGACACCAACTTCGCCGGTGAAGGCTACGGCTCAATCTTTATCAGTGATTATAATCCACACCACGATTTGATCCGTGATGCTTTTCTGGGAATTTCCGGCTCGGACAAATAGCTGAACGAATTAGCCTAAAATCGGTGAAAGCCAGTAATGCAAATACAACAACATCGATTCCCATTTGTCATGCATTCCCAAACCCGCTTCAAGGCATTCATTACAACCCTGCTTTTCCTGGCAATCTGTTTCCCAAGCATCGCACAGTCCATTGACCTGAAAAACGCGACGTGGATTATTTCCCCGGGTATTGCGTCCCCCATGAAAGAAACGGCTCCGGCGGTGCTTACGGAGGAAATCGCAAAACGGACGGGTATAACGCTGAAAAATGCAGCAGCATGGCCCAAGGGTAATGCGCCGGTCATCGCATTTGCACTGGCATCGGACAAAACTTTACTGTCGCGCAATGTGCCTGCAGGCGACGGAAACGGCCCCGAATACAAGCCGGAAGGTTACCGGATCGCAACCGAAACAACGGGTGGAAACAAAACCGTCTGGATCATTGGAGCCGATGCACGGGGCGTGCTATTTGGTACCGGGTATTTGTTGCGGCATTTGAAAATGAGCAAGGCATTTATGGGCAAGCCACTTCTGGAACTCGCCGGGCCCGTAAACATAGCCTCGTCCCCCGCCTACCCGATCCGCGGGCACCAGCTCGGTTATCGGTCCACTGCCAATACATACGATGCCTGGACGGTCGCACAATTCGACCAATACATCCGCGACCTCGCTATTTTCGGCAGTAATGCAGTGGAAGGTATTCCGTTCCACGAAGACGATAAGCCAAGCCCGCATTTCAAGATCCCCGCCAGGGAAATGCGCATCAAAATGAGTGAAATATGCCGGAAATATGACATGGACTACTGGGTGTGGACACCTGCCACATTTGAGCTGGCCAACAAAGCCAAACGTCAGGCCGAACTGGAAATGCACGAGCAATTTTACAAAGAGTGCCCTCGCCTCGACCACATATTCTTTCCCGGCGGCGACCCCGGCGACAACCATCCTTCCGAAGTATTGCCTTTCCTGAAAGAGCTGCAAACCATACTGGTGAAGTATCACCCGAAAGCTAAAATGTGGATTTCCCTGCAAGGTTTCGACACTGAGCAGATCGATTATTTTTACAAGTACCTGGAAACAGAAAAACCCACCTGGCTGCAAGGTGTGGTATCCGGCCCGGGCAGCCCGCCAATGGCCGAAACCCGTTACCGCCTGCCCAAGCAATACCAGCACCGCCAGTACCCCGATATTACGCACTCTGTACGCTGCGAATTCCCGGTGGAGAAGTTCGATCAGGCATTTGCATTGACACTCGGCAGGGAGTCGGTCAACCCGCGGCCCTTTGCATTTGCCAAAATCCACGCGAAATACGCGCCATTTACCGACGGATTTGTTTCCTACTCCGACGGCAGCCACGACGACGTGAATAAGGTGCTGTGGAGCATGCGCGCGTGGGATCCGCAGGCGGATGTGCATAGCATTATGGAGGAATACTCCGCCTTTTTCTTTAATCATACAGTAGCTGCCATAGTAGCGAGTGCGATCGAAGGACTCGAACAAAACTGGAAAGGTCCATTAACCGAAAATGGCGGCGTGGAAATGACTTACATCAACTGGCGGGTTCTTGAAAAAACAGAAGAGAGTCTCGCGAGCAATTGGCGCTGGCAAATGCTTTTGCTGCGTGCATATTATGACCAGTACACGCGCCAACGCCTCATCCGCGAACAAAATCTTGAAAAGCAAGCAAATGCAATTCTGGCCGCTGCCGACCGGAATACCATTGCAAAGTCCATGGATGCGGCATTGGCAACCGTCAACAAAGCGGATCAGGAACCGATTGAACGCGACATCTACAAGCATATCGTTGATTTAAGCGATGCACTCTACACTTCTATCGGCCTGCAAACAAGTACCGAAAAGCACAAACCGCGCAACCCGGAACGCGGTGTGGTGATGGATTTCGTTAATTATCCCCTCAATAACCGCTGGTGGCTGGCCGATGAATTCGAGAAAATAAAAAAAATGACCAGTCCCGACGAACAGTTAGCGAGATTGAAAACCATCGCATTCTGGGAAAATCCAGGTCCCGGAAGTTACTACGACGATATTTCGAGTGTAGCCAAGGGGCCCCGCGTCAAAACGATTTCAGAAGATGCCACCGACGTGGCATGGTGGGATAATGGTATGAGCCGGAAAAGGCTGTCGACACAGCTTTTCCAACGTGAGCCGGAACTCGATTATGACAACCTCGACCCCCGCGCACGCTACATCATACGCGTAGCGGGTGAAGGCGATGCGCTCCTGCGTGTGGATGGGAGAAGGCTTTCCCCTATTGTTTACAACAAAGAATCCGAGACATTCAAAGAATGGATCGTGCCGTTAAGCCTCACCCAGGACGGCAAGATCTCGGTCACTTTCGACGGCCCGGAAGAATCACAGTTGAACTGGCGCAAGCAATCGAAGATTTCGGATGTATGGTTATTGAAACAGCCTTAATGCGATCAATTGTGAATTTCTAAAAAGCGCTTACCGGTGCAAATCTCCAGATTTGCACACACTATTCGCAGGCCTCCGGCCGGTCCATACAACAAAAGCGACATCGCGGTGTCGACCGGCCGGAGGCCTGCGAATAACAGTCATGAAGGTAAACCTTCGCGCCATTTCGTTCCTACAAATAGGAAGCCACGCTGTGGCTTAATCGTGAATGCCCAGAAAGCGATTCCTTACGAGCAGGCAGGCCCCCAGTAAGCCGGCGTCTTCACCCAATTTTGAATGCACCAGTCTTGTATCATTATTAACCAGGCTAAGGGAGTATTTATTAATGGCTGTTTTAATGGGCAAACCAATGTAATCGCCCGTAGCAAGCAGGCCGCCTCCAAGGATTACCAGTTCTGGGTTGAAAACGTTGATCAGGGAAGCGATACCGCGGCCGATATTTTGGCCCAATTGCGCGATAAGCTCAATGGCAAGCACGTCGTCGGCTATGGCGGCTTCGATGATATCGTCCATCATAATGCGATCGGGCTCAGCTATTTTTGTCGTAATGAGTGACGAAGAGCCTTCCCGGACCTTTTCACGGAACATTCTTTCCAAAGCCCAGCCGGCGGCTTCCGTTTCCAGACAGCCTTTTTTCCCGCACCGGCAGATGTATTCATTATTGAAAACCGGCATATGCCCGAATTCGCCCGCATAACCCGATTTACCATAATACAACTCGCCGCCCATCAGGATCCCGACCGCGATACCGTAGTCCAGGTTGAGGAAAAGTACATCTTTTTCATTTTCAACAGCTCCGAGGCAAAATTCGCCATAAGCCATCGCCCGCGAATCGTTTTCGAGGAATACGGGGAAGCCTATTTTCTCTTCGACAATTTCGCTTAGCGGACGGTCGTCGAAATGAAAGTAGCTGTAACTGTGCCCGGTACGGTAATTAACCCGGCCCGAGAGGTTGATGCCCACCCCTTTGATCCGGTCTTTCGGAACAGATAGTCCGCTGATAAAATCGAGGATATGACCACACAGCGTATCCCGCGATTCGACGGTATTCGTCAGCTCGTAATCCATTTTACCCGAATTCCTGACCAATGTCTTGTCCAGATTCAGCAACCCGATCGTGATATGGCTTTGCTTCACGTCCACCCCGATAAAATAGGCGGCCTCCGCTGCTACACCATACAAATTGGGCTTGCGGCCACCGGAAGAATCGACCTTGCCGTAATCGCTCACCAAACCCTCGTTTCGCAGCTCATTCACCAGTACCGTTACCTTCGGGACGCTGATATTCAGCCGTTTTCCCAGCTCTGGTAGCGTCATGCTGCCATGATTGGCCAGATACCCCAGGATAATCCCGGCCGGATCTTTGGTTTTATAGTTGGCTGCAACGCGAAGTGGTCTGCTCATAGAGTGTAAAAACAAATGGGGCGGCTAAATTAAGGACATATTTACTTTGTTTTATACCCGTTCATGCCAAAAAAGAGGATGAAAACATAGCACAGCAGCGGTAGCATAAAAGCAACCTGCCAGTTGAAATGGTCAATCAGCACACCTTGTAAAAACGATATGACTGCCCCACCGACAATGGCAGTGGACAACCAGCCGGAAGCCCTGGTCGCATGCTCTTCCAGCCCGGCTACCGACAATGAAAAGATCGTCGCGAACATAATCGAATTACATAGGCCAACGGCCACCATCGTCCAGGCAGCCAGCATACCTGCGCCCGTCACGGACACGACGATCAATACGACGGCAGCAATGGCACAAACGCTCAATACCTGCGGCGCCCGCACGATTTTCAGCACACCAGCGCCTATGAACCGGCCCACCAGCATGCTTCCCCAATACAATGCGACGTAGGTAACGGCCTCATTCTCCACAATACCGGCAGTATCGGCAATATAGTTGGTCAGAAAAGAGCCAATGGAAACCTCCGCGCCCACATAGCAAAACAATGCCACCAGGCCGAACCGCAGGTTCCGGAAACCGAAAATTCCCGGTTGCTCTTCGTTGTCAGGTGCCTGTAAAACCGGAGAAGGTAACTTCAACTGACTGATCACGAAGGCGATCACAATCACCAGCGCGGTAATACAAAGATAGGGAAGCCGCACAGCCTCGCTGGATTGCATGCCATCGCGGACCTCCGAAAGAATATATGATGCGCCCAGCAGCGGTGCTACGGTAGTACCCAGCGATCCCAGCGCCTGAATGAGGTTGAATCTCGACGAAGCGGTTTCCGGCGGGCCCAGTAAGGTAATGTAGGGGTTTGCAGCCACCTGCAAGAGCACAATGCCGATCGCAAGAATAAAAAGCGCTGCCAGAAACAGGTAGTACTGGTGCATCAATGATGCCGGAAAAAACAGGAACGTCCCCACCGCCGCGATCGCAAAACCGGCCACCATACTCTGTTTGAATCCGAATTTACTGACGATAACGCCGGCAGGAATGGACATTACGCCATAAGTGACGAAGAAGTAAAACTGTACCAGCGCCGATTGCGTGTAGTTCAGTTGAAAACTGCTTTTAAAAAACGGCACGAGTGTGTCGTTGAGGCAAGTAATAAGCCCCATCATAAAATACAAAACCGCGAGCGTTACCAGCGCGGGCCGGTAACTCTGCCCGTGGGCAGTGCCCGCAGGCTGGGTGGCAGCAACTGGAACCTGGGCCATAATCAGACGTTTAAGGACACTTTCGATTGAATCGCTTCCAGCGTTTTCCAGCATTGGTACAATCCGCGCGGTACGTGGAAGCAACCTTTCCATTTACCGCCCTTCAATGTCAGCAACGGCCCGCCCTGGCGGTTGAGGTAGCCGAACCACTCGCCGTATTCAGGGTCAGGAAAATGGCCCCATGTATACGCATGCACGCGCTCGAACCAGTGCGCGCAACGCTCGTCACCCGTATGCAGGTAACCTTTCAGGAGCGTGATAAGCGTTTCCATATGTACCCACCAAAGTTTCTGGTCCCATTCGAGCTGCTGGGGCGGATTGCCTTTTACATCCATAAAATAGAAGATCCCGCCATGCTCATGGTCCCAGCCGTACTCCACGAGCTGGATCGCGATATCGACCGCCCGTTGCGCCAACTGCCCGTCCGAAGTACGTTCGGCCAGATCCATCATAAACCACATCGATTCCAGCCCATGGCCAGGATTGACCAGCCTGCCTTCGAACGAATCCGAAAAAGAACCGTCCGGGCTGACATTTTCGAGGATCACACCCAGCTCAGGCTTGTAAAACTTGTTCATGACCGTGTCGATACCGCGTCCGATCACCTCATTCACCAATGCCGGTTCCAGCAGCGACTCGATTTCCAGTACCAGGTTACACAGGATCATCGGCAGCGCGAAACTTTCCAGCGGCCGCGCACCGGGCACGGTTTTGCTGTAAATACCCTTCGGATTGTCCTGCCTTGTCAGAATGTTATAAAAAGTGTCCGTGGCAATGGTTTTGAACTCCTCGTTGCCCGTAGCCTTGTACAACTGCCCGAATGCCATGGTAGCAAAGCAGTCCGAAAAAATGCTGTGCGGCTGCATAAGCGGGTTTCCGTGGCGGTCCAGCGAAAAATACCAGTTGGCGCCGGCGCGGACGTCCCGTCCGTGCCCATGGTCCCGCCCATGCTTCTGCAAAAACACTGCCCCCGAAAGCGCCATGTCCAGCCACTCCTGCCGTGTCTCCACCTGATTGTACAACATGGCAAAGCACCATACCTGCCTGCATTGAAGCCACAGAAATTTGTCGGTGTCGAACACCTTTCCCTCGCGGTCGAGACACGTAAAAAAACCTCCCGATTCGTGGTCGGGAGAATTCTTCATCCAGAAAGGGATCACATCGTTCAGCAGTGCGTGTCGGTACTGGTCAATATACTTTTCGGGTTGCATGAAAGGTAGGTTTAGGTTCAGGAATAGTCCTGCATTTTAAAACGTTAGGGATTAAAATCGTTTTCGAAATACATCCAATCAATATGGAACAGCGGGCCCCTGGCCTTTTCATTCCTGAAAACCAGGTAAAGGTCATGGATATCCTTGCCGTTTACCGGCAACAGCACTTCTTTCCAACCGGTTTTGAGGTCGTCCAGCCGTCCGCCGGGGACATCGACTTTACCCAGCAGCTGACCTTCACGGCCTCCCTGGCGCAACTCGATCGTACCGCCAGCGCCGTGCTCCTGAATGCGAAATCGGATGTTCTTGATGTGTGTGAGGTCAATCTGGTTAAACCGCGTATATTTCCCATTGGTAATGTTGGCGATATAGGACACGTAGCCGGTGTTTTGCGTCGCGATTACCACGCCCACATTCCCTTCCTGGTAATCCTCCATTTGCACCAGCGGATTACGCAGCACAATATGACTGGCCGTCTTTTGCGGGCCGATACCATTCGCCCCCTTATCGGTGTAGGAAGCTTGCAAGACGTAAGCACCTTCATTGCCTTTTCCAATATGCTCTGTCAGTTTCAGCTGAGCAGAAAGCGGCATTTGCTCCGCATTTTTACCTAATGAAAGAATGTAACCTGCTATTTCTTTCGCGTCTTTTTCGGGCAGGTCCGCGTGAGGGGGCATCGGGTAAGAGCCCCAGTTTCCGCTTCCCCCGGTAATGATCTTGCGCGCAAGCATATCCGCAGCGCCTGCGTTATCCGTGTATTTTTTTGAAATATCCTTCAATGCCGGACCAATCGACTTGGTTTCCAGTGTGTGACAAGCCTTGCAATCCAGCGAAGCATACAATTTCGCCGTCGCCGCATACCGGATATTCTCCCCTTCCGAACCCGACAACGCACCCGCGAGGTCCTTTCCGAAAGCCAGGTAATTGAAGCCTGCGTGAATTTTGGCTCGCTGGATATTCCCGTCTTCTTTATCCGTAACCTTGATATTGTAATCAAACGGGGCATTATCCCAGTAAAAACTGCGATTCGCCTTCGTCTCGATCTTCACATCCGGAGGCGTGTTTCCGATCTTGAACTCGGTAGTAGCAGTTCCCTTTCCGCCGTTCTGGTCGGAGACGGTCAATACTACATTGTAAGTACCGGGTTTGGTGAAAGTGTATTTGATTTCCTCCCCCGCCAGCTTTTTCGCCCCGATCTTCCATTCGTAGGTCAGCTTGTCGGCAGCATCGTAATCCTTCGAGCCTTTGGCAGAAAGCGTAGCCGTGAATGGTGCGGCCCCGATGGTCTTACCTGTCGTAACAGCTGCTATCGGATTGCGGTTACCCTCGGCATACTCCACCCGGATAATGCCGGAGTCGGTATTGCGTGCGAACCAGTTGGTACCGTAAGCGAGCAGGTAAATGGCACCGTCGGGGGCAATCTGCATGTCGATCGGCGCTACGACCTTCAATTGGGGAAGGAAAGGCTCCATGCTTACATAGTTGCCGTTCGCATCCATGGTCACGGCCATGATCCACTTCCGTATCCATTCAAAAATGAACAGCTTCCCATTGTAGTATTCCGGAAGTTTGTAGGGCGCATTCGGGTATAAATCACTGTAATACACGGGGCCAGCCATGGCGCTCGCACCGCCTTTGCCTACCAGCGGGTATTTCTTCGACGGGCCTTTCCCGTACCATATGAATGCTGGTTGGGCAGGCGGCAGCTCACGGATTCCCGTGTTATGCGGTGAATCGTTGATCGGCTTTTGCGGATCTTTTCCTGGTCCTTCCTTCTTGGTCGCGAAATCATAGTCGGGGAACACCTCATTGTCCCCCAAAAAATAGGGATAGCCGAAGAAACCCGGCTTACGCGCCTGGTTGATCTCGTCATAACTCATTTTACCCTCACTACCAGGCACCTCCGTATCAGGGCCTACATCGCCCCAATAAAGGTATTTCGTCTTCGGGTCGACGGAAATGCGGAATGGATTCCGCACACCCATTGCATAAATTTCGGGCTTGCCCTGCGAACCGTCTTTCGGGAAAAGATTCCCGTCGGGAATACTGTAAGTACCATCCGCTTCCGGCTTGATCCGCAGGATTTTCCCCCGATAGTCATTGCTGTTGGCAGTAGCCGCCTGATCGTCCGAAAGCTCGCGGCCCGGGCGCTCGTCGATGGGCGTATGCCCCTCGATTTCCTCAGCATTGGTATTGTCGCCGATCGAGAGATAGAGCAAACCATCCGAAAAAGTAAGGTAACCGGCCGAATGGCAGCAATATTTACGCTGGGTAGGCACCTCCAAAAGAACCTTTTTGGAATCCTGGATCAGGTTTTGCCCTTTCAGCTCGAAGCGTGCCAAATGACTGACACTCTTCTCACCTCCAACGCCATAATAGAAGTAAATCCAGTTATTACGCTTGAAGTCCGGGTCAACTGCTACGCCGAGCAGCCCGTCCTCGATGCCGCTGAAAACATTGAACTGCGCGATCGTCGAAAGCTCTTTGGTGGCATTGTTGAAATAGCGCACAGCCCCTTTCCGTTCAGCGATCACCATATCGTAATTCGGCAGGATCGCCATTTCCATCGGCTCATCGAGGCCCGACACCAGTTTGGTATAGGTAAACCGGCTCGAATCCGGCCCCTCCGATATTCCGGCCATGCGAACCGGGTCTGCATTCTGTACATCCCGGAAAACTGGTTTATCGTGCCGGCTCACCGAAGCCAGGCACAGCCCCCCGGCAAACAAAAGACCAATGGAAGATTTCAATTTTTTCACCCAATAAACTTAATAAAATGATTTATAAAATATAGCGATATGTAAAACTTTAATTTTGAATGACTGAATGACCGAATAAGGAGTATTAACCAAGTCATTATTCCGCTGAAGAACAATCATTCAATCATTCAATCATTCAATCATTCAATCATTCAATCATTCAATCATTCAATCATTCAATCATTCAATCATTCAATCATTCAATCATTCAATCATTCAATCATTAATCTAATAGTTCGGATTCTGCACAATGGAGCCTCCTGAGCGGTCGATCTCCACCTGTGGAATCGGAAATACCTCATTTTTCCCTGCCGTAAAATTCCCGCCTTTGCCATTCGAGAACGGTTTGGCTGAGTAGGCCTTCATCGTCGGCACGAGCGTGTTCCAGCGCATCAGGTCGTACAAGCGATGGTATTCCATGGCCAGCTCCACGCGGCGTTCATGCCGCACGGCCTTACGCAGATCGTCGCCTGCCTTCACATCCGGCAGCTGCTTTTCAGCCACTTTCAAAACCCTCGATGCCGCTTCAATATCCTTTCGCGACGAAGCCGAGGCACGTTTGCGCACTTGATTAATGTAGCCAGCCGCCTCGCTCTTATCCCCTCCGCTTTCGATCAATGCTTCTGCGTACATCAGCAGCACATCGGCATAGCGGATCGGGTGGTAAGTCCAGGCGTCGTTACCCCATCCTTGTCCACGGCGTGACTCAGGCAAATACACTTTGCGGCTGTGGTAACCGGTATTCGGGTAGGTCGAAAAATCCAATACCTCTTTCGTACCATTTGTTTTCGGAAACTGGTCCCCAGATTGCAGAATAGTATACAACAACCGCGGATCGCCCTCTTCGAACTCATTTACGAGGTCTTGCGTGGGCAAATCAAAGCCCCAGCCGCCGGTCGCTCCACGAGGAGAACAGTACACATTAATGGTACTGCCATAGATAGGAATCGCCGGATCATCGCCCATGATAATGGAAAACACAGCTTCCTTGGTCTTATACCCGTTTTCCAAAAAAATCTCCTGATACTGAGGGTGCAAAGCAAATGCGCCCGAGTCGATCACCTTTTTCGCGGCATCGCGCGCCTTGGCAAAAAGTGCGGGGTCATCTTTAGCAAAAAACAGGTAAACTCTCGCCAGCAATGCCCAGGTAGCCTCTTTGGTAGCCCGGCCCACTTCGGAAGCCTGCAACTTGGCGGCCGAAAGCATGGCCGGGTCATTCGCAGCAGCTGTCAGCTCGGCTTCAATAAACTGAAACACCTCTTTAGCCGATGCGCGGTTCAGTTTCGTACGATCGTCGACCGTGAGCGTTTTGGTCACCAGGGGCACGCCGCCGAAAACCTCCGCGAGCTCGAAGTAGAAAAACGCTCTCAAAAACCGGATTTCAGCCAGGTAGCGACTCTTCTGGACCGGATCCAACGGCGCGCCGCTGGCGTCGATAAGGCTGGCATCCGGCAACCGCTCCAATGCCACATTGCAGTTCCCGATCGCGCTGTAACGGGCTGTCCAGTAACCTGCAAGGGTTTCGTTGGACGAAAGTGCGCGCCCGAAACCGAGGTCTGTCACGAACGGGCGGTCGCCGGCATCGGAACCGCCCTTGTCGGCATCGTCCGTAGCCATATTGCCCAACTCAGCCCGGGCCGCCTCGTAGCCCCAGAAGTTACTGACAAAACCCCGGTAGCAAGTTACCAGCGACTTAAATCCAGCATCCGGCGATTTGTAAAATGTTTCGTCGGTAAGGTTGCCCGGAGGCGTACGGTCGAGGAACTCTTCGGAACAGGACGTCCCGCCCAGCACCAGGCACGACGCGAGCATTATGATTGATAACTTTTTCATTGTGAATATTTTAGAATTTTGCATTGATACCAAACATCCATGTACGCGCCTGCGGGAAATATCCCTGATCGATTCCCGTCAGCTTCGGATCGGCTGAGCCCATTTCGGGATCGAGGCCGCTGTATTTAGT
This sequence comes from Dyadobacter sp. BHUBP1, assembly GCF_050587785.1. Taxonomy (NCBI): domain Bacteria; kingdom Pseudomonadati; phylum Bacteroidota; class Cytophagia; order Cytophagales; family Spirosomataceae; genus Dyadobacter; species Dyadobacter sp. BHUBP1. The sequence continues at coordinate 284,510 of NZ_JBOBIH010000006.1, forward strand.
GACCGTGAAAAGGTTCTGCGCGCCTACATACAACCTTACCTGCTTGATTTTCGCCTTTTGCAGCAAGCCTCCCGGTAAGCTGTAACCCAGCTGGATATTCTTCATGCGCAGGTATGAGCCGTCCTCCACAAAATACTGGGACACATTGGTATTTAACCCCGCATTCTGCGAGATCTTGTAATATTCGTTGGTAGTTCCCGGGCCATTCCATGCCTTTTCGAGGAAACCTTTCGGCGCATTGTACCATCCGGTACCCGATTCGGTATCATACCGGAGGATGTTCATTACATCGTTCCCCTGCGAACCCTGCACGAATGCGCTGATATCAAATCCTTTGTAAGCCGCATTCACCGTAAGCCCGTAAATGAAGTCCGGCCATGGGTTCCCGATTTTCGTGCGGTCGTCTGCGTTAAGCAACTGGTCGCCGTTGATATTTTTGAAACGAATGTCCCCGGCTGTCGAAAGGCCTTTCTGTGCACTGGCATTAACCTCATCCGGCGTTTGGAAAATACCGTCCGTTTGCCATCCGAAATAGTAGCCCACAGGCATTCCTTCTTCGGTTTTGGTGATGGTTTCACCCAAATGCGCGGTCGAATAAATCGGCTCACCGCCTCCGAGCGTGGTTACCTTATTGGAGAAAGTCGACAGCGTAGCTTTGATACCATATTGAAAACCAGCCACTTCATCGTCATACCCGATCGCAAAATCCCAGCCCTTATTCACCATCTTGCCCGCATTCGACCAGGGGAAATTGGGATAACCCAACGTGGTTGGCAGAGGTACGATGAGCAGCATATTATCCACTGCTTTTTTGAAATAATCCGCAGTGAACGTCAGTTTGTTATTCAAAAACGCGAGATCTACTCCAATGTCGGTCTGATTGGACGTTTCCCATTGCAGCATCGGATTCCCTATACTGCCGCGGCCGGCACCCATGTACCAGGTCTTGTTATCCCCGAAAAGATAGCGGCTGTTGTTGCCGTAGGTCGACAGGTATGCACCATTGGCAACATTCTGGTTACCAATCTGCCCGTAGCTGGCCCGTAACTTACCTTCTGAAAGCCATTTCAAGCCTGCGTCTTTGAAAAATTCCTCATTGGTAAAATTCCAGGCGGCCGACACCGAAGGAAACGTACCCCAGCGGTAATCCTTCGCAAACCGGGAAGTACCATCACGACGCACATTGGCCGTCAACACATATTTTCCGCCAAACGAATAGCTTACCCTTCCAAAATAGGAGTTCAATGCATTGGAATAAGTATAGCCCGAGGCGCCCGGATTGATCGTAGCGGCGTTGATAATCCGCATATCTTCCTCATTATTAACGGCTCCTTGCTTGGAAGCGCCGTACTCCAATCCTTTTGTGAGCTCCGCCGAGGTACCCGCGAGGACATTCAGGCGATGCTGCCCCCAAACCTGGTCAAATGCGAGCGTATTCTCCCAAACGAAATAGTTGGACCAATAGGAATAGTTGCTGATCGTGTTGTAAGTCGCGTAATCGTACCCATTGAGGTAGTATTGGGGGGTGAAGCCCTTAGAAAGGCCCCGGTGAATATCGAGACCAAAGTTGCTTCGGAATTTAAGCGGTTCCAGGATTTTCACTTCCAGGTTCGCGCCGCCCTTCATACTGATCCCCTCCCAGATACTCTGCCGCATCCGCTCGATTTGCCCTACCGGATTTGGCTTGTTGGAATACAATACACCTGCGTACCGCGAAAACGGGTTGCTGGCATCGTAGCCCTGCATGATCGTCTGGTAAAAAGATGGAATATCACGAAGATTATCACGGTAAACAGGCGTGATCGGATCGGCAGTCATGGCACTGAAAATCGTTCCGGAATACGGGTTGTTTTCATCGATATTGCGGCGACTTTCGTACACCACGGCAATGTTGCTACCCAGGCGTACCCGCTCGTTGATATCCGCATTCACATTGTTACGCCACGAAATCCGGCGATAATCGGAACCACGAACGATCCCTTTTTGATCCATATAGCCCAATGCCGAGGCAAAATCAATCTTTTTGCTGCCGCCGGAAACGGTGATATTATAACTCTGTACCGGCGCATTTTCATGGATAATCTGCTTCCACCAGTCGGTACCGTTGGCGCCTGTGTTCGTCCGCACGAAGTTGAGCGCCTGGGTTTTCATGTCCGGGGAGATCGGCGGGGTAACGCCCACAGCCTCGGCCGCGCGGTTCTTATAGTTGATAAATTCCTCTGCATTCAGCATATGCGGACGCTTCCATGGCGACTGCAAACCGTAGTAACTATCAAACGAAACGCTCATTGCTTCCGATTTGGAGCCTTTTTTGGTAGTGATAATCACCAGACCATTCGAGGCGCGCGAACCGTAAATGGCAGCCGCGGATGCATCCTTGTGAATATCCATGGTCTCGATATCATTCGGGTTCAACCATCCTATACCTGTCTGGGGCAGCCCGTCGACAATGTAGAGCGGCTCATTGGAGTTATTGATCGAACCGATCCCCCGTATACGCACGATACCCGCGGAGCCCGGGCTCCCGCTCGACTGCGTCACCATCACGCCCGCAGCCTTCCCCTGCAAAGCGTCCGTTGCGGATCGCACGGGCATATTTCGGATCTCATCACTTCCTATCGAGGCCACCGAACCCGTCACATCCTTTTTTGAAACGGTACCATATCCTACCACGACGACTTCCGAAAGCGACTTCGAATCCGTCGAAAGTTTCATATCTACTACTGAGCGGTTATCCACCGGCGCCTCAGCCGACAGGTAGCCAATAAATGAAAAGACCAAGGTCGCGTTCTCAGGCACATTCGAAAGTTCATACCGACCTTCCCCATTGGTAGTTGTGCCTGTACCAGAACCTTTTACAATCACACTGGCGCCCGGTAACGGCTCGCCGGAAACCGCGTCGACCACTACCCCGGAGACCGTCAGCGCGACATTCGCTACCTTGCGTTCCGCCGCTCCCTTTAACAAGGATGCTAGGGTATTCACCGGCTGTGTCACCTGCAATTGACCGGTCGGCTGCGATTCCAGCGGTGCTTTCCGCTCCGAGTCAGGCCGGTCACCAGTCTTTTCAGTAGATTCATCTTTAATGTAGATCACATAAAAATTGTCACGCAATTTCTTAAAAGCCAGATTATTCGGTTCCAGGATCTTACGCAGTGAATGTTCCAGCGAGCCAGTCTTGCCGGATTCCTTTACGGTTTTACCGTTGACATAGCCTGAATTATACAAAAAGGACACATTGAACTGCTTTTCCAGCTCACGAAGTTTCGATTCCAGGGTTACTGCCTGGCGTGGGCGCGAGTCGACACCGGGGCTGACGCGGCCTGAGGCGACCCCGGCTAGCACGCTCCCGTCGAGTCTCGATAGCGCGACGTTCTGCGCATGCACCACAAACACGGCGCAGCAGCAAATGGCGATCAGGTTAAGAGTAGTGATCAGTCGTTTCATAGGCAAAAGGGCTTTAACAGGGTTTGTTTAAATGGCCAAAATCCGAACGCGTACCATATTATTTCGCGATTCTAAACATAGAGTACCGTTTCATTCGGCTTACCGCCACGCGGAATGCAACTTTTTTCTAAAAATTTTTAACAGTGCAAAATCATCGAATTAAGAAGTATCTATTTATCTCAATTTCAAATATAAAATTTGATTTTTAAGACAATTAATAAATTAAATTATAAACTTCTCATAGGAATATATGTAAGTTTTATACCTTCAGTTCTCGATTACAGCTCCTGATCTAAAAACTTTCCTGACCTGTTAAATACAACACCTGACCTTTTGACCTAATGACTTTCCTGACTCTGCGATTTCATAACTATGTGCCTTATTCGGATCTGGGTGCAATGACTAACTGGTCGCCGTCGCGCGTGATGGTTACAGCGGATGCCTCGGCAATACCCTGCAGAAGCAGGTCGACATTGTCCGTCGGGACGGAGCCAGAAATCTGGCGATCGAGCAGTTCGGGCCGGCTGGCTTCTGTTTCCAGGCCATAGGTATCCCGCAATATCCCCGCGACCTCCCGGAGTGAAGTATTTTTAAAAACAAGTTTATGGTCTTTCCATGCAGAATAGAGACCTTTTTCTACACGCTCTCGCTGGTAATCAGATGGTTTTTTATGAAACTGGATCATTTCGCCTGGCCTAAGGACCAGCGTGTCACTTTCTGAGTCACCCAGGTTGCAACGGACTTTCCCTTCGTCGAGGACGATTCGTGTGCCGCTCTCACGCTTGCTGATATTGAACTGGGTACCCAGCACGTCGAGGCTGAAATCAGCTCCTGTACGTACGCGAAACTTCCGGTGGTCTCTGGTATGAACTACCTTGAAGTACCCCTCGCCTTCCAGCCGTACCTCGCGCAATTCCGGCCATTCAGTATCGTATGAAAGCACTGAGTTTCCATTCAAAGTCACTTCCGAACCGTCGGGCAATATCAGTACCCGCGTTTCTCCAAAGCCGGTGCGTTCGGTAACGCGGCCTTTTTGTTGCTGAAACACATACAAGCCGATTCCAGCGACAATCAGCAATAGCACCGCTGCCGCGATTTTTCCCCAGCCAAACCAGCCGGACTTACCAGCCGGCGATTCTTCCAGCCATTCGTGAGATTCTGCATTCGCGGTCAGTATCCGGGCAAAAATTTTATCCTCTAATGCCGACAAGCCATCTGCAGACAGCCTATCCGTTAACGCCGGGCGCGCCTCCGCCGAGCGGTACCAGGCTTCCAGTTCCTCTGCCTCCGCGGACGAGTTCTGTCCCCTCTTGTCATTTTCCAGTAAATACAGCAAGCGATCTTTGTCCATTCGTCTATATACTTCTCCGCTTTTGATATAGTAACATTCCGGCGCGGTTACCGCCACGGCCAGCGCAGTTTTTTCTTCTAGGGGTATAAATCCCACATTTCCAGCACAATCCACGCCCAGGCAAATTCTTTCAGATTTTCACGCAAGATTTTCAGTGCCCGCCCCATTTGCTTTTCGACTGTATCGACGGGAATTTGTTCCTGTTCGGCAATCTCCTTGTAGGTTAGATGCTCCTTCCTGCTGAGCAGGTACACTTTTCGCAATTTCTCCGGCAGTTTCTGAACACTACTTTCCAGCGCGCGGGCGAGCTCCTCATAATGCAGGCGATCTTCGATATAGTTGTTTTCGTCACCCGGCATTTGTAGTAGATGCTCGAGATAAGCGTCCCTGATTTTGCGGGAACGGATAAGGTTATAAATGCTATACCGCAGCGCGCCGAACAGGTAGGCTTCGAGCGATACCGAAATTAGCAGCGTTTCGCGTTTGACCCAGAGATCCACGAAAATTTCCTGGATCATTTCCTCGCTTTCTTCACGCAACAGGATCCGCCGGTACGCGGCGTCGAAGAGCCTGCGCCAGTATTTACGGTACAAGGCGGCAAAAGCCTCACTATCGCCTGTTTGCATACGGGCGAGCAAAATATCGTCGGTGCTATTTGGGTTTTCGGGAGCGATGGTTGTAAGAAAGGGTTTGGAGCCCGCAAGTTCGCTGATCCGTCGGTTAAAACCGATGGTAGTTGGTGAGAATTTTAACAATTTTTGGGACAACAGGATCTTTATGTAACCGTTATTGAAGTATTACAAACCTCAAACAAACCTTTCGAAATGAGAACATTATCTGTACTTTTTGTGATGGTACTTTGCTGCACCGCGGCCAGTTTTGCACAGGCTCCCGACCAGAAGATCGGCTACGTCGACCAGCAGCACATTCTTGAAAATATGCCCGAATTCAAGAAACTAAATGAAGAGATCGTCGTCAAGAGCGATCAATACGATAAGATTCTGAAAGGGAAATACGAGGAATTCAAACTCAAATCCGATGCCTTCGACAAACTCGTCGCCAGCAAGGCCGATCAGGCCATTCTGCGGGACAAGGCCATCGAGCTCGAAAACCTGAAAAAGTCCTATGAAGATTTCGAGGCCAATTCCATGGCCCAATTGCGCGATTATTACGCCAAACAGTTTGAGCCCATCAAACAAAAAGTCAATGAGGCCATCATCTTCGCCGGTCGGCAGAAAGGTTATGCCTTCCTGCTCCGCATGGACCTCAACCCCAATGGCGGCGACCTCTGGCCCGTCGTCCTCTACGCCCGCGATTCCACCTCCAACCTGACATCCGATATCATGAAGAACCTGGGAATAAACGCCGCTGGCGCATCCACACGCAAGGTGGGGCTCCCGCAGCTGTTGAAGCGATGAACGCCGGATAACATTACATTAAAGAGCCTTCTTTACCGAAGGCTTTTTTCGTTTCCGATAAATAAATATAAAAGCTTACGGTTGAAAAAATCAATTATCACTACGCTTTCGAGCTCAACCAGGGTATAGATTACAATTTCTGACCAAAGTCAGTTTTTCACACGTCTTTCCGTCATCCGTTCGGCTGATCGTATGCTCCAATTTTGGACAAGGTTTAATCCAGACCATGACCATGAGCATATTGACGGCCCCGGAGGCCATTTCCGATACACGACATGCCTGCTACCATTGCGGCGAGGAATGCCGCGATGAAGTCCTGCACGCCGACGACCACGATTTTTGCTGCGACGGCTGTCTGACCGTCTACAGCGTTTTGAAAGACAGTGATCTTTGTCAGTATTACGCGATCGAAGGTGCGCAGGGCATTTCGCCGGATCCGACTTTTTACAAAGGCAAGTACAACCATCTCGATCAGCCCGAAGTGCATGACAAGATGATCGAGTTCACGGACGGGCACCTGACCACCGTGTACTGGTACCTTCCGAAAATGCATTGCAGCTCGTGTATCTGGCTGCTCGAACACCTTTATCGCCTCAACCCAGCGGTGCGAAGCTCGGTGGTGAACTTTCCCGAGAAAAAGGTTAGAATTACATTCGACGCGCCCGCATTGCGGCTAAGCGAACTGGCCGCGCTGCTTACGCGCATCGGATATGAGCCTTACCTGAGCATGGATGATTTGTCGGGCAAGAAAGCCGGCAAATGGAACCGCACCCGGCTTTACAAAATCGGCATTGCGGGCTTTGCATTCGGGAATATTATGATGCTCAGTTTTCCCGAATATTTTCATTTGGGACAGAATACTTCTGACCAAAATCTTCGTACGCTTTTCGGTATTCTTAACCTTACGTTGAGCTTGCCGGTTCTGTTTTACTGCGCGGCGGACTTCTACAAATCGGCCTGGTCGGCACTGAAAGGGCGTTATCTGAACATCGACGCACCGATTGCCCTCGCATTGAGCTGCGTTTTTCTGATCAGCATTTACCAGCTCGCCACGCAAACCGGCCCCGGATATCTGGATTCATTTGCGGGAGCCGTGTTTTTTATGCTGGTAGGCCGGTATTTCCAGGACAAGACTTACGCCGGCGTTTCGTTTGACCGCGACTACAAATCGTATTTCCCGATCGCCATTTCCATCCTGAGCGACGGCATTGAAGAACGCAAACCTATTACCGACCTGCAAAAAGGGGACCGGATGCTGGTCAGAAATGAAGAACTGATCCCGGCCGATGCCGTGCTGCAAAGCCCGGTGGCGATGGTCGATTACAGCTTCGTCTCCGGCGAATCGCAGCCGGTCGAAAGACGGAAAGGCGATACTATCTACGCAGGAGGCAAGCAAAAAGGTGCGTCCATCGAACTGGAAGTATTGCGGGAGGTTTCCCAAAGCTATCTGACGCAACTTTGGAATAATGAGGCATTTGCCCGTGAGAAAGACGATACCAACAAATCGCTGGCGGCACGTATTAACCGCTACTTCTCGCTGATCGTGCTGGGCATTGCGGCAGTCACTTTTGCGTTCTGGTTTTTTGTCAATAACAACCGGGAAACCGCATTCCTCGCGTTCACCACCACGCTGCTGGTGGCTTGCCCGTGCGCATTGCTGCTTTCATCGACCTTCACCAACGGGAATCTGCTGAGCGTTTTCAGCCGTAACCGTTTTTATCCTAAAAATGCACACAGCATCGAACGGCTGGCGCAGATCGACGCGGTAGTTTTTGACAAAACAGGCACCATTACCCTGCCCGACGACGCGGAAATCGATTTTACAGGTGAACCATCGACGTGGGATGAGCTGGTGATGATCAAAACCCTGGTAGGCCAATCCTCCCATCCATTGAGCAGACTGATATCGAAGCATTTGGCCGATGTGCCCGCCAGCCGGCGCGTTCTGACAGGCTTTTCGGAAGCGAGCGGCAAGGGCATGGCCGCACAATGGGGGGTACGAATGGTCAAAGTGGGATCCGCTGGCTGGGTTGGAGCGGTCAGCGACGAGGAAAGTACCGGGCAGTCGAGCCGGGTATATGTGGCTATCGACGAGGTCGTAAAGGGTTATTTCACGATCCGCAGCAAATACCGGCCCGAGCTGCCCGAAACGCTTTCCGCATTGCGTCAAGCAGGTATCCGCACCTACCTCCTTTCCGGCGACCGCCCTACCGACCGCGATTTGCTCGCCCCGCTCTTCGGGGAGAACGCATTGCTGCTTTTTAACCAGAAACCGGAGCAAAAGCTGGATTTCGTGCGCGGATTGCAACAAGAAGGCCGCCATGTGCTCATGGTGGGCGATGGACTGAACGACGCCGGCGCATTGCGCCAGAGCGACGTCGGACTGGCCGTTTCGGATGATATCAACAACTTCTCCCCTTCCTGCGACGCGATCGTCGAAGGCAACCAGCTCAGGTTGCTGCCGGGATACATCGCCCTTGCCCGCAGCGGCCAGCGTATCATCCGTGAAAGCTTTGCTATTTCATTGATCTACAACATAGTGGGACTATCCTTTGCGGTAACAGGCCACCTCTCGCCGGTCATTGCTGCCATTCTGATGCCGGTCAGTTCCATTACGATTGTGGCGTTTACCACGGTTGCAAGTAATGCCGCAGCGCGGCGACATCTCAGAAAACTGACCAATGTCATAAAACGGACGTAGCAATCATCATCCTTTACCAGCCGCACCGCCGGTAGTTTTGACCTATCAAAAACACCTAACCAATCCTCATCATGAGTGCATTATATCTACTGATCATCGCCAGTTTACTGGTGGCGCTGGGATTCCTGGGCGCATTCATCTGGTCGGTGCGGAAGGGCCACTACGACGACGATTACACGCCTTCCGTCCGCATCCTGCTCGACGACTCCGAAAAGCCATAACCCCCAGAACCTGAACTGATTTTTACCATTTATCACCACCAAGTTATGTCAAACGTTCCCCATCCCGGCCTCGCCTCCGTTGAGTTGGATGAATTTCAATACGACAACCGCATTGTCCGGGATTTCGCCATCGCCACCATCCTGTTCGGACTCATCGGCATGCTCGTGGGCTTGCTGGCCGCATTGCAGCTGGTTTTCCCAAACCTGAATTTTGATCTGCCGTTCCTGACATTCAGCCGCATCCGGCCACTGCATACTAACGCGGTGATTTTCGCATTCGTCGGAAACGGCTTTTTTACCGGGCTCTACTATTCTGTTCCGCGCGTGTTGCGGACGCCCATCTGGAGTCCTGTCCTGAGCCGCTTCCACTTCTGGGCGTGGCAGGCTATCATCCTCGGCGCGGCCATTTCGTTGCCCATGGGTTTTACCACTTCCAAAGAGTACGCGGAGTTGGAATGGCCGTTTGACATTGCGATTGCCGTAGTTTGGGTTTCCGCATTGGTGAACATCATCATGACCACCATTAATCGCCGCGTGGAGCATATTTATGCCGCGGTATGGTTCTACATCGCCTCTTTCGTAACCGTCGCCATGCTACACGTTGTAAACAGCGTGGAGCTCCCGATCTCATTTATGAAAAGCTACTCTGTGTACGCCGGTGTGCAGGATGCATTGGTACAATGGTGGTACGGACATAATGCGGTCGCATTCTTCCTGACAACCCCTTACCTGGGCTTGATGTACTACTTCCTGCCCAAAGCGGCCAACCGGCCAATTTACTCCTACCGGCTTTCGATCGTACACTTCTGGGCACTGATATTCCTTTACATCTGGGCCGGCCCTCACCACTTGCTATACACCGCATTGCCTGAGTGGGCCCAAACGCTTGGTACGGTGTTCTCGGTAATGCTTATCGCGCCGTCGTGGGGCGGTATGATGAACGGACTGATGACGCTCCGTGGTGCCTGGGACAAAGTACGTGAAGACGTGGTACTGAAATTCATGGTGGTAGCGATTACCGCTTACGGTATGGCCACTTTCGAAGGCCCGATGCTGTCTTTAAAAAATGTAAACGCCATTGCCCACTACACCGACTGGATCGTGGCACACGTACACGTAGGTGCGCTCGGGTGGAACGGTTTCCTTACTTTCGGTATTCTCTACTGGCTTTTTCCGCGCCTGTATAACCGCCCGTTGTATTCTACCAAAGCTGCTAATTTCCACTTCTGGATCGGTACGCTGGGTATCATTTTCTATACCATCCCCATGTATTGGGCTGGCTGGGTACAGAGCTCGATGTGGAAAGAGTTTACTCAGGAAGGTCTTTTGAAATATCCTAACTTCCTTGAAACCGTAACGGCTCTCAAACCACTGTATTTCCTCCGCGGCGTTGGTGGCTCCTTGTATCTGGTGGGTTTTGTAGTGATGATCTACAACCTCTGGATGACCGCCCTGAAAGGCAAGCTCGTAGCTACCGAAACCGCCAAAGCCATGCCATTGAATGCGATCTGGCATGCCGAAAAGAGCGAATACTGGCACCGCCGCTTAATGGAGCGCAAGCCTTTGGCATTAACCATATTCTCCCTGATAGCCGTCGCGATCGGAGGGATGATCGAAATGATCCCTACGTTCCTGGTCGAATCCAACGTGCCTACCATTGCGAGTGTAAAACCTTACACGCCGCTGGAATTGCAGGGACGCGACATTTATGTCCGTGAGGGCTGCTACGTGTGCCATACGCAGATGATCCGTCCGTTCAGATCCGAGATCGAGCGGTTCGGGGAGTATTCCAAATCCGGGGAGTTTGTCTATGACCACCCGCACCAATGGGGCTCCAAACGCACCGGCCCGGATTTGCAGCGCGTAGGCGGCAAGTACCCCGATTCCTGGCATTACAACCACATGGAAGATCCTACATCGATGTCGCCGGGCTCCATTATGCCGCGCTATGGCTGGCTGCTCGAAAACGACCTGGATACGACCACAACCCAAGCGAAGATCAAAGCCATGCAAACACTCGGTGTCCCTTATGAAAAAGGGTACGAGCACCAGGCCAATGCCGATCTCGTGAAGCAGGAACAGGAAATCCAGGAACGCCTGAAACAAAGCGGCATCAAAACCGCAGCGAATAAGGAGATTATCGCGCTGATTGCGTACATGCAACGACTTGGGACTGATATTAAAAAATGATTGAATGACCGAATGATTGAATGACTGAATAACATATTGTCGATGTCCTCATTCAAATTCCTTCATTCGGTCATTCAGTCATTCAATCATTCAAAATTGACTATTCATGAAATTCCGGAATTACCTCGAAACCATAGCGGGCGTAGGCATTTACCCCCTCATATCCCTGCTGATCTTTTTTGTTTTCTTCGTCGGCCTGCTCATTTATGTGTGGGGCCTTGATAAAAGAAAGCTCGACAAAATGCGGAGCATTCCGCTGAACGACGGCGTTGCGAAAAAGACAATATTATCTCTGCTTTTGCTCGCGTGCATCGCATTACCTGCCTCAGCGCAGGAGACCACCGAGCCGGTACGCGCTATCACCGGGTTCGACCTCCTCCTCTGCGTGGTGCTTGCGGCACTGGTTTTCATCATGATCCAGCTGGCGGTCCTGCTGGCCTCTGCCATGCGGTTGCTCAACAAATCCGCACAGGCATCCAACCAGGAGCCGACACACATTTTCAGCGCGCATTGGTGGAAGAAATTCAGGGGCATCGGTGTGGCATTGCATGATGAAAAGCAAATCCTGATCGACGGCCATGACTACGATGGTATCCAGGAACTGGATAACCGGATGCCCCCCTGGCTGCAATTCCTGTTCTATACTACGGTGTTCTTTGCGGTGGTTTATTCAGCTTATTATTTCAGCGGCCTGGGCGACTTGCAAATCGCTGAACTTGATAAGGAAATAGCTGTCGCCGAGGCCGAGAAAAAGGCTTACATGGAAAAAGTAGGCGCCAGCATGGATGAAAACTCCGTTACGGCCCTGACCGACAAAGCGGGTGTCGAAGCCGGTATGAAGATATTTCAGGAAAAATGTACCGCCTGCCATGGAACCGAAGGTGGCGGTGCCGTAGGTCCCAACCTCACCGACGACTACTGGCTGCACGGCGGCGGTATTCAAAATGTGTTCAAAGTGATCAAATATGGTGTACCCGAAAAAGGGATGATCTCCTGGGAAAAACAGCTTTCTCCAACCGACATCCAGAAGGTAGCGAGCTTCGTGCTGTCCCTTAAAGGCACCAAGCCAGCCAATGCTAAAGAACCGCAAGGAGAATTGGATGGAACTTCGGCTGCCGGCAATCAGCTGTCGGCGGCTGAGTAGGACTTCGGCGGTCGGCGGTAAGCAATGATGGCATTAAAAATAAAGTTCAAATGGGAAACCTAACCATTAACGAGTCGGATCAACAATCGCACAGCGAGCACCCAAAGGCAAAAGCCGAAGGCCGAAAGCCGACAGCTGAAAGCCGTCCGCTTTATCCCCAACGCCCGGCAGGCAAGTGGCATAACCGCCGCGTGGTATTCAGCATTGTGATCATCGCATTGCTGTTCGTCACGCCGTTCATCCGTATCGGCGGACAGCCGCTGGTGCTATTGAATGTGCTTGAAAGGAAAATTATCCTCTTCGGCATCTTTATCGGGCCGCAGGATTATTGGCTTTTTGGACTTACGATGCTTTCGTTTTTCGTATTTATCGTGTTGTTCACCACTGTTTTCGGACGGTTATGGTGCGGTTGGGCTTGCCCGCAGACCGTTTTTATGGAAATGGTTTTCCGCAAAATCGAATATGCCATAGAAGGCGACGCCGGGAAGCAAAAGCTGCTGGACAAAGCACCATGGAATTCGGAAAAAATCCTGAAAAAGGGCTTAAAATACGCCATTTTCCTGATCATCTCCTTTGCCATCGCCAACCTGCTATTGGCCTATGTGGTAGGTACCGACGAGCTCTACAAAATCATTTCAGAGCCTATTGAAAATCATATCGGCCTCTTTTCAGGCATTGTCATTTTCACCGCGGTGTTCTACTGGAACTTCGCGTGGCTGCGCGAGCAGGCCTGCACCGTGGTATGCCCATATGGCCGCCTGCAAAGCGTGCTGCTCGACCGAAACTCCATCAATGTGGCGTATGACCACGAACGTGGCGAGCCGAGAGGAAAATTGCACAAAGGTACCGACCGCACCGAAGGCGATTGTATCAATTGCTTCCAATGCGTGGCCGTATGCCCGACCGGCATCGATATCCGGAATGGCACCCAAATGGAATGCGTGAACTGCACTGCTTGCATTGATGCCTGCGATGCAATAATGGATAAAGTGGGATTCGACAGGGGACTCATCCGCTACACTTCCGAGAATGCGATCGAGAAGAAAACAGCCAAAGTGATCACTCCGCGGACATGGGGTTATGCGGCCGTGCTGCTATTGCTCTGGTCGGCATTGGGATTTGTTGTGGCTACCCGTACGGACACACAAACTACTCTTTTCCGCGCCCCAGGCAGCCGTTACATCGAAAACAGCGACGGCACGATCAGCAACCTGTACACTTTCAAGATATTTAATAAAACGAACCATATCATCAAACCCTCCCTCCACCTCGACACCCCGCAAGGAAAGCTTCTTTTCGCCGGATCACCTGATCTGACGCTCGAAGCTGCGGGGATGTCCGAGGGAACCGTGTTTGTGATTATTCCAAAATCTGAATTAAACACCCGGAAAACAGTACTAAAACTCTCGGTTTCACAGGGTAACCAACAGCTGGAAACCTTCGAAACGACATTCATCGCACCGGAAGAATAATATATTAACCTGTTTTATAAACACCATGAAAGTCAATTGGAAAGCACTTATTGCCGCCGTTTACATCAGCTTTGTATCGATGATACTGCTGCTGGTAGGAATGAGCGCCGGACAAAAAATCGATCTTGTCACAGATCAATACTACGAGGAAGAGCTGAAATTCCAGGGTAAGATCGACAAACTGCAGCGCGCCGCAGCATTAACGGAACCATTATCCTGGCAAATCAAGGATAATGCCTTACAAATCCGCTATCCGGCCATCTTCGCCGATTCAAGCATTTCGGGCCAGATCCGCATGTATTGCCCGTCGGACAACCGCAACGACCGCCAGTTCACAATCGACTCAAATGGTAATCGGCAGACCGTCGCATTGTCAGAGATTCCCGCGGGACGCTACAAAATCCAGGTCGACTGGAAAGGCGGCAGCGAGACCTATTGGAGCGAGGGTGTAATAGTAGTCGATCATAACAACCTTTGAACGATGATCACCGTTCTGCCCTACCTCGCCATTTCAATGGGGCTCGTCAGCAGCTTCCATTGCGTAGGCATGTGCGGGCCTATCGCGCTCGCATTGCCCGTGCATGAGGGCACGCGTACGCGCCAGATCACGGGTGTGCTGGTCTATAATGCAGGACGCACGCTTACGTACGCGGCGTTCGGCGTTATTATAGGTACTTTGGGCGCTTCACTGGCCTGGCTAGGCATACTGCGATATGCTTCCATGGCGGTCGGTATGGTTATGCTTGCTTACGTGTTCTGGCCATCGGTACTGGGTCAGCAGCTACATATGCCGTTGTTCTGGCAAAAAACAATCCATCGTTTGAGGCAAAAAATGGGACTCTATCTCAAAAGGGCCGATTTACCGGGTATGCTGCTGCTCGGCATGCTTAACGGCGCTATCCCTTGCGGAATGGTTTATATGGCGCTCGCGAGCTCGGTCGCCACCGGCAGTACCTGGGGCGGCGGCGCGTTTATGGCACTATTCGGGCTGGGTACCATGCCTGCCATGCTCGCATTGGGCATTGTGAAGCAGCAGTTCACGCCCGCGCTGAGGACGCGCATCCGCAAGCTTACACCGCTGCTGGTGGCCATCGCAGGCATCTGGCTTGTAGCGCGCGGGGTCATGACCTCCTACCCCGATCATTCCAAACCTGCCGCCGGAATTACAATCTGCCGCTGAACTGCTTGAACCGGCAGGCCGAATGACTTACCTTGCCGGCATGAAAACGTACAAAGCCATTATCCAGCTTACCTCGGACGATCCCAAAGTCCATCGCAGCATAATCCGGCAAATCGGTAACCTGCTTGCACATTTGGGCAAAACAGTTGATGTTCGTATCGTTTGCCACGGCTCGTCGATGCCATTTTGTACCGCAGGGAATGCGCTCGCCAGCGATATTGCGGCATTACTCAACCAGCATGTTACCATCGCCGCGTGCCGCAATATGCTTCTCGCCAACGGAATGGAAGCAACGGGCTTGATAGAGGGTATAGAAGTTATTCCATCCGGCATTGCCGAACTCGTAGTGTTGCAACAAGAAGGTTGGAGCTATATAAAAGCCGGTTAGAAGTCTGTTTTTTGCATGACCAAAGTCATGTTTTTCCCCTCCTGTCCTGGGTAGTTTTGGTCAATGATCTACATCAAAATTTTGACTAATGGACAAGGACCTGCTCTTTAAATATAACATCCCGGGGCCGCGCTACACCAGCTACCCGACCGTTCCTTACTGGCAGAAGACACCTCCCGCCGTCAGCAAATGGAAAGAGCTGGTACAAGATGCATTCTCGGTTTCGAACCAGAAAGAAGGTATCAGCCTGTACATCCATCTGCCATTCTGCGAGAGCCTTTGTACCTATTGCGGCTGTAATACGCGCATTACGATCAATCATGCGGTGGAAAACAAATATATCCAGGCCGTCTTGAAGGAATGGAAGATGTATTGCGAACTCTTTGGAGCAGAAAAACCGGTGATCCGGGAATTGCACCTGGGCGGCGGGACGCCTACTTTTTTCAGTCCGACCAACCTGGTGAAACTGGTGAACGGCCTGCTTTCCAATGCACTCGTACACGATGATGCCCGCTTCGGTTTCGAGGCGCATCCGGGGAATACCACTGATGCGCACCTGGAAGCACTGTATTCGGTCGGATTCCGCCGCATCAGCATTGGTGTGCAGGATTTCAATCCGGTGGTATTGGCCATCATCAACCGTCACCAGACTTTTGAACAGGTCAAACACCTCACATTGAAAGCGCGCGAAATTGGTTATACGTCGGTCAACTACGACATCGTGTATGGCCTGCCGCAGCAAAAAAACTGCTCCATGATGGAGACTATGCTGCGTGTAATCCGGCTGAAACCAGACCGTATCGCATTTTACAGCTATGCCCATGTACCCTGGATCAAACCGGGCCAGCGCAGCTACACTGAAAAAGACCTTCCCGATGCAGACCATAAAATTGCAATTTATGAAACGGGCCGGAATGCCCTGGAACTGGCCGGCTATGAGGACATCGGCATGGACCACTTTGCGCTCCGATCCGACGAACTTTACAAAGCAGCCAGGGAAGAACGGCTGCACCGGAATTTCATGGGCTATACCGATACCCGGACCCAGCTATTAATCGGCCTCGGTGCGTCGTCTATTTCCGATTCGTGGTGGGGATATGCCCAGAACGAAAAGAAGGTAGAAGACTATTACAAAAAGCTCGCTGCCAATGAGCTGCCTATTTTCCGCGGCCACGAGCAGAGCCGCGAAGATCTGATCCTGAGAAAGCACATTCTGCGATTGATGACCAATTTCGAAACCTCCTGGGGCAGCACCTCAGAAGTTTGTATGGAACTATACCAGGCGCTGGAAAGGCTTTCCGAAATGGAGTTCGACAGGCTGGTAGAAGTAGAACCTTTCCGCCTGAGGATCACCGAGAAAGGCAAGGCCTTCGTGCGTAATGTGTGCATGGCCTTTGATGCTCGCCTCTGGGCCGATTTACCCCAAACGACTCTTTTTAGTCAAACAGTTTAATGATAAATTCTTGCGGTGTTCACCTGTGTCCTGTACTTTGGTATGTTTGATACGGATATTTTAATTCATACGCAGGTAATGACACGGCACATCGAGATGCTGGATGCCCTGTTCAAGCACGCGACCGAAGGGATCGTGGTGGTGGACAAACAGGCAAACATTGTAATGCTTAACCCCAAGGCCAAAGAGCTTTTCGGCTACTCTGATCGCGAGCTGATCGGCAAGAAAGTCGAGACGCTGATCCCGCAGCGGTTCAACAGAAACCATGTGGGCTATCGCGACGAATACCTCGAAGCCCCTCGCGCTCGGGGTATGGGGCATATGATGGATCTTTTCGCCCGGCGCAAGGATGGCAGCGAGTTTCCCGTGGAGGTCAGCCTCAGCCCTTTTAAAACCAGCGACGGCGAGTTTGTCGTGAGTTTTGTGATTGACATTACTGAGCGCAAAAAGCAGGAAAGCCGTATTATCGAGGCTAATCTTGAAATACAAAAACTGAATGCCGAACTGGAAGTCCGTGTGCAGCAGCGCACGGAGGAACTGGCAGCGGCGATCAGGCGTATCGAGCAGTCGCAGGAGGAGGTCGTCCGGGCATTGACGAAGGAACGCGAGCTGAACAATATGAAAAGCCAGTTTGTAACCATTGCGTCGCACGAGTTCAGGACACCGCTCGCGACTATTCTGTCGTCGGCCTCGCTCATAGGCAGGTACTCACGTACGGAAGATGAAGACAAGCGTCAGAAACACGTTCAGCGCATCAAATCGACCGTTACGAACCTTACCGAGATTCTCAATGACTTCCTGTCGATCGGCAAACTCGAAGAAGGCCGCATCCACTGCATTCCTGTGCTAACCGACTTGAACGCATTTTGCAAAAACCTGATTGAGGAGATTCGCGGGCTTTGCAAGGATGGCCAGGAGATGTTTGTGACCTATGACGGCGAAGCCCAGGCATGGCTCGACAAGCAGCTTTTGCGCAATGTCCTTTTCAACCTGCTTTCGAACGCGATCAAATACTCGGATCCCGGCAAATCCATCTTTTTGAGGGTCAAGAATTGGAGCGGACTGATCCGTATAGAGGTACAGGATCAGGGCATAGGCATTCCCCAGCAAGACCAGGGTCATATTTTCGACCGGTTTTTTCGCGCCAACAACGCCGGCAATGCGCAGGGAACGGGTCTCGGTCTCAACATCGTACAAAATTATATCGAGCTCATGGGCGGCACCGTCCGGTTCCAGAGCGAAATAGGCATGGGCACAACGTTTTTCGTAGAACTACCTAACCGCGAACCGGCATCCGTTAAAATCGAATCCTGACACAAACAGTATCCAACTTGGAAGCGAGAAAAATACTTTTAATAGAAGATAACCCCGAAATGCGGGAAAATACGGCCGAGATCCTGGAACTCGCCAATTACGAGGTGATCACCGCCCAAAACGGCAAGGAAGGCGTGCAACAGGCAGGCCAGCATAACCCCGACCTGATCATCTGCGACATTATGATGCCCGAGCTCGACGGCTACGGTGTGCTGCATATGCTCGGCAAGGACGAGCGCACGGCCTCAATTCCGTTTATCTTCCTGACAGCCAAAGCAGAAAAGGAGGATTACCGCAAAGGCATGACCATGGGCGCCGACGATTATCTTACCAAACCTTACGACGACGTAGAGCTGCTGAATGCCGTCGAAATGCGCCTCAAAAAGAGCGACCGGCTGAAAAAGCAGTTCGAGCGTTCCGCGGAAGGCTTCGACCAGTTCATCAAGGAAGCCCAGGCCTTCGATCCGATCGTGAAACTTGCGGAGGACAAAAAGGTGAAAGTGCTACGAAAAAAAGAGACCATTTATACCGAAGGCAGTTTCCCGTCGCATGTATATTTCCTGCAAAAAGGGAAGGTCAAGGCCTATAAATCCAACGAGAATGGCAAGGAGTACATCACCGACCTGCTCAAAGAGGGCGAGTTTTTCGGCTACCTCGATCTGCTGCAAGGTGCGCCTTATGAGGAAACAGCCATTGCGTTGGAAAAGTCGGAAGTTGCAATGATCCCGAAAGACGATTTTTTCAATCTGCTCCAAGGTAACCGGGAAGTCGCTTCCAAGTTCATTCGGATGCTTTCCAATGAGATCAAAGAGCGCGAAGAGCGGCTTTTACAACTCGCCTACAACTCAGTGCGGAAACGCGTGGCACAGGCGCTGGTAATGCTTGTACAGCGTTACCAGGAAGACCGATCGAAGCCATTTTCCATGGCCGTTACCCGTGAGGATATTGCCTCGATGGTAGGAACCGCTACCGAAACCGTCATACGCACGCTTTCAGATTTCAAGGACGAACGCCTGGTGGATATGAAAGGCAGCCAGATTACGGTTTTGGAATATGAGAAGCTGGCGCGGATGCGAAATTAGCAGCTTTTTTCACCGTTGATAACTCATTGGTTCCGGCTGATCATTCCCTTGTTTAGGGGCAGAAATAGTTCATTTGCTTTTCCTAGTTTTGACAAGAACTTCATATAAATCTTTCAAACTATGGAACAAACAACCCCTACCAACGCACCAGAACCTGCGGAAGTACCTACCCCCGAAGAACGTCCGGAGAAGCTGACTTTCCCGATTCTGATCGCCAGAATGATGCAGACGCATCGTGACATCGAGGCGTATGAAAGAGGCGAAATGACATTAGAGGAACTTCATGCATTAGGCGTAAGGCTTGGTTGAAATTTATCCATACCAGCAATTTGGAGAATTATACCAATTCACCACGGCGCAAAATATCGCCGTTACTGTCCACGCGCCTTTGGACGGAAGGTGGTTCCCTAATAATCCCGAAATAGCGGGCGTTCATAGTTTTCTCATTAAAACAAACAAACCGTCCGCTGGCCTGGATGTCCGGCTCAGAAATACTGTGCTGGACATCCTGACTAATTTCCTGAATGAGAACGACGCCATAATTGTCTACTATTGCGATCCGTTTGACGGCAAAGGATACAAGCGATACCTTAAATTCAACAGATGGTTTGGCTTAATTGATGACTTGTCGATCGAAAAACAGGATAGACGAGTCATTGTCAAGGATTTGAAGATCGATGAGAGTGATCATCTTATCAAATCAGAACTAACCGTGTATGCTTCCATCCTACTCCGGAAGACCCATCCTGATTATGACGCTGCGATCAGTCTCTTCCATTCGGGTGGTCTGGACAAAACAGGCAAGCTATGAAAGCCTGGCCTCAATCGCTTCCAACTGCACCATCATCTCCTGCCGGTAAGCCACCGTTTGATTGGTAATTTCAGGGATCAGTTTTTTGTAGTAATTGATCCCTTCAAGCAAGTTGGCCCGGAATTTCGAGAAATATTTAGCCTTCTTATCGTTTAGCGCAGCAGCATGCCGCTCGACATCCTTCTTGAGATAATCCACATACAAATTCAGCTCGTTGATGAACATATTCGGCCGAAGTTGCTTGGAGAGCAGGTCTATTTTCCCATAAATATGTCCTACCATTTCGTCCAGCGAATAGATTCCCGAGAACCATGCCAGATTAGGTCCAGGGCAAATGGCTACCGCACTGTTCTCCCGCGGTTTAGTCAGATGGTTTTTAATAAGGGCAGCCGTACTCAGTCCTTCACAAAGGCATAGCTTCTCGGTTACTGCGTTTATTTGCATTTGCAGGTCGGTTGGCTGCGGGTCGAGTGCGAGCAACTGTTTAATTTTCAGATTCTGATACTCACGCGATGCCGTGCAGATCGGTTCACCGGTGAATTCGGTGTTTGAAACGAGATACCGCTTGTTGCACGGACTGCCAGGCCGGCCTTTTGCAATACGTTCCAGACGCTGCTTTTCGGCCGTGCTGTTTTTGAAATTATTGAAAAGCACACCTAATGGCGATGAATCGCTCACATAATAGGCATCGCTATCTGCATTGGCCAGCTCATTCAAGGTGGTCTTATCTACGTTGGTAACCTCGGGAACCAGCAGGAACGGGCTTCCCCAACCTGTGGCTTCGATGCCGTAATGTTCCAGCAAAAAGGCATTTTCGGCTGCGGTACCAATGCCGCCCTGCACTGATATGCGCGTACGTGGCGCATGAATGAGCGTAATACCCTTACTTTGCAGCGCGGGTCCATACAGTGCGAGCAACTCGGTAAACATTTCATCGCGCCGGTTTTTGAACTCTTCCAGTACAGGCCCGAGCAGATTACCTTCCGTAGCAAATGCATGTCCGCCGCAATTAAGTCCCGATTCAATCCGGAATTCGGAAACCCAGATACCTTTCTTAGCCAGGAACTTCGCCTGAATCAATGCTGAACGGTAGTCGCTCACTTTCAGGATCACTTTTTTGCGAAAATTGCCCTCAGCGTCTGGGAAGAAATCGGCAAAAGCTTCGAGATAGCTGTACAAATGCGGGTTCATTCCCGCCGAGAGAATGATCGACGAGGACAACCGGCTTAATGCGAAACCGCGCAGCGCAGCCAGTGCGTCCGTGTAAATGTCATCGAGCAAATTTCCCTCGGGATCGGTATTCATTTTATCTACCTTCGACATGATGTTCACATCGATACTGCCGGGCACGAGCAGAGCCCGTAGCTCGGATGCTTCTACTTCCTTCTCCACACCGTCGGGCATGGCAAGCAGTGTTTCATACCTGGCTTTCAGCTCTGAATCTGCTGGCAGCAGACTGAAATAGCGATCGATATCACTCCCCACGCCGAAGGGCTGGCTTTTCAGGCTTTCAAATTCCTCTTCCACAATATTTTGCATCAGGTCGAGGTAGGCAGTGATCCGACGGCTGCGATAATCCGGTTCGGATTTGGGAATGGGCGTATCATCGTCGCCGCGCTGGCGGGCATAATGTATGCGCATACGCTCGATCAGCTCGTCATCGACAATGGACGCGACAGAGGATATGCCGTATTTGGCGACCTTAATGGGAGTATCTATGGAGTATCCCAGCCCGAGGACCGGGATATGAAAAGTATGCGGCGTCATATCTGGATGAGGTATTGATAATTCATCCAAAAGTACATGGCCACCGCTACCGGAAAACTGACGCCGCTTAGCTGCGATACTGAGAAACGTCATGCCCGTTCGGTCAGCTCATTTCTTTTTGGCCTTCTGCGGCCTGGATGCCTCGGCCAGCTCATTTTCTTTCATCCTGTACGCAACGATACGCCCAATAAGGTCGAGCGGCAATGGATCCTTATCGGGCAGTTGAAGCGCCGATTTACTCATTTTATACTTCGAAAGCTCTGTTTTGAACTCATCCAGCAGCGCCTGACTGTAAGGGTACGACAGCGAAATGTGATGGGTAGCAGCCGAATAGTAGATCAGAAACCCAAAATACTTATAAGCCGGGATCTGGTAACTGATCACCTCCTCAGCATCCGGCGCTACTTCCCTGATGGTTTTGCGGATCGCATCCAACCGTGCTCTTTTCTCTCCCTGGAACGTGTCATGATACTCGTCTACGGATTTAAAATCTGTTTTTGCCATGCCGATTGTGTTGTTTTGATGAGTGTTTCCGTTGTTAAAAAGCGTGCAGGCAGTGGAATTTACCATTACAACCTTTTATTCAAGTAACTGAATTGTGATTATTTTATATTTTTAGAAATTTTCAACCAAAAATCACAACACTAGCTACCAGTCAACGAGTTATAATATACAATGAAAAAAGTTTGCTTTTACCTCTTCGCCCTGGTGATCTGCTGTTTGGCAGGTTGTAAAAAGGAAAAGGATTTAGATCCGGAAAAAACGTTGAAGGAAGACTTGTTTCTGAGATCGATAAAAGTCGCCGGCGCACGGGAGGTAACCATAGACACGGCCCGCAACTACATTCAGATCGTTCTTCCCGAAGGATACACGGATGATATTGTCGACTTGCAAGTCGACGCCGCACCCGGGGCTGAGCTGGTTTTAGACCCATGGAAAACGCTTTATAGTGCCGGCCATGTAAAATACCATTTCAGGGCCGCGTATCCTGAGAATTTCACCATGGTTGTCAAGAGCAGTAGCCGCACCAAATCGTACAAAGTTTTTGTGGAACAGGAAGGACCTCTGACTGCTGAATTAACTTCAGACTTGGATCTCCAGGTCGGCGACGCAAACACGGCGGCTGCTGTGGCCAAAATCCGTCTGAAATCCGGTGTGGGATCAGTACCAGAGCGTCCGGACCTGCAAGAGCAGATTGTACCATTCCTAAGAAACAGCTCTAAAAATGTCAACGTAAAGGGAAGTTTCGACAACGGCTTGGGCGTTATCTTTTTTGAAGATATTTTGAGTCTAATGGAAGCGGAAGGCACGGCTTTAAGTATTGAATATGGCGAAAAGGCCTTCTCCTTCCCGCAAAAGCTAAAACTGAAAAGAGCGAAGGTCTCTTTGTTTGTCGTTCAACCCGATCGCCTTTTCAGGGTATTTCAAACCGGCAAAACCATTGAATTTGATGGCGGCATATTTCTGAATTCTCAAAAGTATACATTAAAACTGCACAACGACGCGAGCTCGTCGGAAGTAACTCTTCCCGCTACGATTACCGACCTTTCTACGCTTAAAACACAATTTCCGGCCTCGATTGCTGATGGTCAATACAAAGTATCATTTTTCGAAAATACGCAGTTGATCACCCAGGCCGCAATCGTGATCGCACGGGATTCGACTGTCAAGGCAATCGGACAAATGTGGACGGGAGGCCAGGGCATCCCATGGGAGGAAATCTGGAAAACTCAACCCATGGCTATCTCGCGCGGACAAGAACTTTTCGTAAATCCTTTTCCGGCGATCATAGATGCATCGGCCCAGCCGTTCGACAACAAGAAAAAGGTCCCCGACCTAGCATTGAAGCTAAACGGCAAGATTACAGTTCTGAAAGCAACTGTAAAAGAAGATCCTAAATACGCGGATAACTCGATAAGGATCTACTACGGTGCGTATCGCATTCCCGCCGATTTACTGCCTGGGCGGTACGAAGCAACGATGGTACTGGATAACAAGCAATACTCACTCCCTTATTGGAGCCGGGTCGAAATCCGTTAGCGCCTTGTTACTCACCTGCCAGCACCCAAAACGGACGCCAGTACCGATAAAAATTCCCTCTCGGAAAATGGCTTGCCCAACACTCCGTTGATGCCCAGATTCGCATAAAAGTCCTTGTCACGGTCGGACAGATCACCGGTAAAACCTATCACCGGCGTGGCAGCTTTTTGAGGATCCGGGTTGGTGCGGATTTGCCGGGTGAGTTCAGAACCATCCATACCGGGCATGTTGATGTCGGTAATCACGAGATCGTAGGGTTGCTTCTCAAACAGCTCGAGCGCATCGTCACCCGAGCCGACGAGGTCGTAAGAAAGCCCATGCTTTTCGAGTAATCTGCTCATTAGTACGAGGTTCAGCTTGGTATCGTCGGCAACGAGTACCTTTTTGCCCCGCAGCTCCACCTGCGTAGCTACTTGCGACCGGCTTCGGACAGCTTTCTGTTTTTCGGCCACCTGCATCGGAATCGCTATTTTGAACTCCGAGCCTTTCCCTAACACACTTTCGACCCAAATCTTCCCTCCATGCAACTCCACGATCCGCTTACATATCGCCAGCCCAAGCCCGGTGCCCTGCTTGCCTACCGAGGCGCCGTCTATCTGGCTGAAATCTTCAAAAATCTCCTTCAAATGCTCTTGCGCAATGCCAATACCCGAGTCCTTGACCCTTATTTTCAAGTACTTCTTCTGCCCGTCAGCATTTTCTAAACCGGCCTCCACCAGCACTTTACCATGGGCCGGCGTAAATTTGACCGCATTGCTCAGCAAATTGATCAGCACCTGTTTGATCCGGAACTCGTCCCCCGAAAGGCATACCGGCTGCCCAATATTGATTTGCGATACAATTTCAATATCCTTTTCACCCGCCAGGACGCTCATCATGGACACTACCTCATTCACAAGCTCCACCGGATTAAAAGCCTGATAATGCAGTGTCAGTTTACCTCGTTCCAATTTGGAAAAATCGAGCAGATCGTTCACCAGCGTCAGCAAAATCCGCGACGAACTCTGAATGGCTTCGACGCTTTCTTTCATCTGACCTTCGAGGCGATCGGTATCCATCAGTTGGGAAAAACCGATGATCGCGTTAAGCGGCGTTCGGATTTCATGCGTGACCTGCGCAAGAAACTCCCCTTTGTTTCTGGCCGCCTCGGTCGCCAACGCGGCATATCTGACGATCGTAACGTCGTTGCGGTACAGTTTGATGAGATTGCGGATGATGATGATCGTCATCAGTAATACCACGAAAGCACTGGCCCAGAAAAGGTGATTCACTTCCTCAATCTTGTCGGATGTTTCCGTCAGCAGCACCCCTCTGAACTTCCTGGCTTTTTCTTCTTCGGCAGCTTTCAGTGATTTGAGGGTCAATTGCAGGTTCGCAAACAGCTCTCCATTCAGGAACAATAACCTCTGCTCAGCCTCGTTCAATTCCCTTTTGACCCGATTGTACTCATCGTACCGGCTCAGATCGAGCTCACGCGCCATCAGGTACGGCATTACCAGCGAATCACGCTGGGTGATTACCTTCGTTTTTTCCTGGACCACTTCATCGCCCTGCTTGTTCGTAATCGCATCAGCCAGCCTTTTGAAAAGTCCCCGCTTCTTCTTTTGAGGATCCGTCAGTATTACCGAATCAACTTTGGAAGTCTTTTTTACGCGAATCGGCGCTGGCTTCGGCTTGGATTGTTCTTGCTGAATCTGCTCGCTGCGTTGCACCGAAAGTGCAAAAAGGCTGTCGACCATGATCTTCATCCGGATAAACTCTTCGTTGCTTTCCCGCTTGCTTTCCATAAGCCCCGATAGTGCCGATGGCTGATGGGCACGTTCGCTTTCGAACTCATTAAGGATCCGGGAAACCGTCTGAAGTTCGCTGGTAAATGCCTTGAGGTAAGTAGAATCCTGTGTAATAATAAAGAGCCTGCTGTTGTTCTCGGCTACATAAAGAAGCGAAATGCATGTATCGACCTTCTGATAGCCATTCATATCCTTACGGAGTTCCTGAATGTTCGCTCGGATGGTTTGCGATTTGCCGCGCGTGAGCAACAGCATAAAAACGAAAGAGCCCAGTATGACGACCAGCAGGATGGTCCAGACAAAAAATGCCCTGGATAAGGTTCGGAAAGGAATTTTCATGATGTGTAAGTCTGTCGATTCTTCCCTGCTTCCCTGGAAAACCGATATTTTGAGGGTTGATAGCACAAAGGTAAAAAAGCGGACACAAAACACTGCCATGCCCTGCCACCTATTATTTAGTCTACAAAACCACTCGAATGAGTTACACACTCATACCAATGCCTAAGTTTCAAGCCACGCTTTGAATGCCGGGGCCTTATCCCGGCTGACGACCACCTCCTGCGAAGTCTGCGGGCGGAGCTCTATTTTCAGTTTACCATTAAAATAGGTGTGAATCTTCTGTATGGCGTCGATACGGGCGATAAACTGACGATTAAGCCTGAAAAAATTCAGCGGGTCTACCAGCGATTCCAGCTCTTCCAGCTTGTAATCCACCAGATATTGTCGTCCGTCCGTGGCTACCAGGCACGCCATTTCATTGGCTGTGTAAAAATAGGCGACGTGTTCCTGATTGATCGGGATAAGCTGTTCTCCATTTTTAACGAGAAAACGCGTTTTGAAGGGCTTTTTCGTCATTTCCAAACTATCGAGGAGCGTTTCTATCTTTCTCGCATAAGCTTTGGGTGAAAAGTCCTCGCGAAAGTTCTCGTACTTGCGGATAGCCTCTGCCAGTTCTGGAGCCTTGATGGGTTTGAGAAGATAGTCAATGCTTTTCACACGAAATGCCTTGATCGCATACTCGTCGTACGACGTCGTGAAAATAATAGGGCTATGCGCCGGAAATTCCTCGAATATCTGGAAACTCAGCCCATCGGCGAGCTGAATATCGGAAAAGATAAGATCCACTGGGTCCGCGTTCGCGAACCATTTCCGCCCCGCATCGACACTTTCCAGCACCGCGCACACTTCCACGCGCGGATCGAGTTTTTTGATCAGCTTTTCCAGCCTTTCCGCGGCCGGGTATTCGTCTTCAATGATCAGTATTTTCATAACAATCGGCGGCAACCGCCCCGGTATCATTCATTTTCTGCCAACACCCTCAGTAGCGGAATCTTTACGATAAAGCGTGCTTCCTCACGTTTCACCTCCACCTCCCTGTCGGTCAGAAGGTTATATCTGTTGATAATATTCTGTAATCCTACCCTAGTCGATTTTTCGAGAATAGTCTTTTCCGAAATATTGTTTTCGACCACCAGATAGCCGTCTATGTCGCGGATCACGATATGCAACGGATTCTGGCGCGAAGCGGCGTTGTGTTTAATTGCATTCTCAATCAACATTTGCAGGCTCAGCGGAGTAATGTAGTGCTCCAGTGCCACCGTAGACAAGCGCTTTTCGACCTGCAAGTTTTCCCGGAAGCGGATCTTATTCAAATACACATAAGCGTCCACGAACGCTATTTCCTCGCTAAGCAAAACCGTGTTTTTGTTCCTGCTCACGAGCACGTACCGGTACACGTCCGACAGTTTTTCGAGGTAATCCTGCGCAGCGGTATTCTCGTCGTCGATCAGCGCCGCCAGGGTATTCATGCTGTTGAACAAAAAATGCGGGTCCAACTGATTTTTTAGCACTTCCAACTGAGATTGCACATTCTCGCGCATCAGCGCCTCCGTCTTCCGTACATTCATTTTCCAGGCATCAAAAAAATAAACGGCTTCATAAACCAGGTACACGATCACCGTTGGCACAATGCTGATCCTGAAACCGATCGCGAGCACGCTCACGTGGTAAACCGGTTTGTAGTAAATCTCGTCGAGCAGCAACGACACCAGGAACACATAGGCAACCGCCAGCACAGCCTCCGCGGCCACTCGCCGGCCTGTCTGGCTGTATTCAGGAAAAATCCGGCGCATCCAGATGATAATGTACCGGTTACCCTCCCAAAATGTGAGCGTAAGCAACGTCGAAAAAAGCACACTGAGAAAAAAATGCTGGCTTAGTTTCAGAAATTCCTCAAAAGCAATCATCATGGCAATGACTGTCCCCATGAGTGGGATGCCAATAATGCGCCATTTCCAGTCATTGAGTGTATAAGCCTTTTCCTTCATTGCGAGTTGATATTGACGGGCAAACTACTCGTTTACCCGTCAATATTCAATTAAAACGTGTATCTGAAATACGGCACCGGGAAGAACGGCTGCTGATATTGGTTCACCAGTTCGTATGTTCTCGGGTTATAGGTTTGCTGGAAAATGTTCTTGCGCGCCGTGACGTTCTGTAAATCCATCGAAAATTCCATCGTGCTCCGGCGCATTTCCCGGCGATAGGAAAAACGGATATCCGTTCTGAAATAGGCGCTTTGCCGCAACGAATAAGCCCGGTTTTCGTCGTAAACAGCCGCCCCTCTGGCCCGCGACGCAGCCAGGTTCAGCGGCGTAATATACTTACCGCCTACCCATGAGGTTTTGATGTTCGCGCTCAGGATGTTGTTGCTGCCAAACCGGAATTCCTTTCCGCCGAGCACATTCAATACATATTTGGTATTAAATGCGGTATTACGCTCGACTTTGTCGCTGCCTTCGTATTTCGAATCAAACAAAGATGTCGTAAGCAGGAAGTAATAGCCTTTGTTGAAATACCTTTCCAAAGTAAGTTCAACACCCATATTACGGCCCGTGCCGCTATTCATCAAACTGTCACGGTCCGACGGGCCAAAAGCGGCTCCCATATTCAAAGCAGAGTAGGTCGACGCCCGCCGCTCTACCGGCACGTCGAACAGCTGCTGATAGTACGGCTCAATTTTCAGCAAGAGATTCTCCGTCAACCGGTTCTGATAACTCAGCACAAAGTGATGACTTTTAGTAAAGCCCAGATCCTTGTTGGTACGCACAGGCCCCGACTCGCCGGGAGTTTGTACAAAATAGGTATAAATGTTCTGAGCCTGACTATTCATACCATACCCGACACTCACCGACTGCCCTTTTCCGAATGCATATTGCAAACCGGCCCGCGGCTCTACCGCTGCATTGTTGTTCAGGTTATAATGCTGGAAATGGAGCCCGGTTGTAAAGATCAATCCCTGCGAAATCCTGTACCTCCATTGTGCATAAGCCTGGGTCAGCACCGTTTTCTCCCCGCTCACATTCGCGCGAACGGTATCGACCTTTCCGCCCTGGTAAATCGAACGGCTGTACAGGTCGAAGTCGAGTAAATCCGCGGTAATGCCTCCGTAAAGGCTGCTTTTCGCATTCATTTTATGCCTGACATTCAACACAGCCGAATATTTGGAAGTGTTGTATTTCGCCTCGCCGCTGAGGAAAGCTTCGCGCGCCGGGTTGCTGATCGAAT
This sequence comes from Dyadobacter sp. BHUBP1, assembly GCF_050587785.1. Classification (NCBI taxonomy): domain Bacteria; kingdom Pseudomonadati; phylum Bacteroidota; class Cytophagia; order Cytophagales; family Spirosomataceae; genus Dyadobacter; species Dyadobacter sp. BHUBP1. The sequence continues at coordinate 313,846 of NZ_JBOBIH010000006.1, forward strand.
CACCGCTGAACCGCTCACGAGTGGTGCTCATACCCAAGGTCAGCTTGGCGAAAGTTTTGGGTGTGAGGTTATGCTCATAGGCCAATCCAAAAATATGGGTCCCATACTTCACGCGGGTGTTGGTGTTTTCAGTGCCATACATGTTCGAAAGCGTGGTATCGACCTCATTACCCAGGAAATTCACGTCACTGCTTCCGGTTATGCCAAAGAGCGTCAACTTCCCCTTGTTACCAGTCGGGACAGCCACTTTAAAGTTCAGGTCCTGGTAATCCGGAATGGCTGTTCCGGTTCCGAACTGCAATCCAAGGGCTTTGAACAGGCCGAGTGTGGAATAGCGATAGTTCAGAAGAAAAGATGCTCTGGAGCTTTTTGCGAATGGTCCTTCGGCTCCCAATTCAAAACCATTGAACCCCACCTGCCCCATTAGTTCATGTTTCTGATTATTCCCTTCGCGAAGTTGCAGGTCAAACACCGCCGCAAGAGCATTTCCGTACTGGGCGGGGAAAGCGCCGGTAAGAAAATCGGATTTGCCGAGCACGTTGTTGTTCAGCATACTCACTGGTCCTCCTGTCGCTGCAAACGAACCGAAATGATTGGGATTGGGAATATTAAGGCCTTCGAGTTGCCATAATGTGCCTGACGGCGAATTCCCCCGGACCACGATGTCGTTACGCGAATCATCGCCGGACACCACTCCGGCAAAATTGGCCGCCATCCGCGACGGGTCGCCCAATGCACCGGCATAGCGTTTGGTATCATCCACATTAAACGATCGTCCGCTCACCAGCGACAGCTCGTTATTGGTTTTGGTCTTATCGTTTTTGCGATCGGCGGTTATCACCACCTCGTCCAGGTTCTGAACCGCCTCAGTCAAGGTTACGTTCAAAAATACCTCTTTGCCGGCTGTTACCACGATATTGGACAATCGCTGCGGTTCATACCCGACCATCGTAATCTGAAACGACTGGCGACCCATTGGCACGCCCGTGATCACGAAATCACCCCTGATGTCGGTAACCGCACCCACCGGACCGGCATCGGCTTCCCGGATGAGCAATATCGACGCCCCGATCACGGGCGATTTAGAAACTTCGTCACGGACTGTCCCGCGGATCGTCTGCGTGCCGTCTTGCGCATATACGCTGGCGGCGAAGACAAATGTCATGGCTAATAGTAATGCTTTCATTGGCTATTTTATGGATTGATGCGCCAAATTCAGCATAACAAGCTGTGTTTAAAATGAGATGGGAGGTCAACTGTACAGATCCGAGGGCGAAACGGTGACTGGGCGCGGGGAATCGTTCGCACAATTCCCGTAGTTAGCAATCCAACTTATTGGAACTTATATAAACAAAGGCCCAGACCGCTTCGGCGCTGCTGATTTCCGAACGGGGCCTGAAACCAACGACAACACCACCCACAACCGCGAATGGATGTTCCAGGGCGACTACTCCTGCCACGCATGTGGTCGGGCAGCCATGCATTGGAAAAACGTGAAACGAGGCGGTTAACATCTAAGGATCAAGCGGCTCATCAGCATCAATATGCAATGCGTCCAGCACCGGATAGAATTCGACATCCGTGTCACTGAGCCGCTTACCCAGTTTGTAAGGGACATAATTCATTTCCCGCATGCAACGGCTTACAAATGCATCGCTCGAAATAGAAAAGCTTTGCGACCGCATTGTGGAAACGAGGCACGGCTTCTCCACCGGCATGCCGTAACGATACAATAACCTCACCGCGTTGCGCATATTGGTGGTCGTGTGCCGCGCGTGCGGGTCCATGATGATCGCATTTTCGGGAACTTTCAAGGTTTCCATCAAAAACTTCTTCATTTCAAATGCCTCGCTGTATTTCGTTTTAAAAGGGTGCACCCGGCCACCCGAAACCAGGATGTACGGTGCCAGTCCTTCAAAATACCGCAATGCAGCCACGCGGCAACGCAGCATCCCGCCCTCGCTCAATGCACGGTCGTACGTATCCGGGCCCGCGCCCGGGACGAGGATCAGCGTGTATTTGAATTTGTTCCAATCGATTCTCTTTACGCGATCGACAGCCGCTTTATTAACCGTCGAAACCATTGGCTCATAGTCCGCTGCTTCGTGTCGTTCGTTTACTTCAAGAAATTGGAGCGCATAATACATGGAAGGCCCGAAAAACAGCTTTGCACCTTTCTTTTCCTGACGAACAATATCCGTGGCATCGTACACCAGGACCGGGTAGCTCCTATCCGTAGTTTTGAACTCGATGGAATCTATGGCGGGATAATTGGGCTTTTTGCCCTCGGCATAAACTTCTATGGCGTGATTAACGCCCCTGGCATCCTGCTCCCAGGCTTTTCGCAGCAACACCTTTTCGCTTTGGTCCTTCAACAGGATATAAGTCCCGGAGGGAATCAGGTGCTGCTTTACCAACTTGCCCAATGCATTATTCTCACTGTAAAGTACTTCCAGTCTTGCTCCGATTGCATCGATTTCTTGGGCAGAAAACTTCATTTTGCCCGTATAGCACAGAAAATCGCTTTTACATTCCTTGACGGATGCTTCCAGGTTCATGGACTTCGAACCTGCAATTGCGGCGAGCTCGCTATCCTTTTCCAGCAAGGACTTCACTTCGGGAAGCGATTCGAACAGGGTCAGCAAATACCAGTTCTTAGATTGGATAAAAGAGTTGCCTGTGATCAGTTGATAGTCCTGTCTCGGAGCTTGGCCGATTTGAGCAAAACCGGTCATATTGATCAACAAAACGAGAAAAAAGGTTAAAGGTTTAGTCATAGCAATAAAGGGTATCGAAAAGGCTTGCAAACTAAGCCAATCCGGTTGAAGAGATCATTACCTGAAAGTTAAGAAACAAAAACAGGGTGCCCACGCTCCGCAGCAACAACCCGGGGCTTCCCGGACATTCCAGCCGGATTTCTGCTGCTTGTCAGTATACCCCATTTGAACGTCAGCAAATATACGCAAATCAACAGTCGAAGCGGAAATATTCATGCTTCCCACAAACCAGCTTGTCAATATTCAGCTACAAAAAGAATACTAATTAATCGTCAAAAGCGAACCAATTAATTGATTTAATTTCGGGTAATTTCAAACAAAAAAGCCCCTGACAAAATGCCAGGAGCTTTTCAATTTTTAAGCACCCATTTTACTTATAAAAGTTATCGTTTTCCAGTACCAGCCCGGATCGTTGTTTTCTTAGATAAAAATTGTGTTTTTCCAGCTTAAATCCAAACTAAACAACCTATTCAATGACCGAGAGTACCTGGAAGCAGGAAGTCACCTGTTTAATTCCGTCGAAATCAAACCGTGCAGAGCCGGAATAGCGGCAATCGTTGCAAATGAAGTGTAATAGTGTTTTGTATGAAACAGGGCGGGGTGTCCGTTTGACCCTCCTTTAAATCCAATTCCAGTAAGTGTTTTTATCATGGCCAATAGCAACTTTTATTCTTTCACAAACCATTCATTCCTTAGCGAGTTTAAAGTAATCCTAAATAGCTCTCGAACTAAAATAATTTCGCCGAATTATGCATTTATTTCGACCAATACCTATATTATTGCAGACGAATGAAATTTAGTACAGTAGTTAAGGTCAGAGTATGTTGTCTCCCGGCAGGTTGCGGTGTATAATAGTAGACGATGAGGCTGATGCACGCCGATTGATTGAAAAATATGTGCAGAAAGTTCCCTTTCTCGAACTGGCCGGCATTGCGGAGACCGCTACCGACGCCCTTTTTCTGATCAGGGACATGAAGCCGGACATTGTATTTCTGGACATTGAAATGCCTGAAATGACCGGATTTGAGCTATTAAAGCTTCTTCCTCCCGCCCGTCCGGCAATGATCATGATTACCGCCGACCCTTCCTATGCGCTGGAAGGTTACGAACATGAGCTAACGGACTACCTCCTCAAACCTGTCTCGTTCGAAAGGTTCCTAAAGGCCGTCAACAAGGTCGATGGCGCTCGCTTTCCGAAGCACTTACCGGGCACAGCCGAGCTGATGGACAAAGTTGTTTCCTCGATAAAAGAACCACACCAGCAAGTAGCGGATACGGAGTTCTCAGGTGCACGAAACGACTTTCTTTTATTGAAAGAGAATAAGAAACTCATTAAAGTAGCGCCTAGTGAAATACACTTTATTGAAGGGATGCGCGATTACTTGAAATTATATTGGTCGGACCGGGTTGCGGTTATTCATATGACGATGGCCAAAATCGAAGAAGCATTGCCTTCGGCACAATTCCTAAGAGTAAACCGTTCTTACATCGTCAATAAAAAAGTAATACGGGAAATTGAAGGAAATGAAATCACCACGAACAGTGGCCGAAAAATTCCGATTGGCGTAACGTATCGCGCCAATGTGCTCGCTGTGTTACAAAGGAACAGAATCTGACAGGTTATGCGTTTCAATCCTATTTCATCTGAGAAAAGCGCAAAAATAACCAGGATTATTTATCACATACTGGCATGGATTGCGCTATGGTGCGTCGCACATTATTACAGCATTCCGGCACTCACCAAAGACAACGTCTCCGTTGTATGGCATGCATCGGCTGCGGTGTTCCTTCAATCCGTTTCCGTATTCTATCTGCTGGGATATGTGGTCTTTCCTCGGTTTTTATACACCAGGAGAATACTGCCACTGGTTATAAGCCTGGTTATCGTGTTCCTCCTGGTGCATGTCACCAACTATTATGAATTCAGGCACCTGGCATCTCTTACGAATGGTTCGGAGGAAAATTCTTTTTATGTTTCCAAATTGTGGGATTTCTTCCAGGCCCGCGGCCGGTGGATCAGCTGCTTCACTGATTTTGACATCGCGTATACCGACTACGCATGGAGCCTGTATTACATCACGCCATTGCTCGCCATCAAAGTAATGCGTGACATTATTAATTCCCGCACCAAGAATATGCAGCTGGAAATGGAACGATTGCAGCTCGAAAAAGCAAATCTGAATCTGCAAACACAAAGTTTACAATTACAAAAGAATAACCTTAATCTCGAACTCAGTTTCCTTAAATCGCAGGTCAATCCTCACTTTCTGTTTAACACCCTCAACGCTATTTATACCAAAACAGTGGATGTCGACGAACAAGCTGCCGACCTCGTTCTTAAATTATCGGACCTGATGCGATACAGTCTTTACGAATCGAGCAAAGAAAATGTAGTACTGTCCAAAGAAATCAGTTACATCGAAAATTACCTGGACCTCGAGCGTGCCCGTTTCTCCGACAAAGTGACTATTAATTACCAATTAACCGGCAACCCTGAGGAGTATCTTATCGCTCCCCTCCTGCTGGTTTCATTTGTAGAAAATGCATTCAAACACGGTACTGCCAAGAGCAAATATGCGTCTTATGTGGACATTTCCATCGTGCTGGATCAAAATACACTGTACTTCAAAATAAAGAACAATATACCGCAGCACGCACGTCAAAGTCCACCCAGGGCCAAAGAAGATAAAGTTGGCGGATTCGGGCTGAGCAACACTTCAAAACGGCTCCAATTGCTTTACCCCGACAGGCACCAATTGTCGGTACAGCAGTCCGAATCCGAATTCAGCGTCGATCTCAAACTGGAACTGGATTCTGCCAACGTGGTACGGTATTTCAGTTCCTGACCTCCGCATACTGTCGCCTCCGTATATATGCGAGCGTCAGGCGCTTGCGCTGCCAAAGTCACCGAACAGGTCCCTTTTCAATTGCTTGACGACAAGTCGTGTCACTTTCACAAATCGGGAAGAAGGTACAATTCGTGTCAAATTATTTTATCAGAAGTTATTTTGCTTTTATTTTCAGATTTTACTTTTAATATTGAAATATCCGTTGAAAAACGGCCCAAAATTAGCCCTCAGCTATCCAAAGATTTTTGAAAAGAGCATCGACCATGTTCATACTCAGCCATTCATTTATTCTCTGGACCTTCCACAAGGAATTTAATTTTTTGAATTAGAAAATGTCCGGATGAAAAACATTTTAATTGTAGAAGATTATCAGATTATCAGACTTGCAACCAAAATACTCGTTCAGGATTTGTACAAGACCGCGGTGATACGCGAGGCTACTTCTTTTAGTGAGGTGTTATCCGAACTCGCCATACATCCCCAGGACCTCGTCATTCTGGATGTTCAGATTCCTGAGGGCCAGGGATTTGAAATGATCGGGGCAATGCGGGCCGTTCAAAAAAATGTGAATATCCTTATTTTCTCTGCCATTGAGGAAAGAATTTACGGGATACACTATCTCCGTGCAGGCGCAAACGGTTTTGTATCCAAAAATTCTGAAACCGGAGATATTCGTACGGCGATCCTGTCTATCGCAGATACCGGCAGGTATGTGAGCCCGAGAATTAAAGTTGAGCTGCTGAACCAGCTCGACAAACATAATTACCGGGCCGACAATCCGCTCCTGGACCTTTCAGCCCGTGAAATAACGATCATGGACATGCTGATAGACGGGTTCTGGATCAAGGAAATAGCGTCAAAACTGGACCTGACCGAAAGCTCCGTGAGTACATACAAGGCACGGCTTTTCGAAAAACTTCAGGTAACCACGCTGATTGAACTGTTCCAGAAAGTAAGCCACTACAAGGATATGGATTGAAGACTTTCTCGGGCAACAACGTCTTTGTACTGCAATCCCCATTCGTTGATCCGGTCGATAATGGGCATGATCGTGCGCCCGAGGTCGGTCAGCGTATATTCGGTATAAAGCGGAAAACCGGTCGACTGGCATTTCTCAACGATCCCGCTTGTCTCCAGTTCGCGCAGCTGCATATCGAGCACGCGCGGGGTCGCGCCTTTGATTTCCCGGTGCATTTCGCTGGGCCTGCGAAACCCGCGCTGGATGGCGTCGAGCAAGCAAGGCTTCCATTTTGCCCCGAAAACTTTCATGGCAATGGTAATGCCGCATTCGAGGTCTTCGGGTGTTTTCCGCTGATACATGGTGTTGATGAATGAGTTGATCGGATGTCTTTTATTCAGCCCAATTTACTCAATACCGAATAAATTTTCGGTTACCGAATCTTTTTTCGGTAATTGATTGCCGGCCTCCCGTCCCCGATTTTTGTGCTCATGAATTCAAAACGAACAGAAAATGAACACAAAACAAATTACCGTCATAGGGCTGGGACAAATGGGAACACGGCTTGCCGAGTTGCTGGTTGCACAAGGTTATTCCATCTCCGTCTGGAACCGCACCCGGGCAAAAGCAGACGCGATTGCCGGCGTAAAAGTATTTGAGAACCTCGAAGAAGCGATCCGTCAGAATCCGCTGATTGTGATATGCGTCCTGGATTACGAAGCTGTACATCTTATCTTCGAAAATATCACGGATAAATCCATCCTGACCGGCAAAACGCTGATCAACTTCACGACCGCCGACCCCCAGGAGGCCGAACAGCTTGAAACCATGTTAGCCAACCTGAATGCAGGGTATATCAATGGCGCTATCCAGGTGGCACCCGACCAGATGGGCCTTCCCGAAACCACCATCATCGTTTCGGGCAATCAGAAGCATTTCGAACGCAGCCGCGATGCCTTGACGATATTCGGGGGAAATATCAAATACCTCGGCGACCGTGCAGCGCTGGCTTCGGCGATGGACCTTGCCACACTGACCTGGCTTTACGGCTCTTATTCCGGCCTGATCCACGGCATCGTACTTTCACAAAAAACCGGGTTGTCGCTCGGCGCATTCAGCGAAATATTGGGCGAGATTACTCCTGGATTTACCGAGTTTTTTAAACATCAGATCGGTGTGGTAGAGAAAGGTGATTTTACAATCAGTCAAAGCCCGCTGTCGATCAGTGTGGCCGCTACCCAGCGCATTCACAATGCATTCCGGAATGCGGGTATACAACCTGCTTTTATTAAAACCATCAGCGACTTGTTGCAAAAGGCTGAGTCCGATGGCCTGGCAGATCAGGAGCTTGCCGCATTGGTAAAAGTAGTGGAATAACCGAATTACCACCTTCTCCGGGCTTAAAAGCTATGGAAAAATAAAGCATGCCCCAGGGCACCGCATCGTATTAACGAAATACCGATGCGTGCCTGGGGCTCGTCCATTGATGAAGTGCTTAATGAACCGCAAACTGGCCCGGCTCGTAACTTCCGGCTTCGGTGCGGAATGCGATGTTGAAGCGGTTATAGGAGTTGATAGTCGTGATGGCGAGCGTCAGATCAATGATCTCCTCGTCGGTAAAATGCTGGCTGACGGCGTCGAATACCTCGTCGGTAACTTCGCGGTCTTTCAGCAACGTCACGGCTTCGGCGTAGGCCAATGAGGCGCGTTCGCGTTCGGAGTAAAAAGGTGCTTCCCGCCATGCATTCAGCAAATACAGCCGCTGCTCGGTTTCTCCCTCCGCGCGGATATCTTTGGAATGCATATCCAGACAGAATGCGCAGCCGTTGAGTTGCGATACACGGAAGTAGATCAGGTTCAAAAGGCGTCGCTCTACCTGCGATTTCGCCAGGTAACCGCCTATGCCATACATGGCCTTCAATGCTTTTTGTCCTTTTTCCTGAAGATTGATTCGTTGCTCCATGTTGATTTTAATGATTGAATGATTGAATGAGTGACCGGGTCGCCGGTGCGATGATTGAATGGTCGGTTTTTTTGTCAAGATTTGTCAGGTTTTGTCGAATATTGTTTTGCTTGATAGGGATTTCAGGTACGCCAATGACCATTCCTGACTACCAATGACCACACCTGACTAAAACCCGATCATTCGTTGATCGCATCTACGACCCGGTCAAAACTCATGTTAAAGACGAACGCCCCCCTCTGGATTGGACAATGCGATGAAAAAAAATCTGCGTTTTTTTGGGCGGCGTGGCGTGGGTAGATTCAGATGTTAATGCGACTTTACAATTACATAACACTCCAATAACATCCTGGACAAGTAGATCCTCTTCTTTTGCGGCAAATTTTGTTTAACCAACAACATGCTCATGCATAAGAGATTTTTACTACCTATTATCCTGACATTGCTTTGCTGCTTCGGTAACATCGTGGTGTTGAGGGCTCAAACAACGCAGGCGTCGATCTCCGGTACGGTAACCGACGACCAGAATGCAGCACTGGCGGGCGCTACCGTTCAGGTGAAAAACGAATCAACAGGCTTTACGACTGGAACCGTTACCAACGCAAAGGGTGAATATGCCTTTAAGGAACTTCCATTAGGCGGGCCTTACACGGTTACAGCTACTTACGTCGGCTTTGGTGAACAAAAGCTGACGGGTTATCTCCTGCACCAGGGCGATGCCGTGAAAGTCAGAATGAGTATGAAAGAAGCCGGCCAAACGCTGGAAGTTGTAAGCGTTGTTGCATCGGGTATCAAGAACAAAATTGAAAACCTGGGCGCTTCCACGGCTATTTCAGCACGGGACATTACCCGTCTGCCGGTAAACGGACGAAACTTCACGTCGCTGATGGACCTTTCTCCATTGAGCCGCGGCGGTAATATCTCCGGCCAATTAGGCTCGTCTACGGGCTACACGATTGATGGTATGAGTTCCAAAAACCCGACTTCCGCAGGCGCTACCACCAGCCGAAGCGGAGCACCCTACTCGATTTCGATTGAGGCGGTACGCGAGTTTCAGGTGGTTACCAACCAGTACGACGTCACTTACGGCCGCAGCGGCGGTGGTACGATCAGCGCGGTAACGAAATCGGGAACCAACCAACTGAGCGGTAGCGCATTCAATTATACACGTGCCGACTGGTTGTCGAGCCCTTATGATATTCGTGGCAACAAAATCAATAACAAATTCTCCACCAATCAATTTGGATTCTCCCTGGGGGGACCGATCCTGAAAGATAAGCTGCATTTCTTCGTAGCCTGGGACCACCAGCAGGACAGCCGCCCATTGATCATCGCGGATATCCTCAGCCCGGTGGATGAAAACCGTTTTAATGTAACCCGCGCTACGCTGGACCAGTTCGTCAATATTGCCCGCAGCAAATACGGCATGTCCGACACCCAGCAGTTTGGCACTTTCGATAAAAAACGCGGTTCCGACGCAGCATTTCTTCGTCTCGATTGGCAGTTGAACAACCGAAACCTTTTAACGATCCGCAACAACTACACCAACGACCGCAACAAGCTCGGCCTGGCGGATAACACGACGATCAACGCCTACGAGTCTTACGGAAACGACTTTAACCAGGACAACAGCCTGCTCGCATCGCTCCGCTCGACACTCAATTCGAAAGTGACCAATGAACTGAAAGTGCAGCATTTGTTCGTGAAACAGAAAAGTGCGCCGGGCGACCAGCTTCCGGCTGCCAACATTCCAAGAGCGATCGTGGAAAACGTAAACTCGGTACTGAGCGACGGCAGCTCGCGCTCGACCAACATTCAGATGGGTGGTCACCGATTTGCACAGGAGCGTTTTACCAACCATGTGGTTCAATTGGTGGACAACCTGTATTACAACACCGATAAAGTTGAGTATACTTTTGGGGTGGATATGATGATGACCCGTTCGCATTCGACCTACGGCTCGGAAGTGAACGGCCGTTTCCACTACAATGTGGACGCCGCTGCGGGTAAAACGTCTCTTGACCAGTTCAATGACCTGAAACCTTACCGGTACTACCGTGAAGTACCTTTGATGGACGACTGGTCGGTGAAAGGCACGATCTGGAATGCAGGTGTTTATGGTCAGCTAAAAACAAGCCTCGCTACCGGCCTCGACGTAGTGGCAGGCCTGCGCCTTGACTACGCGCATTACCCGAGCTCGCCTCTGAATCAGACTTTGTATGATGCTCTGAAAATCCGCACCGACAACAAGATCAAGTCGTTTGTCGTACAGCCGCGGGTACAGTTCACCTGGGATGTGAATGACAAGCATACCGATATCTTCCGTCTCGGTGCCGGTGTGTTCGCTTCGGATATCAACAACTACGTGGTGATCAACAACCTGACATTCGACGGGAAGCACCTGGCGACCGTCGACGTACGCAACCCAAATGTCCCTACACCGGATTTCGCAGCTTACCGTGCCAACTACAACAGCATTCCGACTTTGTCGCAATTCCAGTTGCCGACGATCAATACCAATGCCAAAGATGCACGCGTACCTATCATTTACAAGGCCAACATTTCCTACAACAAGTACCTGACCGACAAATTAAAAGTGGGTATAGCGGGTTATATGAGCCTGGGCCGCAACAATTATATGTACGTGGACAGAAACATGGTCGACGAGCCATTCTTCCGTCTGGCTAACGAAGGTAACCGTGGCGTGTTCGTGCCTGCGGACAAAATGCCGGCCAACGGCGCTGGTGACTGGCTCCTGGGACGTAAATCGACGCAATTCGGCCGCGTGCTGGAACTAAATAGTGAAGGAAAAGTGAATGCGTTCTCTGTTGTGGCGGATGTGAAATATCAGTACTTCCGCGACGGAGAAATCACTTTGAGCTACACTTACAACGATGTAAAAGACAATACCTCATTCAACGGTAACGTAGCGAACAGCGCTACGCTTTCACTGCCTGTAAGGGACGATCCGCGCAACCTGAGCCTGATGTCGTACTCCGACAACCAGTTCCGTCACAAAATCGTATTCTACGGCTCGCTGCCCAGCTTCTGGGGTATCAATGTAGGCGTGCGCTATTCAGGAATCGGTGGTACCCGTTATACCCTGCTCTCGGGTGGTAATACCAATGGCGACTTTGTAGGTACCAACGACCTTGCATTTGTTTTCGACCGGAATGATCCGAGCGTACCAGAAAACGTGCGTAACGGTCTCCAGGCGATCCTCGACAACAAGGACGCAAGTCAGAGCATCAAGGATTACATCATCAAGAACTCAGGTAAAATTGCGGAAAGAAACGGTGGTATCAATGGTTTCTACGGTGTGTTCGACGTTCGCGCGTCGAAACGCATCCGAATCGCGGGCACCCATGCCATCGAAGTTTCCGCCGATGTATTCAACTTCGCGAACTTCCTGAACAAGGATTGGGGCCGCAACAAGTCGCTGGGTACACAAGCACTTTACGCATTGGGCATCCCTGCTGCGAATGGCAAGCCTGCCGTTGCCGCATTCGACAAAGCGAAAAATCAATTTGTATACCGTGTAAATACCGCCGGTGTGGTAACCCCTTCGGGTAACCCTTACCAGGTGCAGATTGGTTTGCGGTATAGTTTCTAAGGTTTCATTTAATAAGGATACAAAAAACCGGCTGCTTAGGCAACCGGTTTTTTGTATCCAACTGGTAATTAGCGAAATACCTTCACCAGTATGCCCGGCGATGTTTCTTGCAGATTAGAAAATGATGGATTTGAAGAAAACAGGAGCGTAGCCAAACTCGCGATTAAACACTGATTAACTCAAATTTCCTGCAACTTATTGACAGATTTCTGCGAAATAGACGTTAACGAGGGAACAGACTACACCTGTTTTGGACCGGTTTAACCCCTCGTTTGGGCAGTTCATCACAATGGCGTTCTGTATGTTGAGTCTTCAACACTAATTTAGAGCATGTTTCATTCAGTGGAAGCACATCTTCCGGAACATTAACTTCATTTAGCCATGAGTACAATTGAAATTGAACAAGAGCAGGAAATCACTCCAATCAACATCATCCGGATCGGAACGGGGTTCTGGTCTGCCAAACCGCTGCTGACGGCCATCCGTCTCGGCCTTTTTACTGAACTGGCTAACGGCCCGCTGTTCGTATCCGAGATCCGGCAAAAACTGGGACTACAAAGCCACAGCTCGCTCGACTTCCTCGACGCGCTCGTAACCTGGGGCCTCATTGAGCGCCATGGCAAAGGTTTTACCGCCACTTACCACAATTCGCCGGAAGCCAACGCATTCCTGAACCGCCGCAAACCCGACTACCTGGGCAATTTGCTCGAAATGGTGAATGATGAGAAATCTCAGCTAGCCACCAATCTAAAAAAAGTGGTCAGTGAATCGGGCGTCAACAATTCCTGGGACCTGAACAGGTTGTTCACCATGGTTGCCTGATATTAAGTATACTTATTTCCGGGGAGCGGTTTTCCGCTCCCTTAATTTGCGCAATGCTGCTTTGAACTCAGGCGTCCAGGCTGCGACTAAGCGATCCACCTTCTCTTGTGCAGCTGCCTCAATGGCTGGGCGAAACTCCTCCAACTTTTCCGGGGTAAACCAGTCCGGTACATTCCTTTTTTCGACTTTAATTTCTGTTCCCATTAGATTTTTGTTGAATATTCTTAATTTAAAACTATAACCTATCTTCTCTTAATGAAATGACAAACTTCTTGTAGTTTTTGCCACTCTGTAAAACTTCTGGCTTTTCATTATCAAATCCATAGGCCACAAGGTACTCCCCGAGGTCATCTAGTCCCCTTTTAATCGCAATCTGATAAAGACGTGCTCTGGAATCACTGTTCGCCTCAATCACTACCTGTGCCTCCATATGATCACTCAGGAAAAACAGCAACGCCTTGGCAACCGTGGATAACACCTCCTCCGTATCACCGTTGTCACTTCTTTTATCTAAGTCAATCGAGCCATCCGAATTCAAGTCCCCCAGTGCTATTTCGTAAATATCGGGTTCTTCGGTTGGCTTGAATTGTATCACCTTTATAATTGATTCCTTTCCCATACTGGTAAACCAAAACATAAGTCGTTTACCGTTCAGGATACTTTCGTAAAATGCCGCATTCATGTTGAGAAGAGTTTTAATTTCCTCTCAATTTGTACCCATGTAACTATTACAAACCAATCCGATGTCCGTGTGGCAGCAACGGATTATCAAGCGCCTTGTTTATCTCCTTGCAGGCCATTTTCCCTAAGCTGAAACAAGGATATTTACAAGTAGCCCCAATTTATCACTCAGAAGTCCTCATTTCATAATTCATTGTCCGACCGGCATTGACTAATTATCCAAAACCCGCATTTCATCCCTCCAAAACGGCACCTCGTCAATCTGATTTGCAGGCGGCTGGTGCCTGGTTTACCTTCGAAGTATTCAAAACTTTTAATCCTACCGCCTATGCCTTCCTACCCGCTTTTAGTGAACGGTAAGTCCTATACTGTCGAAGCCGACGAACAAATGCCATTGCTTTGGGTAATTCGTGACCTGATCGGACTTACGGGGACCAAATATGGCTGCGGAATTGCGCAGTGCGGGGCTTGCACGGTACATTTAAGCGGTGCGCCGGTGCGGTCTTGCTCTTTTCCTGTATCAGCGGTGGGTGAGCAACCTGTAACGACCATCGAGGGGCTTTCGGAGGATAATTCTCATCCGGTGCAGCGTGCGTGGATCGCCGAACAGGTGCCGCAATGCGGCTACTGCCAGAGCGGGCAAATCATGTCCGCAGTAGCGTTGTTAGCAGGTAACGCCAATCCCGACGATGAGGCCATAAACGCTGCTATGAATGGTAATATTTGCCGTTGCGGAACCTATCCACGCATTCGCAAGGCCATTAAAACGGCAGCCAGCTATTCGCATTGATCGATGCCATGAAGTCACAGGACATTTCCCGCCGTAATTTTCTTCGTAAGGCTACGTGGTCGGGTGCGGCGCTGACGCTCGCGGCATACATACCTGCGAACAGCCAAGCGGTTCGGCTGATTATCAACCCCATATCCGACGAATCTCAGCAGGGCACCGAACTGATGTCCTGGATTTCGATACGTCGCACCGGCAAAGTGATTTTAATGTGCAACCGCTCCGAAATGGGCCAGGGGACGTTTCAGGCACTTCCTCAAATGCTCGCGGAAGAATTGGAAGTAGCGCTGGACGATGTCGAAATCGTTTTTGCACCCGCTAATCCTGCAAAATACGGCCCTCAGCCGCAGGAGGGCAGCTTTTCCGTTCGCGGATGGGCACCCCGGCTTCTGCGCGCAGGAGCCTGCGCACGTGAAATGCTGATCGAAACCGCCGCTGCCGAATGGAACGTGTCGAAAAATGATTGTTATGCAGAAAACGGCACGATTATCCACCGGAAAACGCTAAATACATTGCCGTATGGCGCACTGGTAGAAAAAGCTGCGAAACTCAAACCGCCTGCCGAAGTCATTCTGAAAAAGCGTTCCGAGTATAAAATCATTGGCAAGTCTGTACCTCGAAAGGATATCCCATTGAAAACGAACGGGACCGCCCTATTCGGCCTGGACAAAAAATTACCCGGAATGAAATACGCCGTAATCGAGCGCGGCACGCGGTTCAGGGAAACCATAAAAAGCTTCGACGACACCGAAACCCGAAAAGTGCCGGGGGTTACACATGTTTTCAAGGTAAGCAGGCCTGTGTTTTCCCAATACTGTGAAGGAGTTGCCGTCGTTGCCGATTCCCTCTGGGCGGCAATGCAGGGAAGAAAATCATTGAAAGTAGATTGGAATGATCCTGATTTTAGACTTCCGGACACGACATCGCTCGAAAATCAAATGCGGGGAAACCTTCAAAAGATCGGCAGCCATCCCCGATTCGAAGCCGAGTATGAGCAGTGTACCCAAAAGTTGGAAGCATCGTATGAAACGCCCTACCAATCACACAGCTGCATGGAGCCCCTCAATTGCATTGCCGACGTCCGCGCCGACTATATCCAGATATGGGGGCCGATACAGGAAGCAAATTGGATACAGGCCGATTTGAGCCAACGATTCAACATACCCATCGAGCAAGTGGCTGTGCATATGACCTTCCTCGGTGGCGGTTTCGGCAGAAAAGCTTTTCCTGATTATCCTTACGAGGCTGCATTCATTTCCAAAGAAATACAAGCACCCGTACAGGTAGTATGGACGCGTGAAGACGACATGACCGCGGGTCCATTCCGCCCAGGCGCATTCTACTCACTGAAAGGGGGCCTGGACGCCCAGGGCCGTATCCATGCCTTTCAGGCCAATACGGCAACCCAATGGATCGGTCAGGAATGGTCACCTACCCCGTCCGGCTCACCAGATGCAGCCGGTTACAACACAGGCGATTTCGAGGGATTATTGCCCCCCTACCGGCTGGGAATCCAGCATTACAGCTTCGGAGGCGCAGGTATACACTCACCCATACCGGTGATGTGGTGGCGCTCCGTGTATGCGTCCACGCATGGGTTCGCGTGTGAGAGCTTCATTGATGAACTGGCCCACTTGGCGGGTAAAGATCCCATGGCATTCCGGCGAGCGCATTTGCCCGCCCCGCGCTACCAGGCGTTGATCGACCGGATGACGGAACTGACCGGCTGGCAATCCCGCGGTAAAAATCAGGGTTGGGGCGTTGCATTCACAGAATGCTTCACCGGCATTTGCGGCCATGCGGTAAAAGTAATGCGGAATGCGGAAGGGAAAGTCAGGATTGAAAAAGTGGTAGCGCTGATGGATTGCGGGTGGTACGTCAACCCCGACACCATCCGTGCACAAGTGGAAGGCAGTATTGTGATGGCGCTCGGCGCAGCCACGATCCACGCAACCACATTCAAGGATGGGAAAGCTGTTCAGGAAAATTTCGATACCTACCCCATGCCGCGCATCGCGGATATCCCGCCTATCGAAGTACACATCATGGAAAACGACGAGAAACCCGGTGGCGTGGGTGAGCCGGGGCTGCCTCCGTTTGCCCCGGCCCTCGCCAATGCCATTTTCGACCTCACGGGCCGACGCATTCGCCGGCTTCCGTTCAGTCTCGATGAAATTTCGTAACGTTATTTCCCCGAAAGTGATTTGATAAACAAAATCACCGATTCGATATCGTTATCAGAAAGTACGCCTACGAACGAAGGCATTTCTTCATTATAACCTTTAATAATGCGTTTCGAAGGCGTCAGGATCGATTCACGGAGGTATGCCTCATCGGCGATTACCTTGGTGCCGTCGTCAAAAGTACGCTCCGATTTGTACAGGTTCTGAAACGGCGGCCCATACATGCCCTTTGTGCGGGTACCTTCCGAATGGCAGCCAGCACAGGCCATTTTCTGGAATATTTCACGACCCTTCTCCACCGAAGCCGCCGTCTCCGCCACAGCTGCGGTGGAAGTCTCAGGGCGCTTGACATTCAGCAATGCAAGATCTACGCCTTCGAAGCCCTTCAAATCCACGTCTGTCGACTGGTTAATGGTAAACCAGAACTGGTCGTTCACCTTCTTACCATCCGCTGCCTGCATACGGTAGGTCACCTCCATTTGCATTACTTCGGTCATTTCAGGAACGAGCAGCAGCACACTTTTACGATCGGCCGACAAATAAGATGCCGCCACGTGCATAATTTCCTGGCCAGTCGAGCCGTCGAGCTTGAAATGCCCCGAACCATATTCTTCGGTGCGCTTGTAATTCCACCTTTTTACTTCAAAGTTTTTCGGATCGCTCGCAGTGGCTTTGTCCAGCGGCGAATCGAAACGTAGCACAATGCCCTGCTTGCCAGCCCGGAAATGGTTGGGCAAATAGCTCGGTTTGCCGGTATAGCGGAGCCTCAGCAATGCACTGATCCCGTTCGAACTGGAACCCCATAGGTTAAACCCTGCCACATATAACTGCTCATCCAGCGGGTTCATCGCCCCTTTCGAGGTAGGAGCCGGGTAATTGGCATTAATGACAGATACACCGCCCTGCACAACGCTGGTAGTACTGTCGATCAGCACGCGGAATAATCCGGGCCTGCCGAAAGAAAAGTGAATAAGGTTATCATTCAATGGCCCCATTTTGGAACTGGTAGCCCAAACCTGGCTAATCGCGGAACGGTCGACACTGTGAGGTATCCAGGTCAATGGCGGGGTTACAGTTGGATTATCTTTGCGATGCAATGTGGGTTCTACCCCAAAATAATCGCCTTGATGAATCACAAAAATCGGTGTAGACGGCACGAAGTTACCCTGCTGATCGGAGGCGGTGAGAATGCCTTTGGTAGGATGCATTCCCAGATAAGGGCCACGCAAACCGGTTGCAACAACCTCGGCACTGCGCCCGTCGGGCGAAATTTTCATAACGGTACCGTTCTGGTCAGAACCTGCGCGGAAACCCTTACCGGTAATTTTCGTCATACCCGGCCCGTTGCTCAAACTACCGCCTTTGGCAATGTAAAAACTGCCATCGGGCGCGGTCACAAGGTCTCCCGCCCACTCGCGCGACTCGGCCGATTGTTCCATGACATTCGAAAAGTTCTCATAGTAATCGGCCACACCGTCGGCATTCAGATCATGAAAATGAACAATGCCGTTTCTGTCGAAAACATAGATTTGTTCCTTGACGATCTCAATGCTCATCGGCTCGTGGAGACCCGAGGCAAAGCGTCGCCATTTCAGGTTTTGGAGGTTTTTATCAATGCCTTCAACGGTCCAAACATCACCCTCGAAAGTAACAACCGCCGCTCTGCCATCCTTAAAAAAAGCGACATCAGCCACACGCACATTTCTTTTCCAGGGATTATGCAAAGGCAATGTAAGCTGATCGGTCACGAACGCGGCAGTGTCCGGCGCGAGCTGTCCTTGTGTTACCACCGCTTCCTTCCACAGTGCAGGGCCGCCTTTTTTGAAATCCGGCAGTGGTATATGTTTGGTTTTTACAAACTTTTCAAACGCCTTTTTGTCCTTCGAAAGCCCTTTCCAGATCGCGACTGTCGCCTCACCGGATGCGGGCACTTTTACAGTCAGATATTTCCCCTCTTCCACACCAGGCTGCCAATTGGGTTTACCTTTACCCAAAACCGCCACGGTGGTAACAGTATCCTTGTTCGCCCCCTGATACACGTAAGCTATGCGGCCTTTTACTTCGCTGCCGGAGGCATTATCGATTTCAGCAGCCGTAAGGAATAACTCGGTAGAAACATCACCAGCCCGGATGGCGCGGGTAAATGCTACACCGCCATCGAATTTGGTGCTTCCCGGCAGTTCATAAATATGCGCCGTTCCTACCGAATAATCGAGTATGGATTGTTTTCCGTAAACATACACGCCATTGTAACGTCCCTTTTCGGCCGGAAGCGGTTTCCAGGTTGGTGGCAGCGACTGGTCGGTGCGGTACTGGGGCATGCCTGTCGACCACCCCGCGTAAGCGCCTGTTGCGAGCACGGGCGAGCCCGGAACTGTGGCTATGTTATTGTTCTTGTTGAAAAAATCTTTGTACGAAACCTGCGCCATCAGTACCATCGGCAGAAACTTGCCCGTCCAGGCCACCGACCAGCGAAGCAGATCGGTATCGAAACAGGCATAGGCGCTGTCGCCCAGCTGCAATGCGAGCGTGCGCGCAGCCTGATTGTCTTTCGGGAAACCGCCGCCCAGCTTGCGGGCGTCAACGGAGGTTGAAATGTAGGGGAACCCGGGTTCGACGAATGAAGCCAGTTGCAGCGAATCGGGTCGATCGGAAGCAGTATTGCGGGTATAGGTGTAGCCCGTCATCAGCACGGACGCCAGGGTAATACCGCCCAGCAAGGCTATGCCCCAGCGTTGGCCCTGGTACTTTGGAATGTTAAGCATGTATGGTTCAGGTGATAAAAGAACAATTTTTAAAGTAATGCAAAATAGCAACTTACTGGATTACATATGACCAATTTTCGGCACTCTATCCCTTACAGCTTATGAAAAAGCCCTTCCATTGAAACTAAATCAATATATTTGAAATAAACCTGAACGATATGACCTTATTCTCCGGACTTCGCAAAGAGCAGATCTCCACCGAAATCCTGGCCGGGATTTCCTCATTCCTGGCAACGGCGTATATCATCGTCGTCAACCCGTCGATCCTCAGCCAAACCGGCATGCCGTTCCCGGCGGTGTTAACAGCCACGATACTGGTGTCGTTTTTCAGCAGTCTGATGATGGGGCTTTACGCGAACAACCCCATTCTCGTTGCCCCCGGAATGGGCCTCAATGCATTTTTCACCTACACTGCTGTGCTTACAGATGGCCTTTCCTGGCAAGTGGCACTCGGGACGGTATTCTGGTCCGGGGTATTCTTTCTGATTCTATCCGCCTTCAATATCCGCTCTTATATTGTTAAAGCTATTCCAAAACCTTTGCGTTTCGGCATCGCGGCGGGGATCGGGCTGTTTATCACGCTCATCGGTTTCGCCAATGCCAAATTCATTGTGCCTAACCCGGCGACGATGATCAGCCTGGGGAATCTCAATGCGCCGACGCTCACATTTATCGCTGGACTGCTCGTGACGGTCATCCTGCTCATCCGCAATGTCAAAGGCAGCATTCTGATCGGCATTGTCGTCACCAGCCTGCTTGCCTGGCCGATCGGGCGGTGGTGGGGCGGTTCCGAAGCGATTATTACCATCGATCACATTGTTTCGAAACCCGATTTCAGCCTGCTATTTCAGCTCGATTTCGTCAATTCACTGAAATGGAGCCTGGCTCCGATCATCCTTGCATTCGTATTTACCGATATGTTCGACAGCCTTTCTACGTTCGTCGGGCTGGCCGAAGCGTCCAACCTGCTCGACGAAAACGGAGAACCGCGTAATATCCGCCGTTCACTGATGGTGGACGCCGTTTCGACCACCATCGCCGGGCTCACGGGCAGCAGTCCGGGCACCGCCTACATCGAATCGGCCGTTGGGATCGAGCAAGGGGGCAAAACGGGCCTTACCGCTGTTACCGGAGCTATTTTATTCCTGCCATTTTTGTTTCTTTCCCCACTGCTGAGCGCGGTACCTTCCATCGCCACCGCACCTGCATTAGTGCTGGTGGGTGTTTTTATGATGAAACCGGTGATCCGCATTAACTGGAATGACCTTTCGGAAGCATTTCCGGCATTCCTGGCCATGGTACTGATCCCATTTACCTATTCCATCACCCAGGGCATTATCTGGGGATTCCTCAGCTGGACTGCCCTGAAATTGCTCACGGGACAGGCCCGAGACATTAGTTTAGCCCTCATTATCATTGATATTTTCGCCATTCTGGCTTTGATTTTTTAAACTCAACATGAAGAAAAATTCACTACTCACGTTCCTCTTTCTGATCATCGTCCTTTCTGTAAAATCTCAAAGCGTTACCGGCATTCTCGGCGCATTCCCGCCTGAACTGGTATTGCTGGAAAGCGAGATGGCACAGAAAAAAGATACCGTTATCAGCCAGATCCGGTTCATTACCGGCCAGCTTCGCGGCAGACGTGTAGTACTCGCAGAGACCGGCGTCGGAAAAGTGAATGCAGCCATTACGACCGTGATGATGATCCAGCATTTCCAACCGCGTGAGATCGTGTTTTCAGGGATTGCAGGAGGTGTCGATCCGGCGCTGGCGCCGGGCGATCTGGTGATCGGGACGCAGATCGCTTATCACGATTTCGGGCAGATCGACGATGCCGGAATGCACTACTGGGCCACGAAAAACCCCTTCACCCAAAAAGAGAATCCCCTGAAATTTCATTGCGACTCCGCATTGATTTCCCGAGCGCTTTCGGTTTCCAAAAGTCTGAAACTGGCAAAGGTGGAGCGGAACAACGGCAGTTTTGTCCCCGCTGTCAAGAAAGGTATTATAGTCACCGGCGACCAGTTTGTTTCATCCGAAAAAACCACGCAACGGTTACTGAAAGACCTGAATGCGGCCGCTACGGAAATGGAAGGCGCCGCCATCGCACAAACCTGCTACCAGCAGAATATCCCATTCCTGATCATCCGAAGCCTGAGCGACAAAGCCGATGGCAAAGCGAAAGCGGATATGGACCAGTTTTACAACGTCGCCGCACATAATGCAGCCACGCTGGTTATGGCCGTGATTGAGGAAAAGTAGCCGTGTGTGCGACGGCGCCCGACGCATGTTTGACCTGATAAGTATAAACCGAATACGGAAAGATCGCCGCGGCCACCCATTTGGAAACAAGGCTCGCGACTACGATCGGAACGAACAGGATATAGTTATCGGCCAGCGCGCATACCAGGAAAATGGAGGTAAACGGCGCATGGATACTACCGCTGAGCACGGCTGCCATGCCTATCAGTACAAAATTGACAGGGATAAGGCCGAGGCCAAAGAAATGGTTGAGCACAACGCAAACGATCAGCCCCAGGAAGGCGCCTATAAACAGGCTCGGTGCAAAAACGCCCCCGTCGCCACCTGCCCCAAGAGTCACCGACGTCGCGACCGGCTTCAATAGAAGTACGGCGAGTAACGGTAGAACCACGGCCAATGTAGGTGCGTCGGCATGGCGGAAAACGTGCTTAATGCCCTCATACCCTTCTCCGTAAAGATTGGGCACGAAGAAAATCAAGGTCGAAATGAGCAGCGACCCGCCGATAATACGCATGTAATCGTTTTGCAGCGAACCGAAGAATTTCTTGAAAAACAGCACGCATTTGGTGAGGTAAACTGAGTTAAGCCCCGCCAATACCCCTAGCAAAACCATGTAAGGCAATGCTTCGGTACGCCAGTTGGTCACGCTGAAATGGAATACTTGCTTATAAAAGTAGAACCGGGTAATGAGGTAAGATGAGAGAACCGCGGTAATCACAGCTGCCGTATGAAGTTTGCTTTTTCTTCTTGTAAAAACCTCAAAGGCAAATAAGAAACCTGCAACAGGCGCGTTAAAAAGGGCTGTCACACCTGCGGCGAGGCCCGCGCACACGAGGTCCGTGCGGTACTTACGCAGATAGCTCACTTTCCGGCTCGACAATGCACCGATCGCCGCGGTCGACACCACTGTGGAAACCTCAATTCCCGTGGAGCCGCCGAAAATCACCGTCAACAGGCCGTTGAAATAATGAGAGGGAATCTTGTAAGCGGGCAGGGTGTGGGCATTTTTATTGATGGTGTCCAGCACCTCCTTGATCCCTTTATTTGCTTTGTTATGAAAGAGAAAATAGCGGAGCAAATGGATGGTCGTGAGGCCAATCAGCGGAATAATGAATATCAGGTAACGATTATGCCGCAAATTTTCCAGGAATGCTTCCTCGTAATGCTCCGTGATCACTTTGAGGGTATCTGCCACCAGTGCCGAAAAAACGCCGGTTGCCGCCGCTGCGAGCACTACCGCTACTACCCTTTGGGATTTTTTTACTTTGTATGAACTCAATTCCATTGTCTTATCTCGAATCGGAGTATTGAGCTCCGCCCGTCAAAGGTAACGCGGATCAAGCGCTTTTTGTCCCTTTCATGGCACGTTTTGTGCTGCCGCTTCCGTATGACCTAACGGTTCTTGTCCATTAGCCTCCGGTTCACTACCTGCTCAATGACCTGCTCACGGTAGTTACGACTAATGGGAATTCGATGGTTTTGAATAAAGATTTCATTCCCGTCGATCCCCTCGATTTTACCAATTGAGACAATATAAGACTTATGGATACGGATGAAATGCCGACTATCGAGGTTTTGTTCGAGGTGTTTGAGGTTGAGCAGCGTAATGTATTTGCCTTTGCCTGTATGGATCGTCACGTAATTTTGGAGACCTTCGATATACAGAATATCGTCGAAGAAAATTTTCTCGTATTTGCTTCCGCATTTGATAAAAAAGTAATCTTCGTCGGCCTTCGACGTGGTAGATTTGGTCAGCAGTTTGTGATAATCCCTGGCTTTGCCCGCCGATTTGAAAAATCGCTCGAAAGTGATCGGTTTAAGCAAATAATCCATCACATTAAGCTGAAAACCTTCAAGCGCGTAGCTTGGATACGCGGTGGTAATAATAGCCATTGGCGGGTTTTGTACAATTTTAAGGAAATCGATGCCGCTCATTTTCGGCATTTGAATATCCAGGAAAATCAAATCGACCGGCTCCCGGTCCATCAGGCTCAGGAGCTCCACGGGATTTTCGCAAACGCCTGTCAGTTTTAAGAAATCCACTTCTTTTACATAATCCGCCAGCCCTTCGCGCGCCAGCGGCTCATCATCAATTATCACGCAGTTGATCATCTATCCAAACTGATTTAAAGGTATTTGAGCAATTTCCGTCGTTGCCAGCGTTTCGAGTTCCACTTCAAAATGTACAACGAACCCATCCGCATCGCCCCAGGTATCCAGCCTGTATTTTCCGGGATAGATCAGGTCCAGCCGCCGGCGCACGTTTTTCAAACCAATACCGCCGTAGTGGACCACTTCGGTACTGGTCTCTTTCGAAATGCTGTTGCTGAGATTGAATATCAATCTTGCCTGGTCAAGCTGCAACCCGCCGCGAATCCAGTTACCCTCCTGCCGATGCCTTGAAACATGCTTGAATGCATTCTCCATAAAAGTCATGAGAATAAACGGCGCAATACCCGGTTGTCCTTCAAGCCGTTCCTGCACTTCAAAAACAACTTCGAGGTTGTCGTTCTGGCGCAGCTTTTCCAGCTCGATGAAATTTTCGAGATAAGCTATTTCCTTGCTCAGCGGGATCTGGCGGTCGTTGCATTCATATAGCTGGTGCCGCAGCAGCTCCGAGAACTTAGCCAGCGATGCCGAAGCCATGTCGGGGTTTTTATGGATCAGAAAAAAAATGGAGTTGATGCTGTTAAAAAGGAAATGCGGATTGAACTGGTATTTCAAAAAATTCAACTCGGTTTCCAGCTTTTCCTTTTCCAGCATTTGTTGCCTGCGTTGCGTCTGGAGCCAATTTTTGGCCAGTTTAATACTCATTGCAAATGTCATCGCCGCGACTGTCGACGACAACGGTCCCCCAAGCAGCATGTGAAAAAAACCGTAATTCCCCGGCCCGAAGAATTCTTCCACTGTTTTCCCTGAAGCCCACGCCACGATGTAATACCCGGGAACGATCAGAGCTGCGGTGGCAACGATGGTCAGCAACAGCAGTGCGAGAAAAAGCAGATACTTGCCCTTTTCCAGGTAGTGCGGAACCAGGAAGTACAGGTTGAAGTACACGGCCAACGCCTGCCATATCACATAAAACAGGAACTTGATCACCGACGGCGTAAACAGCGCTTCCACCACCTTGACCGGATTCCCCAACGCCACAACCCACCACACATAGTGGTACACAATCCAGAAAGGAATGTGGTAGAGTTTGTACCTGAAAAACCAATGCGCCCGGGCAGGCGAAGGAGCAAAGTCCGGATCTGAATAGGGCTGGGCGGTCATGCAGTAACAGGCGATACAACCTACAATTTACGGTAATAGGCGCGAAATAGGAGCCGGCTGGACCAAACAGCCTAAATAATTGATGAACTGCCGGTGCTATTATACAACAAGACCTGGCGGGGTTGATCTCCCTCCGCCAGGTCTATACTGAATGTTTTCCTCGAAATCTACGTCAATGTAACGCCGCAGGGGCATGCCGAGCTGTTTTTTGCATTGGTATTGTATTCCAATTTCAGCTTTTTGCCCTTCTCATCTGCCTCTTCGAGCAGCTCAAATGTGCGGCGCTCGCCAAGCATCAAAAGCGACTGGAAAAGAACGCCGGCATATTTACTTTCTTCGCTACCCGGGCCCTTTTCCTTGGCGAGGTCATTGTAGTGTCCGAAAAGATCTTTTCCTTTTCCCATGATTGTATGTTTTGCTTTGAATTTCAGAACCTTCGTTTCGATGCAGCAAAACGCATCGAATTTCTCTCTTGCCAATTTAGGAAAATAATCATAAAAAATCTCAAAAAAGGCATGACAATATCAGTGAATTCGGACTGCCTTCGACGATCAGTGAGCAGTAGCCGGCTTGCGCTTCCGCTCCGCCAGCACCTGCCGCATATTCTGAAAGGTCTCGATCGGGGCACGGCAGGCAAACATATTGACGACATGGGCAGGTAAGTGCCCGCCCGGATCGACTTGCAGTGTGTATTCGACCCGCACCCGTGCATTGGGCAACGGATGCAATACCCAACGGTTGATGGAAGTACTGATGCGCACAACGCCTTCGCGCACCGGCATAATACCCGGTATAGCCGGTGCTTCAATAGTCATAATAGGACTGTTTTCGATCCTTATCACTCTCAAATGCGTTACAAAGTCGCGATTATCCAGCGGCCAGGGCAAACTCACCTCGGTATAATAAAGCAGCTCGGTATCGGATATCTTTTTGATGAGCTTGCACGATTTGGTGTGACATACCCATCGCTCGGCGGCATCGACGTCCAGTAGCAATGCAACTACCTCGTCGACTTCCGCATCCAGGACACATTCCGCCTTCATCGCCTTGATCTTCGAATCGGGCACCGTTTTCGCGAATACTTTTATCCCGTCACGTACGGCCACGCGCCTCCACTCAACCTGCGCGTGCGCATTTGTAACACACAGTAAAAGAGCCATTAAAACGAGCATCATGTACCTCATAACGGCACTAAATTCTCATTTCAAACACCATCATGGAAGCCCATTCCGCTTCTGACGCCGGAAAGCATGTTCCAACTGACAGAATGCATGTTTGAAATGATGAAAGTTCGCCGCCGCTGGATCATTGGATTGCAGTGAATGCGCTTTCAAGGAATATTATTGAAAACAGAATTCGGCGGTATGCTCCAAATGCGAAATTCAACCACATTAACGCAGAAACAATCTGAACAATGGAAAAGGCACAATGGTATGCTTCTCGTTCACCTGATCAGCGAATACGAGAAAGGTTTCCGTCTCGACGTCGAAGTCGATCCGGTCGAGGTCATCAAGATCAGAATGGAAGATTTCGGCTACAAACCGGCCGACCTGGCGCAGGTATATGGTGACAAAGGGACTGTCAGTAAAGTTTTAAATTACAAACAGGCCCTTTCACTCTCGATGATCCGGAAATTTAGTCAGTTGCTACGCATTCCGGCTGAAATGTTGATCCGGAGTATGCACTGAAAGGCGTTTAAAAATCCACCGAAGCCGACACCTTGTACATGTTCTTCATGGCACTACCCGAGTCGGTGGGTATGAGATATGCGAAATCGAGCGAGTAGTGTTTCAGAAAGCGGGCACCTGCGCCGGCTGTAAAAAACTTGCGGTTGCCTTTCTCTTTGTTTTCGGCATAGTAACCGCCCCGGAGCGCGAACAAGTTTTTATACCAGTATTCGGCACCCATCGCCAGGACTATTTCCTGCATTTCCTCCTTGAAACCGCCCGGAGCGTCCGAAAAGGATTTTAAAATGCCTTCCAGATAGGGCTGTTGGTTCACATTACGCCCCGGTGCGGGAGTTGGTACCAGCAGTTTTCCTGCTTCCGCGGTTACATTCAGCTTATGTTGCCCATTGGCAGTATACGAAAAGCCCCCTCCCAGCCGGAGCATGGTCGGTAAGAAGTATTCATATCCCGCCCCGTAATTCATTTTCGGACCGATATTGGCAAGTGTGGTGCCAACCGTCCACACGATATTTTCACGGCCGTCCACATCCGACGAATGGCTTTTATAATAAAACCCGACGTCGCCAGCCACTGCCCGGGCGGGTTTCAGCACCGCACCGGACACGACAGCATTACCGATATCCGACGACACATATTTGAGCGTCACGCCCGCCGAAAAATGGTTTCCTAGTTGTTTGGCATACGATCCGCTGAACGCAACGTCTCCGCCCGGGGATAGTGTCGGGGCCGAAATAATCGCCGGGTCGCTGAAATATTGAACAGAGGCACCCAACACCTGCCCGTTACCTAACTTCTTATAACCGGCCGCATAACCCTGCCAGGCATTATTGATAATGTAGGGAAGCCAGGGCGAATAGGTCGCTGAGGCACCGAAACTCCCGGGCGCGTCGGTGAGCTTGCCCACGTTCCAGAATGCTGAATTCGCATCGGCGCTGGTGGCCGTTCCGGCAAACCCCATTCCACTCGCCCGGGCATCCGGCGCTTTGATCAGAAACTCGCCCGCTGTCTCGGAAACGCGGTAGATTGTTTGAGTAAATCCATTCGTCATAGCGCACGACAAGCATGCAAGCGTGAACAGAGTCGCTTTCATAGGGGTTCAGATTTACGTTAAGAAAGTTTGTTAGCGGTTACAAACTCAAAACGTGCCCCATTTTAGATTATTACCCGATTTACCAATATTATTCGGATTCTAATCCCATCGTTCCAGTCCCAGCAGCTTTCGTCCCAATTCGCTTAATTCTGCCGTTTGATAACGTGTTTGTTCCCAATTTCTGGGGTCTCCTGGAAAAGCATACCCTTGAGGCGCCTCCCGTTCCCGCCAGGAGCGGATTCGCCATTGCCGCAATGCCTCGTCGTCTTCCTGAGCCGGCATCATGGCAATGTATTGCGCAAGGCGGACCTTGTCTTTGCTTCGGTTGGCGCGGATGCCATGCGGCTGAGAACTGTTGAAAATGAGCAGATCACCGGCATTCATCTTTACCTTCACAATTTCAAAACCTGTTACGTCTGGCTGAAAATGGTTTCTATCCTCGGGCTGCGTTAATTTCCAGGTATCATAGGTCCTGAATAGCTCCGGCACGCATTGGAATCCACCCATATTCTCATCGTCCTGATCGGCCAGGGCCAATACCCCCTGTACATTCTGCGGTTTGGTTTCCGGATCGTAATCCCAGTGAATGAACCCCTTGTACTCAAATCCGGGACGGAGCGGGAGGTTCAGATTGGCGCGGTCGATGGTCACCCATAGTTTTTCGGTTCCCCAAATGTCGGTAAATGCCTCATGCACTTTCGGGTACTGCCGGTTGTCCCACAGATATTGATGGTTATATACCTCCACCATCCCCGTGTTGGTGAGTTCTTTCATCTTCATCTCGGCCCGTGGAGGCGCATACCAGGTTTCCGGGTCGTTCGGATCCTTCTCTTCGAACTCCCAGAGAAAATCCGCCAGTCTTTTGACCTGCTCTTTCGGAACCGCGTCCTTGACGACGATATAGCCATTGGTTACCCAGAAATCCCAGTCTGCCTCGCTCAGCAAACGGAGCGGCTTGCCATTGCTCCTGTCATTAAGCCTCACATTGCTCGACTTCGCGGTCGAAGGATTTCCCGGAATGTCCGTATGCGCATTGGCAGGTGCAATGGTAGCCATTGTTTTCGTTTCCATATCAATAATATTTTTTTATGATTGAATAAAACAAAACTAATGCATCACTCCCCCCTCCGACTACCGCTACAATTGCTTACTTTTGCTCTATATTGACAAAATGTGATCCTCTCTACATAAACACCAGCAAACCAGGAGCAATTAGTATTCCATCAAGATGAAAATCATCCGAGAAGATATCCAGCCCGACCAGGGAAGTTCTTTCAAAATTCTGCTTACTCCCGGCCTGAACGACACCTTTCTCTGGCACCTTCATCCCGAGTATGAGATTGTGTACGTCGAGGGGTCGGGCGGGACACGCCACGTGGGTACGCATACCTCCGTATACGAGGGCAGTGACCTGGTTTTCATCGGCCCGAATATCCCCCACCTCAATTTTGATTACGGCGTGCGGACCCAATGCGAGCAGGTGATCATTCAAATGCGGGAGGACTTTCTGGGTAAAGAGTTCCTGCTCGCACCCGAGCTGCAAAGCATCCGGAAGCTGTTTGAGCAGTCCCATCATGGCCTGTCATTCTCCGGCGAGACCAAGCGCACGGTAGGTCAGAAACTGAAACAAATGCCCGCGCTCTCACCTTTCGAACAGTTATTGGCCCTTCTGAACATCCTGAAAACAATGGCGGAGTCGACCGAGGCCATTGTACTGAATCCTAAACCCATCGGCAGTAAATCCTTCCATAAAGAGCAGCTCCGTATGCAACATGTTTACACTTATGTGGAAACCCACTTCGACCGTACGCCCGATGTGAATGAAGTCGCGGCGGCCGTCAACCTGACAACCCCTGCATTCTGCCGCTTTTTCAAAGCCAACGCCCGCATGACTTTCACCGATTTCGTAAACCAATACCGGGTCAATCAGGCCAAGAACTTCTTACTCCAAGACCGCTCAGTTTCAGAAACATGCTTCGCCGTCGGGTTCGAAAGCCTGTCCTATTTCAATAAACTTTTCAGGAAAGTTGTGGGCGAAAACCCGTCAGAATTCAAAAAACGGCACTTGTAGTGCTTTTAATGATATTTTTAAAATCAATTGTTTGGTATTTAAAATATCTTTATTATTTTTACCAATGAAATTTTCATTCTGGAAATTTTATTACACTTCATCATCATGAAATCTATTCACTTCAACAACAACGATTTGAGTACGATCAGGAACATCCGGGAGCATCTTTATGAGTATCTCCTGGTTTTTTCCTGTGATCCGGTGACCGAAGCCGCGATCGGGAGCGTCAAACAGTATTTCCAAAAGGCTTATGGCTGTGAGCAGGCAGCCCAGCTCCGCCCTCACCTTACGCTCTTCAATTGTATTATCCACGAGTACAAACTCGAGCGGGTTGTTCACGGATTTGAAAAAGTGGCGCGGCACATTGCACCATTCCGCATCGAGCTGGATGGTTTCAATAAATATGAAGGTGGTACCTTCTACGTGGATCTGGAAGAAAGCTCATCGCAGCGGGTCAACGATTTGGTTAAAAGGCTTAAAAACGAAACGGTTGACCATCTTTCTAAATGGGCTTCCGGCGAATTCAGATTTTGCACCGATCCCCACGTTACCGTCGCCCGTAAAATGACACCTGTGCAAGTAAACAGTGCCATGAAAGAATGGATGTACAAGAAGTTCCGTTCATCCTTCCGCGTTACTGAAATGATCCTGCTGAAACGATCGCTCGTCAGCGGTTCCAAATGCCGGGAAATTGCCCGGATGCCGCTGCTGGGTTTGCCCGGCGAAGCGTTTGTGCAGGGCAGTTTGTTTTGACTAAGGTAAAACGTATAGGGATACCCGACTAACAAAATGATGAGGGGCCTTTTTTACGATCGGCCTGACGCGCTTATTTTGTATCTTCGGCTATCGGGCTGCAGCATTTCGGAGCGAAGTAACCTTCGATGCAACGACAGCCTAAAAATTCCTAACCACGTTTTATGAAATCAAAACTCCTTTTACGCTCAACGATCGGACTGCTGTTTTGCAGCTTTGCGGCCTTTTCACAGTCTTTCAACAACTTCCCCGTCACCACTCAAAAGCCGCCGCTGCATGGCAGGCATTGGATGGGCATTACCGGCAAGCCGTTGGCTGCAACCGCGGGAACCATGATTTTCAGCAAAGGCGGTAATGCCGTCGATGCCTCGTGCGCGATGCTTGCGGCTACCTGTACGATGTGGGATGTGTTAAGCTGGGGCGGTGAAACACAGGCATTGATTTATAATCCCAAAACCAAAAAAGTGATCGCCATCAATGCAATGGGCGTCGCCCCGACGGGTGCCACAGCGGATTTCTTCAAAAAGAAGGGCATGAAATACCCCCCTGAATATGGTCCGCTGGCTGCCACTACACCCGGTACACCAGGAGGCCTGATGACCATGCTCGCAGAATACGGCACCATGAGCCTGAAAGAAGTCCTCGCTCCTGCGATGCAAATGGCCGAAGGCTATCCGATCGAAGCGCAAACGGCCAATTCCATTGAAAGAGGTAAGAACCAGATCAAAAAGTGGCCGTATTCAACCAAGGTGTTCCTGCCGCACCTGGGCCAGAAACGGGAAGCCCCGGACGCCGGGGAGATATTCGTTCAGAAAGACCTTCAGGCGACCTTGCAAAAACTGGTAGATACCGAGCAATTGGCACTCAAAAATGGCAAAAACCGCAAGGAGGCCATTTATGCGGCCTACGACCGGTTCTACAAAGGAGATATCGCCAAAGAGATCGCGCGCGGTTGCCAGGAGCAGGGCGGCCTTATCACAGAGCAGGACATGGCTAACTGGAAGGTCAAGATTGAAGAGCCCTTGATGACAAACTACAAGGGAATCGAAGTTTATAAAATGCAGCAATGGACGCAGGGGCCAGTGATGCTGCAAGCCCTGAATATGCTCGAAAACCTCGATTTGAAGGGCATGGGATACAACTCGTCACGCTATGTGCATGCATTATACCAGGTCATGAACCTGGCCTTCGCCGACCGCGACTTTTACTATGGCGACCCTGCTTTTGCACCGGAAGAGCCGATGAAGGGCTTACTTTCGAAAGAATATGCGAAAGAAAGGTTAAAACAGATCAATTGGGAACGCAACGACGCGAAGGTACTGCCAGGTGACCCCTACCCTTTTGAAGGCAAAAAGAATCCCTTTGCAGACCAGATCAAGAACTGGGGTAATTTTCAGGCGTCCCTGAACCGCAATGCGAACGGGCTCAACGAAAAGTTCATGGAGGAATTCACCGCGGGTACGACGTCCGTGGAAGCGGCCGACGAAGAAGGCTGGGTCGTAAGCATTACGCCGAGCGGCGGCTGGGTGCCTGCGTGCATTGCGGGTAATACCGGTGTTGGATTGAGCCAACGCATGCAGTCATTCGTGCTCGATGCGCGTGAGAACCCATTCAATGTAGTGGAACCGGGCAAACGGCCAAGGGTTACACTTACGCCCAGCCTGGCAATGAAAGACGGAAAACCGTTTCTGTCGTTCGCCAAGCAGGCCGGCGATGAACAAGATCAGTTGCTGCTTCAATTCTTTTTAAATGTCGTGGAATTTGGAATGACGGTACAGGAAGCGACAGAGGCACCCAGTTTCAAGACTTTGCAGATGTACGCGAGTTTCGGCGAACATGAAAAGGACCCGGGTGGATTGATACTCAATCAATCTATGCCCGACTGGACGCGAAAAGAGCTCTCGCGGATGGGTTATAAGCTAAGCTACCAGCCACGCACCAGCGGCCCGATTAATGCCATTTACTTTGACTGGCAGCACGGAAGCTTTTGGGGAGGATCGAGTAACCATGGGGAAGATTATGGTTTCGGATGGTAATGTTCCGAAACGGGTCTGATATACCGGGCAGGGTTGTTTTCAATGAGCAACCCTACCCCAATTGCGATCGGTCGATAATGCGGATCATTCCGAATGCCTCGCCAAAGCCAGTTTGCTGATAGAATCGGGCTAATCCGTGCCCTGTGAAGAGTCCTACCAAAGCCCCCTCGGGTGCATGCGCATCGAGCCAGCGTTTTACCTCTCTCATAACTGCCGACCCAACTTGTTTTCGTTGCCAGTCGCGATGCACCATGACGTCTTTAATATAGTAAAAGCTAAAACCATCCCCCAATACCAACGCGCAGCCGATCACCTCGCCAGTTTCGGTATTTTCCGCAACCGCTGTGAAAAGTGCGGCATCGAGCTTCTGCTGGAGTATATCTTCCGCCTGTGTACCCGACCATCCTACTGATTCGGCAAGTTTACGGTATTCGTCTGTTGTGAGCGCGCGGCCCAGCGTCCTTACATGAGCCGGCAGCGGCTGCGACTTGCTCTCGCTGCCAGAAGTAGCTGGCGCAGCGAAGGTAACATAGTTACCATTGAGGTCCTTCACTACATATTCATCGAACCCCCAGGGCTGCTTCTCCAAATGCATAACAATTTCAGCCTCTCGGTCGCGATGCAACTGGTACAGCTCCCGGATATTTTTAACCCTGATCCACACACACTGACCACGCATCCGGTCGGCGGCGTCGATGTCCTGCGAGAACTGGATGAATGCGCCATGCCATGAAACGCCTCCATGATTTGGCGGGGTACCCCAGGTCCAATGACCGGGGAAGCCAAGCACTTCATGCCAGTATTTGACAGTTTCGGCCACATCCTTCACCGATAATACCGGTTCGGCATGGGATATGAACGGCTCAGGCTTGTCGTTGTCGATTTTCATGGAACTGCATTTTACAGCTTTGATAATGCGAGCACCGCCTCATGTCCGCGCTTCTCTGCCCACGCACGCGGGCGCGCCCAGGGTTTGTCGGCAGGTAACCTGGGATTAGCACCCTTTTCAAGCAAAAACTCCGCCATTTCCGCTTGGCCTGCTTTCGCGGCCCAGCCAAGCGGCGTGGTACAATGCTGCTCGTCGATCGCATCGATATCGGCACCGTGTTCGAGAAACAATCCGGCATTATGTATATCGCCACGCTCTGCAAACCGGTGCAAAGGGGTAATTCCAAGCCAGTTTTTGGCATTAGCGTTCATACCGCGCTGAAAGAGGAATTTCGTAAGCTCACGACTTTTTATCGCATCCTGCGGACCCTGACTCCGCACACCCACGGCAATTTGTTTCGCCAGGTCGGGTTGGTAATGCAGCATTAGCCGAACGAAATCTTCGTTTCCCTGCCCTGCGGCCGTTTCCAGAGCGGATGCGTCGTTCGCCAGCGTAGGGTTGGCCCTCAAAACAGCTGCGGCCGTCTGGATGTCTCCATAGTATGCCAGCAAATCGAGCGATCGCGCCGCGCCGTAAGAACAAAGCAAGTTGATCATCGCCCTGTCACCGCGCTCCAAAGCCGCAGTGAGCGAATCCGCAGAGCTTTCCACCGGCACATTTGGATGTGCACCATGTTCGAGGAGCAGTCTGACGATTTCGATGTGGTTATACACCACCGCTGAATGCAACGCATGGCCCATCGGCGCTATGCCTTCTTCGGGCAAGTTGGGATCCGCGCCCTTTTCGAGCAACAGTTTGACGATCGTCATCCGTCCGGCCATTGCCGCATTTTTCAACGGAGTACCGGAGCCTGCATAATAGGTAACATATTCGGAAGGCTTATTGGCGAGTGATGGGTCGACATCGAGCAATGCCTTTACCCTCGCCTCTTCTCCTTTCAATGCAGCCATGCAAATGTCCACATACGCGCCTTTACGCACGAGATGCAAGTAAATATCGTTGGGTTTCCAAGGCCAATCCTCGGGCACATCCCGCCAACCACGGTAGGAATAGTCTCCGTTCGTCAGCTGGATGGCTCGTGCACCGTCGGGCCGCCTGGCGTTGATGTCCGCCCCACGATCCAGCAATGCCTCGATCATCTCCGGCTGGCGCGACATGGTAGCCCAGTGAATGGGCTGATTCCCTTCGTCGTCGGTCGCGTGAATGTACTCTTCGGAGCTATTCAATAATGTAATAAAGGCATTAAAATCCCTGTTTCTTATAGCTGCGGCTATCTGCTTTCCAGCCTCTGAGCCTCTGTGTCGGTTTAATGCCCGCTCCAGCAATTCCTCCATTGCCCCAAAGCCACGGTCGCGCGCCATTTGAATGAGCGGATCGCCCGTGCCGGAGTCGACGGGACTTGCGCCGTGTTGTAAGAGGTATGCAGC
Organism: Dyadobacter sp. BHUBP1; assembly: GCF_050587785.1. Taxonomy (NCBI): domain Bacteria; kingdom Pseudomonadati; phylum Bacteroidota; class Cytophagia; order Cytophagales; family Spirosomataceae; genus Dyadobacter; species Dyadobacter sp. BHUBP1. The sequence goes on from NZ_JBOBIH010000006.1 coordinate 348,736, forward strand.
CACTTCCAACTGATTGTTGGCCACCGCGAACGACATCGGCGTTCGATAGTCGTAGGCGCCGCGCACGAGCGAAGCATCTTTGGCCAGCAACTCTTTCACCTTTTCCAGGTCACCGTCACAGGCAGCACAGAATATTTGCCACACATCGGTTCCGAGTCCTGTCGACCAGAACAATCGTTCTTCTTTTTGCAATGCGGCCGGCTGTGTCATGTTGTTGCGGGTTGGATAAGGCGTATTTTTGCAGGAAAGGTTCGTGTAGTTAGCTATTTTCCAGGTTAAATAAAAGGAATGGATCCCATTGAAATTCAAAAAATTAATGTCGAAGATCTAATGGAAATCCGACATACGGTGCTCTGGCCGGACAAGCCGCGCGAGTTTGTAAAAGTGCCAGAGGATGAAAGCGGTACCCATTTCGGGTTGTATTTTGAAGGCACATTGGTGTCCGTCATTTCGTTGTTTGATGGCAATCAGGACATCCGGTTCCGCAAATTCGCGACACTGCCGGGCTTACAGGGGAAAGGGCTGGGTTCCAGGCTCCTCCAACATGCCATCGCATACGCGCAAGCACAAGGATACACACGCATGTGGTGCGACGCCCGCACGGATGCGCTCGGATTTTACGAACGCTTTGGTTTTAAAAAGTTCTCCGAGCCCTTTTTCAAAGAACACATCAAGTATTACAAAATCGAGCGGATGCTTTGATACGGATCCCTATTGAAGTACTACATTCTTTTTCCCGATAAACCGGGCATACGCCGTACCGGCTGCTTCCAGCGAGTTCTCGGCGGCCACGGGCATTTTAGATAACCGGGAAAGCTCGATATGAACAGCATCTTTTTTCTCGGTCCGCCGCCAGGCTGCCACAACCTTACCTTTTACCATGACAACCGGTTTAAAAATCCCACCACCCGACTCCGGATTCTGCGCAACCGCATCGTCCACGGCTGCGCTACGATCAGCGTAGCCGATGGTGATCTCGTCGTAGGCAGGAACGAGCATTGCTTTTCCGTGTACTTTAGGAAGTTCTGCAACGGCGGTAAAAAGGTATTCGCGCCCGTCGACATGGGCTGTTTCAAACTCCCCGCGGACGGCCTCGAAAGCCAGCTTCGAATCCGTCAGCGACAGACCGCTCCACCATGCGAAGTCCTGCACAGTGGCCGGGCCGTGGCTTGTAAAATACCGCCTGGCCAGCGCAGCCAATGCTTCTTCCCGCTTCAAAGGTGCCGAAGCGGGCACCTTTTTATCAAACAATGCATAGGTAAATTTTTTCCCTCGCCGCGCACCATTGCAAATGACCTTGTCCAGCTCCGCCTGGAACATTATGTGCGTCGCCCGAAGGTTGTCCGTTTCGATGCCGGCCCTATTTACCTCCGCAATCACTTCTTCTCGCGTCAGTTCGGCGCCGTCGGCCAGCAATTTACCGATCAGGTCGTTGGTAACCTTGAAAACGGCATCATCCAGTTTCAATTGACGATACATCGTACCCGCGAGTTTGTAAACATGGGGGGCCGTCAGGTCCATTATCCACCGCACATCTTCTCTGGCAACAAAATGCCAGGTAGGTCTCATAATATGCGTCCGGATAATGCCGCCAGCATCGATCGCTTGCTCCACGCTGGCATCCGTGGCTTTTTTGAGCCGCATTCCCAGCGCCCATTTGGCCATAGCAAAATCCTGCGACTGCACAGCGCCCATCCAGGCAACCAGTTCCGCAGCATTAGTAAAACGGGTATTCAAAATCTGTTGATTTGCAAGGCGTAGTGCGGCAATGTCGGCTAAATTCATGGCTGGATGATGATTCAGGCATAGGTTTGAGTCACCTAAAATGATGATTTATATACAAAAAAGAAAACCCTGCCGACCCGAAAGGTGGCAGGGAATGCTATAAGGCTGGATTTAAATCGGCCGGTATTTATCTGGAAACAGAAATTTGTCGGAGACCAACGGATTGGAAGTAGGCCATTGCCGCAACCCAAACTGCGACAGCGCCGATTAATCCATAACCCATGATCGAAATCGGGAACGGCTGGAACAGCACAATGGCCGCGCTGGCGACTACCCAAAGCGTATCCAGCACAATCACCAACCTGACGGCCCGTGCATTCACGGGGTTACCACGGCTTACAGAAAAGACCAGCGCGGCAAATGCAATGAGGAAAATGCCGACCTCAATAAAAGGCATGGTAACCGTAGTTTCGAACAGGCCGGCAACTATTTTCGGAAAAACAGCCAGCCCTAAACCCGTTGCACCTGAACTGATTGCATTGATGAGCATTACATTTTTGAGCATTTTCATATGTCGATTGTTTAGTTGTTTTTGGATGCAACAAAGGTATTGCAGCCCCTCCGCCCACGGCTTACCCGCACGCGCCAACGACTTATCACTTTATGACATGCTCTGTTACGATGTCTGGGGTCAGGAGGTGTCAGATATGGCCATGTGTGGTCATGTATTGTCAGGTATAGTCAAGTGTTGTCAAGAGTTGTCATGTATGGTCAGGTGTGGTCGAGAGTTGTCAGGAATAATCATGTCTGGTCAGGGGTTGTAAACCAATCGCGTGACAATACATGACTACCTGACAATACTTGACCATACCTGACAATCCATGACCACGCTTGACCATACCTGACCGTCGCAGCCTACCGCGTAGCCAGCCGCATTTCAGTGAGTATCTTCTTGAAACCTACTTTTTCATACGCAGCCACTGCCGGTGTGTTGTCGGAATAAACCTGCAAACGGACCTCGTCCAGGCCTTTTTCCCGTGCCCATTCCACCAATGCATCAATGATGAGCTTATTGACCCCGCGACCGCGCATATCCGGCTCTGTGTACATGAAACCCAGAAATGCGTACCGTTTGAAATTGCTATACGGTTTCCCTTCGAGGATGCGTGCGTGCCCGCTGGCAATCAACCGGTCACCCAGCGTGGCTACGAGGACCTCGGCTTCATCGCTACGGATCATTTTTTCAAGATCGTAATAATGAAATTCCTCACTTATAAGGGTATCGTCGAGCGGGCGTTCGGCAGCAATCAGGTTTTGTTCGAATTGAAGAAGTGTGGGAAGCTCGTCGAGCCTCGCCTGTCTGATCTGAATGTTTTCCATGAAAATGTTGATGTGTCGATTTCGCAAATCTACCATTTCAGAGGTTGACACGTCGGGTTTCATGGAAATAAATGACACTAGCGAGTCAGCAGCCGTCTTTCCCCGACAGATGGCGCCACATTTTCCAGGATTGCAGCCACCCTCTCGACCGATTCCGGCGCTGCGAATGCCGGTAATGCAACACTATGGATAACCAGGCCGGCTTCATTCAATTCGGAATTGAGGTGCTCAGCAAAACGCTTGTTGAATGTCAGCAACGCCTGCTCCCAAACGGGTACCGGATGTGGGCAATGCCAGAGATCGATTACCTGCGCATGTGCATGAAGCAGCAAGTTGGGCAACAACTGGTGCAGGTAAAGTATGCCACTGGCGTGATTGGTTTTCAATTTTCGGTCCAACGTGCGAATGTCGTAGTCTTCCAGCCGCTGGTGAAACCCGGTTTCGGCATAGTTAATTAAAAAATCGACCTCAAACCGGTCGTTGATCTTTTCACAGGCCGAGATAATGCTTCCGGTATCGGCGTCGTCCGCAACGAGGTAATGTGCAAGCACACGATGCTTTTGCACGATTTCACGCACGAGCGCTTCCAATGGCGTTTCTTTCGCACCGATCAGGATCAGGTGCCGGTTATCGCCCGCCAACGCTTTGGCAAAGGATTTCCCCCAGGGTGTATCGGCCCCGCGGATGACTGAAAAATTCATGACGCTGATGATTTTGACAAAATAATGGCGATTTCCATTAGGTGAAATGCACCCATAGTTGTCCTTGCTATATACCTGCAAAGAAAATCCGGATGCCGATGAGAGGAAATACTGATTTATCATTACAAAACACACCGGGAAAGTCGGTGAGAATTGCGCCTGATTATCTGCAATTGCTCAACAGATATTATGATTTCGACGGGTTTGAACCGGACCGGCTCGATAAGCAGCTGGCGCTTATCCGCGCCATGGCTCAGCTCAGCAGCAGCGGCGTGACAGTATATGACTTACAAAAGCAGGCGCACGTTTACGTTTCCCACAATTTTTACCAACTGTATGGTTACGATTTCGGCGCTATGGATTCCTGCATACCGAACGAAATGTTCGATAGGAAAATCCACCCCGACGATCGCCAGGCACTGGCCAGAAATGGCTATGAAGCGATGAAATTCATGATGGCGCAGCCTGCGCACACGCGCAAGCAGTTCAAAATGGTGACGGAGTATCGGGTCACGCCCGACGATCAGACGACGATCCGAGTCACAGAGCAGCATCAGGTGCTGGAACAGGACGCCTCGGGAAATATCTGGCTTTCATTGGGCGTTATTGACATTTCGCCCAATCAGTCGCTTGCAGGCGTGAAGAGCCAGGTAATCAATTTCCACACCGGCGAACTTATCCGATTAACAAGCAATGATTTGCCGACAGGCGTCAAACTTACGTCCCGCGAAAAGGAAATCCTCGGTATGATCGGCACCGGTAAGTTGAGTAAAGAAATTTCCGCATTGCTGGATATCAGCGTCCACACAGTCAATACACACAGGCAGCGCATACTTGAAAAACTCCAAGCCGATAATTCGATCGAGGCACTGCAAAGTGCAAAAATGATCGGTTTGATTGCCTGAAAATAAATAAAATGCGCCTCGTGATAACTACAATCGGTTTCTAAGAAGTATTTCTACAATAAACTACACGAAATTGGTATAGTTTTAATAACAACGTCGGTTACAATTTTCAACTTATCCGCAAAATCAAAACCTGATAGCTATGGAAGGCGAAAATGAAAAACAGACGGTCATCACGCTGAACGACGAAAGTTTCAAGCATTACCTGATCGAACGCTATGGCAACTATGCCGAAAATTCCAACTGGACACGGCTTAAAAGTGCTTCACAAGAACTAATCTCGCACGAAACCTGGCTGCAATTGTACAATCAGGCCAAACAGGACATTACCCAGAAGGGCGGATCGCTGATCGGCTACGAATTGGTCAACAATATATTGCTAAGCCATGACGGCATCAATTCCCACTGGCCTATGAACTGGATGTGGGTGATGAGGTTCGGACGAAACTAAATGCCCTCAAAAAGGGAATTTAGTTCTTGGCTTGTCGGTTTTAGAGGCTAACTTTACCAATGGCTAATCTATTCATCGACTAACCCGGAATCGGGGCCTATGCGGACAAATCACTTTCCTGATGAGCTACTCCAAGACGATTTACCTTGTTGACGACGATCAGGATGACCGTTTTTTTATCCGCGAGGCAATTCAGGACTCGGGTATGAATGTACGAATTACCGAAGTTGAAAACGGCTTCGACCTTCTTACGCTAATGAAGGAGGTTATCGACCCGGAGTCGTCGGTAATCATTATTGACATGAATATGCCCAAAATGAACGGGCTGGAAACGGTAGCGGCTATCCGTACAGACAACCGCCTCGCCGCAATGCCGATCGTCATGCTCTCCACCTCCTCCAATCCTGCGCTGATACAGACCGCATATTTGTCAGGTGTTACGAGTTTTGTGACCAAACCGAGCACATCCGACGAATTTGCGCAGTTAGCGCGAGAGATAGGTGAGCGTTATTTATAGCCTGTCGCTTTTGTTCTATTTTTCCGCCATTGCCCGGCCGATCTTTGAAAGAAAAAGATATGACGACGATCAACTTGTTCCTGCTTTTCTCGGCCCTTACCAGCGGCCTTATCGCCGGCTTGTTTTACAGCTATTCCTGCTCGGTAAATCCCGGCTTGGGCGCCCTTTCCGACGCGAATTACCTTGCTGCGATGCAATCCATTAATCGTGCAATACTCAATCCGGTGTTCTTTTTCAGCTTTATGGGAACACTTTTGCTCCTGCCGCTGAGCACCTATCAGCATTTCGGCACGGGAAGCCGCTTCTATATATTGCTAAGTGCAACATTGGTGTATGCCATCGGCACATTTGGTGTAACGGTAGCCGGCAATGTGCCTTTGAATGAGTCCTTGGATAAAATTAACCTCGCCGGGGCTTCGTCTCAGGAGCTGGCGGCACATCGTTTGCGCTTTGAAGTCCCCTGGAACAGGTTGAACGCGATCCGTACCTGGGCATCAGTTCTTTCATTTATCCTCGTATTACTCGCCTGCCTGACTACACCCGACAAATCCTGACCAAAAGCTGCTCATTCCACCCGACCCTTTTCGTCGTCGGATGCATTATTGTTGTGACGACGTTTACGGGCGAAGGTTTCCTTCCCAAATTTGTAATTCAAGGCGATGCTGATACGATGCGTGTCTGTTCTGTTGGACTGATCATAATCCGATTGAACGATACCGAATGACCGGCTGTGATAGACCCAGGAATGGAACAGGTCTTCAAAATTCATCGCGATCGTGCCTTTTCCTTTCCAAATCTTTTTCTGAATGCCGCCATTGACGCGGAACATATCTGAAATCTGCGCCTGAGCGTTGATGTCGCGGCTAGCATAATAGCCACCCAACTCCGCATTCCAGCCATTGCCGAGGTTGAAATAATTATTGAGTTCAAGGCGTGCCACATTGGTCGCGTAATTTATTGCATCACTGTATAACGGGCCTTCCATCGCAATACGCGACAACCTCAATGTGGTGCTGTTGTACCACCAGCTTGTGACCTGGCCGGATACGCTCGTGTTCAGCAACGCCATGTAACCATGGGCGATGTTATCGGGACGACTGATGAAAGTGTCGCCCTTCGCCTGAATGGTTGTAAAAAGTACATTGGTAAAGCGATTATAGCTCAGGCCCATGTTCAGAAAGCTTTTATGCTGGTATTTCAATTCCAGCCGGTCCTGATACTGCGGTAGCAAATGAGGATTTCCGGCACTGTAAGTGTATTGATCTTTATAAAAGACGAAGGGGTTCAGCATCTGATAGTTGGGGCGGTTGATCCTCCGCACCGCCATTAGCACAAATGCGTTCCTGTCATTCAGTTTATAATTGAGAAAAATACTGGGGAAGACCTTGGTGTATTTTTGGCTGAAACGTGTTGCCGGAACAGAGTCGTTGCCCAGCTGGTTGCCTTTCGCGATAGTATTTTCCAAACGCAGGCCCAGCTGCATGCCAAAACGTACCCATCGCTTTTCGCCACTTGCATAGGCGGAGTTGATGTTTTCACGGTATTGAAAATGGTTGGACCGGCGGTTGTCGATTACCGCATTACCGTCATTCGTATTGTAATGATTGAAAACAAAGTCATTATCCACATAGCTTGACTTAAATCCTGCTTCGAGACGTCCCTTATTCTTTAGTGGGTGCACATAATCAGCTTTCAACGTGTAGATATTGATTTCCGAAGGGGTACGATAGCGGAACAGCTCCCGGCTGGTAGGGGCACCATCTGCATTGTACCGACGGTTTTCAAGCTCTTGTCTGCCCTTGGTATGATAATTCAGATAGTTTGCGTCGACAGCTAGTTCGCGACCCTTATCGCTTATTTTGTGCAACATATTCATATTCAAGCTCGTGTTATCGCGAACATCCTTCGAAACTGTGCTCCCGTTTCCGGAGCTGATCAGCCCGTTTAATGCATTCCGTTGCGCACTTTCATAACTAAAATTGCCATTTCGTGAAGATCCATTAAGGTTAAGAATTGCTCCGATAGTCGTTTTGGGTGTAGCGGTCAGGTCCATTCCCAGGTTGATATTGTAGCCATTTCCAGCGGTTACCTGGTCATTTTTCAGTCCGACGCGTGATAGCAATGCCCTGGAGCCGTCATAATACCTGCGGTTGAAATCGTCTTTACTGTAATTCTTTTCATAATTATAACCCAGATTAGCGAACAGATTGAGCTTTCGGTGGTTGTAATTCAGGTTCAGGGCATCATTGCTTCGCGCGTACCGCCCCATGCTCCCGCCTACCGCGACGCTCCCCGTGAGCCCACCCGCGCGGGTCTTTTTCAAACGGATGTCGATCACCGCATTACCGGCCGCATCATATCGGGCAGGCGGATTATCTATCAACTCGATCTTATCAAGCACGCCGCCTGGCAACGATTTCAGGTAAGCGACCAGGTCGGCGCCGGACATATAGGTGCTACGCCCATCGATCAGCACCACTACCCCGCCCCTTCCGTTCAGACTGATTTCCCCGTTTGCGTTCACACTCACGCCCGGTGTTTTGCTCAGTACATCAAAGGTATTGCTGGTGGTGCTACCGATCATCGAGCTCACATTGACGATCGTACGGTCTATTTCCTGCTCGATCAGCGGCTTTTGGGCTTTTACCAACACTTCGTTGAGCTCGATACTTTTGGCCGGAAGCAGGATAATGACCGGTAATACAATGCTGGAATGGCTGGCATCGATCGTCAATGCGGTACTTTTGAAATCCTTCTGGCCCACCGCACTGATTGCCAGCACGTAGGTATTGTTTTCAAGATTAACAAAACTAAAATTTCCATTCATGTCCGTGACCTCACCGATTACGAGCGTTGAATCCGATGATTTAAGCAGGCGAACGGTTGCACCCGGCAAATTTTCATTCCCGGAGTCTTTCACCGTTCCGGAAATGGTGTTGGCTGTTTGGGCGAAGGCATTCGAACGGATCAGGATAGTTGTCAGGATTGCGAAAAACGTTTTCATGGCTGTTGTTTTACATAGTCGAATGATGAGGCAAATATTACCCGGCCTCGTAACCCCATGAAATAAATGTGTTGTAACTTCCCGGAACCGTGACGGAAACCGGTTTGGAGCTGACGAACCATTTCGACCCGGCGTAACGGCTTTCTGTCATGGAATCGGGCCGTTATAACCGTTTACTATCGGATTCCTGCTTTCGGGAAGACATATTTGCAGTGCCGTCGAGGCATGAACCGGATGATCCATGAGCAGCATTTTCAACAGCGACAATAAGGAGGCGACTCAAATCGGTATTTATGTGGTGCTCACTGCCGCAGCGTGCGTACCCGTTTTTTTCGGTATTGACACCTACCTGAACATCATAGGCGCTGCACATGATGAAGCCGTTGCCACCGCCGCAACGCTGGTGCTTTTCGGGTGCATTTACATCGGCCGGCATCTGGCCACAATATGGTCGGCCAGGCAGCTCGAAATCCCCAGAAATGTCCTGAATGGACTAGCAATTTCCATTGCCGTCTGTTTCGTCTGGCTTTTTGTCCATGTCGACTTGCAGTTTGAGACGTTCCGGGGCATTAATCTGCTGCTGTACTGGATCCCCTTCCTCATGATCGGGCTTTGCACCGGTGCATTGCTTAAATTATTCAGAATGAGCACGCGGAAGGAACTCGAAGCTGCCAAAACGCAAGCCGCGCAAAGCCAGAGCGAATTGCATTTGCTGCAATCCCAGTTGAGTCCGCATTTCTTGTTCAACACCTTGAATAATATGTACGGTCTTTCGATCACCCAGCATGAAAAAATCCCTGCGCTGATATTAAAACTGTCTGATTTGCTCAGGTATTCGGTGTATGAAGCGAACGAAACTTATGTCCCGCTCAAAGATGAATTGGCTTATATTCACAATTACATCGATTTCGAACAGCTTCGCATCGGCGACCGGCTGGAATTGAAAACCGACATCGAAAGTCTGTCGAGCAACGATATCCGGATTGCCCCGATGCTGCTGATCGTATTCATCGAAAATGCATTCAAACATTCCAAAAACACTTCAGCCCCAACAGTATGCATCGAAATACGGCTGAAAGTGTGGGGAAACTCCATTCTTTTTTACCTCAGAAATTCGCATAACCGGTCTGATATTAATGCCCAAACGGTTGAAAAACACAGTGGTTTCGGCCTTGCGAACGTACGGAAGCGGCTGCAATTATTGTATCCGAACCAGCATGATCTCCACATTGAAAATGAAGAAACCCATTACACCGTCAATTTACGCCTGAACCTCCGATAATATGACGCCTATTGACTGCCTGATCGTCGACGACGAGCCCATTGCGCGGGACATTATACGTACCTACTGTGCACACTTTCCCTACCTGCGCGTCGCGGGCGTGTGCGGGAGCGCGCTCGAAGCCAGGACAGCATTGATGCAGCAAAAAGTCGATATTGTTTTCCTTGACATCAATATGCCTGTGATGGACGGCATTTCTTTTCTCAGAACACTAAAAACGCCGCCGCAAATCATTTTTACGACCGCCTACAAGGAATACGCCGTCGACGCTTTCGACCTCGCCGCCTGCGACTATCTGCTCAAACCCTTTTCCCTCGAACGGTTCATCCTCGCCGTGGACAAGGCCATGGAAAAATTACAGCCAGCAGGCAGTCCATTGACCGCCTCCGGTGAATCAAAAGAAGATGATTTCCTTTTCCTGAAAGCCGATGGCAGGATTTACAAAGTCATGCACGACGACTTATTATATGCCGAAGCGAACGGAAATTACACCAAAGTACGGACCACCCAGCACACATTACTTCCGGCAATGACTTTTTCAGGCTTTGAAGAACTGGTCCCCAAATCGAAATTCCTGCGAATCCACCGGTCGTTTATCATCAACAAATCCAAGATAGACCACATCGAGGGCAACCGTGTGTTTATTCAACATACCGAAATCCCGATCGGCAGCAACTACCGGGAGCAGTTTTTAAAGCAAATCGGGCTTTCCTCGTAAGTTTGTACAGCAAAAAAGCAGGGTTTCCCCTGCCTTCTTGATAATACTGTAAATAGGTAATTCGCTATTTATGAGCTGGGATTGCGAAGAATAAGCTCAGCTGAATCACGCTGTTTTTGAAATCGGGGTTCATGGCCGCGTTCTTATCGAAATCGCCTACTTTGGAAAAACCAGCGATGTAACGGCCCCCGATACCGAGTCCGAAATTGGCCTGATAGCCCAATCCGACGGCACCCGCCAGGTCAAGGTTCTTCGCGAAATGATCGATCGTCTGGTCCGGGACATCTTCGCCTGTTTTAAATGACGCTTGTGGTCCGAGTTCGAAATAGAACCCGCCTTTGGCCCGGAATTTCAACATTACGGGTACCGTCACGTACGACGTTTTGAATTCCCTTTTACCGCCATTGTCAATTTTGGCGCCTTGCGTCGAGAACAACACTTCCGGCTGGATCGAAAACACCTGCCCGATTCCAAAATTCAGGATCCCGCCCAAATGGAACCCCACGAGGGCGTCCGATTCAATGTCACTTCCGGTATAGTTGCTGATGTTGATCCCCGCTTTCGGGCCGATGGAAAACGACTGCGCAAACGCCGCACTACTGAACACCGACAGGAGAACGAGCAAAGAGATTTTTCTCATGGTTTTTGAATTTGAAGTGGTTTAATAAATGGACTCCATCAAACCCGCAAAAACCGTACCAAAGCTCATTACGGCCGAAGAATCAATGGAACCAACATTTCACAAAACATTCGGTATTTTCAGGCATACATTCTCAGAACCAATGAAATACCTGCAATTCCAATTCACCGGAAAAGGCCCGGATGGCCGGAACTACCGGTGTACTATGTTTTACGAACTGTCCATCGCCCCCGACGGAGCCAGTGCCATTGCCTACGCAGAACGTGCCTACCCCGGCTTCACCAACATTCGTGTCGCATCTGCGACAACCATTTCAGCGGATGAATATGCTTTCCACGTACGCACGATGTGCGACTCCGATACCTGGGGTTTCCAATTAATCTCCTAGAATCTTTTTTAGCTTCGGCTGCTCATTCCACAGTCCCATCCTACTTCCCATTCTGAATGAACTACTTACAATTTTTCACAATAAAATATTCAAAAATCTCTTGCGCTTATCGATAATAACTGTACCTTTGCACCATGAATCGCGTACGGCGAATCATTTAGAGAGATGGCAGAGTGGTCGATTGCGACGGTCTTGAAAACCGTTGACTGTAACAGGTCCGGGGGTTCGAATCCCTCTCTCTCTGCAGGACATGATGTCAAAACATTCAAAAACCCCGTTTAAACGCTTTAAACGGGGTTTTTGATTTATACGACCTACCAAAAAATTCAAAAATTCCCAATGTTTTGTGACGTTAATCGTGGAAAACTTGCGCCACGAAAAAATGCGCACAAAACTGCACTTAACTGACTGTATAGCAACCTGTTCACGCCGTGGACATCTTGCGTTTCAATGGTAACAATTCGACTTTTGTTCATTTAAAACAGTCGTATTATGTTAGAAAACAGTTTCGGGTTGAATTTCTTTTTGAAAACCCCAAGTACCGAAAACGAAGATGGCATGAGAGCCATCTACATGCGTGTCACCGTGAATCGCCAAGCCAGGGACATTACTACGCGTCGGGTCTGGCATCCATCCAAGTGGAATGTTAGAGCCGGCAGGGCCACAGGGAACAAAGAAGACACTAAGGAGCTCAACGCCTACTTGGATTCACTGACCACCAAAGTTTTTCAAGCCAAGAAAGCCTTACTGGATGCCGACAAGGAGCTAACCGCCGACGCGATTAAAAATCTGATGCTCGGGAAAGAGGAGGACAAAAGGACTATTCTCAAAATATTTAGGGAGCACAACGATCAAATTGCCGCGCTGGTGGGTGCCGAATTCGCTCCTGGCACACTCGAACGTTATGAGACGTCGCTCAAACACACTCGAGACTTCATTAAATGGAAGTATCAGGAGGACGATTTTGACATCAAGAAGCTGGACTACGAGTTTATTTCGCAATTCGAGTTTTGGCTTAAAGCCAAGAAAAAGATTAGTCACAATACCACTATGAAGTATTTGGCGAACTTTAAAAAAATTGTTCTGCTCTGCGTCAAGAGAGGCTGGCTTATGCGTGATCCTTTCTTTGCATTCAAGTTTACGAAACGAGAAGTTGATCGACAAGCTCTAACTGAGAGTGAGTTGAAAAAGGTATGGGAGAAGGATATGGGTACAGGCCGTTTGGCTTATGTGAAAGACATCTTCCTATTCTGCTGTTACACGGGACTCGCATATGCTGATGTATATAAGTTAAAGCGAACGGAGATCATCGAGGGAATTGATGGCGGGAAGTGGATTACGACGAAACGACAGAAGACTGACACACCTTCCAGAATCCCTCTTCTGCCGATGGCGCTGGAAATTATGGAGAAGTATGAAGATCATCCTCAATGCGAGAATGAAAATCGTGTACTCCCGGTGCTATCTAATCAAAAGATGAATTCGTACTTGAAGGAGATTGCGGACTTATGTGGGATTAAGAAAAATATCACTTTTCACTTGGCGCGGCACACGTTCGCTACAACGGTTACTCTGACTAATGGGGTACCGATTGAGAGTGTATCCAAGATGCTAGGGCATCGGAATATTAAGACTACTCAGCAGTATGCGAAAATTGTCGACAGGAAGATTAGCGATGATATGGCAAGGTTGAAGGATATTCTATCTAAGTAACGCAGTACTTTCGGCACACAGGACTTAAAATCCTGTGGGCCGAAACGCCCGTACGGGCTCGATCCCCGCCACCAGTATTGCTTATCAAATGGTTACGACGAAAATTGCAACTCTTTTCTTATGCAAAATATTTCGTACTAACCATTTGCCAAACAATTCGGCATATCTTCAACTTCATTCCAAGTCCACAGGGAGAACCCAATAATAAGCTTTAATATTTAGCTCCACCATGTAAGAGTAATTTTACGAATTGGCAATTCTTTATGTATCATTCGGTGGTTAGTGATTCTTTGGCCCTCATAATGTAGGCTTTCCCGAATTTAGGACAGTGTAGGATTAGACTCGAAATGAGCTAATTTTAACTGTCACATGAAAAAGAAAAACTACTCAGAGACCCAGATCGTGGCGATCCTCAAACAGTATGAGGGTGGCCGAGAAGCCATGGATGTTTGCCGCGAATACGGCATTTCCAAGGCAACGTTGTTCAATTGGCGCAAAAAATACAGTGGTATGGAGGCTGCGCAGTTGAAAGAACTGAAGGCTTTACAGGATGAGGATCGACGATTAAAGCAGATGTATGCGGAACTGAGCCTGGATTATAAACTAGCGAAGGATATCATCGAAAAAAAGCTGTAGAGCCTTGTCGGCAGAAGGAACTTGTGGAGTGGGCTGTTGAAGAAAAAGTGTCCGTTGGCAGGGCTTGCCGGGTGGTTGGGTTGCATCGATCTAAGTGGTACTACCGTAGCAGAAAAGATGATCAGCCAGTGATTGAAAAATTACGATCATATGCGGAGGTCTACCCGACAAGAGGCTTTGACGACTACTATGGGAAACTTCGCAATGAAGGCTTCGTGTGGAACCGCAAAAGGGTTCTAAGGGTCTACCGACTGCTAAATTTGAAGCATCGCCGTCGTCACAAACGGCGTTTACCAGCTCGAATCAAGCAGCCCTTACAGGTACCCAGTGAGCCAAACAAAAGTTGGAGCATGGACTTTGTCTGTGATGCGCTGGTGAATAAACGTAAGATCCGAGTGCTGACAATTCTGGATGATTGCAGCCGAGAAGTACTCGCAGCACATGCAGATTTTTCACTTCCTGCTCAGAAAGTAATCGATGTTTTGGAACTGATAGCCTTAGTCAGACCATATCCCGAACAAATTCGGGTTGACAATGGGCCTGAGTTCTTAGCAGATAAATTCAGGCGATGGTGTGAAGATAAAGGCATCGCAATCCAGTATATTCAGCCGGGAAAACCGATGCAAAATGGGTATGTGGAAAGATTGAACCGCACTTATCGCGAGGATGTCTTAGATGCCTATTTATTTGAATCATTAGAACAGGTTTGCATTTTATCGGACGAATGGATGGAAGATTACAATCACTTTCATCCGCATCAAGCGTTGCATGGCTTAGCGCCGGCAACGTTTGCCAAGAAACTAAAAATGAAAAAAGTCTAAACGACTACCGTCCTTTTTAGGGTAAGGCTTCAAATTCGGGAAAGCCTACAAATTCGGGAAAGCCTACAACAAGAGTTGCGGACTCAAAAAAACGGTGCAACAAAATTGAAAATAGCTATCTCAAACATCGAAAAAAGCTTAGCGATTAGCCCGGATATTACGAAAGAACAAATTATCAAACTGTATCAAGAAGCGAATATACAGTTAGGAGACCAAGTCGTTAAAAAGCTATCGGATCTCGAAAATTTCAATAAACAATTGATTGGAAACAGGGTACAGCGTCTGACCGAAGAAAAATTTAGATTCCAAGAGGAACTTGAGAAAACTAACTCTAAAATTGCTGACCTAGGAAAACACGAAGATGAAAAACTTCAGTATCTAAATTCTACCGGCGCTCTTGATGATTATAGTAATCTAAACCAACTACTAACAGATGCGGAGAAAAAACTACACGGCTTAAATCAGTATCGTAAACTACTAACTGACTACAAATTTGCCCAAGAAGAGGTCAAGAAAGATTTTGCAGACGAAAATATCAAAACAGATCTCTATCTTGAAGACGCTCGCGAGCTAATCCGAAATAACATCATCTTATTCAAGTCATTTGTTGAAAAGTTTTATTCTGAAAAATTTTCCGGTATAACGATAACAAATAACGAGGGTAAAAATTCAGTTAGGTACGACATAAAGGCAAAAATACAGGATGATGCAGGAAATGCCGTAAGTGAAGTTAAGATCTTCTGCTATGATTGGACTATTCTCAAAGGTAGACACAATCACCGGATGAAATTACTATTCCATGATAGCAAAATCACCGCGGATATGGATACACGCCAAGTGAGAGCAATGCTGGACATCGCTCACAAAGAATGTGCGGCTAGTGATTTTCAATATATAATATCTCTCAATCAGAATACGATTGACAGTCTCCAGCACGAAATGCTTGGCGAGGAGCATCAGAAACTAATCCTGGATAAGATAATTTTAAACTTGAATGATAAATCTCCCAAAGAAAAACTACTTGGAATTCAAGTAGATCTTGAATACGACAGCTGACCGAGATGTGCGACCCACAACTTGCCAATTATAAATCAGACGTCTTTAAAAATATTTGAAATCATCTCTTTGATGGTGCTGTTCTCTAGTCTTAGCCCGAGTGATTGAGACACATCTTGCCCTTCTGTTAAATGTAATGAGGTGTTATAAACAATTCCCAGCAGAAAATATATTTCTGGTAACACTACGTTTATACTTTCTGCATAACGAAGCTTTTCTTTGGTCCCTCTCTTTTCGTTCAAAAATATTTCCTTACACTCATCACTTTCAATTTTGCCATAAACTAGTTTTTCTATCCTCACACGCACTCCAAAACAAACAGAAATGGGGTCGAACGGAGAATTTTCAAGTAAATATCTTCTGACTTCTCGGGCATTTTTTTTCCAGAAATTCGAAGGCGTAGCCCAATCCGTATTGAGCTTTAGCGCTGTGAATTCGGCCAATAAATCGACATCGTCGAAATTAGGGTGATAATGGAAATAGTATAGATCTAAGTCGTTTTTTACCTTGGGATCTTCGCGCTTGTAAATGATTTTAAGTATTTCTTTATTCGGTCGAAGCCGTACCTCTTTCAAGTAACATACCTTGATCCTGTTGTCGTTAAAACAAAAATGATTGAAAAATTTGGGATCTAAGTGTGTTAATAGAATGGGAAATATTCTTCGCTTAGCACGCTTCATTTCATCTATAAAGGTGGAGATATAATATTGAAAAGCGATCAAATTAGCATCATCCAAATAGTCGAAGATTTCATCTATTATAAGAATACAATTGTCCTTTTTAAAATCTCGCCTTGATTTTAGTAACAAAGCTATGAAAGTAAGAATATCGCGTTGCCCATTGGAAACCTCATGGGCTTTAGGCCACTTGATAGTGAGCTTGTTTCCCACTTCCTTTGGACTCAAATCAAACCTGTCGCCTACCGGATTGAAGGACGATATAGTCTGAGTTAGTTGATCCTTCTCCCTAAGATAGTCAAGATATTTCACAGCTTTCTTGAAGCGGACTCCCATCGAATCCTTAACTTGAATGATCTGCCATGCTGACAAATAAAGATCTACTTCATCGCTGATTATTGAGAAGTTATAGGCCGCGATCACATTTGCTAGTTTTGTAAGCTCTTCCAATGCCCGAAACGAGGGTAAGAGTTCTTTTTCAATCCATTGTTTAATATCCGAGCCAGTTCCTGTTTGCTCATTGATTGAGGTTACTCCATGGGCAATAATGCGGCTATAATTTACGAGACCAAATCGAGCAAAATCAATCTTCGAAACTATCTCGTTAAACAGGTTTGCCGACGAAAACAATTCACCGATATTGAGTAAAACTCTATTACCATTGAGACCAAAAGCCCGCTTCATATTCGCGGATGAATAATCAAAACCAATTCGTTCTGGAATAGTATTTACCAAAACAGTTGTAACAATATCTAACGAAGTCTTCGCGAATGACCGACCGCCGAAAGATTGTACAACTGATTTTGGCTCCGTCTGATTATTTATGACGAATACATCAAATACATCACCTATGGTGTTCTGGTTGTCATCGGCAATCAAAATTCGACCATCAGTTAAGGAGATAGAAAGCGATGGGCGGTTTTCCGATTTTCCTAAATAGTAATTTTTTTCATCAAGTTCGATACGATTGGAACGTAATGAGTTAAATGCAATTGCAAATGAGCTTTTGCCAAACCCATTTGGAGCAACCAAGATATTTGGCTTGTTGGGAATAGCATCAAGGCTAAACTCCCGCTCCACAATTCCTTTCACATTTTGAATTTTGACAGTTTTAAGATTCATATGAACATTTATATGGAGGGGTAAATAGGGACTAAGTTAATATTACATTTCTTACGTCAAGATTAAACTTCATCGCTGATTTAAAGCGCTATTTACCACAAAATGTTTTCTATTCGCTACAAGCGACAACGAGCTCAACTCCTACAGTCTCTTTAATATAAGATGCAGCCGCTGCCAGCAGCATTTTTTGACTGCCAGATACAGTTCTTCGAGATATCCCGGGCTGTACGATCACAATCTCTGGCCTTACTTCCTTAAAACGGGACGCACGCAATAATTTGTTAATGTCGGCAATGTTTCCATTCAACACAAACGTGCGATGGCCCATTGATGGTCGTCTAGCTCTATTTGTGATGTGACGACAAAGCTCTTTAAATCTTCCTGCCCACTTGGCTGACCTTATTGCCTGAGAGGCTACTTCTGCAACGTCTCTAACCCTATTCCCCGCATGTTCGCTTTTTGAAAATTTACAATGTACAAGCACAAGACGTATGAAATGCGCCTCCTCCTTTAAGCACACTAAATCAGCAGCCTCACCAGGACCATCATCATCAATAACGACCTCGAAGTCATCATTGATAAACTTTTGGGCCGCAGCCCATTGAACTGAATTCCTCCTTTCAAGGCCATCTTTCCAAATGGATTCCCTTGTAATGTCCACCCCAACCCAATCCCACGGATCTAAACTATCTTCTGGTAATTCTAAATTGTAGGGATTTTCAGGACGTAGTACGAGGTTTCCGTCTAGTTCCGTAAGGTCAAAGTATCTAACCAATGGTGGGTAGTCAGAAAAATAAGATTCTGCTATAAATTCCTTAGACCCTATGTGAAATATGATTTCTTCGTCCGAAACTCGAACAACCTCAAATCCCTGCGGGCCACCAATTTTCAAATCAAAAGTGCCTAGTACATCTGCCTGACTGTCTAGAAGCTCGAACCTTATTGAATTACCTGCTCGGTCTACCGAGCTAAGTTGAATATCACATAGGTAAATTGGTATCTCTTTGCCACCTAAACTAAGATCGACCCGATCCTCCGATTGCCTTAGTATTTCAAATGGCCATTCAATTCCCATTATTTCCCCATCGGGTAATAAAGTCACTTCAATTGGAATGAGGACGTTTTCGATTATCTCCTTTGTTGTGATAGTTGCATCAAGAAGCTTTTCACCGACAGCCTGTGACCAGCCAATAAGTTGAGGTATTGTACCGGATTCTTTTGACCAAACTCTTCCCTTATAAGAGCAACCAATTGTCACGTGTTTCCCTCTTTCCCAGCCCGACCCGCTCAAGTTTGCTTTTCTTGACCCTGGCGCTGCTGCAAAGGTCAATGCGTCCCTTACATTTGCTCCAGTATACATAGCATAGCTAAGATTACGTCGACCATGCTTGCTAACTCCAAGATTGTTAAATATAAGTCTGCCAATATGCCCCAAACTCTTAAAAATTGGCTCTCCATCAATTATTGTAGTTGCTCCAACAGCAGCAGCAAGTTTCGCATGGTTAGATGTTTTGTCTGAAGAAGCCAGATAAAGTAAATTGCGCTTTTCGTCAAAGTGTAAAACAAAGAGATGCCAATCAGTGTCCACTAGGTCTTTTGATCTAGACCATTTGACGCGGACCTTCGACCTAGTAACAAAATACAATGTCTGACTGTCCACGTGCAACCAGACGCGTGCCACCTCAACACCTTTGGATATTACCTCATGAAATTTCTTCGGGCTAAATGCAGTACAATTGTAAGTCAGCGTGCTAAATACTGGACGTAACAAATGGTGGGAAATACTGGGAGCATCGTCCCGATCTTCTCCAAGCGATATAGAAGAATTTAAAAAGTCGACTAGCTGAGCGTGATCCCGGGAAGCCTCGGAACTCATTTCACTGAGTAGCACATTCCAATCAGAGTCCTCACTATAAAGTCGTTCAAGCGCAGACGATATATTCGTATCTGTAATATTTGCGATTACTGTTGCATCACCAAGGTGCTCCCCTGATGTTCGAGTAAAACGTCCAGTAAATTGAAGAAGTGGGGCTAAACTTTTCTGCGGATCGTGTAATGCCGCTATTTTCAATGGTGGCAAATCAAACCCTTCACCCAACATATTTACGCAGACGGCTATTCGGCTTTCCCCAGTTATCAAGCGATTGATACGCTCTTGACTATCTGGCAACTCAGAATGAATTATTTGAGGAGAGAACTCTGATCCATGAACTCGATAAAGCATAAGGATTTCTTGGGCTCTATCAATTTTTGAACATCGAGCCATGATTAGGTGGTTATTCCCAGCAGCCAGATCTTCGCGTAGTGTTTTACAAGCGAGATGCGCTATCGCGTCATCAGCAGAATCTTGATGAAGTTCATGAACAGGAAGAAACTTAATCGGCTTAAAATAGCCGTCCTCCTGAGCTTTTCGAAGAGAATAACTGTATATAACGTCCCCATCAACGAGTTTTCCGTCTTCGCGGAATGGTGTCGCTGTGAACTGCAGTGTGTATTTTCCGGAGAACGCCGAGCGAAGGTCACTCCAGCTGGTTGCCGCGACATGATGGGCTTCGTCAACTATAAGAACACCACTGCGGTTAGCAATTTTCGAAGCAAGGTTTTTTGCTTTACCGCCCGTAAGAGATGCCATCGCGGATACAACAACATTGCAATCCTCAAAAATAGCCAAGTCGTCGTCTTCACCCGGCTGCTTTGACAACAAGCCAACGATGGGATTTTCAACTTCTTCTGGTAGCAACGTCAATTTTCTTAACAACCCGAATGTTAAGAATTTTCGGGCCGTCTGATTCCGTAGCGCCTTAGAGGGAACAGCGACCACCATCGGGCCGCGGGGAAATGCCGCCAATACTGATAGCATTGTTTCGGTCTTTCCAGTTCCGGTCGGCATAACTACAGTCGCGATATTACTATTTTGAGTCCAATGAGATCCAATAGCGTATAATGCCCCAAGTTGTGGCGGCCTCAAGCCCTTACAATCTTCAATTGGCTTTCCCTGTGCATCATATTCTTGGGCCGCAAAGCGAAAGGATCTTGGCCAGGTTCCAGCTATTGATGCAGATTTTGATTTCATGCCAACAGCAGCTGTTCGTTCCATCGCTTGGTCCAATAGTTTATGAGATATCCATCTCTTTTCACCATCATCATACAGCCTTATGACTCCATCAACATCGGCAGGCCTCTCAAGCTTTGTCCTGATCGTCACAATGATCCGTTCACCATTTTCAAGAACATAGCATTTTTCCCTAGTTCTTGGTCCGGTTCTAACATCCTCAATGTTCAAAACGCTGACTTTAATTTCGTTACGCAAAAGTTGACAAGCGATACCAACCGAATACCGTTTCAAAACAAGCAGTAATTCGGGTAAGATTAAGTTTCCGTTTATGATAGAAGAGAATTCCACAATGCCTTCAAGGGTAGAGGTTCACAAAACTATAAACTTACCCATAAAGAATTTCAATATATTAATCTCAGATGCGAATCTTATTTATCGGCCAAAAGAGCCATTATCGGTGCATGCCTCGAACCGAATTTTCTATACAGCTTATCAACATCAATTATGCGACCTATTAGCCCGGCAAAACATACCATTTATCTTTATAGAGTTGTCACCATTCAAAATCTAATTCGTTTAAATCTTGTACCGAACAGCTTCAAACTTGACTGCCATGGCGCTAAATCCTGCGATAGATTTGTATCCCAATAGGTTCGAATGTCATCGAGGAAGAAGTGACAAAAATTCGACATTGGAAGAAATTGAGCAATTACAGGAATCGATATCTCCCTAGTAAATAGCGTGCGACAGAATTGAAACTATGTCTTGGAAGGGGATCATTCAAGGAGGACTCAATCTGTTCACCTGTAAGGCTTTTACGATCATGGCTTGCAAGGGTGGTGTTAGATAGGATCGCGCAACTCGTACTGTCCCACATAACTCCTCATGATACTTACTGCACCAAAGTCTCTAAACTTTTCTCGTACTTTTGCAATTCTATGTTGAGCTCCACTTTACGATTAAACTGCCTGCACCTGGCAATTTGCCCTTTCAACTTTGCGATAGCCTTTTGTAGTTCCGTTCTTGTTTTCTCAGTTGTTACCAAATCAGACAGAGTCTCCTTTCGCCTTCCACTTATTTGCTGACAGATATCCAGATAAACGGAATCAAGACTCCTTCTCAAATTGAGAGAGAAATTTTGTTGGTCCTCGAAAATCCACGTGCTATTGAACATCCAGTCGATCACAGCGACATCAGTATTCAAAGGATTGGGATGCTTCTGACAGGCTGATATCAATAATTCATGTCCATAGGTAGCACAGCAAATCAAGTGATACGGAATTGCCTTATTAATGACTTCAAGGACAACTTCAATCCCTTCTTTCTTTCTCAGTTCGAGGCTGAAAATCTGTATTTCCTGAATTTCATCTCCCGTTAAATTAATTGTATCGAAACTGAGCTTGTTTACCCATCGCATCTTCTCGATTACATCAACAAGGAGCTTTTTTTGTTGTGATGTAGCATGGGCATCAAAAGCATTTTTGGGAATGCTCCTGCCAATCACAGTTCTTGCCGGAAGGTTAAATACATCCATCATTTCACGACAACGAAACTTACAAGGGTGAAATCTTCAATTCCCTTGGGCATTCCTATTGTAGCAGTTCCACCTGCTTTAAATAGGCTGAGTACTTCTCTCTCATCTCCGGTTTTTAGAATGGAACGGATACTTTTTTGCAATAACTGGGAATAATCGTGCATATCACGGAAATCCCGTGTTTGAAGAGTAAGCTGGTGGCAAAGTTCCTTTAGTGGTTCAGTTTTACCCTTGCAAAGTAGCCGAAGCATATCCAATGATTTCTTTGCTTCTAAATAACCATGTAATACATTCTCACTTTCTTGAATGTATACCACGTAATACGGGGCTAAACGGTTCAGTTTATCCTTGTCTACCGAATCACTTATATTCTTTAAAACGAAAATCACTCCGCGTTGATCAGCATCACTTGCTCTCGTAACGGCATGCAATCCCAAGGGAATAGAATCCGGATTCGGATATATTTTAACGAAATTAGCCAGATCCACCCTGAAATCATTTAATCCAAGATCAGTTATGCTGACTCCTTCCCGGAGATCTTCGAGATCTACAACTTCTTCTTGCAGCCTTTTCAGCTGGATTTTTCTGTATTCCAAATCCTTCTCATCGGCATTGAGGATATTATCATCGCCAGTGCTCGCGAGATTACTGATAGCCATCTTATTCTCAACCCGCTGCTTGAGATTGATGTAGGCATCCAGTGTGACATCCGGCCAGAAGTTGACCATTGTTATGGTATCATTCACGGAACCAATTCGATCAATGCGACCAAACCGCTGAATGATACGGACCGGATTCCAGTGTATATCGTAGTTGATCAGATAATCACAATCCTGTAGGTTCTGCCCTTCTGAAATGCAATCTGTCGCAATCAGAATATCGATTTCTTCCTGAATATCAGGATAGATGATTACTTTCCCCTTAGATCGTGGTGAAAAGCAAGTCAATAGCGTATTCAGATCAGACGGAACAGTCTTGGATGAACAAGCTCGTTTTGATCCCGTGATTAGAGCGGTATTAAGGCCATACTCATTCCTAAAATAATCTTTCAGCTCTGAATAGATATAATTTGCTGTGTCTGCAAAAGCGGTAAATACGATCACTTTTTTGTTCCCGGCATTAACCGGATTTTGGATCTTATCCACAATAATCTCTCTAAGCTTGCCTAGCTTCAGATCATATTTCCCTCTCAGTAATTCGATTTCTTTCAGGAGTTCATTGATTACCAAGAGATCAGCAGAGAGGTCTTCCTGCCATCTTACTTTATCCATATCAGCGATATGAACTTTCACCTTGCTCCCGAAAACATTTTCCTCTTCTCCC
The DNA here is from genome assembly GCF_050587785.1 of Dyadobacter sp. BHUBP1. Lineage (NCBI taxonomy): Bacteria > Pseudomonadati > Bacteroidota > Cytophagia > Cytophagales > Spirosomataceae > Dyadobacter > Dyadobacter sp. BHUBP1. The sequence continues at coordinate 372,384 of NZ_JBOBIH010000006.1, forward strand.
CAATCCGGCTCCCAATCGAACTCTTCTGACGTAGGGTCTGCCGGAAGGCCTGAATACGTGTTAGCATCCCCCCGCGCAATTGCGCCTAAACCTTCTTCAATTAGCGCACGAATATTCAAGAGAGTCAGAGCAAAAGAATCGACGGAACTTTCTATTCGCTTTAAAAGATTGATGCGCATCAAGAGCTGCAAGCTCTTTTCACGGTCCCTTTGCTTGAAGGTTCCCGACTTTACGCGCTTATCATATTTCTCGGCGTAAAACGAAATTTTGCTTGGCAGAATATAATTTAAAGGTGAGTAAATTGAAAGATTCAGAAACTCTAACCAATCGGCGATATGTTTGTAATCTAACTCCGTTCCTTCTTTTAGTGGGCTGTAAATCGAGATTGGTTTATTCCGCTGAGGAAATTTTCCGATTGCTTTTGTGTCGTAATAATTGGTTATATGTTTTCGGGACCGAGCAATCGTCAAACTGTCCAATATTTGGAAAAAATCAAAATCTAGCGCTTCCAATAGCCGGTCTGAGGTTCTTTCTTCGGTAGGTAGTTTAGACCAGCTGTTGAAAGCCTGCTGTGCCCGCCGGAAGACCAGTTCGATTCCAAGGTCTGTATCCAGTTTCTCGTCAATTTGACCCGCTGCACCCTCATAGGCCAGGGCAAGCTGATTACGCAGATCGTTAAAGCGGTTATTGACAGGAGTGGCCGAAAGCATCAATACTTTCGTTTCAATACCCTCCTGAACAATCTTGCGAAGCAATTTCTGATAGCGGTTTTCTTTACCTACGACTGTGTTGTTGTTACGAAAATTGTGTGATTCATCAATGACTACTAGGCCATAGTTCCCCCAGTTAACACTTTCAAGACTCCTCCCATTGCTAGTTCCTTTGTCTCGCGATAAATCTGTATGAAACAAAACGTCGTACCGGAAGCGATCTTTACCCAAGATATTGTTTTTATCGTTGTGTCGGTAGGTGTTCCAGTTGGCCTCAAGCTTTTTAGGGCATAATACCAGAACATCTTTATTTCGCTTCTCGTAGTATTTGATAATTCCCAGAGCTGTAAAAGTTTTCCCCAGGCCCACACTGTCGGCGATGATACAGCCGTTGTACTTTTCCAGTTTGTTAATTCCACCAATGACAGCATCCTGCTGAAAATTATACAGCTTATTCCATATGACGGTTTCTTTAAAACCGATGCTGTCATTCGGTAGATTGTCCAGCGACACGTCACTGAGGAAGTCGCGAAAAATATTGTAGAGCGTTACAAAATAGACAAATTCCGGACTATTTTCCTGATAAGCTCCCGCCAGATAACGGAGCACACTTTCCGTTACTAGATCCGTATTTTCATCGTTATTCCATATCTCGTCAAACCATTCCAAATAACCTTCGGCGATTGGGTAATTGACTTTTGTTATCATTGAGCGATGGCCTTTCCGCGAAGTAAAACCCAGGTCGGGAGATGTAAATCCAGCAAATCCTGAATAGGATGCACTATCTTCAGGCCCATTATCAACGTGGATAAGGCTATGCATAGGCGAATTACCGAGGGTGTTTGTTTTAAACACAGCTTTGTCCTTAACCCACTGGGCGCACTCCCGTGAGATGGCTCTCTGAGTCATCTCGTTTTTTAGCCGTAACTCAAACTCACCACCACACAAATCAGCCTCTTTCCGGATGTTCGGAATGTAAAATTCCCGCAGCTTTGGTTTAGACTTCTCCTCCAGGAAAGTCGGAGTTGTAAAAATAAACCGAAGCTCTTCAACGCTCTTCAGTTCTTTTCTTAGTGCCTCAAACGCATAGATTGAAAAAGCAGACGCTGCTACACTTAGCTTACTACCCTTTCTGAATTCAAGCTTCAGATCGTCTCCCAGCCGACTATCTATGTTATTGAATATTTTCATCCGTGATTATTTCACTTGCACTATTTCCAGCATTTGCTGGTAGTTGCTGACTTTTGAAAACTTCACCTCTTGGCCACTGATTGCTTTGAAATGTTCCCCGGCACAATGGATTTTCAGCTTTTCTATCTCGCGTAGCTCTAGGTCTGAATCCGTACCCTTGGTTTCTGCTACAAAATAGATGTGGCGGATAGTGTCCTTATCAAACACAATTGCCCAGTCAGGACTATAATTAGCTACAGGCGTGGTAATGTAAAAACTTTTCGGAAGCTTAGCATATACCCGAACATGGTTACTTTTTTCCAATGCTTCGGCAAAACGGGCTTCGGTTTGTGAATCAGTTGTCAGGAAGTCATAAACGTGCTTTTTCAATATTTCTGACTGCCGAATAACGGATTTGTCATTCACAAATACGGTGTTAGCGTCATGCCTGTCATCAACTTTGTGATAAACAATGTTGTTAATGATTAGACTGGCCTTTACTTCATTGATTAGCTTGCAGGTTCGGGCGATAAACTCCTCTGGATTTTTCCGGATCATCAGAAACTTGCCCGTGTCAATTCCCTTTAATATCTCTACGATGGTTTTTCGAGTAAGGTTGGTATGTTTGACAACCTCTCCAACCACGTCATATCTTGTATTTGTATAGACGTCGGAATTGAGCGTCTTGTGTTGTCGGGAAGTCTCCTGAAAGGCATTCTTTTGCTGCAACTGCTCCTTTGTGCTTTCCTCCAGCTCCCCGCTGCGGATTTCATACGTGCGCTCCGAAATATTCAAATCTGCATTGATCCGAATTTTGGCATCAGCAACCAACTTTTCCGAGTTAAACTGTACTTCATAAATGGTTTTCAGATTGATCTTATTCCAAAGCTCCTGAAATTCCTTCTTATGAAAGTTACTGTTCGTCTGAATTGTAATACTTTGCCGGTCATTCTCAGGTTTGATGGCTTCGCCCATATAAACGGATCGTAGCAATTGATTTATGCTATCCCGAAATGCTTCCAATTGGTCAGGAAGGGGGATATTGTTTTCTTCAACCAACCTCCGTCCATCATCCGTAATTTTATCGTCATCGTCCAAAACATCCTCTTTATAAAGATACTTGTTCAACTTTTTCGCTTCTTCGGAGGTCAAGCGTTTTTGATTTCCATGCTCGTCAGTCAAAAGTTTACCTGTCAAAAATTCAACGGTCGCTTTTTGAGGCCTGTCTTTCAAGGTAGCAGCAATTTCTGATTGCAGGCCTTGGGCAAATTCTTCGTAGCTTTCAGAGGCGATAATCGTCAGTTTATTGATTTCATGTACCTGCTCTCCAATGGCCTCTTCGTCCTGCCGTATACCATGTTTATTGACCGAAAGACGCATACCGCGCCCTACTTCCTGACGGCGGCGAATGGACGCATCCGAATGCTTGAGGGTACAAATTTGAAAGACGTTTGGATTGTCCCATCCTTCTTTCAAGGCAGAATGCGAAAAAATGAAGCGGGTGGGTTCGTCAAAACTTAGCAATCGTTCCTTATCCTTCATAATCAAGTCATAAGCGCTGATATCATCCGTATCCTCACTCCCCCGTTTCACGGAGGGATCAACCATTTTACGGTGCTTATCAATAGAAAAATACCCATTATGGATTTTTTCTACCGGATCTCGCTGAAGGTGTTGGTTATAATCTGGATGAAATAGATCCAGATACTCATTCCTAAGCTGAACATACTCCTCTTCAAACATCTGGGCATATTCACCCAAACCAGGATTACCTTCCTTATCGTAGATACGGTATTTATCTACTGTATCTATGAAGAAGAGCGATAATACCTTAATTCCCTTATCGAAAAGCTCACGCTCTTTTTTCAAATGAGAACTGATAGTTTCGCGGATTTGTATTCGGCGGAATGCCTTTTCGTCCAGATCGCCGATAGCCTCTCCGGCTTCAATTATTTTCCCATTGATCACCACCCGGTTAAAATAGCCATCAACCTCTTCTAACAGCCAGTTTTTATACTGGGGCATTTCGCCGGAAAGTTCAAACAGGTTGGCTCCTTTTTCAAGTTTCTCGCGTACCCGCCTGACGCCCGTCCCATTACGCTTTTCGTACTCCAAGGCAGCAAGAGGGGGTCTTGAGGTAGAAAGCTGGATTTGTTCCAGATATAGATATCCACTGGTACCCGTAGTGCCTTTGATGTTGATACCTTTTACCTGGATTTTCTTTACGAGCTTCTTGTTATAGGCATCCAGTGCATCTAGACGATATACCTTGTTATACTCAAATTTATGGGTAGCTGAATAACGGAGTGTAAAAAGCGGGTTGAAATCCTGCATACTCTCCAAAGTTTTATCGCCTTCTACCGATTGTGGTTCATCAATAATCAGAATGGGATTAGTCTGAGCGATAATCTCAATGGGCTTTCGGGTGCCGAACTGATCAAGTTCCATATAAATACGACGTGCATCTTTACCTTTAGCATTAAATGCCTGCGTATTGATGATCATCACACTAATGCGGCTATCCGACGCAAAATTCTCAATGTCCTGTGGACGAGATGAGTTATAAATAAATGGGCTAATGCGGTGTCCGTATCGCTCCTGGAAGTGGTCTTGCATCACCTGGAACGACTTATAGACCCCTTCACGGATTGCAATACTGGGAACGACCACAATAAACTTACTCCAGCCATAAAGCTGGTGCAGGTCATACATGGTACGGATATAGGTGTATGTTTTACCCGTACCCGTCTCCATTTCAATGGTGAACTGATAGCCCTTTTTTACACCTTTGGGCTTTTCAAGGGATTTACTTTGAGTGATATCATTTTGCCGCTGAACCTGCTGAATATTCTCCAGTAACTGATCTTCGGTAATCTGGATCTGCCGGTTCCGGTAACCAATAAGCTCCTCTACTTCTAGATCCATTCCAAACTGACCTTTACTTGCCGACCTCGCTTTGGCAATAAGCTCCTTGCTTTTTTCCAGCGTAAATCGGTTCGTTTCTCTGGGTTGCCCCAGAAAGCAGTCGGTGATGGCTTGTACAGCATCTAATTGAAAGCTCTGTTCTTTAAACTGTAGTTTCATACTTTAAATCACACGCATTTCAGTGTCAGGGCTCAATTGCTTCAACAACTGGCGAACATTTTCCTTGGCCGTATCATCTTTGAAACTCTGATCCCGAAACACAATCCGTAGAGGTTTATAAGAGGCTATTTCCTTCGCAAAGGCCTCGTCTATTCCCTTATCAAAACAGGCTAGCAATGAGTCTTGGGCTACGCAGAACACCTTTTTATCGAGTACCAGTAGTTGCTCAATCTTATAGGAAAGCGGCAAACCCCAGTCCAGCATGACCTGAGCTAATAGATCATCAGCGGTACGATCCGGTTTGATGTTGTCGGCGAATATATCCAGTTGATCCTGCTGGTAATCTTGGGGTCGATAATACAC
>NZ_JBOBIH010000007.1:0-362435 GCF_050587785.1 Dyadobacter sp. BHUBP1
CAGCAGAGCCCCTCGGGCAATGATTTTCTGCCAAATTCTATATGTATCACGCGGCGGCGATGGTTAGAAGTTGTGCGGCTGGAAGCATGAAGCAATAAAGGCTTCATCAGCATGATCCCACCGCACCTGACATCGCAGATAACCTCACGCTCAGTAGACCAGTCAATGTCCTCGGCGCGGTATACCCCTTTGCCATGGGATCCTGGCACCACCCGGAGGGCCCCGTTTGTGTGATCGGTATCATCCAGGTGAACCCGGATCGTAAAATTATCTTCCAGGATTTCCAGTGGCGGCTGAACCGCAAATTGCCCCTGTTTGACAGTCCATGGCCCAAAGCCGGGATAATCACCTCTTTTGTCGACCGAGATCGTAAGGTCCTGGTGATAAGGCACAAACCAGTTCGACTTTTCTGGCTTATCAAAATAGATAGATTTAATAATAAAGTAATCGTTTCCGAAAAGCCGGTTAATCAAATGGCTAAGCCGCTGATTCATAACCTGAAGTTGAATCTGCGGAATTTCTTTTACAAACTGCCTGATAGCGAACAGGTCGCCGTTCTGACGAAATGTATCACTGCTGGCATCCGCATTGGCAATGGTTTGCAGCAACATTTCAATTTCGTCACCAGTAAAAATCTCATTGATTATAAAAAAGCCATCGCTGGCGAACTGGCTTTGAACGTCGTCATAATTGATCACAGGTACTTGCGGGTAGATTTGAAGCAAGTAAGTGAAAATGATTAATGTTTGCGCTCAATATCTGAGGCCAATAAATGAATGTTGGATTTATATTAAATTTTCTTTTATATTGTCGACATAATCTGTTTTGCTATGAAGTACTTCTCTTTTCTTTTTGTCGTTTTTTTAATCAGCGCGTGTCGGCAGGAACAAATGCCTGTTCAACGGGAGCCGAACTTCAACATCATACTTTCATCCACAGATGATTACGGAGATAGCGTCAATCTGAAAGAGGGTTCTGTTGGTTATCCGCGCCGAATGGATGTCGGTTTCGTTGACATTAGTCTTACTGAACAGGAATGGCAACAGATTTTCCAAATTGTCCCCTGGAACTCGATAAAAGACCTACCCAACTATTATGAGCCGCACGGGCAACATCTTTTTGACGCCGGGACTTATGATAAAATCACATTTATTAATGGTAAGCTCAGGAAGACAGTAATGCTGAAGTCGTGGGATAAATTTTCGGACAATCCCGAACTGGTGGAACAAATACGTGACTGTGTAGGCCTTGTTCATCAAACAGTCCGACCCAAAACCGATATACCACCTTTGAAAAAATTTGAATGCGGAGTCGGATTTGAAGCTCGCTAGCTGCTACAAGCATTTACCATCGGCACAGGAGGTAATTCCATTACTTTCCGCTTCACAACTATTCCCGTATGTTTTTCCGTCAAACCCGCAAACTGACCCGTAAATATCCGGGCAGTTAAGCGGCTCCGGTGCATCTTCCTTACAGTTAAGGCAGGCCAAGCATCGGTATTGGCAGTAGGAATGGCGCGCATAAAAATTTTCGAACTATCATAGCCTGATGATTTTACCTGGGACGAATCGAGGATATGGTGATCCAGTTTCCATATTTTTTTTAGCCATCGCTCTCATCTTTTTGGAACCTCAACCAAACTGCTTGATTACCTGACATGTAAGACTCGGGAGCATTCGATCGATACTTAATTGAATCGACCGTGACAAACATCCGTGCTATTGAAGGAAATGTTAGGCGATTAGATACGCACGATGCCCGGCATTTCTTCGCAAACATGATGCTTAACATTGGCATTCCTCTGGAAGATGCCAGCAAATGTTAGGCCACCGAAGTATCAGAACAACGACGCGCTACTGCCGAGTGAGAAAGTCGAGGATTAACGCGAACGTTGCACCAGTGAAAAACAAGCTATTTACCAGGGCGGGTAAACTTCCGCAAGCCTCTTGACTGTCAGGAGTGGTTTGTGCGCTCGGGACCATCGCCCGATCGCACAGCCAGAATACGGCAGCATCGTTTGGCCGGTCGCTCAAATCGAGGTGTTGTAATCGATTTCTTTGATCGTGAACCGTGCATAGGGGTAATAGCGGCCATTAATCTGCCAGCCCGCTTCCAGAACGGTCGGAATGCGTATGCCATCGTGCAGCTCATAGTCGCTCAAACGGTTTACCCATTTTTGCCTTGGCCCCTCCCCCATACTCCGCATAGCGCTCATCTCAACGATTTCATGCCGGGAATTAAAAATAACCATATAGTTGATCGATATGCCAAGGTAATTATATTCCAGTCTGGCAGAATGCGCACCGATCGGAAACCACTTCAAGTTCTGTGAAGGAAGTAAATTGGTCGGAAAGCAAACGCTTTCTCCCAGCCACCGCATTAATTCGCCACGGTTGTATTTCTCACCATAGCTGTCCTGTATCTTAAAAAGAGAAAACAAAGAAACTACCAGCCTTCCCTTGCCATTGATAAACATATCCCGTGCGGTAAACATGGCAGTCTTTCCTTTCCAGACGAAGCCGGGGCGCTTTGCAGAGAAGTACTCATCGCCAGAGATCGTCATCCAACCCTTTTTCAAATCCGACTTGAATAACCCGCTGTGCGTTAGATGAACGCTACTGATGTAAGACTGTCCCGGTGAAAGCACATGCCGAAAGTATAGCTGGACCGGTTCGGGCAAACCTTTCAGTTGTTGATAGCTAAATTTCTGAGCAGAAATATCTACCGAGTTGGCCATCAATCCTGCTACTTCGCCGCTGAATCGAAGATACAAATTCAGACTACCGGCAAAAAAAGTCACAAACAACAAAGTAGCCGTCCATAGTGCCCATTTCATGAGCGCCAAAAGCTGTTTCGAGCCATTGCTTTGTGCGCCTTTGACCTTTAGCGGTGACCTGGTGGTTTCCATATCGGCTCAATGCCTGAAACGTTCAGCACCGGTTTTAACTCTGGTCATAAATGCGTGAAAATCATCCGACGGCTTTGGCATCGGCTTCTTTGGACCAGTAATTAAAGGTCCGAAAAACCGGTCAGTCATTCTTTGTATGGATGTGAGAATAGCGTTCATAATATCATTTTGGTTGAGATTGCAGACTACGTAAGTTCATACCGGTAATGCATATACGACGCCAAAAAGACCTCAATAGCGTTCATACTCGAAAAACAGCGTTTCCGATAGCACCGCAGGAAGGTCAAGAAATTGCCTTACAAATGTGTTGCGTCTTTCAGGTAACCCTTCCGGGTTGTACTGTACTCGTATGACGGCTATGCCGGTTGCCAGTAACAAGCAGTAAAGTGTTTTCATATTTGCTCAGATTTTAATGGTCCGACTTCTGGCTTGGTAATTCTTACCATACTACATCATGAGTATAAACACGGCCAAACTGACTAAGGCGCGTATTTGAGAATAAGAGCCATCTGCCCCCCATGATGGGCCGTGTGGGAAATGATCCCTCCCAGTGCCTCAGCTAATGTCATACTGCCCACATTTGTTACTGCAATCCGGTCCCAATCCTGATCCGCGTGGCCTGCAATGAGCGTTTCGAGTAATTTCCCGGATTGTTCGACATAAGCCAACAGCTCATCCAGCTTTGTCCATTCTCCTGTGTCCCGCTGGGCTATCAGTGTCGAAGGGTGTACTTCGATTGGCTCACCAAGCGTATTCTTGGCAAACATCAATTCGATTTCCGCTACGTGCCGGATCAGAAAGCCGACGCTATTTTGCGTTTCGGACAGCCTTTTTTTCAGGTCCCGCTCGGTAATACCACCGAGCTGATCTGAGAATCTTTTGCGCGCACGCCGCCATAATGAAAGCAGCATCTGGGTCGTTGTTGATTGTTTCATTGTCGCTTTTATGATCAACTGCCATCGGTTTTGTTAATCCCGAAAAATAACCGGGGCATTTTTAGAGAATAGCAAGAAAAACACTACCAAAAGAACCAATCCGTTGATTACAGTACCGAAGCGGGCCTGGCTCCATTCTGACACGATAACTGCCTGCGAAGCAATCACCGACACCAGCGCTACCGCAATCCAAAGCTTCTCGCTAAAAAGAAAGAGGATCGAAGTCATGCAAAAGAGGATCGCGCAGCCCACCCAGAAAGCTCCGGGCGCATTATAGATCTCCATCCTATCGCTCGTCGCCGGAGCGAAAAATCCTGCCAGGTGAATCAAACCATGCAGCATCAGCAGGGCGAAAAACAGGTAACGTGCCATGTTTTCTTCTATTGGTTACCCGACAAAAATTGCGCTTAATGCGGTGAAAAATCATGACCATAGTCACCCTAAAAACAATTGGTTATCAATCACATGCAATCCTATTTCGTTACATCCGATCAATCCATATATAAAACGGCTGCTCCATGGATTTTCCCCTCACGCAAGGCCCGTAAAGCCAGGTCAGCCTCAGCCAGCGGGAAAAGCTCGGTCCGTGTTTGAACCGGGGAAATACAGATTTGCTCAAAAAAGTCATGGCCATCGGCAACAGTCAGGTTTGCCACCGACCTTACCACCCTTTCCTGCCATAACAGCTTGTAGGGAAAAGAAGGGATATCGCTCATATAAATCCCTCCGCAAACGACAGTCGCCCCTTTGCCCGTATCGGAAAGCGCTTTGGGCACAAGCTCTCCTGCCGGTGCGAACAAAATCGCTCCGTCGAGCTGACCGGGCGGTTTCTGTGAGGAATCCCCGGCCCATACCGCGCCCAGCTCGATGGCTAGTTGCTGAGCCGCAATATCCCCTTTCCGTGTGAAGGCATAGATTTGCTTTTGATGCGCCACCGCAATCTGGATTAAAATATGGGCCGCTGCCCCAAATCCGTATATACCAATTTGGGTACAATCGCCGGAAAGCATCCTGTATGACCGGTAGCCGATCAGACCGGCACACAACAGCGGCGCGGCCCATGGATGCTGGTAAGCCGGTGGGATTGGAAAACAGTACCGCTCATAAGCGACATGGTATTCGGCATACCCTCCATCTGTGGTGTAACCGGTAAATAATGCACGTTCGCACAAATTTTCTTTCCCATCCCGGCAGTACTGGCATTTGCCACAGGTGTAGGCCAGCCAGGGCACTCCGACAACGTCTCCTTGCCTTAGAGCGCTCACGCCCGGGCCAACCGCGATAACCTTGCCAACCACCTCATGCCCGGGAATCAAAGGGTATTTCCCCTCTTTCAAATCGCCATCCACGATATGAAGATCGGTCCTGCAAACGCCGCAGGCCGTTACTTTGATCAGGACCTGCCCTGAATCAGGTTTTGGAACAGGTACCTGCATCTGGGTCAACACAGCACCGGGCGCTGGCAGCACCATCGCGCGCATGGTATCTGGAATATCCTCTGTTTTTTTCATCGGTAAATTGCTTTTGAAGAACATCCTTACTTTTCGGCGATCAGATCAATGTAGGATTCCATCAGATCCAGGTATTTCCGGCATTTGGCCAGCGCGACTTGCCTCACACTTCTATTTGCGGATGACTGAGCGGCGATAGCGAATACCTTTGCCCTGATATTCGCTCTCAGGCACTTGTAGTAGATGAAAACGAGAGAGTCCTCTGGAACCTGAAAACATGGAAAATAATCGCAGTAGGTCGATAAAAAGATCTCCGAAAAGGCCTGTTTGCAGTAAGACTCCATGTCCATGCAAAGAAATGCGAGTTCGTCGATAACGTCGATCTGTCTGAATGTGTCGTTGTATTCCAGGCAATCGAACAGTACCGGCTTTTTGTATAAAAATATATTGCCGCAATGAAGGTCGCCGTGAACGTCCCTGCGATAGCCCAGCCCAACCCTTTCATTGATCCGGCCGCCGTAGCGGGAAAGGCATGCGGCACTAAAAGACCTGGCTCGTTCAATCAAATCGCCGTAGCGTTGTCCGAGCTGCTCGCTGGCAAAGCTTGTCACTCCCCCAAGATCATCAAAGGTCCGGGCCAATTCAGCCAGATCAAAAGGCTTCGCGATAGTCTGGGAGCGGCTGTGCATGAAAGCGATTTCCTGGGCCAGGGCTACAATGTGCCCGGCACTAACTTTTTCCACATTAAGCATGGCGTCCATTTTTTTGGTCGCCGCCAGCCGCCGCATCACTACCGCGTAGTCCACGATCCGGCCCTTGGCCCCGCCTATGGAGAACTGCCCGTTGTGCTCTCTGACGGGCAGCACCTGCTGATAAATAGGCGAAAAGCGGCTGTTAAGCCTCAGTTCTTTCCGGCAAGCCTGTCTGCGCTGGCTGACCCGGGAGAAATCCAGGAACGAGAGCCTGACCGGCTTTTTGATTTTAAAAGCGCATCCGGCACCCAGTAAAATCCACGAAATATGGGTCTCTTCCAACGATGCATGCAGCGGCGCGCCGTTGAAATCACCCCTGCTGGCCAAACTTTCGATTTCAGACCGGTCCATCTTTCTACCCCAGATATTTCAATGCAACTTCAATCATTTCTTCGACATTATCATTCTTTGAATGCAGTAACAGGTGCGGCCCTTCGAATTTTTCAAACAGGTGCTTCATGGACTGATACACGCCAAAATCCGCTTCGCTGTCGGGTCTGGGCCAGCTTAACCGTTCTCTTGTGAGCGCCTCGCTGGCAGTAACAAGTATGAAGCGGATCTCGCAATGACAGTCCCGGGCCGTTCCATTAAATAAATCGCGCATGCTATGATGGTAAAAAGTAGCGTCGACCACGGCCGGTTTTCCAGCCCGAACGGCGGCCGCCGCCATTTGGGCCATATACTCATAAATACGGAGCTTATCGTCAAACGAGTATTTTCCCATTGCCGCAAAACGCTTTCTGACCCGGTCACTATTCAAATATTCAGCGCCAAGCCTTGCGGCAAGTCGAATGGCGAAATAACTTTTACCTGAGCCTGGTAGTCCTGCAACAACAATGATCATAGCTTCTGGAAAGTTTTCGGAGAAAAAGCTGATATAGTCGCGCTCCGGACACCAACCAGCTTCCGCTCATATCATCGAAGTTTCAGCGGGCAAAGTCGCAGGCTGTTTGTTGGCCAGTGAAACATGAAAGGTTGTCCCTTTTCCCAACGCACTTGTCAAAGAGACAGTTCCCCCCATAAGTTCGACATAGCCCTTCACAATGTTCAAGCCCAGGCCAGTCCCCTGCCCTGCACCGGCATTCGAAGCCCGGAAAAAACGGTCGAAAATGTATGGCTGATCCGCTTGTGAAATCCCAATTCCATGATCCTGTATATCCATTTTGACCTGCCGTTCACTGCAAGTTGCTTCCACAAGAATCTGCGTTCCCTCACCGGAGTACTTGATCGCATTGGAAAGCAGATTCAACAGCACGTTCCTTAAAAGCTGCGTGTCAAGCCAAACCTCAGAAATGCCATAATGTACCAGGCTGATCCTCTGGTCGGGCTTACATAACTCCTTTATTTCTTCAATCAACTCTTCGCAGAAGACCTTTAAATCAAGTAATACCGGAATGCTCTTTATTTTGCCCTCCTCGAGTTTGCCGATGGAAAGAAAATCATTAAGTATCTCAGTAAGGCCGTTTACTGTGGTCTTTATTCTTTGGATGTGTTTTTGGCGCTTCTCATTATCGGCCGTCGTTGTGTACTTACTGATCAGCGAGCTCGAAGACAAAATTGTGGCCAGGGGTGTCCGGAATTCATGCGAGGAGACGGTAACAAACTGGCTTTTCATCAGATTTAATTCACGCTCCTTTTCAAGTGCCTTCATGACTTCGCGTTGTGAGCGTTTGACTTCCTGAATCGCTTCTGCAAGCTCAGCTGTACGCTGCTGAACCCTTTTTTCAAGGTTCTGATTAAGTCTTTGAATTTGAAGGTTCGCGTCCAGGATTGCCATTTCCTGTCTTTTACGCTCGGTGATATCAATAATAAAGGCAACAACAAACTGACCTTCGCTGGTGTGAAATGGGCTTAGGCTAACCTCGACCGGAAACTCGCTGGCATCCCTACGTTTGGCATAAAGCTCTGTTTGGTTGTTCATTCCCCTTACTTTTGCGTCAAGATCGTACCGCTCGCGGTAAGCAACATGCTTGTCTGCGAACCTATCCGGGATCAGCACTTCTATCTTTGTACTTTGCAACTCTTGCTGGCCATATCCGAATAGCTCAGCGGCTTTCGGATTGACCATCACAATCCGCCCGTCGCTACCAACGACAATAATCCCTTCGGTGGCATGCCTGAACAGCGCATCCAACATTTCTATGTGACGGGTTATTTCTTTTAATGACCCAAAAAGTCTGCTCGAGCTCATGGCATTTAACAAAAACAAACGACAAAAATCAACAGTAAATAACATCCCGGTCCGGGATAACCAAATGAAAGTGAGACTACTCACTGAACACGCATACTTTCCAAAAATAGCTATCCGGGCAGGTCCTTGTAATGACTTACATCATAGTAATTTCTATTCGCAAGAAGCTCACCCGCGGTTTACGGGTGAGCTTCTTACTTGTGTTCGCCACGGTTAATTGACAGTAATCTGTTTGACCGAATTCTGGTTTCCAGCTTCCTCCATTTTAGGAATCCGTAATTTAAGGATACCGTCTTCGTAATTCGCTTCGATTTTGTCTTTATCTACCTGTTCTGGTAAGGTAAAGCTTCTGCTAAATGAGTTATAGCTGTATTCTTTTCGTTTGTATCCTTCTTGTTCTTGTTCCGTGTCCTTTTCGGTTTGCGAACTAATTGTTAACAGATTGCTTTTCACATCGATTTTAAAATCGCTTTTTTTCAGCCCGGGGGCCGCCATTGTGACTGTAAAATCGGTCTCGTTCTCGGAAATATTTACAGCAGGGACTGAATTTTGACGAAGCAAACTGCCAAAACCATTCCTGCCCGCCCAGTCGTCCCATGGCCGAAAAAAGTCTTCAAAAAGGGGATAAAGCCCGGTAGATCTCATTAAAGATGTAGTTGACATAATCTGATTATTTAAAGGTTGACAACTAGATAACAGTTCAAAATTACATCCCTGGTTTGGCATGCCTGATGAGCTAAAAAAGCATATAAGATGATAGATGTCAGCGTTTTAAAACAATTGAGTACCTGAGCGTATCAGGAGCCCGGCGGGTAATACATTGACGCTGCCGGACTGACCATAAATGAAATTGAATACACCTCCCTTCGGATTGAGTAAAGGGTCCACCCGCACATATTCCTCGTCCTCCTCAACCAGCGAACTATTGTATGCGACTATCATCTCGTGATCATATAACACGCGTGAAAATGCTAAAAGGCACTTTTCAAAGGTGGGCAATGAGAAATTTTTCCCATCAGCCGATAGCTTGCGTCATCAGCACAACTGACTGTAATCATTCATTGCCTGCCTTGCATGTAATAATTTCAACAATGAACAACTTCAAAATTGCTGTCAAGCCGGCCCAAAAAGCCATCGAATCGAGCCGCTAATCTCGGACTCTTGTATTTGTAAAAGCACTCACTGGTTTTGCTTTAAACCCAGACCTAAATCATACATACAGTGAAAGTCATCTCCTCATACAACCCCAAATCGCTTATAAAATGGCTGTTCCCGTCGGCGCTGTCGATGTTGGCATCGGTCTGTCCGGGACAAGACCATCAGAGTACCCGAAAAAGCTCCCGGACGCCGGTAGAGACGATCAAGCGCGCCCATCAAAGTACCGAAAGCTCAAGGCCGGCAAATGCTGCACATATGGCGGCCTTGAGCTTTCGGGACGCTGCCCGAGTGGCAACGCTGGCAACCGTAAAAATCAAATTGCGTTTTGATTATACCCCAATTCCGCTTCCGGATTTCTATTTCGAGTTTTTTGACCAAAAATTTGTTGGCCCATACCTTCCAGAAACGCAGAAAGACCCGACCGGCAGTGCTTCCGGTGTGCTAATCAGCAGCGACGGCTACGTGGTCACCAACTACCATGTAGTAAACGGGGCAGATAAAATACAAATTGCCCTTAACGACGGACTCGACTACGAGGCTTCCGTGGTCGGAACAGATAAAGCGGCAGACCTTGCATTGCTGAAAATCAACGGGAACGACCTGCCTTTCATCGAATTTGGAAATTCCGATTCGGCGGCCGTCGGCGACATCGTGCTCATAGTCGGAAACCCGTTAGCCTTCACCTCTACTGTCACGCAAGGAATTATCAGCTACAAAGCCAGAAACATTGCCCAAAGCACTGAGAGGTGGACCCTGCAGTCTTACATTCAAACTGACGGTGTGGTCAATATAGGCAACAGCGGTGGCGCCTTAGTCGATCTGTCGGGCAGACTTATCGGGATTGTCACCGCAATTGCTTCCCCAAACGGTGTATACGCCGGGTACTCATTTGCCATTCCTGTTCAGGTGGTCAAGAAGACAGCCGACGACCTGCGCCGTTATGGCTATGTTCGCCGGGGCAGTTTTGGAATTAAGGTAAGCGAGATTAGTCCAGAGAAAGCTAAAAAACTGAACATTCCCTTCTCTGTCGGCATCTTTATTGATAGCATCGATACAGGCGGAGCTGCTGATATTGGCGGATTGCGCACTGGCGACATAATCACCCGCATTGACGGTCGGCGGATGGATTCGAGGGCCCAGCTCAGCGAGTTTGTTGCCTGCTCATATCCTGGTCAAAAAGTAAGGATAACATTTTTCAGAAATGGCAAGCAACAAGAAATTCCGATCACCTTGCAGGATGGAAAATTATAATGCGGTGAGCGATCCGCGTCCTGACATTCAGGCGAGTTCAATAGTTTCCCTTTTCATAAAGCTCAACATCCGCTATTTCCGGACGCCATGCACATCGGTTGAGAACTGCCACTGATGACTAGGGTCATAACCCGGTGTGATTGCAATCGTTCTGCCTAAACGGGGATAAGGCTAGTTTTAATAGCATTACCATTTTCAACTAAATGTTGCAAGCGATGAAAAAGATTATTGCGGCAATTGACGGGTTAAAATACTCGGAAAGCACAGCTCAATACGCGGCGCAGATGACCAGAGAAATCGCTGGTCATTTGGTTGGCATATTCAACGAAAGTCCGGATTATCATGATTACGCTATTTATGACCTAGCCTTTGAGGATGCGCCGCTGCAGGATGGTTTGGCAGAGCTCGATGAGCATGACAAAATTACGAGAGCATTTATCCATGGAGGTTGTAAGGTTAATTGAGTTCTCTGAAGTTAATTCAATAGCGGTCAGTTTTAATTGCTAAGCATTTGGCGGAGTTCTTCTAACAGGGGAATCTGCTGCTTGTTTATCATGGATTTCGCCTCGTCAAGGCAAAACCATGCTGCTTTATCGATTTCCGGATAAAAACGTGTTCCAGTATTTTTCGGCCATTGAAGCGCAAACATATTGCTGCTAATCGCTGCCGCGTCCAAATCTCCTTCCGCAGCCCAAGCTTGAACAACCTTTCCACCTTTCTGCCGCACATGGGCCAGCGGATAAAACCGGGTTGTTGATGGAAGCAACGTGCCGGTTTCTTCGAAGAACTCCCGTATCGCAGCCGATCTCGGATCTTCCTCCACAGCAAAGTTCCCCTTGGGGATACTCCAAAAGCCGGCATCCTTATCTTTAAAGAAAGGTCCCCCCGGGTGAACCAACAACACCTGCGGCTCTCCTCTCAAAATTCTGTAGAGTAATATACCTGCGCTCTTACTGTTCATAAAATACCCGGTAATTTGACAGAAAACCGTTTATCTAAAGTCCCACAAAAATCTTACCGTGGCATGGGTAACATCTAGGGATTTACTTTGCCCTTGTAAGTTTATACCTATCTGGTACACATCCGATCAAATGGACCCAGTTCCAAGGTTCCCGCCACCATTAAAACCAAATCCCTCCCAAGTTCTTATGCGCAAAATACTGATAGCGATAAGCATAGCAGCGATTCAGTAACCAAAACGAGCCTTTCGCTTCATGGCGGGCTTCACACTTGCTGAATATCACAAAGAAGTAAGCGCGTCCCTGGCAGGCACCAACCATGAGATAAAGCTGCTGATTATGTGACCATTGTCATAATTAACCATCTCGTGCGGCGGTAAATTTGGTAAACAATTAAACAGCCAATCACATGAAGAAGATTCAGTTGTTGCTCCTATTCGTGCTGCTGGTTTCAGCGATCAGCAATGCCTATTCACAAAACTACAAGCAGCCAATACCCTCGATCAATGCAGCGGGTGAGGTGGCTGATGCTAAGGGAAAACACATTGGGTGGATAACAAGTGACGGAGTGATTAAAGATGCTGCCGGTGCTAAAATTGCCCATATCGACGATAAAGGAAACGTTGTCGACAGCCACACGGGCAAAGTAATGGGCAAAGCCGCTAAAAACGGCACATACCTGTATCATGTAAAAGGTGGCGCCGCTGACAGTCTGACAATATCTGCCCCAATGAACGGAACTTGTGAAGTGAAAGATAAAAATGGCAAGGTAGTTCTCCTGGTTCATCAAAACTACAAGCAATATGGGGCTTGCGCACTGCACTGCCTTCAAATGAAAAAAGAGAGCAAGGACATGAAAATGAAATAAATCCTTGCTTCCGGCGGGAATTCGCGAAGCATTCGTATGCCCCGTCCTATTAACGACTATTTAACTAACTATTTAAACTATGAAATATACCAGGATTGCACTCGCCATAGCCCTCGCAGCCGCAGCAGGTTTTACTGCGGGCGTTTTAACTGCTCCGGATAAAGGAAAGCGTACCCGACGGAAACTGAGCGACGCCGCCTTAGACCTGATTGAAGACCTGGAACAAAATTGCCAGGACACACTGGAAGACCTTAAGGTCAAAGCTGAAAAAGAGTACCGTAAAATGGCGCAAGGTTGCGGTTCTATGTGCCGAAAGGAGGATCAACAGCGTGAGGCTCCGGCGGCTAATACAGTTGCATAAACTCTTATGAGCACTGGAACAGTACTTATTACCTAGCTGCAATAAACAGCGGACCTGGTCATGACCGGCGCCCGGCACAATGACATCTGCAACCATTTGGACAGTATCCATCCGTCAATCACAATGGAAGTATTTGAAATCTCTTCATCATTTTCCTGGACGGCCTATTGGCTCAGCAATGCTTTTGCAGTTGTCCTGATAGCGACAAGCAAAAGGTATATTCCATTCACCCGACTAATGGTCCTGCTGATTTTCCTGGCGGCCGCGGCAGTCAACACCTACATCGCAATCGACGCCCCGTGGGCATATCAGGACTATGCGGATACAGCGATACCACTCTACAAAAAATTCATATTGGGAGCATTTATGTCGATTATCACCCCAATGGTATTAACCATTGCATTCTGCCAGTTGCTGATCGCCATTTCTATGTTTGCCGGCCGGCAGGCATTGAAAATAGGTTGCTGGGCGGGTATTATTTTTTGTGTTAGCATCGCCCCACTGGGGTTATATGCCGCTTTTCCCGCAACACTACTGCTGGCAATCGCGCTTTTCCGCCTTGAACGGGCAGTGAACCCCAACGTTAAACCCGCATCTAAGCACCTCTCCTACACGGGCTCACGCAGGACGTCTTCAAAATAACGAAGTTACCTGGCCGCAATCCGGTCACATTCCCAGTTGACCGTAAGGCGCACACACCCTTCAGGTCTTTGCAGGTGACGGGTGATTCATCCGTACAAAGGTTTGTTGATCATCTTCCAAATGACTGGGTCTTTGACCGCGGAATATCATGCTCTTCGCCATCAGCGCTCTGTGGCCGGAAATTTCCCTTACGTGACAAATGTCACTGACGAGCTCGCCGCACGGCCCGAAATTTGTATCATTCATTGAGAAAAACAAATAACAGAAGTCCACAGCAATCGAGCCAGATCATTGAAGAAAAAAATAAACTTATGGGAATCTTGTCATCATTCTTTGGATTAAAAAGTGTGGATTACCTAACCCTTGTTGAACAAGGGGCGCTTATCGTCGATGTTCGCTCTGCCCAGGAGTTTGCAGCAGGGCATATCGAAGGGAGCATCAATATCCCCCTGGGTGAAATCAACGCAAAGACAGATATGTTGTTGAAAAAAGGCAAACCAGTAATTACTTGCTGCCGCAGCGGCGCCAGAAGCGGCTTGGCAGAAAGTATGCTGAGAACGGCCGGAATAAACGCCTATAATGGAGGCGCCTGGGAGAGTCTGCTGCAGAAAATCTAAATATACAGATCCAGCATGCTGGTAACCAAATGGTTTTACCAGCCACACTCAGCTTGTAACATTATGAACGACACCTTGAGAATATATTGGGAGGATGTATACAGAACCAAACAATCCGACCAGATGAGCTGGACCCAGCCCAGGCCAGATACTTCCCTGACTTTGATAAATGACTTGCAGCTTGATAAAAACGCCCCCATCATTGACGTTGGTGGCGGAGAAAGCAGGCTGGTCGACTACTTATTACAAGAGGGCTTTACAGATATTACCGTTTTGGATATCTCACAAACGGCAATCGATCGTGCAAAGGCCCGACTGGGCCCGTTATCAGACCGGGTGACCTGGATTGTCAGCAACGTTCTGGAATTTATACCAGAACGTCCTTACACGCTCTGGCACGACAGAGCTACTTTTCATTTTTTGACCGAAAAGCAGGACATCGAAAAATATGTCGGAATCGTTGAAAAATGCGTCATTGAAGGAGAGGTAATATTAGGCACTTTTTCGACGGCCGGTCCGGCAAGGTGCAGTGGATTGCCGGTTAAACAATATGACTTTGACTCGATTCAAGAGGTTTTCGGCCAAAGCTTTCGATTGACCAGAAGTCTACGGGTAGATCACATTACTCCATTCAACACCACTCAGAATTTTATCTTTTCGAATTTTAGAAAAGTAATACAGTAATAACTGAGCAACTCCGGCCAACACGTATGGGCCCGCATGCCGACTCGGGGAACGTTGGGTCAGCTCGCGACGCACCTCTTCGAAGGGAAACGATCTGACAAAGCTCACTTTCAGATCGATCTTCCCGGCCACAGTACGGGCATGGTCGGATACATGCCGGCCAGTAATGCAGGCTGGATCAGGCGCTCCCAGACCCTGTTTTTCAGTATCCTTTAGGCCTCCAGGCCGAGATGGACCGTTCTATAAATTCTATGTTAAATAGAATACCGATAAAGACAATCTCATTGAAAAGGCAAGAGAAAACGTAGGTACGATTAAATTAAAAGGTTGTTTAGAAACACCATCTCCCAGCGTCCTAGGCTTCAATGAACGATAACTTATTTTGATTTTAAATATCTGGATCGTTCAAACATAAATGAAGCATATCTGAACATATTCTATGAGCAATTTCTTGATTTTTATAGATATTGTGTTAACCTGATTTGAGATCTACGAAGTCCAATTTCATCCATGATGAAAAGTTATGTCATGCATTGCTGTCACATAAGACTCACAGACTGGGAATACAATAAGCTCGTTTACTCTCGGATGTATTTTGATCGTCTATTGTTGGGTTCGCGAAGAGCAATCAGGAGTTCATTGTTAGATTGATCAATATCCGGTGTAGCGGGAGAAAAAAAGACATACCTTTTTGCATAATGAATACGTACTACTTGCCTGATGATCTTTTAGATGGCGCCCCGTCTTCGCCGGACGAGGTCGTGATCCGTTATTACAATTCCAATCGTGATTCGGTCAAAAACAGGATTGTCCTCAGTCAGAACATGATCAACGTTCTGGTCAGCGGAACCAAGACGATTATCTATCCGGATGCGACAGCGGTTGTTAATTCAGGCGAACTTGTCGTCCTGTCTACCGGGAACGTCCTTACATCCGAGCTGCTTGCTCATACGGACCAGTTTACCAGTATCCTCTTCTATTTTAGCAATGAGGTGTTTAGTCGTTTCCTGATCAAATATGAGCACTTGATAAAACGGATTACTCCGACGGCCAGCAGGCAGCCATTTTTGATTTTCAAGCAAGACAGCTTTATAAAGCACTTCATTACGTCGTTGATGTCCTTGCTCAGCAACGGCAGTATTCTACCTGCCGAGATCCGCCTGCTTCGGATCGAAGAGCTGTTATTGTACATGCTTCATGCCGATCCACAAAGGTTCCATTCCATTCAAATCATCACCCGCGACAAACAGCAATTGCAGATTAAGAAAGTTGTCGAAAGTCAGATAGGTCAGCCGACTACGGTGGACGACCTGGCATTCCTGTGCCACATGAGCACTTCAACATTCAAAAGGAAGTTCAACGAAATCTATCGGACCTCGCCTCAAAAATGGCTGATCGCCAAAAGACTTGAATTGGCGGCCGACTTATTGAAATCTTTCGATCAAAGTCCTTCCGGCGTATATATGAAAGTTGGTTATCAGAATCATTCAAGCTTTTCGGAAGCATTCAGAAACCACTTTGGCATTACGCCCAGCGACTACCAACAAATGCATTTGAGCGTCTTGCCATAGTTCTTGGCCGTCTATCCCTAACAGCCTCGCTGAC
This sequence comes from Dyadobacter sp. BHUBP1, assembly GCF_050587785.1. Classification (NCBI taxonomy): domain Bacteria; kingdom Pseudomonadati; phylum Bacteroidota; class Cytophagia; order Cytophagales; family Spirosomataceae; genus Dyadobacter; species Dyadobacter sp. BHUBP1. Next base: position 16,383 of record NZ_JBOBIH010000007.1, read on the forward strand.
TGCACCGGTACTTTTGAGTCATTAAATAAACACAGCAACTATGGAAACAATGACCGAAGACAACAAAGCAGTCGTACGCCGCTTCAACCAGGAAGTAATTGCCGAAGGTAACCTTGAAAGCTTTAAGGAGCTTATGGACGAGCAATTTGTCAATCACTCTGCGCCTGAGGGCATGGATAACGGCCAGGCAGGAATGATTTACTTTTTTAATGAAATCCTTCGCCCTGCGATGCCTGACATTCATGTCACAATCCATCAGCAGGTTTCACAAGGTGATTTGGTAACAACGCGGAAAACAATTAGCGGAACTCAAACCGGAGCCTTATTAGGCATTCCGGCGACGGGACGGGTGGTGAACATTGATGTGATCGATATCGTCAGGGTAAAAGACGGCAAGTACTTTGAACACTGGGGGATCACTTCGCTGCCGGAGGTGTTATCACAACTTCAAAATTAGATCGCATTTAACCAAGCACTTGAATTCCCGCCGACGTACGGAAACGGATCCTCGGCGGGACTCGCTGTTGTATGATATCATCACGAGCCTCAGCTCTTAATCTCTCAATTGAAGCTGGCCCTGAATTCAAGGGGCGAGAAGTTTGTCTTTGATTTAAATAACTTACTAAAAGACTGTGGTTGCTCGAAACCGAGCTGGTAAGCGATCTCCCCTATCGTGAGGTCACTGAACGTCAGTACTTCTTTGGCTTTTTCTATAAGCTTGTTGTGGATGTGCTGCTGCGTATTCTGGCCGGTCAGTGCGCGGAGCATGTCGCCCAGGTAGCGGGGCGAAACGTGCAGCTCGTCCGAAAGATACTGGACGCTCGGCAGGCCTTTCAACAAGGCGGTTTCGTCGTTGAAATAATTGTTCAGCAACTGGTCTAGCTTTTCCAGCAATGCATTGTTGATCGACTTGCGGGTGATAAACTGGCGTTTGTAAAAGCGTTGACTATAATTCAGCATCAGCTCCAACTGTGAAATCAGCACGTCCTGGCTCAGGTCGTCGATGGCCGTTTCGAGCTCATCGCCGATGTTGCCGGCAATTCCCTCGATGATCGACTTTTCTTTGTCCGACAAATGCAGCGACTCGGTTACAGAGTAAGAGAAAAAGCCATAATGCTTGATTTTGGCATCCAGCGGATAATTTCTCAGAAAATCGGGATGAACCAGCAATGTAAATCCAAGGGTCGATTCAGCCACTTGAATGCCCGTCAGCGGCTGGCCAGGCGATGTAAAAAACATACCACCTTGCTGAAAATCGTAAGTCGTTTGCCCATACCGCATCCGGCAGCCCGCCGATTCGTTGTAGGTGATGTTATAAAAATCCATGGCAAAAGTGTCGGCCAGCATTTCGGCGGTGATCCGCACCTTATTGAAATCCAGCAAGCTGATTAGCGGGTGCAGAGGTTGCGGCAGGCCGAATGCACGCTGCATTTCAGCAATGGAGCGGTACACGCGCGGTTTGAGATGTTCCCTTTTCATAATCACATAATTGTCTGCCGGCACAAATCGTTCAACCCGCGCCGGCAGACCGTTTTATTTTAGACAGCCGCTAACAATTGTTTGATCCCGTCGCGGAAAGCCTCGTCGCCCTCAGCCAGGCGCTTCGCATACCATTCTTTGGCATCCTCGCCGCAGACGTATCTTAATGTGTTGGTACCATCCGTAGCCGCGCCGTACACTACTTCGGCGATTTGTTCGGAAGTCGTCGCAGCTTTTTCGGGCGCCAGCATCCTCAAGAATTTGTTCGTCAATGCTTCATAGGCCGGATGCGCAGCAAAAACAGATTTCGCGCCGATTTCCGTCGCCACCAATCCAGGTTCTATGGTTTTAATCCCAATTCCAAACTCATTCAGCTCATAAGACAAACTCTCCGCCCAGCCTTCCAGCGCAAATTTACTGGCATCATACATCGAGCTTACCGGGAAAGCCATTAGCCCTGCCGATGAGCCGGTAGTGATAAAAAGTCCCGCTTTCCGTTCACGGAAATACGGAATAAAGGCCTGCGTCACCCGCACGACACCGAAAAAATTGGTTTCCATTTGTTGTACCAGCTGCTCGTCGGTCATCGCTTCCAATGCGCCGAACAATCCATATCCCGCATTGTTAAATACCACATCAACATCGCCCAAGGCCAGCGCCTGCTGCGTGGTTTCACGGATTTGCGCCGGGTTGGTCACATCGAGCGGCAACACGGTTATGTTATCCAGCGCGCTGAGTTCCGTTTCATTTTCAGGCCTGCGCATGGTCGCGATTACCTTCCAGCCTTTGGCCGCAAACAATTTGGCCGTAGCCCTCCCGATACCAGTCGATGCACCGGTAATAAAAATGGTTTTTGTCATCTGTCTCACTTGTTATTTTCGTAAGACAAATTTCCGCGATGCACGGCCGGCGCTTGTAGCGGATGTGGAAAATGTTGTAGCCAAAATGGGCTTGCGGAATACGACCGCCGGTTTCACCATCCAGCCTGCTTTGTAGCAAAGGAATCCTCCCGGAGGTACGGTTTGTTACGCTTTCTTGATCGTACCCAAAACTCCTCAGCGTGCGATCATATAATTAAAAAAACAACAGACAGACTTGTCTGTCCAATTTTAATGCCTACATTTGTATCACAACCACAACGAACATGAACTCACCGAAAGAAAGGATACTTGAGACAGCTTCGGGTTTGTTTCATCAGCAGGGCTACAATAGCACAGGTATTAATCAGATCATTAGTGAAGCCGCGGTGGCCAAAGCAAGTTTTTATAACCACTTTAAATCAAAGGATGATCTCTGCATTGCGTTCTTGAATGCAAGACATGAATATTGGTTTTCTGAACTGAACAGATTTTGTTCAAAATCAACAGGAATTAAGCAACGCTTTTTGGCTGCATTTAACTTCATTATTTACATGAATGAAAAGGAAGATTTCAGGGGGTGCAGTTTCCTGAATATTTTATCAGAAATATCGAAGGACCAGGGTCCGATACTTTCTGTTATACAGGCGCACAAGAACGACCTGAGAAATTTTTTCAAAAACGAAGATGTAAGTGAGTCCATATCCGACCATATATATTTATTATTTGAGAGTTCAATAATTGAAAGTCAGCTATTTAAATCAAATGAATTGGTCTATAAATCAAGAGAAATTGTAGATAGTCTAATATAAGTTTCACTTATAATTTATAAAAAAATGGAACAGAAACTTCCTTTGCCACCGTTCACATTGGAAACGGCGCTACAAAAGATCCAATTGGCAGAAGATGCCTGGAACAGCCAAAACCCGGAAAGGGTATCGATGGCTTACACGGTTGACAGCGAGTGGCGGAATAGAAATGTATTTGTTACCGGGCGGGACGAAATTGTGAAATTTCTAACCAAAAAATGGGAAAAAGAACTGGACTATAAACTCAAAAAAGAATATTGGGCCCATACCGACAACAGAATTGCAGTTAGGTTTGAATATGAGTACAGGGACAAAGAAGGCAAATGGTTCAGGGCTTACGGTAATGAAAACTGGGAATTTGATGAAAATGGCCTGATGGCAAAACGATATGCAAGTATCAACGATCTCGAAATCAACGAGGCAGACAGGCATATATAATCAAATTGTTCGCGCGGTCTGAGAGGCTCCGGATAGTTAAGCAGAAACGTTTCCTCCGTCGCTAAATTCGACGGAGGAAACTACACCGCAAAGATGAAAAACACTTTTAAATTGATCAGTCAAACATGGCAGGGCGATTAAAACAACAGACTGCCTTTTCCGGACGACTACTTTTCAACGACTTTCAATTCTTGAGACAAGTGAATACTTCTCGATAGAAGTCGGGGTGTGATTGCCAGGTTTGCCCAGTTACCACATTTCCATCACGGACGGCCTGCTGAGTGCAATAGGTACCACCACCCATTTCAATTTCGGTACGTACATGTTCATATGCGGTCAGCTTTCGGTTTTTGGCCAAGCCGGCTGTAACCAGAATCTGGATACCATGACAAATAGCAAAGATCCATTTACCCTGCCGGTCAAACTCGCGGACAATTTCCAACAGCTTTATATGATTGCGCAAATATTCCGGGGCCCGACCACCTAGCAGCAGGATAGCGTCATAATCATCAACTACGACCTCTTCAATGGTAAGATTTGATTCGCGACCGTAGCCAGGCCGCTCTACATATGTATCCCAACCGACTTCAAAATCGTGGATCACCAAGTTAAGTCGGCGCTTGCTGGGCGCAGCAATCACGGCAATATCGCCCTCTTCCTCAAAGCGGTGAACTGCATAAAGGGTTTCGTAACTTTCGCCGCCATCGCCTGTGACGATCAAAATTTTGCGATTCATAACGTAAATTATATAAAAGCTAGAGTGTTATTTAAGTCATTTGTGACTAATAGCCCAAAGTCAGAAGCAAGCTCATTTTACCCGGATGTAAACTCGATCGATCATGACCTCATCAGTGCGATCATCGGGAGGTTATGTTCCTTGATTGAATAATAAATCTTATCGATCAACGGCTTCTGGTTCTCGAACGAGATCGATTAATAGGCAGGCGGTGCAAGAGGCATTGTAGCATTCTAACCCTCGAATACGCGCTGGGCGCCCTGGATTCAACGATCCGTTATAAAAAAACAGGACCCGAAATTCGGATCCTGTTTCTGTTTCGCGTCATATAGAATAGCCCGTTATTTCACCACAAAGGTCTTGCTGTGCGCCTGGCCGTTTTCATACACCACACGAAGAACATACACGCCCGAACGCAGGCTGCGAATGTCTACGGTGTTACCCGATTGACTTGTGTTCAACACCTGGATGCCGGATACATCGAAGATCGACAGCTTGTACGCGCCGGCTTGCGGCAGGCTAAGCGTTAACCTTCCATCCACTGCCGGGTTGGGATACACAGACAATGCACCTTTGGCTCCGTCGAATTGCAATGCAGCAACTGAGCTGTACATGAACTTGCCGTCGAAATCAATCTGTTTCAGGCGGTAGTAGTTAGTACCTGCCAACGGCGATGCGTCTTTGAAATCGTAAGACAATGCGCCTTTGCTGTTACCCCCTTCGGTCTGGTTCTCAACGAAACCGATCGCCGTCCAGTCGCGTGCATTTGAGCTGCGCTGAATCTCGAAACCTTTGTTGTTCACTTCCTCGGTAGTGGCCCAGGCAAGGTTAGCGATGCCGCCTTCTTTCGCTGCCTTGAAGTAAGTGAGCGTTACAGGCAGAGCCGATTCGGCGGTGGTCGATACGTACACGAATGACGAGAACGAAGTAATGTTATGGAATTCCACGTAGTTCACGCCGTCTTCCACGCCACTTGCGTCAGGCGTTAGCTGTACCGCTTTGGATGCATCGAGTACACCCGAACCATACACATTCGCGATCACCTCTTCGGCAGTTCCTTCATACTTGAACCAAGCGTTCACCTGGGCGCCCGGAAGCTGCGTAGCCGCCATCTCGGTGGCGCTGTAATAGATGCGCACTTTCGCGCCAGTAACTGTCGTGGCCGAGCCGTTAGTCACCGTGGTAATGCGCGGCATGAGACTGGTCGTTCTGGCAGCGTCCGAGTAGGTTACGCCCTCAGGAGTGATTTTCACCGTGAGGTTGTTCAGCACGTCGGCAGCCACACCTGAGGTAGCGAACAGCTTCAGCGAATTGTCGGTGCTGTTGCGGAAATAGGTCCAAGCGCCGGTACCGCAGTTGTCGTTGTACTCGGTGGTTTCCTCGACCACTGTCGGCAGGTAAACCGTGCCGGTCGTGACAGGCGTCACCTTACCGAAAGTGAAGTAGCTCGCGCCGTTCGGGAAGCTGTGGGTAGCTTCATAGTCAGTGCCGTTCACAGTCAGCGGAACAGCTGTAACGTTAGACGAGAATGCCGCATCGGACGCGAACAGGATCACATACCCTGCGCAGGCGTCATTAGCCAGCGTAGTCGTACCTACGGATGCCTGCGGGAAACGGATCAGCGTTTCGCCGGTTACGTTGGTATTCTGCACTTTCCAGATACGGTTCATGCGGCGGGCATTGTTGACGCTGCCCTCGTACTCGAATGCCGTGTACGTGCCGGCCGTGTTGGTCATGGCCTGGGTATTGCCATTGTCACCCCAGATCAGGAACTGGCCGTCAGCCAACTGGCTGGTATTGGCATCATTCGTTGCTGCAATGCCACCGAGGCCGATAATTACCTGATTGTTCGTGTTGGTGTGCTGGTTGCGGCTCTGCTTTTGATGCAATGCCGAACGGAAGTCGTTACCGATACCTGCCACGTTGTTGTGGTAAGCAGCGTTGGCGGTAGCATCCCATACAACAGCATCCGTCGATGTGGTGTAATTGGTACCCGCAGCCAGCGTTACGCCGTATTTGATGGCAAGATAGCTATCTACTTTATTGCGGTCTGTCGCAGATACAGCCCCTGCGCCATAGATGATCAACTCACCGATGTTGCCTACAAAACCACCATCATCACCTGCCGTAACATCGCCGGCGTTAGAACCGAATATATGCCCGCCGGTTACTTCGCCAATGGCACCATGTACATAAGGAGTACCTGCCGCGCCACCGTTGAGGGCCTTAGCTACCGAAACGTCTTTAAACGTATGGTACATAATGCTCGGGCTGGTTGTCGAGAAGTTCGGGTTTCCACCACCTATATTGCCATTGAGCAGCAATGAACCGGTATTGTTTCTTCTGGCAATTGCACTATTGGCATACAGGCCTGGTTGATCCCAGTTCGTGCCGTTGAACGTGGTGTTGTTCATACCAACGTTGAAGAACCGGCCACCGCTCAGGCCCTCTTTTGTTGCGGTAAAAATGTCGAAATCAAGCGAGCTGAGCGTTCTTTCAGTGATGTTACCCAATTTCTGGTCCGTAGCGGTAAAATTAATGCCAGGGTTGAAGTTGAAGTAATCAGCTGCGCCCACTTTGAACTTAGGCATGTTCGACTCGCCCAATTGTGTAGAGATCACACCGCCATTAAAATCGGCCCACTCAGATGCATCCGTTCCATCGCCTAGCGACTCTACATTGTAGTCAGCTCTGTACCAATGTGTAAGCTTATTAGTAACCCCTCCCGGGCCTTGCACAAAGGCTGCGAAAGTAAAATAGCTGCCGTTCGCAAGTGTTACGTCGGCATAAGCATATTCTTTACCGCCAATGGTTACAGTAGAAGACATTTCCGTAACTGCATCCGACAAATCGATCACATCATCGCTACTCTGAACCAGTTTCAGGTTGGCATACCCTTTCGCCCAGGCTACGCGAACGGTCCCTACCGATGCGGTATTCTGAACTTTCCAAATAGCAGAGAAACGGTTGTAAGGTAGACCTGCAATTGTCCCAAATGCAACTACGGGCGCTTTTGCCAGGCCATTGTCGCCCCAAACCAGGAACTGCTGGTCATTGAGCATGGTCGCGTTGCTTGCATTATCATCGGCCAGGCCGGTGGTGCTGACCAATACCTCCTTAGACGTATTGATACTCCACGATTGCTTCTGGTTCAATGAACCCTGGTCATCTCTGGCAATACCTGCAATGTTCTTGTTATAACCGGTATTGACCGTCTGGTCCCAGAATGTGGTAGTGCCATTGGCAGCGATGTAATTGTGTGGTAAAGTAATACCATACTTGATCGCCACGTAGCTGCGCACGCGTTGTTTCTCGGGCTCGGTCAGATCGCGCTCGTAGGCGATCGCCTCCCCTATCAAACCGTTTCTCACCTCTCCCTGGGCTCCCAATACACTACCATTATTGTGCAGCGAGTTTCCTGCCGTGAAATTGGTATTAACCGTGTTGGTTGTACCATTCTGACCATACTTGATACCGCCCGACCCGATTGTAAAAGATACGTCGTTAAGGTAGAGTTTGTTGGATTGTACTGTCGTGCCTGGATTGGAATACGGGTACAGGATCGGGTTGGCACCCAAAGTCGTATACACCGGATTGTTGGCCTGTGTGAGACCAGACCCCGTTGTGGTACCTCCAAAACCGATAATGTCTGCATAACCGCTCACCGAACGGTTGACAAACGCGGTAAACAAAGTACTGGCGGTACCATTGGCTGTATATGGCTTACCGGTCGGCAGCACCATAAAGCGTGCGTCTGACCCGGTTGTTCCAAAATCTACTGCCGGGTTGAAGTTGTACAGCTTGCTGGCTACAAACGGCTGGCGGTCATTGTTCGTCTGGGTGTAGTTGTTGGCATTACCCGACAAATCTGCCCATTCCTGGGGCGCAAATCCTGCATCCGAACGCAGCCATACGCGCAGGTTCAATGCGACCCCGCCCGGTCCGTTCAATTGTGTGGCAAATGTGAAGTACTGTCCATCAGCCAGGGTGACGTCCGCGTAGTTGTAGCTTACGCCGTTCAATGAAACCGTGTTGGAGGTCATTAATGTAGACGATCCCACGGAAGCAAAAGTAGGGTCATTTCCTTGAACCAATGTCAGGTTGGCCAACCCTGCCGGCCAAGCTACCCTTACCGTTCCGACACCCGAAGTATTCTGTACTTTCCATACGGAAGCAAACCGGAAGTTGACCCCGGAAACGCCGCTGATCGCTACCGCAGGTACTTTCCCAAGACCGTTATCACCCCAAACGAGCGACTGACCGTTAGCCAGGGCATTGCTATTTGATGCATTGCTGGCGGCCAAGCCCGTTGTGCCTATCACAACCTGGCTTCCGGTGTTGATACTCTGCGACTGCTTTTGAACCAAAGCGCTGCCCTCGTCGCTGGCAATACCTGCTATGTTTTTATTGTAACCTGTATTGGTCGTCTGGTTCCAGAGAATTGTGGTACCATCGCTGGCAATGTAATTGTGAGGCAGAGTAATACCATATTTAATGGCGGTGTAAGTTCTGACGCGTTGCTTTTCAGCCTCTGAAAGGTCTCTTTCATAAGCGATTACCTCACCGATCAAGCCGTTTCTGACTTCCGGCTGAGAGCCCAGGATACTTCCGTCGGCATGCCTGGCGTATCCGGCTGCGAACGTCTGCGTATTGGAACCTGTCGTACCATTCTGACCATATTTAATGCCGGCGGTTCCTACCGTGTAGGACACGTCATTCAAATATAATCTGTTAGCCACGACAGCCGGTAAAGCCGGAGACGCATCGGCATATGGATAGACCACTGCATTAACTCCCAATCGGGTGAACACCGGCAAGTTAGCATTAATCAGGTTCGCGGTTGTAGTGGTCGCGCCAAATCCAAGTATATCTGCGTATCCTCCGACTCCTCTATCCAGATTAATCGTGAAAACCGAGCTGTTGGTACCATTAGCCGAATAAGGCTTACCCTGCGGCACTACCATGAAACGAGCGTCACTGCCCGTAGTTCCGAAATCGATGACCGGGTTGAAGTTATAAGAGGCCGCAGCAGTAAACGGTTGACGATTGGCATTGCTCTGTGTATAATGGTTTGCGTTTCCGGAATGGTCCTGCCATTCAGCAGGTGTGAAACCGTTTTCTGATTTAAGCCAAACCCTCAGATCCGTGAAAACGCCACCTGGTGCAGCAACCTTGGCTGCAAACGTGAAGTACTGGCCGTTCCCCAGTGTCACGTCGGCGTAATTGTACACAACGCCGTTGATAGTAACCTCATTGGCGGCCATACCGGTTACAACGTCTGACGCATCTATCGAGGCATCCGCACTTTGGATCAGACTGAGATTCAAAAAACCCTTCTCCCACGCCACGCGCACGGTGCCCACGCTACCCGAGTTCTGAACCTTCCAAATAGACGCAAACCGGTGGCTGATGCCGCTGATTCCGGAAATGGCAACGTTCGGCGTTTTTGCCAGACCGTTATCACCCCAGACCACGAATTGTCCATTGTTGAGACCGGTGGCATTGCCTGCATTGCTGCCTGCCAGCGCCCCCGTTCCGATCAACACCTGACGCCCCGGATTGGTACTCCATGACTGCTTCTGGTGCAACGCACCATTGTCGTCACGACCGATACCCGCAATATCATTCTGAAAACCTGTGTTGGTCGAAGCGCTCCACACGACGTTCCCGGCGGAATTTTTATAATCGCGGGTTCCGTTGGCATAGGTAGTCCCGTATTTGATGGCCAGGTAAGTCTCGACACGGTCCATCTGGTCCGCAGTCAGTTTATCTTCGAACACCATCACCTCATTCAGCTGGCCGCTGAAAGCACCACAATTGTTATCGGCACCAATGCGGAAATCCCGGGCGCCGGTACTCAGATTGGCATTGTAAAGCTGGCTGCCGTTGTAATCGGTACGCGTACCGTTGAGCGACACTGTCGCGGCGGCGTAAGATGCATTCGTGCCAGCGCCGTTCTGCCAGCCCGAACCAGCTGTGAAGAACATGCCAGTCGTCACCCCAGAGTTGCCGATTCCCTGGTAACCAGGTCCACCGGTATAGAACAGGAGGTTCCTGTCGCTACCAAAAAAATGCAGGCCCGGATAATCCATCGACGCGTGAAACCCCGCGAAGCCGCTTTGTTTCAGTGTGTTCACATAACCGGCAGCATAAATACTCCCATTGGCCCTGTCAATCACATTTACGCCTGTACCTGCGGTGAATTGTAGAAAATCGTTGCTGCCATCGAATGTGACAGTAGGGTTAAAATTGGCCAACGCGGAGCTGTTGGAGAATACCGGCCGTGCACTGGCAGTGCTTTGAAGAAGGTTCCGGCCTGAACCCTGTGCCTCGTTCCATTGCTGGACCGTGGCGTTGTCGGATGCAGCGGTGGAGCCTGCATCTGAAAATACGGAGCCGGGCGCATCAGCCCGGTACCAGACCGCCGGAGCAACCCCTCCGGGCGTCTGCGCACGTGCGCCAAAGCACGTAAGCATCGCGGATGCAAGTGCAATGGCGGCAACTTGTACATTTCGTTTCATAAAATAGTTTTCATTCGTCAAAAAATGGTTCACACTTTGTTCCTGTTCTTTTATTTATTCATAGTCAGTACATTAAGGATTAATAAATTGGTTTAAGAATTTTTGGGCGTGGCGTAACTGCCCGGAAAGATGCAGTCCGACCCGTACGGGACGATATTCCCCCCGATCACGCTTCACTGGCATGGCTTCAACCTACGGGCCCGGAACCGTTTCGCCTTGCGTCAGGAAATGAAAATGACATAGTGTGGCATAGCGCAGCTATGATTTTCCCGGACCATATATCACAGGAACTGATTCTATTTGCGGAGGTCGTTTTGAAAATATTTCTACGACAAATGTCTCAACTTAATTCGATTGACACAGGTGAAAATCTTGGCTAAATGGGAGGCTTTTCTTGGCAGAAATGTAGCAGCTCAGCATTCTCTGGTTCAAATGCACGGATATTTAAGGCGAAATTTCGACAAATACCTCAGTCGCGGTGTACCAGTGTAGCGCAACGGTGACATTGGATTTGGTTGTATGCGTCGACAGATCGTAAGTTTGTAATAATTACAAAAGCCTTCTTCTCCACCAAGTACGCTTCTTCGATGACCAGTTACAAAAGTCTCCTGCTTAGCCTGATTACTATTTTTGCCTGCTTCGATACGAGAGCCCAGTCATTTAAAAACATTTTAGAAAAAGAAGAAGAGCCCATCAATGGCGTATTTGCCATTGCGCAGGGTAAAGACGGCCTGATGTGGTTTGGCACCCAGAACGGGCTGATCCGGTATGACACCCGCAGCCTGACCCGCTACCTGAAGGATCCCGCCGGAAAGCCAGTCTTTAGGGGCATTCAGGACATCATATCCGACTCACAAGGCCGCATCTGGGTAGGTACTGACTCGGAGTTGACACTGTATGATCCAAACACGGCCCATATCACCCATTTTAAACATGATTCGACCCGCGCTAATTCGCTGTCCCACGCGTGGGTCAACTGTGTAATGGAAGATAGCAAAAACCAAATTTGGGCAGGGACGCAGCATGGACTCACCCGCATTGTTACCCATAAGGGATCCGTCAACATATCGCGCCATCTGCAAAATGAATTCGAAGGCGCGTCACTTGAAATCAAATGCATAGCCGAAGGCAAAGACGGAACGCTCTGGCTCGGCTCGGCTAACGGACTAATCAGGATGCCGGTCAATGGTGACAAGCCGAAACTGTACCGAATGCCACCGTCTGCAGCCGAACCACTGCGGAACGAGTTTATGACTATTTTCATAAACAACAATGGCCCTGTCTGGCTTGGGAATGGCAACGGCGGACTGATCCGGTTCGACCCTGCGACAGAAGTTTTCAGCACCATCAGCAGTTTGAAAAATACAGCCGGTGGCCTGCCGGTTGTACGGGATATTATTTCGGACAGGCGCGGCAGGCTGCTGCTTGCTACCGACTCGGGCCTGGCGCATTTCAACCCGTCGACAGGGGAAGTGGATTGGTATGTGAACCAACCCGGTGACCCACATAGCCTGCCTGACAATTCGCTGTATGCTGCCTACCTAGACAACCACGGCGGGCTTTGGCTGGGAAGCTACTATGGTGGGATCTGCTACGTCCACCTCAACTCTCCCCGCTTCAAACGCTGGCCATTCGGCCCTGACGACCCCCGCGCCAGCTCATTCGTGAATGCCTGGATCGGAAAAAGCAAAACGAGTTGTATGTGGAGCATTTCGGACGATCTGCAAAAACTGCTGCTCTTTGACGCCGCAGGTAAAAAATCCGAGATGTTTCCCCTAAAACTAGACGCCAAAGCAGATTATTATGCATTTTACATCGATGAAAACGAAGTACTCTGGGCTGGCGGCGAAGCTGTGTTAACCAGTGTCGATTTCCGACGGGGTATTTACCGCCATTACCCCCTTCTGGTGCCGGGAGGGCCCGAACTAAAAAAAGGACGGACTTACGTGATCGCCGAGGACAGTTACGGGCATTTCTGGGTGGGAGGAGCTTATGGTTTGCTCTTGCTCGACAAAAAAAACGGCACCTTCACCAAGGCCGCAACGGTTAACTACGCGGCCTCTATTTTCGAGGATTCGCGCCGGAATATCTGGATCGGCGGAAGTGCCGGACTTTACCGGCTCAAGCCCGAGGCAGCCAAAATTCCTAAACTTGTCATCGAAAAAATCCGCTCAAATTCGGAGTTCTCCATTTCATGGCGTGTGAATGAGGACAAGTGGGGAACAATCTGGGCCGCAGGTCATACACAACTGCTAAGCTACAATCCTGAAAAGAACCAGTTTGAGCTGAATAACGACATTCCGCAAGAAGATGTATATGATGTGGTGCCCGACAGCAAGGGTTATCTCTGGATCAATGCGTCTACGAAATTATACCGCTACCATCCCAGGGAAAAGACGCTTCAATCGTACAGCTGGCAGGACGGCCTGCCTGCGAAAGGGACCTTGATGCAAGGCGCCGGCACGACCGACCGGAATGGCCATCTCTATTTCGTGACCGATAAAGGCATGTTCAGCTTCGATCCGGCCGCGATATCCATACCCAACCGCTCCGCCCCTATTGTTCTCAGTTCCTTAAAATTATTTAACAAAACAGTGCAGGCAGGTGACAGTACCGGTATTCTTCCGGTACCCGTCGGAAAATTAAAGGAAATCACCTTCCGGCATGACCAAAGCATTTTCACACTCGACTTCGCGCTGCTGGACTACATGAGATCGGACTTGAACCGCTATGCCTACAAAATAGACGGCATCGACCGGGACTGGAACTATGTCAAAACGCCATCGGCAACCTATACGAACCTCCCGCCAGGCAGCTACATCTTCCAGGTCAAGGCGGCTAATGGCGACGGTATCTGGACGAAAGAACCGCTTCAAGTTAAAATCAACATATTACCGCCTTGGTGGCGGACCTGGTGGGCATACCTGACCTATCTGCTGCTGGCTACCGGTGTCATATATACTATTGCCCGGTTCCTCTGGATCCGGAGCTCTTTCCGGAGAGAAAAGGCATTGAACCAGGTCAAACTCGATTTTTTCACCAACATTTCGCACGAAATCCGCACGCACCTTTCGCTGATCAGCGGGCCATTGGAAAAGGCCTACCAACAAGCCACGGAGGGCAAAAGCAACGAAAACTACCTCAGTTACGCACGTAATAGCTCCGACAGGCTCATGCTCCTGGTGAATGAACTGCTCGATTTCCGTAAAATCCAGAGTGGCGGTACACGCTTGCAAGTACGCGAGCATGACGTGGTGAAGATTATTAAAAGTGTGATCGCCGCATTCGAGCATATGGCTAAGGAAAAAGGGATCGAAACCGTGCTGATAGCCCCCGAAACGCCCGTTTTGCTGTGGTTTGACGTCGCCCAAATGCAGAAAGTGTTTTACAACCTGTTGGGCAACGCCTATAAATTTACCCACGAGGCCGGTCGCGTGGAAGTACGCATTACCGAGGTTTCCAACGAAGTAAAAATTACCGTAGAGGACAATGGGAAGGGGATGTCGCAGGAGCATTTACAAAAACTTTTCACCTATTACTACCAGGCAGATTCCGAAAAACCAGGCTACGGCATCGGGCTGGCCCTTTCGAAGGCAATCGTCGAGCAGCATCACGGCTACCTCACTGCCGAAAGCCGCCTGCATAGCAACCATGCGCTGAATGGAAATGCGACGAGCACCCGCAACGGTTCGCCGGGCGACGCCTCGCCGGGTGGCACCACGCTGACAATCCGGATGCTGCGGGACAACCGGCATTTCGCACCCGAGCAAATCACATCTAACGGATACGAATATACGAAAGAAATATTAACTGACGTGGTAGCCTTGCCAGCCGGTCACCACACCGCCAATGGAAAGCAGGTCAATACTATCCTGATCATTGAAGACAACGACCAGTTACGGGTATTTATCCGCGACCTCTTTGAAACCGATTTCAACATACTCGAAGCGGAGAATGGCGCACGTGGACTCGAACTGGCGAACGAACATTTGCCCGACATTGTACTGTCTGATGTGATGATGCCGGAAATGAACGGGCTTGAAGTGTGCAAACGGCTGAAAAGCAATATGGCCACGGCGCACATTCCCGTGGTATTGCTCACGGCCCGGACGCAGAACGAACACGTAATCGAAGGGCTCGAATCGCGCGCGGACGACTACCTGGCCAAACCATTCGATCCGCGGATTCTTGAATTGAAAGTCAACAACCTGATCCGCGTGCGGGACGAGCTGCGAGCGCGCTACCGGGAGCTCGCACTGGTGGACGGAGCTGCAAACAACATCGCCCGGGACGTGAACGAGGCATTTATCGCCCGACTCAGGGCCATGGTGAAAGATAACCTCTCGAACCCCGATTTCGGTGTGAATGAACTGGCTGCACATGCGGGCATGAGCGTATCGGTACTTTACCGGAAGTTACGGACACTGACGGACATGACCGTAAACGACTTCGTGAAGGCGGTCCGGCTCCATGAAGCCAGAAAATTGCTCGAATCGGGCGTTTACAATGTGGCGGAAGTAGCGATGATGATCGGTTACGACGACAGCAAGTATTTCAGTAAGGAGTTCAAGAAGACATTCGGGAAAAACCCGATCGAAATTAAGAAGCAGCTCCCTGGCTGATTACTAAATCAAATCAATCCTCCCGAAATCCGGGAGGCTGATCCTATTTACTCAACGTATACCGAAAAATCGGTTAAGATTCAGTGTGTACAGTGTAGGCTTATCGTATACCTATTTCGTACGTCGTTTTACGTCCGTAGGAGTCTTTCCGAAGAATTTCCGAAACTCTTTGCTAAAATACTTGCTATCCTCATATCCTATCGCTGCGGCGACCTCATTTACAGGATATATCCCCATTTCCAACATTTTCATCGCTCTTTTCATTCTGATCGCTTTAACAAAATCATTTACCGTTAAGCCAGTAATTAATCGGAGCTTACGATACAATACGGAAACGCTGATACCTATCTGAAATGCGATTTTATGGACTCCGAAATCCGCATCGGCAATATTCTCCAATACCAACTGTTCCAGTTTATCAAGAAACTGGTCGCTCACCTCTTTTGATTCAGTTGGTGTTGAAATTTCCTGCGCCAACTTGCTGCGCATGGCATCGCGCAGTCTGATCATGTTTTCGATTTTCAATCTCAACACATGACTATCGAACGGAAGTAAAATGTAGTCGTCTGCACCCGCTCGCAAAGCATCTATCTGCCTGGAAAGTGGCCCCAATAAAATAATTGATACATGCCTTGTATCTATGTCCGATTTCAGCTTTGAACAAATAGTCAGCCCGCCAAGCGAAGAACTTGATATATCGCACAAGACTAAATCGGGCCTCGTTTGTTTTGCCAATTCGAGGCCATATTCAGCACTATTACTTTCCAACACCTGGAAGTTATTCCTTAACACCTCTCTTCTCAAACCATACATATTGGTGCTGTTTCTAATAATCAAAACCAGCCTCCTGTCTTCCGAATTCATAAAATGTCCGAAGTGCGACAATTTTTACTAAATAAAAAATACTTGTTAAAGTACATGCGCAATTACGGCGCAATAAGCAGCCCATGTACATGCCCGAATTGCTTATGGGCAGCCCGGTAAAATCAGAAAACCGACCAACCTGATGACCTGACTGACGACCACAAACATAACGCAAGGCACATTTACTAACAATGCAAAAACGCCCTAAACAGGACATAAAGACGAATTTCCTACCAAATAGCCAAGAATTTCTACCATCGTAAAGCGGACAAAACGCCGGTAAGCCATCATTGCCGGATCCCTCAGTCAGGCTTTCGGCAATAACATCGGAATGCGCACCGGATATTTTATTCAGGTAAGAAGAAAAACACAGTAAAATGACAATTACACCTACCCTGCCTCTGGAAATAAAGGCGCAATTTAGGATCAATACGAATTTTCAACACTCCATCATCAAATCGGAAATTGCTCTTCCAATCACACAACAAAATTGCGTAATATGAGAACTAGTAACATGAAAGAAGATTATATGGTCGTCATATTAGACAACCGTCCAATGTACAGAGCAGGGATTAAATCAATCTTGCAAGAAATGGTACCATCTTGCATATTTACTGAGTATTACTTTCTCTCCGAATTACCAATATATAAGTCGGATAGCGAGATCATTTATTTTTTTATCAGGGTCGGTATAATGTCAGATAAGGCTATTATTGAAAATATCAAAAAGTTAAGATCTGCATACAAAACGTGCAAGATTACCCTTTACGATTATCAGCAGCCCATTGAAAATATAGTCAATTTTTTCCAGGAAAAAATCGACGCATACCTACCCGACGATTTTGGAGAAGAAGAACTCAAAGAGTGTTTCAGTTCGCTGTCGAAAGACCGGATGTTTCTCAATACACAAATCGCAGTGGAGCTATTGGTTAAGACGCCAAATATCCGTTCGAGGAGAAATTTTAAGCTTGTGAGCGCCGTGTAAAGTGCGTGCCGCAATGATATAAAGTGCTGCGAGCAAATTCAGGTTAGTCAAATATGTAAAAAGGGTGCAAGAACGATCTCGCACCCTTTCTATTTACGGATTCTGTATTACATAGCTGCTGCGTCTACTTTACGAAGAAAGTGCAGGTTTGCGTTTCTCCACTAACAGAAATGATCCGCAAAATGTACATTCCCCTGGCTAACCCACGCACGTCAAACTGGCGCTGATTTTCCAGACGAAGTTGCATAACACAGGCCCCGGCAAGGTTGTTAACTTCTACCCGGTATGGCCCCGGCGCCGAAGGACCGATCGTAAGTTTGCCGTCTGCTACCGGGTTCGGATAAACAAGGAGCTGATCTCCACCATCCACCCGAAGCGACCGGATTTGGCTGTACGCAAACGTTCCGTCGAGATCGACCATCTTCAAGCGATAATAGCTTATTCCTTTACGCGTCGAAGCATCCGTAAAGTCATAGTCGAGTCGGCTTGCGCTACCGGTTTCGGATGATTGTGACGCTACAAAACCGATTTTCGTCCAGTCAGAGGCATTGATGCTGCGCTCGATTTCGAAGCCCCTGCTATTTTCTTCGCTGGCCGTAGCCCAGGCCAGATGCACGGTGTTCATCTCGGCGGAAGCTTCAAAGCTGATCAGCGTCACAGGCAATGCGAATTCGGTTGCAATGGTGTAAGCCACTGGGGTACTGCTAGCGCCCGCCGCGTCGGTCATCGAGTAGGTAAAACCAAATTCGTTTCCTGCCGTGCCGCTTCCTACTTTCCCGTAGACCACCAGTTTATTCACATCGAAATCGGGGATGCTCACCGGACCGCCAGATACATCTATCTGCTGAATGCCGGTCGCTCCGCCGAAGTCGTAATACACCAGGGTATTCGCATTGACGGTATGAATGGTGAATGTGGTCGAAGTTCCCGTGGCGCACGTACCCGCCGCTGCACAATCTTCTGCATCCGAACCTGAAAGCGAACCACCCGTCGGGTAGCCGGTCAGGCTTGTTGACGATGCCGGGATAGACTGATAACCCGCTTCTACCGGAAATGCTGCTGGAGGTATCGCACTGAATGCGCTGTTAGGGACGGTATAGCTCTTTGGATCCGCGACAGGCGGAGTCTGGATACCGAAATTAACAGGGTCCAAAGCAGTTGTAGTAGCCGGAAGAGCGTTCAGGCTCCCCAGATTAACCATTCCCGTATTGTTAGACGGAGCAACGGAGTTTGTTCCGCCCCGGTTGGTGCCGGTGTACTCATAGGCATTCAGGGGCGTATCCGCACCGGTAACAATGTCGCCGATATTCCGGCTCCCGTTCGTCAGCACCACCGAGTAGTTTCCAATGCTGGTCAGCAGGCCACTGCGCACCTCGATGTTATAGGAACCATCGGCCGCTACTTGCACCGATGCCACCACATTGCCCTGCGGGTCGAGCAAATTGGCCCACAAGCCGTTCCCGGTTCCGCTTTCCGTACCGTCCACAATTGCATCCCCATTGGCATCTATCCAGACATTACCCGGGATGCTGATCATACGTTCGACATTGACGAGCTGGTTCATGACCACAGCGCCACAGGCAGCACTATTGATTGTATAATTAACCCGCAATGTACCGGCCGATGGAATGCTGGCTACCCCCGTGACAGGGTCGATGGTCGCACCGGCAACGGTTGTCAGGCTCGCATCGATGGCGTACGTGCCGCCCGAGGGCGCTCCCACGAATGTTACCGAGCTGCCGGACAGATAGGGGCCCGGTGAAGCCACCGTCAGACTGGCGTCGGTTGTGACAGCCCCGCACACCTGTACCGCGCTGGTACGGAAGTGCACGGTATTGTCGGTAACATCGGTATCGATGTTATCGCCCATACTGCCATGGATGCGGTGGCCTATATAACCGAAGTCGTCTTCGCATTCGCGCAGCATCATGGTTGTATGCCCTCCCGATTCGAGCGAAATAATCTGGGAGTTCGCGTAGCCAGCCTCAAAACTGATAGGCTCTCCGGGATCGACGGGCGTGGAGCCGCTCACGCTCGCATGAACGCCTCTTCCCAGGGCGTAACCACTCTCCTGCCCCCAGTTAAATACCTTTTGGCCATTGGTCAATACATTAATAAAACCATAAAGCCCGTCATGTTCCTGCGGCGATATCCATTTGATATCATTCATGACCGGCCCTGCGGCCGAGGCATAGCGCGGCTGCGTCCAGGTGGTGGGTTGGTTTGCATTAGCCGGGTCCCAGTTTCCGAGCTGCTTGCGGTCATTAGCGCCCAGGGCGAACAACCTGCCGTCCTCGTAGAGTACATAATAGGCCACGGTGTTAGTAAAAGCGGTGGTCGTACCAATCATCTTAACTTTTGCCCCGGCGCCGGCAGGCGGTAGCGCCATAGGAACAGCTCTTGACCGGTTCGCGCTCGCGGCGGCTACACCGTCCCAGGAATTTGCGCCATAAACCCAAAGGTTGCCGGAATTGTCCAAGGCAATCACCCCGGTACGTGAACCCCTTGCGGCCACTATGTCGGTAAGATCACCTCCCGATTCCTTTTGCACTACATTCCAGGATAAATTATTCCCACCATTCACCCCCCGAACCCACGCACTTTGAGACAGGGTATATACCCTTCCGTCACCGCAGGTGGTGATCACGATCGAACCGGATGTAACAAACATCATTTTAACATTTGCTGCCGTAACCCCTGCCGGAAGGCCGATGGACAACTGCTGGAATGGAGTGACATTCACTGCCGGTTGTCCGGTTTCCACAATTACATTGCTGACGTTGGCCGTCAAAGCTGCATCCACGACGGCCCCCGCCCGGCCCCACACCCAAAGTTTGTTATCGCTGGTAAGCAGGATGTACTGCACAGTGTTGCGGCTTGCCGACCCAATGCCCATTTTTAACGGGGTACCGGTGAGCCCTGGGTAGTTGGTAGCATTTACTTCTGTGGGAATAAGGTGGGCGCCCGCGCCATCGGCCTTCGAGAGTTCCCCCCATACTTTGAAAGAACCGTCGATATCCCTCACCGCTGACGAGTGCCAGCCCGAAACGTAGTTGTCGTATTCGAGATTCGAAGCGACCGTAGACGCATAACCGAAATTACCGTAATCCTGACAACCGGATGCACTATAACAGCCCAATTGGGCAAATAATGAATGATTGATGGAAAGCAGCAGGAACCAAAGAAGCCCTCTGGTTAGTACCGTAAAATTTGATTTCATGCCTGAAGAAATTAAGTGATGTAAGCAGCGTTGCGCATGAGCGCGAGAGTGATGATGGAAAGTAACTGCTTTTTAGCCACACCGACGGGAGAAGAAATTGTCAATTATGTACGACTATATTTTCAGTTTGATTGCCAAACCCCTGGCACACTTATTGTGCCCGCCCTTCGCTCTACGAAACAATTAGACGTACAGCGATATGGCAACCAGGAAAAAAGTCGTCAACGAGAATGAGGACGAGGGAAATGTCGAAATACTGCAAAAAAAGACAACGCCCCGGAAGAATCTTTCTGAAAGTTACAACAAGTTCAAAACCTATCATGGCAAGCAATACACCGGCATGCAGATCGGGCGTGGGCATCACTGGCACTATGACCAAGGCGACTGGAAAGAAACTAAGATCACCCCGGATTTATGGGAAGTATCCTACGCCGTAACCAAAAGGCGTGCCGGTCGGGCGCCGGAGAATTCGGGCGTCCCGGTTGGTACGAGCTATCAGTGGTATATTCTGGCACATCAAAATGTCACCAAGCTGAATGCGAACGATTATTCGACCGAACTAACCGGGTTAAAATTCAAATTGGCGCACAAGCGGGCCGACAAAAATAAGTGGAGCGCAAAGGCACCCACGCAAAGGAAGCATTTGATCGAGTTTCTCAGGAGCATCATCGAACAGCTTGAAAAGGAGCCGATACCGCTTCAATTTGAGCATGAGGGAGTAACTTACAAAGGTGACGCGATCCCTATCGCTGAAACTTGCGCGGAAGGCGTTTGCTATGAAGCCGAGGTGACACTCAATGACGAAAATATCGGAATTATCAGGTGCACCAAAAGCGGTTGGAAACTCGATCGCGCCGACCCCGCCCTGGCCGAAAAGATCGGGAACGAGATATTCCTGCATTTTGAATAAAACGGTAAAAAAGCTCAAACGGTCATTTCAATACCGGATGCCAGAAACATATGCAGCAGCAATGGTGGAAAAAAGCGGTAATCTATGCAATCGATGTCGAGCATTTTTGTGACGGGAACGCCGATGGTATCGGCGATTTCCAAGGACTGACATCCAAAATACCCTACTTGTCGGAACTCGGTATCACCGCCGTGTGGTTGCTTCCGTTTTATGCATCCACTGAGCGAGATAATGGGTACGACATCACAGGTTACCTGGAAGTAAACCCCAAATACGGCACACTGGACGATTTGCTGCATTTTGTTCAAAAGGCCGGAGAAAGCGGCATTCGGGTCATCCTCGACCTGGTGGTAGACCATACCTCCGACCAGCATCCCTGGTTCAGGGCGGCGCGGTATGACAAGTCGTCGAGGTATCGTAACTACTATTACTGGTCGGAACACCCGCCTGTCGTGCAGCCGGGTATGGGAACGTTATTTCCAGGCGAGGAAACCGGTGTCTGGACCTTCGACCAGGTAGCGGGTGCCTATTATCACCACAGATTCTATCATTTTCAGCCCAGTTTGAATATCCATAACCCCGATGTCTGCGATGAGATCAAAAGGATCATTGATTACTGGATGAGCTATGGCATTGCAGGGTTTCGTATCGATGCGGCCGGACGCATGACCGAATACCCGGACCATCAGGTGAAAGTACCGGAAGACACCCATCAGCCATTAAGGGACATTTTCAGTTATACCAAAAAACTCGACCCGCAGGCCTTGCTGGTAGGAGAAGCCGATACGACGCCTAACGATGTCACAGCGTTCATGGATGGAACGCAGCTGGACATGTGTTTCAATTTTTTTCTGAACAATCACATTTTCCTGTCCCTAGCCTCTCATACAGCGGAGCCCATTCAGCGCTCCTACAACTTGCTGCGATTCAAACTGAGGAACCATGCGTCGGTGAATTTCCTCAGGAACCTCGACGAGCTCGACCTGAGCCAGGTCAGTGATGCCGAGAGGCAGATCATCTTTGAGGCATTTGCACCCAACGAGGACATGATCATTTATGGACGCGGCATCAGGCGCCGACTTGCGAGCATCCTGAAGGGCAATTCCGATCTCCTTAAGCTCGCTTATAGCCTGCTTTTCTCGCTGCCTGGTACACCTTGCATCGTTTACGGGGACGAAATCGGAATGGGCGACGACCTTTCTCTGAGCGGTCGGAACAGCGTCAGAACGGCGATGCAATGGAGCAGCAAAAGGAATGCGGGCTTTTCGCGGGCCCCCAAGTCCCGGGTAGGGCGCCCGCCCATTGAAAACGGCAAGTTCGATTTCCATCAGGTGAATGTGGAATCGCAGATCGGTAAAAAAGGTTCGCTGTTGGAGCATGTGAGAAGGCTGGCGCATTTGCGCCGGCAGTTACCCCTCCTAAGCGAAAGCGAGTTCCAGTCATTTCCTACCGAACAAGCCTCCGTACTGGCTCACCATTTCGAGAATGAGCTTTTCTTTTTGGTACACCTCCACAATCTAAATGCAGTTGCCGCTGTGGTGACGCTGGATTTGGACCTCCCCGATCAAACCGAACTGTATGACCTGTTGAGAGAGTTCTCGTGCCGTGTGGAGCGTCAGAAACTGGAAATTGAACTGGAAGGTTACGGCTGCATGTGGTTATCTACCCAAAAAATGAACAGTTAACCAAGCACAGACGGTCGGAGAAACTTTCACCTGCGATTGTAAATCCTGGCCCAGCGCTTCAATTTGGTTTCCGCTTCGGGAGTTAGCTGTCCCGGCACCAAACGCCATGTCCAGTTAGCCTGATCAGAGCCTGGGTTATTCATTTTACACGATTCATCCAGATTAAGTAAATCCTGAACCGGAATAACCGCCATTTTGGCAACTGACGAATAGGTGAGCCTGGCCATGACTGAATACACATTTTCTTCATCTACCGGGCAACCCACGTATTCTTCCAGCCTTTCGCGAGATTCGTCGCTAGTTTGATTTTTAAACCAGCCCTTGATCGTGTTATTGTCGTGTGTGCCGGTGTAGGCCACAAAATTGCGGGTGTAGTTATGAGGGATATAGGGTGACTCGGCCATACTTTCATCAAATGCGAATTGGAGCACTTTCATGCCCGGAAGAGAGAATTCATCCCGTAGCTCAGACACGGAGGAACCTATCTCCCCCAAATCCTCGGCCACGAAGGGCAGTTCTCCCAAAGCGGCCTTCACCGCCCTGAAAAACTCCGAACCAGGCCCGGGCTTCCATTCTCCGTTAACAGCTGTTTTTTCACTACCCGGGACAACCCAATATTCTGCAAAAGCACGGAAATGATCGAGACGCGTCAAATCAAAAAGTTCGGTATTTTTTCTGAGCCGGTTTATCCACCATTCAAATTCCTGCTCCTTGTGTGCGCCCCAGTTATATACCGGCATCCCCCAAAGCTGGCCGTTCTCAGAAAATAAGTCGGGGGGGACGCCGGCAACCCCGGTAATATTTCCATTTTCATCCAACATAAAAAGATCCCGGTGCGCCCAGACATCGGAAGAATTGTAACTCACATAAAATGGCATATCGCCCAGGAATTTGATATCCCGCTCGCCGCAATATTGACGGAGCGACTTCCATTGTTTGTGAAAGACAAACTGTACCCATTTGAAAAACCGGATTCTCTCCGGCTCCTGTTCAATCACTGCATTCAATGCTTCCGCATCGCGAAGCCTCAACGGCTCCCCCCAAGCTGTCCAGGGTTCACCATCGTGCTTTTCCCTGATGACCATGTACAGGGCAAAATTATCCAGCCATTCGGCATTTTCCGCCACGAACCTTGCAAATTCCTGCTCGGGAAATAGCTCCGGTTTTCGGTTAAATGTGCCAAATGCCCTTTCCAGCAACTCACCCTTAATTTTCGTCGCTTTTTCAAAATCAACCTTCCCATCCTGTGGAAGATGATATTCCGCAAGGTTTACGTTTTCGAGCAGGCCTTCGTCCTGCAAAAGCTCGGGGCTGATCAATGCCGGATTACCGGCCCGGCTGGATAATGCACTGTACGGCGAGTTTCCCTGCGCGGGTTCGGTTGGGTTCAAAGGAAGTAACTGCCATATCCGCTGGTCACTGCGATCCAGGAAATCGGCAAAAGCAAAAGCTTCGGGTCCCATATCGCCGATTCCAAATGGGGAGGCGAGAGAAGAAATATGTATTAACAGGCCAGCACTTCGATCGTTATCGACCCTGTTTCCTTTTAAAATCGCAAATGGCAGTTTATTAAATAATCCCGCTACGGGCATTTTGCCTTCATATCCGGTCTTATCACCGGTAAGCAAATGTTCCCATTCCCATGCAAGTGCGGGCGGCAGCTCGATGGTGGTATCCTTCCAGTCAAAAGAAGAAAGCTCTTCCGTTCCACAAATCGTAGCCAGGTGCAACGGAACGGCAACGATGATTACATTCTTCTTATGCATACGTGCAAAGGCAAGAAGGTGATCTTTGAACCGGCCTTTTGTCTGTAAAGGAACATACTCTCCTTCTGAAAAAAGCGCCGGATTTTGTTTTCGCAGTTCAAACAACTGCTGTGTGAGCCAGAGTTTGATCTGCCCGTTGCTGCGGCCGCTCCACAGCTTTTGCAGAAGTACATCCCGTTCCGCTCCCTCAAATTCATGCAGCCAGCTTTGCCTTTTTTCATAATCCACTGACCTCCGGTTATCGGGATCTACGAGGCTCAAATCCCACAACTCGCTCCCCTGGTACACGTCCGGCACTCCCGGGCAAGTGAATTTCAGGATGAGTTGCGAAAGAGAATTGATAATACCGAAGTCCACGATTTTCTTTTGGAATGATACGAAATCCTCCCAGAAAGCCCCTTGCGGATTCAATAGTTCCTGTGCAAACTTTTGCGTTACCTCTTCGTATTCTTCGTTAGGCTCGGCCCAGCTTGTCTTCCTCTTTGCCTCCCGTAACGCTTTTTGGAGGTATTCGTCGAACCGTGCGGCAAAGTCATCGTCGTCCTGTCCGGGCATCGGATAGGCGCCGATCAACGTCTGATAGATAAGGTACTCGTCATTCACATCCGGTGCCGAAAATTTCTGTCTGAGGGGTGCATTGAGTTCCTGCCAGCGTTTTACCCGAGAAATCCATTCTTCGGAAAGATCAGTAAGGACATTCAGGCGCGCCCGCACATCCTCTCCCCTTTTTGTGTCGTGCGTCGACGTGGTATTCAAAGAGAGTGGCCAGTTGTTATGGCGCTTTTTCATTTTACTGTGAAACTCCTTCGTTGGTATTCCAAAGCGTTTCGGAGAATCGCCGACATCGTTATGCCCGATAAAACGGTCATAGGTATACATCAACGTATCCTCTCCTCCTTTGGCCATCAAGGGACCCGTAAACTGCATAGCCCTCTGGTAAAACTCTACGGCCTTAGCGTTGTAATCCCGATCACCTTCGAAAGGCTTGATCAGTAAGGCATTTTCGAGAAGCGCAACAGCCTGCTCCAACTCCGGATGAAAGCTCTTCACGTCATCGAATATCTTTTGAACCTCTGCCATTTCTGACGATTTCAAAGGCATTTGATTACCATAATACCGGTATACCGGGCAATGGATCAGGAACTCCCCTATCGCCCTTCTGAGCGGCTCTTTACCAACCCGTTCCAGATCTTGTCCGTCTGCCAAATTCAATTCTACCAGCAACCCGTACAGGTTTTCCAGCTCGCCGCCCATATGTTCGAAAAGTATATGAGCCTTCTTTTTTAACAAATGCTCTTTGACCGTCTTGCTGTCTCCCGTCAATTCCTGATAAAAGCTTGTAAAGGTTTTCTCGGCATTTGCATTGGTAAATACATTATTGACCAGCGCCAGAAATTCATAACCGGTTGTACCCTGGACAGGCCAGTCCGTCGGCATATCTTCGTTTTGATCCAGGATTTTTTCCACAACCACATAGATGTCGTCTCCCACCAGTCGCCGAATGTCTTTCAGATAACGGGTCGGATCGTACAGGCCGTCGATATGGTCAATTCTTAACCCCTCGAAAATGCCTTCGTCAACCAGTTTCCTAATCAGCGCGTGATAGCTCAGAAAGACATGTTCATCCTGAATATTGAGACAGATCAGCCCATTCACAGTAAAAAACCGCCGAAAGTTGATACGGCGGTTTGTGTCTTGCCAATTACATAAGACATATGTCTGCTGGTCAATAATCTGTTTCAATCTTTCCGGATTGTCATTGACCTCTTTCAGCAGCCGCGTAATCAGTTCTTTCTCATCTTGATTTTTCATCAATGAAGATAGCTGCAAGAGAAGCTCATTCCATTGTTCGGAAAAAACCGCCGGGCCTTCGACCTCATCGATGGCTTTGCATTGCGTTGCGATCTGCACAAGCGCCTGATTGTGCCTGATCAGCTCCGATTCGAAAAGTGTGGAATATGATCGGGGATGAAGGGGAAAACTGGCACCTTCATAAGTCAACATTAACCGGTCAGACTCATAGGAAATAAGCACGTTCCCGTTTTCGATTTCCTCATCAAGGTCCGACCCGAGAAACGGGACCATCAGTTTGCCATGAAAAAGACGACTGTTCCAGGCAATGTCAAAAAAACCGGCATATATCGACTGTGTCCCTTTTTCAAGCACATCCATCAGCCACGGATTCTCTGAGTGAAAAGCCATGTGGTTGGGCACAATATCCTGCAACCATTGCATATGATTTTCTTTCAGGGTACTGCTGAGTGCTTTCAATTCTTCCATACTCCCGATTTCGGGGTTGATTTCATTCGGATCTACTCCGTCGTAGCCATGCATGCTTCCCGGCGTCGATTTAAAAACAGGCGACGCATATATAGTACTTACCCCTAGCTGCCGCAAATAGGGAATCCTTGTTTCCAGATTTTTGAAAGTAAACTCCTTGTGGAATTGTAGTCGATAGGTAGCAACGGGGTTATTCATATTGATTTGTGTAAAGTGTGATTGATTCCGGAGATAAGACCAATGCCGATCCACTTGAAACCTGGCCGGGCATCTCTTGCGAACCGCCCCATTTGAGATCGGAAGATCCGAGCAGTTTGTACCAATGGGATGCATCCGCCGGCATCTCCACTGACTGTTCCCGGCTGGAAAAATTCATGAGGCAAACGACTTCATGTGTTCCATGCCGGCGGCGAAGCACAATGACCTTGCTTTCTGTGTTGTGCTCTACTGAAACTTCCCTGCGATTGGGTATACGCAGCGGCGGCTGGCTTTTCCGGATGGATATCAACTCTTTATAATAATTGAGCATTGTGCGATGAGGCTCGCGTTCAATCGACTCCCATTGAAGTTTGGAACGATAGAAGGTTTCCTCGGACTCAGGGTCCGGCGCTTCGCCTTCCATATGAAACGCTTCGAACTCCTTTTGCCGCCCTTTTCTCACCTCTTCGGCAAGTTCGGGATCGGTGTGACTAACGAAATACAGGAATGGACTTTTTTCCCCATATTCTTCCCCCATGAACAGCATGGGTAAATATGGACTCACCAGCACGGCCCCCGCGAGCAGCTTTTGCATCTCAAAACTTACCAATTCACTAGTACGTTCGCCAAGCATGCGGTTTCCAACATGGTCATGATTCTGCGAAAAAACGACAAACTGCTCTCCTGCATTTTCTGTCTTCATGCCAAAAAACTTCTTGCGGTGCTCAGAGAACGCACCATCGTATACGTAAGCATCCTGGTAAGATTTGGCCAGTGACCGGACACCGTCGAAATCGGAATAGTAGCCGGTTCTTTCCTGCCCTGAGGCAACGCGCAATGCGTGGTGAAACTCATCGATCCATTGCGCATCCATACCATAGCCCGCCTTGTTTATCGGATTAATGAAACGGGGATCATTGAGATCCAACTCTACAATCAGATAATGCCTGCGACCTGTTTGTTGCATCAGCAAATCGACGTTCTGCCTCATCTCCTGCAAAATATGTATGGGATTGAAGTCCTTTATCGCGTGAACGGCATCCATGCGAAGTGCATCGATGTGAAAATCGCGGAACCACATCAGAGCATTTTCAATAAAAAACCGCCGCACTCCGTCACACCAGGCGTCATCGAAATTGATGGCATTCCCCCAGGGGGTATGATATTTCTCAGTGAAATACGGACCAAATGCTTCCAGATGATTCCCCTCAGGACCCACATGATTGTACACCACATCCAAAATGACCGCCAGACCTTTACTGTGACACGCGTTTACCAGGCTTTGTAAACCCTCCGCGCCTCCATAGGAATGCTGAACGCAGAAAGGATAAACGCCGTCGTACCCCCAGTTCCGGTTACCCGGAAACTGTGCTACGGGCATAATCTCAACGGCCGTAATGCCAAGATCAACCAAATAGTCCAGCTTTTCTATCGCGGCAGCGAAGGTGCCTTCAGGCGTGAAAGTACCTATATGAATTTCATAAATAATGTAATCTTTCAGGGGATATTGCTGCCAGCCATCGTCCTTCCATTCAAATGAACTGAGATCGAGTGCCTGTGAAGCGCCATGCACATCGTCAGGCTGCGAAAGTGATGCAGGATCCGGCAGTTGTCTCCTACCATCCAGTTCAAAAAAGTAAAGATCGCCTGATTGCAAGTCACGGGTTTCCGCTGTCCAGTAGCCGAGCTCTTTACCAATCAATGAAATGGTTTTGTCCTTGCCGGGAATGAGTAATTCCACCCGCTTGGCCCTTGGTGCCCACAACACCACAGATGCAACACCCGAAATATCAAAAGTGACTCCAGTTGCCCGTTTGTTCGAATTCAAAATAATCATCAATCTGACCTTGGTGAATTGTGTTTTTGTCGGCGCATTGCTATTAAATATTGTGCCAGGAAAGCCTCGAAAATGTCTTTGGAGCACAAGCCGGCAGCCAGGAACGCTGTGGATCGAACTGTCTTCTGCGTGCGAGGTGGTTGATCCACAAGGTGGGGAAGTGATTCGAATACGGATCGCACAGGAAGGGCTCCTTTGGCCACAACCGCGAAATCAGGTACCGGGCATCAGATTAGTAGAGAGGCTGCCCCACGACATTTTTTAAGGATACCCCCGACAATTAACAGACAACCGTATGACAACCATCCGTATCGGGTACCATGCTTCTCATGAACAGTTCAAACCGAGCGAGTTGCTCCGCTACGCAGGACTTGCCCAACAGGCGGGATTCACAGACATTCTCACTTCCGACCATTTTTTTCCGTGGAGCGAAACACAGGGCGAAAGTGGTTTTGCGTGGAGCTGGCTCGGAGCCGCGATGCAAGCTACCAACCTGCATTTTGGAATTGTGAATGCGCCGGGTCAGCGTTACCATCCGGCCATCATCGCACAGGCAGTCGCAACCCTTTGTGAAATGTTTCCCCGTCGGTTCTGGATTGCGGCGGGAAGCGGCCAGTTTCTAAATGAACACATCACCGCTGAAAGATGGCCGGCTAAGGACGAGCGCAATCAGCGTTTAATGGAATGCATCGAGATAATGCGTGCCCTTTGGAAAGGCGAATCAGTTACGCACAATGGATTGGTACAAGTATTCGACGCCAAACTGTACACACTGCCAGACTACCTGCCGACTGTCGTAGGCGCAGCGCTTACCGAAAAAACAGCCCGGTGGGTTGGAAGCTGGGCTGACGCCATGATCACCACTTCCCGCCCCCCGGCCGAACTGAAAAAGATGATCGATGCATTCCGCGAAGGGGGTGGCGAGGGCAAGCCCGTTTATCTGAAAGTTCAGTTGTCTTTTGATAAAGATATGGCCAGTGCCGTGCGGGGCGCGCACAGTCAGTGGCGAAATAACATCTTTGCTTCCTCACTGCTATCGGATATCCGGTCGCCCTCAGGATTTGATGCCGTTGGAATAGTGGTCAGGCCGGAGGATATGAGCGCCGCAGTCCGGATCTCCGACAGCCCCGACCAGCATCTGGAATGGCTGTCGGCCGACATCGCGGCTGGCGTTACCCAGCTGTATCTGCATAACGTCAATCTCAACCAGCAGCCATTTATCGAGGCCTTCGGTGAAAAAGTGCTCCCTCATTTGGCCTAATGATTGGTTCACCTGGCATGGTTTTAAAGAGCGGCGCCTTCTTTTTCATTCATCATCACGTGCAGCGCCTCGCAATGAACCGGACTGAACCGTGATAATGCCAACTAAACATTTCATCAAAAGAAAGGAGACAACCTCATGTTAGCAATGAATTATCGCGGGCCTTATCGGGTCAGGGCAGATCGCAACAAGCCGATGCCTAAAATCGAGCACTCCGGCGACGCCATCGTAAGGGTCACCCGGTCCTGTATTTGCGGCTCAGACCTTCACTTGTATCACGGCATAGTACCCGACACGAGGATCGGAACCACCTTCGGTCACGAGTTTATCGGCGTCGTCGAAGAAATCGGGGATGATGTCCGGAACCTGAAAGTGGGCGACAATGTGCTCGTGCCTTTCAACATTGCCTGTGGGAAGTGCATCTTTTGTGAGCAGCAACTTTATGGAAACTGCCATGAATCCAACCCACAAGCTACCGCAGTCGGAGGAATTTTCGGATACTCGCATACGGCGGGCGGCTTTGACGGCGGGCAGGCGGAATATGTGCGTGTACCTTATGCGGATGTCGGACCGACTGTCATACCGGAGGATATGGATCACGATGACGCCGTGTTGCTGACGGACGTCGTCCCGACGGGCTACCAGGCCGCCGAAATGGGAGGCATTAAACCGGGAGACACAGTCGTCGTGTTCGGTGCAGGCCCGGTTGGCATTATGGCCGCCAAGTCAGCCTGGCTCTTTGGTGCGGGACGCGTAATGGTAATCGACCACCTTGAATACCGGCTGGACTTCGTTAAAAATTATGCACAATGCGAAGCCTACAATTTCCGTTCGCTGGAAGACCCGGTTCTTTTTATCAAGAAAACAACAGACTGGATAGGTGCCGATGTGTGCATTGATGCAGTGGGATGTGAAGCAGCCGGTGACGCCTTGCAGACCATTACCGGCAGGAAATTAATGTTGCAGGCCGGCTCTGCGACTGCTTTGCACTGGGCGATTAATTCGGTCAAAAAAGGAGGCATTGTCTCGATTGTCGGTGTGTACGGTCCCACCGGAAATCTGATACCCATAGGTAACGTAGTTAATAAAGGCATAACGATCCGCGCGAACCAAGCCTCCGTAAAACGCCTGCTTCCGCGACTGATAGAGCATGTCCAGGCAGGACGGATCGACCCCAAAGCGATCATCACCCACAGGATTCCCCTGGAAGAAGTTGCGGACGCCTATCATATCTTCTCCGCCAAGCTGGACCACTGCATCAAACCCATACTTATTCCGCCATCAGCAAAAAAGTAGCATTACTATGAAAAAGAAAGCCAACAATTATGCGCACATCAATGGATGGGGAATCGATGCCGACCCGCTGGACGTGCCAGCCTATCCGATGAAACGCAGAACGGAAAACGATAACAAGGGAATGATCTGGGAACGCCCTGCACAGCAAGCGCAACTCGTCGAAATCCTCCATTCCAACGAGCGGCCAGCGGTTTCGGCGGTCTTTGGATCGGCCAATCCGCCTACCGGCCTGAGCGGAAAGCTTAGAAGGTTCGCATTCAGGTATAGCGAATCGACCTGGACGCATTGGCTGGTACTTTTGCTGGCCGATCGGATCAATATGATGGAAGGGATCGGCCAGGACCTGAAAAGCGGTCACATTCCGGATCTCTTCGCGGAGCATGGCGGCCATTCAGAGTTAAAATACAACAAGGCGGGGCTGCTCAAAAAAGCGGCGACCGGCTTGGCTGTCGCAACCCTGATAATCGTCTTTTGCAAGATACGTTCGCGGGAAAACTGAAAACATAGGCACTAAGCCGTTCCGGCTCCTACCACACTTGACATGAGAAAGCAAGACATTGTGCCCGGTGACTGGTACCGTATTCTTTTCGGGGAAACGCCCGTCATTTTCCTGGGTGAAATCCTGATCAGGACTTTTATCATGTACGTCATACTGCTGGCAATCGTACGGTTTATGGGAAAGCGCATGGGCGGCCAGCTCACTATTTCCGAACTCGCTGTGATGATTACACTCGGTGCCATCGTGTCGCCGGGCATGCAAATGCCTCAAACCGGCCTATTGCTCTGTACATTGATCCTGATATGTGCACTGGTTTTCCAGCGGGGCATCAATTTGCTCGAATACAAAAGTGAACCGTTTGAACGCATCAGTCAGGGTAAGCTGAGTATCCTGGTTAAAAACGGGGTCATGCAGATGGACGAGTTGAAACAGACGAAAATCTCACGTCAGCAGCTTTTTGCAGCCCTGCGAAACAAGGAGATATTCAACCTGGGCGACGTGGACCGGGTGTACCTCGAAGCCTGCGGGCTTTTCAGCATTTACACGGGAGCCAAGCCGAAGCCCGGCTTGCTATTGTTTCCATCGGACGACCATTCGATAGCTGGCTTTCGGCAAACCACCCTCGAAAACGACATTGTTTGTGCCAACTGCGGCACCGTTCCGGGCAATGACAACCGGAGCCGCCCTTGCCCGGAATGCGGCGTCCGGCAATGGGGTTCCGCCAGTATTACCGCACAAGATGTCGACCGACGCGCATGAAAAAAGAAGACATTCAATTCGGCGATTGGCAGCGCATGTTCCTGGGCGACGTCCCCGGCGGATTCTACTGGGAAGTGGTACTGCGTATCGCGGTTATTTACCTGGTTCTGATGGTCTCCATGCGGCTGATGGGGAAACGCATGGCTTCCCAGCTCAGCCGTAACGAGATGATCGCCATGGTATCGCTCGCCGCAGCCATTGGTGTGCCCTTACAGGCACCCGACCGTGGCATATTGGCCGCAGTAGTCATCGCGACAGTGGTCATTTTAATACAACAAATCATAGCGAGGGTCGGCGCCAATAACCAGCGGCTCGAATCTATCACGCAGGGAGATCTCTCCGTTCTTGTCCAGGACAGTAAGCTGCATCTTCCAAATATGAAAATGACAGGTATTACCAAGGAAAAGGCATTTTCTCAGCTCCGAAGTAACGGCATCCGGCATTTGGGCGAAGTTAAAAGGTTGTACTTTGAGGCAGACGGCTCTTTTACCCTGATCAGGAACAGGGAGGTCCATCCCGGGCTGGGCATTTTGCCGGAAATCGATGCGGAATTTACCAACCAGAGCTGTCGGGCAAGCGATGAGCTTGTTTGCAAGCGCTGCGGGCAAAAACTTGCCGTGACGGACACGACCTGCACAAACTGCGGCAGCAGCGAGCGTGTAAACGCCGTGGAATAGCTATTAAGACGCCCTTCTGAATGAATCTCCATAATTAAGGCGAACGATACTAAACCGCGTGAATTTTCATCATTGGGACCAGGACCGAGCGCTGGAAAGCAATTAAAGATCGCCGCGCAAAGGTCTCAGGAATTCGGTAATGTCGGCAGCCAGCAACGCTGGCTCCTCCCATGCTGAAAAGTGTCCGCCTCTGGGCATATAAGACCAGCGGACAATGTTATAAAATCTGTCGGCAAAGCTTTTCGGGGCAGGTAGAATGTCCTTGGGAAATATGGCAACACCGGTCGGAACACCAATCTTTCCCGTCATCTGCGGTGGGTTTTGATCCTCATCAAAATAAGGGGTAAAAGATGAACGGATAGTCTGGGTAACCCAATAGAGAGTTAGGTTGGTCAGCAGTTCATCTTTTGTGAAGCTGTTTTCCAGATTTCCATCGCAATCGCTCCATTGGTAAAACTTTTCGAGTATCCAACCTGCTAGCCCAACCGGCGAATCATTCAGCCCGTAAGCCAGCGACTGTGGTTTCGTGGACTGCTCGATCGCATATCCGCCATCGGCAAATTGCCAATTTTGTCCGTCTTGCAGGTATTGCTTCTCGTCAGAGGACAAATCCTCGGGCTGTACAGCAAAAAGATGCCAATACGGAATGTCCAGCAGATGGATTCCGATCAGCGAGTCGGGAACTGTCATCCCCAGACGTTCGACCAGTCCGCTGCCAACGTCTCCTCCATGTGCCGCATAGCGGGAATAGCCCAGCGTTTCGGTCATCAGCCTATGAAGCAAGCGGCTCGTCCGATCTATAAATGAAATTTTCCGGGAGGGCCGGTCTGAAAATCCAAACCCGGGCAAGCTGGGGATAATCACGTCGAAAGCATCTTCCGGATTTCCGCCAAAAGCTACCGGATCGGTCAGAAGTGGTATCAGTTTTTGAAAGCGCAAAAAGGAATCCGGCCAGCCGTGACAAAGCAGCAATGGTATACACCTGGTTCCTTTCCCTTTCTGCCAAATGAAATGGAGATTAAATCCTTCAATTTGGGCGGTAAAATGTGTCAGTTTGTTCAACTCCCGCTGCTGGCTGAACCAATCGAACCCATTCTGCCAATAGTCTGTGATTTCTTTCAGATAGCTGATATCAGTTCCAAGATGCCAGCCGGACAAATGCAGACTGTCCGGCCAACGTGTGTTGCGAAGACGCAGATTCAGGTCTTCGATAACTTGTTTTGATACGTTGATTTCAAATGGTTGCATAACAGGCATTGTTTGTTGATTGAGAAAAGACTAAAAAATGCCTGCCATTAGAGAAGCTCCGCGTTGATGTTGGTTATATTGTTGATCTGGCAACACGGCAATAAAAGCAAAACCACCGGACCAGCCTGTAAGTATGAGCTGATACCGGTGGAATAATTTCAATTCAACCATTTTAAACGGCTCGATCACCGTCAAGTTTGTCCGTCTTATTAAAGACCATTTTTGAAAGGGTGCTGCAAGTAAATAATGATCAGATTCAACAGCAAAAATGGCAGTTCGACCCCCACGCCTTTCAGGTCTTTATCGAGCAGGTGAAAGCAGATAATGAGCAGGATCGTGGCGGCCATCAGAAAATTTCCCCAAACAAAGGTTTTCGGAAAGATGATCAATACCGCACTCAGGGCTGTCACTAAACCCAGTACCGCGACGCCCGTTTTCGTAAAATCCCACTTACCAAACAAATTCAGCATCTCTGGCTTTCCAGACAACATGGCCCAACCTTGTTTAAGTCCCATAAACACGGCGACCAGCATGAGTATCACATTAATTCCTTTTAGAAGCATAGTTCATCAATGGTTAAAATCCGGAGTGGAATTGGCTGCAAGAAATTCTGTATCTGCAGCCGTTAAAGCCATTATATACTTTTCAATGTACAGGCTCTTTGCAGCGCTTTTATATTGCATAATAAACCTTGGGTGTTCCAGCGGTATTATCTTGCCAAAAAATCCATGATCCTTGTTTAGCTGCTGTAAGAACCTGGCATTTTGTCCCGTTCCAAGGCAAAAGCAGGAGTCCGTAGCTATTCCGAGATCAATTAGTTGCCACATGCTCTTAACGATAAATGGATAAACCGCTTTCGTTAGCGCTGCACTATCGTAATAGTTATAGTTGATTTGTTTTCCTTCTGAATTTGTCTTTGTAAGCGCCAGAGGGAATGGTGAGTTAATATAAAATCTGCTGTAAAAATCAGTTACGCCGCCAAAAGCATTGATCATTTCATACATAAAGACCGAGGAAACTTCGTGCGTAGGCTTTCCATTGTACGGGATCTTGCACTCGCTAACCAACCGTTTAGTATCCGTAAAGGGAATGCCTGTTACCCCGGCCCCCAACCGGCTGGGATTGATCCCCAGGATTATCCGGCGCTGATTTTTATCGTCAAGATATTTTTGGGCAAAGGCCCTGAGATTATCCATCGCCGTAGTTGACTCGATAAATGGATTGATCACGCCGATGCCTTCGGGTAAGGGGGAACCTGAATAACTCAACTGTTCGTGAAAACGAATAACGCATTGCCCAAAACTCATAAATTGTCACATTGCTTGTGCCCCTCAATTAACTGCCGACTAAGCCCTGACGGCCTAATTTTCGCGGATCCGGATATTGCGAAACCAGACCTTTTCTTTGGCATTGTGATTTTGAAGGGCGATTTTGCCCCGGTGATGGGCAGTGGCATACGGCCAATCCCGGAACTTGCTTTTTGCAACCTTTGCCTGCCATGTTGCATCGCCATACTGATAATCCGCCACCAGCTTGCCGTTCAAAAAATGACGGACATGCTCTTTGGAAACGACAATTCTGCCAGTGTTCCAGCTTTCGGCGGGCTTGAACGCGGTTGCGTCCAGGGGCGGGTTCATATCGTAGTTCGCGCCGGTAAGCTGTACGGGTTTCAAGCCGATATTTTTTCCGGTCGAATCTTTGACCACGTAATTCTGATCGTCGATAATCTGGTATTCAGGCGCTGAAAAAACAGTCCGTTTGATATCGGGCTGCTCAATAACCTTATACAACACCCCGCTATTGCTGCCTTTCGGGATTTTGAACTCAAACTCGAGCTCAAAATCGCCATACTCTTTGTCAGTGACCAGGTCTCCTCCTGTGCCGTCGGTTGTGAGCGTACCGTTTTCCACGAACCATCCTACCGCTTGCCGCTGGTTATAGCTGTGCCAGCCGTCCAGTTTCGTTCCATCGAAGAGCACCACCCAATCTCCCGACACGCGAAAGCCGGCGACCACCGCGATAATAATGTTCAGCAAAAGGAATGCAGGTAAGCGACTTGTTTTAAAGCTGGTCATGTTGATCAAAATGTTTATGTGCGGCCTTCAAATTACCAATTTGCCGTTATACCCGCAACCTAAAATAGCTGCTAACCTGCAAAATCGGCTTCCACCCCGGGCTTGAACTTCGGAATGGCGCCCATGTATTTTTCGATGACTAT
Organism: Dyadobacter sp. BHUBP1; assembly: GCF_050587785.1. Classification (NCBI taxonomy): domain Bacteria; kingdom Pseudomonadati; phylum Bacteroidota; class Cytophagia; order Cytophagales; family Spirosomataceae; genus Dyadobacter; species Dyadobacter sp. BHUBP1. The sequence continues at coordinate 53,548 of NZ_JBOBIH010000007.1, forward strand.
GGATTTCGTCTTTTTCCAGGCAGGCTTGTTCCAGTCCGCGTCGATTTTCACCGCTCTTCGGGCACGCGCCACCTCGTACGTGAGGGCAGGTTCGGCAGTTTTGTTCCGATTCCACGTTTGACCACCTGAAAAGGCAATGGAGACGCAAAAAAGGCACGCATTTAGCAGGAAGTATTTCAGCATAATCATTGCCGGACCGGACTATATTTGCCAACCACAGGCCTTTACCATTATTCTTTTAGAGAATCACGATTCAAAGCCAATATTGTTTCACATTTTCTGTTTCCGGCAAAATTATATTTCCCATCCAGCAATTTCTTGTACCATCATTCTTAATACTGATACTATCGTAGTGCACAGTTCGCATATCACAGCTGTTACCATGCCTTTTTCACCGCAGGAATCCAACGGTCCAACAGGTCGCGGCAGTTAATTACTTTTTCGGCCAGGTCGTTGCAGACGTAGAAGTAGTGGTTGGAAGCCTCAAAGCCTAACCGGCTGTCGCCACCCTGCAATTGCGCCATACGCTTGGCAAGTACTATTTCGCGGTGAAGGATATCTTCGATTACCGCAATGAGCTCCATGGCTTTTCCCCTTTCCTTTTCGCCGGCCAGCCTGTCCCGGGCCGCCACAAATGCCGCCTGGTTAGCTACGCTGTTATAATGTATCGCCACTGTTTCGGCTATCCCGCATTCAGCATCGAGAGCTTTTCGGGTCTCTGGCGGCAAATTCAAGCCGGCGGTTTCCCGGCGCAGCTGCGCTTGCGCATTTTCGAAACTCGCAGCCACTTTCTGCATTTGGGAAATGAAAGTTTCGACCGGATAGTTCGCACGCCAGCTGTTCACATCGTCATAGGCCAGGCCTACCATGCTTGCCTTGTAGCCGGTAGGTTTCGGCCATAGCAAATTCGAAGGGCCTGCCTGCAAAGGTGCCGAATACACCACGCCGACATGGTATGGAAATTCACTGAATCCCTTGCTGTATTCCCGCCAGGCTTGTGTTACCGCTTCACCGGCCGCTCCATACCGGCGTGCTGCCACCTTCCGCATAGCTTCCAGGCCGCTGATATTTTTGCCGCTGCCCATTTCGGCTACGACTTCCAGATTGGGAGATGGGTAACCGCCCAACGTCCAGCCGAGCATAAGGCCATCGACCCCGGCATTGCGCAGGTTTTCCGCATGCCGCGCGACGTTCTCTACCGCCGGAATGTAGGGGACCGCCGCAATTTCCCAGGTACAGCCTGCCTGGATCTTCGCAATGGTTTTCAGCCCGTTTTTCCGCGCTATTTCCCAATGCCGCACCGCCCGCGGCCCCGGGCCGACCGAAGAGATGGAATATTCCCCTACTTTATTTTTCACTCCGCCCCTGGTGATTTCAAGGTCCCACTCACTTACACTCATCAGTGCGGCGCTTTTAGGCAATGCAGGAATGATTTCTTCTGCCCAGCCCGCTTGCCAACCCCAATCCCACACGATCAGACCGGGCCCTTTTTGCTGTTTCACTGTTGCTAATCCCTGGTTTATTCCTTTCAGGTAAAGTTGGTTCAGCTCGGCGATTACCGCCGAGGGACCTCTCCGGGAGCAGCGCGGGCATTCGGCGCCTTTCCCGTGAGACCAGCAATTGGTATGGTTCTCCGATGCAGTAATTGAAAAGAAGCCCGCCAGCCCGGGTACCCGGGAAGTGATCATGGCCATAGAGTCGACGAGGTATTTCTGAACGTCGGGGTGGCTGGTACAAAGGGCTGCCTGCTCACCGATCTGCACACCTTTCAGTTCAGGATGTTTCTCAAAAAAAGCGAGCGGCATAAAGCGCGGTTCATTGAGGTACAGGTAAATCCCTATCCCGTGTTTTTCTGCCTTGCGGACCAGTTTTTCCAGGTTTTCCAGCCGCTGCTCCCAATGTTCACTCAAAGCAGGGTCCCAGGGAAATGGGGTTAGTTTTGAAAGCACGATATGCAGCCAGGTTCCGTCCATGCCCGAAGCCGCCATTTGAGCCAGATAACCGTCGGGGTACGGGTCAATGTCGGGTTGCAACAGGGGATCGCCGAAAAGGGCGAAATAAGCATAGCCGAATCGGGGTGAAAAACCCGATGAACGTTCTTCGCCGGTATTACCCGGCACTTTCGACAATTCCTTCACAAACTGAAAAAGCGGCTCGCTATGCTGGGGCAACCCGTTTCCGAACTCTTCCCGGATTACGTCGGTTAGCCATCTTTCGCGACTTTTAGTCGCCTCCGAGGAGGATTTAAACCGGATCGGTTCACATTCCGGCTTGATACTTCCGAGTTTGATGTAAAAAAAATCGTCTTCCTGCAAGGTAAAGGTCAGCTGTTCGTCCGTCCAGCCCAGCAATTCCAGCATTTGTTCCCTGGGCAGCAAGTGCCAGTTGCGCCGGATCACTGTCAGGTAACTTCGTTGCTTCTGGTCGGGTGGAACCGGTTTCGCCTCGGACAACCCTATTGCAGCGGCCAGTTGGAGTATATCCGCAGGTTTTGCTCCTGTCACCGCGGCAAGCCGGTCGACAGGCACCAGCCCCCAATTCCTCCATAAAAACGCGTGCAGTCTATCCGGAAAATGAGGTAAGGGGAGAGCTTGTTTTTGGATGGTATGGGCTGCGAAGGATGAAGGTATAGCGAGCAAGCCGGCTGTGGCCAGCGTGGCTGTTTTCAAAAACTCTTTTCGTGTAAACGTCATTTATGATAAGGGTTAGGATTTATAGTGTTTTTTTCTTGATGTTCAATCCGGCTTCCACGAATACTTCCCGGGGCATGCAGAGTTGTCTGTTTCCGATCCTGAATGCCAGACAATAATCCATCGCGGCATTGAACAAAGGTTGGGCAAATGAGGGCATTCGGTAATAGGCAAAGATATTGTTGAAAGCATAATTTGTCATAATACTTGCTAAGCTCTAAATTGGTTTCCCTATCTTATCGGCTGAATGGCCATAACAGCGCGGATCAGTGATATTTTCGCGGTTGGAGTGGTTCTCGAAGTGTGTTCTGCTCCTCACTACAACTTCCCCTGCATCAAAACGAGGATTGGTTAATGAAAATCCAGGCAGGCATCAGCGACGCTTGTCTCCATTACAATAGCTATGTACTCCGGGGGGATACCCATGTAGGATTAGATCCCGAGACCCGCTCATGCAAGTATTGTCGGAAGAACTATACCGAAATGATGCTCGTGGCCGGAGTTGAAATCTCTAAAACGCGCATGCTACTTGCACTTCTTAAATTATTGGCGATCTGTCAGACAAGTGACAATGAAGAACCGCATATTAGGTATAGGAATCAGGCCGTTCTATATTCCGGCATAGCGTACAATTATACAGGTTACTTACATCAAACGTCCATCTGAAATGATCCGGGACATTTGCTGAATTAGAAATCCACGTTCCAATTAACTTATTCGGATTTATGAACAAGGTAGATTCGCTGCGACAGCAAATCAACACCAGCACAATCATAAAGTAAATCGCCTTCATCTCATATATTGGGAATGGTTATTTGATAGATTCTTATATTTATTAATAGTTGGACGCCATCGCGCGGAATTTAACTTGCTCATAAATTCTGCTCCTTCGGCTGCTATAACCAACGTGGTTGTGGACGTAGTCAACAAGCGGTATCGGTAGTAAACATTGCTGCCCTGGCGCGTATTGAGGTCAGATTGTTGCAAGAAGCCGCTGTACATACATTACCTTACATTGGAATTGGGTCCTCAAAAGTAAAATCCATACAAATCGTAATTTTCATTCTATCCTTTGGTATGGCAATGTGATAGTATTGCACCGTATCCATACGTCATGACAACATGATCCAACCAAACATAACCGATGATAAACGATACACTATTTTCCAGAAGAAACTGGCTGAAAACAAGTTCAGCTTTCACTGCCGCGGGGCTGGCGGGCTTTTATACGCCGGCGACCAGTGGTAAACCGTTAAAAACACCAGCGCTGTCGGCCGAAGAGATAGCTGCAATCGAAAGCGCAATCGGTAAAAAGGGTACTTACAATGAGGCCCAGGCGGTCCATACGATCGCTTTACCGAGAAATGACTTAAAAATTTCCATTAAATCAGAAAGTGTCCCGATTTCCTTTGGCTTCGGAGGCTGGGTTTCCATCAAAAAAACGGTGGATGGCAAATCGGCTGTACTGATGAGCGACACCGTGTTACTGCAAGAAGAGGTGAACCCGTTGATTTCAGCAGCGCAGGCAGCTGGCCTGGAAGTTGGAGCGATCCACAACCACTTCTTTTACGAGGAGCCGCGCATCTTTTACATGCACTTTCATGGAATGGGAAGCCCGGCAGAACTTGCGAAAAAATTCGCACTCGCGATCAAAGACGCCAAAATAGCTCCGGCTAACCAACCAGCCCAGACCGCTCCCGCTGCACAAACCGCTAAGGAGCTATTTGATATAAGTGCCTTGGATGCGATTGTCAAATACACGGGAGTGGTGAACGGACCGACTTATAAGTACACTGTCGGCCGTCAGGATATAACCGTCATGTCAATGGGTGCTGAAATGACCGCGGCTATCGGGTTGAATTCCTGGGCAAGTTTTGCTGGCACAAAAGCCAATGCCCACATTGCCGGCGATATCGCCATGCTGGGCCATGAGGTAAACAGCGTGATCAAAGTACTGCGTGAGCATAACCTGGAAGTGGTCGCAGTGCACAACCACATGCTTGACGAAGAGCCCCGGATGATTTTCCTGCACTATTATGGAAGAGGGGCTGCCGAAGAGCTCGCGAAAGGATTTCGCGCCGCGCTGGATATTCTTGGAAAAACACCTCATGGATCACATTCAAATCACTAAACCCTGCCCTGACTGATCAGATACCTTCAAACAAAAACATGTATGGAGCCTAGTACGGCGCAAAAAGACGTCATCAAGTATAGTCTTGCAGATATCACCAAATATTTCCTGAAACTGGGTGCTCTGGGCTTCGGCGGCCCGGTGGCATTGGTAGGTTACATGCACCGCGACCTCGTCGAGCAGCGCCAGTGGATCAGCGAAGACGAGTACCGGGAAGGTCTCGCTTTGGCACAACTCGCGCCTGGTCCTTTGGCCGCCCAGCTTGGGATCTACCTTGGCTACGTCCATTATGGAGTCTGGGGCGCCACATTGACGGGCCTTTCCTTTGTACTCCCCTCGTTTATTATGGTGGTATTGCTGGGTATGGCCTATAAAGTCTACGGAGGTCTGCCCTGGATGCAATCGGTTTTTTACGGTGTTGGTTCTGCCGTTATTGGGATCATTACCCTGAGTTGCTATAAGCTCACGCTCAAATCAGTAAGCAAGATTGAACCGGAGGCAATCAAAAGCCGCTGGCTGCTCTGGGTCTTTTTTCTGGCAATGGCCGTTGTCACGGCAATTCTGGAACGGGAAGAGGTCTGGCTTTTTATCCTTCTGGGGTTCGTGTATATGGCAGTGAAAGCGCCGCCCAAATGGATGCAAAAGAAGGGAAATGCGCTTTCTGCGATCCTTTTGACCGGAACCGGGTTCTGGCAGTTCCATCCAGGCAAACTTGTGCAGCTTGGATTGTTTTTTACCGAAGCCGGCGCATTTGTTTTTGGCAGTGGACTTGCAATCATCCCGTTTCTGCAAGCCGGGGTAGTCAACCAAATGGGGTGGCTTAATGAACAGCAGTTTCTGGACTCCGTAGCAGTGGCCATGATTACCCCGGGGCCGGTAGTGATCACCGTTGGTTTTATCGGTTTCCTCGTTTCGGGGTTCGCCGGCGCGGCCGTAGCGGCATTAGGGGTATTTTTTCCGTGCTTTGTTTTTACCGTTTTGCCTGCACCCTACTTTAAAAAAATAGCCAAAAACGCCAGTATCAAAGCATTTGTAGATGGGATTACAGCCGCGGTTGTCGGCGCTCTGGTAGGATCTGTGTTTGTCATCGCCACGCGCTCGATCGTGGACGTCCCCTCTGCCATTATCGCCATATTGACTGTTTTGGCCCTGATTTATATCAAAAAGATCCAGGAGCCGTATATCATTCTTGTTGCAGCTATTGTTGGCTTTTGCATTAAAACGTTCAGTTGAGACATATAGGAAGAATCCTGTTGTTCAGGTAATGAACAGCCTTTGCTAATTAAAAAGCAGGCCAAGTGATCGACCACTACAATTGGGTATGAACCTGCATTATGGATCAAAACCGGGTAAATTCAATACAGGAATACGGGCATTATGGGCCAGCTTCCCGGCCACGCTTCGATGGAACAACCCGGAAAGAAAACCATGTTTCCTATGCACAGCGACGATCATCGATGCATTGTGCAACTGTGAAAATGCCAGGATCTGTGCGGCAGTATCATCCCCCTCGATAAAATGAAATTTGGGATCGTACTGCGCGAACGTGCTGCGCAGAGCCGATAGGTCGGCGTCGTCTTCTGCCGCACGACGCTCTTCTCCCTCATACCGCACATTTACCACATGGAGCTCCGGCCTAAACGCATTGAGAATTTCCATTAGACGATTCGCCTGCCTAACCGGCAAATCTTGAAGGTCCGTGGTGAAAACCACCGTGGCAAGTGCACCGCCGATCAATGCTTCTTCCGGCACGATCAGCAATGGATACGCGCTGGTCCGCTGAATTTGAGTCGTAGTGCTTCCGACCAACAGTTTCTCTAATCCGGACTTACCCGCTACGCCGATGGCCATTATATCAATGGATTGCTCCTCGCACAGCGTGTTGATCCGTTCTGACAGATAGGCATCCTCGGCCATCAGGTCGATCGTGATGGTACTGTCTATCAAAGGCCTGATACGATCGTGCACTAAGCCGAGTTCCTGCATGCTTTCCAGGTAGATTTGCTGTCCATCCTGAACCACAGGTATTTCGGCCCCTCCAACAACCGTTTGAAATGCATGATATAAAACCACGCGGCTGATTTGCAACGGTCCTGTCAATCCACAGGCATATTCGGCAGCCCTAAAAGCCCCCTCCGAAAAATCCGTTAATATCAACATCGATTTCATGGCGTCGATAATATGTACCCCGGTGTCAGGTTTGCGGCCCGCCGCCGCCCAGCAGTTCAAAGCTGATCTTGCCCGTGATACGGTACTCGGTAATCCGGTCTTGCTCGACAACCGCAGTAAGTTCCTTGACGTAAATCGACCGGATATTCTTCAATGTTTGGGCGGCGTGTGTTACAGCCGTCTGGGCCGCGTCCTCCCAGCTTTCGGTGGAATTGGCCATTACCTCGATGACTTTTATAACAGACATAGTAATCGACGTTTAGTGACAGAAAACACCCCGCATTACCGGGCTGCGAAAGCTGGAAAACGTGTCAATAAACATGCCCCTGGCAAAAGCCGCTGTTACAGTATGTATTGTGGAAAATTACCGCCAATTCCCATCCCCGCTGGGGAACGCCTTCCCGGCTGGTATCCAGGCCGGATATTTGCTATTTTTTGCTATTGATGGAAAATGGCTCGCCAACTCGAAGGTTTCAGATACTCTGCTGCACAAAAAAGGCTGTTTCCTTTTACGAAAACAGCCTTTTTATTAGTCTTTTCCTTTCGCTGGAATTGTCCAGACCAAGTTCTAAGGATTTATTCTCAGATCTGATAGTAAGCTTTGTTTAGCCAGCTATCAGGCCACTCCTCAAAGACTAACACGATCAATAGCTAAATAACCGTGCCACAAAGTGCCATGAAGCACCCGTACGCCTATTTAAAATCCGCTCCGACATTCCATTTCCACTCCCGCACTTCGGGCATGTCTTGTCCGTGTTCGTTGATGTAGGCCCTGTGCCGGATCAGCGTTTCTTCCATCAATTGGCCGAGATAGGTAGTAGCGCTGCTGGTTTCAGGTAGTCTCTCGATCACTTCGCGTACGAGGTGAAACCGGTCGAGCCCGTTCAACACCGTCATATCAAAGGGTGTGGAAATGGTACCTTCCTCCTGATATCCTTTCACATGAAAGTTGTTGTGGTTGGTGCGGTTATAAGTAAGCCGGTGAATAAGCCACGGGTAGCCATGATAGGCAAAAATCACCGGCTTGTCACGGGTAAAAAGCAGGTCAAAATCCCGGTCATCGAGCCCGTGCGGGTGCGCGCGGTTCGATTGCAGTTTCATCAGGTCGACCACATTCACGACCCGGATCCTCAGCGCCGGAAGGTGTTTTCTCAAAATGCTGACTGCCGCCAGCGTCTCGAGCGTAGGCACATCGCCCGCACAAGCCATCACCACGTCCGGGTCGTGCTCATGGTCGTTGCTTGCCCAATGCCATATACCTATGCCCATACTGCAATGCGTGATAGCTGCCTTCATTTCCAGCCACTGCGGGGCCGGGTGCTTGCCGGCAATAATGACATTTACATAATGCTTCGACCGGAGGCAGTGGTCGGCTACCGATAACAGGCAGTTGGCATCCGGTGGCAGGTACACCCTGACAATTTCTGCTTTTTTGTTGATCACATGGTCAATAAATCCAGGGTCCTGATGCGTGAACCCGTTATGGTCCTGTCTCCATACATGTGATGACAGCAGGTAATTTAAAGACGCGATTTTCCTTCGCCAGGGAATACCGAGCGTCACTTTCAGCCACTTCGCATGCTGGTTAAACATCGAATCGACAATGTGGATGAAAGCTTCATAGCTATTAAAAAGGCCATGGCGGCCCGTAAGCAAGTAGCCTTCCAGCCAGCCTTGACATAAATGCTCACTGAGAACTTCCAGCATGCGTCCCTCGGTGGCAAGAAATTCATCCTCTTTATTGATTGGGGCCATCCACTGCCGGGATGAGGCCTCAAATACAGCGTCCAGCTTGTTGGAAACTGTTTCATCCGCCCCGAAAATCCGAAAATTACGTGTGGCTGCATTGGCTTTGATGACATCCCGCAAAAAACGCCCCAGTACAGTGGTGTCTGAAGCACTCTCTTCCCCCGGGGCGGGAACTGTCACGGCATATTGCGTAAAGTCAGGCATTTGCAGGTCCCTGAGCAGCAATCCGCCATTGGTATGCGGATTGGCGCCCATCCTGCGGTCGCGCGCAGGAGCCAGCGCCGCAATGCCGGCATATAAACGGCCCGCTTCGTCAAAAAGCTCGTCTGGCCGGTAACTCCGCAGCCATTCTTCCAATTGAGGCAGATACTGATGATGCAACGCTGGCGAGGGCAACGGAACCTGATGTGAACGGAACGTCCCCTCGATCTTCTTGCCGTCCACCTCCTGCGGGCCTGTCCACCCCTTGGGAGACCGGAGCACGATCACCGGCCATACTGGCCGGTGCAAATGTCCCATGTTCCGTGCACCGGATTGAATGCTTTGGATTTGATGAACGGCCCGGTCCATTGCCGATATCATTTCTCGGTGCATCTGCATGGGGATTTCCCCTTCCACGAACAGCGGTTCCCAACCACAACCTCGCAGAAAATCCCCGAGCTCCTGACGGCTAATGTTAGCCAGAACGGTGGGATTGGCAATTTTGTAGCCGTTCAGGTGCAGGATCGGCAGTACGGCCCCATCCGTAACCGGGTTAAGAAACTTGTTGGAATGCCAGGCCGCTGCCAGTGGCCCGGTTTCAGCCTCTCCGTCGCCAACTACACTGGCTGCGATGAGCCCCGGATTGTCCAGCACTGCTCCGAAAGCGTGACTCAATGAATAGCCGAGCTCCCCGCCTTCGTGAATGGATCCCGGGCATTCAGGCGAAGCGTGGCTCGGGATACCGCCAGGAAAGGAAAACTGCCTGAACAGCTTCTGCAGTCCTTTCTCGTCCTGACTGATTTCCGGATAAATTTCCGAGTAAGTTCCTTCCAGATAAGTGTTTGCAACCACCGAAGGCCCACCGTGCCCCGGACCGGAAATATAAAACATGTCCAGATCGTACAGCCGAATAACCCTATTCAAATGAGCATATATAAAGTTCTGACCCGGCGTAGTTCCCCAATGGCCCAGGATGTTCCTTTTAACGTGCTCAGGCCGCAACGGACGGCGCAGCAACGGATTTTCGAGCAGGTAAAGCTGACCAACCGACAGATAGTTGGCTGCCCGCCACCATCCATCGACCATTTCCAGATCGTTCATGTTAATCTCTGCCATAATCGGTTTTTTAGCTTGCATTATCCAGCACCTGCTGGGTTTGTTCAGCGATAATTTGCTCTTCATCCGTCCGGATCATGTACACACGCGTGGACCCAGATGAGCGGGAAATTTCAAACGCATTGTGCTTGTTGCTGGTCTCATCCAGAGAAATGCCGAGAAAACCCAACCCGTCACAAATCTGTGCCCTGATGGCCGGGAAATTTTCCCCGATTCCTCCGGAAAAAATCACCGCATCCAGCCCTCTTAGTGCACCGCAGAGGCCACAGAGCGCTTTTCGGGCCTGGTAGCAGAATAAATCGACAGCTTGCCTCGCGCGAATATCCTGCCGAGCCTCTTCGAGCAGTTCTCCGATGTCCGCGGTCGTATCCGACACGCCTAGCAGGCCGCATTCGGATTGTACCAGTTTCTCAATTTCAGTCAAACCAAACCCTTCCGATCTCATCAGGTAAGTCAGTATGCCCGGATCCATGTCGCCGGGGCGGGAGCCCATCATCAGCCCGGCTTCGGGAGTAAACCCCATCGTCGTATCTATACTTTTCATCTCCCTGACCGCCGTCATACTTGCTCCACTACCCAGGTGCGCGATGACTAGTCTGCCTCCGGCAGCTTCCTCGCCTACCCTATTCCTGAATTCGCGGAGCAAATAGGTACACGACAACCCATGGAAGCCATAACGTACGATTCCCTTTTGGGTCAGATACCGCGGAAGAGGCATCATCCGGGCCACCTCAGGCAGACCTGCGTGAAAGGCCGTGTCAAAACATGCCACATGCAGCACGTCGGGCAATAGCTTTTTAATACTGTCGATGACCGCCAACGCGGGGTTCATATGAATTGGCGCGAGCAGCTTGTTTTCATTCAGCTCGGTCAGTACCTCGTCTAAAATCAACACCGGCCGCCTGCGGTTGCGTCCATGAACGATCCTGTGCCCGACTGCTCTGATGCCGCCCAGCAAATGGACATTTTCCAGATATGAGACGATCTGTGCCAGTGCCTCCTCAGCACCGCCGATCGGAGCAACGCGCGTGTCACTGCCCTCGACCTGCATAGACGACTTTCCGCTTCCGATTTGGTTAATTTTCCCTTTCAGTATTTTTTCACCCGCTCGGCGATAAACACCGAACTTGATGCTGGAAGAGCCGCAGTTAATCACCAGTATGATGAAGTTATCACTATTCACGACTTTGTAGAGAGTTATCTCCGTTGAAAGTGGGAAATCAGCAGCGAGAAATTGCTCAATAACTATGCCTTCGGCGAGGTATTTCCCAAAGCGAGCTTACGACTCGTGCCGGGCAGCTGCTCACCCGCTCCATTTGCCCCGCTTTCCTCAACAATTTCTTCCACCGCACTTGTCTTACTACACGATATATTTATATATTTGAATATTCTAATATAATAGAGCCCAAGTAGCAAACCCATTGCATGTTTATAAGGCTGAATTGTTCAAAACTGAGGATTCATCGCCATTAGAAGCACTCGCGGATCTAGTTCAGGCAGCAGTAAATAAATGAATGCGTCAATTAGTGATAATCAGAATGAAACTGGCTTATTCGATGAGCAAGAAACGCTTCTGTTGCTAAAACGCTATTTGCCGTCGCAACCACCCCTGAAAGACTTTATCCATCACAACCCGCTGCATGGTTTTCAGGACCTGAAATTTGAAGACGGACTAACACTCGCTTCCAGGATCTTTGGCTACCATGTTCATTTGCCATTGGGGGAATACAGATCCCTCTACCAATCCGGCAAAATCAGTAGTGAGGCGCTCCATCGGGTTGTGCATGAAAAACATGGCCCGGATAGTTTCCAGGAATGGGAAGACCGGCTTCTTTTCAGGCAATACCATCCCAAAGAACACTGCCGTATCGGATCTCTGCGCTCAAACTGGAAGAGAACACATCAGATTGACCTTGATGCACAGACGCACCCTATCCTATTTCGCATTTTATGCAGCTATCTGGACCAGGGGATAGCTACCTGGACGTGTCCTGTGGCCCCGGAAGGCTTTCTTGCATCCGTGCGTGAAATGGAAAGCAACGGCCTGGTAAGCTTTTTCAGGACTACCCGCGCCTCCCGACTGCTAACCGATACCATATGCGATATAAGGGACCTTCTCAATATCCTTGTAGGCCGCTCCGCGCTATATCAGCAGTACCTGTTTGATCAGCAGTTTTCTCACCCGGGATGGTCGGGAATGGCAGCCTGGATTGAAAAAAATCCCAACGGGCTTTCCATTGAGCGAAAAATTTCCCTGACCGAGCTAATTCAGCTCGAATTGCTTCTGGAAATAGACGCCCTGGATTTTCGTTTTGGTCTGCACTGGTTACCATTAGGCAGCCGGATCCGATGGACACAGCAAAATATTTTCGCACCGGCGCAGCAAAGCGAACTGGAGCAGGTACTGACGATCTGGCAAAATGCCTTTGAATGGACCTATTATGATCGTGTTCTGGCTATGCTTTCTACACAGAAAGAAGAACGCACCGGGCTGGTCGACAAATCTTTCCAGGCGCTGTTCTGCCTGGACGATCGTTCCGGTTCGCTTCGCAGACATCTGGAGCAGGCAGACCCGGGTTGTGAGACATTTGGGACACCGGGATTCTTTGAGGCCGCCTTTTTCTTTCAAGCCCGGCCGGGCGCGCCCTATACCAAGCAAGCACCGGCGGGCATTAAGCCAAAGCACCTGATCAAACAGGTAGGGCAACTACAAGCCCGAGGTACGCATTTTAATTTGCCCAGGAGCTCAAACTCGCTTTTCCGCGGCTGGCTCATCTCTCAAACACTCGGTTTTTGGGCAACTTTTAAATTGCTCGTCAACATTTTCAGGCCATCGTCGAGTCTGGTCGCCAACGCCTCCATCGCCGAACAGGACCATGCTCCATGGCTGAGTATTGAAAACGTCACCAGTTATCAGAAAGAAAATAATCTCCAGATAGGCTACACCATCCAGGAAATGGCCGGCTGCGTGGAGGGTTTGCTGCGAAGCATTGATCTGACTGCTGATTTTGGCCGGCTCGTTTATGTGATCGGACATGGGGCCAGCAGCGTCAACAACCCCCACTACGCTGCATATGATTGCGGGGCATGCTCGGGCAATGCCGGAGGCGTCAACGCCAGGGCTTTTGCATGGATGGCCAACAACAAGCAGGTAAGGCGCCTGTTGGGTTTAAGGGGAATCATAATTCCGGATCAGACCCAATTCCTTGCCGCGTTCCACGACACTACCAGGGACGATCTCATTTTCTACGACCGGCATATTCTTTCAGAGAAAAATCTGGTAATGCATGTGTCAGCCAAAACTGCCTTCGCAACGGCGCTCGACCTGAACGCGAAGGAAAGGGCTGCCCGGTTTGCCTTCATTGATCCAGGCCTGACACCGGAACAGGCACACCATCTGGTCAGGTCCAGATCTGTGTCCCTGTTTGAACCCCGCCCCGAGCTGAACCATGCAACGAACGCGGTTTGTATTGTTGGGCACCGCGCCCTGTCGAAAGGTCTGTTTTGGGACAGACGCCTGTTTATGAATTCATACAACCATGCCCACGACCCCGATGGCGAGGGCCTGAAAGATATTCTGGAATCTGCCACACCGGTTTGTGCCGGCATTAACCTGGAATATTTCTTCTCCCGAACCGATGTGCAGCGAATTGGAGCAGGTAGCAAACTCCCGCACAATGTCATGGGACTCTTTGGGGTTGCCAACGGCATTGAAGGAGACCTCCGAACGGGATTACCAAGCCAGATGACTGAAATTCATGACCCGGTACGGCTGCTTATAATCGTCGAACACTTTCCGGACGTCGTCTGGAAGGTTATTCAAAAATCCCAGCAACTCCGTCAGTGGTTTGCCGGAGAATGGGTTCGTTTGGTAGTAATCGACCCATCGACCCGGACATTCCACAAGCTCGACCAGGGCACGCTGGCCCCATATAGCCCTCCAGCCAATCCCGGCCATATTGCCCGGGCAGCGAACCATTATTCAAACGTGGCATGAAAAATCCACTACTCTATTTATCCAGGCCGCAATCATGACCACTTTTATCATCGCGTTGCTTGCCGTTCCTTTGGCGGGCTTTCTTGTCTGCCTGGCCGTTCCTGCAAAAAATGAGCGGCTGATTTCGGAGGTGGTACAGCTTACCACGTTCATGCAACTGGTCAGCTCGCTGGCATTCGTTTTCCTATGGATAATGAGCGATAACGCAGTCGTGACCTTTAACAGTGCCGCTCTGTTCAAATCCGGCCATTACGAATACAGTTTGAATTTTCTCTTTGATAAAATCACCTCCGTGTTCCTGGTCACCGGCACTATCCTGACTTTTCTGGTCACAACTTACAGCCGTCGGTATCTCCACAGGGAGCAGGGCTACAAACGGTATTTTTACACATTATTACTTTTTTATGTAGGGTACAACACCAGCATCTTGTCGGGAAATTTTGAGACGCTTTTTATCGGCTGGGAAATCCTCGGCATCACTTCTTTCCTGCTCATCTCGTTTTACCGCGACCGCTACCTGCCTGTAAAAAATGCGGTAAAAGTGTTTTCAATCTACCGTTTGGCGGATGTGGGCGTATTGCTGGCCGTCTGGGCAAGCCATCACCTCTGGAGCAGTTATATGAGCTTCGAGAAGCTCTCCGATTACAATCTGATAGACAAACAATTACACGCTCACCACCAGGTTGGTATTGTTATATCAATTTTGATTATCCTGGCTGCGTCGGCCAAGTCAGCCCAGCTTCCTTTTTCGTCGTGGTTACCGAGAGCGATGGAGGGGCCAACGCCTTCGACAGCGATTTTCTACGGCGCTCTTTCAGTACACGCAGGCGTGTATCTTTTGTTGAGAACATACCCTTTCTGGCAGCATCAGTGGGAAATCCGCGTCATGGTTGGTGTCATTGGGATATTGACCAGCATTGTAACTACTGGTATCGCCCGGGTGCAATCGTCCGTAAAAAGTCAGATCGCTTATGCGTCCATTTCACAGATCGGACTGATTTTTATGGAAGTATCAGCGGGCTTTCAAAGTCTGGCGCTGCTGCACTTCGCCGGGAATGCCTTTTTAAGGGCAACCCAACTTTTGGTCTCACCTTCGGCGGTAAGCCAACTGATCGCGCTGCACGAACGCCCTAAGACGCGTGCAATACCCGGCTTGGAGAGGCTCGTTTCAGATCGTGTGCGGACCGGACTATATGTTCTTTGCCTTAAAGAATGGGGGCTGGACTTTTTTATGTACCGTTTTCTTTGGAATCCATTTAAAAGGTTAGGTGAAAAACTTCGTTTTCTGACTGCCCGTCGGACAGCCCTGTTTTTCGCGGTGCTTTATCTGCTCGGGATCTTTTTTTGTTTGAATACCGCGCTGGTCCCGCCACCATTAATGGCCTGGTTACCGGTCGCGTTTTCTTTCACCGGGCTAATGATGACGGTCAGATCCTTTACAGAAAGAAAAAATGTCTGGCGGAGCTGGGTATTGATTATCATGAATCACCTTTGGGTGGTGCTAGCCATTTCGTTCAATGACACAGTCCCTATGGTTCACATTGTATTGTACCTGAGCGGTGTCATCGTCGGTGGCCTTGTGGGATACTGGTGTCTTTACCGGCTCCGAAAATCGGAAAGATATATCGGACTGGGTCAGTTTCACGGACATATTCAGCGCCATGGCGGGATTGGTATCACTTTCCTGCTTGCGTCGCTGGGGCTTGCAGGCTTTCCTATCACGCCCACATTTGTCGGGGAAGATCTGGTCTTTTCCCATATCCATCCAAACCAAATTTTACTTGCCCTGCTGGTTTCGTTAGGATGTATCCTCAACGGAATAGCGCTGATACGCATCTATGCCAGGGTCTTTCTCGGGCCAAATATGCGGTCACAATATGAGCTGACATACCGTTCGTCCTGACCGGGCTGATGAACGACCGTTAGGCAAACCAAACAGACTGAACCCGACAGGCGGTAATGTACAACTCACTGAGAATTGATTGATTTACATTGAAAAAGGGGCTACAATCGAAGGATAATCCCGTTAACCGAAACTAATAATGACGCAGCAAGACACAAAAGCGACGAACGATGGTATCCCTGGCGTTGACAAACCCGCCCTTTTATTAAGCAGCATTGTAAGAATGAAATGTCCGCGGTGCAGAAAAGGCGACCTCTTCGTTACAAAAAACCCCTACTCGTTCAAGAATAGCCTGACAATGCCCGACAACTGTCAGGTTTGTGGCCAGGACTTCAAGATAGAACCGGGGTTTTACATCGGTGCACTTTGGACCAGCTTCCCGATTGTTATACTGATCCTGGCACTATTGTCTGTAATCCTGCTGGTATTGCTTGGCCTCTCCCTGGAACTGTTCTTCGTTTTGATCACGATTTTCCTGCTGGCATTGCAGCCTCCGATCATCAGACTGGGCAGGTCTATTTGGATACACATTTTTGTCGGCTTCGAGCACCCCGGCGATCGAACATAAACCTTTATGGCTCTTCCGACGTTTGCAGAACGTTGATCGCCCGCTTTGGCGATTATATTGGGCATTACATTACAATTTTTGCAAATCCGGTTATGGCAACAGAAGAAAGCACCGCAGCACGGCACACGGAATTGATCAACGCGTACTTCGAACTGATCGATTCCCATCTTTCGGACCTGGCTGCCGGTCGTCAAACGGAAATGATGGAGCTTAACGACATTGCCGACGAGCTATGCGTTTCCCATAAACATCTGATTGCGGTTGTCAAACAGGCAACAGGAAACCATCCGTGTCATTTTTATATTCAAAAGATCCTGGAAAAAGCCAATGCGATGATGGATGAGACGGATTACCCGGTTGCCGAGATCGCCCGGAAGCTCAGCTATGACCCCTCCAATTTCACCAAATTCTACAAAAAATATACTGGAATAACGCCCGGTCAATACCGGCAGCGGATGTTGGTCACCGGCTGAAAAATCTGAAAAGTTCACCATAACCACTCCGCGCGGCGACTCTACCTTTGACATTATTAACTAAAAATCAACAATAATGTCAAGAAACGATCTCAAAGGTAAAGTGGTGTTAATCGCAGGCGGCGGCAAGAACCTCGGAGGTTTGCTCGCCCGCGATTTTGCGAAGAAAGGTGCCAGTAAACTTGCCATTCATTACAACAGCGAAAGTTCCCGTTCCGAAGCGGAGGCAACACTCGCTGCCGTGAAGGCCGAAGGGGCCGATGGGTTCCTTTTCCAGGGTGACCTCACCCAGATTGGTAATATCACCAGATTTTTCGACGAAACCATTGCGCGTTTCGGCGGCATCGACATCGCTGTTAATACCGTCGGCAAGGTGTTGAAAAAGCCCTTCGCCGAGACTACGGAAGCCGAGTATGACAGCATGGCCGATATTAACGCCAAAGTTGCGTACTTTTTTATCCGGGAAGCAGGCAGCAAGCTCAACGAAAACGGCAAGATTTGCACGATTGTTACGTCTCTGCTGGCCGCTTACACCGGTTTATATTCTACCTATGCAGGGCAAAAAGCGCCGGTGGAGCATTATACCCGCGCCGCTTCCAAGGAGTTTGGCGCCAGGGGCATTTCCGTCACTGCCGTTGCTCCGGGCCCGATGGATACTCCATTCTTTTACGGCCAGGAAAGTGCCGATGCAGTAGCGTATCATAAGTCAGCTTCCGCGCTAGGAGGACTGACCAATATCAGCGATATCGCCCCGCTGGTAACGTTTCTGGTAACAGATGGCTGGTGGATCACCGGTCAGACGATTTTCGCCAACGGCGGGTATACGACCCGTTAGCGATTGAAAAAGTGTGGCGGGGGTGTGATTCCCGTCACACTTTTTTTGTGACATGTCAAAGCGTATCGCCTACAATCGCGAATACCACATTACCACCTGATCATGCCATTGCATTGCCCACAAGGCCGCCGGTGCGTTTTCCGGCGGTCTAAATTTTAACCAAAGTGAAAATCTTGTCGGACAGGTTATCCGTAATTTGTAACGTTTTGGCCCTCCCGTGGGCCTGGTGATGTCAAAAAATTGCTTTATTGCTCCATCAACTCTTCAAATTATGTCCGAAAAAAACGAGATCGTCGCACGCCATTTAAGGAAGTTCGACGCATTGACAGATCAAGATATTGCCGAGAGTCAACCCTTCTGGAAACCCAGAAGGATCAAAAAGGGCGATTTTTTTAATATGCAAAGCATGGTTTGCAACGACCTTGGCCTGGTGGTCAAAGGGATTTTCAGGATATATTACCGTGATCCACAGACAGACAGGGATAAGAACCTCTTCTTTTTCTCAGAAAATCAATTCGTGGTTTCCTTCAGAAGCTTCATTTCCCGCAATCCCTGCTGGTATTTCATAGAGGCCATGGAAGATTCGGAAATTGTATTTATTTCTTATAAAGATCTCAATGGCCTTTACGAAACGAATCCCAATTGGGGGAAATTCGGGAGGTTACTGGCGGAACTGTTTTTTTCCTATGCGCAGACCCGTACGGAAGAATTCATGTTCTTTTCCCATGAAGAGCGCTACCTGAGGCTGTTGGAAGAGCACCCTAACATCGTCGAGCGGATCCCCGCGTACCATATTTCGTCCTACCTGGGCATCACCAACCCGTCGCTCAGCCGCATCAGAAAACGCGTCAAAAGGTAATGTACAGTGAGGCAGATTGCCTATTCTGCGGTCATATGCGTAGCAGTTTTGGCCAGGCGAAATGCCGAGAGCAAATAGTAAAACGCGCCGAAAGCGGCATAACCCGCCAGGCTGGTAATGCCCATCGTGGGATCGTGGGCGAGCGCAATGAACGAAATGCCGCCGGCAACAGATTGCCCACCGCTGATAATCATCGGCCATTGCCCGCCCAGTGATTTCCGGCGGCGTACCCCAAGCATGAGTTGGATCGCCCCGGTGAGGATCGCCCAACAACCGAAGATCACCAACGTTTCGGGAATACCCCGTTGCAGGGCAATACCGACGGCGATCGTCGTGACGATGCTGATCCCGGCATTCACATACTGAGGAACCTTTGAAACACTACGTCGGTTGGCACGGATATCCAGTAATGTACCCACTACGTCCCACGCCGGGTAGACGATTAGCAGGAAAGTAGCGATGCCTGCGGATGATTTGGCAAAAAGAACGATAAGCGTCACCCAAATGACCGAAAAGGCCGTGCGAATCAAGTAGAGGCTGCGTAAGGAGCGGGCGGTAGTAACGGACTGCTCGTCTGTAATGACCTGGGAACGGATTGGAGCTGACATAATCTTCATTTTTAATGTTTTGTTACTCCAAAATTGCGCGGTTCGGTGCAGTAAAATTTTCACTTAAGTTAAAATGCGGGAAACTTTCCGGTTATCGCTTCGCAATGACCGGATCGACGGAGTAAGAACTGCCTCTTTGCTCTCTCCGTATATTGTAAACAAAACGCTTTTCGTCAATCGTCAGAATTACCTTTGCAGTGTCGCCTGTCACCAAGGAAATATCGAAGTACCTCCTATATTGGTCGTGGTTCGTAAACTCCTGATAAACAACCCTGTCTCTGTAATCCGCTATCTCGATCTTATATCTCAGGCTAGCGGGATTATTGACCGCCAGCCTGACCTTCCCTGCCGAATTGATGGTGACATTAAACTGATAGGGAGCGTTAATGACATCCCCCTGGTGCATTTCCGTCGAGGGAGGCACGTCCTTCCTGACGGGTTCCACAGGTAGCTCCTCCGTTTTCAGCCTTGTCATAATCAGCTTATTTGCTGAAATCTCGGCCAGCAGTTTGTTAAGGCGCCGTTGGTTTCGCTTGTTTTGCCTGATCCATTTGTCAGGCAATTCCTCTTCATAAAGCAGGACATGATCATTGCCAAAAAACTGCACTCGCGTATTCCGGGACCTGGCATCCGTTAGTACCCGCCAGTATGAGCCGGATGAATCGGCCTTTGCGCTCAGATGGCCCTGAGGCGCAGATTGTGCCTGTACTCCGAAATGCAGGGCCTGGAGAAGCAGAATTGAGAGAAGTAAGTTACGCATGTGCTGTCAGTGAGTTGGTTGAACTTTGAACCGAATTCCGGAAGCGAATAAGCGCAACATTTTTATGGCAAATCAGGATTTTAGA
Organism: Dyadobacter sp. BHUBP1; assembly: GCF_050587785.1. Lineage (NCBI taxonomy): Bacteria > Pseudomonadati > Bacteroidota > Cytophagia > Cytophagales > Spirosomataceae > Dyadobacter > Dyadobacter sp. BHUBP1. The sequence continues at coordinate 73,692 of NZ_JBOBIH010000007.1, forward strand.
CGTACTACGCAAACCGTCGCCTACACCACAAAAAACAGCACGGCAGCACATGAACAAAGCCTATTAGCATATCAATCGGGTCCGTCAGGCGTTTGGGAGGTAAATTGTGTCGTTGGGCGAAAGATTGGACACCTGAACCATTGAATCTTTATTTTTAGGTTTCGAAGATCCAAATCCGAAATAATGGTCCGTCTCTCTTCTGTCAAACCATCCAAGGAGCTTTGGGCGCAATGCCTTTTCTGGCTATGCTTTTTCCTCTTTGAGTGGCTCAATACCGGCGCCTACCTGGACAATTTCCAGCAAAGCCTCTGCCAGATCAGCGTGCAATTGCCGCTATTGATCGTGGCAGGCTACTGGCATTTGCTGGTAACCGTACGCCGCTTTCTGCTTCATGGGCGCATGACCGCATTCTGGATTTCGCTCGTTGGCGGTTTGTTTGTATTCGGTGTACTTCGTCGTGTGATCAATTACAAATGGATTTATCCGGTTTACTATCCGGATGCCCTGGAAAAACCGTTCTGGTACGCACCCAAAATCCTGGCCGAAGCCATGCAGCTGCATCTGGTAGTGGGGCTTTTTGTGGTGGTGGACCTGATCAGGCATGCGCTCCGGCAGCAGCAGCTGAGCGAAACATACCGGCGCGAAAAGGTCTCTGCGGAGTACCAGTTGCTGCAATCCCAGGTACAGCCGCATTTTTTGTTTAATACACTGAATAACCTTACATCCGTCTCTATTCAGCACCCCGACAAAATGCCGAACCTGCTGCAACGCCTGGCCGGATTACTGAGCTATCAGCTGCATGAAAGTCATCGCGACAAAGTGCCGCTATCGAAAGAAATTGCCTATTTAAAAGATTATATTTCGCTCGAACAGCTCCGGTATGGCGACCGGCTGGACATCCAGATAAATTTCAATTATCTCGCGGGTACAACCCACGTGGTGGTGCCGCCGATGCTCTTGCTGCCCTTTGTCGAGAATGCGTTTAAACACGGCGCAGCGCAGACGGAAGGACAATGCTGGATCCAGATCAACCTCTCGCTCAACGATAAGCGGCTGATCTTTTCGGTTGAAAATTCGGTGCAGACGGATGCTCCGGTCCCGTTTCGGTCTGGCTTGGGGCTTACTAATCTGAAAAAGCGGCTGGAAATCCTTTTTGCCGAAAACTACGAACTTATAACCATGCCCGAAGAGGGGCAATTTTTAGCAGTTTTAAAATTCAACATCAACTAATGGCAATCCGATGTTTTGTGCTTGACGACGAACCGCTGGCTACCGATCTGATGCAGGATTACATCGGCCGGCTACCCGATCTCGAACTGGTGGGGGTTTGCAATAGCCCTACCAAAGGTTTGCAAATGCTTCAACAGCTACAAGTCGACGTCGTTTTCCTGGATATTCAGATGCCCCGGCTCACCGGCTTCGATTTGCTGCGCCCGCTCGGATACAGGCCGAAGGTCATATTTACCACGGCATTTCGGGAATATGCGTTGGAAAGCTATGAGTTTGATGTGCTCGACTTTCTGGTCAAGCCGATTTCCTTCGAAAGATTTTTGCAATCGGTGGGTAAAATCTACCGGTTTTCGCCCAATCCGGCCCTGCAACAGGAGTTGCCGCAGGCGGTTAGCCCGCTGCGCGAGTACCAATATTTCAAGGTGGACAAGGAAATGGTGAAACTGTTCCTGGATGAAATTTTCTGGATTGAAAGCCTGAAAGACTACGTGCGGCTCCACACGCGCTCGGGACCGCTGGTGTCCTATTTAAGGATCAGCTACCTGGAAGAAAAGCTGCCGCCCGACCGGTTTATCCGCATTCACAAGTCATTCATCATCTCGCTCGATCACATTCAGGCGATCAGCGCAAATTATATCCGGATTAACAACGAAGAAATCCCCATCGGCCGGATTTACAAGGCCAGGCTGGACAAGCAACTGCAAAATGCCACCGATCCACGCTCGGTTTAACCGTCCGTAAGCAAGTGGGCCCACGGACGGTTTCTGTTTTCACTGCTAAATTGTCTTATCCAACTCAGGCTGAAACGGCTGGTTGTAAAACCTGCGCCCTTTGTTTTTGTACAAAGCATTGGCGACCGCGCCGAACACCGGCGGGAATGGCGGCTCTCCCAGCCCGGTTGGGTCTATGTCGTTTTGCACGAAATGCACTTCTATTTTCTTCGGGGCCTCTTTGTGTCGAATGAGCCTGTAGTTATCAAAGTTGGTTTGCTGGGCGGCACCGTCCTTGTGGGTAAGTGCCCCATAAAATGCATTGCCTATGCCGTCGACTACCGCCCCTTGTACCATATTGGTGGCAGCCTCGGGGTTTACCACGATCCCGCAATCCATTGCGCTGAAAACACGTTCCACGTAAGGCTGGCCGTCACGGGTCACCATATCGACGATGTGCGCGGCGTACGAATTGTGGCAGAAATAGGCGGCCACGCCCCGGCTGTACTTTTCGCTGCCGGGTTTGCCCCAGCCCGATTTGTCACGAACCAGTTCCAGCACGCCTGCATAGCGGCCGGCATCGTAATCATTGTTTTTGCCGACCGGGTTCTCTTTGGCCCTTTTCAAAAGCTCTAACCGGAACTGGATCGGGTCCTTACCCATTGCTTCGGCTACTTCGTCAAGGAAAGATTGCTCGGCGGCCGCATTGAAATTCGATCGCGGCGCACGGAAAGCGCCGATCGTTATATTCGACGGAATCTGCCAACCTTCCGCCAGATAATTGTCCACAGCTCCTGCCGGAAAACGATTTGCATGAATCGGATGCTCGGGGACACCTCCGCCTTTGACATGGAACCCGATCAGCTTCTTGTCCGCGTCGAGCGCCGCGCGATAAGTGGCCGTGTACATGGGCCGGTAAATGCCGTAGGTCATGTCATCCTCCCGGGTGTATATCAATTTCACCGGCGCCTTTACCTTCCTCGAAATCAAAGCAGCTTCGGAAACGTAATGATTGTAAGCCCTGCGGCCGAAACCGCCGCCCATCCGGGTCATTTGTATCTCTATTTTCTCGGGGGGCAGGTTCAGCAGCTTGCTGATCGTCGGCTCTATCCAACCAGGAGATTGCAACGGGCCCACGAGCAGCGCTTTTTCGTCGGTAACATGGGCGAAGTAATTCATCGGCTCCATGCAGTTGTGCGCCAGGAACGGGGCCGTGTACGTACGCTCGATCACCTGCGCTGCATTTTTAAAAGCTGCTTCGGGATCCCCGTCTTTACGCAGCTCCTGGGCCGGCCTTTTGGCATATTCGGCCATTTGCGCCATTTGAGTTTGCGAGCTTTCCAGCGCACCGGGGACCGTCACAATCCTCTTTCCGTCCCTTCCGGCCATAGTGTCCTTCACTTCACCTGCGGGCTCCCACTGCGCAACCAGCTTTTTGCGGGCGTTCATCACCTCCCAGGTGCTTTTGCCTACAATTACGAGCAGATCATTGAAAGTACGTGTATCGAAACCTGCCTGTTCGAAACCTTCTTCATATAATTTCAGGCTGAAAACATCCTTAATACCGGGCATCTTCAGCGCTTCCGCCGAATCGAAGGATTTCAGCTTCATTCCAAACGCCGGCGGGTGCTGGATCATGGCGATTAACATGCCTTCCATGCGGTAATCCAAACCGAAAAGCGGCTTACCGGTGACGACCTTCTGCCCCTCTACATTCTTTTTGGATTTGCGGACAATGGTAAAATCCTTCGGCGATTTCAGCACCAGGTCTTTGGGGACGGGTAAGGTGGCGGCCTTCGCGGCCATCTGGCCGTATTGGGCCGTTTTACCACTGGAATGTGAAAGCACACCCGCTTGGGTCTTCACCTCTCCTACCGGCACATTCCACGTCTGCGCTGCCGCCTCGCGGAGCATTTGCCGGGCAGCCGCGCCCGCCTCCCGCAATGGCTTCCAATACATTTTGACCGAGTTGCTTCCCCCGGAAAACTGCGGGCCCAATTTCACATTGTCGTGCGGCCCTATTTCGACCGTTACATTTTTCCAGTCCGCATCCAGTTCCTCGGCCACAATCATCGGCAGCGAGGTCATCACATTCTGGCCGAACTCTGGATTAGGACAAATGAGTCTGATCCGGTTATCCGCCGTAATCTGAATATAACCGTTGAGTTCCGCCCCTTTGTCCGGCAAGTTGAGCACTTCGGCTTTATCGGCCGATTTGAAGCTGGACAAAAAGCTCACCGTCAGCATCATGCCGCCGCCCGACAGCAGGGATACTTTGAGGAACGAGCGCCTGTTCAACGCATTTTTATCATTGTTCATGGTGAATTTCTTTGGTAGATTCAGGTAATATTTTACTTACCGGCAGCCGATTTGACAGCCTCCTTAATCTTTACATAAGTGCCGCAGCGACAGATATTACCGCTCATCTGGGCTTCGATGTCCTCGTCACTCGGGTTCGGATTGCGTTTCAGTAGTGCAGCTGCCGTCATGATCTGTCCCGACTGACAATAGCCGCATTGGGCCACGTCGTATTCGAGCCAGGCCTTCTGCACGGGATGATCGCCTTTTTCAGATAATCCCTCGATGGTCGTGATGGATGATTTCCCTACGGCCGAAACGGGGAGCTGGCACGAGCGGACCGCATTGCCTTCCAAATGGATCGTACAAGCGCCGCATTGCGCGATGCCGCAACCATACTTGGTGCCCGGGAGGTCCAGATGGTCGCGCAATACCCAGAGCATCGGCGTGGCAGGGTCCACGTCCACCGTCCTGGGTTTTCCATTGATTTTCAGATTGAATGTCGCCACGGTATGGGTGTTTTCTTGTGAGAGCGCTCCTATAAAATGTAAATGAAGCAAAAAAGCACACATTGAACCGCTATTTTCGACAAGACGCACCAAATTCCTCCCGAACGGAGCGCTAGAAAAATATATGCCGTTCGTCGAGGAATTCAGGTGTTGGACGAAACAACCGTAGAAAACGCGGAATTGTCGTTAATCGGAATGGAGCGCATTCCCAGGAAGGAAAGAATCAGACAGATCAAGATATCTGCTGCATGGAAATATTTGATTTGAGCTTAATCAGCTCGCCCAGCAACGACGTGGTGGGAACTGCGACATTTCCCAACCGTTGCGCCAAACGGGCAATTTCGAGATTGAGTGAATCAATTTCTGTTTCCCGCCTGTTTAAAATATCCTGGTAGGTCGATATCTTCTGCCCTTCGGACATTTCACTGATACTCAGAATATTCTGAACAATGTCCTCTTCTGTCAAACAGAGACCGTGTTCCCGGGCTACAACAAGGCATTCACGGATTACCTGCTTTCCCATTTCGAGGACAGCGGCGTTTCGCCGGAATACGCCATTGTCTGTTTCCAGAAGCGGGCAAATCGAGTTGAAAACGCAATTGGAAATGACCTTTTTCCAAATAAAGGGCTGAATATCCGCTTCCGGCCTGAACGGGAAAATGCTGGTATTCAGCTGGGCAACGATGCTTGCCAGCATTTCTCCCGGGCCGGCGATTACCCCTATCGGCGAGGCCGTAACCAATCTGAACCGCACCCTGTTTTCCCCGGCCGCCTGGCTGGTTGCCATGAGCACACATCGGTACAATTTCTCAAAACCCATTTCTAAAAATGCGTTTTCGACATGTAGCCCGTTTTGCAGGAACACTATGGGCGATTGTTTCGCCCTGGCGTAAAGTTTCCGGGCAATCTGCTCATTTCCAAATGATTTATTGGTTAAAACGAGCAATCCATCCAACGTTTCATAGCTACTGATCGAGCTGATTTCAATGCGGGCGCTCAATAGTTCCTCGCCGGTATCGACCTGAACAAGTTCGTGAGATGCCCCTGAATTATCCACCGAGCCACGCAGAATGGTTACGCTCCGGCCATTGAGCGACAATGCCACAGCGAGCGCTTTGGCAATTACCCCATTGCCGATGATATAAGTTTTGTCAATCCCCGCGGGGTCAAGACCGTTCTCAACTTGCATAGCTAACCAATTTTTTGATCAAAGCATTGCCTGGTTTATCCAACCGACGTTTTACGCGAAACCACTGCGCGGATCTGCTTTTCGAGCAGATTAAAAACAAGTCCAGCCATAATGAAAACACAGGCTATCAGCTTCCATGACGACAATTCTTCACCCAGGAAAAACGCCGCGCTCAAAAGCCCTACAACAGGGACCAGCAACGTAAATGGCGTGACCACGGCTGTCGGATAGGTATTGAGCAAGAATCCCCAGATGCCATAGCCTACAAACGAGGATAGATAAACGATGTACAGGACAGCAAGAACTGTCTCGGTGGACAGGCCCCGAATGGAATGCATAATCAGTTCGGGACCTTCGAAAATATAGGAAACCGCCAACATCACGGGCGTCGCAACCAGGCTCCCCCACGCAACCAGCGCAACGGGCGATTCCGCCGCGATTTTCTTTGAAAAAATATTCCCTGTGGCCCAGGAAAGTGCCGACAGCAAGGTTAGCGCAAGGCCAATGAATGTGGTGCTTCCGTCCACGTGGCTCGCGACGATGCCGATACCGACGAATGAGATCAGCGCACCGAAGACCTTCCAAATGCCCGGCACGTCCCCGAAGATCAATGCGGCAAGCCCCATGGAGAAGAACACCTGCACCTGAATGACCAGTGACGACAACCCCGCCGGGAGCCCGAGGTACATTCCTCCAAAAAGCAGCCCGAACTGAATCGCAAATGTGAAGATGCCATAACCAACGATCAGCTTAAATGGCGCTTTCGGCTTCGGCAGAAAGAAAACCCACGGCAAGGCTGTCAACGCGAACCGTGCCGTGCACAGGAGGATCGGCGGCAATTTTTCCAAACCAATGTGGATGGCGATGAAATTCAGGCCCCAGGCAATAACCGTCACCAGGGCGAGCAAAAGATGCTTCGGCTTCAAAATCAAACTGCTGTTAGTGTTTACTGCTTTATATGCAAAGTACCACAACAGAGTGGAGCGATAAAGATATAGTTTTTTGTTTTTTTATGGGTACAGATTTACAAAGCCTGCTTTACGATATTACCTAGCCGTTTGAGGTCATGCTCCAATGCGTCGTCCCAGGGGAGCGCAAAGTTCAGACGCATGCAATTGTTGAAGTTGCTGTTTTGAGAAAACATACTTCCAGGCGCGAAGCTCAGTTTCTGGCTCAGGGCCGTCTGATAGAGTTCAGCTGTGTCCAAGCGCTTATCCAGTTCCAGCCATAGGAAAAATCCACCCTGCGGTTGGGATATTTTGGTGTTTTCGGGAAAGTAGTCCTCTATGGCCTGCTGAAATTTGAGACAATTGGTGTGCAGCGTATGCCGCAACGTCCTCAGATGATGGTCGTAACCACCATGTTCCATGAAATCGGCTATTACCTCCTGGAATAATGATGGAAGCGTCACTGTTTGCACCAGTTTCTGGCGGATAATCTTATCCTTGAACCGACCGGGGGCAGTCCACCCTACCCGGTAACCAGGCGCAACCGTCTTGGACACCCCGCCACACCACATGACGATATCCTCCTCGTCGAATACTTTGAACGGTTTCGGCCGCGTGCCGCTGAAAAACAGGTTACCGAACAGATCGTCGTCGATCAGCGGAATGTGGTGATGCGTGAGGAGTTTCACCAACTCCCTTTTATTTTCATCGGGCATAAGGCTACCCAGGGGATTATTGAAATTGGCCGTAAAACAACAGACATCGACCTTGTGGATGACCTTCTTCAATGCATCGATCTCGATGCCGGTAAGCGGGTGCGTTGGCAGCTCAATCACATGCAGGCCCATCGACTTCGCCAGTTGCAGGATGCCAAAATAAACAGGGCTTTCCGTCGCAATGGTATCACCTGGTTTGGTCGTCGCCAACAGGCATTGGTAAATAGCGTTGGTAGTTCCCGTCGTCGTGACAATATCATCTTCGGTCAGGCTTCCATCGAAGATCAACGACCATTTGGCGATGTTTCTTCTCAAAGCCGTGCTTCCTTGTGCCGGCTCGAAATCCATTCCACTACCTTCGAGCTGCCGCATCGCCTTGATGATGCCTTTGTTCAACTTCGCAATCGGCAGCAGCTTGTTATCCGGAATGCCCAGGGAAAACTGCCTGATGCTTTTATCCCTCAATATGTCGAAAACGCTGCTGATCAAATCCTCGGAGTTTTTCCCCTTTTCCGGCGAAATGAGCTTACTCACCGACGGAAGTGCGAGTTTTCTTTGAGACGTTTTACTCACAAAATAGCCCGACTTCGGCCGCGATTCGACCAGCGATTTGCTTTCCAGTTCCGCAAATGCCTGAATTGCCGTATTTAAACTTACGCCGTAAATCTGCTGAATAGATCGTATTGAGGGCAGCTTATCCCCGATTCTCAGCGTTTCAGACAGAATCTGGTCCTCAATAATCTTTGCAATCTTTCGATACAGGATTTCTTTTCGCATATTTAGCTCATCTGTACCCTGCAAAGGTATTGGAATTAAAGCTGTACCCTCGAATTTGCCGTGGGATAAATATTTAACACTATGAAAACACTCATTGGGATACTTTTATGCTCGATTTGCATCGAGGCTGCCGCGCAGAATGCTAACCCGACACTCACTAGTAAATTTATAAGCTTGTCGGGCGGACGAAGCACTCACGGCACCGGCGACATGACAGGTGTATCCCAACGGGTAACGTATGGCCAATATTTCAGAAAGAAACTATTCTGGTTTTCCGCGGTTGGGGCCGATATTCATGACGGAAAGGTTTTGAGCACAACCACTCAGGACGACGGCACTGTACTGGATCACTCTTACCGATACACGTCAGGGGCAATCCAAATTACCGGCGGTGCCGGATGGAGCATCCTGCGAACAAGTAAAAGCGAATTGGGTGCCAGGATCAGTGGGATATTACGCTACCAGTCTTCTTCCTATTTTGATCAACTGGCAGTTACCTACGATCCTCAAAAAATAGGTCCATATCCTGCAACTTTTATCCTCCATACCAGTCCTCAGCGGACATATGCCGTCGGAGTGGGACCCGAAGCATTTTACCAACAAAGTATCTTTAAATTGTTATTTGCTGGATTGTCCGCAGGATTCCAGGTAGATACCAATGGAGACGTATTAACTAACATATCCCTGTCGATTGGCAAGAGGATTAAATAGCGCTGCGAGAAACCCGGACCTGCATTATACCAGATTTACGAAACCTTCAATATTTCCTTTTCTACCCTTGACAAAAATTTGGAGCGTGACTTCAACGTCTCAATGTCCTTGTGGGAAGACAAATAAAACACACCTTCCTTCGCGGGGTCGTCCAGCAGGTAAAACTTGTAACCATACTTTACCTCACCAGGCAGCAATTCATTTCCTTTGACAGTTGGCACAAATTGGTAAAGGATAGCGCCATGCTCCTTGAAAAATTCAGGGGTATACGGGGTAGTCAGCTGGTCGGGATTAGGCGCCTTTGCTACATGGCGCTGCTCAAATCTGGGTTTCATCGTACCACCTCCCCTCTGCCCGCTGATTCCTGAAACAATTTTCGGGCATTTTCGTCTGATAGCTTTCTCATAATGATCAAAGTTGCTGTTGATGATGTACAGCAAAAATAACATTACCCTCTGAGAAGTGCACTATATTTTGATATTATTTTTATCTTATTTTTGATATTATTAAAATCAATACAATACAACTACCTGAAAGGTGGCTGCCTGAATAACAGTCCCTGAAAGTATACAGCCGGACGACCGGGGATTGAACACATCCCACCGAATCAGGAAATTTAAACGTAAAAATTTGGAGCAAATGAAAATACATCGTAATATTACGATACAATGAGACTTCATTATGGGCGCTACGAAAACGGATTTATTTACGAAGGAACAAAACGACCTCGCAGTGATGGCCAAAGCGATCGCTCACCCTGCACGGATTGCTATCCTGCAATACCTTGTCAGAAAGAATGCCTGCGTGTGTGGTGACCTTGTCGAAGAACTCGGACTAGCTCAGGCAACTACCTCCCAACATCTGAAAGAATTGAAAAATGCCGGAATCATTCAGGGGACAACCGAAGGTGTAAGCGTTTGCTACTGTATCAACCCCGAGGTGTGGAACCAATATAACGCCCTGTTCAGCAATTTCTTTAAAGAGGTTGATTTGTCGGGCGCCAAGTGCTGTTAAATTTTTTCAACCTAATAATCGCAATATTGCAATAGTACGATAAGAAAAACTGGAGACATGCAAACCGAAGAACAACTTAAAGAGCTCGTTAGGCAAAAATACAGTGAGATTGCTTTGCAGGATAAGGAAACCAATCAATCATCCTGCTGCGGTTCGGGCGGCTGCTCAACTGAAGTGTACAATATCATGAGCGACGATTACAGCGAATTGAAAGGATACAATCCGGACGCCGACCTTGGCCTGGGCTGCGGATTACCGACTCAGTTTGCCAAAATCAAAAAGGGTGACACGGTAATTGACCTCGGCAGCGGAGCAGGTAACGATGCATTCATTGCGCGGGAAGAAACGGGTATCGACGGACGCGTAATCGGTATCGACTTCACCCCGGCTATGATTGAACGTGCCAGGGTCAACGCCCAGGCCCGCGGTTTTCATAATGTCGAATTCCGGCAGGGGGATATTGAAAGAATGCCGGTAGCGGCAAACGTTGCCGATGTGATTGTCAGCAACTGTGTGTTGAATCTGGTGCCAAACAAGGACGGCGTTTTTAAGGAAGTATTTCGCGTATTAAAGCCAGGCGGCCATTTCAGCATCTCCGACATCGTATTGGTCGGTAACCTGCCCGAGGGCCTTCGCTCAGCTGCCGAAATGTATGCAGGTTGCGTGGCGGGTGCTATTCAAAAAAATGAATACTTGGAACTTATTGAAACAAACGGTTTCAAGAACATAACGCTCCAAAAGGTGAAAGCCATCGTGATTCCCGACGATATCCTGATTAATTACCTCGATGAGGCTGAAATAGCCTCCTTTAAATCAGGCAATACCGGCATTTACAGCATCACGGTTTACGCCGAAAAACCTGCCGGGAGTTGTTGCGCTCCCGGCTGCTGCGGTTAATCTTTGCCTACTCTGATCCCCTGCCGCAAATCGCTCCGGGCGTTGACCACGATTTTATCGCCTTTTCCGAAGATTACCGAACACCTCGGTGAGGTTCGAGGACTTCTGCCTCAGCGACGCGCTTGAAAAAGAACTATCCGGCTGAAAAGGAAGCTAGCCCGCCGGGGCGATTGCTTGTCGCCATGCAAAGCGGACCTTTAAAGCGCCTCCAGCGTAGCAACAACTGCCGCAACGAAGCCCTTGCTAACTGTCCCGCTATCATGTGCCGCGTCAATCACACGGTATTCGCCCTGGTCGTCTTTCTCAAAAATCAATGTCTTGCCTTCGACTTCAATATGGAGCTGATAAGTGTAACCGAGTGGCACAATGGTCACTGGCAGTTCGTGGGAAGCTCCCTGATAATCGACAGGAAGCATAATCGTTTCATTCATGCACAAAAATAGCCACAATTATCCAAAGGCTCGAAAAACACGACAGAAAGTCAGTTCTCGTTATCATTCGCTAGAACAACTCCTTGCAACCAAACCTCGTACACAGGAGTCCTGAGCTATGCTGTGGCATCTTGTTTTATTGACATTTAAAGGCTCGAAGCTATGAGAACTGCGCTTGGTTTATTTTTAGCCTTATCATTAATCACTTGTAAGAAATCAAATGAGCCCGACCCTGATTGTGTAGAACGGGCGCGGGACTCATCGGGCTGTTCCTACATTTTGGCACCTGTTTGTGGTTGTAACGGAAAAACCTATTCCAACGACTGCGAAGCCCGCGCATACGGAATTACCAATTATGTTAAGGGAGAATGTGGCAACAAGAAGTGAGTCAACTGCATTTCAATGTCGTTATACCCGACTCAATGCATATAAAACAGCGGAATACGAAGTGGTCAATCCGCGCTGGCAGATATACGATACTAAAAGCCAGCGCCAAAGCCTACCGCGGGATAGACACCTCCCGTTGCCGGAGCGGGCATGTAAAAACCGGGATTCTGGCATGATTCACTAAATCCGCTGCGACGCTCGGCCGGAACATATGAGCGGGATCGGGGTTACCCATCGTGCCGATCGCGATCATACCCGCGCCGATCTGTGCAGCATATTTAAGTATCCCCGCCGCGACCTCGTCTGCATTCACGACGGCATTTTCGTAATGACCGATCCCCAGTTTCCGGCTATATTCCGTCAGTAACTCCATGGCTGTCTGCTCATGTCGGGCCGGGTTTGTTTCCACATATAAAAAATGAAACCGCCCACTGAACAGCCTCCGCATTTTCGTCAGACAGGCTCTCAGCTCACCGGGGTCATGATCAAGGTCGATAGGAACCACAATGTCCCGCGTGCCGGCAATGCGCGGGGGCTGTTGGATAGCCAGTACCGGAACAGGGGAAACGCGGACGATTTTCTCGGCATGCGAGCCGACGAAAACACCGTCCCACCCCCGGGAACCCCTAGTCCCTGCTATCACGAGGTCTATACCGTGCCTGGTCAGCACTTCGAGCACGGCATTCACAAACCGGCCACTTGCATTTAACCGCTGGATTTGAATCCCTGCCGGAAACGCAGTAAGCCATTCGGAAAGCTGTCTGTCAGCATTTTGCCCGTAGCTTCCAGGCTGCGTAGGATCTTGTACCGTAAGGATAAAAACCTCAACCGGTATTTTCCAATCGAATTTCGCGCACGCCTCCAGCGCTTGCCGGCACGCCTCAGAATAATCACAGGGAATCAGGATGCGGAATCTGCTATTTGAATTTGTCATAAGTCAATGGTTGCGGCGGTGCGGGTAAGTCAGGTTATTGGTAATCCGACATACTCCGGTTACATGCTCAATCCGGGATTCAACCAGTTGGCGATCCGTCTCAAAATCGACATGGCCTTCCAGGAATACCCAGCCGTCATGAACGCTCACTTGGATATCGCTTTCATTAATACGAACATCTCGGTGAAGAATACTGCTGATCTGCTCAGCAATGGCAAGATCGGGGATACAGGTTGTCATAGGAATATGTGATTTAAATGTATTGATACCATAATTATATGCCGGATCTAAATTAACCCTTCGTCGGCCGCCTGGTGATGATACCAGGCACCTCTGAATATGATCTTGCTCAATACCCGATTAAAACACCGGTCACAAACCAGCATGACATTCATCATAAATGTATCCGGGAAACGACCTGAAATTTGGGCAACAGAACTACCACAATTTACTACTACTCACTTAGAAATGCTCATGAAAAAAATCCTCGTTCCTATCGACTTTTCCGAGAATGCCGAAAAGGCACTTTCTTCCGCCATCCGTATCGCCGATAAAACGAAGGCCCGACTACTGGTCCTGTTCGTGTATCACCCCTACGTCAACGATGTCGCGCTGCCTGAGTATATCGGCTCTTTGGAAATATATAAAGAACTTGAAGCTTCCTACCGCGAAAAACTGGACGAGGCTGTCACGCTTGCGCGTCAAAAAGGAATCCGTGCCGAAGGAATCTGGGCAACAGGCGGAACGCAACCCGCAATCCTCCAACACGCACAGGAGAATGAGGTCGACCTGATCGTTATGGGGAGGACCGGGCAAGGTGGATTCCTGGACAAATTGCTCGGTAGCAACAGCGCTGCCATCGCTACCGAAGCGGACTGTGCGGTGCTGGTTATCCCGCCCAGGGCCGTCGACACGGATTTCCGGAACATCGTCTATGCCACCCAGCTGGAATTTGATGAAAAGCCCGTGCTCGCGCAGGCCATCGGGCTCGCACGGCAACTGAAAGCGCACATTACTTTTGTGAAAATTAACTCCGACCAACAACTCAATATTCAGCCGGACGGCCAGTATATTCAGGAGCTAAAAGAGTACTTCGGTATTCCTTCCGAAGACATCGTGGTGCGAGACGCCGACAGCGTCATGGAAGGGCTGCAAACACATTGCCACGAGACTTCCGCTGATATGCTCATTCTGTGCAGGCGCGATAAAAATCTCCTGCAACTCCTCCTGAATGGCGCGGGCCTGAGCCGGAAACTAGCACTTGCGACCGATACGCCATTGCTGGTATGCCATTTGAAAGATCAGAAAACTGCCTGAACACCATTTCGTCGATATGCATAAGTCAGCAGAACCCGGATTGAAAGCGGCGATTGTCTTCATGTTAACCACATTTCTGTTTTCCTGGGCTCTGTGGGCACCGCTGGCAATCGACGCGCTTTTCGAAACATCCACACCGCGTTTGCCCGGCCAGTTTTTTCTGGCCTCATTCGGTCCTCTCGCCGGCGGCATAGCGGCGAGCTACTATCAAGGCGGAAAGGCAGGATTGGCGTCCTGGGCAAGAAGTATTTTCCGTCTCCGGCTGAACGCACAGGCTTTCTACCTGACCGGCATAATGCTGGCCGCCTATTTCGTCATAGCGGTAGTTACCACCCGGATTGCTACCGGAACATTCGGTCCAATCAGCCATTTGGGAGAAACCAACAAGCTTCCGGGCGTGCCGCCTGTGCTGGTGCTACTGATTTGGATGCTCACATTCGGGATGGGTGAAGAATCGGGATGGCGGGGCTGGCTTTATGCATTCCTTATCACAAAATACACGCCTGTCCTTGCCGCCGCCTGCGTTACAGCCATATGGATGGTCTGGCACTTACCTGCGTTTGCTTTCAATGAAAATTACCGGGAAATGGGCTGGGGAGTAGTCGGGTGGGCGATCAGCCTGTTCTACGGATCGGTTCTGCTCGGTTGGCTGTTTCAAAAATCAGGCAGCATTATCCCTTTGATCCTTTGGCACGGAGCCTTTGATCTGATCACCGCCAGCGACTACCTGCCGGAAGTGGTCCCGATGGTTATCAGCGGTATTGTGATACTGCAGGGTATTTACCTGGCCAGGCAGCAGGCAGCTCATCGGCATCCCAATGCCAATGCCGGTCAAATGCTATGTCGGTGATCGTGAAGTGAGCGGAAGGGAATACCGCTTCCGCCCGATCCGGGCTGCTTACAGTACCTGGTGATTGCGAAGGTATCTCCGAAGAACCCAATCCTACAATTTAAAGATCACACCCAGATTGGTATTCCCCTGGAAAAAGAAGAAATGCTGGCTCGCGCGATCCTGCGGGAAATTGGTCGTCAGGATGTCGGGCATATTGATATAGCCGCCTTTCATTTCGGCCTGGACAAAGAAATGTTTAAAAAACGTCACATTCAGTCCGCCCACCAGGTTCATACCGTACCCTGCTATATGCCACTGGTCATTCTCGTCGAAGTTCAGCAGCGTCACATCTGTTTTAGGATAAAGAATACCCACGCCCGCTCCTTCGAAGATATTGAGCTCAATATTTTTGACCCTCAGCTTTCTCTCGTCCAGCAGGTTATGCATCCGGCGGAGCTCGATATTCAGGTAATTCAGGCCGTTGGTGTGCTCGAATTTCAGAAAATCGCCTGTCAGTTTGAGGGGCTCGTTCTGATAAATCCGGTCATATTCGGTGCCTGAACCCGAAATCCGGCCGGTAATGTCGACAGTCTGGTCCTGCTTCATCACGTATTTCATGTGATCGAAACCAAAGGAAAGGCTGAATTCGGGAGTGATAAAATAGCCGATCCGGAAGTTGTACTGTGGGATGGTCATTTTGGAAGGATTAAAATACCGCGGAGTGAAGCGGGTCGGCCGGTCTTTGGCGATCACGCTTTTTAAGGTAAAGTCATATTCCTGACCCTTGAAGTGAATGTTGGATTGCGTGTAAGAAGCTCGATTCCAGCCCCAATAAACGAAAATCTTGCCTTTTTGATTGTGAGAACTCACGGGTGAATACTGCGCATACGCGACGCTACTACATGCAAGCAATGCGCTTGCAATAAAAAATCTGATCATCTGATAAAATCGGGTCTTTTAAAAAAAGCAGAGCAGCTTTTGATTTTCTTGCTGCAAGGCTCTAAAAAGGCAACTATGTAACTGTGTGAATAGTTCGCTGAGAGTGGCACGTTTTTTGCAAAATCATGCGACAGATGCCTCCTAAAAAACCTCGCCGATATCTTTCACCCCATTTTCAATCAGCCAGCGCCTGAACAATGCTACATCCGCAGGGCAAAAATGGACGACGCGCCCATTGGTTAGCATGCATGCGAACAGCTCCTTTGACTGAATAAACCGAACCACTTCGATTGCGCGGTGAGGAAAGTCTGGAAATGTCTCATTGTTCACAGGCACTGTATCGATAGACGAATGATTGACGATAAGAAAACAAAAAGCTTCTCCCGGCGATGCCGGGAGAAGCTCAAATCAGCGTTTTACCACCTTGACTGTCTCGGCAGTCCCATCCTCATACAGGATTTTTAATATACTCACTCCTTTACCCAAAGCCGGGAGCCGGACAGTTTCCGATTTCGGGCGGCCCGTGTCGAACACTTTCCGCCCATTCATATCCACCGCGGTAATGTTTATGACCCGTTTCCAATCGGCAACCGTCAGCTGTACCGGCCCGTCGGCAGGATTCGGATATGCGACGACCAGCTCTTTGCCATCTATCCTGATACTTCTGAGGCTGCTGTATGCAAAAGTCCCGTCCCTATCCACCATTTTCAGGCGATAGAAGTTGTTACCTGACCTGGGCTGCTGATCCAGGTAAGTGTAAACCTGTTTGATCGCACTTTCTCCTTTTGCATTAACCGATGCCAATGTTGCCCAGTTTTTCCCGTCGCCGCTGCGCTGGATTTCAAAACGGTCGCTATTGGTTTCCGCTGAGGTGTTCCAGTCCAGACGGACATTTTGTTCTTCGGCTGTCGCCGAAAAGGAGATCAGGATTACCGGCATCGGGTCTTCGATTGATATCGCAAAGTTGTTATCCAGGTAACTAACGTCTGCCGCAATACGTCCCGTTACGTACTGAATGCCAGCGCAGTCGGCGGTCAGGCCAATGACTCCATCCACAGTCCCATCACCCTCCCCGCTTCCCGTGCCAACGGCTCCGCCTTCACGGATCGCGAAATAACCCGCAGGCATCTGGCCTTCTGTCGAACCACCGGAAGTTGTACCCAACACCAGTTGGTGGCTACCAGCCGCAACGTTGCTGAACAAGAAAGTACCCGAAGCGCTGACCGGCACGACTGCTTGAGAAGGAGCGCCCGGCCCTGTCGTAATCAGGGTCACGTAAAGGCCTAATGTGGATCCGTTAGCCGGCGATCCGTTCACGCCATCGTTAATGCCCGTCGGATCGTCGAAAACGGTTCCGCCGATATCCATTAAACAACCTGTGACAGTGAGCGTTGCATCACGTTGCTCTGCGATACAGACATTATCAGGATGTGAAATCAATACGCGATAGGCATTACCATTTTTAGCCAGACCTACGCCGGTCAATGTGAGCGTAGCGGTAGTAGCCCCGCTGTAAATGCCGCCGTCAACAATATTGGTGAAACCGGAACCTGTGTTCTCCTGCCATTGATAATGGATCGTGGCAGACACATCGGTAGCACCGGGATCATTGTAATTTGGCGTCGATCCCGTATAGGCAGTGGTGGAAGTGGCATTGGCAGCAACTGTAAATGAGGTTGTACCACCGCTCTCCACTGACTGGTTTCCCGGACCCGTACTTACCTGCAAACGCGTCGCATTTTTTACATTCTGGAAGCTGCCCGTATAGCCCCCTTGGCCGGTTACTCTCCCATTTTCATCCACCTGCACCGGTGAAATGCCCAGTACACCGTCTCCGTCAACATCTGTGCCGCCGGCTTCCACGGCATCGGGACAACCATCGTTATCACTGTCGGTGTCCAGGTTATTGGCAATTCCATCCCCGTCAAAATCTCCACAATTGGTATTTGTCAGCGAAATGTCATCTATCGAAAAGTCATTGCCCCCCGCCTGAACTGAGGTATTTACCAGGGTTGCCCTGAACGTTCCGCTATTCGGCGCAACGAAGTCGACGCCCAAGCTTCTCCACACAACGTCAGCGATAGGACCTGTTGCCGCGGATGCGACCAGGACATTGTCAGATATTCTTCTGATTTCAATTCTCAGATTGTATGCTCCTCCTGTTCCCTGATTCCAGGCGCCCTTATGCCACATTTGGTAGCGATAGCCATTTCCACCTGTCAATTGAATGTCTTCTCTGAAAAAGGTCCCTACCGAAGTCGAGCCATTCACCAGAAGGTAACAGTCTGTATTTGACCCATCGGTGTGTCCCGGATACTCCCATATCGCCGCGGGATGGTTCACAATGGCACCTGCATAATTGGCTACCGTATATTTTCCTGCGGCATTATTACCGTTCACACCCGGACCGTATGAATATCCGGCACCGGGTGGGTTCTGTAAGTCCCGGAAAAACGCTGTCGCATCCGGTGAGGTTCCGAAAGTCCCCCGGAACTCGTTGGAGAACAGCGTTTCACAGCCTTCATCGCTGTCCAGGATGCCATCGTTATCATCATCGACGTCGCAATCATTTCCTACGCCATCCCCGTCGGTATCGACAAATGCAGGATCGCCGGGGTCGCAGGATGTCATGATGGCTATTGATTTCACCGTCGCACCGGGTGCGGCCGGTACCGCTGTGTCGTGCGCGGTTGGAACTGTAAACGCGGACGAAAATGCCACGAGTGCAGCCCAACTAAATGCTGAACAAAGTAGATTTCTGCTCATAAGAAAATGGTTTTGATAAACGATCAATTATCGAACACACGCAACAGCCACGTCAAGCGCTTTTGCGTGTCGAATTATAGCTACCGAGGAGGGCTATATTTTTAGAGTGAACGTAAGCTCAGCAGGCAAGTCGCTCAGAATCATTTCTGCCGGAATCGCCGGAAGAAGATCATATTACTCATTGTTGGAAAAATCACTCCGCATAATCCTTTACCATGGTCTGATATGCCTTCATCGACGTATCACTTCCTGCTAGGAGTCAGACAAAAGTATTACGTGTAACCAGTAGGGTCACTATCAAAAATTTAATCGTCTATTAAACAAATGCATGAATTATATTTAAAAAATTTAACAGCATGTCGAATAACTACTATCATTGATTTTCCCTATACTTGTCACAGGGTTCCGGCGACAGCTATTTCTTTTCACACATGAATATTCAGATCATCATTGCAGAAGATCATCCGTTGATTCTGGCGGGTATTCAATTTCTTTTGATGGCACATAAACCCGAGGCAGTAATTACTTGCACCAGCGATTTCAACAAGACCATCGCCATGCTCGAAAAACGAAAGTTTGATTTGCTGATCATGGACATCAATCTGCCCGGCGGTGATAAGGTAACCATGGTACATTCGGTCAGGCTGAGGCAGCCTGATCTCCCGATCCTGGTTTGTTCGAGCTACGATGAGCAGCTTTATGCAGTGCCGTTTTTAAAGGCAGGTGCAAATGGTTATATATCCAAAACGGCGATCAACGACGATTTTATCAAAGCCGTAGACCATGTGCTCAGCGGCCGGACTTACGCAAGTTCTGAAGTGATGCAACAGGCGTTTGCCAAATTGCTGGGTTCGAAAGCGACGCGCGAAAATGTAACCGAAAAACTGTCGGAACGGGAACTCGATGTTGCTCAACTTCTGGTAAAAGGACAGTCTACCAAAAATATCAGCGAGCAATTGAGCCTTTCTTCCTCTTCGATCAGTATTTATAAATCCAAGATTTTCGAAAAGCTTGGCGTAAACAATGTAATCGAGCTGACCAAGTATTTTCAGGTTAATGATTAAAATACGATTTAAGTGGTTATGTATTTCTAAAAATATACTGGCATTCACATTATCGGCAATGTGTTTGCTTGCGCCTGCGTATGTAAGCGCGCAGCAGGCGCCCGAGGGATACTCGTTGCAGCAATTTACTGACGAAAACGGCCTTCCTCAGAACAGTGTCAAAGCGATTGCCCAGGATCGTAATGGCTTTATCTGGCTGACTACCGAGGCTGGCTTGGTACGTTTCGACGGGCGCCGGTTTGTGACTTTCGAAAAATCCCTGATTCCTATTTCAAATAACCGGTTCAGAGGGTTTATTCCGTTTCCGGGCACCGTCACCGGTAGTGCTCCGGAATTTTATGCATTGTCTGATAAAAGAGAGTATGTGGGCATTCTGGCTAACGGACGAGTGTCAGTGGACAGCTCTTTTTACAAATACTACAAGAAGTTTAAGCCGCTAGCACAAAGCCCGCTCAGATACAACAGCGCATTACCTAGTTTGCCCGCTCTACATGCTCTGTACCCTGATTCTGAACACTATTTTGTCACCTCCGGCAATGATACCTCATACATTTGGCGAAACCCAGCCATCACTTGTTACAAGGCTGGCAAGCGCGTTTTTGTATCGAACGGACCATTCACCCAGTTCCTGCTGATAGGTCCGGATCCCTACGCGATCGATTTAAAAGGAAATCTCAAAGCGATAGGCCTCAAGGCCCGTGAAGTTACCATCGAGGGAGAAATCCTGGATAACAACCTGTTTTCCAATAAAAAAAACAATTACCGGCTATTCTGGAACAACATCTCCCGCCAGGCATTTCTATACGTCGGCAATGTCCTGTACCTTGCAAAATCGACCGCGCCGGGAAGGCTCACCACGCACATGGTCCTCCGGAATTTTGATCTGGAAAAATTCAAAATCCATTCGTTTTACTTCGACGAGGCCGCGGGCTCCCTGTTTCTCGGCAGCACCACAAACGGGTTATTTCAATTCAGAAAGCAGGACTTCTACGTCAATAAGCTACTGACCGACGATGCCGATAACGTATATTATGCACAGGTTGCCGGTACGGGACTTTCCGTGCTCACTTCCCAGGGGTATTCCTTCAAGGCGCAGCCGGGTACAATGAAAGCTCTCCCCGAACGACTGGCGCCTTTCCTCGAAAAGACCGGAAGCAGGTTCCACATGGCCCGCTGCAACGACGGCTCTTTCTGGATTCAGTATGAATTCGACATTTTCAAAATGGATCCGACCGGGCGGAAAATACTGGCCGATGTCAAGCTGCCCGAGAAAGCGAAATCGCTCAGTATCGAGTCCGGTGGCAGGTTGTGGGTGGGTTGTGAAACCAATGCCGTATTTTCGGTGGAAGAAGTCCATGGCCAATATGTACCAAAGCTCAGGTTCAGGTTGAGCATTGACCACTACGAGATCATCGGCAGGGAAAGCGATGAAACAATGCTTTTGGCTACGGAAGGCGACACCTATCGGCTGAATACCCGAACAGGCGATTTTAAGGTGATCAAAGCGCTGAAAAACATGACCGCCCGAAGCTCCTGCACTACGCAGGAAGGCACCTGGCTCGCGACTTACGGCAATGGCTTTCTTCTTTTGAAAGGCGAAAAAGCAGTCCCGTTCCCGTTGGATGAGGACCGTTTTTTAGCCACAGCACATTGTATCATCGAGGACGGGAAAGGCTTTTTCTGGATAACCACCAACCGGGGGCTGTTTCAGGTTCCAAAACAGCAACTGGTCGACTACGCCGACCGTAAAAGAAACCTGATTTACTACCTATTTTACGACAAAAGCGACGGCTTCGGGAGTAATGAATTCAATGGAGGCTGCTACCCCTGTGCCGTAACCCTCGCCAACGGGACCGTATCGCTCCCCTCTATCAATGGATTGGTTTGGTTTAAACCTCAGGACGTCAGGCCCGCACTTCCCAACCACAGGATTTTCATTAGTTCCGCTCAGGAAGACGGAAAACCAATGCCGGTTGCGGACACACTCGAAATGTCGCACGGTTTCGAGCAGTTGCGACTGGAAGTTACGACCCCCTATTTGGGCCATCCCAAAAACATCCGGATGTACTACTCCCTTTCCGGCCCCGGCCGAACGGAGAGTTGGACATCTGTTGACCCGGATTTTGTAATATCCATACCCGGCCTCGAATATGGGAACTATGTCCTGAGAATCAGGAAAGTTACCGGCTTTGGGATATACGATTATACGTACAAAACCGTGCACCTGCGTGTTCCGCGCACATGGTATGAGACATGGTGGTTCCGCTTACTGGCTGGATCGGCACTTCTTGCCTTGTTCGTCATATCAGTCAGGTCCCGGTCGGCATACCATATCAAAAAGGAACGCGAAGCCAACCTGATCCGGCATTACCGGGTAATCAGTCAGATCATCGCGGCAGTCAACCATGATATCCAGACACCCCTGCTCTACATCGGTTTTTCGCTCAAACAATTCAATGCGTATTTTCACAGGCAACCGTCCGTTGATCCGCTGATTACCCGGCTCAGCGACGAAACCCTCGATACCTCCCAGCGGCTGAATACCCTTACCAGAAGTATCCTGGATTATATAAAATTACAAAGCAAATCACCCGCCGACCGCTGGGAAATCACGCCTGTCAACATCGCCGGCCTTGTTGCCGCTACTTCCCGGCTGTTTGCCGGCATTGCCGCACACAGGGAAGTGGAGGTCAAAACAATGATCGATCCAAACCTCACTTTCGACAGCGACCCGAACCTGCTTTCTATCATCATTCACAACCTGATCGACAATGCGTTGAAAGTCGCCCAATCGACGATCACAATAGCTGCCGACGAAGATATGACAAGGCAAATCACTATCGAGGATGACGGAGGTGGCATGCCGGCTGAGCTTGTCGCCTGGCTTAACCAAAGGTACCAATCCTATGAAGACTGGCTGTACGCCTCTCAAAATCCCGGGCAGAAAGGCATCGGCCTGGTGATCGTCAAAGATCTCTGCGTGCTGCTGGGCATTCAAATCAACGCGAAGGTCGTTGACGGAAGCAAGACCACCATTGCTTTGCATTTCGGTATCATGCCTTTTCCGGCAAGCGCTTGATATCGTGGCAGGCAATGCCTAAGGACAGCATTATCCAGCGCATTTTAAGAATATCTTAAGAGTAAATCTGATAATTATTCCATTGCTTCTTGTTTACTTCGTATACCCTGATTGTAGTATCCGGCCCAATAGTATGCGAATCCTGATCATTGAAGACGAACCCGGCATTTTAAACTTCCTCCGGCAGGGGCTTGCGGAAGAGTCGTATTCGGTAGATACGGCGACGAATGGCCTGGATGGGCTCGAAATGGCACTCGCCGAAGCGTACGATGTCATACTGCTCGATTGGATGCTGCCCGGTAAAAGTGGAGTCGAAGTCTGCCGGGAAATCAGAAAGGAAGGCATCAGAACGCCCATCATCTTTCTAACCGCCCGCGATACAGTGCAGGACACCGTGTTCGGTTTGCAGGCCGGCGCCAACGATTACATCAAAAAGCCGTTCAGTTTTGAGGAGCTTCTGGAACGGATCAAAGTACAATTGCGACCGCATTCGGGCGAACAGGTTGAATTTCGGCTGGGTCCGATTCTGGTCGATACCCAATCCCACCAGGTTTTCAGGGATTCACAGGAAATTAAGCTGACACAGAAAGAATTCGGCCTGCTGGAATTTCTGCTCCGCAACAAAGGAAAGGTTTGTCGCCGGACCCGGATCATCGAAAGCGTTTGGGACATTCATTTCGAGTATAACACCGGTGTGATCGACGTGTACATTAATTCGCTGCGCAAAAAGCTTGGACTCACCAAAGAAGAAGACTACATCCAGACGATTCGCGGCGTGGGTTACATTGCAAAGGAAATATGAACAATGCGCGAATGACCTCCTCCTACCGAACCCGGATCGCCCTCAATTTTACCCTCGGTACCGGGCTACTGGTGGCCCTGATTTTTTTGCTGATCTATTACATTGTCAGCGCCACGGTTTTCAACCGTCTGGAAAAAGACCTCGGCTACGAGTTGGAAAAGCATTTCTATGAAGTGGGCGTCCGGGAAGGGCGCCCCTACTTCGCCGACAAGGCCGAATGGCTGGAACGCGAGCACAGTGAACTGGAAATCAACCCGGTATTTGTTGTACTGACGAATCTTTCGGGAAACGTCATCGATAAGTCGCCCAACCTGAAAAATGATTCGCTGAAACTCCATTTCTCGACAGTGGATCGTGCTGTTTTCAAGACCACTTTGCAGGGACAAGCGATCGAGCAGGTACAGCTGACCATCAAGGAAAATAACCGGCCGGCTGGCTATATCGTCGTAGCGATGCCCATTGACGAGTCGGAAAGAGTGCTTTTTAATCTTAAGGTCGTGCTTTTAATCGCCTTCCCCGCGGCGCTGGCAATCCTGTTCGTTTTCACCCGGTACACCGCCGGCAGGAGTATACAACCCGTGCTGACCGTAATTGAAACGGCCAGCAAGATTTCCAATGACAATATGGGCAGCCGCATCCCGGTACCGGCCGTCCGCGATGAACTGCACCTGCTGGTCACCACCTTGAACGAGCTGATGACCCGCGTTGAGAATGCCATCGGGCGGGAAAAACGGTTTACTGCCGACGCCTCGCATGAGCTCCGTACGCCACTTGCCGTGATTAAAGGCACGCTGGAAGTGTTGATACGAAAGCCAAGGTCGGCAGATGAATACATCTCCAAAATTTCCTTCTGCATCGCAGAAATGGACCGTATCAACCACCTGGTTGATCAACTTCTGCTCCTAACCCGGTTCGAAAGCCAGCAAAAGGCCATGGACATGAGAGCCGTAGACCTTTCCGAACTTACTGGCAACGTGCTGGTACGCTACCAGCAGCAAATCGTCGAAAAGAAGCTTTCAGTTGATTTAGAAACCGACGGAAAGCATGTCGTATACAGTGATCCGTATATGACGGACATCATGCTGGACAACATTATTTCCAATGCGGTCAAATATTCCTCTGGCCCGGCCCGTATTGCCATCAGTATCTTAACTTCCGGTGAAACGACCCATTATACCGTAACTGACCACGGAATCGGCATTGACGCCAGCGACATCAATCGAATACGCGACGCCTTCTACCGTTCGGCGCCCCTGTCGCATCCCGAAGTGAAAGGGAGCGGCCTCGGCCTCTCGATCGTCAACCGCCTGTGCGAAATGCTCGGAGTAGATTTCAGCATTCATAGCCAACTTGGCAAAGGCACCGAAGTTACGCTCTCGTTTCCAATCTTAAGCCAATCTTAAGAATCCCTTGAGAATCCTTTAAGAAAGGCAGGGATACCTTTGATTCAGATAGAAATTAATCAAAGTCAATCCTGCTAATCGACCATGAACTTCAACAAACACGCTGAAAATCTGAGCCGCCATGCCTTTCTGCGCAAGCTAGGCTTTGGCGGAGCGGCACTTGCCGCATTCTATTTTGGTAGTCATCTGCAATCATGTACCAACGACCGTGTCAATCCAGCGCCTACCAATATGACCCTCGATTTGAACGATCCGGCTTACGCCGCGCTGAAATCCAATGGCGGATACGTCGTAAAGGATGGCGTCGTCATCGCCCGAAGCAATACCGGCGCCTACATAGCGGCCACCCGCACGTGCAGCCACGAAGGCCGTAATGAGGTAATCTACCAAACCGACCATTTTTATTGCACAGCGCACGGCGCCCAATATGACAATACCGGCAAAGGCCTCAATAGCGAGGGCAGAAAAGGAATAGCCGTTTACTCGACCTCACTTACCGACCAAATCCTGACTATAACAGCCTAAGCCATGCTCAAAACGACATCTGTTCTCTTTTTCAGCCTGATCGCTTCCGCAGCCGTGGCACAAACAGACCTGATGAAGCAGTTGGAACAAGCCGACGATTCCACTATGCATTACGCGGCAGCGACTTTCAAAGGCACCCGCATTATCAACGGGCATTCGATCGAAACGGTCGGAAAGAACAACATGGACTTCATTATTTCGCACCGTTTCGGGGCGATTAATTCCGGAGCGGGTAATTTTTTCGGTCTGGACGAATCCCAGATCAGGCTCGCGCTGGAATACGGCCTCACCGACCGGCTGATGGTAGGTATCGGCCGCAGCAGCTATCAAAAAACGATCGACGTTTTCATAAAATACCGCCTGCTTCGCCAATCAAGCGGCCTGCGCAATGTGCCGGTATCCGTTACGCTCTTCGCCAGCGACGCCCACAATGCGAGTACCTCTACGCCCGATCTTCCTTTTTACACCATTACCCAGCGCCAGACCTACACCTTCCAGGCGCTGGTTGCACGGAAATTCAACGAAAAGCTGTCGTTGCAGCTCACACCGACCGTGATGCACCGCAACCTCGCAGAAAAGCCGCTGGATGCAAACAATGTGTATGCACTGGGCATCGGCGGACGCTACAAGCTTACGAAACGGACGTCGTTCAATGCCGAGTACTGGTATACACCCAAGCGTATCGGAAACACCACCCAGCGGGACCCGCAATACACCAACACCCTCTCCCTGGGCTTCGACATCGAGACCGGCGGCCACGTTTTCCAGCTTCACCTGACCAACTCGCGGGGCATGATCGAGAAGCAGTTCCTCGGCCAGACGACCGGCAAATGGAGCAACGGCGATATCTTCTATGGTTTCAATGTCGCCAGGACATTCAGTTTCGACAAAAGCAAAAAACGCAGCGACAGCAATGGATACTAAGCTTTTCAGGTTGGCATTTCTACTGATGGCCAGTCAGCTGCTGGCAATCTGCGCCAGTGGGCAGATCTACATGACCAAAACCGGGCAGACGAGTTTTTTCTCGGAAACGCCCCTTGAGAACATCTCGGCTGTAAACCAGCAGGTAGCAGTCCTGCTCAACAGCGCCAGCGGAGAAATCGCGGTTCGGATGCAGCACAGAGCGTTCAGTTTCCCAAACAAGCTCATGCAGGAACATTATAATGAAAACTATATGGAAACCGAGAAATACCCGGCGGCCAGCTTTACGGGAAAGTTCAGCGAGCCTATTGATTACGCCAGGGACGGTACTTACGCAGTGAGCGCAGAGGGCGTTCTTGATATCCATGGCGTTAGGCAAAAACGGGTATTGAAGGGTCAGCTGGTAGTAGACCACGGGCAATGCATACTGAACTGCGAATTCGACGTAAGGCTCTCCGATCACCATATCCAGGTCCCTACCCTGGTGATTGCCAAAATCGCCGAGTCTATTTCAGTCAAAAACAAGTTCGTCCTCACAGGGAAGAAAAACCCGTAGCAATTCAATGCTGAACAAAATCATCGCCTTTTCGGTCAAAAACAAGCTTATAATCGGGCTATTCGTCCTTGCGCTGATAGGCTATGGCAGCTATGAGCTTACCCGCCTGCCCATCGACGCCGTGCCTGACATCACCAACAACCAGGTCCAGGTGATCACCATCGCGCCATCTTTCGGCGCGACTGACATCGAAAGACTGGTTACGTTTCCCATTGAACAGGCCAACAATAATATTTCGGGGCTGAAAGAGATACGCAGTTTCTCGCGCTTCGGCCTTTCCCTGGTCACGATCGTTTTTGAGGACGATGTGGATGTGTACTGGGCACGGCAGCAGGTCTCCGAGCGCCTTGCGAAAGTCCAGTCACAAATCCCCCAGGGCATTGGTACGCCCGAGCTTGGGCCCATCAGTACCGGGCTTGGCGAGATTTACCAGTATGTAGTACGCGCCCGGGAAGGTTACCGGCACCGTTACGATGAAACCGCGCTCCGTACAATTCAGGACTGGATCGTCAGGAGGCAATTACTTGGCGTGAAAGGTGTTGCGGAAGTGAGTAGTTTCGGTGGTAAGCTCAAACAATACTCCATCGAGGTAGATCCAGCGAAACTGCTCTCCATGGGATTGAATATCAATGACCTGTTCATCGCATTGCAGGAAAACAACGCCAATACCGGGGGAGCTTACATCGAAAAGGGGGCGTCAGTACTCTACATCCGCAGCGAGGGGCTTGTGGAGAACCTGGAAGATATCGGCAGCATTGCTGTCAGGAATCTGCCCGACGGACAGCCTGTTTTTATTCGCGACGTTGCCGAGGTTAAGACCGGCTTTGCCACCCGTTACGGCGCTATGTGCTACAATGACCAGGGGGAAGTCTCCGGGGCGGTGGTAATGATGCTCAAAGGGGCCAACAGCAGCGAGGTGATCACCGCCGTGAAGCAACGTGTGGCGCAGATCCAGAAAACGCTTCCCGAAGGTGTGGTGATAGAACCATTTCTGGACCGCACCAAGATGGTCAACAATGCGATCGGGACCGTGGAGAAAAACCTGCTGGAAGGCGCATTGATCGTCGTTTTTGTATTGGTACTCTTTCTGGGAAATCTCAGAGCAGGCCTGCTGGTGGCATCAGTGATTCCACTGGCCATGCTTTTTGCCGTCATCATGATGAACACCTTCGGCGTCAGCGGTAACCTTATGAGCCTTGGCGCACTGGATTTTGGACTAATTGTCGACGGCGCCGTGATCATTGTCGAAGCGGTGATGCACCAGATCTCCCGGAGTACCCGATTTTCAGGCGTAGACCGGCTCACACAAACACAAATGGACGAGCAGGTCAACGAGTCGGCCGACCGCATGATGAACAGCGCTGTATTCGGGCAGATGATTATTTTAATTGTATACCTGCCCATATTCACCCTGCAAGGTATAGAAGGGAAAATGTTTAAGCCGATGGCGCAAACCGTGGCATTTGCTTTGCTGGGCGCCTTTCTGCTATCGATAACCTACATTCCTATGATGAGTGCGGTGTTTTTGAGCAAAAAAGTGAACCACGAGCCCAATTGGTCGGACCGCGTAATGAGCAAAATTACAGCCGGCTACCTGATCGCTCTGAAAAAATTGCTGGGTTTTCCAAGGCTCGTCATGCTATCCGCGCTACTCCTTTTCTGCGCAGCGATATTTACGCTTACAACCCTGGGAGGCGAGTTCATACCCGCATTGGAAGAAGGGGATTTTGCAGTCGACACACGTGTGCTCACGGGCAGCAGCCTCTCCACCACAATCGCCAATACGACCAAAGCGGCACACATTCTTAAGACCCGCTTCCCCGAGGTGGAGAAGGTGGTTACCAAGATCGGCAGCGGCGAGGTGCCTACCGATCCGATGCCCATGGAAGCGAGCGACATGATGGTGATCCTGAAAGACAAAAGTGAATGGACTTCGGCGAGCACGTTCCCGGAGCTTTCGGAGAAAATGGGCCGTGCATTGCAGGAAGTGCCCGGGGTGACGGCCGGGTTTCAATTTCCGGTGCAAATGCGCTTCAACGAGCTCATGACCGGTGCCCGCCAGGATGTGGTTTGCAAAATATTCGGAGAAAACCTGGATACGCTGGCATTGTATGCGGCCCGGCTGGGGAAACTGGTCAATCAGGTCGATGGCGCCCGGAACCTGTACATCGAGGCGGTATCGGGCCTGCCGCAGATCGTGATACGGTACAACCGAAATACAATCGCGCAGTTCGGCCTTACTATCGGGGCCGTGAACCGCATCGTAAATACCGGACTGGCCGGCCAAAGTACCGGGATGGTTTTCGAAGGAGAAAAACGCTTTGACCTGGTTGTCCGGCTCGATCCGGCTCAAAAAAGGAACGTAGCGCAGATCCGCGACCTGCTGGTGCCTACCCCCAACGGGAATCAGGTCCCGCTTTCGCAGCTGGCCGACATCCGCATCGTCACCGGCCCCAACCAAATCCAGCGGGAGGACGCCAAGCGCCGCATTGTGGTAGGCTTTAACGTAGCGGGGCGCGATGTGCAGAGCATTGTAAGCGAACTACAAACCAAAGTTGGCCATAACCTGCAACTGCCGACTGGCTACTACGTCACCTACGGCGGAGCTTTCGAAAATCTGAATGCTGCCAAAGCGCGCCTGATGATCGCCGTTCCCGTGTCGCTCGTGCTGATCTTTGTACTGCTTTATTTCGCATTCAACTCAGTGCGCGACGGCCTGCTGATTTACTCGGCGATCCCGCTATCGGCCATAGGCGGGATTTTCTTGCTTGCCCTGCGTGGAATGCCGTTTAGTATCAGTGCCGGAATCGGCTTTATTGCCCTATTCGGCGTAGCGGTACTGAATGGAATTGTGCTCGTAGCCGAATTCAACCGGATTCGCAAAGCCGGTGAAAGCACTATTCAGAAGGCTATACTCGAAGGGTCCAGCCACCGGCTTCGCCCTGTTCTGATGACCGCCTTTGTCGCCTCCCTGGGCTTTTTGCCGATGGCGGTGAGCAATGGTGCCGGAGCGGAAGTACAGCGGCCGCTGGCCACGGTGGTGATCGGCGGTCTGTTGATCGCGACGGCGTTGACATTGTTCGTTTTACCGGTTCTGTATATGGTCTTCGAAAACCGGTTCCATCTCAAAGCAGGGGCAGGTGCCATGGTGATCTCCGCTTGCTTGCTCGCACCCGGTCAGACCCGGGCCCAGAAAGAGATCAGTCTGGAAACGGCTATCAACCTCGCGCTGAAAGACAATAGTCAGTTAAAAAGCGAAAAGTTACAGGCGGAATACCGCCGGGCACTTGTAAAAACTGCCGTCAGCCTACCGCAAACCAACGTGGGTCTGGAGGCGGGGCAGATCAACAGCGCCTATACCGATACGCGGCTTGCATTATCCCAATCGGTGCTGCTTCCGGTAGTTTACCGGCGGCAGCGTTCGCTTCTGGAACAGGAGTTTGAGGCAGGCGCCCTGCAAGCGTCGGCCGCGGCGCTCGATCTGCGGCGTAATGTCACACATCAGTTTTATATAGTGCTTTACCTCAGACAAAAAGCACGGCTTCTCGGCTCACTCGATAGCCTGTATAATACTGTCGTTACGCGCGCCACCGAACGCCTCGCCCGAGGTGAGACCAACGTCCTTGAAAAGACGAGCGCTGAAATGCAGCTGGGGCAGATCAGACAGCAACGCAGGCAACTGGACACCGATTACAAACTGGTGCTGATCACATTCAACTTGCTGTTGAACGGATCCGAACAATACGAACCGCATGACGGCGCGCTTATTTTCCCTTCACGCACGGGTGCCGACACGGCCAAACTGCGATCCCACCCCTTTGTACAGTTGGCCGGCCGGCAGCAGGACATCGCCGCCGCGGCTATTGCTGTCGAGAAAGCACGGCTCTTGCCCGAATTAAGCCTGGCCTACAACAACATGAGCATGCGAGGCACCGGCGCCGACAATAAACTGTACAATGGCTGGCCGCGCTTCCAGGCTGCACAGGTCGGAGTAGGCATTCCTGTTTTCGCGGGCGCACAAAAAGCGCGTATCCGTGCAGCTGAGCTCGCCCGTGAGGCCGCCAGGGAACAATATCAAGGTCAGTACCAGCAGTTTGCATCCCGCTATATGGCAACATTGACGGGTTACCGTCAGTTGCTCGAACGCGTCGGCTATTACCGGGATTCCGCCGTACCCAATGCCGAACTGGTTGTCCTCACGGCCACCCGCCAGCTTCGGGAAGGTGCTATCAACTACCTGGAATGGAGCCAGCTGATCGCTCAGGCCACATTGATCAGGAGCGAATATCTTGATACGATCGCCAATCTGAACCAAAATGCCATAGAACTGGACTATTTCCTTAGCCAATAAGCGAATGATGAATATTAAAATTCTGCTCTATACTACGATGGGTGTCATACTTGGCTCCTGCACAGCAAAAACGGCCGACCAGGAACCTGCCGTCGGATCGCCGGCACAAGAAAATGTCGCAAAACTGACACCGGCACAGGTCCGCAATGCGGGAATCGCCATGGAATTTCCGAAAATGACGCAAATTTCATCCGTACTGCGTCTGAGTGGGAGAATCGACGTGCCGCCGCAAAATATGGTATCGGTCAGCGCACCGCTGGGCGGATATCTGAAATCAACTAACCTGTTACCTGGAATGCCCGTGCAAAAAGGACAGGTGCTGGCCGTGCTGGAAGACCAGCAGTACATTCAGCTGCAACAAGACTACCTGGCCGGCAGCGCCCGCATGAAATACCTGCAGAGCGAGTATGAGCGGCAAAAGGCCCTTAATACCTCTAAGTCGGTGAGCGATAAAACCTACCAGCAGGCGGAATCCGACTTCCGGGCCCAGGAGGTGACCGTGAGTGCTTTGGCCGAAAAACTCCGGCTTGCAGGGATCAATCCGCACCGGATCAGCACCGACCGGATCTCGCGCAGTATCAACATCTACTCACCAATCGCGGGTTATGTATCGCGGGTCAATGTCAACATCGGCAAATACCTGGCCCCCACCGAGGTACTTTTTGATCTGATCAATCCATCGGATATCCATTTGGCCCTGAAAGTATTTGAAAAAGACCTCGATAAGATCCGCAAGGGCCAGCAGGTACTTGCCTTTACCAATTCCAGGCCTGAGCGCAAGCTGGCTTGTGAAGTAATACTGGTTAGCAAAGACCTGTCGCCCGAGCGCACCGCCGAAGTCCATTGCCACTTTCAAAAATATGAGCCTGACCTTTTGCCGGGCACATTTATGAATGCCGAGCTCGCATTGGAATCCCGCAATGCGACCGTCCTGCCCGATGACGCCATCGTCAGTTTTGAAGGAAAAGAATACATATTTATCCCTGGGAAGGACGGATTTACCATGACCGCCGTTCACACGGGCCATATCGAAAACGGTGTAACCGAAATCCTGAGTCCCGGTAATCTCCGAAACACGCGTTGCGTCACGAAAGGCGCTTATTCGCTATTGATGTTTTTGAAAAACAAATCCGACGAGTAAAAGCCATTTCATCGCCGGCCGGGCTTTTGAACAATCGGGTACCTGTGTCAAAAGACGCCCGTGCGCATACGGGAGCCTACACATGCGAGCGAAGCCTGGCTTCGTCCAGATCAAGTTCCCGTTCCATTTTTTTAATCGCCGACTCGGAAAAGGAACCTTCCCGATGAAGCCGCAGCAGCAAATCGCGCTTGAATTGTGTGACAATCAGCTGGGCATCCACGACCTGACGGAGCAGATCTGCCGTCCCCGGCGCGTCTTGCTGTACACCATACTTTTTATCTTTGATCCAGTTGCTTCTCAGCTCATACAACTTGCGCACCTGATCGGCCACATCCGGGTTCATTTTGCTTTCGGAGAAATGATCGTGGATAAAATCGAGCGAGCTGTTGGTCAGCAGGAGGCGCAGCCTGGTTTCCTCTTCCGCCTCTTCCCGCCCCGAGCCGCGGAGCCCCAACCTGCGTATCAGATACGGTAGCGATAGCCCCTGGCCGATCAATGTGACAAGGATTACTACAAAGGACACAAAAAGAATCAACTTCCGGTACGGAAAGTGCTTTCCGTTTTCCATCACCAATGGAATGGCCATGGCAGTGGCGAGTGATACCACGCCACGCATACCGGTCCACGACAGGACAATGGCCACCTTCCAGTCAAAACCGGATTCACGCTCCCTGTATTCGCCTGTCGACAGCATATCCGTAAAATACACCGTCGGCACAATGAACAGCAGCCTGACGAGAATCACTACTGCACTGACAATAAACCCATAACCGATCAAATCCGCAAAGCTGTATTCCACCGTATCATGTACAATGGTAGAGAGTTGAAACCCGATAAGCACAAAAACCGCTCCGTTCAGCAAAAACTCTATCATGTCCCAGACAGACGTTACGAGCGTGCGTCCCTGGTGCGAAAACATTTCCTGAGAAAGCCAGGAGGTCACAAGGCCTGTGCTGACTACGGCCAGAACCCCTGACACGCCGACGGCCTCCGCAACCGGATAGGAAATAAACGGCACGAGCAGCGACAGCGTCCCTTCTAACATGGCATTGCTTCGGACACGCTTCATAATGTAGGCAAAGCCATAACCCACCACAGTGCCTACCAGAATACCACCTGCGGCTACCACCAGAAACTGAACACCTGCCTTCCAGAGCACAAAGGTGCTGCTCATCACCGCCGCTATCGCGTACTTGTAGGCGATCAGGGCAGAGGCGTCATTGACCAGGCTCTCTCCTTCCAGGATTGTGATCACACGCCTATCCAGCCCGGTCCCTTTCATAATGCTTGTCGCAGACACCGCATCCGGTGGCGAAACAATAGCACCCAGCACAAATGCAACCGGCCAGCGCATACCCGGGATGAAATAGTGGGCGGCCACGGCCACTGCGCAGGTCGTCAGAAAGACTAAGCCAATGGAAAGCCTCGAAATAGGTCGTATCGCGGCCCGGAAAGCCGGCCACGACGTATTCCAGCCGGCCCGGAAAAGAAGCGGCGGTAGGAAAAGCAGGAACACTACTTCCGGATCGAGTTCGACGAGGGGAAGGCCGGGTATAAAACCGATGACCAATCCCACCAAAACGAGCAGGATCGGATATGGTATTCGTACTTTGTCGGACAGCACAGAAACGACAGCGAGCGTCGCCACAATGAAAATAAACGGTACCAGGTCAATCATAAAAAGCCTCTCACAGTCGGTTTACCGTGAAAGTTGCCAAATTATTTCCGATCGGCAAGCCTCCTTTTAACAATTGTCTTTGCCATTAGCCAATACCGGCTTTCACGAACGGAAACTCGATGGCGGCGATCCGTGATAGCGCTTGAATGCCGTCGAGAAATGTTGGGGATGTTCGTAACCCAGCATGTCTGAAATATGATCGATACTTTTTGAAGAATCCAGGAGGAGGTTCACCGCAAAATCCATTCTTAGCTTACGCAAATAGGCAAACACCGTCGTTCCGAACAGTTCCCTGAATCCCTTTTTGAGTTTAAATTCATTCAGCAAACACAGCCGGCTCAGTTGCGGCAAGCTCAAATCTTCCAGAAAGTGAACATCCAGGTACGCTTTCAACTCGTTTAACCGCCCGATTTCCCCAACAGTCAAACCCGGCGCACAGGACGTGCCGGCCTGCAACTGCCCCAGATGCAGAGCGACCAGTTCCAATACCTTCGATTGGAGCATCAGCCTTTGCATTGCCCCCGCTTGCCCGCATTGCTTGATGTCCCCGATCAGTTTTTGCATGTAGGGCGTCATACCCGCATTCAATTCCGCTCCCGCAAAGGGCCTGTCTTTCAACAGCGACTCCTGCGCACGCTCGCTCCACCGGTCCTCACAGCCGATCAGCTCCGAAAAGTATTTTTTCCTCAAACTAATGTGAAACATTTCCACCTGTTCGCCCGCCCTGACGGTGTTCCGAAAGCTGCCTTCGGGCGAAAAAATCAGGTTATGCTGGTGAGGCTTCATACCCACTTCCCGGGCTATTCCCGTGAACCGGGTATTCATATGGCCTGACATCTGAAAATTAATATTAACAGTGTCGGCGCGACTCTCTTCAACAATGCTTACATCCCGGCCAACCTGCCAATGTAGGTTCATTACATGGATATCCGGAAAAAGCCAGCTTCTGAATTTAAGATTCCCCTCTTTTGCATCATGCCCGGCACCGGCTTCCCTACCAGTCCTTACCCCCATTTGCGGACGGAGCAATTGCGGGTTGGGAAAGGAATCTGCATGGATGAAATCGGCTGATTGGATGAGGGCTGCGGCCATGGATCATGTACTATTTTAATGAACGACGTAAAATAGCGGCAAAACGAGAGACTGCCATATTTTGTCGACGGAAAGCAGATTCCGTAGACAAACGGCTTCACCGGCAACCGCCCGCTACTTGAAGTTCAAAACAACCTGCAAACCAGGAACAAACGCCGGAAACGGCGTTCCTGCCGCACCGGGTCCGATCCTGACCGACAGATCATCGGAAACATCAAATGTTTTGAGGTGGGCAGCCACGTTGGCTTCAATGATGGTAAGCACGTAAATGAGTCCGGAAGTGAGAATGGACACATTTCGGTACCTGCGCCACACGTCTTTGTTCCTCACGATCTGATCCTTCGTAAGCAGTTTCACGGTACTTTTTGTGTTGAGGAGGTTCCTCACCCGGACCGGCATTTCGGTATCCTCGGTGATACCGTGCACAGGCGTACCGGTACTCTGATCATAGAACAACCAATATGCTTTCAGGTAATCATGGTATTTAAGGGAATTCAAATGGACCGTAAAAATGCTTCCTCCAAGCGCTGCATATGCGATCGGAAGTTTCCAAAAATCCCCATTGTAACCTTGCCCCAAGCCGGGTGCAATGGCGAGGAGCGTCGCCTTTCGGGGACTACGTGGTTTTACATCGCGTGTACCCGGTTTACGGAGGGTGTCAGTGGTAGCCGAGTTTTTAGGATATGCAGGGTTGGCGGATATCGTCGGCGCCGTTGTCAATGTAAGGCAAAATGCGGCGATGCACGAAAATTTCAGAATGAGAGTCATGGCTTGCTAAATGGTTAATGGTAGCAAGCAAACACGCTGAACTCTCTTCCGCAACATAAAAAATGTTAATTGCTTCGCTCCTTCCGCTGAATATTCTTTTCAGCAACATCCTATATTTGCCTGCCTGGACCCTAACCTGTTGAAACGTTCCGTTTATGAAATTTAAATACTTGGCTGTCCTGCTTGCCGTAGTTTCGGCGCTGGTGGCGCAAAAGACAGCCGCCCAGAACAATCACAGTGAAATTGCCCGGAAGCTGCCTGGGTACACCTCAGAAAAGCAGTTCGTTTTGACCGACTCCATCGTTTTACCATTTCAAACTTTCCATACGCAAGGACTGGTAAAGGCCGGCGGGTATTATTTCCTGACGGCCGTGGATGTGAAACGCTGGCCCGAAAAGTATCCCGGCCCGGTGGGTGGTTTCGACCGCGACAACGGTGAAGGCATCGGGCGGGTCTTCAAATTCGACGAAAGGGGAAAACTGGTCGCCCAGGTAACTATCGGCGAAAAGAGTATTTATCACCCCGGCGGCATCGACTTTGATGGCAAGTATATCTGGATACCGGTTTGCGAGTACCGTCCCCACGGTAACTCAACCGTTTACAGGATGGACCCGCTGACGATGGAAGCCGAAAAGATGTGGGATGTCCGTGACGCGCTGGGGGCGGTGGTATGCGTGGGAAATGAAGAGGTCATCGGCATGAACTGGGACTCCGAACTATTCTATAAATGGGCCCGCAAGGATGATACGCGCCAGGGCTGGGAGCTGATTTCGAGGGAACCCAATAACATGCTCACTTTCAAAATCCAGGACGCAAAATATGTGGGAGACACGATGATGCTCTGCTCCGGGCTCAACCGGTGGAAGCAAGGCGACCAAAACTTTGCCCTGGGAGGTATCCAGCTCATGCGGACAGACGGGTATCAGACCCTTTACCAACTGCCGTTAACGATCAAAACGCCGCGGGGCGCCAATATTTGTAACAATCCCTTCTTCCCGGAAATAAAAAACGGCAGACTCCGGCTCTCCTTCGCACCGGACGACGACCAAACGGTTATCTACATTTACGAAGCCCGCTAGAATCCGGGGTGGTGATCGCCGGCTCCCAACAACACCTGACTACACCTAACTATTAATGACTACACCTGACTATTAATGACTTCGTCGTCATTTGTAGTCAGGTATTATCAGGTGTAGTAAAGTGTTGTCAGGTACAGCCGGGTGGCTTTCGTCAAAAATTTTTAAAATTTATTTGCGCAACCGACTGGTTTCACATAAATTTGCAACCAATCAGTTTCTCATTTAAACAATCAACAGCTATGAAACAGAAAATTTTGTCCATCCTTTGCCTTCTCACTGGGCTCAGTTTCGTCAACGCAGGTCTGGATAAGTTCCTGCACTACATGCCTATGCCGGCCGATCTGCCGGAAAAAATGATCAAAACCGGAATGGCGTTTGCACAGATCGGCTGGCTGATGCCCCTGGTAGGTGCCGCGGAAATAGCCGGGGGCCTGTTGCTGACAATTCCCCGGACCCGGGCACTTGGGGCTATCGTCCTCGTACCTGTCATAGTGGGCGTTCTGCTGACCAACATGACCGCCGCTCCGTCGGGCCTTCCCTTTGTTTCGGTATTGATCGCCGTGATCGCCTGGGTGATCGCAGATAACTGGAGAAAGTATTTGCCGATCGTATCCAGGTAATGGGGTTCCGGTGAAGTTATCTTGCACAAAAATATCTGTGATAATCCCATGAGAAGAGACATTTTCCAGGCTATCGCCGACCCGACCCGCAGGGCTATTATCGTGCTGATCGCCGTGCAGGCTATGACCCCCAACGCCATCGCGGAGCATTTCGATACCACACGCCAGGCTGTTTCGAAGCATTTGAAGGTCCTGACCGAGTGCGAACTGGTCCAGCCGCAGCAGCAAGGCCGCGAAATCTATTACAAACTTCAGATCGATAAAATGAAAGAGATCGATCACTGGCTGGAACAGTTCCGAAAGATCTGGGAAAACCGGTTCGATCAGCTCGACGACCTTTTAGAAACACTTAAAAAACAACAGCAACAATGAAACACAACCTTCAATTCGACTTCGTAGCAGACAAAACAAAAAACACATTGACCATACGCCGTGAGTTCCGTGCCGGCCGCCAGCTGGTCTGGGATTGTCATACAAAAAAAGAACTGCTGGACCAGTGGTTTGCCCCTAAGCCGCTGACTACCAAAACCAAGTCCATGGACTTCCGCGAAGGCGGCCACTGGCATTATGCGATGGTGGAACCAAACGGCAACGAATACTGGGGCTGGACGGATTATATCAAAATCCAGCCGATCGATTTTTACACCTCGACCGACGCTTTTTCAAATGCGGAAGGTGAAATCAACGAATCGCTGCCCCGCGCCGAATGGGTGGTTACGTTCACCGACAAAGGCGAAAACGCCGTAGTCGAAACGGTAGTGACCTACAAATCCCTGGAAGACCTCGAAACGACCATGCAGATGGGTATGGAAGAAGGCATGCTTGCAACACTGGAAAAACTGGACGAGTTGCTGGACAAACTCACCGGAAGAGCATAGAAAGCAAGGCTTATTGGCTGGGCAGCATAACTGTCCAGCCAATAGTTTTGTATATTGAAACGCTAATTCAAAAACAGACAAAACACGATCGAAATGAGAAAATTGGTCCTATTTGCACACATGTCCCTTGATGGTTTTGCCGGCGACAAAAACGGTGGTCTTGGCTTTTTGTCTTACGACAAGGAGCTGCAACAATTCGCGGACGAGCTCGTCAAAACAGTGGGCGCACCCGTGTACGGCAAAAATACTTACCATTTAATGGAAGGCTACTGGCCGACCGTGCTGAACGACCCTAATGCGGACGGTCATGCGCTCGCGCACGCGAAATGGGTGCAGGAAATTCCCAAGATCGTTTTCTCAACGACATTACCGAGTGCCGATTGGAACAATACCACGCTGATCAAAGACAACGTCGAGGCAGAAGTCAACAAACTGAAACAGCAACCGGGCAAAGACCTCGTCATATTCGGCAGCCCCGGCCTTGCCAAAAGTTTAGCGAAACTCGGACTGATCGATGAGTACCAGCTAACCCTGCATCCGGTGATATTAGGAGAAGGAATCAGCCTGTTCGACAGCGACGCCCCCATGAACAATCTGGTTCTGCAGGAATCGAAAACACTCGGCTCGGGCGTCGTTACGCTACATTACACGAAGCGATAACAGGGTATCGGACCATCTCATCGCAAATGTGTTCGCAAGACAATTTCAACAGAATAAAATGTTGAAATTCTATAATTTAAATACTCCAATACTCATTTTTACCTCAATTCCATAGTTTTAATTCTGCATTTTTAGCAGATCAAGCAATATTATGAATGCATTAATGTATATATTTGGTTAACAACAACTGGTTTGCTGCTAACCCGCCATGAGAACCCTGCCTCCCTCTTTATCTGACGATCAGCTCGCGGCGCTGCTGAGAGAGGGTGAGGAGCGGGCGTTCGATGAAATCTACACGCGGTATTGGGATAAGCTTTATTATACCGCCCATCGGATGGTCAAATCAGCGGCGGTTGCCGAAGAGATCACGCAGGATACATTCATGCTCCTCTGGATCAAGCGGGAAGCACTTGAAATACAATCACTCGGGCCCTATCTGGCTGCTATGCTCCGCTATGAAGTGTACCGTTATCTGGCCAAATCCAAACAGGCCGAGGAAGTTGAACAATCGATCCGGTACGAGGCTGCGCCGTCGGTATCGATTGATCAGGAGATTGAAAACCGCCTGCTGCTCGAAATCATTACCAACCTCACCAACCGCCTGCCCGAAAAATGCAGGCTCGTTTTCCAGTACAACAAATTACACGACCGCTCGCTGCCCGACGTCTGCGAAGAATTGAACATCTCACACAAAACTGCGGAAGCGCACCTGACCAAGGCATTGAAGATCGTCCGGTCGAGCCTGAATCATGTAGTGGCTTTGCTGCTGTAATTTTTTTTCCATCCAACTAAGGGGTTTTCCCAACATCTCCCCTCTATGTGTTGCAAAGGGCCAATCCGCTTTGCAATGACACAGGAATATATCAGATTGCTTGCCAGGAAATTCTTCGAAGGAACCGCTTCGGAAGAAGAAAAACAGCTGTTGCACGATTGGTACGACCGGCTCGCTGACGACCAAAGCCCGGAAACCGTCACTACCACGACGGCCGAAGGCGCCTCCGAAGTTCGCGACCGGATGCACGCCAATCTGCGAAGCCGGCAGGAGCAATACAAGCCTGTGAAAAGGTTTGGATGGATTCAAAGGTTCGCGGCCTGGTCTTCGGCCGCTGCGGCGGTCGTTCTCGTTGGATTTTTGCTCTGGACTAACGGGCATAAGCCAACGGGGAGCAACGTCAGACTCGTGACCGCGCCGCTTGGTAAAACCGTCAGGGTAAATCTGCCCGACGGCTCGCATATCTGGCTCAATGCGGGTTCGATACTCAGCTATCCGGCGGCATTCAAGGGGAAAACGCGCGAAGTGGTACTGCGCGAAGGACAGGCATTCTTTGACATCGCCCACGATACCGCCAAGCCTTTTATCGTACACGCCAAAACGCTGGACATTACCGTGCTGGGGACTTCATTCGACGTAAAAGCCTACAAAAACGACCGGGATATCAAGGTAACGGTCAAGACGGGCAAGGTGGGCGTGCAGGTGCGCGACAAACCGGGACAGCCCGCTCTCATGCTGCTACCCGCCGAGCAGGCCGTCGTACCCGAAAAAACGCAGAAAATACTGGTAAACGAGATCAGCAAACCGGCCATTGCCCCCTGGAAGGACAACCGACTGGTGTTCGAGGATGAACTCCTGGTGGAAGTGCTGCACGCATTGGAAAGAAAGTACAACCAGCATATCGTAATCGAAAAACCGGGACTCTCTACCGAAAAAATATCGCTCACCCTCGACGACCAGCCTATGAACGACGTGCTGAAAGTCCTGGGGTTCTCCAAGAATTTCAATTATTCACAACTAAACGACAGCACGATAGTAATCAGATAGGAAGAACAAAAAATAGGGCTGGCTTTCCA
Organism: Dyadobacter sp. BHUBP1; assembly: GCF_050587785.1. Lineage (NCBI taxonomy): Bacteria > Pseudomonadati > Bacteroidota > Cytophagia > Cytophagales > Spirosomataceae > Dyadobacter > Dyadobacter sp. BHUBP1. Next base: position 114,761 of record NZ_JBOBIH010000007.1, read on the forward strand.
GGAAGGCTGGTCCGGTGAATACCGGGAACACTGCGAATGTCCCCGGTATCGGTTGTCCCCTGCCAGGCAATGCTTGGAACCATGAATGGCGGGCGGACGCGGTTTAACAGCTTAACTATTAAACATCAGACAAATATGGTGAATTATTACCATAAGGGGCTCCCCTTATTCAAAAAATGTATGCGCATTTCTACGCTAATACTGGGTATTAATGTCCTGACAACCGCCTTGCTCATGGCCGGGCCTACGGAGGCCCAGCACGTGAGCATGGATATGCGGCAAACCCGGGTAAAGACAGTCTTGAGACAGATCGAGCAGCAAACCGGTCTCACTTTTGCTTTCGACGAGAAGCTGGTGCGCAAAGCACCCGAAATCACCATCTACGCGCTGGGACAGCCGGTCCCGGCAATCCTGAAAATGATCGAGAAGCAGACGGACCTGGAATTCAGGCAGGTAGGCAATATGATCGGGATCACCGAAAGGCCGAAAACGGAGATCCTCCGCGAAATCGTACCGGTAACGCAAACGCTGGCCCGGCCGGTGAAAGGAAAGGTGACCGACGAAAAAGGTGAAGCATTGCCCTCCGTGGCGATCCGTGTGAAAGGCACCAATGAAGGTACCATGACCGACGTCGACGGAAATTACACCATCGACGTTGCCGGCGACGAATCCATTCTGATATTCAGCTTCATTGGTTTTGTGGCGCAAGAGGTGATGGTAGGCGCGCGTACCAGTGTGGATGTTGCCTTAAAACCTGACGTTTCGACATTGACCGAACTCGTCGTGACCGGTTATGGCGCACAGCGCAAGAAGGATTTGCTCGGTGCGGTGTCCGTCGTGGATGTGGAGCAGCTGAAACAAACGCCTGACGGACAGGTTGCCAACCAGTTGCAAGGCCGCGCCTCGGGGGTTACGATCCTTAGCTCGGGGCAGCCGGGCGAAACGCCGCAGGTACGCATTCGCGGTTTGAATACATTCGGCGACAACTCGCCCCTGTACGTGGTCGACGGTGTGCCTACCACCTCCATTTTCGACTTGAACACGAACGACATCTCCTCCATGCAGGTGTTGAAAGATGCCGGTTCGGCGTCCATTTACGGTTCGAGAGCGGCCAACGGGGTAATTATCATTACAACCAAAAAAGGGAAGGATAAGGTTAAAATCAATTACAGCGCTTGGTTTGGCATTCAGACACCTCCGGGAGGCAATGTATGGAACACCCTGACGCCGCAGGAACAGGCCCAGCTCAAATTCCAGGTGCAGAAAAACTCGGGACTCACCGTGGGCGACGACCAGTACGGCTATGGAACCTCTCCCGTCCTGCCCGACTACATTCTCCCTGCCGGCGCCAAGGAAGGCGATCCGCGGACCAATCCGGAGTTGTACTACGTGAACCCGAACTATACATCGGTAGACGATTTTAATACTTTTAACCAGATTGTAAAGGCCAACAAAAACGGTACCGATTGGTTTCACGAAATATTCAAACCCGCACCTTCCACGAGCCATAATATCTCGCTCAGCGGCGGCAGCGACCAGGGCAACTACCTCTTTTCATTGAATTATTTCAACCAGCAGGGCGCGTTGACCAACACTTACCTGAAACGCTACACGCTCCGGTCGAACAGCCAGTACAACATCGGCAAGCACGTCCGCATTGGTGAGAACCTGGCCTATTCGATTTCCGACAACCCCAAAACCAGCCTGTCGGACGGCGGCTCGGCCATTGCATTCTCTTTCCGCATGCAGCCGATCGTACCTGTGCACGACATCATGGGCAACTACGCAGGCAGCCGCGCCTCAGGCATGGGCGATGCTTTCAATCCCGTAGCCATGCGCGACCGTACCCGCTACGATAAAGGGCTTGACAACCGCCTGTTCGGTAATATTTTCGCTGAATTCGACCTTTTCAACTATTTCACGCTCCGCACCAGCTTCGGCGGAGAGAACTATTCGGGCAGATGGAGCTCGTTTTCGTTCCCTACCTACGAAAACAAGGAAAACAGCAATACCAACACCTATTCGGAAGGCTCCTACTCCGGTTTCAACTGGACGTGGACTAATTTGCTGACCTTTCACAAAACAATGGGCAAACACGACCTGACCGTCGCGGCAGGGACCGAAGCATATAGCGGCAAATATTACGAACTCGGCGGCAGCACGCAGGGATATTTCTCTTTTGACCCCGACTATATGAACCTGAACACCGGCTCCGGCACGCGCAGCAATTCGAGCAGCCGCTCCGCAGATGCGCTGTACTCGCTCATCGGTCGCCTGGATTACATTTACAACGACAAATTCCTCTTCGGCGCGATCCTTCGCCGCGACGGATCTTCCAAGTTCATCAACGAGCGGTACGGTTTCTTCCCGGCCGTAAGCGCGGGCTGGCGCATTTCCCGCGAGGATTTCATGCGCAACCTGACGTGGATAGACGATCTGAAAATCAGGGCCAACTACGGGATTATGGGTAACCAGATCAACGTAAAATCCGGCAATGCGTTCACCACTTACAGCTCCAATCGCCGCAGCTCTTACTACGACCTCGGCGGCACCAGCGGCTCCGGCGCATTGGAAGGCTTTGAAAAAAGCCAGATCGGCAACCCGAATGCGGTTTGGGAGAAGAATATCAGTACCAACATCGGTATCGATGCCACTTTCTTCAAAGGCAGACTGGACGTGATCGCGGACTATTATATAAAGGAAATCAAGGACCTGCTGTTCAACCCGGCATTAATCGGCACGGCCGGCGGTGGTACGGTGCCTTTTGTGAACATCGGGCAGATGAAAAACAAGGGAATCGACCTGCAAATCGACTCCAAATTCGACCTCGCAAGCGACCTGAAACTGAATGCGACACTGACTTTAACTACCTATAACAACAAAATCAAAAAAGTTACCAACAGCACCAATTATTTCGATGTCGATGGCCGCGGTTTCGACGGGGCCTCCATTGTCCGCAACCAGGTAGGGAATTCCATCGGCCAGTTCTTCGGCTACAAAGTGATCGGCTTCTGGAACTCGCAGGAAGAAATTGCTGCCGCCAATGCCGAAGCGGTGAAACAAACCGGCGACAAGAATGCAGTCTACCAGGACGGTGCCTCGGTGGGGCGGTTCCGGTATGAGAATATCAACGGCGATGGCCAGATCACTTCCGCCGACCGCCAGATGCTCGGCAATCCGAACCCCGATTTCAGTTATGGATTAAATATTGGTTTGACCTACAAAAGCTTCGATTTCAGTTTGTTCTTGTACGGCGTTCAGGGCAACCAGCTCTGGAACCAAACCCTCTGGTGGAGTGACTTCAACTCGTCACGCTCGGGTGCGAAAAGCAAAACTGCCTTGTACGACTCCTGGACACCGGAGAACCACAATGCCAAAGCACCGATCCAGGAGAATTCCAGCTCTTTCAGTACCATCAATGTGCCCAATTCCTATTTTATAGAAGACGGCTCTTACCTGCGTGCGAAGAACCTGCAAATCGGGTATACATTCCCTGCTCCGCTGATGAAGAAGATCCGCGCACAGCAGTTCCGCGTGTACCTGCAGGCGACCAACCTGTTCACCATCACCGGTTATTCAGGGCTCGATCCCGAAGTGAGCCGGAATGCGAGCGGCAACCCTACCGTATTCGGCATTGACGAGGGCTCCTACCCTTCTTCGCGGCAATACACCATTGGCCTGAACCTCACTTTTTAACCCATCTTCAAGCAACGCGATTATGAAGAAGTTCATGACATATATAGCCGTTCTTTGCTGGATCGGCGGTTTTACAATGTTACAGGCCTGCCAGGACGATTTTCTGGACAAACCTGTTCAAGGCGCATTGGGCGATGATGTGCTCGCCAATGCGAAAGGCGTCGACGGCCTGCTCACCGGCGCCTATGCCGCACTCGACGGCCAGGGCGATTTCACCGGCGGCAGCGGCTGGGAATCACCGCCCGACAACTGGGTGTACGGCGCCATTCCCGGCGGCGATGCGCACAAAGGCAGCGACGGCGGCGACCAGACGCCCATCAGCGCCATTGCGACATTCAGTACCGGGGCCGACAATGGCTTTTTCAACAGCAAATGGAAGGCATTGTACGAAGGCGTTTCACGGTCCAACACCGTGCTGAAAGTGCTCGCGCTGGCTACCGACGTTTCGGCCGAGAATAAGGCGAATATCGAAGGACAGGCACGGTTCCTGCGGGCACACTACTATTTCGAATTGAAGAAAATGTGGAACATGGTGCCCTGGATCGATGAAACTACCACCGATTTTAACCAGCCCAACGATAAGGATATCTGGCCACTGATCGAAGCGGATTTCAAAGCGGCCTATGAGCAGCTGCCAGCCACGCAAACCCTGGTAGGAAGGGCTAACAAATGGGCCGCCGGGGCTTATTTGGGCAAAACCTATTTGTATCAGAAAAAATACGCTGACGCTGTAAAGATTTTTACAGATGTGATCAACAATGGCGTCACGACCAACGGCTTGAAATATGGCCTCGTTTCTTTCAAGGACAATTTCGATGCAGCCACTAAAAACAATGCGGAATCGGTGTTCGCGATACAAATGGTGGCTAACGACGGGACGCTCGATATCACCAATGCCAATCAAGGCAGCATGCTCAACTTCCCCTACGGAACAGGCGCGCCGTTCAGCTGCTGCGGTTTCTTCCAGCCCACGCAAATGCTCGTCAATATGTACCGCACCGATGCCGACGGACTGCCCTACCTGACTGATTTCAACAGTCACGCCGTCAAGAACGATATGGGCATTGCCTCCGCCACCGCATTCACGCCCGATGCCGGTAACCTCGATCCGCGCCTGGACTGGACCGTCGGCCGCCGCGGCATTCCGTACCATGACTGGGGCATTTATCCGGGCATGAACTGGGTGCGGGACCAGCCCTATGGCGGCCCCTATGCTCCAAAAAAGAACATTCACCGGCAGAAAACGCAGGACCTCTACGCCGACCTCAGCTCCTGGGCGCCCGGTAATGCGATTAACGTGTTGGTGATCCGCTTTGCCGATGTGTTGTTGCTGGCAGCGGAAGCGGAAGCCAATGGAGGAAGTCTCGCCAAAGCGGAGGAATATGTTAACAAAGTGAGAAGCCGCGCGGCGGACAAAACCGGCTGGCTGTACAAATACACCAACGATTCCAACCCGCTGGGCGGCTTTTCGGGTACCCCGGCCGCTAACTATGTGATCAAACCCTACCCCGCCGGCACATTGGCGGCCAAAGGGAAGGATGGCTTGCTTGAAGCGATCTACTACGAACGCGGCATCGAGCTGGCGATGGAAGGGCACCGCTTTTTCGACCTCGTGCGTTGGGGTAAGGCCAATACGGCCATTAACGCCTATTTCGGCTACGAATCCAAGATCACCACCGACCTCGCTGGCGGCAAATACCTGGACGGCAAGAACAACTACTTCCCGATCCCGCAATATCAAATCGATATGAGCGTAGTGAACGGCACGCCGTTGCTTAAACAAAATCCGGGATATAACTAAAAAGGACCTCCCTCAAGAAGCGTCAAAATGCCGAACGGTAGCAGAATAGATCTGTCACCGTTCGGCATTTGATTTGATTCAAGAAAAAGACCGCTTCTGATTCAGGAATCCGGTTAGTCTGTTAATTGTAACCCTGGTTTTGGACCAGCTGCTTGTTCACGTCCATTTCCCGCTGCGGAATGGGCATAATCAGCTTGGGAGAATTATACGGCAAAGCCCCCACATTTCGCCGCGTGCGTCTGAGGTCGTGCAGCGTATGGCCCTCGAATGCCAGTTCCAAATGCCGCTCTTTGAGTACAGACTCGATCGTAGCCGCAGTAGCCGCTTTCAGGCCTGCACGGGCCCGGATCAGGTTCAAGTCCGCGAGTGGCGTGGCACCTGTCTGGCTGTTGAGGCGCAGGTTTGCCTCGGCGCGGGTCAGATACATTTCTGCTAATCGGAACTGCAGCACATTACCGAATTGATCCAGGTGTTTCTGGGTGAATGTGTTGTTGGTAGTTACAAAAAACGCCCCTCTTTTGTCACCGGCTTCGTACAGGCCCCGGTGCTTCGCCAGCACGCGGATGTCACCGCGGCCCGCGGTTCCCACGATGTCCGAAACGGTCGTTCCAAAGAAGGTATTCATATCATTGGTTCCATCCTGCTGAGTGACGATCATCGAGAATATATATTCCTTCGGATTGGCCCCGCCATTTTTCAGAAATGTAAAAAACAGCGATTCGAATGCCGCATTAAGCGAGAATTTATCCGATGCTATTACCTCGTTGGCTTCATCGCGTGCAGCGGCGTAGTTGCCCTGCATCAGGTACACGCGCGAGAGCTGTGCCGACGCCGCATATTTGGTTGCGTAAATGGTATTGCTTTCAGGCAACAGTGATTTGGCTTTGGTAAGGTCTTCCAATACCTGCGCATATACTTCCGCCACGGGGTTCCGGGGTATTTTGTCGGCATCGGTAAGGACACGCGTCGGCTTTAATACCAAAGGCACGCCGGGGTTGGAGGCATTATCGCCGTCCCCCCAGGTTTTGGCATACAATCTTACCAAGTCAAAATAAATCGACCCGCGGATAAACCGGGCTTCGCCCTCGACACGGGCGCGCTTGTCTTCATCGACGATATCGAGCGCCGAAAGTACATTGTTGCAGCGGTTGATCGCCACGTACGAGTCGCGCCAGGTGGCGGTAGCGGTCGCATTGTTGGTAGTCATCTCCTTGTTGTACATTTCGAGCAGGTTCTGAAACGTACCTCCGAAGCCCAGCTCATCGGCATTACCGAGCAATTCGGACGCATACTGAAACGCCCCGCCGTACACATCCTCATCCTGTAAACCGTCGTAACATCCGATGAGGGTCACCTCAACGTCGCGGGAAGTACTCAGGGCTACATTTTCGTCGATACTTTGGGTCGGCTGAACATCCAGCCTGTTGTCACAGCCCGCAGCCATCAACATCGCTGATAGCAGGACCGGTAGGATATATCTGTTCTTTTTCATGATGAGAATGCAATGTTAAAATCCGACATTGATGCCAACCAGCAATGTGCGCGGCTGTGGAGCTGTGTAAAAGTCATTGCCCAGCGCGAACTTGGTGTCCTTCTCGCTCAGGTCATCGGTGTTAACCTCTGGGTCCCAACCTTTGTAGTTAGTGAAAGTAGCGAGGTTGAGCGCCGAGACATACACGCGCACTTTTTCCATTTTAATGCGGCGCACCAGTGCGGTAGGCAGGTTGTAGCCCAATGTCATCGACCGCAACCGGAGATACGAGCCATTGAAAATGTATCGTGTAGATGCCTGATTGCCGTTACCCCGGTAGAAACGGGCCTCCGGAACATCGGTATCGGGGTTCTCGGGCGTCCAGGCATTCATCTGATCGGCCGTCTGGTTATCTTCGTAGATCCCGTTGGCCGACGAGTACTGCCCTACCCCGTAGAAGTTGATCTTATTGCCGGAAACGCCATTGAAAAACACACTCAAATCGATTCCCTTATAGGAAAACGTGTTGGTAATACCACCCACAAATTTGGGGTTCGGATTACCGGCCACTACCCGTTGCGCGCTGTTGTATCCGCTATTCGTAACCGTAGACCTGTCGACCGTCCCATCGGGGTTCGGCGTATTTTTATAGAATAATGCATTTCCGTTCGCGCGGTCCACACCGGCGTATTCGACGGTGTAAAACACACCCACAGGCTGGCCTTCCATAACACGGCTCATGCTGCGGATACCGCCTTCGATCACCTGGCCCTGGATGTCCGTCACTTTATTCTTATTGTTCGCCAAGTTCAGGGAGGTTGTCCAGCGGAACGCCCCTACGGTATTTTGGGTATTCAATACAAATTCAAACCCTTTGTTTTCCAGCCTGCCTACATTGCGGTACTGAACCGAAAAACCCGAGGTTGCCGGCACATTCACTTCGAGCAACAGCCCGTTCGTTTTTTTGACATAATAATCGATCTCCCCGCTGATCCGGTTGTTGAACAAACCGAAATCGACGCCGAAATCCGCCTGGCGGGTAGTCTCCCATTTCAGGTCCGGATTGGCGATCTGCGACGGGCGCTGCCCGGCGGACCCTGCATAACCGGCATCCCCGGAAAAAAGCCCCAATTGCGGAAAATCCCCGATCTCGGAGTTCCCCGTCAACCCGTAACTGCCGCGCAGCTTCAGGAAGCTGAGCAGATGGTTGTTTTTGAGAAAACTTTCCTCGGTAACCACCCAGCCCAGTGAGGCCGATGGGAAAAAACCATAACGCGAATTGACCCCGAAACGCGACGAGCCATCGATACGCGCGCTCGCAGACAACAGGTATTTATCGGCAAACTTGTAGTTCATCCGCAGAAAATAGGACAAGAAACGGAAATTGGTTTCCGAAGTGCTCCCGTCTGACTTGGTAGCTGCGCTGGCGATCTTTTTGTAGGAATCGGACGGGAATTGCGTTCCTTCCACGAAGCTCAATTTCCGCTGCGATTGCTGGTAAGACATCCCCAGCGTAGCCCCGATGCCGTGCAGGCCAAGTATTTTGTCATACGAGAAGAAGTTGTTGGTATTGTAATTGGTCACAAATGTGGCATAGTTGTTCCCCAGCCCGCTGGTGGCCTCGCTCACATTCCGCACGTTCTGGCTTTGGTAATACCCTTCCTCATTCTGGTTCAAAAGGTCGATACCCAGTTCACTGCGGAATTTCAGTTCCGGCAGGATGTTGAACTGCGCATAAGTGTTGGTCAGGTTCCGGAACGAGGTCGCTTCGAATTTAGCGTAGTTGATCGAGATCATCGGGTTGAAGTAGAGCGGCACATTCAAATCGCCGGGAGGCGTTCCGGTGGGCAGGCCCGTTTTGGGGTCGGTGAAAGGCGTCAGCGGGGTCAACGCAGCCATTTGAAGCGGGTTCGAGAATGCATTATCACCCGGCAAACGCTGGTTAACCGTACGCGCCAGGCCCATCGACAATCCTACCTGCAACCATTTATAAGCCTGATGATCGAGGTTCATGCGCCCGGAAATACGCTGGAGCTCGTTTCCCACCAAAGTACCTGTCTGATCCAGGTACTGCCCCGAAAGAAAGAACTTCGTTTTCTCGCTTCCACCGTTGACCTGCAAGTCGAGCTGCTGCATCGGGCCTTTCTGAAACGCCTGATCCTGCCAGGAATAGTTCTGCTGTTGAGGGGTATTGTAAGTGCCCAGGCTGTAATATTCGAGGAAACCGCCTGCCCCGAGCATGTATTGCGTATAAGAATCGGGATCCTGGGTGTCGGTACCGTCTATACGATCTCGGTTATTGGCTGCCATTGTATAGAACTTCACGTACTCATCCGCATTGAGGAATTTCACGCGACGTGTCGCTTCCGAGGAGCCCAGCTGGTAGTTCAGGCTCACGTTGGTCTTCCCGGCCTTTCCGCGCTTGGTCGTGATCAGCACGACGCCATTGGCCGCGCGGGAGCCGTAAATAGCCCCTGCCGAGGCGTCTTTCAGGATTTCAATGGATTCGATGTCGTTGGAGTTGATGTCCGACAGTGGGTTGGTGGCGCCGCCATTGTTGCTCAGATCGGCCGTGGTAACAGGCATTCCGTCGACCACATACAAAGGCTGGCTGCTCGCGCTGATGGAAGAATTGCCCCGCACGCGCACGTTAATCGCCTGCCCGAGCTTGCCCGTACCGCTGTTGACATACACCCCGGCTGCCCTCCCCTGAATGGCCGCATCGACGCTCGTGACGGGCATATTCTGGATTTCGGTGCCTTTCACCTGGGCGATATTGCCGGTAACGTCCCGTTTAATCTGCGAACCGTAGCCGGTTACGACCACTTCGCTGAGGCTTCGGACATCGCTTGATAGTTTAACATCGATGGTACTCTGATTCGCCACGGCAATTTCCTGGGCCACCATTCCCACAAAACTGAATACCAACACGGAATTGGACGATGGTACGTCAATGGCATAGACGCCCTCCGCATCAGTCTGGGTCCCGATGTTGGTGCCTTTGAGCTGCACCGAAGCGCCCGGCAACGGTGAGGCATCATCACTGGTGGTTACCTTGCCCGTAATCCTGACGCCCTGTGCCGCCGCAGGCAGCCAGCAAACCAGCCATGCCAGAAGCATAAGCGGAAAAATTCTTCTCATAACAAGTTAGGTTTGGTTAATATTGGTTACTACAAACAAATATATTGCCGTAGACGAAATAACCAAATTTTGTTATGGTATTATCGAAATTTGTCCTGGTTTATTTTGTTATTATGCTCATAAAAAATATAATATTTTGAGGCGAGTTATATTTCAAAAATTCGGTCCAGCTCCATCACATGTACTCCGTTCGCACAAACCTTCGGCACTTTCGCGAGCTTTTCTGCCAGTATTTCCGTAGGCATGGGACGGAACTTTCGAACAATCCCGAGCCTGTTCAGGAAGCCTATCACGGAAGCGCTGATCTTTTCGCCTAGGCGGTCGGTGTCTTTGCGGAGCAGCAGGCCTGGCTTGAAAATAATCAGCTTTTCGAATCCCAGCCCTTTCATCTTTTCTTCCAGCTCCCCTTTCATTTTGGAATAAAACACCTTGCTTTTCGGAGTAGCGCCGTACGAGGACAGCAATACCATCTGGGCGACGCCATTCCGCCTGGCAATCCGGGCAAATTCGAGTGGGATCTCATAGTCAATATGCCATTGCTTTTCCTTCGAACCGGCTGTTTTTAATGTGGTTCCCAGGCACGAGAACCAGACGTCCCCCTTGATATGCTCCTGTATGGACTCCATTTTGTTGAAATCGGTGAGGATTTCGGTCAATTTAGGGTGATGAATGCCTGTCGATCGACGCACAAATGCTAACACGCCGGTATAATCCGGATCCCGCAGCAAGGTGTTCACCAGGTCTTTACCCGTGGCGCCGGTAGCGCCGATAATCAAAGCTCTCATAGCGATTGGTTGTTTGCCCGGGTAAATTTAATGATTAATCAATGCGGCAGCGAGTTGCGGAAGCGGCCGTACACCCAGGTACCGGCCACAGCGCTGGCCAGCACGACGGCCACCACGGTCGCGCCGGTCCCGATCTGGGCGAACAACGGTCCGGGGCAAGCCCCGGTAAGCGCCCAACCGAGGCCGAACAGGAGCCCGCCGTATATCTGCCCCTTGTTGAATTTCTTCGACGTGAAGGTGATCGGTTCGCCATACATGGTTTTAATCCCGAACCGCCTGATGAGCCAAACCGAGATGATACCGGTCACTACTGCCGAGCCGATGATGCCGTACATATGAAACGATTGCAGGCGAAACATCTCCTGGATACGAAACCAGCTGATCACTTCGGCCTTCACGAAGCCGACACCGAACAGCACACCTACGACCAGGTATTTGAAATTGTGGTACCATTTATGCTGCAAATGCGACTCGTTGATGCAGATCGTGTCCTGCGCCCGGGCTTCGAACCCGGCGGTATCCTCAATGAAGGAAGATTGCATGGATTAGTTGTTTAAAATAACGGGTAAGATAAAATTGGCCATCATGAAGCCGCCGGCCATGAAGCAGATTGTCGCCACCAGCGACGGCCATTGCAGGGTACTTAGTCCCATGATCGAGTGTCCGCTCGTGCACCCCCCCGCATAACGCGAGCCGAATCCGACCAGAAAGCCTCCGCCCACCATCATAATCAACCCGCGGGCCGTGAACAGGCTGTCCCAGGAATAAAGCTGCACGGGCACCATCCCCGAAAAATCGTTGACTCCATAGGTCGCGAGTTCTTGCGCCAGCCGCGGATCGACCTGGATCGCCGCAGGATTTGCTAAAAAATAGGCCGCCAGTGCCCCACCTAAAACGATACCCGCCACAAAAAACAGGTTCCAGACCTCCCTTTTGTAATCATATTGAAAGAATGGCACTTTTGCCGGGAAGCAGCTCGCGCAGATGTGCCGCAAATTGGCCGAAATCCCGAAATGTTTATTTCCTAAAATCAGCAGGGCGGGTACTGTGAGGCCAATCAGCGGACCGGCCACATACCAGGGCCACGGTTGTTTGATCACTTCCAGCATCTTTATTTCGTCCCTCCGTTTGGTGAATGCAATACCTCGCCGCTCTCAGCCTCCTGCTTCGTTGGGCATACGTAGTCCGTGACTTTCACAAGCCCCGACTCACGGATCGCCTTAAAGCCTCCCGCCACGTCGATCAGATTATGGTAACCGCGCGCCCGGAGAATCGAGTTGAAGATCATCGACCGGTAACCGCCGGCGCAATGCACGAGGTAGGTTTTGTTACTATCAATATCTTCCAAATGCTCGTTCAGGTAATCTAACGGCAGATTTTCCGCTCCTTCCACGTGCTCTGCCAGGTATTCGCTCCGCTTCCTCACATCCAGGATCTGCCAGTCGGGATTGGCGTTCAGCAGGGCTGGCAATTCGCTAGCCTCCACCGAAGGAATGCTGTCTGTTTCTTTTCCGGCCTCTTCCCATGCCTGAAAACCGCCTGCTAAATGTCCGATGGCATTGTCATAACCAACCCGCGCCAATCGCGTCACAACTTCTTCCTCCCTACCAGGCTCGGTCACCAGCAGGATCGGCTGGCGGATGTCTTCAATGAGAGCACCTACCCAAGGAGCGAAACTGCCATCAATGCCGATATTGATCGAATTGGGAATGAAGCCTTTCGCGAACACCTGCGCCGCGCGGGTATCCAATACGAGCGCGCCTGTCTCATTGGCAGCCGCCTCGAATGCATCGGCCGTAAGGGCTTGCATTCCCCGGTTCAGCACCTCGTCAATGCTTTCGTACCCCTGGATATTCATCATCACATTTGCCGGAAAATAGGCAGGCGGCGGCGTAAGGCCATCGGTTACCTTTTGGATGAACGTCTGCTTGTCCATAGGTTGCAAGGCGTAGTTCGTGGCTTTTTGGTGTCCCAAGCTATCCGTGGTTTCCTTGCTCATATTCTTGCCGCAAGCCGAACCTGCCCCATGCGCCGGATACACAATAATATCGTCGGCCAGCGGCAGAATTTTGTCATGAAGTGAATCGTAAAGCATGCCCGCGAGCTTATCCTGGGTAAGGTCCCGGACGACCTTCTGCGCAAGGTCCGGCCGGCCGACATCGCCGATAAACAGTGTGTCGCCGGTAAAGAGTCCGACCTGACGGCCGTTCTCGTCGGATACCAGGTAACAGGTACTTTCCAGCGTGTGCCCCGGCGTATGGATAACCTCGATGGAAATCTTGCCCAGTCTGAGCACTTCACGGTCCGCGGCAATATGCGCCTTGAAACCGGGGTTGGCCGTGGGGCCATACACGATCGTTGCGCCCGTTTTTTCGGCAAGGTCCAGATGCCCGCTCACGAAGTCGGCATGAAAATGGGTTTCCAACACATACTTTATTTTTGCGCCATTCTTTTCCGCACGGGCCAGATAGGGGCTCGTTTCCCGGAGTGGGTCGATGACAGCCGCGTCGCCTTCGCTTTCAATATAATAGGCGCCTTGTGCCAGGCAACCTGTATAGATTTGTTCGAGTTTCATTGTTCTGTGAACTGTTTTGAGTGATAGGTGGGGGAACCATGTGACAAAGGTCGCAAGGCAGCCGGCTATTGTCTGTGACCTTTGTCACACAGGTCTGTTTCTTATTGGAGGATGAATTCTTTGAAGAGGATTAAGCATCCCATGGCGAGCACAAACCAGCCGAAGCTCTTTTTCAACTGGCTGCTATCCAGCCTCCGCGCCAGCAGACCGCCAATGAAAATACCGGTCACGGCAACGAGCGTCACCGTCAGCAAAAAGTACCAGTCGATGGCAAAATGCCCCAAATCTCCGGCAAACCCTATCAGCGAATTCAGCGCGATAATCAATAGTGAAGTCCCTACTGCCTCGCGCATGGGCATTCCCAGCACCAGTACCAAAGTTGGGATAAGCAAAAAGCCCCCGCCTGCCCCGAGCAGCCCCGTCGTAAGACCAATCCCGACCGCGCTGAGGCCCAGCTTTACAATGTTACGCCCCAGGTCGCATTCCAGGCAACCGGGCTGATTTTGCCTGCCTTTGATCATCCCGATCGCCGCCGCGAGCATTAATATGGCGAACAGGGCCATCGTCAGGACCGGCTCTGTCACCTGGAAATGACCGATATGGAAGAGGTTTTCAGGAATTAAGGGCACCAGGAGCTTCCGCGTCAGATAGACGGTAATCATGGAGCTCAGCCCGAAAAACAAGGCCGTTTTAACGTTGACAAGCCCGCGCCGGTAATTACCGTAGGCACCCACGAGGCTGGTCGAGCCGACAATAAATAATGAATAGGAAGTGGATACGACCGGGCTGATCCCGAAAATATATACCAGAACCGGCACAGTCAGGATCGACCCTCCCCCGCCGACGAGTCCCAAAGAAATGCCGATCAACACCGACGCGATATAACCAATGGTCTCCATACTGCTTTGCGCTAATTAAGTACAAAATTGCAATACGAAAACCGGCGGGTTTGTGACAAATGTTACATAGCCGGAAAAGTCCTTTAAAAAAGGATAGTAATCGTGTTCCGGCCCAGTCGCACCATACCGCGCTGTTCCATTTTTTTAAGCAATCTTGAAACTACCTCCCTTGAAGAATTCATATCGGTGGCGATTTGCTGGTGGGTCAGCGCCAGCTCATCACTGTGCGAAAGCTTGCGCTGATTCTTAAGGTAAAATTCGATGCGTTCGTCCATGCTCTTGAACGCAATGCTATCCACCACTTCCAGCAACTCCTCGAACCTGGAACGATAGGTTTCCAGCACGAAATAGTACCAAGTTTTATAACTGGTCATCAACTCATCCATCAATGCGATCGGAACGAGTAACGCTTTGGAAGGCTCAATGGCTTTGGCGGAAATCTGGCTCTGTTCTTTCCGCGTGGCGCAAATCATCGACAGCGCGCACGCATCACCCGGACCGAGCTGGTACATAAAAAACTCGTTACCATCCTGATCTTCCCGGTATATTTTCACCCCGCCTTCAACGATCAGCATGGTCGATTTGAAGTATTGCCCCGGACGCATCAGCTGTTGATCCGCTTCGAAATCGCGGATCACGCAATGTCCTGCGAGTTTGCGGATTAACTTCGGTTCAAACTGCCCGAAATGTGATTCCAGCAGTTGCTGAACCCCGGAATGCTGTGTGGTAATGCTCATTAGTTGTTGATTTGAAAAAAGCTAAGTTAAGCATTTACGAACTTCTTCTTTGTGACATTGGTCACACACGGCCTCTGGTAACCCCGTATTACTGTCTGTCCGGCACGCGCAACGCATGCGCACAGACATGACCAAAGTCAGTCTTTGAAGCACTATTGATCATCCTTAACCACTTGGGTCGTCCATAACTTGCATTCGATTTCAGTAATCAACAGAAACGAAACAGGTAGGAATACGTCACATTCAAATGCGATTGCCATGAACGACACATCCAGAATCAAACATACATCCCTCGCTGGCAGGGTAATGCCTGCCGGGCAAGCCGCCTCGCTCATCCAGGATGGCATGGTGGTGGGCGCCAGCGGGTTTACCCGCTCCGGTGACAGCAAAGCCGTATTGGCCGCCTTTGCCGAAAAAGCCGAGAACGACCACACCCGCATTACCCTCATGACCGGCGCTTCGCTTGGACAAGGGACAGACGGTGCCCTGGCCACTGCCGGCGCCATCGCCATGCGGTTGCCCTTTCAGTCGGACCCCGTGATGCGTACGATCATTAATGAAGGCAAACTATCGTATATCGATGAAAACCTGAGCGAAACCGCGGCCCATATCCGCAATGGCTTCCTGCCTCCTATCGACATTGCGATTGTCGAGGCGGCATCCATCGAAGCCGACGGCAGCATTGTACCCACCACTTCGGTGGGTAACTCGGCGATCTTCGTACAGCAGGCCAAACAGGTGATTGTTGAAATCAACCAGGCTATTCCACTCGAAATCCGCGGGATCCACGATGTGTTTCTGCCGGAAGACCCAACCGGACGCGCCATACTGCCCATAACGGACGTTTGGCAACGCATTGGCCAGGATGTGATTGCCTGTGACCCTGAAAAGATTGCGGCGATTGTATTCACCAGCCAGAAAGACAGCCCGGCTGAAACCGCTTCCGGCAACGCAGCGGCAGAAGCCATTGCCGGGCATTTACTGCGATTCTTCAACCGCGAAATCGCTGCCGGCCGGCTTACCCGCGCCCTCAGGCCCATTCAGGCGGGCATTGGCAAGATTGCCGACGCCGTGCTCGGTGGGCTCGCGCATGGCGACTTTCAGCACCTGACCATGTATTCAGAGGTGCTGCAAGACAGTACTTTCCGATTGATTGACAGCGGTAAAATGGATTTTGCCTCAGGCAGCTCCATGACATTGTCGACCGAATGCTACCAACGCGTATTCGCCGATTTCGAGAGCTACCGGCATAAGATCGTGCTCCGCCCGCAGGACATTACCAATGCCGCGGAAGTAATCCAACGGCTTGGCATTATTGCCATTAATACCGCCCTGGAATGCGACATTTACGGCAACGTCAATTCTTCGCATATTGCCGGCAGCCAGATCGTGAACGGCATCGGCGGTTCTGCCGACTTCGCCCAAAACAGCTACCTGAGCATTTTCGTAACAGAATCGGTCACGAAGGGAGGTAAAATATCTCGTATAGTACCCATGGTTACCCACGTGGACCATTCCGAACACGACGTCGATGTGATCGTGACCGAACAGGGGCTCGCCGATTTGAGAGGGCTTTCGCCCAGACAAAAAGCCGAAATGATCCTCGAGCATTGCGTTCACCCGGATTACCACGAGGAGCTCTCCGGGTATTTCGAACGTGCCTGCCGCCGCGGGGGCCATACACCACACCTGTTGGAAGAGGCATTCAGGCTGCACGCCAACCTGGCCGAAACCGGTTCAATGAAAACACAGCTACTGGAATCCATTAAATAGCAGATTACTATGAAAAACATTCGCCTTGTGATCGACGCCGATCATTTCAACACCCATCATGTGCAGTTCGCTTGCTACGTGGCGTCCCTGACCCAATCCCGGCTGACCGGCATTTTCATGCAAAATGCTCCATCCGAAGCATTTTCCGAATTGAAAATCGCACCCGGCACGCCCTTTGAAGAAACGCTTGCCTTGCATGAGCTCCCCGATTTCCGGAAAATGCAGGAGTCGCTTCAGGAAAGCGAAAGTACCTTCCGCGCGATGTGCGAGCGCCAGGGCGTACATGTGAGCGTGCATACCAACCCGCACGAGCCGCTTGAAGAAATTCTGGCAGAAAGCCGCTATGCCGACCTGATGATTATAGGCAGCGATCTGGCATTCGAGCCTTGGGATGAGAAGAAACCCAGTTCCTTTTTGAAAGAGGTGCTATGCAATATCGAATGCCCTGTGATGATCGCGCCCGACCATTTCGAAGGAGTAGAAGAAATCGTATTTGCACATGACGGAAATGCCGCGGCCGCGCACGCGATCAAGCAGTTTTCCTACCTTCTTCCGGAATTGGGAGATACACGACTGACGATTGTTCAGGTACTTAACGAAGGCGGGCACGAGGACGCCAACGACGGAAAACTGGCCCGCCTGGTGAGCTCCCACTACTCTAATGCACATTTCAAGAAGCTTTACGGTCGTCCTAATTCGGAGCTGTTTGCCTTTCTGATGAACAAGAAAAAGACGCTGGTCGTCATGGGCTCTTACGGGCGCAGCACATTTTCGAATATGCTGACACCCAGCACCGCCGATCCGCTGATCCGCAACCTGAACTTGCCCATTTTTATCGCGCACCGGTAATGCGCCGTCGCTTTTCGCTCGTTACTCGTTGGAAGGGAGCCCTTCGATACCCCAGTTCACGTTAGGCTCCGGCCCCATTTCGAGTACGAGCGATCCGCCTTTCAGCAAATCGGACGCCCTGAACCAGAAACTGTTCAACGGCTGGCCGTTGAGCGTTGCACGCTGGACATATACGTTCTTTCGAGACGTGTTTGGAGCCTCAATCGTAAACCTTTTGCCTCTTCCAAACTGCTCTCCAAAGTCTATAACCGTTTTTTCAAACAGGGGGCTGCCAATCTCGTAGATCGGATCGACGCGTGTTCCTCCGTCGGTCTGGAAAAGGCCCAGCGCCGACATTACAAACCAGGCGCTCATTTGTCCCTGGTCCTCGTCGCCCAGATAGGCGTTGGATACCTCGTGGCCGTAGTACCTGTCCACCACCGACCGGCTCCACTTCTGGGTCAGCCACGGCTTTTTGACCCAGTTGAACAAGAAGGCGAAATGCATCGATTGCTGGTTGCCCTGCACCACAGGATAGTCCCAGTACTGATCGTTCGGACCGTTGTAGCGCCATTTGACACTCTCGTTAAAACCCCAGTCGAGCCTCTTCACAAACTCATTCTCTCCGATTGCTTTCGCGAGCCCGGGAACGTCCTGCGGCACAAAAAAAGTGAGCTGCCAGGCATTTCCCTCTACATAATGATGGTTGGCACCGGATTTGAAAGGATCGAAATCGGCCAGCCAACGTCCCGTAGAGTCTTTCATCCGCGCAAAGCCAGTAGCCGGATCAATGACATTTTTCCACCAGTTTCCTCGCTCTGCAAATGCCTGGTAATCGGCTTTTTTGTGAAGTGCTTTCGCAAACTGGGATACCGAATAATCATCAAAGCTGTATTCCAGGGTGTTGGAAAACCGCCCCTGATCATAGGGCACGTAATGGTGTTTGAGATAGGTGAGCAAATCCTCATTACCGGCCCGGCCGCCGCCCACGGGCGCGGCGGGAACGGTCTGCATTTTCCGCACGGCCTCATAGGCCTTGTCGACATCGAAGCCGCGAATCCCCATCTGATATGCGCCCACGATGAGCGGCACCTCATGTTCGGCCACCATCACCGGAATGTACTCCATCCCCGCAGGCCCTTTCGCCAGCCAGCCGCCGCGGTCGTACATCGCAAGCTGGGATTTCACCCACCGGTTCGACCACTCGGGCGTAACCAGGTTCCAAAACTGATTGAGGTTCCAGAAAGTGTTCCAGAAAGCATCACAGCCCAGGGCAATGTCATCCTTATTCTGAAACTTATTGACGTTCTCATCCGCATCCCGCCAGCTGCCATCCACGTCGCTGAATGCATTCCGGCTCAACGACCGGTACATATTGGTATAAAAGCGTTCTTTTTCGCGTTTGTCATTGCTGAAAATCGCCACACGGCCCAGCAGGCCGTTCCATACGTTTTCCTGGTTGTTTCTCACTTTTTCAAAATCCCAGCCAAACGGGTCGGAGATCTCGGATTTCAGATTCAGTGACGCATTTTCCACGCTCACATAAGAAATACCCGAGCGCACCTGCACGACCTTGTTCGTTTTAGTGTCAAATTCCAGAAACAGCCCTGCATTCCGCGCGCTGTCCGCTGCGAGGTTCGTTTTCAGATGTACTTCGTCGTTCAGCCACGTGCCGTAATTCACGATGGGCTGGTCCATTTCGATCACAAAATGTACCGTGTACTGCTGGTCAATCCCGCCGGACCATACATCGCGCGAAAGTTGCTCGCTATACCCCTCGATCCGCCGGTCGCTCACCTTGTCGATCTTCACTTTCCGGATTTTGTAGCCATATTCGGTCGGAATTTGCAGGTCGACCATCACGCGGCCCGTTTCGCTTTTCTGCCAGGTATACTTCTGAAATGACGCACGGGTAGTCGCGGTCAGTTCGGCAGTGATGTTATTGTCAGTGAGATGTACTTTGTAGTAGCCCAAAGGCGCCTGTTCGCTACTTTTATCGAACCGGGAACGGTAGCCGCTATCCGGATCGGCCTGATCGCCGATCCTGGTTTGCAATGGCCCGGCAGTAGGAAAAATTCCCAGGCCGGTCATCGTCCATTCGTGAATGTGGCTGAATGTACCGATCGACTCAAACGTAGGGTCGTAACCCGCCTGCCAGCCGCTATTCTGGTTATCCGGGCTCAGCTTCACCATGCTGAACGGCATCCACGGCCCGGGCGCAATCATCCACCGGGAATGCCCTGCCCCCAGCATCGTATTCACGTATCCGGCCGGCGTTTTGAGCTTTTGCTTATCGCGTTTCACTTTCCCGGATTTCACCAGTTGCTTGTCCACAAAAACTTGAAATGCCCCCGAGCCCGGTTGGTCAACGGCGGGCATCGGCGCTTCCAGCAGGTAACGTTCCCGCTCTATTTTTTGGGACAAAATCGTCTTTCCATCGAGCTTCACGTCGATCAAAGGCTCTCCCCGAAGCTGGGTAATATCAATCAGCAACGGCTGGATGGATTTGCCGTCTATATTGAGCTCGTAATCCGCGGCTTCTACATTCCGTAGCAGTGCTTTGCCCGGCGTGGCGAGCGTTGCCTTCGCCGGACCTTCCAGCTTCACCTGGTCGAACATCAGCCAGCCGCCCTGCAAAGTGGTCATCACCACCTCATTCACGCCCTGTTTCACCAACATTGCAGGAATATCGATCACCACAAGCTGCTCTTTGGGACTCACTATAAGCCGATCCGGATCATTGAAACCCGACCCCTTTTTCAGTTTGAATTTCCACGATTTACCATTCACAAGCACCTTCAAGAGCGGTGCGTGCAGGGAATCGGTTTCGAGCACATCCACCACAAGCCGCCATTTGCCCGAAGACGGTTTGCTTTTAATATCGAACAAGACCGTAAGGAAATGCGACCTGATCCCCGAGGTTCCGCCCGTGCCACCCCAGCCGTTCACCGGCCCTGGCAGCACGTATGGCCAGTCCTTCTGCGCTTCTGAACGGCCGATGAGGAAAAAATTATCCTCGTAACCAAAGTCCTTTTCCAGAAACCGTTTGTACCCGTCGGGCGCAAGCGCCATCCCGGACGGCGAATTATCAGCGTCGCCGATCTTCCAGATCGTCTTTTGCTGCGCAAAGCCCGATGCGATTACGAATACGGACAATAGCAGAACGGCAATCGCTCTTGCGAAAAGGCGGTTTTTCATGGGTCAGGAATGAGTCAGGTTTTTAACAGATATATGTTTATACAAACTATTAACCAGCAATGATCGCAATACAACTCAAAATCAACATTTTTAGCTAAAATATGTATTTCTAAAATCGCAGCACAAGTATAGCAGATATAGTTTGTATATACAAAGTGACGTAAGTATTCTCCGATATTTTGCTTGAAAACGGCCCGCGCTGACTATATTATCGGATCTTTCAGGCGACAGGGCCTTTCGGAATGAACCAGGAAAACAACATTTATACCGAACAGCGGGTAGCCGTTCCAACCGAATTCACGGACGTCTTCACACATTTTTACATTGCCCAAAACGATACCGGGCTGGACGTTACCAAGACGCTGATACCCAGTTTTCAAACGATCATGGTATTGGGGTTCGGTCCTGCGGTGAAGTTCAAATCCGGGGGAAACAGCCTTGAAGTCCATGAATGCGTGGTGCTGGGTCCTATTAAACAGCCTGTTGAATACACTTTGCCCTCGGGTGCCGATTTGCTGGTAGCCAATTTCAAAGACGATGCTTTTTACCGGTTTTTCGGGCTCGCAGTCCTTTCCGACCAGATCGCAACGCATCCCGATGAGCTGCTCGACGAGCATTGTTTTTCGGCACTCTGGCTCCGGTTGAAAAATGAAGCCGCAATGGATCGTATAAAGCTGATCCTCGACTTTTGCAGGCCTTATCTCCGGCCAAGGCATTTGTCGGCGACCAGCATTGCCGGAGAAAACGCCGACTATGCGGTAATCAACCCCATTAAGACCGTTGCTCAGAAGACGGGGCAAAGCGAACGCATCGTCCAGCTCAACCATAAGAAATACCTCGGATTTACGGCCAAAGAAAAAGGCCGTTATGAAAAATTCTCCAAAGCCATCCAGCTGTTACAAGCCTCTTCCGGCAAAGTGGATTGGCTTCAAATCGCGGAAACCTGCGGCTACTACGATCAAAGCCAGCTCATTCGCGACTTCAACCATTACCTCAATCTGAGCCCCCGCCGGTATATCCAATTCCAGGAAAACATTTGCAAAGCCGGCGGCTGACCGCGGCGCGATTTCGTTTTCTTACAATTTTAGCGATGCGGGATGCATGAATTTTGTGCTGTACGAAAAACAAACAGCATGAAACAGACCAGCATTTTTCTGACAGGCGCAACAGGCGCCGTAGGATCACAACTCGTTCAACAGCTCACATCACTGAATATCGGTTTCAAAGCGCTTGTGCGCACTCCCGCACAAGCCGAACAACTGAGCAAGTTGCCCCATGTCGAAGCCATCTTGGGCGACCTGGCGAACCCGGCTACTTTTGAATATGCCCTGCACGGCGTTGAAAAGGCCTTTCTGTTAACCAACTCGTCGGAACAGGGGGAATCATTACAGATGGGTTTCGCGGAAGCCGCGCACAGGGCCGGCGTGCCGCATATTGTCAAACTCTCCCAATTTGTGGCGAGCGAATCCTCCCCGGTACGGTTCCTGCGCTACCATGCCAGGGTCGAAAACCGGATCAAGGAGCTGGGCTTCCGATACACATTCCTTCGTCCCAATTTATACATGCAGGGACTGCTGGCGTTCAAAGACCAGATTAAACATCGCGGCCAGTTTTTCGCTGCCATCGGGAAGGCCCGGGTGAGCCTGGTGGACGTGCGGGATATTGCAGCCATTGCCGCCGCGGCGCTGACCGAAGCCGGGCATGAAAACAAAACTTACGACATCACCGGCCCCGACGCGCTCAGCCATTATCACCTGGCCGAAATCCTCTCGAATGTGCTGGGCAAACCGGTGAATTTTATCGACGTTTCCCCCGAGCAGATGGAAAAGGCCCTAGGCGGCGCCGGATTTCCGGAATGGCAGATCGGCGGCCTGATCGAAGACTACGCGCATTATGCGCGCGAGGAGGCATCAGCCGTCTCCGATGCGATCACCCGCGTTACGCGTAAGAATCCCATTAACTTTACGCAGTTTGTGCAGGACCATCGCTTCCTGCTGTGACCTAAAAGAAAAGTGGGGCGACCGTCAACCGGCGCCCCACTTTTTAATGCGGAAAATTTGCAGCCCCGCCAAGCCTGCCCGTCGCGAACGACCGCTCATTCCGGCTTCTTCACTGACATCGTATCGTACCGGGTAACGGTAAAAATGTCGATGGCTTTTCTGTCCGGCTTAAATGAAGAGCGGTAGCTCAGCAACGTTCCGGGTTTCCAGTCGGGAATTTTACTTTCCTCAACGTCCGGGCCTACCAGCAACGATTTGGTTTTTGAGTCGGTTGATGTGTATTTAAGTTCTGTGTTAATGTTCACCGTGTCGGGGGCATTCCAGCTTATCTTCAACATTTTGAGCGTCGAATCGTAAGAGGCCTCGCTGATGGTACGGTTCAACAAGCCATTCTCATAATTTGCTCCAAATGTTCTCCCGTTGAAACGCAGCGGCACCGAGCGGTTACCTTTTGCATCCAGTGAGTACATTTCAAAATTGTAGGCTCCCTCCGGCAGCGGATCAATCAAGATTTTCACTGTGTCGCCGATCAGGTCGGAAGGGACGGCGGCTTCCATGGAATCGGCCTTGTTGTTCCAATACAATTTGTAGGCCGTAACGCGAGGATCCGCGCTCAGGACCCAGAGCAGCTGAGTCCGGTTTCTTCCCGAAGCTATCAGCATCGTATCGCCGCGTCCCGGGTATACGATTTCCCCGCCTGCCTGGTATTTTTTGAAATCGTCCCAATCGGTACACGACGCCAGCGCGCAAACAATCAGCAGCAGCCCAGTGATTTTATATTTGATAACCATAAAATGTCAGTTTAGAATTATTTGGTATCACCCCAGAAAGTGATCTCAGTAAAATGGACGAACTTGGTATCGGACCAGTTCTGATGGATCTGCATCCGGATGTATCGCACTTTCGGGGCCGAAAGCGGGAATACGAACTCCTCCCCGGCCGACATATAGGCAATATCCTCGCCGGTGTTCACGCCATAAGGGCTCCCCGACGGTTTGATCGACTCACAATCCATCAGCTTGGTCCAGCCATTGAAGCTACCATCCGGGTTGGGCGCCTTTTCGCTGCCCCACATGGTCCATTTACGCGGATTACCATGTTTGTAAAACCAGTCGCCCTGCCGCTGCCAGAGTCTGAAACGGCTTAGCTTGGCCACGGTCCCGAGGTCGAACGTGAAGTGGATCGGCATGTCGCGGTCGGAAAGCGGGATGGTATGGAAGCCGGGCTCGTTCGGCAGATCATCCCAAATGAAGGGTATGCGCCAGCCATAGCCGCTCTCCTCGTCGGTCGGCAATACGTATTCCCGGAACTTGGTTTTATCCAGTTTCTTTTCAAAAAACGGTTTTACTTCCTTAAAAACGGTGTCGGAATAATTGTTCCAGCGGTCGCGCACGTATACGCCGAATTTCCTGCTGAGCGTATCGAAACCCCTGGCGGCAAATGAGCCGCCTTTCATTTGCGTGTACAACGTTTCGGTAGGAATGAAATCGCCATTATTGTCGGTGGTAATGACCACGATGGCCAGCTTGGCTTCCGAAGGATTATTGAATGCGACGTTCAGCCCTCCGAAATCGACGCCCAGTTGGAGCGAATTGAAAACGGTCTGAACAGGCGGGGCCTGTGGTGCGATCTTCACAACCACCGGTTCCGATTTGTTATCGCTTTTGTCTACGGAATATAACTTTACTTCGTAGTCGCCGGCGGCAGAGAATCCCTCCACGGTCAGCTTGTTAGTATAATGCGATGCCTTTGCCTCGCTCACCTGTTTGGTTGTATTGTTAATGACGTATTCCGCCATGACATATTGCAGGTCTTCATCGGCCGGGAGCGAGTAAGAGATCGTAGCGCCCCCCGCAAAATTGACTACCGAAGTATTGGTCACCACGCCGGGCTTCGTCGCATCCGCGCCCAGGGGTTTGCGGATCTCGTCCGTGTCGGCGCAGGAGCAAAGCCAGGCCGACACCCATACCAGAGAGAATAATATCTTGATCTTTTTCATAGATAACAGCATTTACCAGCCTGGGTTTTGGACAAGGTTCGGGTTAACAATCAGGGAGTTTTCGGAAATCGGCCAGAAATAATCTTTCAGACTGAAACTACTCGTATAAATCGGCTTCACCCGGTAATAGTTGACAGCTTCGCGTTGGGCAATATCCCATCCATTCACCGACCTTTGGAGGTAGTTTTCGGCTACCCGCCATCTGCGGAGGTCCCAAAACCTTTTCCCTTCAAAAACCAGCTCGATGAGCCGCTCCCGCTGGATGATTTCACGCAGTCCTTCCTTGCTGCTGAATTTGGAAGGTTTATTGGAATGTTTGGTCCACGATTCCACCACCCCTTTCAGACCGGCCCGGGCCCGTACCTTATCGATCCAGCCATACACTTCCGCGGATGGCCCCTTCGATTCGTTCAACGCCTCCGCATATAACAGGTACAGGTCTGCGAGGCGCATGATCGGGAACGGGTAGCCTTCCACATTGTATTGCTGCGCCGGGTCGTTGATGGTATTGTTGTAATTAGCCAGTTTTTTGGGCCAATAGCCGGTCACGGAATACAGGGAAGCGCCCTGCCTGCCGCCGGTCTGCCCCAGCTTTCCTTCCAGTACCCAGGTATTGTCGTCGTCGTTTTTTCCCTGGCCGAACCATATTCCGCCGTCGAAACCGAGGTCTGCATAAAAACGCGGCTCGCGGTCGAAGTTGAGCTGGACGGTCGTATAGCCTTCCTTAATGTAATAGCGTTCACTTTTCAATGCTTTCCGCAGCGCGGTGAAGCGGGTACCATATGGGTAGGTTTTATCCTCTTCGATCGGCACGCCATTGTGGCTGTAAAACATCTCGGCGATGTGCAATGGCGGAGCCAGCATCGAACCAATGCTTTCGTTGGGTATCGTGCCGGTAAATGGGCTTAACCGTGCCTGTGACAGCGACTGAAACCCCCGGCTGCCGCCGCCCGTCGAATTGGAAGCCCCCCAGATGAGCTCCACATTCCATTTATCGGTTACCGCGGCGCGGATGGACATCAGGCGCTGCGTCGAATCCGAAACCTTGGTGGTTACCGAGCGGGGCACGAATTCGTAAAGCCGGTGCCCGTTGGCCTCGCAGGCCGTAATCGCCTCCCGGCAAGCCTGGGCCGCCCGCTCCCATTTCTCAGGGCTCGCCGTGCTGCTGAACAGGGGCTCGTTGTCCTTATTTCTGAAATTGGCGTAATTCTGGTTCCCGTTATAAAGCGGGCTGGCCGCGGTGGTGAGGATCTCCGCTTTGATCGCCAGCGCGATAGGCTTCGTAATCCTTCCCAGCTCGGAAAATTCATTGGGTAGAATCACCGGAAGGTCCGCAGCCGCTTCGTCAATCAGGCTTACGGTGTAGTTGAAAACCGAATCTACATGCTGCCTTTTAACCTTCACCTGTTCCGCCGAGGCCGAAATCGGCAGGTTGTTTTTGATGATCGGGACCGGGCCATACATCCTGACGAGGGTGTAATGGTAATAGGCTTTCAGGAACTTCACTTCCGCCACCCATCTTTTCTTCTCAAAATCGGTGAGGTCGCGGACCTTGTCGATGTTTTCCAAAAAGATATTGCATTCGCGGAGTGCCTGGAAATACTTGCCGTCCCAGTAGTTGGCGATGGGCGAAACGATGTTCTGCTCCCCTCTGGCGATCCGGTACAAGGTCCCGTTGATATTTCCGAGCACGGGATACACCGTCGCAAACTCATCGCCGGTGAGAAAGGCGGGATCCGCGCCCTCGTTGCCGAACTGCGGAAGATTATTATAGCAGGTAAAAAGGTACTTTTCCGCATCTGCACGCATTTTGAATGCATTGTCGATGGTCGCCACGTTGTCCGGCACAATATCGAGGTATTTCCGGCAACCCGCGGTAGTCAGTACGAGCAAGGCGGTAAGGCAAAAACTGGTGTACAGTAATTTCATAGTATGAAGCTTAGAAATTCATATTCAAACCGATGTTGAAGACTTTCTGGACCGGATAACCCAGGCCGTTCCCTCCCATTTCAGGATCCCACAGCTTGAACTTGCTGAATGTCAGCAAATTCGTCCCATTGAAATAGATCCTAAAATTGGTCACTTTGAGATTTTCCAGCACACGGCCCTTTACGGTATACCCTGCTTCGAGGGTTTTCAGTCGGATAAATGAGCCGTCGCGCATAAACCAGGTGCTTCGCTGGGAGTTATTCTGGTTTTCGACCGTCGACATTCTTGGCCAGACGGCGTAGATATTCCGGTTCTCTTCCGACCAGTGGCTGTCCGCAAATGCTTTCAGCAATGCATTCTCGCCGATCAGGTTGGCCGGGAAAAGATCGTTACCTCCATTATTATCTTTATTATAGTCGATAAAAGGGGCAGAAGCGACGGGATTGATAAAAAACGATTCGCGTCCCAGGCCCTGGAAAAACACCGAGAGATCGAACTGCCCGCTTCCGGCCGACAAGCCAAACCCATAGGTAATCTCGGGCGTTTCGGGATGGCCGATCGCCACAAAATCAGCATTGGTAATCTGTCCGTCCCGGTTAATATCCCGGTACTTAATATCCCCGGCACCGTATACACCGAAGTTCTGGCGGGGCGAATTCTTCACATCATTTTCATCGATAAAAAGTCGCTCGGCGATCAGGCCGCGGGGTTGGCTGATCGACTGCCCTACCCTGGACAAATAGCGGTCTTTATAATCAGGCTCTTCAAAAATGGAGTAAACCGAACGGGCCATCGTGAGGTTACCTCTTGCTACCAGCCAGGCGCCGTTTTTGAAGTTCTGGTTGAAATCTACTGCCAAATCAAAGCCCTTCGATTTGGCTTCCCCCACGTTGGCTGACGGCGTGACCGCCAGCCCCATTGTGCTCGGGATCGAAGCGCGCTCCATCAGGATATTGGAACGCCGCTGCTTGTAGATTTCCGCGATCACATTCAGTTTTTGCAGGATTGAAAATTCCAGCCCGAGGTTTGTCTGATAGGATGTTTCCCAGGTGATGTCCTTGTTCTCATACCGGCTGATGGACACGCCATTCCTGGTATAATTGGAATTGAAGCCGAAAGAAGTTCCTCTCTGCGAGTTATTCAGATTGACTTCGGAGAGAAAGAAGAAGCGCTGGTCGGGCCTTCCGATGGCGTCATTACCCACGAGGCCATACGAGCTGCGTACTTTCAACTTGTTCACAATGCGCTCCATGGGTTTCCAGAAATCTTCGTTCGATATTACCCATGCCCCGCCGATGGTCGGAAAAAAACCGAATTGCTTGCTCTTATGAAACCGCTCTGACCCATTATAACCAAAGTTGAATTCCGCAAAATACCGGTTATCGAACGAGTATGACAACCGCCCCGAAACCCCGGTATTCCTGCTTGGAAGCGACTGCTGCAACGATTGCACCTGCCCTGCGCTCGAATTGTCTTTCAGGATCTGCTGCAAGGTGGTTACCACCGTAGCGTTCAATGAATGCACTTCCCTGAAAACACGTGAGTAGTCCAGTGTCCCCTGTAAATAGAGGAAGCTTTCCAGATTTTTAGCTCCGGGGTTGTAATTGAGATACTCGGTGGCGGGCTCGCTGAAAAACTCATTGCTTGCTTGCTGGTTCAGCCAGTTGAGCGTGTAAGTGTTGGTCTGCTTGTCGTACGACCCGGCGTGGTAAAAATAGGGGTTATAAGCCCTGGTAACGTCGAAATACGACGACCGGTTGATATTCGCCAGGCCCCGCACGCTTAGCCCTTTGGTGACGAAGTCGAGTTTCTGGGCCAGTTCCAGCTGCGTGAGCATTTTGGATCTTGAATACTGCTTGTATCCTTTCACCATGTCGGCGTAGGGATTGAGGTATTGTCCCTGGTCAAAATTTCCGAAAAGGATATGGTCTGTGGCCTCATTGGCTTTGTCGGGTGCGTAATAGGCCGGGTACGATGTCGGACTGGTTTTCAGCGCTTTCTGGTAAATGCCGGAACCGCCGTCGATCGGGCCGTTATAGTCATCAAAATTCCCGTACAACCGCACGATCAGCTGCGTTTGCGGGCTGAGATTGATGTTGACATTCGACCGGACCGAGTAGCTGTTCAGCTTGACGTTGTTGTTGAAGTTGTTCATCTTATCCACTTTCAGCATCCCATTATCGTTGCTGAACGACGTGGCTACATAGTATTGCGCCACTTCGCCCCCACCTGATACGCTCAGGTTCGCACGGCGGTTTTGCGTATATTTTTTAAAAAGCACATCACGCCAATCGGTCGATGGATAGATATAGGGATTATTGCCCTTGCCTGTGTTTTCGATCTGATTTTGCGGGTATTTGATGGCCGCGAGCGGGTCTCGCGTCAACTGCGCCTCGTTATACAGTTTCATGTATGTGATCGGGTCGGCCAGTTCCACGTTCTGGGTCGGCATCGAAACGGAGTTCTCCATCCGGAAGTTGATCTTCGCTTTGCCCGCCCGCCCTTGCTTGGTGGTCACATATACCACTCCGTTCGCACCGCGCGCGCCGTATAATGCGGTAGCACTTGCGTCTTTCAGGATCGAGAAGCTCTCGATGTCGTCGGGTTGCAGCCTCGCCAGGTCGGTAACTGTGAGCTCTACGTTGTCGACCAATATCAGCGGCGAGTTATTGTACCCGAAGGTCGTGATCCCACGGATAAAAAATGTGGCATTATCCACCCCTGGTTCACCGCTGCGCTGGTATCCGATCACGCCCGAAAGGCGCCCCGCAATGGCTGTCGTGAGGTTGCTGGCAGGGATTTTCAGTTCACCCGGGCGGATCGTCGTTACAGCCCCTACCACCGCTTCCTTGCGCTGTTTCTGCCCATAAGCGGTCACAACCACCTCATCCAGCGCTTTATTATCGACTTTCAGCACCACATTCATAATCGACAGCGCACCTACCTGCCGCTCCTCCGACACATAGCCGACGAAGGAAAAGATCAGAACCGCGTCGTTATCCGGTATGGCAAGCCGGTAGGTACCATCCGCTTCAGAGGTGGTCCCTTTTTGTGTTCCTTTCAACACGACGCTCACCCCCGGCAGGCCTTCCCCTTTTTCGTCCGTGATTTTTCCGGCAATCTGCTTTTCCATTAACGGTTCAATCGCAGTTCCGGGCAATGCGCCAGCCGGCCCCTTTCCCTCGTCGGGTGTTTTTGAAAGGATAATCTGATTGCTTTTCACCACCTGGTAGCTGATGTTCCTGGGCGAAAGCACACGTTTCAAAAGGTCTTCGAGCAGTTCGTTCCTGGCTTCGAGGCTGATCTTCTCGTCGGAAGCTATCACCTGCTTCTGGTAAGAGAAGGAGAGATCCCCCTGCTCTTCGATATTTTTCAGAAGCGTCTTAAGTGATGCATTCTTAACGCTTATAGATATACGCTGTTTAAGCAGCTCCTGCGAATATGTCGGGGAGGCGTAACTCAGCCCGGTTGCCAACATGGCCATTAAAAGTTGTTTCGCCGTCATACACAGGAGCTGAAAAACCTCTTTTTTAATCGTAAAAATGCCCATACCTGTTTTGATTTTCATTTGTTGAATAAACATCCGGATCTTCCGGGGCATCCGGTCCGCTGCCGGTCGCGCATTCGTTCCTCAGGTAGCATGTTTGTTTTCCATAAGTGAATTAGGTTAGGTGGTGATCATAATGAGGCCATTGCAAAAAAGACATAGATATCCCGTGCCGGGTCGTCGGCATTGGCAATGAAACATGGTTTGCAAAAATGGCCTGGCCGGGAAACATCCGGCCGCTCTATTTATACAGGTACAGGACTCGGCAAAAACTAACCTCCCTTATTAAATTATTTTTCGATTTTTTATTAATAATTCCCCAACACGCTCTCCTCAGGCATCAGCATTCAATATTTAATCAAAAGCATCCTTTGGAATCAATCACTATCTGCGCGTCGATTTCCTTGTAAGTGCCGCCTATTGTGCGGCAAATCACATCCAGATTGTCGTACAACGATTCATTACGGACCGTGGTAGAGATGATGCATTGGGCCAGCAATTCATGATCACAGAGGATCTGAACACCGTATATCTTTTCAATTTCAGCAAATACCTCGGTAACGGGTACCTCGTCGAACCGAAACTTTTTCGCGTCCGTGATGGGAGCGATGGGCAGCGGCTCCTGCACCAGATTTTTCACGAGCGTCTCGCTGTCGCGGTTGAATGTCCCTTTCTGATTGGGCAGCAATAGCAAACCGGTTGTCTCCGGGTCGTCCATCTGGATCCGGCTTTGTTTGTACACCGATACCCGCCCCGTCCTGACATGCACGGTCACAGCCTGGCTGTTTTCAAATGCCCTGATCTCGAAACTCGTCCCCAGCACCTTGGTGACCGTCTCATTGGCATAAACCAGGAATGGCCGGGCGGGGTCTTTGGTTACATCAAAAAAGGCCTCCCCGCTCAGGAATACCTCGCGCTTATGTTTTTGAAAACGGGTCGGATAGCTCAGCCTGCTGTTTTTACCGAGGGTAATGACCGTTCCGTCTTCCAACCGGACTTCCATCGGCGCTGCGCCGCGATTCTCCTTTTCAAGCAGTTGGTTTTCCACTTTCGCGTGGGTGAGCAATTCTTTATAGGTAACCCGCTTTTGATCGGCATGCATAGCCTGAAAAATAGCAAATGCGGCCACCACCGCCACGCAAGCCGCGGCCAGAAATGTGATAAACCGTTTCCGGACCGGCCTGGGGCTAACCGGTTCCTCCCTGTTCTCAGCCGATGACTCGATCCTTTGCCAGAGTTTCTGCTCGTCAATGACGGGAATCACCTCCTGTTCTGCCTGGCGCAGTTCCAGCACTATTTTCGAGGCTTTTTCCACCACCTCCCGCTTGTCCGGATTCGACCGGATAAATTCCTCCCACCACAATGCGTCCTTATTTTGCAGGACCCAGCTTATGAAGGAGTCATTCCCCAAAAGATCCTCAATATTTAAACTTTCATCATTCATGGTCAGGGATAAATGGTATGCGCACAACTAACAGGTACAACAATGGCAGAAAACTAACCTATGTCCGGCGATTTTTCTCAAATTCATTTTATGGAAGCCATCCGGGGAACTCGCCGAACGGTACCAGCAGCGACAGGATCGTCAGTTTGCTAAGCTTCGTGCGCAGCACCGCATAGGATTTATAAAGCAGATTGCTCACGCCCTGCTTGGACAATCCCATCAGTTCGGAAATTTGGTCCAGGCTCATTCCGTGGTAAAAACGCAGGTTAATCACCTCCTTCTGCCGGTCGGACAAGCTTTCTACCGCGCTGCGCACGCGTTGGGTACGTGCGTGAAGCTCCTCGGAAGCGATATGCTGCTGCTCGGTGGAAAGTGAAACCAGGTAGTCCAGAAAGCCGTCGATATCCTCGGCCTGCTCGAAAACGTCGTTTCTGCCATTGCGCAAAAGCCGGTTGCGTAATGCCCGGAACAGGTAAAATTTGACATTCTCCGCTTCGGTCAGGTACTCTCTCCGCCTCCAAAGGTCAATGAAAAGATCGTGTATGGCATCTTCCAGAAGCTGCCTGTCGGCTGTGAGCCGGTGCCCATAGCTGGTCAGACTCTTAATATGACGCTGGTACAGCGCCTGGAAAGCCTGAATATCCCCTTGCTTGAAACGATGCCAGATAGGCAGCTCGCTGCCCGTATCTGATTCAACTCTGGTAAAAATAGACATCCCGGTTGGCTTCCGTTGAGTAAGTGATGTGACGTTTTTTGGCAAATAAAAGAAAATTCTTAAAAAACTATCTTTGTTTAGTTGCAAAAAAAATAAATAATATACAAAATCAAGTCAACCTTATAGCGTGCGCTCCTCAGCGAATAGGCAGAACCAAGGAAGAGACGCACCACCTATCGATAACGATTATAGTTATACGCAGCATAATAATCCTAACTCAATGCAATCAACAGCTGCTGGCCCTTTTGAAAGGTTAGCTCGCGATGGAAGCGGACGCTGACCATACCATTTTGCCGCTCGAATGTGGCAGGTATCTTTTGTTCCCCCAACATCACGGAAATGGAAGATGAACTTCGCTTACCGGCCATTTCGAAGCGGCATTGCTGTAATCGCAATGAACCATATTTCAACGCCAGCCTGTGCTCCTGCCTGTCGCTAGTCACCTTCTGCGAATAAGTCCCCCAGCCTTCGGCAACGGTGAATGGTGCCCTGAAATTCTCCTTGTTCCACCGGGGAGCGAATTGTATGGTTCCCTTGGGGCCGTGGTATTCAAAACCACAGGCCGTAATGAAAGTACCGTAGCTGGCCATTGCCCTGGCATAATGGTCGCTGCATTCGATCTCGTTGTAGGGGTTACGCCGGGCACCGTGATACCTGTCATGGATGAAACGGGTCAGGACAAGCGCTTCCTCCACCATTCCTTCGGCCATCATATGCGCGGCCACCTGATGCTCGAAGCCGCTCATGCATTCGTGAAAATACCCGAGCTGCCAGGTGACGTCTTCTCCGAAGGGCTTTTTCTCGTTTAATGGATTGGTATTCATCACCATGCCTCCTTCCCCGGATACCGCATAGGGCCGTCCACCGAGGTGAGTTTTAATGTAAGGGCCAACATCGGGTGTAAAATTGTACTTCCACAAGGCTTTAAGTGCCGACAAAGTCTTACCCTGATCCAGGACACGCGGCAAACCTACCTGGTGTGCCCAGCTCTGGCCGTACACCTGGTCGATATGGCAAGTATTATAGGAGCCGAGCTTCTTCCGGCCCTGAACGGCGTCGGGCCGGTGAATGAAGTATTCGCCATTATAGAGGTGTTGCTCCATGTTGGCTCTTCCCTTCGACACATATTCGCTGCATATCCCTGCCATTTCTCCATCCCCGACTTCCTCTGCCATTGCCTGGGCCGCCCGTGCGGCCGCGATACACAGTCCGACGATCCAGGCTATTTCTCCTTCCCAAACAGCATCCAGCGTGTTTTCCATGGGCGTATCGGTCATACCGTCGCCATTTTTGTCCTGTGCGAGCATAAACTCCACTGCCTTTTTGATCCGCGGCCAGTTTTGCGAAAGAAAAGTGGCATCCGGCGACATCTGGTGCTCCCTGTAAAATCGCAGTATGGTACCTGCCTGCCCGTCGATGGCGGGACGGCTCTCATTTTCAGCGCGAAAAATGATGGCGCCCGTTTCTTTCACAAACCCTGCGCCCAGATCTACCTCAGCCCGTAAACGCCGTTCAAGTTCTGGAAATATCCGCGCGACCGCCTGCGCGTACTGGTACACGTGCGTGCAAGTGCCTGCGCATGCGCCCACACCCTCCCATCCCCAGAACCTTCCGGAGGCAAAACGGTAGGTATTGGCCGTGGCCAGCGTGCCGATGTTCACAAATGTCCGCTCCATAAACCAATGGGGTAAAGAAGTATCATTCCAGGTCCGGTGCCACAGCTCTGTGTCCCTGGTCAGGGATTTGAAATTTTCGGCGACATAGCCTGCCACTCCACGGGCATCTTTGAAACGCTTTCCATAGTAATATCCATTTTGAGCATCTTTAACCAGTTCACGCAGTTTTGGGTTCGGGTTGTTGAAGTGCCAGGCTATGATAAAATCTTCCTGCAAGACCGCCCGCGGCTTTAAAGTACCGTCAACGACCAGGGCGCCGGTAGATTTCTCGGATGCGTCGGTTTGGTTATTCTCCACATCGGGAAGATCAAACGAGGCGCTATCCACGGGCCAGGACGAGTAGCCGGCTAATGGTTTCGCATGCGGATTCATGACCGCCAATGCGGTCGTCCCGAAATCAATCGCCTGTTTAAACGATTCGTCTTTGGGTAACAGCTCGTAATGCAATTCGGTCCGGTTCCCCAGCCGCTTGGCCACACTGATTTTAATCCCGCTGCCTTCTTTCGCCGAAACCTTGCCAGCTGCATTTTCCATCCAGCCCAGCACCGAAACCTGCATAGGCTCTTCGGACTTGTTTCGAACAGACACCCGTAGTATCGTGGCCGGCAGCGACGAGCGCTCTGCATCCAGCGGGATGAAAGGGGAATACCCTTTCAGTGTCACCTCCACCGGCAGTGACCGGGACGTGTACTTTACGGTCGCGACCGGATATTTTGCTTCAAAACTCACCTCATCCCAATCCTTTTCATTAAGCTCCTTCACTATTGTGCGCCCCCGGTATGTGATGCGTAACGCGAACCCCTGGTCCAGCCGCCGCTTATTTTCAGCGATCGCGGGTTCCACATAGCTTGCGCCATCGCGCGAACGGATCTTCCGGGTGGATGTACCGTCTTCCCACAAAACTGTTTTAGGATCGATCCCCTCATTCTTGCCTTCCTCCGACTCGTTATAAATCTGCCAAAGCCAAAGCCTGCCGTCCCCGCCCATATAGACCGTCCCTGCATGCAACCCTCCTACGGGCATCCCGATGAATGCCAATTCGTTCCTGGTTTTCAGGTAGGTAGCGGGCTCCCCTCTTAGGTACAACGATTTAACCCAGACCGGATCCAGCGCCTTGTTGACCGGGATATTGTGTACCGGGTACCCGGCAGGCTTTAATATACCCGATTTACCCAGCAGGGGCTTAGCGAAGAGCATCGTCGTTAGAAGACTGCTTTGTCTGATGAAGTTACGGCGTGATGCGTTTCTCGGTTCCATTCTCAATAAAATTTCGGTAAAGGGTAAAAACCGGCCTGGCTTGCAGCGTTTGCCCGGCCTCCGGCAGGACATGGCGGCGAACTTATATAAGTTCACCTTAATCCGGAAATTTTTCCATTTTTTTATTTTACCAAAGTGTGTGCACGAGCACTTACGCACACCGCATGGCTGTTCGTCTGCGCAAACGCGCTGTCTGTCGCCGGAAGTTGGTACGTCCGAGGCAAACCGGTAAACTTGCGGGTACTTTCAAGGGCACCCGCCGCGCATCCCCGCCCGTTCGTACTCCAGACCAACTTTATTAGCCATGAAAACCGTGCATGAACGCGCGCTCACCGCCATTTTGTGGGCAATACTGCTTTTCCTCACCGCTTGTTCGAAGGACAAAGTACCGGTCCCTGAACCGTTACCGGACGAAACTGCCCCGCCAATCCGTCAGCTGATCCGGGAAATAGATTGGGAAACTTTCGAATACAAGGCTTCCGTAAGCTACCATGCCGACAGTAGCATTCACCATATCAGCTACACAGGCTCCCGCGGGCAGACCGAGCTCAAAACGTATGCATATAAGGAAAAAAACGTTTCGGAAGTTAATGTGGCCGGCTCCATATCGAAAAAACTGTATGAATACGACGGGAAAGGCAGGCTCAAAACCATGCGGATGATGAAGAAAAATGCCGGCCCGTACGATAATTCTGTAAAGATCGTATTTGTGTATGACGACCAAGGCGTCGTACAGAAACTGGAACGCTATCAGATCACGCCCGCGGGCATGCGGATGGACGTCTTCCATCACTACGAATACGACAAGGCCGGCGAACTGGTGCGCATACGCTCCGAACAATCGGATGGCTATCAGACGCTAACGCATATTAAAGGCTTCTCGCCCCAATTCGACCATGATCCCTGGCTCTTTATCGAGGATTTCAGCAATCCCGATTACGCCGTTTTCAATTTTCCTGTACTGCATGCTATGAAGGGCCGGCTGCCCCTGCAAATTACCTATGAAATACCGGATAAGAACGGCGCATTCAAAGCGCAGCGCATCACCACGCAGCAATTCCAGGTAGCGGACAAAAAGATACAGCGCATGAAAGTAACTATCCACTACCCCGGGCTTGTACAGGCAGACGATGAATCGGAAATCAGCTTCAAATACTGAAACACGCCCTATTGAACAGCACTATTTTGTACTTTCGGAGACATTTCTATCCGAAAGCAACAAACATGGAACCTGTTATTCTTAGCAAAACGCAAGCCAGAAAAATTATCCTGAACGCTGCCGGGCTCGCCCGGAGAGCGCAGTTCGGAACGGGGATCGAAGCGGTTTACCGGTTGATCGACCACCTGGGCTTTGTGCAGCTGGACACGAATTACGTTGTAGAGCGTGCACACCATCACGTCATGGCGGCCCGCATTCCCGACTATCAGACGGAATGGCTTGGCCAGCTTTGCGAGGATGGCAGTATTTTCGAATATTTTGCTTCCGATGCGGGCTATTTTCCCATGCGCGATTTCCGGTTTTCATTGCCCGTGAAAAGGGCTTTCAAAACACAACGCCCACCCCTTACCCCTGCGGAAACCAATCTATTAAAACAGGTGCTCGACCGCGCTGAACGGGAAGAGGCTCTCATGGTCGGTGATTTTGAGAACGACCGGGTGGAAGCCAGCTCCGGCTGGTGGGATTGGCGACCAGCCAAAGTAGCACTCGAAAGACTTTACCTCGACGGCGAACTGATGATCAACCGGACGAAGAGCTTCCAGAAAGTGTATGTGCTGCCGGTTAATACCGTCCCGTCAGAAACCGACCTGACCATGCCGGGTGATGTTGAATACGCCCGTTTCGTTATCCGGCGCACATTGGGCGCATTGGGTATTGCCTATGCGAAGGAAATCGCCTGGCGCGCCCGCCGTGTGAAAGGCAATCTGGTAAAAAAGGAGTTGGAGCATATGGCACGCTCCGGGGAAATAAAGACGGTGACAGTGGAAGACCTGAAAGGCCCGCTCTATATGCTTCCTGACCAGGAAATACATCCCGAAATATCCGGCGAGGTTTTCATCCTTTCTCCATTTGACATACTGAACGTCTTCCGCCACCGCTTGAAAGACTTCTTCCATTTCGACTATCAGATCGAATGCTTTGTGCCCGCGCCGAAGCGTCAATACGGTTATTTTTCATTGCCTGTTCTTGCCGGTGAAACATTCATCGCCAGAATGGATGCCAAAGCTGACCGTAAGCAAAAAGTATTGATCGTGCATAACCTGCATTTTGAACCCGTGGACCTGGACGAGGCTACTATTGAGAAGCTCGCGCAAAGCCTTAGAGCTTTTATCAGGTTCAATCAATGCAACGATATTGTCTTCAAAAAATCGAATAACCAGGTGTGGCTGGAGACAATTATTGAGAGTTTGTCAGGTAGATTCTGACACGAAACCTCACCGCGTTCGTGTTCCACCGTAAAAAACGATCTGATGATTGTAAGAACTACCTGGCAATCCGCCTACTCCGCAACGAACCATCTCGCAAACGCTGGTCGTAAATTCTGTAAAAGGCCCTTGGCTCGTTCCTGACAAGGTTTTGTAGTAAAAATTCAAGAGGCTCCGAAGGCATTTGATCGCCTGAAATCTTCGCCCCACGAAGCGGGCATTACACCCATGAAATACGCAGTGTCACCCCAAAACAAAAAATGCGGCGGGCCGAAACGGCTATACTTGCGAAGTAATGCGCTGGATACTTATGACACTAAAAACACCGCTCATGAAAGTCCTGCGCAATTATTCGAATGAGATCGGAAGCTTGTAGTAGTACCCAAAGACTACGACCCGATTCCTCAAATGCACCCAGGTAAATGATCAGAAAAAGGACCTCCGTGAGCTCGCTCCCGGTTGGGATTGCTTTGTATTTCCATTTTCAAATACCCTCATAAACAGCTATGCAAATAGAATCTACGTTTAGAAAATCCACCAACCATTTTTCCATGCGATGGCCTACGCTGCCAGGCCTTATCTTGCTTGCCATTGCCATGCTTTCCGGACTGAATCGTGCCCACGGGGAAGGATCAGGTGCCTGGGGCGTCACCGACAACCGGCAAGCCAACCTTTTCGTGCCATCCACTTCCTCCTCAGGGGGCGGCAATACCGGCTATGTGACCAGGGGCTTCATGATGCTCGCTTCAAACACAGGTACGGCGAGCACCCCCTACAACCCGGCACATCGTATGTACGTATGGGTTAAGGCAAACGAAACCGTATTTTACGGTTTCAGAACCTCTTCCGGAAGTACTACGGTCCATTTCAACTGGTATTACGACGCTTCTTCAACAGGTTACTACCCAACAGCCACCGCTGCTCCGAACCGGGCTCAGGTGCAGGACCAGGATATCAGCCAGGGCTCCGGCGGTGCCACAGGCCGGCCCTCCAATGCCGCTGCCGCCAGTGCCGGACCTTCCCAGGTTACCGGAAACGGCTACACGGCTTATTCATTTAAAAACACCACCGGCGCCGACAGGGCTTTCTGGGTCGAAATCACATCGAGCAACCTGGAATTCAACTATTGGGATGTTACTGTGGCCTCAGGATCGGCGGGCAATTACATCCGGCAAAACGGCCGTCTTTATTGCAAATACTGGAGTATCGTGAACGACCTGCCGAACACGGCCGGCTCGTCCAGCTCCACTTCGTCCCCTGCCAACTTCGGGTTCTACATCCCGATCGATAATACCTATACACCGGCCAACGATTTTTATGTAAAATATGCCAACTTCGGAGGTAGCAGCTCCGGTTATGCCATATTTTTTGCAAACCTCAATGGTCCGAAGAACAACCTCACATTCGAACAGAACCGACGTTCGATGAACGGCTCGTCGTCAAATGCCCATTTCCCGCTGTTCCTGCGTAATCCGGACGCCAGTGTGTGGCCTTCTCCCCCATTGCCGATAGCGGATTTCCAGGCGGTATTTTCCAGAAGGCCGGGTTCCATTCCAGCCGCCGGCCAGGCGTCCTTCACGGTCGTTATCGATAACCCTTCCATCGTGGATATTCTGATCGACCTCAACGGCAATGGTTACTACGACGGGAAAGACGTGATACTTTCCAATGAATATAATGCTGCGGGCACCTACCAGATCTATTGGAACGGCAAGGACAATACCGGGGCGGACGTGCCAGCCGGTACGGCGATTCACTTTGTATCCTCGCTGCTATTCTACCCGGTGCATTTCCCGATCTACGATATGGAGCAAAGCCTGGGTATCTCTATCAAACACGTGCGGCCACTCCGGTCGGGCACCGAGCCGATCAACGACAAACTTTACTGGGACGACTCGGACATCGCACGGGCTAACATCCCGGGTACCAGCACGATGAGCCCGAGAAGCGTACCGGTGAATGTGACCGGCGTATTGGGGCCGGATCATAAATGGTGGGCTAACGGGGATAATGGTTTCAGCCAAAACAACACCATCAATACCTGGACCGGCGCCTACAACGACGAAATCGTACGTGAACTAATTTTCAACTATGCTTCGGATATCGATCTGGCAGTAACCAAAATGGTGTCTCCGGAAACGACCAAGGTGGGCGAAACCGTCACCTTTACGATTCAGGCGACCAATTTGCCGCTCCCCGAGAATGCCGGAAACCCCATTACTGCAACAGGTATAATCGTGACCGACGCACTTCCCGACGGTTATTCAGTCGAGAATGTGAGCGTTTCCAAAGGCTCCTGGAATGCGGGCAGCGATACTTGGATGATCGGCGACCTGGCAGAAAACGAAGTTGTTACCATGACAGTTACTGCCAAAGTGAACGCAACAGGGCCTTATTTAAATACGGCCATTGTACAGGGTAACGAAAACGACGACAATCAGGATAACAACAAAGACGATGCCGCTGTTACCGTGATTTACCCCCAGCCGCCGAATTCGGATGACCATTCCGCAGCTATCAGCAGGCCGGCTGTCGACCAGGTAATCCTGTTAAATGGCACTGGCGGTAACCCTCCTTTATTTTCAGGTAACGATCCGGAAGATGGTACTTATTCGGGCAATACGGGCTCCATTGCCAACCCGCGCGGGGTAATCATTACGTCGCTTCCTACCAATGGCGAGCTATATTATGACGGATCCCTGCTAACCGAAAACGAGGTAACCACCACCAGGGTATTCACTAATCCTGCATTGTTCAGCATCAAAATGACCGGTATCGGGTATTCCAAAACCTCATTTGAATATGCATACGTGGACGCCGACGGGCTCACCGACGCGAGCCCGGCCACCTACACGCTCACGTGGGAAGGTGCATTGCCGGTAACACTTATAGCTTTTGGAGCCGTTCCGGAAGAGAACCGGGTTCGCCTGTCATGGAAAACAGCAGAAGAAACCAATGCCTCCCACTTCGACGTGGAACGGAGCCGGGACGCTACAAACTGGCAAAAGATTGCAGAAACCGAGGCAGCAGGCGACAGCCGTGAGTTGAATAGTTACACAACGACCGATGAAGCACCGCTTGCCGGAATAAGTTACTATCGTCTTAAAATGATTGACCGCGACAATAGCTTCGCCTACTCGCGCACAGCGAGCGTGAACCTGGGGAATAGCGGGCTCGGAGTACGGGTGTATCCAAATCCGGCTTCCAGCGTCCTCCTCATTCAGGGCGTAAGTCCGAAATCGGTCAGCCATATTTCACTGATCAACGCCAGCGGGCGAATAGTCGCACAATATGGTTCCGTACCTGAAACCGGAATCGACCTTAGCAAGCTTGCCAACGGGATGTATCTCATCAAAATCGTCACAAATGACGGTTTGCAGACAGCCAGAAAAATCGTAGTCAGCAAGTAATCAGCTCCGTATCTTACGTAACGCCGTCCGGCTAACTTTTTACAGTTGACCGGGCGGCGTTTTTAGTCGGAAATTATCCGTTATTGCCAAAAAATTCGCCCCCGACATGATCCAACGAAAAAAACAGCACTGGTTTAAGATGCTTTTTGTCTGGCACGGATCCGTGCTTCCGCAGCTGGTACCGCGTCTCCTCGTGCTACTGGTCCTTTCGGTGCTAATCGTGTTCGTGAACGGCACCCTTTATCATTACAAAATACCTTTAAGCCCTGCCCCCTTCACCATTTTCGGGATTGCCCTGGCATTGTTTCTCGGGTTCCGCAACAATGCCAGTTACGACCGTTTTTGGGAAGGCAGGAAACTCTGGGGCGCCCTGTTGAACGACACGCGCTCGCTGGCACGGCAGGCATTGACCCTCACCGGCTATGATCCTAAAAGTAAAGAGACCGGAGATTTCGTCGATATGCTCATCGCATTCACCCATTGCCTCAAACATCAACTCAGGAAAACCGACGCCACCCATGACATTCAGGACAGATTGCCCGGTGAGCTTGCCGCTATATTGAAAGATGCCCGTTTTAAGCCAGTCATATTAATGCGTGAAATGGGTGTTTGGATAAAACAGGCCCGGGAAAAAGGCCTGATCGATCCGATTTGCCAGGTAGCGATGGACGAAAACCTGAACAAACTCTCCGATATTGTGGGAGGCTGCGAAAGGATTGCCTCCACGCCCATACCCTACACCTACCAGGTACTGCTTCACCGCACGGTCTATTTGTATTGCTTCCTGCTGCCTTTCGGGCTGGTCGATAGCCTGGGATGGATCACGCCTTTGATCACCGTTTTCATTGCCTATACATTTGTTGCATTTGAAGCCATTGCGGATGAGCTAGAAGACCCTTTTGGCACCGAACCGAATGACTTGCCGCTGAATGCAATGAGCAGGATCATTGAAATAACCCTGCTCGAAATCGTTGATAAGCCGGTTCCTGACGCTGCGCTGCCCGATGGTTATATGCTCGATTAAGCCTGGGAATTGTATTTAAATAAAGAAGGCTGACGAGGTCCCCGGAATGGAGTATCTGCCAGCCTTCTAGTCAATAGGGGAATTCTCTACTTAATCGAAACCGCCTTCACCGTATTATGGAAGAAGGTAGGAATATACAGTACCTTGGCCTTGGGATTATAGGCGAGGTCCGCCGAGTTTATTTTCTGCGGCGAGGTGTCGCTTTTGAGCTCGGTTGTTCCATCCGCTTTCACGTACCACACTTTTCCAGCCCATTCTGTTACTACATACGTCTTTTTACCCAGCCCAACGATACCATCAATGCCGCCGGAAACTTTGGCGATAGTGCTGAGTTTCTTCGTAGCCGGATCCAGGCTGAACAACGTACCGTCGCCGTTGCCTATCAATAACTGGTTGTTTTCAAACAGCAGCCCGTTGGTACCTTTCAGCGGGTCGCCTTCCAGCACGAGACTCATCTTGCCGCCGTTCAGCGCCCATACTTTCCCATGACCGGAATCGGTAATATATATGATACGCTTTTTGGTATCAATGGCAATGTCGTTGAGGAACTTGGCCCCCTCGACCGGGTAGCGGTTCAAAATCTTGCCTGATGCCAGGTCTATTTCAGCAACCTGCGTCATTTCAGTCACATACAGCTTATCTCCCAACACCCCCATACCTTTGGTGGAGTTGAGGTTTTCAGCAAATTTCAATTTAATCACCTTTCCATCCAGACCTACTTTGGCAATGAAGCTGTTTTTGTTGTCCATACTGGGGCCGCCGTTGATGCAGGCCACATACAGGACATTCTGGCCCGGCTCAAACAAAACGCTTTCGGGCGTCCGCAATGTAGTATCGCTTTCCCAAACCGGTGTCAGCTCGATCGTTTGAGCCTGACTGGTAGATAATGTACCTGCAAAAAGGCCTGCAAGCACGAAAAGTAAGGATTTTGACATGAGTAAAATGTTAAGTGTTAATAATCGCTGGCCCGGCAATACAGCAAAACGGGCACATCGCAAATGTAGGCAGTTTCTTGAACGTGTTACAAAAAAGCGCGGTAAAGAACATTATTTTGTTACAAACCCGGGAATGGGTCGGCAAAGCGCATCCCATTTTCCATAAGCCCTATTTCGCGCTCCGTGCACAGGCAAGCTTCCAATTCGCTCGTAATCTGGTACTGATCCAGGTCCTGCCCGATCAACACGAGCTCGTTGATCCGGTCACCGAACTCGCCCCACCGTGCTTCGATCGCTTCCCGGTTATCCATATACGCCTGGTACCGCCTTCTTTGCTCGGCTGGCATGCTGACCCACCATACC
This sequence comes from Dyadobacter sp. BHUBP1, assembly GCF_050587785.1. Classification (NCBI taxonomy): domain Bacteria; kingdom Pseudomonadati; phylum Bacteroidota; class Cytophagia; order Cytophagales; family Spirosomataceae; genus Dyadobacter; species Dyadobacter sp. BHUBP1. The sequence continues at coordinate 158,388 of NZ_JBOBIH010000007.1, forward strand.
CCCGCCGATTCAGCCCGTACCGAACCGCCTGCCTGGCTCCAATTGAGTGCCTGGCTCGCCCGCGAGGCCAGCCAGAACAGACCTTTGCTCCGGATAATGCCCGCGGGCCAGTTTTGCTGGATGTAGTCCCAAAAGCGTTTCGGATGAAATGGCCGCGCGTCGCGGAATACGAATGAACTGATCCCGTACTCCTCCGCTTCCGATATGTGCCCCCCACTTTCGGCTTTTTCCAGTTCACGTATCCATCCTGCATTTTGTTCCGCCTGCCGGTAGTCGAACAAACCCGTATTCACGATTTGACTGATGTCAACTTTCGAAAAGCTGCTTTCGATGATCCGAGCACCGGGGTTGAGCGCCTTGATGATCGCGTGCAGCTCTTTCAGCTTCGGAAGCGCGACGAGGTCGGTTTTATTGAGAATAATGACATCGGCAAATTCGATCTGGTCGGTCAGCAGGTTCACGATCGTCCGGTGATCCGGGTCCTCGTTCAATTTGCGGCTCGCCACGGTGTCCATCGAACCAAAATCCCTGGCGAAATTGAATGCATCCACGACGGTCACCATACAGTCGATCGTCGCCCAGCGTGACAAGTCAATACCGCTTTGCTCGTCCACAAAGCTGAACGTTTGCGCAATGGGTACAGGCTCCGAAATGCCCGTGCTCTCGATCAGCAGGTAATCGAACCGGTTTTCCTTCGCGAGTTTCTCCACCTCGATCATCAGGTCTTCCCTGAGCGTGCAGCAAATGCAGCCATTTGACATTTCAACCAGCCGTTCGTTTGTGCGGCTTAGCGTATGCTGCCCTTCCACCAGGCGGGCATCCACATTGATTTCGCTCATATCGTTCACGATAACAGCCACTTTCATCCCCTGCCTGTTATGAAGAATGTGGTTCAGCAAGGTTGTTTTTCCAGCCCCTAGAAATCCGCTCAGGACGGTGACTGGCATTTTGTTATGGTTCATAAGTAAGGTTTATAATTTGCAACAATGTTGCAAATTATAAACCTTAACGCATAAATGCAACATTGTTGCATTTATTAAAATTATACTTCGGCCACACGAAAGGGTTCTGTTCCTGCTTACGGCCTTGTCCCCAATACAGATAATTTATTTAACAGTGTTAAAATTGCATCAGTCCCGGCCGGCAAGACCCTTTTCCCATTGGTCGCAAAAAGTATTGCAGGTCACAAAATCCGCATTCCGCTTTTTCAAAGCACGTACCAGGCCATCCAGTTTTGCGGTCAGCTTATCGCCATTTACCTTTTTGATATAGCCCGGCAGCGTATAAGCGCTCAGGTCGGCAAACTCCCATGGATGGAAATAGAGCATCAGGTTACCGCGCTTTTTTAACGTGAAGCCGCACAGCGCGGCGTAAATACGGAGCGGCAGGTTCTTGAACGACAGCCAGAATAGGGGAAAACGCAGCCAGGGCGTGGTAGAGCAAGGCAGTTCGATCAACCCGTCGGTCTGGCTTGGCAGCGGGTTCTCTCCCAGGAGATTATAGCGTCCCGGCAGCCAGGTCGGGTTCAGGGACGAGTCGTAGCGGAAGTCGCCCCGGCGTAAGGCCGTCCGGTCGAATGGTTTCAGGCGCGGCATGCGGAAGCCATTCACGATTTGTCCGCTGACCGCCTCCAATATGCTGCGGGATTCCATAATATCACTCTCGCGGAACACGTGTGCAGGCGAATGCACGAGTGCATGCGAGGCGATCTCGTGTTTTTGGGCCAGGTGCCGGATCAATGCCGGGTTTTCGGCGGCAAAACGCCCGGTGGTGAAGAACGTCGCGTGTATATGATGTGCATCAAGCACGGAAAGCACATTCTCCATGCCCCTCAGCGTCACTTGCATTTGCTCTGTTTCAGGCACTTTCTGACCATATTCTTCCGGAATATCGAACTCTTCCAGGTCGAAAGTAAGCATCACGAAAGATCGTTCCATAGGCCTCCCAGGATAGTGATTTTTGCAAAATTAACCGCTTCGCGGAACAGTACTTTCATGCTGAAATCGCTGAAAACAATGGAAGAATTGGCCGATACCTCTACCTTTTCTATGCCGATGCCCTTCCGGATCAGCTTGCGGATCAGTTCTACTTCAAAAACAAAAGTGTTGGTTTTGGTTCCCTGTACTTCCGGCAGTATTTCCCGGCGAAGACCTTTGATACCAGCCTGTGTGTCGGTAATATGTTTGTTCAGAAAAAGGCGGTTCATTAAATGCAGCACTTTGGAAAACAACTTCCTTTTCAGCGGAAGATTTTTGAAATATTCGGCGCTGCGGTTACCATAAACGAACCAGCATTCCGGGTTTTCCTCAAATATCCGCACGATTTCGACGATCGGGTCCGTGCCGAAAGGGAAATCAATGTCGGTGTAGACGATGATATCGCCATCGGCGCGAAGCGTGCCTTTCCGGATCGCGGAGCCTTTGCCCTCATTGACGGCATTATCAAGAAAGATAACATTCGGGATCCGGTTCAACGTCGCAACGTGGGTCCGGTCGAGACGGGTGGAGCCGTCGTTGGAAATAATGTACTGCACGACGCTGCCGGGCAGTTTTGCATTCAGCTCCCGGATATGGTCTTCCAGCGTCCCGCACCAGCCTGGCAGGGGATTGTAGCAGGGCAGCACAACGCTGATACCCGGCCGATTTTCAGTTTTCATGTCGATGAAGTAGTAATTGTGTTTGCAAAACCACCCACACAAGCACGCAAGGGATCACCTTGATCAGGTAAGGCTCGAAAAAGTTGCGGCGCAGGGAAGGCGGATAAATGTCGGTAGGTGCCAGAATACAGAATACGAATACGAGTATCAGTAATATTTTAGACCAGGGCGCCAGCCGTTCGCCGTTGACAATGTGGAAGAGCACCACACCCGGAATGGCGATCACATAAGTCGGCGATTCGGCCGCATGGTTGAATACAATCACCCAAAGCGAGGCGTAGGCAAACAAAAGCAGCCGCTCTTCCAGCGTGAAATATTGCTTTCTGAAAAAACATAACAGCCAGGTAATACCGAACAACACCACGCCCGCCAGCTGCACTTTGGTCACATCCTCAGGCGAAAATACCGGAATCCACACTTTCAACAGGCCCATAATCGAGAATCCGTAATTCACCGCGTGGTCGGCGACCAGGATTCCGTACCAGTCTTTATAAACCTGCACGAAATGACCGATCCCCGTCACTGGCAGCGGCAAGAGCGCCAATACCAGCGCCCAAAGCACCGAATACCCAATAAACTGCCCCTTACGCGGATAAAACAGGAACATGCCGGCGTAAATCAGTCCGTACCCCTTGATACAGAAAGCCAGCAACGGGAACAATGCGGCCCAGCGGGTTTTGCCGTTTTCGAGAAAAGTAAAAGTCAGAAGTCCCGACGCCGCAATGAGCGGGTTGGTTTGCTGGCCATGCAGCGACGTCACCAGCTCGAACAGGATGAACCACCAGAAGAACACTTTCTTGTCATAATCGAGCGGCAGGCTGCGGATGGCATAAAAAAGTGCCAGTGAACAGCATATGAGCCAGAGGAGAAGGCTGACCGGCAACGGCAGGAACGAAAAAGGTGCAAAAAAGATACAAAAGGTGGGATTGTAGAGGAACAGATCGAAATACTCGCGGGGGTATTCCAGGTGAAGATTCTGATGCCTCACCAGGTGGCCGAGCGCCGCCCTGAAAATCTGAAAATTATTATACTTCAACGGCCCGCCTGCATAATGCTGAATGCCGATAATGATGCTCAGCAGCACGTAAACAGCCAAAATAACCTTCTCACGCGAGAAGAATTCTAATACTCTTTTCATTACTCAAACGAACTTGTTAGGGATGGGTTTTGCTCCAAAGATAGAGCGCGGCGGATCAACGAAAAACGGGAAATCACCATCTTAGCACATTTTAATTTTTTCCTAATATTTTATAATCATGGCCTGCCGACAGGGCCGGCAATCCTGGACATGACGCGAAAAAATGTGTAACGGTTGTAACCGGTAGTGAGAATTTGTAACGCCCGCAGACGAACGTCCGGTTGTTCGGAAGTGAACACGGCAGGATAAGAATCCTGCATTTGAAGCATTTCCGGTACTGGGCGCTTCCGTTGCCGGTGTATGGAGATTGATTGCAAAAGACTTTCTGTTCTTAACCGTTATCGCTGCCGCCGTGGCCATTCCTGTGAGCTATTATTTGCTGGCCCAAATGCTGGAAAAGTATCATTATCGTTCGACGATCCCGTGGTGGATCTTTGGCGGGTCAGCGGCCCTGGCTCTTTTATTCTCGATGCTGACCGAGTTACCAGGCCATAAAAGCCGCATTGACAAATCCGACAAAAGTGCTCCGTTCGGAACGACGCGTAACGGCAAATCTCGTATTTTCGGTATCGCAAATAACGTATGCCTATGTATGGAAATATCCTGAGAGCGACGGGAACCTACCAGGACAGCGAAATTGAACTCTTTGAGAAAGAAATTAGATTACGCGAGGCCCGGAAACACGAATTGCTGCTCCGAAAAGGGCAAATTGCAAGAACAGTCTCTTACTTGCTGGAAGGCGCTGTCCGGCAATACGACATCCTGTCCGAATCGGAACATAACGTAATCGATCTCCACCTTGCCGGCGAGTGGTTCTTCAATCATGAAAGCCTGGTCGGCCAACGTCCTTCCAGGTTCTTCATTGAAACATACACGGATTGCCGATTCATCGAAATCAACCTGGAAACAATTCATTATCTGACCGGCAAGTCACTCGCATTCTTGCAACTCAACAAGGTTTTGGAAGGCGCTTTTCAAAGGATGCAGTTTTTCGATCAATCCATGACACCGGTGGAGAAGTATCGGCACCTGCTCGACAACCGCCCGAAGCTAATTCAGGCTTTTCCGCTCAAAATCATCGCGTCGTATCTTAAAATTACACCTGAGACCCTCAGCAGGGCGAGGAATGCGGTCGCGAACGGCACTATTTCTTGATTTCGATCAAGACGAGTACTCGCACCAATGCCCTAATTTTGGCTGATAATATCGCATACCCTATGGAACATAAAGCACTATCAATCCGCCCGTTCATCGGGGCTACCGATTTCGAAGTCTCCCGGGCTTTTTACCGTGACCTGGGTTTTCAGGAAGTCGTACTGACGCCTGTAATGTCGCTTTTCAAAACCGGCGACTACGGTTTCTATCTGCAAAATGCATTCAACAAAGACTGGATCGACAATACGATGGTCTTTCTGGAAGTGGAGAATGTTCAGACTTTCTGGGACGACCTTGTGCAGCTCGACCTTCCTGCGAAATACCCAAATGCGCGCCTGACCCCGATCCGGGTCGACTATTGGGGCCGCGAATGCTTCGTTCACGATCCGTCCGGGATATTGTGGCATTTCGGGGAGTTTTTCAAGAAATAACGGCAATCCCGGAACCAGTGTTACCACCCATTCCGGGATTGTCCAGGTTACTTTTAAGTCAGCGTGACTTATCGTAAAATTACCGACCCGTATGCCGGGATTTTGAGCACTCTGCCACTTACTTCAGTCTTTTCAGAAGATCCGAACAGTAGTTTCTTCCCCGAAGCAGATGCAGGCAGTTCTACGGTCTTTTCGGTGCCGCTTACATTGTGCACAATCAGCAGGTCCCCGCTTGTGTGCGGGCGCGTGAATGCGATGATGTGCTCCTGCCGGATCCCTGCGTCACCCAGGTTCACAGGGGCTACCTGGCGCAATGCAGGATACTCGTGGCGTAGTTTGAGCAGCTTTTTGTAATGATTGTAAATGGATGAAGGGTCTTTCATCTGGGCTTCGAGGTTCCGGACTTTGTCGTCGGTGGAATACGACGGTTTCATCCAGTGCGTACGCAGCTTATCTTCTGCCGAAGCCTTCCATAAAAACGGTTCCCGGATGTTCTCGTCGGGCTTGTTACCGAGCATACCTATTTCTTCGCCATAGTACAGGTATGGTTCACCCGGCAATGTGAGCAACAGGCTCGCGGCGAGCTTCATTTTGGAAATATCACCATTCACGGTGGTGCCGATACGGACGTGATCGTGGTTGTTATTGAAAACAGCGTCGATGAAATCAGGATTGGCGGCTTTGTAGACCGCGTGCGTTTGCCGCAATTGTCCGATCAGGTCGATTGATTTTCCGGTTTTGAGCATTTCGTGTATAGCAAGCGCCGCGTCGATGTTGAAATTGGCAGGCAGGCCTTTGAAATACGGCGCGACTTTTTCCGGTGTTGACCAAACCTCTCCTACCAGATAAATATCCGGCTTCATGCTTCTGACCTTTTCGCGGAACTCAATCCAGAATGCGTGGCTTTTTTCCGCCTCCCAATCGGGATAAATGTGCTTGGCGGCATCGAGCCTGAACCCGTCCACACCTACTTCGTTGAGCCAGAATGCGGCTACCGCGTAAATCTCCTCCCGCACTTTGGGATTGTCGAAGTTGAGGTCGGGCATACCGCTCCAGAAGAGGCCATAGTACTTTTCGTCACCACCTTCTTTCACGGCATGCCAGGGATTCACCTCCCATGAATCGCCTGATTTCTCGCGTGTCGCGATGCCCAGTGAATCGATCGTCTTTTGCGGGAGCCACACATAATAATCGCGGTAAGGATTCTGTTTTCCCTTCCGTGCCTGCTGAAACCAGGGATGCTGATTGCTGGTGTGGTTCACGACCAGGTCCTTGATGATCCGGATGCCCCGCTTGTGCGCTTCCGACAGCAGCCTTTTGAAATCGGCCATTGTACCATATTCGGGATCGATCTGCCGGTAATCCGTCACATCATACTTGTGATAGGTCGGCGATTTACAAATGGGTGTGAGCCAGAGCGCATCCACGCCCAGGTCTTTTAAATAATCCAGCCTGGAAGTGATCCCGTTGATATCCCCTATTCCATCCCCATTCGAATCGGCGAACGAGCGGACGAATATTTCGTAGCAAACAGCGGGAGGATTGGTTTGCTGCGCCCATGCTGTGGCTCCTGCGAGAAGCCATAGCACGGCCAAACAGCATCTTTTGACCTGCTTAAAATCCATGAATCAACTAAAAGTTATTTTTTCGTGATAGAATAAGTATAGTTACCTGCATTGCTCAGGTTGAGGCTGATGATGTACGTACCGGCCGCATCTACTTTGATATTCCCGTTGTCGAGCGTATCGGGAACGCCGTCGGCATTGCCGTCGCCATATGCCAGCGTCCAGTCATCATTCGCCCGGAATTTGATTTCTCCCTGAGTGAGTGCCACCTCGGCTGTCCAGGCGCCGCTTTTCGCGTCGTACGTCAGGTCCTGGTCCTTATCCCAGCCGCCTTTGGTCGCCGACCCCAGCACGCCCCATATGGTTTTGAGTGACGACCACGTGCTATTATTCAGGTCCGCTTTGAGCAGGTAATAGCCCGCGCCTTTCTGCGTCAGGTTGCCGTTCGTACCCAGCTTGCCGGGGCCTCCGCTACCGTAGTCGCCCTCATTCCAGTTGGGGGCATTGGTAAATTTAAACTCGGTTGTTTCATCGGGAAAATACACATAACCCTCGAATCTTTTGTCGTCCTTCACCGAAACCAGCTTCGGTGCCTTGTCCGGCGCCCAGCCCTGGTGACTGCCCGGAACGTAAATCGCCGGATACACGATCACCACAAAGTACGGCTTCACCGACAGTCCCTGGATAGCCGAGACTGTATTCATGCGTTCGGCGGAGGTACCTAGTGACGATATCACCCGTGCCTCCACATCCGCGGCCTGTCCGGCCGTGAGTTTGAGTTTGTTGATCATCAACCCGTTGAGCTCGCCGGTGGTAAAGCCCTTTTTCAATGCGCTGCCGGCATTGATCTCCACCGGTTTCTGAAAATTATTACCCTTCTTATCCAGCTGGATGGTGTAGCTGATCACGCTGGCAAAACCGTAATCTACGGGCGTCCAGGAGAAAACGACAGCCTCCTTTTCGGCATTGGCGCTGTTCAATTCCAGTACGGGCTGGTTCACCGAAAGCACGGCCGCCGCACCGGGCGCTGCAATGGTTTTAATTTCATCCTTTTCACAGGCCGACATCACGACGAACGCCATTAATGAGGCCAAAACTGATATGCTGCGATACTTTATCATGGGTTCTGTTGGAGATTAGGGTTTGCGATAAGGTCTGTGGCTGGGATCGGGAACAGGTTGAAACTTTCCGAAACCCCTCTCCCGTCTTTTACTCCCCCCTTCCACGGCCAGAGGTAACTGCCGGAAGTAAGTAATCCGTACCGGACCAGATCGGTGCGGCGGTGGGCCTCCCAGTAAAATTCCCGGCCGCGTTCATCAAGCACGTCGTTCAGGGTAATGGCCGTCACATTGCCGCTCGCATTGCCGTAAGCACGCTCGCGAAGTTTATTGAAATAGGCAACAGCCGTAGCTTCGTTGCCCCCTGCTCCACCGCGTTTCACAGCTTCGGCGTAGGTCAGGTACATTTCTGCCAGGCGGAAAAGCGGGAAATCGACGGACGAAAACGAGTTGCCCGAGGACGGCACAATGGCACCCGACCGGGTAATGTTCCGGAATTTGGTAATCGCGAGACCATCGGTAAAAACGGAAGGGTCCTCCATTTCGATCTTCTGCCCGAAAAACATAGCGCGCTTGTCTTTCTTGCCGCTGTAATCGCCGAAGCGCAACGGGAGGTTTTTGGTAGCGCGGTTGCCGCCCCAGCCGCCATTGGGAATGCCGAACGACGCCGGGTTCATCGCCGCATTGATACCTGCATTGATAATGAAAGTCGTACCGCCATTGTTCTGGGTTTTGATCCCGTCGTAATTGATAGACAGCAACACTTCCGGGTTATCGACGTCATTATCGCCCAGGAACAGGTGCTTGTACTCGGGCATCAGCGAGTAACCCGACTTAATCACCTTTTCTGAATACGTGATCGCGTCGTTGTACCGTCCCTGGCCTTTACCCAGGTACACCTCTGCATTCAGGTACAGGCGCGCCAGCAATGCCCAGGACGCCGCTTTGTCCACGCGCCCATATTCGTTTTTACGCGGTTCTGCCAATGTCGCTTCCGCTGCTTTGAGTTCCGATTCTACGTAGGCAAACAGATCGGCGCGTTTGATTTGTGGTGGAATGTATTTTCCGATAGGGTCTTTCTCGGTCACAAAAGGAGGATTTCCGAAAAGATCCATCAAAACCCAATACTGGAATGCCCTCAAAAACTGCGCTTCGGCACGGTAACGACGGATTTCCTCCGCATCCTGTCCGCCAATGCCCCGCCCGGCCAGCTTTTCATCCGACGACTCGCGGATAAACTCGTTGCAGACCGTCACATGGAACAAGCTGCGGTTATAAAGCGCGCTCAGCAATACGTTGCCGGCGGTCCAGTTCAGGTTATGGAAATCGGGAATACCCGGATCGTTCCATACGCAAGCCGCTTCGTCGGTCGTAAGCTCCTGAGCATTCCAGAAAAGCCTCAGAAAGTCGGCCTGGCCCGGGTCGACACCCGCCAGGTCGGACGCATTGATACCGTTATTACCGGCAAGCGCAAAGCTCCCGTACACCTTGGCCAGCACCTGTTTGTAGTCCGCAGGCGTTTTGTAGGCAATGTCGGCAGTAATAGAGTTCGTCGGCGAAAGATCCAGGTCTTTCGTACAGGATACGGCCCCGCCGGCTAGCAGCGCAGAGCATAGCAATGTTTTATATAAGAATTTCATAATCAATATATTTAGCGATTAAAAGTCCAGATTCAGGCCCAACACGAACGTTCTCGGCCGCGGATAGAGGTTGTAATCGATACCGCCGTTGATCTCGGGATCCAGGCCTTTGTATTGGGTCACCACAAACACATTCTGGCAGGTCGCATTGATCCGCAGGTTCATCCGGTTGCCCAACACACGGCCCGCATTGTAGCCTATACCCACGTTGTCCATGCGCAGGAAGGACGCGTTCTGAACATAATAATCCGACTGGTAACGGTTGTTGAAGAAGTTGGTATTATAAATGTCCGTGGTGCTGTTGCCGAGGATGTTGTTCGGGTTCAGGATATTCCTTCTCACACCGAAGTTCGAAGCCACGTTGTTGTACATGTAGTTGCCAATGTTCGCACGCAGAATGGTGCTCAGACTCCATTTATCGTAGGTAAGCTGCGTATTGAAACCCAGCATCACTTTCGGGAAAGGCGATTTGTAGCGATACTGATCCTTTTGATTGATCGCGCCATCGCCGTTCAAATCTGCATAAACACCTTCCAGCGGTTTACCCTCCTGATCGTACACCTGCTTGAAAACGTAATACGAAAAGGTATTATAGTTGACCGAATGGATCTGAATGCTCTGCCCGGTCCCTCCGGTAATGCCGCCGGTCTGGTTACCCGCGAATTCCGGATCGCTCACGGCCGTCAGGTTCGTAATCTTGTTGTTGTTATAGGTAACATTGAACCCCGCATTCCAGCTCAACTTTCCGGTAGCGATCGGCGTGCCGTTGACGGCGAACTCGATCCCCTTGTTTTCGATGTTACCGACGTTGGTCAGGATCTGGTTGCTGAAATTCGAGCCGATGGGAATAGGCACTGTGTTCAGCAGGTTTTTCGTCTTTTTGTAATACACATCCAGACTACCCGAAAGGCGGTTGTTGAAGAACCCGAAATCCAGGCCCGCATTGGCCGTTGCCGTCTGTTCCCATTTGATATTCTGGTCGTACGCAGCCGGGGCGGTCATATTGTAGAAGGTATTTCCGAACTGGTACTGTGAAGCATTGGAGCTCACCGAGTAGATACCCAGGTAGGAATAATTGGCAATACCGTCCTGGTTGCCGGTAATCCCGTAGCTGAGCCGGAGTTTAAGGTCGCTCATTGCGCTCACCGGCTTCATGAAGCCCTCCCGGTTGATGCGCCAGGTCAATGCCACCGACGGGAATACCCCCCAACGGTTTTCAGGCGAGAAGCGCGATGAACCGTCGGTCCGGATCGAGCCCGCGAGAATGTACTTGTCGTCGAACGTGTAAATCAGCCTTCCGTAGTACGAAATGAGTGTATTTTCAGGGATATCGTATGCAAATTTCGGCTGCGAACCTTCCACAATTTCGCCGTTTGCGCTGAAATTGGGATAGAAGTAATTTTTGGTCGCATTGTTGTAATAGCCATAACCAGCCGTAGCGCTCACGTTACTTTTAATACTTTTGAGATCCTTTGCGTAGCTGAGGTAAAACTCGGCGACCTTGTTATTTACTTTTTGCAAATACTTGTTATTCTGGCCTTTGGTCGTAAAATTCTGCGCAGCATACTCCGGCACGAATGTCGTTCCGCTGCCTTTTGAAATATCGTAGCCGAGGTTCAGGTTCGCATGCAGGTCGGGCAGGAAGTGGAATTTGTAATCCAACTGTGCATTCCCGAAGCTTCGGTTCACGGTCCCATTATTATCCTGCTGACGAATCAGCGCCACAGGGTTTCTCGGCGCATTCGGGTTGAGCGTCGCTTTGCCGGCGTCGTCTTTCGTCACCCATTCGAAATACCCGCCAAACGGGCTCGATTCGTCCATGACTGCCTGGGTAGGATCAAACTGCACCGCATTGATGATCGCGCCCTGATTCGCAAAATGCGACTTCGTTTGCGCCCCTTTCAGGTTCAGGTCGATTTTAAGGTGTTTGTTGAAGAAGCGCGGGCTGATATTGATCGAGGCCGACGGGCGCTGCATTTTGTCGGTGATCAGGATCCCGTTTTGGAGCAAATAACCCAATGAAACCCGGTAAGGCATGCTTTTCAATGCACCCGAAATGCTCAGGTTGTTGTCGGTACTGATGCCGGTACGGTAAATTTCATCCTGCCAGTCGGTTTTGGCCGAACCCAGTAGTGCCTTCTGGGCATCGGTGCCGTTCGTTTCCACATAGGTCCTGAACTCGTCGGCGCTGAGGGCATCCACTGTTTTGACAATTTTTGAAACAGCCAGTTGCGTATTGAAATTGATCACCGGCGTGCCGCTCTGGCCCTTTTTGGTGGTGATCAGGATAACGCCGTTGGATGCGCGCGAGCCGTAAATGGCCGTTGCCGAGGCGTCTTTAAGTACCGTAAAGGTTTCAATGTCGTTCGGGTTGATGAGGCTGAGCGGGTTTGGTGCACCGCTGAGGCTGCTTCCGCTCAATGGAACGCCGTCGATGACGATCAGCGGGTCGTTACTCGCATTCAGCGACGCCCCTCCGCGGATGCGGATCGTGCTGCCCGAGCCGGGCTGTCCGTTGTTGGACGTGATCGACACCCCCGCTACCTTTCCAACGATCAGCTGCTCGGGGCTCTGGATATTACCTTGCTGGAAATCCTTGGACGAAATGCTGGTGATCGAGCCTGTAAGCTCCTGCTTTTTCTGCGTACCGTACCCAATCACGACCACCTCCGACAGTTCTTTCGTGTTATCGGCCAGCGTAACGTTAATAACGGATTCGGTGCCGACGGCTACTTCCTTCACCAGCTTGCCCACAAAACTGAATACAAGCGTGGCATTAGCGGGCACATTGGAGAGGGAATACTTGCCTGTTTCGTCGGTCTGGGTACCGAGCGCGCTGTTCTTGACCACGACCGTAACACCGGGTAACACCGAGCCATCATGCGCGTCGGTCACTTTTCCGCTGACCGTGCCTTGCGCCATGAGCGCGACATTCCCGAGCAGAAGCAGAAGGGCAAAACAGACTGTCTTTTGATAAAGCTGTTTCATCGTAAAGGGATAAAATGTGATTGATTGCTTTCGAACACTTCGAGATGCCAATCGGATTAATCCAATTATTTATCGAAATATTTCCTGGCAAAACTATCCCCTTTCGAACCCGCTGTCGTTCCACTTCCCGTTTTCAGCGTTTTTTTTGAATACAGGGCTTCAATTCATTATAAATAATTCATTTACAATAAATTAAATACATTGCTACGAGCCCCACTTTATAAAATGGCACTTATTTTTCTGATAATTTAAACCCAAAAAAGTCAATTACTCCTCGGGACGGCTCGCATTGTAGTAGTCGCGCGGGGTCTGTCCGGTAATTTTTTTGAACGACCGGTTGAACGCCGTCTTGGAGTTGAACCCTACCTCGTAGGCGATGCTCAGCAGGGTATAGTTTTTGAATTTAGGATTATCGACCCGCTTTTTGAAATCCTCGATCCGGTAGGAGTTGATGAAATCGAAGAAGTTCTTTTCAAAGCCGTCGTTGATCACCCGCGACAAGGTGTGCTGCGACAGTTTCAGCTTCCCTGCCAGCTCGCTCAGCGTCAGTTTAGGGTTGGTGAACGGCTTTTCTTTGGCCATATATTCCTCTACCTGCCGTTTCAGATCGGTAATATCCTCGGGCTGTTCCGGCTTCTTATCCGCAACGCTCTCCTGCCCTTCCGTTTCCTCCGTGCTCGCGCCGACATCGAAAATCGACCGCGGTTGGGGGGATATTTTAAAGATTTCGGGCTGGTGAATCGCAAAGTATCCTACGAAATAGGTAATGGTTGAAAATGCGAGCCAGATCGCATCCACACTACCCTCTACAATTTGCGTAACATCGAAGTCAAAGCAATAACCGAGGCCGAGCATCAGGAAAAGGAAATACCATAGTCCGAGGCAGAGCGCCTGGATAAACAGCACCGTATTGAGGTAATGCAGGTTCTGTTCGTACGAAAAATGGCTTTGGTACTGCTCGCGGTAAAAGCGGAAAGTCCTGCGGAAGAGGAACCAGAAATAGGTATTCCAGCCCAGGGCAAGCAGGCCCGTTCCGAGAAACACCCCGAACAGGCTCCGGTCGCGTACGAGAAATAACAAATGCAGCTCCCTGTCGCTGATCAGGAAAAACGGCAGATACACGAAGCATTGCAGCAGCACCGGCAAAAAGAGCACAACCTGCCGGAATGGCTTGACCGATTGATTGAAAAGCAGCCTTTGAAGGTAAAAATAGAACGCCGGCACATACAGGAAGAGAATGAAATCCGGCATGAGCAGGATTTTCCCGAACGCCTGCGCCGCCTCCCGATAACCGCCGATCGTCCGCAACAGGATCATCAGCGACGCCACGCCGATCGTGATCACCAGCCAGCGGTTGGCCGGCCGGTTGTAATTCTGCATAGAGGGGATCGCGATAATCAGCAGAATACCCTGAAAAACCGAGAATAGCAGCAGCAGATCATACAAAGAATAGAAATGGAACGACGCCGAAAGGTCTTCCCAACCGTCTATTTCAACATTGATCGACATGTGATCGACTTTCGAATCGCGGTAGATTGTCCGGTTCGGGCGCGCTTTACCGCTCTCCCGCCCTTCGATCGACTCCCAGCTCCCGCGCGTGAACTTATACTCGACCGGATCCTTGTCGGTGTAAATAGTAGTCCGGTAAGTCCCGTCGACATTCTTGTAAACCTTGTAAAGCGGATTCGCCGGCTCCCAGTCGTTGAAATTCCCCGAGATGAATATCTCCGCGTCGTGCGGGGTATTTTCGGGAAGTTTATTAATAATGAAGGTATATACGATTTTCTTTTCCCAGCCCGCAATACGGATCCTGATCAAATGCGGATCAGCTTCTTTCGATGCCTCATAAACCCGATCCGCAAGCGGGCTCCCCGAAGAATCGCCCTCGACCATCGTCCAGTTCCCCTGCGTGATCTTGTATTCAAACCTTGCCGGAACTTTCGGAATATCGATGTAATACTTGCCGGCCTGGTCTTTCCTGAATTTGTAGTTCGGATCGCCGGGACTCCAGTTATTCAAATCCGAAGCGAGAAAAAGCGAGGAGGATGGGGAAATCAAGGGTGGAGACTCAATAATTTCAATCCGAAGCTGCGCAAAAGCAGCTCCGCACACCAGAGTCATGAGAGTGGCTAACAAAAGCTTATACATGCACAAATCAAAGCAAACATTTGCTAAAAAACTATCTGCCCCGATCTTGCCGGGCCCGATAGCCCCGCCACGCGTTTCGGGAACAGCTCGCGTCAGACTGTGCATTTGCAGGTATCCGCGTCCGCGAAGCCGGTGAAATATGCCCACTTCAGGTAAGAATCGGGAGACAGGATGAGGTCGGCACCTGAAAGTCCGAACAACAGGCCTATTTCAATTGCAGCCCCTGAACGACACCGATCACACTGTCGGGATAGACGCCCAGCCAGATCAGCGCAAAAGTGAGAATGGAGAGGACGGCCATGCTGATTCCCAGAAAAACGGGATATTGGGCCGGAGGGTCCGGCAGCAGGTCGCGGGTACCCGCAAACAGCGTCGTAACCACCCGAAGATAGTAATAGAGCCCGACCACGCTGCTCAGTACCAGCACAACGGCCAGCAGCCAGAATCCCTGTCCGATACCCGTTGTGAGTACGTAAAATTTCCCCGTAAAACCCGCCGTGAGCGGAATGCCCGCCAGGGAAAACATGGCGATGCTTAGTATGCTCGCCAGTGCGGGGTGCTTCCAGAACAATGCCTTGTAACGTCCCAGGTCATCGGCATCGGATTCCGAGTCAGACAGAATGGTAATGACGCCGAATGCGGCAAAAGTGGTGATGAAATAAGTAAGCAGATAAAAGCTGACCGCCTGCGGTACCACGGCGCTGCCCGGAATAAAGGCTACCAACAAATACCCCAGGTGTGCGATGGAGGAATAGGCGAGCAGCCGCTTGATATTTTTCTGCCTCAATCCCAGCAGGTTACCTGCCACCATCGACGCAATGGCAATGATAAATACGACCATCTGCAGCGGCTCGGAGCGGAAACCGTCGATGGCGATGAAAAAGCGCAGCATGGCCGCCACGACCCCGCCTTTGGAGGCGGTGGCAATAAATGCCGTAACAGGCACCGGCGCGCCCTGGTACACATCGGCCGTCCACATATGAAACGGCACTACGGCCAACTTGAAACCCAGCCCCACCAGCATCAGGCCCAGCCCGGTAAGCAGCAATGGAGGCACACTTTCGGCTGCGACCACATCAGCCATTCCCGCAAACGACATCGTACCCGTTTGCAAATACACCAGGGCCATTCCGAAAAGCAGGAAAGCCGATGAAAACGCCGCCAGTACAAGGTATTTGATCCCCGCCTCAATGCTATGATTCCGTGTGCGCAGATAAGCAATGAGCGCGTACAAGCCGATGGTGAGGATTTCGAGCCCCAGGAAGAGCGATACGAAATGCTCGCTCAGTGCCAGCACGCACGCGCCCAGCGTACACAGGAAAAGCAGCACATAATATTCTTTCGGCCCTTCCTCTTTTTCCTGAAAATAGATGTAGGAGAATACGTTGACCACCAATCCCGAAAAAATGATCAGCCCGGTCATGAAGGCGCCGAAACTATCAATCATAAACAGCGAACCTACCTCATAAGGAAGCATTCCGCGGATATTGAGCAGGGAAATGAATGCCGCTACAAAAAGCAGCAGGCTGACAAGCTGGATGATCCGGTGGCTCAGCCGCGCTACGATCAACAACATCACCAGAACCGATGCGCCAGCCAGCACCATGAGCGGCATCAGCGCGGAAAAATCGTTATTTGACATAAGACTGATGATGTGAAGCCGTACTATGAACATCCATAAACCGGATCAGCTCCGTGATCGCAGGCCGGGCTGTGTTGATCACCGGCTGCGGAAACAACCCGAGCCATACCACTGAAACCGTGAGTGCCGCCATGATCAGCATTTCCCTGAATGAAAAATCGGGAACGGCTTCCATCGTCCTGCGCGGCCCCAGGAATATCTTGCCTACAATACGCAATGAATACACGGCTGAGAATATCAGCCCGGAGGCCGCGGCAACGGTGATCCACGGCTGCGCCTGGAAAACGCCGAGCAAGATCAGAAATTCGGCCACGAAGTTGCCCAGGCCCGGTAAACCGAGTGAGGCCATTGCAAATAGCAGTCCGATGGTGCCCATTTGGGGCATAGGCCCCCAGAGCCCGCCCATTTGTCCGATATCGCGGGTATGCAGCCGCTCCTTAATCATCCCGGCCAACAAAAACAATGCGCCCGTGCTCAGGGCGTGGGTTACCAGCTGCATCACCACTCCTTGCAAGGCCAATTCGTTTAATGCGAAAATTCCTGTGATGACAAAACCCATATGACTCACGCTCGTAAATGCCACGAGCCGTTTTAAATCGGTCTGCGAATAGGCCATTACAGCCCCGTAAACAATACCCGCCACGCCCAGCACCATCGCCGGAACAGCCACGTCGGTCACTACTTCGGGGAATATGGGGACTACAAACCGCAGCATGCCGTAAGCCCCGGTTTTCAACAGCAATCCTGCCAGAATGAGACTTCCGGCAGTAGGCGCCTCCCCGTGCGCATCGGGCAGCCAGGTATGAAATGGGAATACGGGCAGCTTGACGGCAAAGGCGATCATAAAGCCAGACATCAGCCAGAAAGCGGTTTTGAATGGAATTACCGTTTCAACGAGCTCGAAATATCCGAACGTGTAATTACCTGTGTCGCGGCCGTGGATGAAATACAGGCCCAATATGGCCAGGAACATCAGCAGCCCGCTCGCCTGCGTGAAAATGAAGAATTTATACGCGGCATACACCCTGTTTTCACTACCCCATATACCAATCAGGAAGTACATAGGGATGAGCATTACCTCCCAGAAAAAGTAGAACAGGAACAGATCCATCGCCATGAATACCCCCGCCACACCCGCCAGGATCCAGAGTAGGTTGAAGTAGTAAAAGCCGGTCCTCTCGCGGATTTCATCCCACGAACAGAGGACGGCCAGCACACCCAGGAAAAAGGTTAATGCGAGTAAGAGCAAGCTCAGCCCGTCGACCGCCAGGTGAAAGGTTATGCCAAAAGAAGGGATCCATTCTTTGCGGAAATCCATGAGCCATTGGCCGTCCGTCACCGAATGCGGCAAGGTATTGGCCCAAAGGAACATGACCAGCAGCAGCCCTGCGGCACTGGCCAGCAATGCGATCCAGCGCGGTAGGTGCCTGTTCCACTCTCCCGCGATCACCGCCGCCACAGCGCCGGCCATTAAAACCGTGATCAAAAGTACCAGTGTCATAGCATTATCTGAATACCCAGGATGAGAATTGCACCAACCACCAGACCCATGATATACCACCGGAGCGATCCGGATTGCGTTCTTGAAAGCACCTTGTACATCTCCCCGGTCGCAGCAGCAATGCCAGTGTACAGCCGGTCGGTAACATCCGACTTATTGATTTTGGAAATGAAAATAAATGGCTTTACCAGCAAGCGGTCGTACAGGGCGTCAAAACCCCAGCCCGAGAACCAGAACCGGTAAAGGCTTGCCAGCAAGCCGTTCCTGCGAAGGCTTTCAATGCGTGCAGGCTGCTGGTAGTAATAGTGGTATCCGAGAAATACACCACCCAGTGTAGCCAGCGCTGCCAAAAGCTGAAACAACCATTCCGAAGGGATGTCGGCCTGCATAACCGTCTCCGGCAATACCGGGCGCAGTAAATCCGAGAAAAGGGTAAAATGCCCGAAATTATGCGGCAGCTCGATAAATCCGGCGAAAATCGAAAATACCGCTAGTATAACGAGAGGCATCGTCATGCGTTTGCCCGGCAGATGCCCGACCGGCGTGTGTGCTTCGCCCCAGAATGTCAGGATCATCATGCGTGTGGTGTAGGCAGCGGTGATCAATGCACCACACAGGGCAACCATCCAAAGCACCGGGCTCCCGCCGTTGGCCGTCCAGGAATACCAGAGAATCTGGTCCTTACTGTAAAACCCGGCACTAATGAGCGGCACCGCGGCCAGGGACAGCGCACCCGCCAGGAATGTCCAGAAAACCACCGGCATTTTGTCTTTCAATCCCCCCATTTTAAACATATTATGTTCGTGGTGAAGCGATTCTATAATGGCTCCCGCAGCGAGAAAGAGTAATGCTTTAAAAAATGCATGGACCATAAAATGGAATATCGCCGCCGTCCAGGCGCCTACACCCAGTGCGAGGAACATATAGCCGATCTGACTGATGGTCGAATAAGCCAGTACCCGCTTGATGTCGTACTGGGTAAGGGCCGTGAGTCCGGCGAGCAACAGGGTCGCCGCTCCGACGACGGCAATCACCAGACGGGCGGTTTCCGAGAGGGCGAATATCGCATGCATACGCGCTACCAGGTACACGCCCGCGGTCACCATCGTGGCCGCGTGAATGAGCGCGCTCACGGGAGAGGGCCCTGCCATGGCGTCGGGCAGCCAGGTTTGCAGCGGAAGCTGGGCCGATTTGCCAAGTCCCCCGGCCAGCAGCAACAGCGCAGTAACCGTTATGACGGTACTATTGGGTTGCCAGATTGTGGCAGCATTGGCATCAATGTCGGAAATAACCAGGGTACCGGCCTGTTGGAAAACCATAAACAGCCCGATGGCCATGGCTGCATCGCCGATGCGGGTAACGATAAATGCCTTACGTGCCGCATTCCCGTTGGAAGGCTGTTCATACCAGAAGCCGATCAGCAGATAGCTGCATAGTCCTACCCCTTCCCAGCCCAGGTACATCAGCAACAGATTATCGGCCAGCACCAGTACCAGCATCGAAAACACAAACAGGTTCATGCTCGCGAAAAAACGGGCGTAGTCCCGGTCCGCTTCCATGAATGCCGTGGAATAGACGTGGATCAACGCGCCGATAAAGGTGATGACAAATACAAAAACCAGGGAAAGGACATCGAGCGTGAGGGTAATCTTCGCGTTGAACGCGCCCACGTCGAACCACGTCCATAAAGTCTGCGTGTATACAGCGCTTGCCGGCATACCGGCCAGAAATGCCCCCCCGACAACGAAGGTCACCAAAGCGGAAAGGCAGATGCTGCCCGCTCCGACAATCGCCACCGACGGGCGGGAAAGTTGTTTCCCAGCCACTGCGAGGATCAGAAATCCGCCGAGCGGAAGGGCGGGTATGAGCCACAGATACTTGTCCATGAGCTTTCAGTTTGCGGGCTAGTCACCCATTCATTTCTCTCAGATTGTCGATATCCAGCGATTTGTGCTGATGGTAGATTTGCAGGATCAGCGCCAGGCCGATGGACACCTCGGCGGCCGCCATGGCCAGAATGAACACGAACATCACCTGGCCATCGGGCTGCCCCCACCGGGAACCAGCGGCCACAAATGCCAGCCCCGATGCATTGAGCATGATCTCGACCGACAGGAGCATGAAAATGATATTCTTCCGGATGATCACCCCGACGATCCCCAATGCAAATAGCAAGCCCGCCAGCAATACTACCACTTCGGCTGAAACAGTTGTTTTCATAGCACAGCTTCTTGGTGTTTCTCTTCTTCTTTTTCCTTATCTATCTGCAAAAACCGGTGCAGCACCAGTTTTTTATGACGGCCGATGTGCGCGGCGCCTACTACCGCTGCCATGAGCAGCATCGCTGCCAGTTCCACGCCGATCAGGTATTCGCGGTACAATGACACCGCCAGTTCACGCGGACTTACCACCGCCGGGCTGTAAGTATCCTGTCCGGACGATAAAACGAGCGCCAGAAATTCGGCGAACAATACGGCAGCCAACACCGTAGGTCCCATCCATATTTTGGGTTTCAGCCACTTTCGCTCCTGCTCGGCCGTCTCCTTTCCCAGGTTCAGCAGCATCACCACGAAAATGAAAAGGACCATGATCGCCCCCGCGTAAATGATGATTTCCAGCAATGCCGCAAACGATGCACCGAGCAGGTAAAAAAGCATAGCATGCGCCAGCAGCGACACATTCAGGTATAAGAGCGCGTGAACGGGGTTATGCCGCGTGATGACCATCAGTGTGGCTACCAGGGCAACGGTACCGGCGATATAGAAAGCGATTTCCATAGTTTTACGGGATTAAACTGCGTATATCCACCGGCGGCTCTTCGTTCGCGCCTTCCCCTTTGCCCTTCACACCGGCGGCAAGGCCTGCCACTTTGTAGTAGTTGTAACCCGGGTATTTCCCCTGGCTGTCGATCAGCAAGTCCTCTTTCTCATACACCAGGTTCTGCCGGTTGTATTCGCCCATTTCAAAATCAGGCGTGAGCTGAATCGCGTACGTGGGGCAGGCTTCCTCGCAGTAGCCGCAGAAAATACATCTCGAAAAATTGATCCTGAAAAATGCGGGATACCTTCTGCCATTCTCGTCCTCGGTGGCCTGCAACGAGATGCAGTCGACCGGGCAGGCCGCCGCGCAAAGGTAGCAGCCTACGCAGCGCTCGCCCCCGTCGGGATCCCGCGTGAGCACGATCCGCCCCCGCCAGCGCGGGTGCAGCACCACTTTTTCTTCCGGGTATTGGATAGTCTCGCGCTTCCTGAACATGTGCAGGAAAATGAGACCAATCGATCTGAGTAAGCTGATCATGACGCATTGGGTTAATGGTTAGTTTTTCAGCAAGGTAATTCCACCGGTGACGAGTAGATTGAGCAGGGCAATGGGCAGGATGATTTTCCAGCCGTATTCCATCAGCTGATCATACCGGGGACGTGGAAGCGAAGCCCGCAGCAGAATAAAGAAAATGATAAAAACGAACGTTTTGAGCGTAAACCATACCACCGGCGGCAAAACCGGCCCAAGCCATCCTCCGAAGAAAACAGTGACTACCATCGCGGAAATCAGGATGATACCCAGGTATTCCCCGATGAAAAACATGCCGAATTTCATACCTGAATACTCCGAGTGAAAGCCCGCCACCAGCTCGCTTTCCGCTTCGGGAATATCAAAAGGCAGCCTGTGCGTTTCGGCTATTCCGGCTGTTAGAAAAAGCACAAATGCCACTGGCTGCGTTACCACAAACCAGAGGTCCTTTTGCGCCATCACAATGTCTGTCAGCCGGAATGAACCCGAAAGCATCACCACACCCATCAGAGAAAGTCCCATGAAAACTTCATAGCTGATCATCTGCGAAGCCCCGCGCAAGGCGCCCAGCAGCGAGTATTTGTTGTTGGAAGCCCAGCCGCCGAGTACAATGCTGTACACGCCCAGCGACGACATCGCGAGGAAGAACAACAATCCGATGTCCAGGTCGGCCACCAGAATGTCCGGCGCAAATGGAACTACCACAAAACTCAGCAATACAGCCGCGGCCACAATGGCCGGGGCAAAAACAAAAACGGCTTTTTCGGCAAACGGCGGTATCCAGTCTTCCTTGAAAAACAGCTTGATCGTGTCGGCTACGACAATAAACAAACCGAATGGCCCTGCCCGGTTCGGACCATAACGGTCCTGCCAGAGCGCCAGCATCCGGCGCTCCAACCAGATCAGCCAGGCTGCGATCGTCGTCAGCGTAAAAAGAATGATGACGATCATCAGAGTATATTTCAGGATCTCGTTCATGAGGCTGTGTTGGTTAGGACGCCTTTCGCAGGCCATGCGATACCCGACATTGACGGCAGATTATACGGCAGCCCGGCAATGCCTTCGGGCAATTCATTTTTCAGGATTACCGGCAGGTCAAAAACCCGGTCGCCGATTCGCATTCTTAAAATAGCTCCCTCGGCGGTATGCAGGCGTTCTGCGTCCTGCATGTTCAGGGCAATGTAAGGGTGCGGAGCACGGCTTTCCACCGATAGTGAGAGTACACTGAGCTCCTCGGAACCGAAAATGTGCGCTAGCGGTACCAATGCCATTTCATTCTCCCGCCGCTCAAACGCAGGCGGAATAGTGCTTTGAAAACCATTTGAAAAGTGTATTCCTCCACCTAACAATCGGACGCCCGGATCCCCCCCGCGTAATGGTCCGCCGGCTTCGCTCTGGTACTTGTGGACCGATTGGCCCGAGTTCCAGCCCGGTGACCAGTAAAAGGGTGTCAAAGGGGCAGGCGGCATCCCGCGGTAGCCTTCCATGGTAAATGAGAGCGGCGAATCGGTATCCTCCGGCGGCTTGGGCTCACTCACCGCCACATGGGCAAGCATGGCCGTGCGGCCGCTGAACCGGTGCGGTTCCCGGGGAATGCGCTGGCCATTAATCCGGAAGTCGGACAGCGGCGCTGCCGTTTCCGCTCCCTTGAATTGCGGCATGGCGTGCACGAGTTCTTCCAACAGGTTATCCAGTTCCCGCAGCTCGTCGGGTTTCGTGCCATCCCGGAATTGCCGGAACTCGTCGAGCCAGCGCCAGCTTTCCCGGATATGTTCGTTTTTAGGCATAAAAACCTGAAAAAACCGCTGCGCACGCTCCTCATTATTGACGAGCGTGCCCTCTCCTTCCGCAAAAGTGGCCGTCGGGATCAGCACCGTTGCCATACGGGCGGTGTCGTTTTCCAGGTGGTCGAGTACAATGGTGTTTTTAAATGCATTCAAAAACCGGTCGACCTCAGACCGTTCCGCCCGGCGGTACAAATCATTTTCCAGAATGACCGCCGTGTCGAAATTGCCGGTCTCCGCAGCTTTCATCGCCATGGCCAGCGACGGCGCCTGCATCATCGCAAGCCCCGCGGAATTGCATTCGGGCATTACAAAACACAATGCGGCTTTCTTCTCCCCTTTTTCCAATGCCTGCCCGATCTGATAGGCGGCCTGGATAATGTCTTCATTGAAAAGCGACATGCCTGACACGATCAGCGGCCTTTCCGCCTTTTGCAGCAGATCCGCCATGCGCCTGGCCGATTCCAGCGCCCCGGCATTCATTCCTTCCGGCTCGGGCGCGCTGTCATCCATGTAATGGGCAATAGCAAAACCCAAACGTGCAATATCTTCCGGCGCGGCATGAAGCGTACCCGACGCTACTTCGTCAAGTTTGGTATTGACAGGATATGCCATGAAAAGTTCTCCCTTTTCATCCTGAATCATCTCCCGCACCGCCGCGTCGTTCCAAAGCGGGATGTTGGGCCCGGTTATTTTTTCGAGCGGTTTGGTACGCACAGCCTGCCTTAATGCCAGTGCAATCCGCGGAGCTGAATTGGTTGGATCTTCACCCAGTACCAGCGTCACGTCGGCATATTCGGTTTCTTTCAGCGAGGGCGTATAAACGTGCCCGCTGTGCTGGATCGCCAGTATTTTACGGAGCAGCCTGGCTTCGTTTTCGGGAATGCCCTGGTAAAAATTAGCTTCACCCACCAGCCGCCGCAATGCAAAATTAGCTTCCAGCGAGGCCCGCGGCGAGCCGATGCCGATCAGCCGGCCTTCGGTCAGAATGCTGCTCAGAGTTTCGAACAGGTTTCGGCCTTCCTTTTCCGAGCGGATAACCGGCTGCCTTACCCTCCCAGGATCATTGACAAACTCGTAGCCGTACCGGCCGCGGTCGCAAATAAAATAACCGTTGACAGCGCCGTTGAACCGGTTGGTTATCTGCCGGAGCGCGCCATACCGTTCACCGGCGATGATATTGCACCCCAGGCTGCAATGCTGGCAGATGGACGGAGCCATGGTCATGTCCCATTTGCGGGTATAATGCTCCCGCAGGGTCTTATCGGTAAAAACGCCCGTGGGACAAACTTCCGCCAGGTTACCGCTGAATTCATTTTCAAGCACACCATCTTTTTCCCTTCCAAAATAGATATGGTTATGCGCTGCAAATACGTCCAGGTCTTTTCCTCCCGCATAATCCTTGTAAAACCGCACGCAGCGGTAGCACTGGATGCAGCGGTTCATTTCGTGGTGCAGGAATGGCCCCAGGTACTGGTTCTGGTAAGTCCTTTTCGGGAATCTGAAACGCCGGTAAGCATGGCCCGTCATAACCGTCATATCCTGCAAATGGCACGAACCGCCCTCGTCGCATACCGCGCAGTCGTGCGGGTGATTGCTCATGAGCCATTCGATATTTTGTGACCGGAAATCGTGCGCGACGGCGTCGTTTACGGACAGGTACATATTATCCCGTACACCTTCCATACAGGCCATCACGAGGCGGCCGGTCTTGTCATTTTCGTCCTTGAAAAGCTTGACGGCGCACTGGCGGCACGCTCCTACCGAGCCCATTGCGGGGTGCCAGCAGAAATACGGCAGGTCAAGGCCTAACGTGAGGCACGTTTCGAGCAGGTTTTTACCCGGCTTTACGTCATAAGGCTTCTGATCGATGTAAATGCGTACCATGATAGTTTACCGCCAGGGGCATTTTTTTTGATCGATATGCTTTTCAAAATCCTCTCTGAAATATTTCAGCGCGCTTTGCAGCGGCTCCATCGCACCGGGTGCCAGCGCGCAGAATGTATTCCCCGGCCCCAACAGCCGCGTGTGCGTTTCAAGCAGCTGCAAGTCCTCCGGCCTGCCTTCGCCGCGTTCGATAGAGAGCAATATCTTCTCCGTCCACGGCAAACCCTCCCGGCAGGGCGTACACCACCCGCACGACTCCTGCGCGAAGAAATGTTCGAGGTTATGGACAAATCCTACGGGGCAAGTGTGGTCATCGAGAATGATCATCGTGCCGGTACCAAGCCTGCTACCGGCCGCGGCTACGGATTTGTAGTCGAGGTTAATATCCAGATGCTCCTCCACCAGAAAGTCCGTGGAAGCACCTCCCGGCAATGCCCCCCTGAAACGATATCCGTTAGCCATTCCACCGGCGCAATCCTCGATCAGCTCCCGCATGGAAACGCCCATCGGCAGCTCCCAGAGGCCGGGTCTTTTGACACGCCCGCTCACGCCGTAAATCTTCGTCCCGGCGTCATTGCCTTTTCCCAGGCTTTTGAACCAGTCCGGCCCATTATTGATGATATGCGGGATGTTGCAGAGCGTTTCGACATTGTTGACGATCGTCGGCTTGCCAAATAGCCCGCTTACCTGCGGGAAAGGCGGTTTGGCCCTCGGTGTGGCCCTTTTGCCTTCCAATGCATTAAGCAATGCGGTTTCCTCCCCGCAGATGTAGCGACCGACGCCCGTATGCAGGTGCATTTCCAGGTTGTAGCCCGTTCCCAGGATGTTTTTACCCAGATAACCCGCCGCATAGGCTTCCCCAATAGCGTGCGTGAGCAGCCGGCCGGCCTTTTTGTAGGCCCAGCGCAGGAATATGTACGAAATGCTGGCCTGGATCGCGAAGGCCGAAATGATCATACCTTCGATGAGCTGGTGCGGGTTTCCCTCCATCAGCATCCGGTCCTTGAAAGTACCTGGCTCCATTTCATCGGCATTCGCGATCAGGTATTTAACCGGATAATGCCCGTTCATCGGCACAAAGCTCCATTTCATACCTGTGTTGAAACCCGCTCCGCCCCTTCCTTTCAAATCCGACGCCTGTACCGTGTTGGTAATCGACTCCGGCGACAGTGAAAGTGCCTTCCTCAATGCCTGATAGCCCCCGTTCTTTTCATAATCGCGGAGATTGTAACAGGGGCGATCGAAGCTGATATGCTGGGTGAGAGGCGTTTCCATGGCATCAGTGATATCGGTCCAGTATTTCGTCCAGGTTTTCTTCCGTCAGGTCGCGGAACAGCTCGTTGTTGATCATCAGCGCAGGCGCGTGATCACAGGTACCCAGGCAGGCATTAGGCAGGAGCGTGAACCGGCCGTCAGAGGTCGTTTGCCCGAAGCTAATGCCCAGCCTGGCTCGTATTTGCCCGTATATTTTTTCATAACCCATCACATAACAACTAATGCTGTCGCAAAGCAGAATGATATTTCTGCCGACGGGCCTTCTGAAAATGAGATTGTAAAAAGTAGCCACGCTGTCGAGCTCTTCCGGCGATATTTCCAGGTAACCGGCGATGGCTTGCAGGCTGTCGTCGGAAATCCATCCGCGGTGGTGCTGCACGATTTTGAGCGCTTCGATAGCCGCCGCACGCCGCATAGGTACGAGCGCGATCTCATGGTCAATCTCCGCCATTTCTTCGGGTGTGAGTGTCTCCTGGGCGATCATGACAAAATAGTTTGTTGATTATCGGTCTATATCAGCCAAAACATAATCGATACTGCCGAGAATGGACAGCAGGTCGGCTACCGTGTAACCCTTACTGATATACGGAAGCATTTGCATGTGCGGAAACGACGGAGTCCGGATCCTGACGCGGTATGCCGACGTGCTTCCGTCGCTGGTCAGGTAATAACTGTTGGCGCCTTTGGTGGCCTCGATACAGCTCATGGCTTCACCCGCGGGAATCACCGGCCCCCAGCTCACATTGAGGAAGTGCGTAATGAGCGTCTCGATGTCCTGCATCGTATTTTTCTTAATGGGCGGCGTCGTGAGCGGGTGGTCCGATTTGTAGGGTCCTTCCGGCATGTTGTTCAGGCATTGCTCGACGATTTTCAGGCTCTGCCACATTTCCTGCACCCGCACCAGTGCGCGGTCGTAACAGTCGCCGTTTTGGGCGGTAGGAATGTCGAAATCAAAGTTTTCGTAGCCCGAATAGGGTTGTTTTTTCCTAAAATCCCATTCAAATCCGCACGCGCGCAATCCCGGGCCGGTCACACCCCATTCAATCGCTTCTTCGAGCGTGTAGATGCCAATGCCCACGGTGCGGGCCTGGAAAATGCTGTTACGCATCACCATCTGGTCGTATTCGCGGAGCCGTTTGGGAAAGTAATTCACAAAATCGCGTACCAGCTTATCCCAGCCCACTGGCAGATCCTGGGCCACGCCGCCGATGCGAAACCAGTTGGGGTGCATTCTCGCGCCGCAAACGGCTTCAATAATATCGAATATCTTTTCCCGGTCGGTAAACATGTAGAATACCGGCGAGAGCTGCCCGAGGTCCTGGGCAAATGTACCATACCACACCAGATGACTGGCAATGCGGAACAATTCACAGAGCATTACCCGTATCACTTCGACGCGCGGGGGCACCCGGATGCCCGCCAGCTTTTCCACTGCGAGCAGATAGGCCAGGTTGTTCATCACGCCACCCAGGTAATCCACCCGGTCGGTATAGGGTATGTAGGTGTGCCAGGACTGTCGTTCACCCATTTTTTCGGCCCCTCGGTGATGGAAGCCGATATCGGGCACAGCGTCGACGATGTCCTCGCCGTCGAGCTGCAAAATAATGCGGAGCACGCCGTGTGTGCCGGGGTGTTGCGGGCCGAGGTTCAGGAACATGAAGTCGGCATCTTCACTATGCCTTTTCAAACCCCATTCTTCGGGATTGAATTGCAATGCTTCCTGCTCCCGGTCCTGCTTTTCCTCCCATAGCCGGAAGGGGCCCATTTCGGTCGCGCGGGCGGGGTGTTCTTTTCTCAAAGGATGGTCGTCCCAGGTTAACGGCATCAATATACGTCGCAGGTGCGGATGGCCTTCAAACCGTATTCCGAACATATCGAAGACCTCCCTTTCGTACCAGTTCGCATTTTTCCAAAGGGCGCAAACCGACGGCAAGGACGGGTACTCGCCGTGCAAGGCTACTTTGATGCGGATAAACCGGTTCCTACCGAATGAGAGCAAATGGTAAATAACTGTAAAATCCGGCGGTACAGACCCATTCAGCGCCACCGTTGCCCTGCTGCGCTCGTCAATGGCGCTGAGGTCGAAAAGCATGCTGAACGGCTGGGGTATCCCCGTTTTCAGGTGCCTCAGCGTGGCTACTACCTGCTCTTTTTTGACGTGCAGCGTAGTAACCCCGTCCGTGTTTATTTCTATTTTAAAAGCTGATTCGCCCAATGCGACCCTCAGCGCATCTTCAAGACCGGAATCGATATCTTCCATGTCAAACAGTGTCAGGCGTACGAAAATCAACGACCTTTTTCCTCTCCTCTTGCTTTTCCACGCGCATTACAGGCTTTTCGGGCCTGATAACGCCCTGGGGACCAATCGCCCAGCTCAATGGCCTCTGCTCCTTCCCTACCGATTCGGACAGCAGCACGAGCCCTTGCATAAACGCGTCCGGCCGCGGTGGGCAGCCCGGTACATACACGTCCACGGGAAGGAATTTATCTACACCCTGGACCACACTGTAGATATCGTACATCCCGCCCGAATTGGCGCACGAACCCATGGAAATCACCCATTTGGGCTCCATCATCTGCTCGTGCAGCCGCTTGATAATCGGCGCCATTTTCACGAAAACGGTGCCGGCGATCACCATCACATCGGCTTCCCGGGGCGTTCCCCGGATTACCTCCGCGCCGAATCTCGCCACGTCATATTTGCTCGTAATGCTGGTGGCCATCTCCACGAAACAGCATGACAGGCCGAAATGAAACGGCCACATGGAGTTTCGCCGGCCCCACGCCAGCAGATCCTGGACAGTCGTGAGCATGACGCTCTGCCCTACAGCCTCTTCGAATGAACCCGTTCCCTGCGTCGCCGCCGTAGGATCGGACGGTTTACTTAGCCACCAGTTCATGGTATGCCTGCCCTTTGGGCATTTTGCGGTAAGCTTTGAGGATTTTCTTCCCGTCGGGCCCGAAGTTCAATGCACCGATGCTCCATTCGTAGATCAGCACGGCGAACAGTAACCCTATAAAAA
The DNA here is from genome assembly GCF_050587785.1 of Dyadobacter sp. BHUBP1. Classification (NCBI taxonomy): domain Bacteria; kingdom Pseudomonadati; phylum Bacteroidota; class Cytophagia; order Cytophagales; family Spirosomataceae; genus Dyadobacter; species Dyadobacter sp. BHUBP1. The sequence continues at coordinate 187,570 of NZ_JBOBIH010000007.1, forward strand.
CACAAATGCCGAGGTACCCTGGCCACCCGAGTTCACGGAATGCCAGGGCCCACAGCACGATAAATACCACCTCGATATCGAAAATGACAAACATCATCGCGATCAGATAGAACTGCGCCGAGAAGCGCAGCCGCGCGGAGCCCGTTTCGAGAATCCCCGATTCATAGGGCTGCCCGGACGCCGCTGTACGATGCCGTTGACCGAGAAAGTAAGAAAGCGAAATAATCAATGTCAGTAATGCAAAAACCAGTAAAGTATATAGCCAAAATGGCCATCCTGGCGTGCCAGACGCATTAAAACGATCCATAAGCAATCCAATTTAGAAAACGTGAACAGCAGAAGAACTGTATTCTCTCAGATTGGCGTGATAAAATGGGTAAGATGTTGGAAGTGAAGAAATGCTCAGATGCCCGTGATGTAATGTTTCAGGTTGTCGATCACGTATTCCTGATCCTCGATGATGAATTTGACTACGTCTCCAATGGAAATGATACCTGTGAGTTGTTCGTCGTCGATAACCGGGAGATGCCTGATAAATTTGTCGGTCATGCAAGCCATGCAGTCTTCAATAGTTGTATCCGAGGATACCGTCAGGGGATTACTTGTCATGATTTCCCCTACCAATAAATCTTTAGAGGCCTTACCTCTCAGGATAACTTTACGTGCGTAATCCCTTTCTGTGAAGATTCCAACGACCCGTTGCTGCTCCATTACCAGCAACGCGCCGATGTTTTTTTCAGCCATCAGTTCCAGAGCTTCGAAAACAGTGTTGTCCGGCCGAATAGACACTGGTCCTGTCTTCTTTGTTTCGAGAATATTTCTGACTTTCCCCATAATTAACTCCCGCCTCCTAACGGATTCAGCGATAAATTTTGGTTAACATAAATATATTCACCAAATCATTAAAAAGCTAATATTCAAGCATTTTTTTATATTTTTTCATGAATACCCCTACTCACTCCAGACCGCCAGCACATTGCCGTCCGGATCGGCGAAATGGAACCTTCTGCCGCCCGGGAAGGAGAAAATCTCAACGGTGATGGTGCCTCCGGCGGCAATGACTTTGTCCTGTATTCCTTCCAGGTCTTTCGTGTATAGTACTACCAGCGGGTTTCCTCCTGCCGCCGCCTCCGCATTCCGGTGAAAGCCGCCCGATAGCGCGCCGTCTTCAAAAGCAGTGTAGTCGTCGCCGTAATCGGTGAAGGTCCAGCCGAAGGCATTGCTGTAAAATGCCTTGATGACGTCTATACGCTTGCAATTGAATTCGATGTAATTGATGGACGTCCGGCTCATGGTTCTTAGAATTTTGGTGAAGATCTTTTTTCCGCAAATGTATCACGTTGTTTCGCTGCTTCAAACGATTTGCCCGAGCGTTATATCCATATTTTTTGCGTCAAAAGGGTATTCGGCGACATTTTTCGGCTCTTTAAGACAATTCCTAAACATTGCAACCTTAAAGATCATGGAAAAGAAACAAGCCGATCCTTCACTCCTGACCAGGCGTGAAATGCTCGGCATTACCGGCATCGCCGGTTTGACCGCTTTAACAGGCATCAAGGCCGATGCTGCTCCGCGTACCGCCCAGGTCAAACCGCGCATCGCGTGCCTCGTCACTTACTGGGGCGCAACGAGGTCCCATGCCGACTGGATCATTGCCAAGCTGATGGACGGCTACTGGTGGCAGGGCGCCCACACACCTTCGGGAATCGAGGTGGTATCGGTTTACATTCACCAGTTCGACACCAGCCTGCTGGGCCAGAAAGTGTGTAAATCCAAAAACATTCCGATCTTCAAAACCGTCGGCGAGGCCGTTACGCTGGGCGGGAAGGATCTCGCTGTCGATGGGGTGGTGATCGTAGGAGAACATGGTGATTACGCGACCACGCTCAAAGGGCAGTGGATGCTGCCGCGCTGGTGGATTTACCAGCAGGTGATCCGGGTTTTCGAGCAGAGCAAGCGCTCGATACCTGTTTTTAATGATAAACACCTTTCATACAGCTGGGACGAAGCCAAATGGATGTTCGATAAATCGCGCGAACTGAATTTCCCGTTGACGGGTGGCTCATCCATTCCCGTCCACTATCGCAAGCCCGATATTGAAATCGATATCGACACGCCTATCAAGGCGTCCGTGATGCTCGGCGGCGCGCCGGACGAGGGTGCACTCTTCCATTGCGTCGACGTGTTGCAGGCATTTGTGGAACGCCGGAAAGGCGGCGAGACAGGCGTAAAATCGGTGCAATGCATCCGTGGCCCGGAAACCTGGACATGGACGGAAAAGAATCCCTGGGCGGCGAAGCTCCTTGAATCCGTTCGCGCCAATATGAACCTCAAACCCGGACATTTTCAGGCTATCGAAAAACCGAATGTCTGCATCGTCGAATATAACGATGGTACGAAAGCAGCCATTTACAACGCCCGGGAAGTCGGCTGGACCTACGCTGGCGAGGTCCAGGGACATAAGGAGCCCACGATCATTTCGATGCTTGAATGGCCGGGGCCGTTTTCACAATACCATGCATCCAACTCGCAGCCGCACTGGATCGTGGAAACGATGGTAACCAAAAAAGAGCCGTTCAACGCGGAGCGGCTGCTTTTGTCGAGCGGCATTACCGCATTTAATATGGAATCCAACTGGCAGAACGGGGTCTACTCGCCCGTCGGCCGCCGCATCGAAACGCCGTTCATGAACATGACCTACCGCTCCACGCGCGGCGCCCAGTTCAACAAAGGCGAGCGGCCACCGAACGTGCCGTATATGCGGGGGTTCGGGGAGTAAATTTGAATGATTGAGTGATCCGCCGCGGAACGGGGCATGACTGAATGAGTGGATAAGCCGTCGTGGAACGGGGCATGATCGAATAAAATGCCGTCAGGCATGTAATGTCGGTAGCAAATGCATGTTTAAGTTCCGTTAAAATGCCCCTGGGCATGTAACAACCGGGCATATGGCTAGCGCTAATATTTTGCTGTTGCATCCCTGACGGGATTTTTTAACAATTAACCTGTCAATCGCTACCAATGTTACATCGCTACGCGATTTGTCCTCTAAGAATATGCTCGCTCATTATCCAATAAATCAACCATAAAAACTTATATTTGTGTACCAAAAAAAGTACACAATGGCAATCGTAGAAACAACTAGCAGGCAATTCAGGGAAAGGCAAAAAGACTTCTTTGAGATGGCCGACAAAGGAGAGAAAATAGTCATCAGAAGAGGGCGCAAGCAAACTTATGTGCTTACCCCTGTCTCCGAAGATGATCTCTATTTCTCCCCTGAAATGATCCAACGCATAAAAGACGCGCAGCAAGAGATCCGGGAAGGCAAGTCCACCGTAATCAAGACTAAAGAAGAACTTGACGCATTTTTTGAAAATCTGTGATATATACCATCGTTTTTTCAGACAAAGCAAAAGAAGATTTGCAGTTCCTGAAAAGATCTGAACCAGAGGCGTATAAAAAGCAAAACTGTTAATAGAAGAACTTGCGGAGCATCCTAAAACAGGACGTGGAAAACCGCAACTCAAAAAGCATAACCTCGCAGGATTGTATGCAAGGAAGATAACCGATAAGCATAGACTCCTGTATTCAATTGACGACCATACCGTCACAGTAGACATTATTTCATCCAGAGGTCATTACGACGATAAATAGTGCATGATGTTTTTGTACTTTCTTGCAATTCGACCCTGAGAAGACGAAAACGACATTAAATGAGACGCAGAGACGTTATTAAGACCTTGACCCTTTTGCCGACAGCCGGCAATGTTTTTCCCATAAAATCAATGCTACCCATTCCCGGTAGCGAAAATAGCAACCCGGTGACTTCCCCGAAACCCATGCCGGACCTGCACCGCGGCGCGTTCGTCATGGACGGGCACACGCACGTCATGAGCCGTGAGCTTGTGCTGAAAACCGACATCGGTCAGCGCTACCCCGACGGCACCGTCGATCTCCCGAGGGCCAAAGAAGGCGGTCTTGACGCGATGTTTTTCTCCGTTTACACGCCTGAGAACTACTACCCCGGAAGGTTCGAAAACAAGAACACCTTCCGCGTGGTGAACCTGGCATTGGATCAGATCAAAAAGAACAATGCCGTCATCGAGCTCGCGCTAACGGCTTCCGACATTGAGCGTATTAACAAAAAGGGCAAAATGGCCGCTTTCCTGGACCTGGAAGGCGGATATGATCTTTACGGCGATCTGGATCTGCTCCGCGCACTTTACAAGCTCGGCCTGCGCTCAATGCAGCTCACCGCCCACAGCACTACCAATGCATTCATAGATGCGTGCAATGACGTTTATACCTGGGGAGGCATTAATGAACACGGGAAAGCGGTGATCAGGGAAATGAACAAGCTCGGCATGGTGATCAACGTGGCGCACGCGTCCAACGACGCCATCCTGCAATCGGTGGCGGCCAGCCGCCACCCGGTGATTTACAGCCACGGCGGTTTCTACAAAATAGTGGACCACCCCCGCTGCATTTCCGACGAAGCGGCCAAAGCTATTGCGGCAAAAGGCGGCGTGATCGGGGTGCATTTCGGCAGCCTTTTCAACAATCCGAAATACTGGGCGTGGCAGCGGGCGAACAATCCGGTCAAAGTCCAGCCAAACCCGCAGCCTAAAACGCCTCGGATCCTGAGCACCCAGGTTACGACGCAAACCATCGAGGAGGTCGATAAGGAGTTTGCGCGCGAGCTGCCGTTTACCTACAATGGCACCATTCCCGATGAATACTGGATGCACGTTGACCAGCTCGCCAGGGTGATAGACTACGGCGTAAACCTGGTCGGTGAAGACCACATTGCCCTCGGTTCCGACCTGGACGGCGGCCCCGAGCTACCCCGCGAGATCAAGGATATCAGTGATTATCCGCAGATCACCATGGCCATGCAAAGGCTGGGTTACAGCGACCAGCGGATCAAAAAAATCCTGGGCTTGAACTGGCTCCGGGTGATCAGGCAGGTTACAGAGGGGAAGTAATGTTTTGGCGCCGGATTTCATGGCCTGTCCTGGATCAATCCGGACACGACATTGATCGTCAGGGCTACCAGGAGCGTATTAAAGACGAAAGACAATAGCGCATGGACCAGCGCGAGCCTCCTGATTTCCCGGGAAGAAATCGTGACATCGGAAACCTGAAAGGTCATCCCGATTACAAACGAGAAATAGGTAAAATCCAGATAGTCGGGCTCGGTGTCTCCGGGGAAATCCAGCCCTTTCTTTTGCTGTTTCCGCCCTTCGCGCTCACCTTCCGCGGTGCGATAGTAGAGATGGGCGTAATGCAGTGTGAATATGGTGTGTACCAGGATCCACGAGCAAACGATGCAAGAGAACGAAAGCACAAAATGGAGGGTCAGCTCCGACCAGGAAGCCGTTTTGCCCGCGGCGTGCAGCAAGTACAATATCGCAAACAGGCTCACAAACGACGCAACCACTACAAAGAGGGAAATCGCAACCCGGCTTGAATCCTGGCCGTCCACCTCCCGCCTGACCTCCGCAGGATGCGAGCTGAGGATGGTTACCCAAGCCAGGCCCAGATGTATGGCGCCGTAGACCAGCCAGCCGATCATCCAACTGACAGGCTTATCAACGAAAGGAACGGTCGACGCGACTGCCAGCGAACCCAAAAGAAGCGCTATAACAAGCTTGTGATGGGCATCCAGTCGGTTAATAGATGTGGTGACTCGCATAGAATATCGGGGAGAGGCTTTTCAAAAAAGGGAATATAGTGTATTGTCAACATAATTGCTCAAAATACGAAAGCCTGCAAAAACCGCTTAATAACATTTCCCGGAAAAAGTAGAACTACTTTGGCATTGTTGTTTACCTTATAGTTTTGTAGCTGATAAGCCTAACCCTTCCCGATCAATGCGACCTCCCGTTATACTCTGCGCGTTTTCGAATTCCAGCGACGCATACCTGTCACAGCTCGAAAAGGAAAAAGAAGCCATTTCGGATGCATTGCGTGAGCGACAGGGAAAGGGCCATTTGCTGCTCGATACCGATCCCCGGACGATCAAGAAGCTGCGGGACCGCTTGCTGCTGTACCAGCCCCAGGTCGAGATTATCCATTATGCCGGGCACGCCAGCGGCAGCCAGCTACTGATGGAAGACGCCACCGTATACGGGGCAGGGTTGCTCCAATCGGTCCGGCTGCAAAAGAACCTGCAACTCGTGTTTCTCAACGGCTGCTCCACCCAGGAGCAGGTCAACCAGCTCCTCGACGCAGGCGTGCGGGCGGTCATTGCGACCAGTGTCGACATCGGCGATGATACCGCCACCCGGTTTGCCGAAGATTTTTACCAGAAGCTGGCCGGCGGGCATACCATCGACGAAGCGTTCAGGCTGGCAACCGAGGTGGTTACCGCCAAAAATAATGCGACATTAAATACCGACGAACATCAGGAGCGCGGCATTGCACGGACGATCAAAGCACCCAATACAGGGCCCGTGTGGGGGCTTTATCTGCACAAAAACCACCAGGATGCCGCCGGCCACCGCCTATCGGAAAAGAGCTTCTACGAGCTGCATATCAAAAGCCAGATCGATTCGAATTTTAATACTTCCGAGGACGCTATTCTTGCCTCGCTCTACAACGTATTGATGACGTTCAGCGACGAACTTCCGATGTTCGAAGACCTTGAAAAGAAATATGGCGAACAATGGGACCCGAAGAGATTCGACGTCAGGGAAGTCAAAAACGCGATTATCAACAGCCTGCCTTCACCTATTGCCGAGCAGGTTCGCAAATTGCTCGTCACCGAAGATGAGCCCCTGGCCAGCGAGCGCCTGCGGTTTTTGATCAACACCTACTCTGTGATGGCCGATCTGCTGCTATTTATTATGTTTTCTCAACTTTGGGAAGCATTGGTACAGGGTAAGGTACCTGTTCTGGAAGACCGGCTCAAAGAACAGATCAATGCTTTCTTCCTGCTCGATCAGCAGGACAGGCAGGCCTACGACGTCATCCCGCTCGTGCGGCTGATACACGACAAGCTGAAAGCCCACGACGTACCTTTGTTTGTAAGCGAAATGTCACATCTGGCCGACCTCATGGATGAGCGCGACAGCGAGTTTTTCGGAGGATACCTCCATATTACACGTATTAAAAGTAAGTACCGGGACCTGGCCATCATGGAAGAGCTCGACGACCGCGAGTGCCGCGACGATTGCCAGAAAGCAGAGGCCAGCCTTTGCATTATGTTTAAGGAGCTGGGCTTCTGCGCCAGGTACAAGTTTGCGACGATCAAGAATATCTACATCAACAAAAAGAAGAACCAACCAGCTGTGTATCAGCACAAAATGGTAAAACTGGATTACGTGCTCGTAGGATTTACCGATAAAATGGAGGATTTCGAGAATTTCACGGACTCCAACTCGGTGGTGATCTATAAAATCGAGGACAAAAAGCTCTCCGCATTCAATTTGTACCCGTTCGTGATCGACATGAACGCATTGATCAGCGAAAAGCTTTCCAAAATCTACTTCTTCTATAATTATGATAAGAGCACTACCGCTACTACCTGCACCTATAATTTCATTAAGAATATCAACGAAAAGAAAGACCGCCTGCAAATTCCGGCGTTACCCGGTTTTTAAGGACCAAAACTGACTTGAAAATATCACAGGAAGAACTGGAAACGATCGGGCCGGATATTCTTCAGAGTGTGGAAGGTTTCATTTCCTATTTCAAATCCTGACAGATCATGGCCCACTCCCCATTCAAACTGCTCGATTCATTCGAAAAAAGCGAACGCAGCGCATTTTTTGAAAGAGAGGATGAAATCAGGATCATCTACAACTACATCCACGAATCGAACATCGTGCTGGTGAACGGTCCGCTGGGAACCGGAAAGTCGAGTATCATCAAATGCGGGCTGGCCAACTGCTTCGAAAAAACCGACTGGCTCGAAATATTTGTCAGGCGTTACGACGACATCAACATTTCGCTGCGAAAAGAAATTAACCTCAAAAACAAGCAGGATTTCCCGCTCGATTCGGATATTCTCGACTGCCTGCGATCGCTGTACCTCGATTTTTTCAAGCCCGTGTACCTGATCTTCGACCAGTTCGAGGAAATATTCATTTTGGGAAGTACCGAGGAGCAAGAGACGTTTTTCAACGAACTCAGAAGGATACTCGATGCGAAGGACATCCCATGCAAGGTGATTTTCATCATGCGCGAGCGCTACATTGCGCAGTTGCAGAAGTACGAGGGTATTGTACCGGAGATTTTCGATAAACGGGTGCTTGTCGAGCGAATGACCGACAATGATATTAAAAACGTCATCCGGAAATCCTGTGCGCATTTCGATATTGAAACCGACGAAGCCACGATTGACGCGATCGTCAGGAATCTCAAAATCGACGATAACCTGATCGAACTGCCGCACCTTCAAATTTACCTCGACCGGCTTTGGCACAAGGCGCCTGGATCACGCAAAATTTTTAAAACGGGCCTGCTGGCCGAAGTAGGCGATATCCGGAATGTGCTCAAACAATTCCTGGAAGAAAGAATAGAAAGCACAATCTCGGAAGTCTCGGAGGTGCATGGGTCGGTTAATTACAACACGATCCGGAATGTGCTTTACTGCTTCGTTACCGACGAGGGTACGAAGCGCCCGCAAAAGATTGGAGACATTATTTCGCCGACCGCCCCGCTGGACGTCGCCTCGGCGATCGTCAGCGCATTGGCGACCAAAAACATTCTCAGGCTCGACAAATACGGCGGTAACGGGATCGACAGCATTTATGAAATTGCCCACGACAGCCTGGCCAAAATCATTCATGACAAGTTCAGTCTGGAAAATTCGCATATCGCCCGCACCATCAAGACCATTAAAAATGCTTACCTGAAATACGAGCAATCCAACAAAATATGGTTCCTGAGGTCGTACCTCGACCGCAACGATTTGCGGGATATCAGGCGCTCGACCAAAGACATCAAGGAAAGTGTAGCCCTGAGCAAACAGCCTACCGCGGAAGAATGGAAATTCGTGGCAGACAGCAAACGCCGGCTTACGACTATTTATGTGCTCACCTATGGCGCCGGCGTCCTGTTTCTGATCACCATATTGACCTTTCTGGCGGTATGGAGCTCGGAAACCAGCACGCGTTACCGGCTACTCATTAACCTTGCGCGATCGAAAACGCAGCAATACATTCTCTATAAAAAATACGAGGAGAACAGTATGCTCGCCGGTTTTTTCGGGGACGGCATGTTTAATGAAATCAAGCGTTATCCCGAACACGAAAACCTCTATTTCGCTTCCATATTCAATGTCGAACCGATTACGGATATGGCCTTTGCCCATGTTGGCAAGGACAAAAAACTGTTGATTATCGCAGGCCCTAACACTGTAAGCTTGTATAACGAGCGTTTAGGCACGCTAGAAAACAGGTACAACGTGATCAAAGGCCGTTGGAGCAGGGACCGCTACAACCACGGCATCAGCGTAGTGCTCAACAGCCACGACACCACGCTGGTACGAATTTCCTACGCCGGCGGAAAGATGCTGCTGATGAAAAGAGTGGTCGATACCACGCATATCGGGGAGTCGTTCAGGCTGACTTCGGAAGGGATCCTGAGCGATAGCACGCAGTCGCTGTTCGATATTGACAACGAATATAACTACAACTCGCTGAGGCGCTTCCCGCACGATTCGATCATTGCGATTTCCGATACGCGAATGGGTATCACGCGGTTGTTCTGGACCGGTGCCAAAAAGATCGAACCGAGCACGCGCCTGCTGCCCGAAACCAAAGTGCGTTTCCTGCTGCCATTAGAAGCCGAAGACCTCGAATACCTGAAAAGAAATTCGAGCATCGGCGCCAAGCAGGATTTATGGACGTACCTGGAAAATGAATATCTCACCTCGATCGACCGGCTCTCGAGCCATTTCTTCTCCTCCGAAAACGCGGGTTCGCTGGTTAATCTGAAAGGCGTACTGAGCGCATTGACGCGGCAGGTAGAGGGGCAGGACCACTATGGTCTTTGGATGGCATTGTCGAGAAAAATAAATGCTGATGGTAACCGGCGCCTGAACGAAATATTCTGGAACGCACGCATTGAACTCGAAACCAAAATCCAGAAAATGAGGGAGGACGAGCGCAATGCACTTTTCACGTTCGTGCGCATGCAGTCCCGGCGTTACGCGAGCAACGACCACATTCTGTTCCTGGAAGATATGCGCGAAAGGCTCCCGAATGATCCCTGCCTGAATCACGACCTGTCGATCGTATACAACAATGCGTCGTGGTACCGACTTTTCGACGGAGATTTTAAAAAGTCGATTGAATATGCCCAAAAAGGCACGGCGGTGGCTATCACACCCAGGTCGCACCTGGATTATATTTATGTAAACCTGGCACATGCCTACCTGCTTTCGGGTAACGCGGCAGAAGCCAGGAAATATTACCGCCAATATGCGGCCAGTAAAAATTTCAGCGAAAAAAATTGCGCTTATACCAATGCTGTCATTTACAACCGCGAAGTAATGATTACTGATTTACAATCATTTATCAGCAAGAATATGATTCCCGACACCCTTCGGGATGACGCGGCATCGATCATCAGCATGCTCAACGACATTGAAATACCCGGCTCCGGCTATAACAGCTTGGCCAGCGCATTGACCGACTCATCGACCACGAAATAGTTGAGGTGGTGGCACGATACTTTTTGCGGCACGGCGGCAGTCTTCGCCTCGAAGATACTCTCCGTACTGACAGCGATATCGTTGACCGTGTTTCTGTAAACCCAGGAGCCTATTTGCGTAACCACCTTTTCCATCAAAGGCAGTCCGCCGCTGGCCTGCAAATAGGCGTCAAGATCGCCGCCAACGATGAAATAGGGAATCGGCGCCGTATTTTTTTGGGTTAGTTTCTGGATAAAATCGCTGCCGCTGTCCATTTGCGCCAAAGTGTGCAGCACCTGCTTATTCCCCACTTTCAGCACGGACGACAAAAAGCCCGCGACCGCGCCTACCTGCGGAGGGAACAGCTTCGTACCCAGCGCCAGGGCCACAGATGCCCAGCTGACATAACCAGGAATTTCCCCAAACTTGCTGCCGCCATTCGGTGTGCCCGCCATAATCAGCTTGTCGACGAACTTGTCGCCGCCCAGTTCCTCGATCATATACCTCGAAACCAGCCCGCCCATTGAATGCGCCACCAGCACCAACTCCTTTCCGTCATTTTCGTTAAATCCGAGGGTGTTCAGCTTGCCTTTCAGGATCGCCGCAATTTCCTCGATCGGCGTGTTGAGATTTTCGTAATCGTAGGTCATTACGAGGTCGTAACCTCCATCAATCGCCATTTTGAACGTCTTGGCCATCTCTTCGGTATCTCCGATAATGCCGTGCACCAATAGTAATACCGATTTTGCCTGATCAACCTTCCCTTTCAACCCTTCGCTTTCACGGACTGCATTATTGGCATAATCCACCCAGCGCAAACAGTTCGGGTCGGTTTGTATGCCCAGCTTGCCCGCGAATTTCAGGAAAACCATCCGGAAGGCCCCACCCAGGCTGCGTGTCTTTTCCACCATTTCTTCAGGGATGGTATCGACGCTCACCTGCATGACTCCCGGCCCGGTGATGGCCAGCGCGCCCATGGGCAGGAAGTCCTCACCGTCGAAAAAGAATGGTAATACCAGTTCACCTTCCCGCTCGGGCCGGATGTCGATGATCAGCGGATCCGTTTTGAGAGCAGCCGCATTACGCAATTCGACTACCTCGGCGATGCTGCGATCCTCTCCTCTCGTACCTTCGTCGAAGTTCACGATTTCGAACCATGGATTGCCCGGCGCATAGGCCTCGTTGATAACCGGCTTCTCGACGCTCCTGGTCCTGGAAACGAGCGGTGCCCAGCCCAGCTTTCCTCTAAATGAATCGTGTGGACGGATTGTAATGCCTTTCCCGATAGTCATTTCCTGCGCCCCAAGTTCCTGTTCAGCCTTTTTGACCAGTCTGATACTGACCGCTTTCGTGATCCAGTCGGACTTTTCGCCGCCTATCGCTTTCAACTGCCCCAGGCCCCTGCTGCCCGACGGCGCGACGGTGGCCCCTATTTGCAGCGGCTCCTGCACGAACAGGCTGCTATCAATGGTTTCCGTAGAAACGATCAGTTTCAGAGTGTCAATTTCCTCCTCGCTATTGAGCGTAAAGACGTCGCTCGTAAGCACGACGGAGCTGTTGGGAGGTACCGGCTGCGAGTCATTGAAAATGACCGTTACGCCATAATCCGGCGAGAGGTAAAGCAGGGAAGCATACAACGCCCGGGCTGTACCGTTCCGAAAATTGACTTTGAATGGAATATCCGCTCCATCATGATCGAGCGTGATGAGTGTGTCCGAAAAAACGCCGGTAGTTCCGCCCTGCTCCACTTCCACATTGAATGTAATTTGTCCTGATTGAATGGCGGATTGCGCGTTTTGCAAATCGAGCAGGCGTTGCCAGCGGACGAGCGATTGCAGGAGGTTCAGTACATGGGTTGCCGCGTATTTGTCGGTTCCGAGCACAGTTTGTATCGTCGCGGCACTGCCGGCGTGGTAAACTGCTATATTCCCGTTTTCGATTTTCAGTTCGAACAGGGCGGCAGCTGGGACGTCCGTCAAAACTATTCCCGATTCGGTGGCACTGGCCATTGTTTCCTGCATCACTTGTGCTACCGCGCCATCGCCGTAAACAAAGAATGGCTCCAAGCGGAGCGATTTGGGCTCTCCCCAATATACGCTGTCAGCATCCAGGGACAATGTGCCGATCTGCAAGGTACTTTCCGTCACATTCATCACATCCAGCACGGCATCGCCCACAGGCTGCCCTTCCGCTACTGAGTCATATATTTTAATTTGAACCGGCTCTCCTATCCGCTGCTCGATACCCATCCCCGCGCCCAGGTCGATCGTCCACTTACCCGCCTTCATGTACACGCGATAGCGCGTGAGGCGTCCGCTGTCGACATTTCTTCCGAGGAAACCCTGGCCCACATTGAAAACACCGATCGGTTCCATCTGCGGCGTCTGGTTTTTCAGAGCATTCCGGATGAATGCCCTCACCTGCACGAAAAGGTCCGCGTACGTGATCTGTCCCCCACTTTTACCCAATACGGAGATCAGCGATTGTGTGAACTGCCCGTGGCCGTTGCTCTCCCACGCGCGCTCTACGCGGTCGCACGCGGCCAGCAGCAGATGGTCGGAAGACGGAATGCTGAAATTGCCCCGCTGCACATAGGCGCCATCCAGATAGCTTTCAAGAGGCCGGACATCGGAGGTACCTTTTTCAAACCGCGGCTGCATTTGCAGAAACTGTTCGAGCTCCCTTGTGACCGACCCGGAATGACAGGAATCCGCAATCACCACGATCCGCGGGTTACTTGCGCCTACTTCTTCCATCAACAGTGCGATTTCCTTGTCTGCCAGGTCATATTTCCCCGGTTCGCGGCTATCGTGCAAAACCCAGGTCTGCTCCTGCCGGTCGGAAGTTGCGGCCTGAAATTCGGGCGCGGTAATGCCGGTCGAACCGTGTCCTGAGTAATAAATCACCGCAATATCCTCCGGCCCCGCCTGGGTAAGGTGCTCCCGGAAGCCGCTGATGACCTTCTCACGCGATGCATTCGCATCTGTAAGCACGAGGATCTGCCGTTCGTCTGGAATGAGGTCATGATAATTTTCCTTCAAAAACGTCCTGAAATCGGAGACATCGTTTACACAGCCGTTCAGTGGTCTGATCGGCGGGTTCGAGGTGGGACTGTACTCATTAATGCCGATCAGCAATGCGAAGATTTTCATAAGGTTAAAGGTTGGGTTGGGAAGACGGCGGTGTTGCAAGAATGAGCCTGTAATCACCAAACAAGGGCTCGGATTGCCTGAAATTACCTTCCCGATGAATTAAAATCAACAACCTCTATGCTTTATTATCGAACGGGAAAAATGGCGCGTCGCGAACGGCCTGGCGCTGACAGGCCCGGTAAATAATTTCTTTGACACCCGCCCCGAACACCCCGGAAAAATACCGAAATTGAAAGTCTAGTAAGCGAATTTACCAACATGGGCATCGGGACTATTACCCCTCGACAGCATAAAACAAGACGGAACCGGCTGTTTTTCGTCGCGATCGACAAGTACGATCATTGGACGCCACTCCAATACCCAGTCTCCGATTGCCAGCGATTTTTTGGCGTACTCAAAGAGTTTTACGGCTTCTCAGACGAAAACTTCGTGATCCAGCCGCTTTTCGACGACAATGCCAAAACCGATATTGTTTTCGACGAGATCTGTTACCTGGCCGACAAAGACGAAAACGGCGAGCTGCGCATTCGCCCGGACGAAAACCTGATCATTTATTTTTCGGGCCACGGCCATTTTGATAAGAACAAAGAAGGCTACTGGGTGCCGTCCGATGCACCGGTACTTTCGGAAAGACCAAGCGATTTGAAAAAGCTGATTTCGGTCAGCGAGGTAATCCGGATCCTCTCCAATATCAAAGCCCACCACATTGTCCTCATCGTCGATGCCTGCTTCTCGGAAGCTTTTGCAACGATGGAAATCGATGTAACACAGCAAAGCCTGTCGGCCGAAGCGGAGGAAGTGCCATCACGGTGGGTGCTTACCGCCGGACGCAATGGCGTGGTGCCCGACAAAAGCCCGTTTGCGGATGCGCTGATCGACATTCTCCATACTAATGTGGATGAAAGCGTATCCATCAACTGGCTGGGCGCGCAAATCACAAAACGGGTCCGCGACAACGGGTTTGAGCTGGAACCGCTTTGCAAAAGCCTCGTCAACCAGAAATACAAACTGGGTGAGTTTTTTTTCCATCGCACCGCCAAAGCAGTGGAACCTGCCGCGCCGTTCGACCATGCGAACCTGCAAAATACATTGCGGGCAGGCTCCAAAGCACAGTTTGAGCGGCTTCAAAAAGGTCGCTATAAATACCTGAATATTGAGAGTATCCTGGTTTCGGAAATCAATCTGGGTAAGTACCTCGATGTGCAAGTCAAAACAGACTCGCAGGTTGCTTCACTGGAACTGGCCGTGCAAGCTTTATGGCAAAACAAAAAAACGCAGGCGCTGCTGGTGGGCGACGGCGGTATGGGTAAAACGGTGTCGCTGCTGCTCCTATGGCGGGACATGCTTTTTGAAGAAAACGGCCCCGTTCCCGTATTCATTCCCCTGAACGAGTACAACTCCGCGTCCGAAGCCGAGCGCAGCGACTTCGTGGTCAGGTATATTTGTAAAAACCTGCTCAATATCCCCGAGCCGCCTGCGGAAACGGTAAATGCCCTTTGGAAGCTGTTCGAAACTTCGCGGGAAGGGAAACCAACGATAATCCTGCTGCTGGACGGCCTCAACGAAGTAACCGTTCCGAAAGGGCGGCTGATCGCCACCGTGAACGACCTGGCAGCCCGGGCCGGCGGCACGCAAATGGTGATATCGTCCAGGAACAAGCAAATTGAGAAACTGGACCTTTCCAGCGAGAGTGCCGCGTTAATGCAAATTCTGCCCCTTACGCAGGAAACCGTCGTGGCTTACCTGAAGGAAAAAGGCCAGGAAATACCTGCCAACAAGGATTTGCTGGGGCTGTTCGCGAACCCGATGATGCTCACGCTGTATTCCGGTGCCAACAACATTGCGTTGAGATTCAAAGACGACGACCGCTTTCATTTCAAAAAAGTGACAACCTATGGCGAGCTGCTTTGGAATTTCAATGAAGCCCAGTTGGCACAGCTAACGGACGTCAATGATGAAGCCGATATCCGCTATCAGAATTTTCTCCTGCGCGTACTCGTCCCCTACATTGCGTACAGAATGGAAGATAAGGGCAAATACGCCATTACGATCCGCAAACTCGCCGATCCTACTTTCAATTTCAAAACATTACTGGATGAAGCATTCGCTGAGCTGGATACCGAAGAACTAACGGAATTGTATCCGGAATTCGAAGGCAAACGAAGGGAACTGGGCCTGGGCATACTCACCGGTCTGGACGAAAAAGAGCAGCGCTCCGGAAAAGTAAAGCAGTTCCTGGTCGAGCGCCTCCGCGTACTGGTCATGGAACGTGACGATCTCCGGTTCCTGCACCAGAATTTCAGGGACTTCTTCGCGGTATGCCATATACGCAACATGACGGAGGCCGCAATGGTGCGACGGGTACTGCCCGATGTGTTTTTCAGAAACTATATCCCGGTGTACCTCCGGCGGCTATTGGGAGAAATAGAGGGAGAACATCAATCGGTACCGACCTGGAATAGCTCCAAAGGTCGCTTGGAATTGCTGGAAAGGGAAAACATGCTGTCGCGCCTGATGGATTTGTGCCGGACTGATTCGGGGATCACCGCGGGAGAAGCAGAACGGGCATTTGTGATCCGGAATGTGATGATGATCTGGCTCGATCTCCGCCAAAGCCTTGCCGGCGCCAATCTCACCCGGCTTGACTTACGCCAAATCCAGTTTAACGGTCTCCCGTTAACTCGCCACCAGGGCAGCGCCTACCTTCCGGCGCGGTTTGAGGGCAGCGTGCTCGACGGCGACAGCTTCCTTTTTAAAGGACATTACGGGCAAATTAACCAGGTGCATTACAGTCGTGATGGCCAAAAACTGCTCACAGCGTCGGACGATGGTACCATTAAAGAATGGCTCGCAGCCACGGGTAAGCTTTTACAGACATTTTCCGGCCATACTGACAAAGTAGTATCGGCCAGGTACAGCGCCGACGGCCAGAAAGTGGTTTCAGCATCCTACGATACGTTCGTTAAAGAATGGTCGGTAAGCAGCGGCATGGAACTGGCCAGCTACGAACATTTGCATTCGAAGGTCAACGACGCGGTCTATTCGCCGGACGGCACGAAAATCCTCACGTGTGCCGACGATAAGCTGCTCCGGGAATGGAGCCTGGTTACACGGGAATGCATTACTACCTACGCCGGCCACAGCAAGAATGTATCGGCGGTGTGTTACAGTCCGGGGGGAGATAAAATCCTCTCCGCTTCCGCGGATGCTACCGTCCGGGAATGGCGTGTCAAAACAGGAGAATGCCTTCGGGTATTCAACGGCCATACCGAAAAAGTCAACAGCGTTTGTTACAATCCCGATGAAACGCACATGCTATCGGCATCCGACGACTGCTCGATCATCGAATGGTCTGCGGAAAGCGAAGCTCCCTCCCGCTTTTTCAAAGGACATTCCGACCAGGTATATCATGCCGTTTACAGTGCCGACGGCCAAAGAATCCTCTCCGCATCGAAAGACAAAACCCTGAGGGAATGGTCGGTCAAAACCGGTCTGGAGAGCCGCACGTATTCAGGACACACAGACAGGGTGAACTTTGCAAGTTATTCGCCCGACAAACCCCGGGCCGTTTCTGCTTCCGACGACAAATCGATCCGCGAATGGAGCCTCGAAACCGGCATACAACTCTTCGCGATCAGCGGGCAGTCCGACTGGGTGGTTAACAAATGCGTCGTTAGCCCGGACTCCAAAAAGTTGCTTACCGTTAACTACGATCGTACTTTCACCGAAATATACATCACATCGGGCATTGCCTTGCAGACATTCCGTGGGCATGAAAAATGGCTGCACCGCGCAAGGTACAGTCCCGACGGCACGAAAATCATCTCAACCTCCGACGACCTCACGATCCGTGAATGGCTCGTCGACACCGGGGAATGCATTCGCATTTACAGAGGCCATTCACGGGGCGTCGAGGATGCGGTTTACAGTGCCGACGGCACCCAAATTTTCTCCAGGGATTTCGGGCACAACTTCCGCATTTGGTCGGTAGCTACGGGTGACTGCCTGGAAATCGTGGACGACGACGCGAAAAAAAAGCAACTGCAATCGGATATGCAGCTGTTGATCACGGAGGCTGCCAGGCCATTCAATATCAAATGCCGGTACGCGGAAATCACGGTGAAAGACGCGGCCTCAAAACCCCTGCTTTCGTTTGTAAACGTCTCGGGACTGCTTGTACAAGGTTGCGATTTCCGGGATGTCGATCCGGCCTCGAATTTCCCCGAGGCCGTCAGGAAAAGCCTGAGCAATTACGGCGCCATTTTCAGCGACGAGGACGAGGCCGCCTGGGAGCGCGCAAAAGAGGCATTATGAATAACTCCCTTATGATTTATCCAGTGGTTTCGTAGAAATAATCCTATCTTTCCACCCCATGGGCAGCACTGAAATACCGTAAACTTTTAACACTATTACCAAAAATGGAATCCATCGATCCAAAGCAGTACGTCAGAGAACTTGTACTTCAAAATTCCAGGGAATCGTTCATGACCGAAAGCGAGCGCGAATTCCTCTCGCGAGATCTCACCAGCACCGAAATCGAAACGCAAACCAATGTCGAACAGGCGTTTATGAACGACAAAAGCCTGGTATCGTTTGTATCGGAGGTGTCGGACCAGCGGCGGCAGGACGTACTGCATTCTGTATTGCTGGCGCAACTGGCGGCCAACAAGAAATTTCCGGAGGAAGATCAGATCAAAGACTGGTATGATGAATTCGTGAATGTGCTGAGCAACATCGGCTGGGCTTTTCAATCCGCGAGTTTCACGCCATTCACTTCGGAAGGCTCAACGATCGAAGTCGACAAAGCCATTATCGATCTCGTGGCCAGTGCCGTCGGCGGCTCGGCGCTCGTACCACTCGTGACCAAAACCCTGGACGCCATCAAAGGCCTCAGCGATACCAGCGGCAAGTTTATCGCATTCGAAAAAAATACACACACCGCTACCAAAGGGGCATTCCAGATCGGGATTGCCCAGGAGGTGAACAGCACAGTGTCGCTTCAATTAGGTACCTTCCTGATCACCTCCTCCGACACGATCAAGCAAATTCTGTTTTTCAAATCATCCACCAGCCGAACGACCCTCGAATTCTGCTCGCGCGTAGGCGCGCTGGATGACACCACATACGCAACGGTCCGGGACGCGGTTCAGGCTAAACTGGGGCTGAAAGCGACTGATTTTATTGCAGGTATTGATTTGAGCTAAACACGATACTCCGACAAACCGCATTTGTGCCGCGATCGGGAGTCCGGCGCTGCATGAATGCGGTTACGTCACATCTGGTTTACCGCCCATTGCTGTACCGCCACAATTACCGGCTGCAAAGCCCTGCCTTTCTCGGTAAGACTGTACTCCACCGTGGGCGGGACGGTCGCATAGGCCTGCCTGTGAACCAGTTCTTTGGATTCGAGGAGCTTCAACTCCTTTACCAACATTCGTGTGTTGATGCCGGTCACGGCTCTTTCCAACTGTTTGAACCGCATCGTTCCGCCGATCAGGGTATTGATGATCGACATCGTCCATTTGCCTGAAATCAAGTCCATAGCCGCCTGGAATGGACATTCTGTGTTCGGTAATTCCGTTTTTTCTTCGGCCATAGCCATCTGTAATTCAGCAAAGCTTTACTTTTCACCTCTAAGGAACAAAAGGATAACTACTTGCAAAAGTAACCGTATGCGGGCAATTTCGCATTAACCAAACAACCAGGTTATGCAATTGACAGCTATCAGAGACCGGATCCAAAGCGAATTTGAAAATATACGAGAGGTGGAGGCCGGCGGCGACTATTTTTTCATGTATAAAGACGAAGAGAAATTCCCGTTTGCCACCATTGTGACGAGCGATAACGACTTTGACAGTGTGTCAAACCTCAATCGCGAGGGTTTTTACCGGCTCAATATCGGTATCGACAAAGCGACTTTCCAGCATTTATTTGCCTCTATACCTGCTAAACCGGGAATCGGCGGTTATATGGATTCCGGAATTGATTTCACCGAAGAGAACAGGCTCTTTCCTCATCCATTCTACGGAACAATGAATTGGGTAAGCATCGTCAACCCGACCGAGCAGTCGTATCCGCAGCTCAAAGGGTTCCTGGAATATGCCTATGCCAAGGCTAAAAACAATTATGAAAAAGGGCACCCTCCGGCTTAGCCTTAACTCACCTGATTATGCATCATGACTAAATATCCACAGGCCTCCGGCCAATCAGTACCGCAAAGGCGTTACCGCGGTATAGACCGGCCGGAGGCCTGCGAATAGTATGTGCAAATCAGGAGATTTGCACCAGCGCAGCACGTGATCGGCCAAGCATTCAACTTTACCGGCGCCGATTTCGAAAAATGGACGAAAGAAGCCGGTTTCCACAGAGTCGAAGTGATCCCCTCGCAGGCATGTCCAGTGCGGCTGTTGCTTATAAGTAAAATACCGTTAACTAATAAATTCACATCAAAGCGGTTAATTCCTTCTACAATTCTCCTTAGACACTAAAATTAGTTCGTATTTCCCGCAACTGATTTTAGTGTCACCTTCAATTCAACAACCGCGAAAATGACTTTTAAGGAACGCCTCAGTAACCTGTCCGGCAAACCGGATATTCTCATCATCCTGACCGACCAGGAAAGAGCCACACAACATTTTCCCGAAAACTGGGAGCAGGACCATCTCAAAACACTCACATTCCTGAAAAAGAATGGTTTCAGCTTCGACAGGGCATTCTGCAACACCTGTATGTGCTCGCCCAGCCGCTCGACGCTGCTCACGGGCCTCTACCCTGCCCAACATCACGTGACGCAAACCCTCACCGAAGGCGGCAGGTATTCACCGGCCGAAATCGAGTTGGACAATACCCTGCCCAATATCGCCCGTATGCTTTTTGAAGAAGGCTACGACGTGCAATACCGTGGAAAATGGCACGTCAGCAAAGGTTCGGATGGCGGCAGTCCGGCGGCTTCCGATATCGCGATGTACGGTTTCAGAGGCTGGATCGCCCCCGATGCGGGTGAGGACACTGCCCCCGAGAATTTCGGCGGCGGATTTGCCAATCACGATAAGGCATACGTGCAGCAGGCCATTGCTTACCTGCAGAGCGTCCGTGAAAGAAGGAAAAAGGGTGACAGGCAACCCTACTGCCTTGTGGTGTCGCTCGTGAACCCGCATGATGTACTTTGTTATCCCAAAGGCTTCAATTATGGCTATGGCAACGATTTTCTGAATGGGCCTATCGGGCTGCCGGCGACTGTGAATGAAGACCTCGCAACTAACGGTAAACCTTCCGCGCAGGCGCAGGTGAAAGCGACGGGCGCATTGAGCCTGGGCCCGCTCCATACGCAGGAGAAGCAGACCAATTACATCAATTTCTACGGAAACCTGCTGCGTGTAGTCGATACGGAGATAGGCTTTCTCATTAAGGAGCTTTACCGGGAAGTGGAAGGCAGCAAACTGGCCGATCAGGCGCTGGTAATCCGGCTGGCCGACCACGGCGAAATGGGTATGGCGCACGGAGGCATGCGGCAAAAAGCATTTGTTGCCTATGAAGAAGCAACGCGGATCCCAATGGTCATTTCCAATCCGGTCCTTTTTCCGGAAGATGCCAGTCACAAATCCACCGAACACCTGTCTTCACTGATTGATATCCTGCCTACGATCGCCGCATTTGCCGGCGCGACACCGCCGCAGGGAATAAGGGGTACAAACCTGCTGCCCCTGCTTGAAGAAGACAAACCGGTTCAGGAAGCGATCCTTTTTACTTTTGACGATACCAAAGCCAGTGCTTCCAACAAGCCCAGTGTAGTAAAGGCAGCCAACCGCATCCGTGCCGTGCGTACGAAAGACTGGAAATACACGCATTACTTCGATGCCCTCGGCGGCTATCCCGATGAATATGAACTGTACGATCTGCGCCAACCCGACGCTACCGAATACGAAAACCTCGCCCACAAACCTGAATTTGCTGACATCCGGAAGAAAATGGCATTGCTGCTGGAAGAGCAGGTAAGGCAGAAGCTCCTTCTCAACCCCGAACCATTCGATAAGGAGAAATTTCTGGAATGGTACGAGCGGCAGGGAGAGTAACACGGCTGTCGGCTGTCGGCTGTCGGCTGTCGGCTGTCGGCTGTCGGCTGTCGGCTGTCGGCGAACGTCCTGGTTTGTTAAACGTTCATTTTCGAACAGGAATATCCAGTTATTTATCTGTTAATCAGTAAATTAAAAATCGGGAATAAATTTTGCACGGGCCGTACCGAACCCTATCCGGACTTCTATGCTTAAAAACTATCTCAAACTGGCTTTTCGTAACCTGGTTAAAGACAAATTTTACAGCCTGATCAATATTCTCGGGCTTACCATCGGCGTCACCTGCGGCATGCTGCTGTTCCTGTACGTGGTGGATGAGCTAAGTTACGACCGGTACCACGAAAAAGCTTCGAGGATTTACCGGATCGTTTCGTACATTCGCGAACCCGACAAAATCAACAAATGGGTCAGCACGCAACCGCCGCTGGTTAAAACTCTGAAACAGGATTACCCGTTCGTGGAGAACTACGTGCGGTTTTTTCCCAACGGACGGATGGCATTCCGCCAGGGTGAGCGCCGGTTTTACGAGGAGGATATTTACGCGGCCGATTCCACGGTCTTCGATGTTTTTACCTACCATTTCATAGAAGGTAATGCCAAAGCGCTGCAACAGCCGGGCAGCGTGGTGCTCACGCGTCGCGTTGCGGAGCGGTTTTTCGGCAAATCCCCGGCTCTGGGCCAGATACTTCAAACCAACGACAGTACTTCCTACAAGGTGACCGGCGTGATCGAAAACGTTCCGAAAAATTCGCATTTCACATTCAATGCATTGGTGTCGCTGGACCAAAACCAGCGCAATGCCGACGGATGGGGCGGTTTTTATATCAACAGCTATTTGCTGCTGTCTAAAAACGCAGACCTGAAAAAACTTGAAGCGGGCTTCCCCGGGCTTTACGAAAAATATATGTCAGGGATTTTCAAACGGATGGGCATTCACATTACGTACCAGATGCAGCCGCTCACGAGCATCCACTTGTACTCCAAATTCGATGGCGAATCCAACGGCGATATCGGGTATGTGTACACGTTCAGCGCGGTTGCTTTCTTTATGCTCTTGATCGCCAGTATCAACTATATGAACCTCGCTACCGCGCAGTCGGCCCGGCGGGCGAAAGAGGTGGGTTTACGGAAAGTAATGGGCTCCCTGAAAGGCGCGCTCATCCGACAGTTCCTCACCGAATCCATCCTGATCACGCTCATATCCCTGGTAGCCAGCCTCATTCTGGTGGCATTGCTGCTGCCATTTTTCAATAATGTCTCCGGCAAAGCGATCAGCTACATGCAATTGCTAAGCCCCCAATTTATGCTCATCGGGCTGGCCGTGGTGGTGTTCACCGGGCTGGTCAGCGGCAGCTACCCGGCATTCTACCTGTCGTCATTCGAACCGGCCAGCGTATTGAAAGGTACATTCAAGGCGCGCGGCGGCGGTTTTTTCAGGAAAGCGCTGGTAGTCACACAGTTTTCGATCTCGCTGATCATGCTGATTTGCACCTGGATCGTCTACCAGCAGCTCAACTACATGCGGAACAAGGACATGGGTTACGACCGCGATCAGGTGCTGACGATCGACTACCAGGACGCTCAACCGAAAGACAAATACAACGCATTCCGGAAAGAACTGCTTGATAATCCGAATATCCAGAGCGTCGCATCCGCGTCAGCGCCCGTGAGCAACATCGGAGGCAGGATCATATTCACCGTCGAATCCAATACCGGAATGAAGGAAATGGCTTTCAAACCGACGGCGATCGATCATGACTATCTCAAAACAATGGGCATGAAACTGGTCGCAGGCCGGAATTTTTCGGACGAACTGCCTGCTGATACGGCTAACAGTGTACTCGTCAACGAGGCTGCCGTGAAGCGGATGAACTGGAAAGACCCGATCGGCAAGAAGGTTATGCTCGGTACCGTACCGGCCGACGGCAAAAATCCGCCGCCGACGACCCAGGTAGCAGGTGTAGTGCGTGATTTTCACCAACAGTCGCTCTATAACCCGATCGAACCGATGATCATGGTGTACCGCCGGGCCAATGGTGTGATTCACATCAAAATCAAGACCCGGAATACCGCCGAAACCTTGGCATACATTGAAAAAAAATGGCAGCAAACGTACCCCGACAAGCTGTTTGAGTACCGTTTCCTCGACCAGGATTTTGAGAATGCCTACCATGCCGACGAGCTGCGCGGGAAAATCTGCACCGCATTTTCCGGCCTCACCATCCTGATCGCCTGCCTCGGGCTCTTCGGCCTCGCCACATTCACGACCGAGCAGCGCGTGAAGGAAATAGGCGTCCGGAAAGTGCTTGGCGGCTCGGTTTCCAGCGTGGTACTGCTGTTGTCCCGGGATTTTACACGGCTCGTGCTGCTCTCCTTCCCGATCGCGATACCGGTGGCTTATTTTGCTATGAACCGCTGGTTGCAGAGTTTCCCCTACAAAGCGGACATGAGCGTCTGGATTTTTATCGCTTCCTGCGTTGCTACGCTGCTGATCTGCTGGCTGACGGTCATTTACCAATCCCTGAAAGCGGCACTGGCCAATCCGGTCCAATCGCTGCGTTCGGAATGACGCATTCGGAGGATATATCACTGCATTTTTAACCGTTCTTCTTCGAGGTCAATCAGGAAAAGCTGCTCCCGGATGATTTCTTCATCCATGGCAGGGTCCTTATTGGCCTCGACGATAAATTGGCGCTGGGTTTCTAGCATTTCGAGAAATATCACTTTGGTTTTTTGATTCATCCAGTCGTCGTCGGACGCTTTGAGCTTCTCCTCCCAATGCAGCAAAAGCCTTCGCATGCCGTCGTGGCCATCAAAGTCGCGCTCGTACTTGCCCCGCAGGAATGCGTACGTATGCTCGCGCAAGCCCTGTTTCAGGCGCTTCCGCATGTCCTCGGGCGATTCGACGGCCAAACGTTCGAAAATGTTGGCGTGCTCGATGATGTACGGCAAGGTGAGGCCCTGAACCAGTAATGTGAGCAGGATTACCACGAACGTGATGAACAGTATCAGGTTCCGGTAAGGGAATTCGGTTCCGTCTGCCAGCATGACCGGTATCGACAGCGCGGCAGCCAGCGATACCACGCCCCGCATACCTGTCCACCCGAGGAACATCGGAATGAGCCATTGCCTTCGCCGGGAGCTTGCGCGGGGTACCACGCCGGGCCGGAAGATCATCGTGGCAATCATCGCGGCATAAGAGCTGATCAACCTCGCCACTACCAGCACAGCCGTTACCAGTGCGCCATAGCCGATGGCTGTCTGCAATGGGATGCCTTTTGACCTCAGTCCCTCCACAATTTCAGGCAGTTCCAGGCCGATCAGCAGGAACACAATGCCATTCAGGATAAACACAAAGCTCTCCCAAACGCTGTAACCGCGGATGCGGCTGGAACTGCTCAAAAATTGCAGACGCCGGTTAGCCATAAACAGCCCTCCGCTCACCACCGCCAGCACACCCGAGCTATGCAGCTGCTCGGCTATCCAGTAAAGAAAATAGGGTTCTATTAATGTAAATGCAATGTCCGAGGGCGCGTCGGTGGGTAAGCGCCGGTGCGCCTGCACGAAAAACCAACCCAGTGCCAGGCCGATGCCCACACCCCCGATCACCATCCAGAAGAAGCTCAGCGTCGCATCCTGCCAGACGAACTGCCCCGAAGCCACCGCCAGCAATGCGAAACGGAAAATAATAAGCGAGGAGGCGTCGTTCAGCAGGCTTTCGCCCTCCAGAACGGCCGAAGTCGAAGTCGGGATCTTCACAAACCGGGTAATGGCACCGATGCTGACCGCATCCGGCGGCGAGACAATGCCGCCCAGCAGGAAGCCCAGCGCCAGCGTAAAACCAGGGATGAAATGGCTCGTAACGATGGCGACGGACAGTGCGGTGAAGAAAACCACCAGAAAGGCAAAGCAGCTGATGATCCGCCACCACTTTTTCATTTCCTTGAATGAAATTGACCACGTCGCTTCAAAAAGCAGGGGCGGAAGCATGATGAAAAAGATCAGGTCCGGATCGATTTTAACCACGGGCAGCCCCGGAACAAGGCTGGTCAGCAACCCCGCCACGACCAGTAATATGGGATAAGCAACCCGCAGCTTGTTGGCCAGCATACCCAGCAGGACAACTGCCGCGACCATCGCCAGTAAAAACGGTAAAATACTATGCATGAAAATCGGCGTTTCTTGATCATGCAAAATAGAAAAACGCGCGGAATCCGGCCGCTTTTCCAAACCTAATTCCAGCGTATTCTGTTGCTCATTTTACATGGCCCCATTGCAGCAAGCAAAATAAAGGGCCTTCTTACATCAACAACCTGTCATGAACACCCATCCATACAGCAATACCCTCATTAAAATACCACAATTCCGGGCCTGGTGGCTTTACGCAACTCTCGGTAGTTTCATGCTTTCCTGCAAAGTGAGTGTGCCTGCGGAACACGACGGGAAGGCGGCATATCACAACCTCCTTACCCACGGCGGCGACTCGGCTGCGGTTGCCCAACGCTACCTGGGTTTAGAAAACACCGTTAATTTCAGAGATCTTGGCGGATTAAAAATGAAGGACGGCAAAACCGTCCGAAAAGGACTGATCTACCGTTCCGACAATCTTTCGAAACTCGAATCGAAACAATTCGATCAATTCAATGCCTTGCGTATTGCCAGCGTGTACGACCTGCGCACCGACCACGAAATCGAAGGAAAAGAAGATCATTTGCCATCCAATGTGCGCTACCGGCATACTCCTGTCGTGGAAGATAACGCCGGGGAGATCAAAGGATTAAAAAAACGGGTACTCAACGGCGAAATCACCGAACAGCAGGCAAAGGACATGACCGCCAGGTTCTACGCCGACGCGGTAACCGTGCACGTGGATGCAATTAAGCAGATCTTGAACGACATAACCTCCTCCGACCAGCCCGTACTCTACCACTGTTCGGCCGGGAAAGACCGGACGGGCATTGTCTCAGCCCTGATTTTGTCCATTTTGAATGTCGACCGGCAGCTGATCGTCGATGATTATATGCTATCCAACTACTATCGTCGCAACCGGGCCGAAAAAACGCTGGGCAAGGCAAAGCTGGGCCGGATTATCAAGCCGAAGCTGAATATGGACGCTATCGAGGTTCTTTCCACCGTCGACGAGCGCTTCATCCACGCTACCTTCAACGCCATCGACAGTACTTATGGCGGGATCGACCCATTCATCGAAAACCAGCTCGGAATCGACCAGGCAACCCGATTGAAATTGGTGGCCAAGTTTACCGAATGATCGATACCGGCGGTGATAAAATTCCCCTGAGCGAAAAAATTGTTTAGTATTGCGTATGAAAAGTACAGTACTATTGGCCATGCTGGGCACGTTCCTGACCGTATCCGGGTGTATCAAACCGGAAGCGGAAAACATGGAAGCGGACATTCTGGTGATGACTTTACCTGATTCAGTACTGATATCGCCCCCGTCCATTACCAATACCAGCGTTACCGCGTTCGTCAATTTTTCAAAGCTCAATATTAAAGCCGTCGCACCGCAGTTTACCATCACGGAGGGCGCCAGCATACAACCTGCCTCCGGTATGCCGCAGGATTTTTCCAAACCTGTGACTTACACCGTTACCTCCCAGGATGGCCAGTGGAAAAAGCAATACCGGGTGAGCCTCCTGCAAAACCTCGCGCCGGACTATTTCACGTTCGAAAACTGGACGGTCAACGCCGATGGTAACTACTATGTCCCCTATGAGCTGGTCGAAGGCGAACACCAGAATATCTGGGCTTCGGGCAACAGCGGTTTTTCGCTGATCGCGCCAGAGAAGCGGCCCGAAGCCTACCCTACCCAACGTAGTACCGATGCTGCGAAAGGCCAGTATGCCGCTTATCTTGAAACCAGGTCGACCGGCGCGTTGGGTGCGCTGGTGGGAATGCCCATTGCGCCGGGCAATCTCTTTCTGGGCAGTTTCGACGCTGCCAAAGCGCTGACGGCTCCACTGGAAGCCACTATTTTCGGCGTTCCTTTCAACAAAAAGCCGCTGCGGCTGACGGGTTTCTATAAGTACGTCTCGGGCGGGCCGGTTACTGATAAAACAGGTAAGCCCGTTACACCGGAGCAGCAAGACGTTTGCGACATTTATGCCGTGCTTTTCAAAGCGAGTGCGGAAAAACCGTTCCTCAACGGCGCTAATATCCTCACCGACCCCAGCGTGGCAGCTATTGCGCAACTGGCGTCGGATACACCCACATCGGGCACCGGTTACCAGGCATTTAATCTCGTATTCAACTATAAATCCGAAGTTAACCTCGCTGACCTGGCTGCATTTAACTACAAAATTGCCATCGTGTTTTCTTCCAGTAAAAATGGCGCGGTTTTTGAGGGAGCCGTCGGCAGCAAATTGTATATCGACGACGTGAAGATCGTTACGCAATAATATTTCAAAATCATGAAACGTTTCCGTCTGTTGCTCCTTTTGCTGACCATTGCGCTCGAAACTACCGCTCAGAACGGGAAGAAGCTTTCGCTTAATGCCCGGGCGGGATTTTCCATCGGAGCAGCAGCGCCCGCGGGCATACCGGCGTCGATCCGGGAAATTGAATCCTACAAGCCGGGTTTCCAGCCCAGTCTGGAAGCAGGGCTCGGTTACCGGTTCTCGACGCATTTCGGATTTGCTACCGGCCTGCGCTGGGAGCAAAAAGGGATGACGACGGATGCGCGCGTTAAGGCTTACTACACCACGTTCAACGAAGCGGGCAACGACGGACACGAGTCGGTTACCGGCTATTTCTCCGGGCGCGTCAAAACCAGGGTAAGGAACAGTTACCTCACGCTGCCATTGCATTTGACCTTCCATAACAACAGTTCATTCACATTCAAAGCAGGCGGGTTCGTGTCGCTGCTGCTGGATAACCGCTTCGACGG
Organism: Dyadobacter sp. BHUBP1; assembly: GCF_050587785.1. Classification (NCBI taxonomy): domain Bacteria; kingdom Pseudomonadati; phylum Bacteroidota; class Cytophagia; order Cytophagales; family Spirosomataceae; genus Dyadobacter; species Dyadobacter sp. BHUBP1. The sequence goes on from NZ_JBOBIH010000007.1 coordinate 216,343, forward strand.
CGGCGCGCGCGACGGGTACATACGTAACGAGACGCCCATAGGCGAGCGGGAGGACATCGATGCCGCCTCGTACGACTTTTCGGAGAATGTGAGAAAGATCAATGCCGGTATCGAAATCGGTACCGACTACCGCATTAATTCAGGCCTTTTTGCATCGGCGAACCTGAACTATGCATTAACACCCTTGATGGAGCCCGGTTTCCGGAGTATCGCTTTCGGGATGCACAATATTTACCTTAACCTCGGAATCGGATACCGGTTTCACTGAACGCTATTAAAATCCCTATGAAATCACATTTTTTGCCCGGGCTGTTGCTCACCGCCATTCTGTACTCCTGCGCAGGCAGCAAACCCGGCCCCACTTCCGGTTCTAAAGCAGTGGAAGTAAGCATTGACCTCGTCAATGTCGATGCCGATCGTGTGCGCGTTACCGTCACGCCGCCCGCGCAAACCGGCGATGTTGCTACCTACAATTTTCCCAAGATTATCCCCGGCACCTACGCCATTGCCGACTACGGCCGGTACGTACAGGATTTCCAGGCTTTCGATAAAAAAGGCAAACCGCTGCGCGTAACCCGTACCGACTCGAATACCGTCAGCATTTCACCCGCCAAAAAACTCGTCCGCATTTCCTACCTCGTTGGCGATACCTTCGATACCGAAGTGGAAAGTGATCCTTTTGGCGAAAACAATAAAACCATTTTTTCCCCTGCAGGGACCAATATCGAGGCTGGGAAGCATTTCCTCCTCAATATGGCGGGGTTTGTGGGTTATTTTTCAGGACAAACCGAAACCCCGTACCGGATTACCGTTTCACACCCTGGGACGCTTTACGGCACCACGGCGCTCGTAGACACCGACAATGACGCTCGCAAAGATGTGTTCCAGGTCCCGCGCTACCCGGACGTGATCGATAATCCCGTGATGTACGCCGCGCCGGATACCTTTTCTTTCAAAGTGGACGGCATGGAGGTGCTGTTGGGTATTTACTCGCAAAGCGGTAAAACGCAGGCGTCGTCTTTGAAGCCCGATCTCGAAAAGATGATGCGCGCGCAGAAGAAATTCCTGGGAAAAATCAATGACACACCGAAGTACGCCGTGCTCACCTACGTATCGTCGGGTGCCGCCAACGACGCCAAGGGCATTGGCGCGCTAGAACATAATGCCTCGACGACGGCGGTTTTCAGGGAGCCGATGAAAAGCAAAGACCTGATCCACGTGATCAGCCATGAGTTCTTCCATACCATCGCTCCATTGAAGGTGCATTCGAAGGAAATCCACTATTTCGACTTCAATGCACCCAAAATGAGCCAGCATTTGTGGTTTTATGAAGGTGTTACCGAGTATTTCTCCAACCTTTTCCAGGTCAATCAGGGGCTCATCGGCGCGGATGCTTTTTATGATCTGATGGCTAAAAAAGTAGAACAGTCCCAATCGTATTCCGATAGCCTTTCTTTCACCGAAATGAGCCGGAATATCCTGGATCCCAAACTAAAACCCCAATACCCGAATGTTTATGAAAAAGGCGCACTCATCGCCATGTGCCTCGATATCGTGATCCGCGAGAAAACCCAGGGTCAGCGAGGCCTGCTGTGGCTCATGGGTGAGCTATCTCAAAAATACGGCTCTCAAAAGCCGTTCGACGATGCCGAACTGATTCCCGTCATCACGCAGATAGCCGGTCCCGAAGCGGGTGCGTTTCTGGACAAACACGTGGTTATGGGCGAACCGATCCGTTATGAGGATTTCGTCGGCAAGGTAGGTCTCAAAAAACAGACCATTCCCTTCCCCGAGCCGATCGTTTTTCTGCGCGATGACGTCATTTACATTAAGCCCGACGCCTCGCGCACCCACGTACTTGCACACGCAGCCGACAACCAGAATGAGTTCTACAAAAGCCTGGGAATACAGGACAACGACATTTTCGTGGAGTTTAACGGAATACCCGTTGACCCCAAAAACCTGATGGCCCTCGTTTACCTCGGCTACGACCTCGACGAAGGCAGTCCGATCACCGTTAAGGTGAACCGCAATGGCCAGGATGTGGAACTGAAAGGTACCGTAAAACTCAATTACAAAGACGGCGACGGCTTCCGGTTCGGCGACGAGTCGAAAAAGGCGCTGAATGAGGCCTGGTTGAAAAACTAAGCAATTATTTCCTGCTTAACCCGTGTGTACGTGACCTTAAAGGAGCTCGATGTATCCTTCCGTCCCGTGCACACGTATTTTTTGCCCGTCAGTGATGAGCCGGGTCGCATGATCGACTCCCACCACAGCCGGCAGACCATATTCCCGGGCGATCACCGCCCCGTGGGTCATCAATCCGCCCACTTCCGTTACCAGTCCTTTGATAGCCACAAACAGCGGCGTCCAGCTCGGGTCCGTAAACGCGGTGACCAGGATATCGCCTGGTTCCAGGTTGGCATCTTCCATTTTCAGTACCACGCGTGCCCGCCCCTCGATCACGCCCGCGGACACGCCCAGACCTGCGATGGCGCCCTCCGGCAGGTTCTCATGGCTATGTTTTCCGGTCACGACTTCGCCATCAGAGGTCATCACGCGCGGCGGCGTGAGCTTTTCGAAGCGCGCGTAGGCTTCTTTGCGCTGGTCAATAATATCGTAATCTGCTTTCCCGGAAAGGACCACCCCGCGTATTTCTTCGAATTCCAGATAATAAATATCCTCCTTCTCCCGGAGTACATGGGCGTCCACGAGCCGGGCAGCTTCCTGCATTAATGCCTTTTTGTATACGAAATACCTGTTTACAATGGCATATTTGGGGTACTCGCGATAACCCGCCAGGCTACGCATCAACCCGATCATCCGCCTGGTCTCCTCTGCCTTTTGCTCACCGTCGGGCAATTCCCGCAGGCGGCTCAGCAGCTCCGCCTCTTTCCGGGCAGCTTCCTGCCGGCCTTGTTCGAATTTCCGTTTTCCGGCGCCGGGTTCCTGGTTCCTGATATTACTCAGGATCAGCGGAACCAGAATGGAGGGCTTTTCGCTCCAACGGGTTCTGGTGATATCGATCTCGCCCGCGCAACGCATGCCGTATTTGACCAGAAATGCATTGATCGCGTCTATTGCCTCCCTGCCGCCATGCAGCTCCCGCATTCCGTCCATGAAGTGATCGTCATTCACATCCCGCAGGTAGCTTACTGCTTCCGGATACGGCCTGATCGCGTCGGCTACATCCAGCAATGCCAGACCCATTTCGGATGTGACATTGTGCGGTACCGATTGCGAAAGCGTATCCGCCACGTTTTTCTCGCCTAGCCACTCACTCATTTTTTCATTAATCCAAAGGGCGGCATTCATCGCCGTCACGATCACTCCAAAGCTCTCCGGATCGGCCTGGCTCTTCCTTTGCTGGAAATCGTCCAGGATAAAATCGATCAGCTCTGTCCCGGACCGGGTGCGGATGTTTTCCTCTAATGCCGCTATCGATGCCTCGCTGCGACCGATCAGTTGCTGCACAATGGACGGATCGTAGTGGTTAAGCGCAAAAAAATCGTGTGGCGGCGGCCCCTGAGCGGGTTCGCCGACGGGAGGTTCATTCATATTAATGTCCAGGAAATCCCCGCGTTCCAGAATTTCCATCACCGCTTTCCGCACCAGCGGGTCGGATTTGCCCAGCACATCCAGCACCACTTTTCTGCCCATAGGCGAAACCAGGTCCTGCGCGACATCCACGAAAATTCTTCCCCCGGCAACGACCATTTTCCGGGGCGACGTCAACTGCCATGTCGACAGCCCCAGCGGCTTCATCGCGTCGGTCATCATTTGCTGATGGCCTACCGATACGTAAAGATGGTTTTGCCCGTCGTTCGTTTCCGGGACGGGGTACAAAGTCGTAATCGGCCGGCTTTGTACGATGTAAAATGTGCCATTGGCCAGGCACCATTCAATATCCTGCGGGCACCCGAAATGCGCTTCGATCCGTCTGCCCAGGCGTTCTAGCTGCAAAATCTGATCGTCCGTGAGCGTTTGAAGCCTTTGTTGTTCCGGTCCGAGTTCCTGCTCACGGGTACCGCCTGCCTGTGAAGCGTAAATCGCTATTTTCTTGATAGCTACCTTCTTTTCGATAATCTCGCCTCCGCGAACTTTATACACATCCGCATTCACGAGGCCGGAAACCAGTGCTTCGCCAAGCCCGAAACTGGCATCGATAGACACCACCTTCCGGTTTGAACTCACCGGGTCCGCTGTAAACAGAATGCCCGAAGCCTGTGGGAAAACCATCCGTTGAACCACCACCGCCAGGCTCACTTTGCGGTGATCGAAGCCATTCTGGATCCGGTAAGCGATCGCCCGGTCGGTAAACAGCGACGCCCAGCATTTGCTCACGTGCTGCAAAATGGCATCGCTTCCGACGATATTGAGATAGGTATCCTGCTGCCCGGCAAACGACGCATTCGGCAAGTCCTCCGCAGTCGCGCTCGACCGCACGGCATAGGCATCCCCTTCGCCAAGCTTTGTGAGGTGATGAAGGACCTCCTCCCTGGCATTCCCCGGGATTGCTGCCGCTTCGATCACACCGCGGATTTCGCGTCCCAGTGCCATGATTGCCTGCGTATCCCCCATCTTTACGTTGGCCAGCCTTTCCAGCAGGCTGCCGATTTCCACACCGCTGATCACCTCGCCAAATGCGTCGGTCGTAATGCAAAAACCATCCGGTACTTGAATTTCGCCGATCCGAGCGAGCTCGCCCAGGTTAGCGCCCTTTCCTCCCGCTACCGCGATCTGCGTTTTATCAATCTCTTCAATACCAAGAATGTAAGCCCCCATAGTTCACTGCTGTTTAGTATTGAATTTACTGGTCGTCTCATTCATCACTTCAATCGCCTTCGAGAAGTAGCTTTCTATAATCTTCAATTCCGCCTCTGAAAAAGAAGCGATCAGCTCACCCGACCGCTGTCGGAACTCCTTATACAACGGCTCGAAAACCGCCATGATCTTTTCATTATTCGGTTCGACGATCACCTTCCGGCGATCGCCCTCGCCAAACCGCCTCCTGACCAGGTCTTTCTGTTCAAAACGGTCGATCAGGCCCGTTACGGCGCCCGTGGTAAGGCCGGTCAGCTGCGAAAGCTCACCGGCTGTCATCTGCCCTTTCTGCATGATGAAACCCAGGTACTTGTGATCGGTACCGGACAGCCCGGCCTGCCGGCCAATGGCTTCGTGCATCTGGATGGAGTCGAATGCGTATTGCTGGCTCAGCTTCCGCACCCGTTCAGTCAGCTCCTGGCTCAAATTTATCTTTGTTTCTAAATATCTTAGTTACAAAGATATTTTATTTCAAATAGTACTTCAAATGGCGAGGGAAATTATTTTCTTCCCAAAACCAAAAATCCCCGCCAGCGCGCGCCAGCGAGGATTTGATTTCTGGTAACTACTGACTTTTACTTCCTGATGATTTTAAAAACCCGCTCGCGATCTTCTGAAACGACTTTAAGCAAATAAATGCCAGGCACCGTCGCTTGCGTGGAAAGGCCTATTTCCTTTTGCTGTGCACGTCCGTCAGCCACTGCTTTGTCTGTAAAAACAACCCGCCCTCCGACATCGAAAACACTGAAATGTAGCACCTTTCCGGCTTTTTCCTCGAATTCCACAAAAATCCGCTTCTCCGCCGGGTTAGGAAATACCTTCCATAACTTTTCGCCTTCGAAATTGACAGCACGGACGCTGGAATACGCAAAGCTCCCATCCGTATCGACCATTTTCAGGCGGTAATAACTCGTACGTTCCGCCAAGGGCGCATTATCCGTAAATGCATACCGTGAATTTCCGCCCTGCCCAGGCAACTCGCCGACTTTTGTAAACCTGTTCTCCAGAAGCCCTTCCTGGTCCTTCGCCACCTCGACCTCGAAATGACTGAACGCCTCCTCGCGGGCCGTTTGCCATTCTACCAGGACCGTTTGTTTGTTCTCCGCATCCGTGCGGGGCTTGGCGGTGAAGGTGGTGAGGGTAACCGGCATTGGGTCGCCAAGCCCCAGAAATCCCTTCGCCAGCCAGAATTCGGAGAAGGATTTGGTTTGAAATTCTGCGTAGTAGCCATCGTAATACGGCACTATTTTTACGTCCGATGGCCGATAATACGCCCATCCTTTCCCGGTATTATTCGTCAGGTCGCCGTCTTCGTTGCTGCCCGAGTACTTGGTTATCCCCAATTCAAATGCGGAGCCGGGTTTGAACACACCCGTTATGTCCGGCGCGCTGACCAATCGTTCAATGTCCGAATCCGCAAAATACAGACGCACTCCCACCGGCTCGGGGAAGCTCGGTTGCGACATGGTGAATTTGAAATTTCTTCCCAGGTAGTATTGCCCGTTAACGTGATGGGCTTCACCGTAATTGACATACGTGTTGATCATGATCTTCCCCAAATTCTGTCCATTCGGATTGATCGATGCGGTAATGCCAAAGTTCACCATATCTATCCATTTGTTTCCGCTGGCCTCGTCCAATACGCTCGTTTCCTGGCCGTAAGGGTTGTAATAAACCGGACTATATCCGCTATGTATATGAATATCGTCGATGGCAATCCCCTCGGTACCGAATCCCTTCCTGGTTTTTATCACAAACCTCAGTCGGAAGTACTCGCCGGAGTTTGACAGATAAGCGGAGCCTACACGCCAGCGACTTCCATCTTCGGGATATACCGAACTTGTCGCATATACCTTCTGCCAGCCATTCCCGTTGGACATTTCAATTTCGAGTAAATCACAGAACCCATTTTCGCAGACCTCAGGGTCTATAGCATAACCGAAACTCAAACGAGCCCATTCAATAGACCGCGCGAAGAAGCAGGGAGAATAAAGATACGCTACACTGTCGCGCGGATCCACTCCGCCAAAGTCGGTCGCCCACGCGGTCACACCGCTTGCCGCATTTTTGATTTTAACCGCATTAGGTGTTCCCAATTGCCAGACAGGCTTTGTGTCGATCGTTTGCCAGCCGCCAGGGCCATGCTCGAAGTCTTCCAAATATGGAAATTCCGCTATAACCGGGGCACTGATCAGCACAGTTCGCAGCGCATTGTCTGCTGGGTTGACGTCAGACATTTGTGTAGCCCGAGCCTCTACGACGTGGTCGCCTTCCGCACTCATACTGGATTGAACATCGCACATGACCAGCGAACTCTCACCTGCTTTCAGCAAGAATATGGGAAAGTTATACCATTCAACTCCGTCGACAGTTACCTGTAACGGCACATTATACAGATCATGCGCACCTTTATTGGTCACTTCTACACCGACCCGGTAATCGCTGCTGCAGACGGGGAGTTCCGGCCTCTCGACCTGCGTCACGGCAACATCTGTGCGGGTTGTGTACAGCCTCACGTCATCTATCAAATGCCACGACTCAGAACCGGTGGCCACATATTGGTGCCACTTAACCTGAAAACTGGTTGAAAGCTCCTGCGAATTCCTTTTCAGCAGTTCAGTTACCATGACTGTCCCCAGATAAAAATTTTTGTCGACCGGCAAATTCCACATATAATGGTAGTCAAAAGCAAAAATCCAGGGATCGGTGTCCTTTCCTCTTATGTACACGCCCTCGTCGGCGTTAGGGGAGTAGTAAATACTTCCCGCAAACCGGAAATCGAGGCGTACCTCTTTCCCCTGGGCCGCGTAATCTGCCAGATTATACGTGCCAATAACCGTCGTTGAATACAAACCGTTATTCCTGGAATCGGTATCCAGGATCAATGCCTTGTCTCCCGAGTAGGTAACATCGGGACCAATATAAGTTCTCAACCGGGCAATGCTTTTTTGCGATGAAAAATCGTACCCGGGTGCATTGTCTAAACCGGATCTGTCGGAACGCACGGTTGAAACCGGCAATGATTCAAAATCCTGCGTGTGAGGGAGCGTAATGGCGGGATTGGGAAGATGCCTTGCCTCTACGACCAACTGATTATTGCCCAGGGCAAGATCATCATCCATTTTTACAAAAACACTGACCACATACGCCCCGATCGCTTGCATGTCTGCCGTTTTGATAAATGTATAGGCAAGATACCCCAGCGCAGGAATTCCGGAAGTAACCGTCTCCCAATGAACAGCCGCCCCGGCCCCACCAATTGAATACCCTACCTGAAAAGGCTTTGTTACGAGTTGGTCATCGAAATTTCGGATGCCAATGGTAATCGCCTGGGTCGGTGAAAAAGCGGTTGACGTCAGCATTCTGCCGGCTGCTTTGGGCGATACAAGTGAGTCGATACTTATATCGTTATCCGAAATACTGCCCACACAGGTGCCGCTGTCAGGCTTGTACTTGATGGCGACCGCTCTCCGGCCGGGAATCCCATTCAACCGTGGCCGAACAGAAAAATAATATGTTGAATCACGGGATAGTGAATTGAACGTGTATTTCAGTTCTGTCGTTACGTCGACCGGTTTCATTTCAGCACCCTGTAAGCGCATTACTTCGTAGTCCGTGGCACCGTTGACCTTTGTCCATTGAAGTGCCGCGTAACCGGGGCATTGTACCAGCTGCATTGTAACGACCGGCAGCGCCATAATGGAAAACGCACCGCTCTCGCGGATGGCGCCCGTTTCGTTTTGAACCAGCCTGATTTTTGCCGTCGTCGTAAACGCGTCGGGCACTGTCCAGCTGAAACGTGTTGTCCCGGCTGGAATAGCCGCATTGATCGAAGACCAGGAAGCGCCGTTGTTGAGTGAATAGGAAAGCGCATAGGTACTTGCGGGATTTTCGTAGCTATCCCAAGAAAGGTTGACCGCATCTCCCTTTGTGAATCGCTCTCCGCCGACGGGATAGGTAAGTACCGTAGACCTTTCAATGATATCGTACACAACGAAATACTCCTGCGAACCCGTCGGGATATTATAGCCGGCGACTTTAACCGTATAGGAACCTGCTTCCGGGTTGGCGATTGCGACCTGCTCCGCGTTGTTAATGCTGTCCGACGATGCAACGGCTGGACTTGCCGGAGCTGCGGGATTCGGAACTAGCGGGAGCTGTACGCCTCCGCCCGGCCGTACCAGGTGAAGGTCCAGGTTATTGACCAGCTTTCTGCCCCCAGCCACCACCGCCGAAGCGGGGTCGTGCCAATACAACATCACTTTCAATACAGAAGTACCGGCAGGCACGTTTACCTGGAACTCGGCAGTTCCCTGATTGGCCAGGGTACCGGTAAAATAGTTTCCTTTTTCCATCATGATAACCGAACGAAGCAAGTTCATCATCCCGAAACCGTGAACATAATCCGGTCCTGGTAATCCCCAATCGCTTGCTCCATTCAATAACAGGGCTTTGACCAACCCACCCTTGGGATTGTTTTGACCATTGAGTTGCCGATATCGCTGATAAAGCAGAGCTGTCCCGCCAGTCACCGCCGGCGAAGCCATACTCGTACCCGAACCCGACTGATACGCGTCATTCGGTATCAAAGAGAAAATAGATCCCCCCGGTGCGACCAACTCCGGTTTGATCCGGCCATCCGAGGTCGGCCCGCGGCTGGAAGCAGGAGAAATGATGCCGTTTGCTCCCGTCCTGCCAACAGTGATCACATTTTTTGCAGTTGCATCGAGTCCTTGCACAGTTCCATATCCGACCGGTAATCCGCTGATACATGAAGCTTCCAACCCACTGTTCCCTCCGGCAAAAACATGCAGCAAGTTTGGGAGTTCACCTGCCTGCCTGTCCAGAATACTGCTGCTTTCGAAGTAATCGCCGAACCACGAGCAATAATTTCCCATACCATAAGCACTATTGGTGACGACCATCCCGAAATCGCGCACATGGGCCGCAGCCTCGAACCAAATCCCGCCAGGAAGCCGCTTCACAATTTTTGCCTTGGGTGCATAACCGCGGTATTTTTCATTGACAATACCTGCTCCGGCAGCTGTCCCCGCAATATGCAGTCCGTGCCAGTCGGTTACCGTCGGTGTAGTGCTGATTACACGGCCCGTCAGATCCGCATGGTCGTCGAGGTTACCGGTGTCCCCGATTCCGATCGTCACGCCTTCCCCATCCAGTTTACGCCCGCCGGGAAGGGTGGAGTTCAACACATTTGCCCTGCTGTCGGCCACGCTTTTGTCGTTCAACAGCTCTAATGGTGGCATAATGGCCTCGATATACTCCACCCACGGCAAGGCCGCGAGCTGTTCCAGCCGATTCGTATCCAGCCGAACTTCGAGCACCTGGTATCGGCTCAGGGTTTCAGAAATGATTTCGAAATTATGCTTTTGAAGATCCTGCCTGGCATCCGATAAGGAAATAGAACGCGGGTAACTGATGGAAACATCCACTTTACCGGGCACTTTCAGGGTGTGTGCAGGAAGTGTCGGGGCAGTTAATGCCGCATGAATTTTCTGGTCGGCCGTGAGTTCGATAATGGCCCGGGCATTGGCTGAAACGAGCAATGCGGCATCCGGCGCCTGGCGGATTACAGTGGTGTATGCATTGTCGGGAACATATTCCAGCAGCTCGATGCCCGCATTTTTCAGCTGTGTAACAGCCTTTTCGCCGGGTATGTCGTTGAATTGGATAATAACCAGCTTTCCGATTGCGGGTAATGCATTTTCGCGGAGCGTTGCACCGGCTGCCGCACCCGACAAATTAGCCGGAGGCGAAAATGTCCCGTTTCTCAAATACAGCTTGTAATCAGCATTTTTCTGAGCAAAAAGGGCGTGACCGTACAGCAAGGCGACAATTAGCCAGGTCAAGTGGCGGAATTTGGGCAAACACATACAGAAAGAGGAGACGCAAAGAGTTATTTTCCTTCAAATCTAAATAATCTTTTTGTCTACTCTCTGTTACAAAAATTTATTCCGCCCGCAACGACACCACGGGATTGATCAACGCCGCCTTGATGCTCTGAAAGCTAATGGTACACAGGGTGATAATCATTGCGCCGAACCCGGTAGCCGCGAAGATCCACCACGAAGGCTCGATGCGGTAGGTGTATTTTTCCAGCCAATGGCTTAGCAGGTAATAGGCTACGGGCGTGGCCAGGCCGAAGGCGATTGTAATGAGAACGATAAATTCGTTTGATAACAACTTCCAGACATTGAAAATGGAAGCGCCGAGTACTTTCCGGACGCCGATCTCGCGGGTGCGCTGCTCGGCAATGAAGGACGACAAGCCGAAAAGCCCGAGGCAGGAGATCAAAATGGCGAGGACGGCAAAGAAATAGGCCAGCTTGCCGACACGTTCCTCGGCTGCAAATTTCAATGCATAGTCGTCGTCGGCAAACTTGTATTCGAAAGGTGCGAGCGGGATCAGCTTTTTAAATACGGACTCAATGCGGGGCAGGGCTTCGCTGACGCTCATGTTGGGATTGATCCGGATATGCATCCAGTTGGGGCCACCATGCGCTTTGATCATGAACATCGTCGGCGCAGTAGGCTCATAAGGCGATTCCATCACCACATCCCTGATTACCCCGATGATACGGTAATGCATCACAGGCCGGTCCTGGAATTTCCAGCTTACCGGCTCCCCGATCGGGTCTTTCAGCCCCATGTATTTCATTGCTGCTTCATTGATCACCATTCCCGACGAATCCGACGCCAGCGTTTCGGAAAAATCCCTGCCCTGCACAAACTTCCAGCCGACAGTGCGGCCATATTCGGAACTGACCATCAGTGTGCCGAAACTTTCATTGGCAGCAGGGCTTTTTCCACGCCATTCGAACCCGTCGTTGCCGGACCACACTTCGGTAACTTTCCCCATCGATTCGGCGATATCGGTTACGGCGCCGGTACTCCGCAGCTCGTTTTTGAGCAAGTCGTGCTTGCCGTAAAAATCCCCCGACTTCATCTCTACCATCAGCAGCCCTTCCCGCGTGTACCCCGCAGGGCGGTTTTTCGCAAACTGGATCTGGCGGAATACGATAATGGTGCCGATCACCAGCGTGACGGAAACCGTGAACTGCACTACTACTAGCACTTTACGCGGAACCGATGCAAAACGGCCGACGCGAAATGTTCCTTTCAGAACCTTCACAGGCTGGAACGACGACAGGTACAATGCAGGGTAGCCTCCCGCAAGCATACCCGTGAGCACTATAAAGCCCAGGCTCACCGCCCAGAAACCTACATTTGTCCACGGGATCGATATTTGCTTGGCCGCCAGCTCGTTGAACCACGGAAGCGCCAGCGATACCGCCCAAAGTGCCAGAAGGAATGCGAGAATCACGACGACAAACGATTCACTGAAAAACTGGTTGATCAGCTGCTTCCGTACCGAGCCCATCGACTTACGTATGCCGACCTCCTTCGCGCGTTTTTCAGACCGGGCGGTGGAAAGGTTCATGAAGTTGATGCAGGCAAGCAATAGCACGAATGCACCGATAATGCTGATCAGCCACACCATTTGCAGCGGACCTTCATCAGGCTGGCCGCGTTTGAAGTTATGCAAATGCCAGTCGCGCATAGGCAGCAGAAATACTTCCGGCTTGTTTTTAGCTTCGGCAGGAAAGCCTGCCAGGTTCTTCATTTCGGCGTTCTTAATATCCGCAGAAACCAGCTCAAAGTCAGCATCCGGACGGAGTTCGACATAAATTTTCATGAAATGATTCTGCCAGTCGGTCATGGCACGCTCCCTGATCCACGGATTGTCTAGCACCCAAAGCACAAATGGCGCCAGAAATTTAACCTGGTTAAACTGGGTATTTTGAGGAAGGTCTTCATAAACGCCCGTAACCTTGACGTCCAGCTTGTTGCTGATCTTAACAGCCCGGTTTACCGGGTCGATATCTCCGAACAATGCGAGGGCAGTCGATCTCGAGAGCATGACCGAATGCGGGTCGCGCAGGCCCGCGCGGGTACCGTATACCATTTGCAAAGTCAGCATCTCGGGCGCTTCCGGGTCCATGTAGAGCCCTGAACGCGAAATCTTGCTTTCTCCTGCCGACAGTACGGCCCCAGCGTCCCAGGAAGCGGCCACAATGCGCTTGAAGTACGATCTGTAATTGGCTTTCAGTTCGGTCATCAGCGGATATTGCACCGACGAATTGATCCCTACCCCATGCTCGCCGAACTCCCGCGAACGCACCTGTGCAATGCGCGCGTAATTTTCGTGATAGGTATTGAACGAAAGCTCGTCGTAAACCCAAAGCCCGATGAGCATGGCCACCGCCATACCGGCAGCCAGTCCGCCGATATTAATGAAGGAATACACCCGGTTTTTAGCCAGCTGGCGAAGCGCGATTTTCAGATAGTTACGTAGCATGGTCCGAAGCAGTTTAGGGATAGATGGTCAGGGGTGGTCAAGTGTAGTCATGGGTAGTCAGGGGTGGTCAAGTGTAGTCATGGGTAGTCAGGGATGGTCAAGGATTGTCAGGTGTGGTCAGGCGTAGTCAGGTGTCGTTTCGTTTATCAAAAAAAGTAAGCCTAATACGTTGAAAGCCGGTTCTGGCGTGCTGAAAAGCTTTTATATCAAGAAGTTGTCCAAATACGGACACTCGGCGTTCATCAGCGGACTGCTGGTGGAGTTATATAATTGATTGTCAATGGAGAATACAATGCGGCTCAGTTGATAGAAATTGTCGCAAGCCTGGCCCGGGGAGGCGGACAAAACCGCATTCAGGTCGCAAAAAATCCCAAAAAAAATAAAAATTTCACAAAATGACCGAGGGTAGCGTCGGCGCAGAGTACTCTTATGAATAACCTACTTACATGATTTGTATGAACCAGAAGTATTCCGCAGAAAATAAGACTGGTGCAAGCGAGCCGACGGGGCCGGGATTCGATTTTCCAGGTATCCGGAAGCCCCCGGCGGACTTTGTCGATTCGGAATTGTTTATCAAACAGGCATTCATCACCGATCCCGGCCGCGGGTACGAGTTGCTTTTCAAGCGCTACTATAAGCAGCTTTGCAGCCATGCGGTGCGGTTTGTCTATGCCCGCGACGTCGCTGAGGATCTTGTGGTGGAGGTATTCAGCCAGTTTTGGTTGAAGCAGCTGCATACGGCAGTGACTACCTCCTACCGTTCCTACCTGTTCACGACGGTCCGGCATGCGGCATTTCATCATATGCGAAAGAATTTCGGGAAAGAAACGGTCACCGATGGACTGGCCGATCTCCCGCTCGCTACACCGGCCAGTTCGCCCCAGCAAGAACTGCAATACCAGGAGCTGGTATTGAAAATCGAGCAGGTAATCCGGTCGTTATCGCCTCAGAACCAGAAGGTGTTCCTGATGAGCCGCTTTGAAGGGAAACGCAATACGACCATCGCCGAAGAGCTCGGCATTTCAGTCAAAACCGTCGAAGGACACATTACCAAGGGGCTGTCGATCCTGCGGAAAGCATTGCAGGATCACGGGCTGCTCTCACTGATCCAGATTTTACTCCTGTTCGTCTGACGGTCTAACGCCCTTGGATATATGTCATACAGAATTTAACGAAGCATGAAAAAAACACTTCTCTCCAAACAGGTCATCCAGAACTTCTTCGAAGGGAAAACTACCCGTATGCAGAACATTCTGATCGGGGAATGGCTGGAAAACCCCGCCAACCGCGAGCTGTATTTTCAGTGGCTCGACGAATGGGAAACCGAAAATCCGCAATTCACACCGGATGTAGAGCAGGCCTATCAACGTTCATTGTATACCGTTCAAAACAATATGGGTGTTCCGCAGCCGGATAGTGCCGCTGCCGACACGTTGGTGAGAACCTACCGGGACGTATTGAGAGGTCGGCTCTTTGTATTCAAATGGGTTGCCGCTGCTTCCGCTGCGCTCATCATGGGCGCTTATCTGCTGTCCGATTTCTGGTTTTACAAACAATATGAAACCGGTTACGGAGAGATCAGGACGGTGGTCCTGCCCGACAGCAGCCGTGTCACGCTGAATACTAATTCCGTGCTTAGCGTCCCCCGCTTCGGGTTCGGCGGCGGCACGCGCGAGGTGAACCTGAAAGGCGAGGCGGAATTTGCGGTGAAGCATACCGTCGATCACAGCAGGTTCATCGTCCGGACACCCGACAAACTGGAAGTCAAGGTATTAGGGACCGAATTTATCGTATACAGCCGCGAACGCGGCTCCAAAGTGGTACTTAGCCAGGGCAGCGTGCAATTGCGTTCACTGAAAGAGGCAAATCCCAAACCGATGCTAATGAAACCCGGGGACGTAGCCACGATGTCGTTGCAAGGTGCACTTACCCTCAAACACAGCGGGAGCCTCTCAGCGCATCAGGCCTGGAAACAGCGCCTGTTCATGTTCGAAAACACCCCTGTTTCGGAGATCGCGTACCAGATCAGCGAGCACTTCGGCGTGAACGTCGTGGTAGCCGATTCCACACTCGCCCGACGAACCATCGGCGGTACGTTCAATGCAAGCGACCCCACCAATGTCCTGAAAGTCCTTTCCGATGTCCTGAATGCACGGGTAACCCACTCGCCCGCCGGAGCCGACCACGGCGAGACTTTCGTACTTGACACAAGCCATTTGTAATTTCTTAATCATCCATAATCATGACGAAACTATTACACGTTAAAGTTCTGGTAACCTTAATGGCGGGATGTCTGTTGAATGGCGCCCCAATTAAAGCCCAGCTCATGGCCCAGAATCGTCCGCCCAAAAGCAGTACAGCGCCCACGATCATCCCGGGCAGCCGGATAGCGCTGCGGGACGCCCTGATGCAAGTTAAAAAGCAATACAAAGTCGATATCCTGTTTGAAGAAAAGCTGTTGGAGGGCCTATTCGTATCACCAGCCCAGGTGCAGGCCGGACAAACGATCGAGAACAAGCTCAGCAATATTCTGCCGGCCGGGCTGCGCTATAAAAAGGTCAGCAAACAAACTTACCTCATCCTCACGACCGCCGAAGAAGGCAAACCCGGCGCGCAACAAATCGAGCTGATTGCCCCGGAGGAAACCCCGTCTGCCACACAGCAGACATTCACAATGTCGCTCCAAAGCAATCACTCCCTTTTGGAAATGGCCCGGAAAGCGGCGGACAGAACCATTTCCGGCGTCGTGAAAGGAGACGGCGGCGAAGCGCTCCCGGGTGTGAGCGTGCTCATCAAAGGCACTACGCGAGGAAGCACCACCGATGCCAATGGTAAATACAACATTGCCGTCAGCGACGATCCCAAGGCTGAAATAACGCTGGTATTCTCGTATGTCGGCTATCAGAACCAGGAGGTGATCGTCGGCAGTCGCTCCGCTATTGACATTACGCTGGTCCCTGACCTGAAAAGCCTCGCAGAAGTGGTGGTAGTAGGTTACGGAACGCAGAAACGCGAGCAAATCACCAGCGCCGTTGCGAGTGTCAAATCAGAGGACTTCGTAAAAGGCCCGGTGCAGGACGCAGCCCAGCTCATTCGCGGAAAGGTAGCCGGGCTGAGCGTCATTACGCCCAGTGGTGACCCTACCGCCGTTGCGCAGATCACATTGCGGGGCAATGCCACCATCAATGCGAGTTCAGACCCGCTCGTGCTCATCGACGGCGTGCCGGGAGGGCTCAACACCGTCGCGCCGGAAGACATCGAATCCATCGACGTGCTGAAAGATGGCTCGGCCGCCGCTATCTACGGTACCCGCGGCACCAACGGGGTAATCCTGATCACCACCCGGAAGGTGAAAGGCGAAACCCCTCCGACTTTGGAAGTGAACTCCTATTTCACCACACAAAGGCTTACCCGCAAGCTCGATTTCATGGATGTAAATCAGTACCGCGCCCTGGCCGCCCAGGGCAAACCCGGCGCCATCGACTACGGCCATAGCACCGACTGGCTGAGCCAGGTAACCCAAAAGCCATTATCTCAGGTACATAATGTCAGCCTCCGCGGCGGCTCGCGCACCACCAACTATATCGTGAGCATGGAATACCGCCGGCTGAACGGCATCATGAGGAAATCGGACAATTCGACGGTGTTTCCGCGCATCGAGGTCAACCACTCGATGTTCGACGGTCTGCTGAAAATCAATGCGAACCTGAGCGGTTACCAGCAGAAATACTTCTCCGTCGACGGCGGCCCATATTCCGGCCTCGTTTACCGCAATGCACTCACATTCAACCCGACCGAGCCTTTGAAGGACGCAAACGGCAAATGGACCGAGCGCACCGACAAAACAGATTACATGAACCCCGTTGCGCTGATCGAGGAAACGAATGGGCTGAACCGCAACAACAACCTGCGCACATACGGTACCATTTCGCTCGCGCCGGTGGAAGGACTGGAAATCAAAGCTTTGCTTGCGCGGGATATGTTCAACAGCACGCGGGGATATTATGAAACCAAAAACCATTATTCCACCAGCCGCAACGGCCGGAACGGCTTTGCCTCACGCGGTACCACCCGCACGCAGGACGATCTGTTCGAGTTCACGGCGAACTATAACAAGTCCATCCGGGATCACAACTTCGTCGTCCTCGCGGGGCATACCTGGCGGCGCTACAATACGGAGAACTACTGGATGCAGAACTGGGATTTCCCGACCGACAACTTTTCCTACAACAACATCAACGCCGGGCTTGCATTACGTCGCGGGCAGGCTCCGGAACTGTCGGAGCAGTCGGAGAACAAGCTCATCAGCTACTTTTTCAGGGTTAATTACAGTTTCATGAACAAATACCTGCTCTCGGCGAGTATCCGTCATGAAGGTTCCTCCCGCTTCGGGGCTAATCACAAATGGGGCAGTTTTCCGGCATTCTCGCTAGGCTGGAATCTGAAAAGAGAGGCATTTCTGGAAAACGCCAATACGGTTTCGAACCTGAAACTCCGGGCAGGTTATGGTGTGACCGGTACCGAGCCGGGCAGTTCTTATATTTCTTTGAATAAAATCAATTTCAATACCAATGTACTGATCAACGGCCAGTGGGTGCAGACGATCAACCCGTCGAACAATGCCAACCCGGATCTTCGCTGGGAACGCAAGGAAGAAGTGAACATCGGTATCGACTACGGTTTCCTGAACGAGCGCCTGTCAGGCTCGATCGACCTCTACCGTCGCACCACCCGCGACCTGATCGCCAACTTCCCCGTGCCTACGCCGCCCTATTTGTACAGCACCATCACGGCCAATGCGGCTTCCATGGAAAACAAGGGGGTAGAAATCCAGGTGAATGCGGTCCCGTTCCAAACTGCGGCATTTCGTTGGACGACCTCCGTCAATTTCTCGACCAATGCCAACAAGATCCTCTCATTATCCGACGACAAGTTTGCATTAGCCAGCGGGTATTTCGATACCGGCAATACCGGCGAGCCCATTCAGCAAACCACACACCGCGTGCAGGTAGGGCAGCCGCTTGGTAATTTCTGGGGTTTCAAAACCATCGACATCGACGAAGCCGGCCACTGGATCATTGAAGGCAAAAACGGTGAGCCCAAACCCATCGCCCAGCAGCAGGCCGACGACAAGCAGATCATCGGAAATGGCTTACCCAAGCGCTATTTGAATTGGAATAACACATTGACGTACAAAAACTTTGACCTGAACATCACTATGCGCGGTGCATTCGGCTTTCAGATCCTGAATATGACCGAGATGTTCTGGAGCGCACCCGTGATGCTTACCCGCGGGAATCTCCGCGCCAACGCCTACGACCCTATTTACGGCAAACGTCCACTAGCCGACGACCAGTCGCTGAACTACGTGAGCTACTATATCGAAAACGGCAACTACTGGAAGATCGATAACATTACTGCGGGCTACAATCTCCGGTTGAAGAACAAATACCTCCGCCACGCCCGCATTTACCTGGCAGTCGCCAACCTCTACACGATCACCGGCTACAAGGGGATCGACCCGGAAGTGGGTATCAGCGGGATGGCACCGGGCATCGACGATAAGAACCGCTACCCCGCCACAACCAGCTTCACCGCGGGGGTCATGCTGACATTCTAGTTTTATTCAAATTCCTCAAAAGACTATTGACAATGAAACCATTGAAACAATATATAGGAACTGCGTTTTTGCTCATGATCGCTGCAAGCGGCTGCAACAACGACCTGACCGAAAAAATCTACTCCGAAGTAACGGAAGATACTTATAACTATTCCAACGCCTACCAGGCTATGAGCATCGGGTACGCCAATATGCGCAGCCTGATCTCGCACACGCACTGGTACATGGCGCAGGAGTCGACAGCCGATGGCATTGTAATGCCTGCTAACGCGTCGGGCTGGGACGATGGCGGGATTTACAAGCGTATGCACCTGCACACGTGGAATTCGGAAAACCCGCAGATCAGCAACATGTGGAATACCTTCTACTCAGGGGTGATCAATGCGAACCGGCTCATCGACCAGCTATCGAACGACAAAATCGCCATTCCAACAGGCGTTACCAAAGAGGCGCTGATCTCCGAAATGCGGGCGGTACGGGCATTCTTCTACTGGCTCATTTGCGACAACTTCGGCGATGCCCCGCTCATTACCGACCGTTCCGACGCGCTGCTTGAAAAAACAGCCAGAAAGGACATTTACCAATTCATTGTCAAGGAATTAACCGAATCAATTCCCAACCTCAGCGAAGACCGTAACACGCTGCTGTATGCGCGGTTCAATAAATGGGCGGCCAAAACGCTGCTCGCGAACGTGTACCTCAACGCCGGCATTTATGCAGGAGAGACCAAGTGGGAGGAGTGCCTCTTGCAGTGCAACGACGTGATCGCTTCTGGTAAATACCAGTTAGAAATGGGTCTCGCAGCGCCTTTTGTTACCGAAAACCAAAATTCGCCCGAGATCGTGTTTGCAATCCCGTTTGAAGAAAACCTGGCCGGCGGATTCAGCGCCCATATGTTTTCGTGGCACGCTTCGCTGAAAAACAAAGTCAATATGCTGGCCACGCCCTGGGGCGCAGGCTCGGCGAAGGGTGTGCCCCAGTTTATCAATACGTACGATGCCGACGACCAACGCCTGAAATCGACCTGGATGATCGGTCCGCAGTTTGCCGCGGATGGAATTACCCCGCTGAAAGGCTCGTACGATCAGGCCGGCAAGAATGTCGTGCTCACCAACGAGCTGCCGGACGGACTGTACACCGGCGAGGCGGAAGGTTACCGGATGAATAAATTTGAAGTAAAAATGCAGGCGCAGGGAAGCCTGGGCAACGATTTCCCGGTGTTTCGGTATGCGCAGGTGCTCATGATGAAAGCCGAATGCCTCTTGCGTACGGGCAAGGCCAACGACGCGGCCACGCTGGTGTCGCAGGTACGCGCACGGGCGTTTGCAGCCAAGCCCGCCAAAGCGACGGTGACCGGCGCCGACCTTCAAAAAGGCAGCAGCTATCCATATGGTTTTGTTGAAAATTACAGAGTAGTAGACCCCGGTGATGCGAAACCGGTACAGTACGGCAGGATGCTTGACGAGCTTGGCTGGGAGTTTGCCTGGGAGGGCTTCCGTCGCCGCGATATGATCCGCTTCGGGGTTTATACCACCAAAAGCTGGCTGTCGCACAAACCCAACGGCGCTTTCAGGGCCGTATTCCCCATCCCGCAGATCGCCATTAACTCCAACCCGAAATTGAAACAGAACCCGGATTACAACTAGCAGATATGAAGAAAGTGCTGATCGGCTGTGCATTGTTTTTGACGGCGGGCTTTGTTTGGGTCGGCGGAGCGGTTGCCCAATCGGGCGATGGCCGGTCTGGCGACGAAACCAAAGTCCCGCAACAAGTAATGCAGGACATTTTTGAGGAAGTAAAAACCCCTTACAAATACGGTGTGGTGATCCCCCAGCCCGACAAAGACAAGATGGTCGACAGCCCGACCGTCTTCCGGAAGGGCGGCATCTGGTACATGACTTACATTATATTCGATGGCAAAGGTTATGAAACCTGGCTCTCCAAAAGTGATAACTTACTGCAATGGACTTCGCTGGGCAGGATTATGTCTTTCACCGAAAACACGTGGGACGCCACGCAAAAAGCGGGCTATGTGGCCCTGATTGATACTGAATGGGGCGGCAGCTACGAAGCCGAAAAGTTCGCAAACAACTATTGGCTCTCCTACCTCGGCGGCTCTGAAAAAGGTTACGAGGCCGGCCGGCTAGGCATCGGCATCGCTACCTCCCCCGACTTGACCAAACCGAACGAGGTAAGCCGCCTGCCAAAACCCGTACTCTCGGCCATTGACAAGGACGCCCGCTGGTACGACGACAAAACGATTTACAAAAGCCTGGTCATCCGCGACAAGGCCCGCAAAACAGGCCATCCGTTTGTGATGTACTACAATGCCAAAGGCGAACAAGGCGACGACAAGGGTAACGGCTTCGAAAGCATCGCCATGGCCGTCTCCGACGACATGACGAATTGGGAACGCCTCGGCGACAAGCCATTGATCACACGCCATACCGGCATTTGCGGCGACGCTCAGATCGCGAAAATCGGCGATGTATATGTGATGTTCTATTTCGGGGCGTTCTGGAAACCGGGTGCATTCGAACGGTTTGCCTGCTCCTACGACCTTCAAAACTGGACAGACTGGGCCGGCCCCGACCTCATTTCCCCGACAGTACCCTACGACAAAACCTACGCCCACAAGCCCTGGGTCGTCAAATGGAACGGCGTGGTATACCATTTTTACAACGCAGTAGGCGAAAACGGCCGCGTCATCGCACTAGCCACTTCCAAAGATTTAAGAGCCAAAGCCAATCCCTGACCACACCTGACTATTCGTGTACAATTCGTGCCTTCGTGGCATTCCAACTAAAACCGAAAATGAAAAAACTCCTATTGTTCGCGGTGCTGCTGGCAACCCTGCAAACCACAGCCCAACCCACCAAAGAAGCCACCTACACCCAGGCCAAAGCCCCGCTGAGGCCCAACCCATACAGCGAGCTGCCGCTAGGCGCCATTAAACCGCAGGGCTGGCTCAAAGAAATGCTCGTTCGCCAGAAGAACGGCTCCACCGGTAAGCTCGACGAACTGTACCCGCTCGTCATGGGTAAACGCAACGGCTGGCTGGGCGGCGATGGCGACCAGTGGGAACGCGGCCCCTACTGGATCGACGGACTGCTCCCGCTCGCCTACATCCTCGATGACCAAGAGCTCATCGCCAAAACCAAACCCTGGGTGGAATGGGCCATTGCCAGCCAGCAGTCCGACGGCTATTTCGGTCCGTCCAAAGACTACGGTCACGAGCCGGGCGTACAGCGTGATAACAGCCGCGACTGGTGGCCCAAGATGGTGGTATTGAAAATTTTAAAACAATACTATTCCGCTACCGGCGACCAGCGGGTCATTACTTTGATGACCAACTATTTCAAATACCAGCTCAAAGAACTCCCTTCAAAACCGCTCGATAACTGGACATTCTGGGCGAGGTACCGCGGCGCGGATAACCTGGCTGTCGTGTATTGGCTTTATAATATTACCGGCGACAAGTTCCTGCTCGACCTCGGTAACCTTATCCATTCACAGACCTTCGACTACACCAACGCATTTCTGAACACGGATATGCTTTCGACGCGCGGCAGCATACACTGTGTCAACCTCGCCCAAGGTATCAAAGCGCCGCTAATCTATTTTCAGCACCATCCTGAACAGAAATACCTCGACGCCACCAAAAAGGGCTTCGCCGATCTCCGCAAGTTCAACGGCCTGGCGCACGGCCTGTACGGCGGCGACGAAGCATTGCACGGGAACGACCCTACTCAAGGCTCAGAGCTTTGCTCGGCCGTGGAAATGATGTTCTCGCTCGAAAGCATTCTCGAAATCACCGGCGATGTAGGCTATGCCGATATGCTCGAAAAAGTGGCGTTCAATGCTTTGCCGACGCAGGCTTCCGACGATTTTATGACGCGCCAGTATTTCCAGCAAGCCAATCAGGTAATGATGACCCGCCACCAGCGCAATTTCGATGTGAACCACGGCGGCACCGACGTGTGCATGGGCCTGCTCACCGGCTACCCTTGTTGTACTTCCAATATGCACCAGGGATGGCCGAAGTTTGTCCAGAATCTCTGGTACGCCACCGCTGACAAAGGTATCGCGGCACTCACCTATTCTGCCAGCGAGGCGAACATCAAGCTGCCTGGCGGCATCAGTGTGGCCGTGAAAGAGGAGACCTCCTACCCTTTCGAAGAAACCATTAAATTCACCGTGAATCCTTCGTCGAAAGCGGTGTTTCCCTTCCATATGCGCGTTCCTGCGTGGTGTAAAAAGGGCGCGGTTAAGGTAAACGGTAAACTCTGGCTCGAACCGGAAGGCAACCAGATTGTGAAACTCACGCGTGAATGGGAAAAGGGCGACGTGGTGGAACTGACATTACCCATGCATATCTTTAAAAATACCTGGGTTGAAAACTCGATTTCCGTGGAACGTGGGCCACTTACTTATGCATTGAAAATAGGCGAAACTTCCAAACTGGTGAAAAACGACAAAGACCCGATCGATTACGGTGCGAGCTATACGGAACTGCGGCCGACCACGCCCTGGAACTACGGATTGATCCTCACGCCCGACAACAAACTGGAAGAACAATACAAATGGGAGGTGGTGAAACCGGTTTCTAATTATCCCTGGAATCCGGAGAATGCACCTTTGCAGATCAAAACCAGGGCACGCCGTATTCCTTCCTGGGGATTGTATAATGAAATGGCCGGCCCGGTTCCGTACAGTTTGACGTACCAACTGGAAACCGACGACAAAGAGGAAGACATTGTGTTGATTCCCTACGGCTGTACCAATCTGCGGATCTCCCAGTTTCCTTTGGTGCACCGGAAAAAGTAGAGTCCTGAAAAGCAGGATTTTGAATTAAACCAAACCTTGAAATGCATTTAATCTCCAAAATATACGCTACCGCCGCGCTCGCATCGTGCCTGCACGCGACGCCATTCCAGGTACAAGCCCAGCAGCGCATTCAACCCGTGCGGTTCTCCGAAGTCAACATTACCGACCATTTCTGGAAACCCAAACAGGAAAAGGTAGCCACGGCCACATTGAATGCCTGTATCATTCAAACCGAGGAAAAATCGGGCCGCATCCGGAATTTCGAGAAGGCGGCACGCCGGCAGGGGGAAAAGCACGAAGGCATTTATTATGACGACAGCGATGTGTATAAAGCCATCGAAGCCATGGCCTATTCACTCAAAAATCGCCCCGACGCCGCATTGGAACGCAAAGCGGACGAATGGATCGACAAAATCGCGGCCGCCCAACTTCCGGACGGCTATTTGAATACCTATTACACATTAACCGACCTCAAACAGCGCTGGACCGACATGGAAAAGCACGAGGATTATTGTGCCGGGCATTTGATGGAGGCAGCGGTGGCTTACTACAACACCACCGGCAAACGCAAACTGCTCGATGTCGCCATCCGCTTCGCCGATCATATTGATTCTACCTTTCGCGTGGCCAACCGGCCGTGGATATCCGGCCATCAGGAAATCGAGCTGGCGCTGATGAAAATGTACCACCTCACCCAGGAAGACCGCTACCTGAAACTCGCCGACTGGTTCCTTGACCAGCGCGGCCACGGATATGGAAAAGGCAAGATCTGGGACGAATGGAAAGATCCCAAATACTGCCAGGACGATGTGCCGGTAAAGCAGCAGAAGGAAATCACCGGCCACGCCGTACGCGCGATGTACCAGTACACGGGTGCAGCCGACGTAGCGTCCGTTACGCAGGACCCCGGCTATATGAACGCCATGACAGCCGTGTGGGAAGACGTCGTTTACCGGAATATGTACCTGACGGGCGGTATCGGCTCCTCCGGCCATAACGAAGGATTCACCGACGACTACGATCTTCCGAACGGTTCCGCATACAGCGAAACCTGCGCCTCGGTGGGCATGGTGTTCTGGAACCAGCGCATGAACGCGCTCACCGGCGACGCCAAATACATCGACGTCCTCGAACGCAGCCTGTACAATGGCGCGCTGGACGGCCTGAGCCTGAGCGGTGATACTTTCTTTTACGGAAACCCGCTTTCTTCGATGGGTAACAACGCGCGCAGCGCCTGGTTTGGAACGGCTTGCTGCCCTTCCAACATTGCCCGGCTTGTGGCGTCCGTCGGGGATTATATTTATGGTAAATCAGATGGGAAGATTTGGGTAAACCTTTTTATAGGCAGCAATACCAGTTTCCAAATGGGTAAAACTGCTGTCCCGCTCAAAATGGACACCAATTATCCCTGGGACGGGAATGTAAAAATCAAAGTTACGCCTGCACAAAAAGTAAAATATGCGCTGAATATCCGCATTCCGGGTTGGGCAGCCAAAACCGCCGTTCCCGGCGGGTTATACAATTTTGCAGGCGCCGGTAACAGCAAAATCGAAATACTGCTGAATGGCAAGCCTGTCAATTATCAAACGGACAAGGGTTACGCGGTGATCGACCGCACCTGGCAAAACGGTGACGAAATCGAAGTGAGACTGCCCATGGAAGTACGCCAAATCAAGGCGCGCAACGAAGTGAAAGCCGATGCCGACCGCATTGCCCTGCAACGCGGCCCACTGGTGTACTGCGTGGAAGGCGCCGACAACGCAGGCGAAGTATGGAACCTGCTCGTTCCCGAAAACCCTTCATTCAACATCCAGAAAGGCCTGATCCTGAACGAGCCCGTCGTCTCTATCCGAGCTAACCTGCAAGTTATTAAACCCACGCCCGATGGCCTGAGCGTAAAGTCGGAACCGCAAACCGTCACCGCGATTCCATATTATACCTGGGCCAACCGTGGCCGCGGCCCAATGCAGGTGTGGCTGCCGGTGAAGATGAGGCATATCAGGATTGTGGAGTAAATTCATCGCAGTATATAGTGATGCACTACCGCTTAGTCAACTCCCGCAGGCGCAGCATGGCGGTTTCGACCGCCTGCTGATACGTCCCATTTCCCGTTGCATTGTATCTATCGAGCTCAGTGATCAATGTGTCCAGGTAAATAAAGTTCCGGTCTGATACGTAATCCTTCCTGAGCCTTTCAGCGTCCTCGTGACGGCCCAGCTTGCGGGCTATCACAACCTCCCCTGCCCTTACAAAATGCTCGTAGAGGCACGCTCTCCAGGTCATATAACCTTGCGGTACCATGGCGTCTTTGATCGGATCGAAGAGTTGCTGTGTCTCCGCAATAAGGGCTTCGGGCAGGCGATCAACGCACGGGTTTACAAACGAATGCCCAAACTCATGTGTGCTCAGTTCCAGCAAATGTTTTTGATCGGCAAAACCCATATCAACACGCGTGGAATCGGCCCATTGCTGGATCGCGAACGTACCGAACACATGAAACGCATGCGCTTCACTACCGGATCTGTACCGGGCGCCGAAACCCATGCCTGCCGGAATTGTGAGGCTGGGTACCAGCGAATAGCTTTCGAAATGGCTTTCATAAAATGCCTCCATTGCAGGCAAAAACCCATCTTCCGGCAACCTGGCTTCGACCTGGGCCACCGCATTTGCGTACAAGGCCCTGTTCCCGACGAGATATGTCTCGAAATCGACCTCCCGGTACAGTCCGTTCATCGCCTCAATGAAAGCGGATGCATTCTTTTTCGCTTCCGCAAGGTCACCACGCGGGGAAAAACGCCGGTAATATGCCGGATCGATGCCGTCGGGCAGTTTCGCGTGGGGAAAATCGTTCAGCTGGATCAGGAGGTTAATGAAATAGTCGAGCCAAATATCCTGCGCAAAGCCTATTACCGTTGCCAGATGTTTACTGCTTGCAAAAGATTTGTACTGCCGATAAAGCTCAATTCCATAGGCATATCGCTTCCGGTCTTTTGCGGAATACGATGCGGTTTCGGATTGGGCGCCTTCGTAACCCAGGAAATAGACAAAGCCGAGCAGCTCGACATTGGCATTTATTCTGACTTCAAACTGACGACCGGCTGGGCTATCAATGTGATAACGAACTTTTCCGGCTAGCACCGAAGGCGTGGAGAACATAGCTAACAGAAGCAAAACGTGTTTGAACATAACAGGAAAGATATTGGATGATAATGCTGCAAAGCACGGCCCGCAATGCATATCAATCGCCCTGAAACGCTTTCCTGGACGTCCGGAATCATGTTTTCGGACTCGTTTTTGAGATCTCAATTGTCCCATCGAGTTATTTCTGCACCAGCAGGAATTCCGACGGCGACTTACTCGTGTGCTGCTTGAATACCTGGTTGAAAGTGGATTTGGAACTGAAACCCGCGTCTAGGGCCAACCCCAGGATCGTTTTGTGTTGTTCGGCCGGATCTGCCAGTTTCCTGATCACTTCTTCTACACGGAGGCTGTTCACATAACCATTGAAATTGGTTTGGAAATAGGTGTTGATCAGATACGAAATGTAGCGTGGGGGCAATTGCAGGTGTGCGGCCACGTCGTCGAGCGTAAGCCCCGACCTCGTGTAGAGTCGATCCTGCATGAATGTATACTTCAACTTTTGAAGTTCGACCTGGTCGTCAAACCGAGCAAAGTCCGGTCGTTCGGTCGGTTTTTCTTTGGGCAAAACCGGCAACATGAAGAATTCGGGCGTGACGTAACCAGCATAGCCAAGCCCGAACAGGCAGAGCGTGAGCAACACTTCGATTCCGAAAAACACAGGCCAGTCGAGGATTACGCCAGCTATCCACAACGATGTCAGCACTACCAGAAACCCGAACAAGCCATAGACCCGGAAACGGGTTGGGAGGCTGAGACTGACTGCCTTCTTTTTCCAGCTCCTGTAAAACCCTTGCAGTTTGCAGGCATAAACGCCCAGCACCCCAATCATTCCGATAATGGGTAATAGCTCAGTCAGGAAAAACCAGGCCGGGTTTTCGAGTAACGAAGGCAGGTCGATACCTGTGAAGCGCCTGTAAGCTTGCCATGTGCACCTTATTGCAATCTCAACAACTACCGGCACGAAAAACAGGACGTGTCGCGGATTGAATACAAATCCTGGCTCCGTCGAGAGTCGCACGAAAAACCAGGTTGCAACCGCAAGGAGCAAATAGCTCTGCAAATTCCAGAACGGAATGGCATCCGGCCGACTGTGGTAATGCACCTGCATCGCCCATGCATTGAGCAGTTCCTGGCTGAGCACCAGCAGCATCAATCCGAGAAAGAGACTGGCGCGTTTGCCATTGATGCCTTTTACGATCAAAGACAGGCTCAGGACAAAACCCTGCCCAAAAGCCAGGAGATATACAATTGCTTTCCAGTTATCCATTACGATTGGTACGCGGTGATCCGCCGGGCTCGAAATAAATCGATTTCAGGACTATATCCTAACATTCCCACCCTATTCACTCCGCAAACTCCTCACCGGATCGAGCATCGCCGCCCGCAGGCTCTGAAAACTCACGGTCAGTAGCGCGATGGCGGTCATGAGCGAGCCCGCCGCCACGAAAAGCCACCAGGATACGGAGATTTTAAACTCGAAATTCTGCAACCATTGGTTCATCAGGTACCAGGCAACAGGTGAAGCGATGATGATCGCCAGCAAAACCGGTTTCAGGAAGTCCCGGGAAAGTAAAGCCACAATGCTGCTCACGGACGCTCCCAGCACCTTTCTTACGCCGATCTCCTTGATCCTTTGCTCGGCTGTGAATGTGGCCAGCCCGAAAAGTCCCATGCTCGCGATTAAAACGGCCAGTATGGTTGCTACTTCGACGAGCCGGGCTGTGCGGGTTTCGGATTGGTAGGCTTGCGCAAGGGTTTCGTCCAGGAAACTGTATTCAAAGACCTGGTCGGGGAATGCCTTGGTCCAGGCTTTTTCAATGTCTGCCAATGCGGTTTGAATAGACGTTGATGTAGGATTTTCGCTTTGTAACTTGATGCCGGCCTGGTAAAAATTATTAGGAACGACTTGAAAAACGGTCGGATCGATCTTCTGATGCAGCGAGTTAACATGGAAGTTGCGGACGACACCCGCGATTGTGGCAAACTCGTTGCCATCGCCGTAATAGACCCTCTGCCCGACTGCCGCCCGGGGATTGGTGATGCCGATCCGGCCGAGAAATATTTCATTGACAATAACCCTGAAATTCCTGGTGGTATCGCTGTCTTTCAGCGGCTCACCGGCCAGCATTTGAATGCCGTAAGTATCAAAATAATGTGAATCGCCCATTTTCATCTGGGTTTTCACCTGAACCACCTTCGGCCCCTGCCGGTATTCCATCGCCTGCATCCAGTTGCTTTCGGCGGAGGCGCTGTTGAATGAAAAGCTCACGTCCCTGATTTGCGCGGAACGGATCAGCTGTTCGCGAAAAGTGTGCAGTTTTTCGGGCCTGTTGTCGGGCAAACCTACGGTAATGATGGCCGATTTGTTGAAACCGAGGTCCGCGTTGCGAAAGAAATCCAGCTGCCGGTCGATCAGCATCGCGCAGCAAATCAGCACGAGCGAAACAGCGAATTGCACCACTACCAGCCCTTCCCGCATTGAAAACCACTGGCCGGCAGGTACTATCGCATGGCTTTTCAGCGCCCAGATCGGCGCCATGCCCGACAACCGTAAAGCAGGATAAATCCCTGCTAATAAAGTAGTTAACAGCAACAGAAAACCCGCAAACAGCGCTGTGGAGCCTGTAAAAAGATCGTCCAGTGTCAATGGGATGGCAAGCGCCGCCACCAGGACCGGCAATAGCAATACGCTGATTATCAATGCCAATACGCCACCAAAAAGTGTAATAAAACCTGCTTCGGTGAGGAATTGGTAAATCAGCGATTTACGGCTACTGCCCACCGCCTTGCGTATGCCCACCTCCTTCGCGCGCTTGAATGCACGCGCTGTGCTGAGGTTAATGAAATTGAAGCAGGCAATCAACAGAACGAGCGCGCCTATAACCGAGAGTGTTTTCAGCAAGCCCACATTCGCGCTCCTGCCGCCGAGGTTACCCGTGTAATGGATCTCAGACAGATGATTGAGCTTGAAACGCTTGTCGGGAAGCGCCTCCCTACCCATGTATTTCACTACTACCGATTTGAAGCGTCCGGTGAGCTGCTCCGGGGCAACGCCTTTTTTTAACACTACAAATACCTGAAAGTTGTCATTCCAACCATTCCATTTATTCTCCTCGAAACCGGGGTCTATCTGCTTTACCGTTGTGAACGACACCAGCATGTTGAACGGGAAACTCGTGGTAACCGGGTAGTCCTCTACGACGCCGGTGACGGTCAGGTCCTGCTTATTATCCATTCGGATCGTGTTTCCGAGCACATCGACAGTCCCGAAATACTTTTCCGCGTAAGCGCGTGTGAGCACGATCGCATTCGGTTGAGACAATGCGCGGTCCGGGTTGCCTGCGACCCAGGTATAGTCGAGCGTTCGAAAGAGGGCATTATCCGTAAATACGACCGATTCGCGGAACCTCCTTTCCCCGGCGCTCCGACGGCCATAGGCGGTCGCGCCGCCAGCTGCCATCGTCTTGCCGTCTCTCTGCATAATCGGGGCGATGGCTTCGGCTTCGGGCAGGTCTGTGCGGAGCGCATTAGCCATGCCCGTATAGGTACCAGGGTAAGTATGGTTTTCCTTGATATTTTCGGTTTCAACCCGGTAAATCCGGTGCAGGTTCGATTGCGACAAGTCGTAGCTCGTCTCGTGCCGTACTACCAGAAAGACCATTAATGCGCAAGCCATTCCCACGGCGAGCCCGGTTACATTGATGAAAGAATAGCCTTTGCTGTTGAAAAAGCTCCTGAAAGCGATGGTAATGTGATTTTTGATCATGACCGGGCCGGAAGTTTTAGATTCATTCCCGCACCACTAATGGCGTGCCTGTCTTGGTAAAACCTTCCCATGAAGCTGAGGCCCTACTTTTTATCAAAAGACTTTACAAAAATGTCCGCTTTTGAACGGCAGGCGTACCAAAACGGACAGAATATCTGAAAGCCGCACGCACTACCGAACCACGCCCTTGGAACCGTTTAATAACTAATTCTACAAACAAATAGAATTAGTAAGTAAATAATAATACACCAACCACTTCCTTTTCCAAACAATCTTTATCTCCATGAACATAGACAACGACAGACAACAAATTGAAAAACTGCGGCTGATCGTCCAGGAAGCGGAAAACACCGGCAACCTCGAAATGATGACCGCCATCCTCGCTGACGAGATCACCGTCATTGCTCCCGGTTCTCCGGTTATCCATACAAAAGCCGGCGGCGTTGAATTCCTCCGTGCGTGGTTCGATGCATTTTACATTCAGATATCCTACGAATCACAGGATATCAAGGTCCGCGGAGATCTTGCTTATGAATGGGCGATTTATCAACAGACTACTACCGACAAACAAACCGGTGAAAAAGCCTCGGAAACCGGCAGGATGCTTTGGATCTACAAAAAATACAACGGAGCATGGCTGCAACATTTCATCATCTGGAATACAGCCGCTTAAAGAATTTTATCCTCACAATAAATTAAAACACCATGTCTTATCTTCATGCGCCAAGGCTCGTGTTCACGGGCGATTTCCTGTCCGATGTCAGCACGGTCAACAACGACACGGCCCACTACAACAATGCCACCTTCCAACCCAACTTCCAGGACCCGGGCCAGGGTGCGACCAATGGCTGGTGGAATCCGGAAGGAGGCGCAGTTTTCGATTTTCAGAACTGCACGGTAAAGCAGATTTTCCTGCCGGATGGCATCACACAGACTTCGCAGTCCGACGACATTATTATTGGCCAGGCCGTAGCGGGTGCCGAAGGGCGCCCCACGGGTAAAATGGTAGACCTCGACCCGGATGCCCAGATGTACTCCGCATTATGGTGCGTCCAGCTCCGCATTTGCACGGCCAATGGCGACCTGCTTTTCAAAGGCGATATCACCACCACCTCGTTCCGCGATCTTCAAATGAGACAGCTCGATGGCGGTAAGAGCAACGGACAGCCGTTGGGGGCAACCTGGACCTCGGTGATTACCAACATCGAGTGGGGTCCCCTTGCGGAACAGTCAGTTTTCCTGAAAACATTGCGCGCGACTACGCAGAACAACACTCTTGCCATTAACATGAACCCGTTCGGCTATTATTACAGCCATAACGACGGCCGTTTTTCGCTGGGCAGGATCATCGGTTCTATCGGCCCTTATTTCGAAGGCGAGCCGCTCACTTTTGCGCCCGCGCGCAGGTTGTACGGTATCAACTATACGCCAAGCGCCCGCGGTACCTTTTTCAGCACGTCGAATTTCCTGGTAGAACCCGGTCCCAATCGCGTAAGCATCGACTTTGGGGCGAGCTTTCCGGTAGCCGATTCCATTGGCACGATTAATTACAAACAAGATCTCCGCCTGGCCGTCAGCAAAGTGCCGCAAACCGGCGTAGCAAGCCCCCAGACGCCCACTTTTTACATTAGTCCAAATGATTTTATCGAAATCGGGGCACTGGATTATCAGTCCGACCCGAATTGGCTTAACCAGACAGGCGGGATCGTTTCTTTCAGCAATTTGCCGGACGCGACAATTTCAGCACTGAGCAACAGCCAGTTGCTGTTAATTACACCATCGTCAAGCCGGCCGGAACAGTTTGCGATTATCGCACGCGAGGCCATCGACGGGCTCGTAGCCCGGGCCGATAATTTCATCCAGCGCCTGGATGACGGTCAGTCGGTGAATATCGATTTTTACGCCTACCAATGGGGCAAACCGCTCCCGGACACCGGCATCACAGTTACGGTAGACCCTCCCACCCCGGATACCCCCAAAGGCCCGAAAAGCCCGATCTCCGAAGTTTACGGCAATAATTTCCCGACAGACGGGCTTTCTTTCAACGGCCAGATCTCCACCGGCCCGGATGGCAAAGTACAAATGCCGATCACCGGCAACGCCATTTACAGCCCCAGGGTTTACATCGACGGGCAGATCTACTTCATCACCTACCAGACCGCAACCGTCGACCCGGCATTCGGTACGGAACAGGTCGTGGTGCACCTGCGGGACTATTTCGAGGAAATCGCGAACCCGGTTTGGGGTGATATTTCGGAGATGATGATCCAATACAGCAACCTGTACCCGATTATGAGCAAATATGTTGTGAACCTGGCCGACCCTGTGGCACTCGCAGAGAAAAAGAAGATCCTGATTTTCGCTTTCTCACGCGATATGAATGACACGATGCACATGCCGGTAACGCGTGACTTGTCGTCCACGAAGCGCAATACCATTCTCAACTGGCTCAACAACCCGCAAATAGCTCCAAAACCGGTGGTAAGATCCGAAGCCAGAGAGGCCAGGGCTGCCAATCCGGTGGCACCCGGCACAGCGCTGACCGACAAACAAATCCGTTACCGGGAAGCTGTGAAAGCGAAAAACGGGTCGTTCCCAGGCTTCTCCGCTACCAACGATTTGTTTGAAAATCTGTGATTTACGGTTTAAAATTCATTCACCATGCTACAAATAGATTCAAGATATATTGAGAAGGCATTGAGCGCCAATGCCCTGGAAGAACTCTATCCGCTCGTTCAAAACGCCATTGAACTCGAACATTCGACGATCCCGCCGTACCTCACGGCGATGTTCTCATTGAGCCCAGGCGCCAACCCCATACAGCGGCAGATCATCCATTCGATCGTGATCGAGGAAATGCTGCATATGACCATCGCCGCGAATATCCTGAACGCCCTTGGCGGCCACCCGGTAATCAACAGCGCCGATTTTGTACCCGAATATCCAGGCCCATTGCCGATGGGCATTGGTAACGGGCTCATCGTAGGGCTTGAAAAATACTCGGTGGAAGTGGTCAAAAATGTGTTTATGGAAATTGAAGAACCTGAGAGTCCAATTGTTTTCAAATCGATTAGTCTTGCTGAAATGCCCACATACAGCACGATCGGGCAATTTTACCAGGCCATTCAACAGAAGATCGAAGAACTGGCGCCGGATCAATTGCCGGGCGACAAAAGCAAACAAGTCACTTCCTCGTTCTTTCCTGACGACGAGCTTTTTCCTATTTACACCAAACAAAACGCGATCGACGCGATTAACATCATCATCGAGCAAGGTGAAGGCACTTCCACCTCCCCGCTCGACCAGGAAGATGAACTCGCGCATTACTACCGTTTTGAGGAACTCTACAAGGGAAAAAGACTGGTAAAAGACGACGCCGCGCCGAATGGCTACTCGTTCTCCGGGCCGGCCATTCCGTTTTCGCCGGACGGTGTTTTCCCATTATTTCCCAATACTAAAACCAGCATGCTGCCCGTCGGCAGCGAGGAATGGCACCGGATGAACGAGTTCAATATGAGCTATTACTCCTTACTTTCGGGACTTCACACGACGTTCAACGGTCAGCCTGGAATGCTGGACAATACCGTGGGCGTCATGTACGACCTCAAACTGACTGCCCAGAAACTGTGCGCCACACCCTTCCCGGGCAAACCCGGCTACAACATCGGGCCATCATTCGAGTTTATCGTTCCTGCCGGAAGTTAAGATGTTTTTAAATGCAGTTCGACGGCGGTCATGACACGCCGTCGAACTTTTAAATGTTCTATACTCCTTCAAATGCACGTTTCAGCGGTGCGATTTGAAGTCTTTTCATGGGCATGAATGCCTGGGTTACCCGGTTGACCTGCTCGCGGGTGCCGTTTACCATCATTTCTTCGAGTTCAACGGGGGAGATTTGCCACGACACGCCAAATTTATCCTTGATCCATCCGCATTGTTCAGCCTCCGGCACGGCCGATAGTTTCTGGGTAAAATAATCGAGCTCCTCCTGGTCATCGCAATTCACCACCAGCGAAATCCCCTCATTAAACCCAAATTTGTGCTGATGGGCGCTATCCATAGCAGTGAACCAGGAATCTTCGAGCTTGAAATCCGCGAACATGACGGTACCCGGCTTGTCCGGTGTATGACCTTCGGGATAGCGATGGAGTGAGCCCAGTTTGGATTTTTCGAAAACAGAACAATAGAAGTTGATGGCTTCCTCAGCCCTGCCGCATTGGTCGCCGACAAACAGCAGCGAGGTGATGATCGGCGGCCTCGGCTCTCCCTCGGCTTTTGTGAGGATGAGCTGCCATGAAACACCGTACCTGTCCTGCACCCAGCCATAGCGCTCGCTGAACGGGTATTCGCCGATCGGCATCAATGCATTTCCGCCGTCAGCCAATTTGTTCCAGACCTCGTCAATTTTCGCGCGTGCCGACTCCTTCGAACCGCCGAACAGCAACGGATCGAAATTGACCATGAATGAAATGGAAGGATTGGGTTTGAAAATCGGGCCGGCGCTGATGGCCATGAATTTCTGGCCCCAAAGCTCGAATATGACCATATCGGCATCGCCCGAAGGCGTGTCTTCCATCCGCGTGACGCTCATCACCCGGGATTCAGGAAACACCGACGCATAAAACTCCGCCGCTTCTGCGGCTTCCTTATCAAACCATAAATGGGGGACGATTTTTTGCATGACCATTGGATTTTAGTGGATGATTCTAACGGGATGCACTGACCGGAGAGCCCCAAAGGTAAGAAAATCCGGGTTAGTAACTTGTTGCATGGATATGGGTACATTAAATTACAATACGAAATTTTCACGCTCACCAACCTGAATGATGATCAACTTTACATGCATACAAAAATGGGCAATCCTCGGCTGCCTGGGCCTTGCTTCCTGCGCGAGCTACCAGCGCAGCGACCTGTATTTCGGCAGGGACATTCCGGGCGGCGGGACCGTGAGCGAACAACAGTGGAAGAATTTCAGCGACAGCGTCATTAGCAATTACTTTCCCGAAGGCTACACCGAATGGGACGCCAACGGCCGCTGGAAAGATACCGATACCCGACAAACGATCACCGAACCGACCAAGGTTGTGACATTTTTTGGCAAGAAAACCAGGCAAAGGAGCGCCGCCCTCGACAGCATTGCCCAGCGCTACCTTCGCCGCTTCCGACAGCAAAGTGTGCTCCGCACCGATGTTAAGTCCAAAGTTAAATTTATCAATAAAACGCCCTGACCGGACAATCGTCGGACATTGAAAATCCACACGCATTCCGGCAAATCGTTGGCACAATTTTTGGCTGTATTCATGGTAGGAAATCAACAACTAACGGATAAATAGTATGAAAAAGATAATGATCACCGCCGCCATGGTATGCTTCTGCGCGACGACGGCAGCGTTTGCACAAAGTACCAGCAGTTCCACCGACAAATCGAAAACGACGAAGGCTACGGGGCAGGGCGTGCAAACACCTACACCCGAAGGCGAGAAAAAAAGCACCGACCAATCGGGTAAGCCCAACCCTACCGACCAGGTCGCTCAGAAAAGCAGCGAAAACGACGGCAGCAACCGCCCGGGAGGCGCCACCCATGAAAACGCCAACGACGTAGGCCGGTATTCCGACCGCGAAGACAACAATTCGATGCTGTTTTCCAAAGAAGCTATTGCGATACGCCGAAAAAACCTCACCGAACCGGATGTAACCGTGAAGGAAGGCAGCGGCTCTGCGCCTAAAAACACCAAAAATCACACAGGTACCACCGGCAATTACCGGAACCTGGCAACGCAAACCAGCGGCATTCCATCGCGGGAATAGAACCGTGGTTATTGGCAGAATGAAAGGCCCCGGGAGCATTTTCCGGGGCTTATTTATGAACTCAACTGCTCTGCGACGTTTTCAATTTATCTAAAATCCTCAAAATCGTCGTGTCCTCCACCACATTGGATTCGTTGTCGTGGTTGTGAAATTCTTCCAGTTTGCGTTTGCGCTTCGTATCGCTGATGCCCCTTTCCACCTTTTGCCGGTATTCCTCCAACGACCGGCAATAATAATGATTCAGCTGGATCGTATCCACGCTTACATCGGCCAATGCCTCTTCGATGGGCACGAAATGCTCATTCACACAGGAATACCCGGGCTTGAATTTGAAACAATGCGATTTGTAAGCCGACTGCACAAAACGCGGCTGGACAATACTTTTAATATGGCGGTTAGGCGGGAAAGAAACCTCCGATCGCCGGGTAAAATTTTCCAGTTGACTGCCGGCGGGTTTTTCAATATGATTATTCGAACCAAATATTAACCACGACAGCCCAAGGCCGCCGTAATTTTCATATTTTTCAAGTAATCGGGGCAAGCTTGCACTTTCATTTTTGGGTACGATAAACTCGTCCATATCAATGAATGCGGTCCATCTCGAATTATAACCGAAGTTATCGAGGCAATGCTGGTAAGCTTTCACGTGCATATTCTGCCCGGGAATACGCGTAACCGTCACCCATTCGCTGTAACCAAGCGCGGCAATGGCATCCAGAACAGGGCTCTTGCTGCCATTATCATAAATATAGAAATGCTCGACCCCGATTTTCCGATGGTAATCCAGCCATTCGGCCAGGTAATCATTTTCATCTTTTACAATGCAGCAAACGGATAAATAATACTGAGGTTCAACAGATTGATCGGCATGGGAGCAACGGAACCGGGAAAGTAAATTCTTAATCGAAAACATGATGGCTAATACGATTTTGTCGATGACGCGCGCCAAAGTTATGGCTTATTGATTGGAATACTCAACCCGGCTTTTACAATATCCAGTACGATACTCGTTTTAAAGCTCTTAACATTGTTGTTCCCGAAAAACAACTGCTGGGTCAGCTCTTCATATTCCTTCATGCTATAAACGACCAGTATCAGGATAAAATCCACGTCGCCTGTCACGTAATAGCATTGCTGTACCTGCGGGGCGTTGCTGAAAATCGCTTTGGCCTGTTTGATGATCTCCACCTTCTCCACTTCCATCTTCACCTCCGTAAGAATGGTGATCGGCCGACCCAGTTTTTCGGGGTCGAGCACCGAAATGTCCGCTCTGATCACGCCCGTTTCCCGTAGCCGCTTGATACGCCGCTGCACCGCGGGCGCCGACAGCCCGATCCGCTCCCCGATATCGCGCTGGGGCGTGGTGTTATCGGCTTGCAGGATCGCCAGAATGGAAATGTCGAATGAGTCGAGTGTAATCATAAGGATAGTGCAACGAAACAAAATTGCAAATTTGGCCCCAAAATCGAGGAAAAATTACGCCTGACCAAAATTAATTTTGCGCAACAATTTAATTCGATCAAAGTCAAATGCGTAATCAGGCGGGGAAGGGAATCGCTATGGTGCTGATGGCCGCCAGTTTGTGGGGCGTATCAGGCACATTCAGTCAGTTTTTATTTCAACAGCAGCACGTCAGCGTCGAATGGCTGATGTCGGTCCGGATGCTCATTTCCGGGATAGTCCTCGTGGCCATCAGCAAGGCCCGAAAAAATGCGGATACATTCGCCCCCTGGAAAGACAAACGCGATGCGATCCGTCTTTTGTCTTTCGGTATTCTGGGCATGCTCACCGTCCAGTACACCTATTTCGCGGCCATTAAACATTCTAATGCGGCCACCGCTACTATATTACAGTTTACCAGCCCTATTATCATCGCCGTTTACCTGGCGGTTAAGTTCAGAAAACCATTGCGGCCGCTCAACCTGGTGGCCATCGCCGTCGCCATGCTGGGTACATTCCTGCTCGTAACGCACGGAAAACCGGGCGAGCTCGCCATTTCGGGTACCGCGCTGGCCTGGGGCCTCGCCTCGGCCGTAAGCCTGGCGATGTACACCATCCAACCGGAATCACTGCTTAAAAGGTACCACGAAACCACCATCATCGGCTGGGGCCTCCTCATCGGCGGCATCGGCATCTCGCTCGTGCGCGCCCCCTGGCACACCGACGGCATCTGGGACGTGCATACCTACGCCTACACCGCATTCGTTGTCCTTTTCGGCACGCTCATTCCCTTTTACGCCTACCTCACCGGCGTAAAACTGATCGGCGGTCAGAAAGCCAGCCTACTCACCTCCGCCGAACCGCTTTCCGCCGCACTACTATCGGTGAGCTGGCTCGGCGTACCCTTCCTTCTGATAGACTACATCGGCGCCGGGCTGATTATCTCGACGGTATTTCTGCTCGCCATGGAGCGGGATGTGGCGTTGGAGCCACCTGTGGTGTAACATATTGAAGTGATATATGATAGGCAAAAGCCAGGCAATCAGGTTCCATTGGCTGGCTTTTGTTTGTATTTGGGGAGGCGTAAACAATGTCGGGACTACTTTCTGGATGCGCTGGTTTGCAGTTGTTCGGCCGGGAAACCGTCGGCTTTCAACTGCTCAAAACCGCCGATGTTGTAATAAGAGTGAAAACCGAGTGTTTTAAGAGTATCGGCCGCCTTCCCGCTACGGTTGCCGGAGCGGCAATAGAGGTATACCGGCTTGTTTTTATCGAGTTTGGCGATCTGCGCTTTAAAGTCCGGACCGTTGAAATTGATATTTCGGGAGTATTGCAAATGCCCGCCGTCGAACTCCTCGGGCGTACGCACATCCACGAGGTAGGCCTTTCCGGCCTTGATCTGCGCCAATGCCTGCGGATCGGGTTTCACAATGTTTTGAGGCGCGGGATGTTGCGCCTGCATGGCCACGACCGACGCCAAAAAGAGAATAATCAGAAAAGATAGCTTTTTCATGAGATACAATAATCTATTATTTTTATAGATTTAATATACAAAACTAGGAAATTAAACTGCCCGTCAACGATTTTCACGCGGGGATGTATTCGAAAATCCGGCATTATACCAGCGGGCATTTTTCGACCGGCCTAGTTAAGCGACCGATTGGCAGTAATCAATGTATAGGTGTACAGCGAACGATATAGAATATACGAGCACCTATCTACTTCAAAATACCTACAAAGGCCGCTGCTTCCTTACGATGCTGAGCTTCACGCCCGCCAGCTCCGTCACCACCCGCACACAATGCCCGTGCTCGTAACTGTAAACACTCTCTTTCCCGTTGGGTAGCTCCACGCTGTAACTGCCGTTTCCGAGCTTTCTAACTTTGCACATCGCCCCGAACTTCTCGGAATATACTGCCTGCACCTGCGCCGGCTCCTGGTAATACAGGCCCGTGATCGTGTGTGCAATCGGCGCCACGACCTCCCATTTCCGGTTACGGTCGGCTTTTTCGGACAAATCGAAGCGGTAATGCTGCGAGGCGAGCCGCGTGGTAACCGTCTGCTCGCGCCGTTTGCCATTCACGGTCTGCTCGGTCAGCGAACTATGCAGGGTACCCTCCGAAAACTGGTTTTCAGCCACAAAACTGCCGGAATAAAACGGTATGCTGAACTCCGCCTCGATCCGCTTGCGCAGCCGTGCGCCGTCGTCCTGCGGCAATACTTTCACCGACCCGATGATGTGACCTGCCATCACCACATCGAATGTCGCGACCTGGGCGTTGCCGGCGAACGACGCCAACAGCAATAGTATCAATAGAATTTTCGGCATAAGTGGTCAGTTTCGAAGATGTGTAGCGAACAAATCGCGTAGCGATGTAATATTGGTAGATGTAAATAGATCAGATGACCCGAAAATCCCGTGAGGGATGCAACAGCATAGTGCCAAAGCCCTGTTATTACATGCCCAAAAGGCACTAGCAGAATGTTCCTCTATCTTTATTTGATTTTAAATGACCGAATAGTCAAAATGTAGTCAGGTATTGTCATTGATGGTCAGAAATTGTTGTACATACATGTTTAAAAATAATGTGTATGTAACAAAGTCAAATCTGACAACATCTGACTATTCCTGACCATACCTGACCATTCACTTCGACAGCTCACTCCGCTGGTCGCTCGACTTGAACAGCGGGTAACCCAATTGCACGTACCACGGCTCTTCCTGGTAGTCTTCGAGGCCGACGTGTTCCGAAAACTGCCTGGTGATCTTAGCCGTACCAAACAGCATATCCCAGATAAAGAACATGTTGCCATAGTTCCCGTTGATCACCCCGATGCCATCGGCGTCGGTGGCGGCGTGGTGTGCGTGGTGCGTCGCTGGGGTCGAAATGGTACGTTCGAGGACCCACATCAGCGGATGAAGCCATTTGATCGCGTAAAGCGGCTTGTCCCAGCGCACGCTCGAGTGCGCAGAGATACCAATCAGCGCCTTGAAAAAATACCCTATCAGGAACGCCTGGCCGAAGCCGAGGAATATCAGGACCGTCGAAACGATGCGTGGGGGAAAGAGCAGCAGGTACACCCAGGAGTTGCGGCCGGTGAGGAACACGCTCATTTCCGGCGCACTATGATGCACACGGTGGCCCTTCCACAGCCACGTGTAGGTATGCGCGGCACGATGCCACCAGTATTGCGTGAAATCTTCGAGTAATGCAGTAATGAGCACGCCCGCCCACAGCGGCACGGCTTCGAATACATTATAGTAGTCGGCGAAAAAATAGTTGAGCACGTAAGCCGAGAGCAGGAAACTAAGCGGCCGTGTGATGACGCTCGACAGGAAAAGTCCCGCAAAATTGATATACCACTCATTTTTAGACCATTTTTCACTTTTGTAGAGACCTGTAAATGCTTCCGCAAGGCTGATCACCGCGAAAAGGATGAGGATTTCGTAATAAATATGGCTGTCTGTGAACTTCATGTTGCATAGAAAGTCTGTGTCGCGCGGCTGGCGGGCGACGTATGGATAATGGGAAAAACGAGGCTTACCGGAAGGCTCCGGCATGCAGGGACTCAGCTAGCAACAACAACAGCCTGCTCCGTAAGAAACAAGCGGTACAACATTGGCACGACGGCCGGAGAAAGGGGCACTATGGGCAGTTTTAATCGAACGCATATGCGATGTCGTTAAGAAATGGACACAGCTTCGGGTGGTTCTCAGCTCGATTGGATGATAAGGTTGCATGCAAAGTTAATGTAACAGCCACCTAACTTCCAAGCATTTGACTGAAAAAGTATTTAAAATCTATGGATTTAATAGAATTATATCAAAACCGTCTCTGTGAGAGCCTCGGAAAACGCCCATAACTTACGTGCGAGTGCCCGGCTTTTCGCTTTGGAGGAAGACCTGGCCGGTTTTCCATCGGCGAAGTACTGCCCCGTTACGTCGTTCAGCTCCGGTGCTGTGGCCACGTGTACAATGCCCGTAGCGGCTTGTTCAGGAGTGCGGAAAAACGGCTTGAAAACCTTCATAAACCATGCGGTAGCCCCATTGCCATTCCCGCCGAAGCTGCTGGAAACCGTACCGGGATGCACAGCATTGGAAGTGATGCCAAATGGCGCCAGCCGTTCCGAAAGCTCGTTGGAAAAAAGGATATTGGCCAGCTTGGAGCGACCATAAATCACCAGGTCGTGGTAATGCGGCGGATTTGCCAGCTTGGCCGTCTGGTACCTGAATGCAAAGAAATGCGCCTCGGATGCGACGTTCACGACCTTCGCAGATTCAGCCGCTTTGAGCAAATCGATCAGGCCGGTGGTGAGCACAAAAGGTCCCACGTGATTGGTGGCAAAAGTCATTTCGATACCGTCGTCGGTCGTTTCGCGATGCTGAACGATGAGCCCGGCATTGTTGATCAGCAAATCGATCTGTGAATAATTGTCCCGGATCTCATCCACGGCCCGTTTGGCGGACGCAATGCTGGAAAGGTCGCATTGGACAAAGCCGGTACTCACACTATGCCCGATTTCCCGTTGCAGCTCGCGGGCCTTCGCCTCGTTACGGGCTACCAATATCAGATCATAGCCCCGTCGTGCGAGTTCGAGGGCTGTAAAGCGGCCGATGCCCGAAGTGGGCCCGGTAATCAGTGCTATTTTACGCATTGAATTCAATGAAAATGTCGCAAGTAACGCTATCGGAAATAACGGTGGCTCTGGCGCCTAAGGTAAGAACGGAACCGGATATATGCTCCAATCGAGGCTGCTTTTTTCTATCTTTGGTAAATGCATACCGAATTCGAACATTACATGGCCTCCCAATCCGGCCTGCCCGGCGAAACGATCAGGCATATCAGCGGCCTGGCCACTGTGCGACGCCTGCACAAAAACGAGGCGTTGCTCACCGCCGGGGAAATATGCCGGCACAAGGTATTCATTGCCAGCGGGCTGCTCCGGACTTACCATATCAAGCCGGATGGCAACGAGCATATCCTCCATTTTTCGCCCCAACACACCTGGACGCTCGATGTCGAAAGTTACGACAAGCAAGCCCCGTCGCTGGTGAATATAGAAGCGGTGGAACGGAGCGAAGTATTGCTTTGGGCCAAACCGGACTTTGATAAATGGCGAGAGATATCCCGGAACTCAAAACGTTTTCGGAACGGCTCATTTCCCGTACGATCTATAACAACCGCAATCGTATCCTGACTATTCTGAGCGGCACTCCCGAAGAACGCTATGCCGATTTTGTCGATACCCATCCCGACTACCTAGCACGCCTGCCGCTCCGAATGATAGCCGCTTACCTCGGCATTTCCCTGAAAACCCTCACACGCATACGCCACGCGCAACTGCAACGCGACGCTCAAAGTATGGTCAAATGACCTTGCTTGCCCATTAGCGTCCTGTCAATTTTGCATCAAACAAAATTGAAACCAACATGCGTGTATTTGTAACAGGGGCCTCGGGATTTGTGGGCTCCGCCATCGTAGACGAACTTTTGAAAAACGGCCATGAAGTACTGGGGCTCGTCAGGTCAGAGAAGTCAGCAGGACAACTGGCTGCCACCGGCGCTACGCCGCTGCTGGGCGATGTGAACGATCCTGAAATACTCCGCCGTGGTGTGGCCGGATCCGATGCCATCATCCACACGGCTTTCAACCACGATTTTTCCCAATTCAAGGCAAACTGCGAAGCCGACAGAAAAGTCATTGAGACATTAGGCCAGGCATTGATTGGCTCGGGAAAGCCGCTCGTGGTCACCACGGGCATAGGCCTTTTGCGCTACCACCGGCCCGTAACCGAGGACGATGCAGTGAATGCAAAGTCTGACGAAATCCCACGCGCAGCTACCGACGAGGCCGCGAACGCCGTAGCAGCCCAGGGCGTGGATGTATACCTGGTGCGCCTGCCCCCGAGCGTGCATGGCGCCGGCGACCACGGTTTTGTGCCTATGATCATCGAGATTAGCAAAGAAAAGGGCGAATCGGCGTACATCGGGGACGGCGGCAATCAATGGCCTGCCGTGCACCGGCACGATGCCGCGGTGCTGTACCGGCTGATTGTGGAGCAACGTCCGGCGTTGAAAGTATTGCACGCTGTGGCCGAGCAGGGTATT
Source organism: Dyadobacter sp. BHUBP1 (assembly GCF_050587785.1). Lineage (NCBI taxonomy): Bacteria > Pseudomonadati > Bacteroidota > Cytophagia > Cytophagales > Spirosomataceae > Dyadobacter > Dyadobacter sp. BHUBP1. The sequence continues at coordinate 260,254 of NZ_JBOBIH010000007.1, forward strand.
CCGTTCAGGGAAATCGCACAGGCGATCGGTACAGGTCTGGGCCTGCCTGTGGTAAGCAAAACCGGTGATACGGCGGCAGCCCACTTTACCTGGTTCCAGCATTTTGCGGGCATCGGCTGCGTCGCATCCAGCGAAAAAACCCGCCAGGCGCTGGGTTGGCACCCGAGTGCACCGGGATTGTTGGAAGACATTGCGACGGCCGGCTACCTCCCCGCTTCTTAGCGCCCTCCAACATTCCGGAAACAGCTTTCGAAAAGTTCATGTGTTAGCCGCCAAACCTTCGCAACCGCAACAGGCTGACAATGCGACGAAATAGATTTTCACTATTGAATTATAGAATTAATCAATTTTGACAATCAATTTCAGTATTATACCTTTATCCCGCTGCACAAATACCAGAGGCAGGAAATATGGTTTAACACATGAACTTATCGTAATGGAAAACGGATCAAACGACATTAGCAAATGTCCATTTCACAACGGGACACTGAATCACAATGTAGGCGGCGGCGGTACCAGAAACCGCGACTGGTGGCCAAACCAGTTGAAATTGAACATTCTGCGTCAGCATTCGTCCCGCTCCAATCCGATGGGAGAACAATTTGATTACGCGGAAGCGTTCAAAAGCCTCGATCTGGAAGCAGTTAAAGCAGACCTTCATGCACTGATGACGGATTCGCAGGATTGGTGGCCGGCCGACTTCGGGCATTATGGCCCCCTGTTCATCCGTATGGCGTGGCACAGCGCGGGTACCTACCGTGTGTTCGACGGCCGTGGCGGTGGTGGTTCGGGCCAGCAGCGCTTCGCACCGTTGAACAGCTGGCCGGACAACGTCAGTCTCGACAAGGCCCGTCGTCTGCTTTGGCCTATCAAACAAAAATATGGCAACAAAATTTCCTGGGCCGATCTGATGATCCTGGCTGGGAACATCGCACTCGAATCGATGGGCTTTAAGACATTCGGCTTCGCCGGTGGACGTGCGGATGTGTGGGAAGCCGACGAAGACGTATATTGGGGATCGGAAACAACCTGGCTCGGTAACGACCGGCGCTATGCACATGGGAAGCCGGGCCTCGACGAGCAGGGTGTGGTATCAACCGACGAGAATCCAAATGGCCGGACCCACTCCCGCCACCTCGAAGAACCGCTCGGCGCGGCGCATATGGGTTTGATTTACGTAAACCCGGAAGGTCCGGACGGTAATCCCGACCCGATTGCAGCCGCACACGACATCCGCGACACATTCGGACGGATGGCTATGAACGATGAGGAAACCGTTGCATTGATTGCCGGCGGCCACAGCTTCGGTAAAACGCATGGTGCGGCCCCTTCCGATCACGTCGGAGCAGAGCCCGAAGGTGCGGACCTCGAACATCAGGGCCTGGGTTGGAGCAACAGCTTCGGTTCCGGAAGAGGCGCCGACACCATCACCAGCGGTTTGGAAGTGATCTGGACCACCACTCCTACCAAATGGAGCAACAACTTCTTCGAAAACCTGTTTGCGTTCGAATGGGAGCTGACCAAAAGCCCCGGCGGTGCACATCAATGGGTGGCCAAAGACGCCGGCGAGATTATCCCCGATGCGTACGACAGTTCAAAAAAGCACCGTCCTACGATGCTGACCACCGATCTCTCACTGCGTTTTGACCCGGTTTACGAAAAGATCTCACGACACTTCCTCGAAAATCCGGACGCATTTGCAGATGCATTCGCCCGCGCGTGGTTCAAACTCACGCACCGCGACATGGGCCCGCGTGCCCGCTACCTGGGTCCGGACGTACCAGCGGAAGTGCTGATCTGGCAAGATCCGATCCCGGCAGTTGACCACGAACTGGTAAACGACAGCGATATCGCCGGTCTGAAAGCCAACATCCTGGCATCCGGTCTGAGCGTTTCCGAACTGGTTTCCACGGCCTGGGCTTCGGCTTCGACATTCCGCGGCTCCGACAAGCGCGGCGGTGCAAACGGCGCGCGTATCCGTCTCGCTCCGCAGAAAGACTGGAAAGTGAACAACCCGGCACAGCTGCAAAAAGTACTCGGTATACTGGAAAGCATTCAGCAGGAGTTCAACAGCACGCAGTCAAGCGGCAAGAAAATTTCACTCGCCGACCTGATTGTATTGGCTGGTGCAGCCGGCGTAGAGAAAGCCGCGCAGGACGCTGGTCATGCTATTATCGTTCCATTCACCCCCGGCCGGATGGACGCGACACAGGAGCAGACCGACGTCGAATCCGTGGGCTACCTGGAACCGATCGCCGACGGTTTCCGCAACTACCGTGGTGTGAAATCCAGCGTGATGACCGAAGAGTTGCTGGTGGACAAAGCGCAGCTGCTCACACTTACCGCTCCTGAAATGACTGTGCTCCTGGGAGGTTTGCGGGTATTGAACACGAACTTCGACGGTTCCAAAAACGGTGTATTCACGCAGCGTCCGGGTGTGCTCACCAACGACTTCTTCGTGAACCTGCTGGATATGAACACTTCCTGGAAAGCGATGGGACCGGATAGGGAAACCTACCTGGGAACCGACCGCGCCAGCGGCCAGCCCAAATGGACTGCTACCCGTGCCGACCTGGTATTTGGCTCGCAGGCCGAACTCCGGGCGATTGCCGAAGTGTATGGCAGTTCCGACTCGGGCGATAAGTTCGTCAAAGACTTCGTGGCGGCATGGAACAAAGTAATGAATCTCGACCGGTTCGATCTGGCCTGATTCGTCAATTCACCTTGAACACAGCCGGCCGGGAGTGACTCCCGGTCGGCTTTTTAATTTCCGCGTGACAGCAAAATCCTGAGCTTTTCGTAATCAATTTTGGAGTTGTGCCGCGGGTCCCGCGGAATTTTAGAAACAAAAACAATTTCCCCGAATGCCTCAGATAATGACTTGATAGCTGCCGCAACGGCATTCCGCTGAGCGCTATCACCCAGCTCGATTATTGCTGTAAGCTGGCCATCCAACTGCATCACCGTGCCCATTTCCACACCGTTTATGGTCTGAAACTGATTCTCAAACAAGAATGTCGACAGCAGTCCATCCGAGGTGCGGATAAGCGAGGTACACCTGCCGGTCAGGAAGAGGTTCCCATTCAGGAAGCCGCTATCACCGGTTCGATGCCAGCATTTATCTCCTGTAAAAATTTTATTGCGTTTCAATGCCTCCGGGTTATTCAGGTAATCCCGCAGTACATGCTTTCCCGAAACGATGATCTCCCCGATCTCGCCTGACGCGACTTCGAGTGCGGAAAGTGCCTCTTCATTCGTTGCAGTAATGTTATCGTCGCTGATCGCGATGATTTTTATGGTCGCCGCCGGCTCCACTTTTCCTACATTCAGCCCCCTGCCGGGTTCGGAGGCAATCAACTCGTCGACAGCAATCATACTCATCGGTTCCGCTTCGGTAGAACCGTACACAATGCCGATACACGCCTGTGGGAACGCATCACGGTAAATGACGGCTTCCGCCGGGAATACGGGCGCGCCGCCGGTCAGTATTTTTTGTATTGTATTTAAAAACAATGCATTGTCCATCAAATATCGCGACAATTGCCTGACAAAAAACGGCGAAGCAATGATGGTAGTAACGCCTAACCCCCTAACCTGCGCCGCGATGCGCTCCGGCTTCATGGTGTCCGGCTTGCGCGGGTTAAAATCAGCGATCACCGAAGTGACGGCGGCGCCCAGGTTAATTAGCAAAACAATAGGCAAAACCGGCATACAAATATCGCCCGGGGCCGGATCGATGAGCGGGATGAGCGCCTGGAACTGTTCGAAAAGCAAGCCATGCGTCCGGATGGCCGCTTTGGGCGTGCCAGTACTGCCGGTTGTAAATGTAATGAGGGCAACATCGTCCCGCTTGGTTTCAGGAAACGGCGGAACGGCCCCATCCGTATGGTATTTCAAACCCAAATGCAGCGGAATCGACCGCAAACCGGGTAAAAGCCGGGCCAGGACACGTCCCTTGAACGTCCCGATAAATGCGGCGCATTGCGCCAGCCGGCAGCATTCGACGAGCCGTTTCACGCTCACCCATTCGTCGAGGAACACCGCCACCGCCCCGATCCGGAATAGTGCCAATACGGTCCGGTATAAGCCGTCGCTCATGGGGACGAACACGAGCACGCGGTCGCCCTTGCGGATACCTTTGCGCAGAAAATGGGCGGCGGTCTGTGTTACCGCCGTTTCCAGCGCTCCGAATGAAATACGCTTTTCACGATAAATAATCGCGGGCTTGCCCGCATTGACGCGTGCGGCCTCGTGAAAAAGGTCGGTGATGTTGAACCGGTCAGGCAAGGTGTTTTCCATACAAAACGTAGCTCCTGTAATGGGTACCGGAGAAATGCGTGGACAATTTCGTGGAAGTGCCCTGCTCGTAGATGAACGAATGAATGGCACTTGTATAACCCAGTTCCACGGCTTTGTGATAAATTAAGTTGCCGATCACGTGCCCCAACCCCCTCCATTCCGGCGCCGGATGCCTGGCCAGGGTTTTGACGATCAGCGTTTTATTTTGAGTATTGTAAAAATCATGAATGCAGAAAAAGTAGCCGACCAGGTTACCCATTTTGTCCTCGGCCATTAGCGTAAGTTCGGGATTGATATAGACCTTTGTCTGCAAATACTTTTTCAAAAAGGCCTCCCTGCTGATGGGCGTGTAGAGAAAATTAGTCTTGAAAGCCAGCAGGTTAAAATCATAAACCCGGTTAACTTCCGCTTCAAAGTCCGAAAGGTCTATCGGTCTGATGGTCACTCCCTGCGCCTTCAATTCTCGCTCCCGGGCCAGTAATTCGGGGTGATCCAGCTCCATACCGCGGTCGATATTGCTGTAATAATGCGCGATCGGTTCCAAACCAGCCGCCTGGAATTGCCGGTTGTAGTACAAGTGATGGTGAGGTTCCGTAAAAAACAATGGATTGGTATGATCGGCCAGAAAGCGGTACCCCTCCCAGGTGCTGCCATTCATAGGGCCTATTAAAAAGGTACCTCCCCAGCTTTTAACAGTGGAAACAATATGCGCCAGCAACGCCGAAGCATATTCATCCCGGTCCGCGCATTCGTAATTCCCGACCGAAAACGCATGCTGCCCGGCATACCGCATCAGCGGATTGTCGTAAATACTCGCCCTCGCAACGACATTTTCGCCGTCCCTTACCAAAAAACAGGCTCTCAAAAAGTCGGTCGGAATCGTTTCCGGTGTTTTGAGCCGAATGCTGCCCGGCGGGTAAATACACCCGGGCAAATCCGTAAACAAGTGAAAATCCGGATTGCCGGGGCCAGTTTCAGTGATCGTGATCATCATATCAGACAAAGGGTTGATACCACACTTGCGGGAATAGTAAAATTATCCATTCCCCTGACACCCAGCGCCTCGGCGATCGTTGCCATCATGGGAACCACCAGGATCAGCAGCATCCCGGAATGTGCGCCATCGAATGCCGAAACAGTAACGGCCGTCACCAGCAACGCGCTTGCAAAAAATGCCAGCGAACCAGCCGCCGATTTGCCGCTCCCCATTATCTGGTACTTCCCGAACGGAAACCGTTTCCCGACCAGCGCCGCTACCGGGTCGCAAATCGCAAGGACCAGGATCGGCAGGTAGAAAACGATCAGGCCCCTGTCCGCCATTTGAAATACCAGAAAAAGCAGGTAAACAATGACAGGAAACAGGATGCTGCCGTACGAAAAACGATCGATTGCGTTGATGGAAGGCAGCCAGCCGAATTTCAGACTTGCCAGCAGGATCACCAGAAAACTCGCACAAAGGAACAAAACCTGCCAGTGACTGACCAGCACGACAGGGAAAAGTAATGTGAGCAGTCCAGTCCCGATGTGTACGATCTTGCGCGTCCATTCGGCCCCCAACTTTCCGAAATGGTACAGTAGTTCGGCCACACCAAAAAGTAAGAGAAAACAACAGGCGAGAATAAGCGGAGGGATGATTTCTTTCATAGCTATATAATGCGGCGGATTATCGAATAACCTGGTCGACGATGAAACCGTTGTAAAAAAAGCCTTTATCCATAGCTGTCAAGCGCTCGGATTCGGTGTGCAGGTATTTGACATTTTCGGGTAAAATCTGCGAAATCCGGCGTGGTACCATCAGGTTCCAGTATGCCAGCCGCCCGTCCTGTTCGGTGCCGGCAATCAGCGCACGGGCCGTCTCCCCGAACAAACCGGTATCCATATATTCAAAAATGTCCGAGAGGTTCATGCAATGAAACTTCCCGTAATGCGCAATGGCTCCCTGTGCGTAGCATTCCTTCAAATGCAGCCGATCGATGTTGGCGCGTATCCTCGGGTAATGCTCCTTTTGCAGGTAATGCGGCAAGAGGCCGTCAAAACTGCCTGTGAGGGTGTATCTCAAAATGTAGTTGTCCTGCGCGGCCACCGAGGCAAGCTGGGACGCAGCTTTTTCAAAAATAAACTTCGAAACAGAACCCTGGACCTGTTTCTGAAATTCGGGATCGCGCCCGTATTTCCCCATCACATACCTGCTGAAAAAGATACGGAACAGCAGCCGCCAGCGCCAGGTATTCCATTGGTTTTGATAAAAATACGCCTGCTCCTCTGCCGTTTTTGGTTTAAAAAGTGCTTCTACCACACGCTGGGAATGGATCCAGGGCAGTATTTTCCCGCTGAAAAGCTGAAAGTAGCGTTCGAACTTTCCCTGGTGGATGACGCCGTTGGCAATCAGCGCCAGGTTCGACTCCCAATAGGCCCTGGTGGCGCTGCCCAGCTGGCTTTTCAATGCCTGAAAACACTGTAACCTGCTCTCCGACTGCCTGAAACCAAGAAAACTCAGCGCCTCTTCCCATTCCAGGTTTTGGATGCAAACCTTCTTCAATTCGATCAGAAAAAGCTGGGTAGGGTTAATATCGACGGCCGCGACCAGTTCGGGATCGGTGACGAGGAAAGAAAAACTATTATCACCCGCCGAACCGATCGAAAGCACCTTGCTTCCCGGCGCGGGCGAAAGGCCGGCCAGCAGAATATCCGCGTCTTCCCAGCAGTTGGCATACCGGATCATATTAAAATTGACCCTCTTTGTTAAATCCGCTTTCGTCATCGGGAAATAATCCTGATTATGCCCGTACTCCCATCCATTTCAATTTCATCGCCTGTCTTGAGGCTTTTCAACAGACCCGTTACCCCCACAATGCAGGGCTTGCCCATTTCGCGGGAAACGATCGCCGAATGGCTCAGCAAGCTACCCCGCTCGACGATAATGCCCGACGCACCCGGGAAAAGGGTTACCCAGCCGGGGTCGGTGCTGGTGGTGACGAGGATGTCGCCATTCAGTGAAGGCACTTCCGCGGGGTCGGCTACTACCCTTACCCGCCCCCTTACCCTACCGGGTGAGCAGCCAATGCCCTTCAAGTCACCCTCCGGCCTTTCGACCCGGTCGATATTGAAAAAATCGTTGCCGTTATAAGGCGCACCATAGGTAGCAAACCGCTCCGAAAGCGGGCCCAGCTGCTGATAATGCTGAAATGCCTGCTGCCGCAATGCTACCAGCGCCTTAATGTCCTGCGTCACCGCCGTGCCTTCGATATAGCTGAAAATCTCCTCTTTCGTGAGGTAAAAAATATCCCGCGCATTAACGAGAAGGCCATCGGCATAAAACCGCTTTCCAATAAAGGTGAAAATCTCCCGCACGATCCCGAATGCGCGCGTACGCTCGTAGCGCAGGTTCTCGCGGGCGCTGACGAGCTCGCGCGTGTAGCGCAGCGTGAGCCGCATTTTCCACTGGCCCATGACTTTACCCTTCAAATGCCTGGCTATTTCCCGCTCCGCATTCGCACGGATTGTGTCTTCCCGCTCGCCGGAAAACTGCGCGTCGGTAACGCCCGTTTCCACGTAGGATTTCAGCACTTTAATGAACCGGACCGGCTCCTGGGCGTACGAGATCGTTTCGAGTTTCAACTCGCCTACACAGCGCTCGCCGAAATCGGCAATGTAACGGTCGATATCGGCCTTTATCTCAACGAACTCCGGATCGCTACCCGCTCCGAGCATTTCGTGGATGGCATATTCATTTTTTGTCAGAAACAAATCCTTCAACGCCGGAACCGCGGCAATGCGTGCGGCGATGGCAATGCTTCGATGCACGGGCTGTACGGAAATAATGTCGTTACTCCCGCATAGCAGGTCGTTATGAAGGTTGGGGTTACCGCCGCCTGCAAACTGCCCGCATTGTTTCTGGAGCATTCCGAACCAGATCATGGCAAAAAAGTCGTTCAGCAACGGGGCCTTCCATTCGAGCAAAAGCTTACGTTCGAAATCGAGGTACAAATGCATGAGCTCGTCGGCACTCTTCTCCGCGAAAGGGATGGCCTTGTATTCGCTGATCGTCCCCTCCACGAGCTGCATAAACTCCCGTCGCTTCCGCGGCAGCGCCCTGAAACGGTACAGCATTTGTACTGCCATTTTCACAATGCTCCACCACGCCTTCCCTTTCGGCAAGCGGTAGGACTCCGGGATATCGAACTGCTCTTTCACCCCCATCATTTTCTCCATGTACCGCGCATTAATGCTGTACCCCGGCAGCATAGCCAGCATGTGGTACCAGGTTTTAAGGTTATAGTAAACCCGGCCGTTCAAAAAACCGAGCGTATTGGCAAACACTCTTTCATTTTTCCTGATAACCAATTCACTCACACCCAGATAAGCGCTGAAAAGCCTGTAAGCCACTTCATAGGATTTGCTGATAAACGAGAATGTCAGCGGCGTGGTTACGCCGGGGTACGATTCAATGATATTACTGTTATCCCAAAGAATGTAATTGCCCGCGGGCCTGGCCTTCAATGTGGTAATGGGCCTGGTTTGAAGCAAATAGATCTGGTCATTTCTGACGGCGAACTCAATGTCCTGCGGATGCCCCAGCGCTTTTTCGAGAGAATCGAGTATCTGGCCGAGCCGGTGAATCTGCTCATGGGTAAGCGCCGGTCCGGCCTGCTTTCCATCCGCGAGGACAGACCGTATTTCAGCCCCCTCCAATACAAACTCGTCGGCATTGACTTCCCCCGAAACCAGGCGGTCGCCCAGGCCGGAAACCGCGTTGATTACCTTCTGCTGCCGGTTGCCTGTGAGCGGGTTAGCACCAAATGCCACGCCGGCCGCATCCGCATCGACCATTTCCTGCACAATCACCGCCACACCACCGGCACCGGAAAGCCCGTGATGTTTCCGGTAAGCCATTACCCGTTCCGAAAACGCCGATTGCCGGACATCCGCTATCCGCGCAGCCAATTCGCCGGGCGTGACGCATAAGTAGCTTTCAAACTGCCCCGCAAACGAAAACGCCGTGCCATCTTCCCCGGCGGCCGACGAGCGCACGGCGAAATGGCGGGTTCCTTCAAAGGCGCTCAGCAAGCTGCTAATAAGCCCGGATTCGGAAATATCCTCACGCAATGTCTCCCACGGGATCACCACAAAGTGCGGTACCGGCAAGCCGAGTTCCTTCAAACGAAACAGGTTTCCGGCCTTGCCGCCAATCGCGACGCCGGTTGCTTTGTGAGGTTCGGTATCGGAAACGAAATACATCAATGGAACAGCAGTTTTGAGATCATCGGCCCGGCACCCAGCGTAAGGTACATCGCGATCGTCCAGAGCGCCGATGCATATTCGACCATTTTTGAAAGTTTTGCAGTCCTGGCCTTCCGGAACCATACTGCCGGCAATGCGCAAACCAGGAACACAACGCCTAAAACCACCAGCACCACATAGCCATAACCGGCAAATACCGAAGCGGCCATGCTCAGCAAAAGGGTTACCACCAGTGCTGCGAGCCATAATCCGATTGCCCTGGGTACGCCCAGCATCGAAGTATAGGTGAGCACTCCCTCCGACTCCTGTTGCGGGGCGCGGATTTTGCGGCCCACTTCCAGCACAATGCCGTTCATATAAGATACTGCAAAAAAGAAAAACAGGCCTTCGGGCGCCTTCACGCCAGCCAGGAGCCAGTCGAGACCGCTGGCGTAGATGTCGATCAGCGGGATGATGAACATATGCGAAGTAACGTACCAGAACTGGTGCTTTTTGAGCCATTCGGCTACAAAAAATTCTCTCCCCATCAGTAAAAGGTACCCGATTACCACCGCGTATATCCAAAGCATTTTGGGAAAGAAAATCAGGTTTACCAGCACTTGCGCCACAACGACGACGGCACCCGTGAGCGCCAGCTCGCGGAATGTGACAAGCCCGCGGGGAACGGGCAGTTCTTTACGAAAGCGGGCGTCGTCTTCCGCATCTTTGAATTCGTCGAAGATCCTGACCAGCAGGAAAAGGGATATCGTCGTAAAAACCCCCACCGCAAATGTCCGGACATCCACAAACCCTTCCGTGCCCCGGCATATCCGCGAATAGGAAATCGCGGAGAAGCTGAATGCCGCCACGAGCAACCCGTGGCCAAGCAACGGGAACCGCTCCTTTTGATAAATATAAAACCGGCGGAAGAACGGTGCGCTGTTCTCCCGGGCATTGCTGAATGCATTTCCCTGGGCAGGTAGCTTCATCTTTTGCGGCCAAATTTCTGGTGTGCTGCGGTGAACCGGCCCGCCGAAAGGGCGGCCGCAATGGATATTTCGCCCGCCAGCACCAAGGCACCGCATATTTCAGCAAATTTCCGGGTCTTGCCGGCACCAGCACAGCCGATCAGTTCGAGGCACTCCTTTTGAGTTGGCAACCCTGTGCCGCCACCGACTGTCCCGACGATGAGGTTGGGTAGCGTAACCGACACGTACAAGCCGCCGTTAGCCGTAAGTTCCATGCGTGTAATGCCCACCGAGGCCTCCGAAACGCAGGCCACATCCTGCCCTGTGGCGATGAACAATGCCGTGAGGCCGTTGGCGTAATGCCCCTGCGCGCCGATCGAACCGCTTTGAATGGTGCCGATCGTCGACGACCGCCAGTATTCCGCCATAGCTTCCGGACTCGTTTTGAGTACGTCGTGTACGATTTTTTGCGGGAGCGTAATTTCGGCGGTGACTTTCTTGCCTCTCACATTCGCGAATGACTGGGAAGTCGCCTTTTTATCGCCTGAAAAATTACTTTCAATGAACCAGAACTGCGGCTGTACCGGCGCATTCTGAATGATGTGCTGGCAAATGGCGTCCGTGCAGATCGTAACCATGTTCTGCCCGGACGCATCGCCCGTGTGGTATTCGAAAGTGAGAATGAGGTGGTTGCCTTCAATATTGGATTTCATGTCGATCAGCTTTGCATAGCGGCTGGCCGACTCGGTAATGCGGCGGAATTCTTCGAGCTGGCTGATAATCCAGACCAGAAAAGTGCCGAGATTGCCCAGGTTATCGAACTTGAAAACCGGGGACCGCTGCACCCCGTCGATCAGGCATACCGATGTAGCGCCTCCTGCCAGGTAACACGCCCGCGCACCGCGGTGGTAGGATGCGAGCAGGCTGCCTTCACTCGTCGCCAGCGGTATGTAAAAGTCGCCTTTCGCCATAGAGCCGAGCACCGACACGGGGCCGATCACGCCCGTGGGCACCATCGACATCCCGATATAGTTCTCGATATTTCCTTCCAGTCTTGAAACATCCGAAAACTGCTGCTTCCCGCTCAGATAGGGAAAATCATGGTCCGTTTTTTCCAAAAGAAATGCGAGCCGCTTTCTGATCCCCTCCACCGAAACCGGTATTTCGGAGGGTAAACTTTCCGGCAGCGATTTACTTAACGGCTTATTTTTGATCTCGTCCAGGAGCTGTTCAAGGTCTTGCAGGGCGCTCATAGCGTGGAGCGCCTTTTTCGTGGTTTCGCTGGTAGAAGACATAGGATAGACAAGTGATTGATAGCAAAGGGCTTGCACCAATAGACACGCCCATTGGCAACCGCTAACATACTAAATTTCACATACCTATCATATCATCACTTAGTAAACAGAAAGGCTTGCCCAGCCTGCGTAATAGTCGCTTCTTTTTGCTCCGGCCGGAACTCCATCGTTAGGTCCACAGCATCAATTTTAAATACGTCCTTTTTAACGGGCGTAAGCAGAAATGCAGGTTGGCCGGTCGCTTGGAGGAACAGCTTGTTATCCTTATGGCTGATCGTCACTTTTAACGGGATTTGCTTGCTCTCGTAAACGCCCTGGTACCGTTCAGCCTCTTCCGGACTGATCTGCATGGTATTAAAGTCGGGGATAACCACCGGTACTTTATAGTAGGCGCTGAACATGGCGATCAGAATGTCATTCAGCGGATAATCGCCCCCGTTCGAGAAAACAGCTCCTGCCAGGCTATCACCGGGGAAATAAGCCACCATGGTCCGGAAAGCGTCCAGGCCACCGGTATGGCCATACCCTTTTTTCTGGTAAAAAGGCATAGGCGCTAGTCCTATTCCAAATATATCGACGATCTTGGTCATTTGGGTCAGACTCTGTTGCGATACCAGTTTGCCGGTAAAAAGCGCATTCATGAACGCCAGCACATCGCCCGGAGTCGAAACAATGGCACCTGCACCTGCCGGCTGGCTCAGATCGGTTTCCTCCCGCTTTTCCCAGCTTTTTGAAAACGAATAGGAATAAGCATCACCGCGGGCCGGGTCGATCTTTCCGCCAAAAGAGGTGGTTTTCAGGCCTATGCGTGAGAGAATCCGCTCCTGAAGGTTCTTTTCATAAGACTTTTTGGTGATGTCTTCGATGATATATCCCAGGAGAATATAACCACTATTACTGTATTTTGCCTCAGCGTCAGGGGCAAAATCAGGTTTGTTCTTTACAAAAACAGCGAGCATTTCGGCACGTGTCCTGGGTTGTGTCTGCTGTTTCCAGTAAGCCTCGTCATCCGTAAAATTGTGGATACCGCTCCGGTGGCGCAGCATCATTTCGATCGTAATCTGGCTTGCATTCGGGATATCGGGAAAGTATTTATCCAAATGCGTATCCAGCGTAAGCTTTTTCTCTTCTACCAGCTGCATGATCATCGTCGCGGTGAAGGTCTTCGTAATCGACCCGATGCGGTAGCGGGTTTGCGGCGTTGCTTTGACACTGCGGGTACTGTCGATCACCGCGTAACCGATTGCCCGTTCGTACACTTTCTGCCCCTTGTGCATCAACAGCACGCTCGCCATCGACTGATCATGTACGGTAAGAGAGTCGAAAAGGCGGTCGAGGTCGGTGGTATTGACTTGCTGGGCCGATGCGGAAAACGCAAAAAGCCATGCGACGATCGGTATCAGTTGGATTTTCATGAGAGGATATGGTCTTTTTTGCAAATAAACCATATGCCCGGGATCTCAGGTAACCGATCGTCACATTTTTGTTAATTTATACTAATGCACAATCACAATCTTGTGACTGCTTTGAGAACCATCGGCATAATGAATGGTCACCCAATGCACGCCGGAAGCCAGCGCCCCTACATCCACCACCGACTGGTTTTCAGCGGAAGTGAAGAGGCGTATACCTGAAAGTGAATGCAGCCGAACGCTCGAAAACCGCCTGTTACCGCCCCGGATGTACAGTTTGTCGGCCACCGGGTTTGGAAACAGCATCACCGGAGAGTTTCCGGTAGCTGCAAAATCGACCGAAACGATCTGACTATATGCAAACCTTCCGTCTAAATCTATCATTTTCAGCCGGTAGTAACCCACTCCTGCCAATGGCGAGGCATCGATGGTTTCGTAGCGATGCCCGCCTTCACCTATTGCCGGCGTGTTGATGGGCAGCGAAGTCCAGGTGCGGGCATCCGGGCTTCGTTGTATTTCAAAATGGCTTGCATTCTCTTCTTCGGCCGTACGCCATTCGAGACGCGTGCTGCTTTCGGCGGGCGTAGCGGAAAAGCTCGCAAGCCGCACCGGTAACGGTGTCCCGAACCCGATGAAATCCTTGGCGAACCAGAATTCGGAGAAGCTCTTCACCGTAAATTCCAGATAGTATCCCTGTGCATAGGGCACTTTCCTTACCGCATTGCGAGGATAGAAATTCCAGGCGACACTACCGTCATTGGTCAAATCACCGTCCTCATTGCTACCCGAATACTTGGTTACCGCCAGCTCGTAAGCCGATGCCGGCTTCACAATACCTTCCTTTCCAGGTGCCGAAATAAGCCTTTCACTTTCCTCGTCCGTGATGTAAAGCCGCACGCCCACGGGTTGGGCAAAGTCGGGCTGGGATGCCGAGATTGTGAAACTTCTGCCTAAGTAGTACAGCTTGTTTTCGACCCGCATAGGCCCGTTGTCCTGAAAAACCTTCACCGAGACCTGCCCCAGCGACTGCCCGTGCGGGTTGATAGCCGCCACCAGTGAATTATTCAGCTTGAATGGCACCCATTCATTGCCCTGCACATTGGCGGATGCCTCCGAAGTTTCCTGCAACGCATTGAAATACACCGTGGCCTGCGAATCATAAATATGGATATCGTCAATCGCGATACCAGCCCGCCCGCCGGCCGATTTGCTCTTAATTACAAAGCGGAAACGGACATAGCCACCGGGAAAATAACTGGGAATCGGCGTGGTGGCCACGTGCCATCTGGTATAGTCCTGGACGTTCCACACGTCCGTACCATCCTGCCGCGAATTGTACCAGTTGGTACCGCTGTTGATTGCCCCCAGGCGCACCCAGGTATTGCCACTCACATTGTATTCCACATATGCCACGTCGCACGCATCACCTGTACACGCGGCGAGGTCGATCGACGCACTGAAACTCAGCGACGGTTGGGCCATGCCGCTCATCGCAAAACAGGGCGAATACAAATAGGATATGGTCTCGCCCGAGCGCACACCACCCAGGTTGGTCGTCCAGGCATTGCTACCGCTCGCAGCCGTCGTGACCTTACCGGTACCAGGCATACCAAACACCCACAGCGGGTTCGATTCGGTCAGATACCAGCCGCCCTGACCATTTTCAAAGTCTTCAAGGTAAGGGAATTGCGAAATCACCTGGGCCGCTTTAGCAGTTATAACCGCCGCATCATTCCCTGCATTCTTGTCGAACGCCTTTTTGACTTTGACCTTCACATTGCGGTCGCTATTCATGAACAGCGTAGAAGAAAAGTTGAAGGCGAAAAGCGTGTCGGTACCCGCCCTCACCACCGGCACATTTCCCTGATAAGCAAGCTGGTCATTGATCGATACCTCGAACGGCATCCGGTATGAATCTTCGGCGCCATTATTTTTGACCAGCATACTATACTCCTGATACCCGTTGACATCACAGGAAGGGATCGCCAGCGCACTCACTTTCACGACCTCCATATCACTGTTGGTGGTATAGAGGCGTATATCGTCGATCGTCGCACCGTCCGTCTGCGCGGGGTATCGGAAACTTTGCTCCCACCTCACCTGGAAACTGGCGCTGAAATCCTTCCCGGTCCGTTTCAGCAAATCGCTCACTTCGACGGACATCAGCCAGTAGTTGTTGTTTTTGGTAAAATAAGGAACAGTATTGCTCTCCAGTGCCTCGATCCAGGGGTCGGTATCTTTCGCCCGGACGAATACACGCAACGGCCACGCAGGCCAGGTCGTGGCATAGAGCCGGTACCGGAACGACAAGCGAATTTCGTCGCTGTCAGCATGGTAAGTCGCCAGGTTATACGTTGCGTCCAGGTAGGTCGGATACTGCGAATTGTTGCCGCTGTTAGCGTCTACCGTAAATGCCTTGGAGCCCGAATAAGCCAAACCAGGGTCGACCGAAGTCCGTAACCGGCCCAGGTCACGCTCTTGCGAAAAATCATACCGGTCGGTTCCGGCAATGCCTATGGTGTTCACATTCACTTCGGCGCTTTGCAGCGATTCGAGATCATCAGAAAATGGCAGGTTAACCGACGTATTGGCAAGCTGACGGACCAATACCGATTTCCGGTCGTTGTTCGCAACCTGGTCGCCGTCCAGCTTCACCATCACCGTGAGCGGATATGAACCCGCATTGCGCATGTCGAAAGCTTCGATGAATGTATAATCGAGGTAACCATTGGCAGTGACATCCGAATGCACCGTCTCCCAGTGTACTGCCCCGTTGCCCACGGAATAACCTACCTGAAACGGTTGAGTCACGGGCAGATCGTCGAAGTTCCTGAGCCGTATTTTTATCAACTGGGATGCGCCAAGGCTGTTGGAAGTGAACAACCTGCCCGACCCGGATGGCGAGACGATTGCGTCCACAGCCAGGTCGCCGTCCGAAATAATGCCCTCGCAAGTACCGGAATCGGGTTTCCGGCTGATCGCCACCGCCCTTCGGCCAGGCACGCCGTTCTTGCGGGCCCTTACAGAAATATAATAGGTCGAATCACGGGAGAGCCCGCTGAGCACATATTTCAGTTCGCTGGTAGTGGCCACTGATCGCATTTCCCTCCCCTGCAAACGCATGACCTCGTAATCGGTGGCGCCGCTTACCGCAGTCCATTGTACGGCAGCGTAGCTTTCGCATTGGCTTGCAGCTAAGGTAATTACCGGAATGTCCATAATCGTAAACACTGCGCTTTCCTTAACCACTCCGGTGCTGTTTTGGGTAATGCGGACTTTGGCAGTGGTAGTGAATGCGTCAGGTACCGTCCAACTGAGCTGGCTGGTACCCGCCGGTACCGCGGTGTTCAGGTTCGTCCACGACGCACCGTCATTGAGCGAATAGGCTACTGAAAATGTGCTGTCGGCGTTGCCATAGCTATCCCAGTAGATATCAATCACATCACCTTTGGTGAATCGCTCGCCCCCGGAAGGGTACGTCAGCACTGCGGAAGGTTCGATAATGTCGTAAACAACGAAGTACTCCTGCGGGCCGCTAGGCACCTTTTTGCCTGCCACATTCACAACGTAAGTCCCTGCCAGGGGCGCTTCGAGAACGATCTGCTCCACATTATTAACGCTATCCACACCCGGCTCAGCTGCCGCCGCCGGATTGGCCGCCCTGGGAAATGCGGGCTGTATTTCAGTACCACCCGACCGGGCTACCGTCAAATTGAGGTCATTGACCAGCGTTTTCCCGGTGAGCACCGCCGGGGCAGGGTCGTTCCAGTACAGCATGATTTTAACCAACGCCGTATTGGCCGGCACCGGTATTTCATAGCCATTCTTTCCCCCGTTGGCAACCGTGCCATTAAAGTATTGCCCTTTTTCCAACATCGAAACCGATCGGAGCAAGTTCATCATGCCAAAACCATAGGTAAAATCCGGCCCGGGCAGCCCCTTGTCGGTAGCCCCGTTGCACAGCAGCGCCTTCATAAGCGCGTTCCTCGGGCTATTTCCGCCATTCAACTGCCTGTACCGCTGGTACAACAATGCCAGCCCTCCGGTGACCGCAGGTGCTGCCATGCTGGTTCCCGAGCCTCCCTGATAAGTGTTTCCGGGAAGCGTTGAAACAATGCCGGTCCCCGGAGCAACGATCTCCGGCTTAATGCGTCCATCCCTGGTAGGACCTTTACTCGAACTGGCGCTAATAAGGTTGTTCGCGCCGGTCCGTCCGGTGCTGATCACACTTTTAGAAGAAATACTCCCTCCGATTACATTGCCAAAACCTGCCACAAAGCCTTCGCATGGAGCTTCCAATCCGCTGTTCCCAGCTGCAAATACGTGTTGTAAACTGGGCAGATCGAACGCCTGGCGGTCGAGAATGTAGGAATCGAACGTGTAGGAACCATAGTCGGGGCATACGCTTCCGCCGTACGAATTATTGGTTATCATTAATCCGAAATCCCGGACAAGATTCGATGCCTGTTTCCATATCTCTGAATTGGTGCGTTTGATCAGCGACGCTCCGGGGGCATATCCCTTGTACCGCTCGTTCATAATGCCGCCGCCCGCAGCCGTACCCGCAACGTGAACGCCATGCCAGTAACTGCTCTCGGGATTGTAGCTGATAACCTTCGTGGCCAGGTCGATATGCTCCAACAGGTACCCGCTATCGCCTATCCCGATCACCACACCTTCACCGGTAAGCTGCCTCTGGCCTGGCAACAGCGACGCAAGCACGTTCGCCCGCGTCGCTGCTTCGCTCCTGTCATTGAGCGGCTCCTCCGGCGGAGGCACCGCTTCTATATATTGCACCCATGGCTGGCCTGCCAATGCAAGCAGTCTGTCCACGGGAACCTGCACTTCCACGATCTGATAAGGACTCAAAGCATCGGAGAGCAGCAGGGCTCCATGCTTATCGATCGCTTGCTGCATGCTGTCGGGATTCCAGGTTTTTACATAGCTGATCCGTACATTCACTTTCCCTTCCTCCCGCACCGCATGAGACGGCAGGTTAGATCCCAGCAATGCCGGCTGGATCTTCTGTTCAGGCTGCAACTCGAGAATCGCCCTCACCCCCGCCGCCTGCAACGCATCCCGGTCAGGTTCGCCATGCACGAGGGCCGTGTAGGCGTTCTCGGGAATGTAGTCAAACAGGGTGATTCCGGCATCCTTAAGGCGATCGATCACCGGTCGTTCAGGAATTTCAAAAAATTGGATTATTACAAATTCTACTTCACCACCGACCGCGGTCCGGAATGCGCTATCCGGTCGCTTTCGTACAAGTTCAGTTACAGGTACCGGTGTGATTGTACCACTTTTGAGGTAAAGGTTGTAAGCCCTATTTTCCTGGGCCGTAACGTTAGTTAGGTGCTGCACCAGTAGTACTACTACGAGGGCGCAGCGATACTTCAACGAACACATATAGAGGAGTATTGAAAGGGTCAATATTTACTTCAGAATATCGAATGTACCCCTTTTTTCAATATTTCAAACAACATGTAACTATTTGTTTTTCAATATAAACACCTCATAAATTCGACACAAAGCGTGAACTATTTATTGTTCCTGGCAGATCAGCCGCATAACTATCCCCTGGGTTCAACCAAGCTCTTAGGCTGCATGCATCGGAAGCAAAAGAACGGCCGGCCGGAGCGTTCTAAGGAGCCCGTGGCGATCATCATCCGAACCGGTTTTTGAAGTGTATTTTTAGTTAAAACCAGGGTACCATTTTTTGCAGGCGCAGGGCGCGTCATGCGGCCGACCCAATAATTCACAAATCAAGCGCCATGGGAACGCTTGTTTAAAATATCAAATAAATACAATTTAAAAAGAGGTTATTTTAGATAAAAGCTGTGGTTGCCGGATGTTTGCCTGATGTGAAGAATATAATCGAAATCATCGGGAAGAGAGCCGTCAAAGAACTGGTTATCGGGCAAACCGTAGACCAGCAGTCTGTATCGACCTGGCCAACGGATGCCTTTCAGCTGCTGCTTCAAAACAGCTGTGTTCATAAAGAAGACTGGTTGAGGAAGTTTCGAGAAATGGTATTCCCAGGTAGTACTGTCGCCGGCAAAGACCTTGTTTTGATCGGTAATATGGCCCGCCTTGGGGTTAAATGTCGTGTAGAAACCATAAGCGGTTGTCAGCCCAACACATTGATAGGCACCTCCCAATTTCCGAGCCAAATACGAACCGATACTTTTGGAAAAAATGTTCGGTGTTCGCTGCAAATGCGCGTTGTGTGCCAGAATGACCATCTTTTTGCCTGGTTCAATTTCCGCCAGTACGTTTTCGGCCATCAATGAATCCCTTATTTCCGACTGTATGTCCATCGTGTGGGCATGCCCGGAATCGTTCAAAAGCAGGAATTGCCGGTAATTGTGAATGCTTTTTCTGACCAGTTCATGGGTCCGCGCCTTCTCTGCCAGTTTAGTCAGCACCTGATCGCTCAGTGTTTTTAACTCCGCAAAATCCGTCGCACTGATACTGTGATTATAAACCTCATTACTAAGCAATTCATAATAATGCAGGAGGCTCTTCAGCGAATCCGAAATGTCGCTGGCTCCCCCGGAATCCCTCAGGTTTTGTAGCGACTGAAACGGGCTCTGCATATCAAATCCAAAGAAACGAATGGCTTTCCCGCGTGCTTTGCCCATTTTGCCCACGCTTTCGATCAAGTCCACAAACTCAGCACATTCATATCCATACAACCTGAACGAACGCAAAATCGCTTCCAAGTCGCCGCGCCCTTTCAGCAAGTAGTCATTCAATTGCTCGACCTCGGCCATGGGCGCTTCCAGCCCGATTTTCGTAAGCGCCGGGTCCGCGGCCAGCGCCTTGATCAGCAGCAACCGGGCAGTAAAAAACTCCGAAGTGCCATGCGACTGCTCTCCTATTCCCAAAATCTGAAATTCCCTGGGCAATGCCTTGCTCATAATGCGCACATTACTTTCGCCTGCAAGATCGAGCGAATCCAGCGCCACGACATGGCTTTTTAACTGATTAACCAAACGATTGTCCTGGCCGTTGACCAGTCCCGGAGCACAGCTAACGCACAAGAAAGAAAAAATCAGCACAAAACGAAGACAGGATAGCTTCATAAAGAAGAAGTTAAATTCATATATATAATTAATTTTTATATAAAGAATTTATAACTTGCTGTATACTTCTTTTTCAAATTACAATTGCTTCGCCACCCTGTAAGTATTCGCGTGCGCCTCGATGATCGTTTTGATCTGGGGCGAGTAGCCTCCGCCCATACTGCACTGGATCGGTATACCGAGCCGGTGAGCGGTTTGAAGGATAATTTCGTCGCGTTGGCGGCAACCGTCAATGGTACACGAGAGCCTTCCAAGCTTGTCGGTTGCCAGGATGTCGACACCGGCCTGGTAGAAGATAAAATCAGGCTTAATACGCTCTACGAGATTTTGGAATGTTCCGCGGAGCAGGGTAAGGTAAGCATTGTCTTCCATGCGGTCGGGCAGTTCCACATCGAGATCGCTCTTCTTCTTACGAAATGGGTAGTTATTCTTCGCGTGCATCGAGAATGTAAAAACACGCGGCTCGTTGGTAAAAATGTCGGCGGTGCCGTTACCTTGATGTACATCGAGGTCTGCGATCAGTATTTTTCGAGCTTTTCCATGATCCACCAGATATTGCGCAGCCACCGCCTGGTCATTGATCATGCAAAAACCTTCGCCCGCATCGCGCGAAGCATGGTGCGTACCACCGGCAATATTGAATGCAATACCCGTATCAAATGCTTTGAGCGCGCCATCCACGGTTCCACGGGCGATGCGCAGCTCCCGCTCCACAAGCAGGGGCGTCTGCTCAAATCCGATACGGCGCATCTCGGGCCGAGTAAGCATACCGGCCACGAAGCGATCGGCATACGCCTGGTCGTGTACGGCGTACACGGGAGGCGTATCAATAGGCTCGGGACTGAAGAAATCGGACTCTTCCGCGATGCCCTCGCGCAGGAGCTGCAAAGGCAGCAATTCATATTTATCCATCGGAAAGCGGTGACCTTCCGGAACAGGATATTTGAAGACAGGATGAAAGGCAATAGGAAACATGCAAATGGACGACACTAAGTCCCAAATTTGCAAAAAAGAAAGCGACCCTCCGAAAAGGGCCGCTTTCAAAAACGGGTGCTGGATTATTCATTGTCACCGGCAATTACGCCAAACTCCGCGAATTCAGCACAATTAATTCGATGGTATGGGGCAAATCCCCCTGGCATTGGGGCGAACATCCGGAAACCTGGGATGAAAAATTTCACCTCACGGCCGAAATTCATTCTACCATGGCTTGCCCGTTCCCTGTACCAGCCACGGCTTCGACCACTGGCTGTTTTTCTTGCGGGGACCGGAGAAATTAGTCTCTTCCAGCTTTTCAATCGCACTGCGAACATTGTCGCCGTTGTTATTCAACTCATTATTGCTGTAAATGAAACGGAGCGGCAATGCACGGGAAACCGGTGCGACACCCGGTACCAGCGCAGGCAACGCGGTGCGGCGGTAGTCGAACCAGGCTTCGGTAGCCGCCGTCCAGCTGGCGATCCATTTCTGCTCCATAATCTGGGCCAATGTGCCTTTGTAAGCCACCGTTTTCACATAGGCATCGTATTGATTAGCCACACCCCAGGTTTGCAGCGATTGCTTGATGCCGTTATTATAATGCACTTCCGCACCTCCCGTGGCCCATCCTTTTTGCGCCGCTTCGGCGAGGATGAATGCGCTTTCGGCAGCCGACGCGAGGCGCGCTTTCAACAAATCGCCTTTCGAACCCTGATACGCATAGCTCAGCTGCGACGCGTGCTGGTTCTGTACCTGCTGACCGGTCGTCGGGTTTTCGTTGTAGTAGGTCGGATCGATCATACCGGCCGGGATACCCACATATTCACCGGTGTTGAGCGGCCCGTTAAAAAGGTCCGGACGTGCAGGCTTGTAGGTAGCAGGGTTAAAATGGCGGGTAAACTTATGTCCGGCCGAAATCTCCGCGCGCAATTCCTGCTCTGTCAGTGACTTTACGCCGGTTTGGATCACACCATCTTTACGGATAAACTCATCCACACCGGTTTTCAATGTAGGATCCGACACCCAGCGCACATGCACCGGCTGGAACCACACTTTCAGACGCGGGTCATTACTGGCCACCATGGTATTCAGCAAAGTGGCGGCCGGGCGTCTTCTCCGCCAGTTCGACTGGCTTACATCGAATGCAATGGCAGTAGGCCACGAATCTCCGGAAGCCGTACCGATATAGTCCATCACTGCATCATCGGAGGCTTCTTTGAGATAAATACCAGAGCTGTAAACCTGCTCGATACCGGCTTTGGCAACATCGGGCAACTTGGCCGACACCCGCATATAATAGCGCAGCAACAGCGAGTTGGCGAACTTCTGCCATTTCAGCTTATCGCCATTGTAATACACATCATAACCCGGCGCGTAAGTAGAAACATCGGCGGTGGCGAACAGTGAGGAAGCCTGTTTCAGATCCTCGATAATACCTTTGTAAATTACCTCCTGGCTATCGAATGCCGGCAGCATTTCGCCCGCGTCGCCTTTCAGCGCATTGGTATAAGGCGCATCGCCCCACAGGTCGGCGATGGTTCCGAAAATGAATGCCTTCATCGTCAGCGCGACGCCCTGGTGAAATGTAAAACCCATTTCGACCGATCGTTTGTAGAGCAGGTTGTTATTTCGCAGAAAGCCGTACCATGCTTTCCATTCATCGTCCTCCTCGGTCCAGTTATAGTCATTGAACCCGTCTTTCCAGGCATCTTCCTGCGTGTGCTGAACCACACCTGCGATACGACCGTAACCCAGTTTCAGGTATTGCGTTCCCACGCCCGACATGACCGTCGGCATGAGCAAATTCGGATTGGCGGTATTAGGGTCAACACCGTTCGGGTTTTCGTTGATCTCCGTGAGGCTTTCCTTACAGGACGAAGCAACCAGCACGGCCAGTACGAGAATGATTTTGGGGATATATTTAAAAATTTTCATCGCTTTGAATATTCAGGAATGAATCAGAAATCGAAATTAAGCTTGAAACCGAATGGGATCGTCCATGGCATTACATTCTGCCGCTCGATACCCTGACGGAAACCGCCTTTGCTTGGGTCGGCCCAGAATGCGCGCTCAGGATCGATACCAATCTTGGCCGCATTCCAAAGCATAATGTTCCGGGTGTACAGCGACAAGCTCGCATTGCGGATCGAATTGAAAAGCATCGGGATTTTGTAGGTCAATGTAATCTCACGCAATTTAACGAACGACGCGTCGAAGGTTACTTGTTGGTTGAAACTCCAAGGGTACATGGCAGTGATCGGCATGTATTTGGTACCGGCGCCGCCGAGCCACTCGTGGTAATTACCGTCCTTATCTTCCCAAACACCCGGAATGAACGCACCGTCGCCGTCAGCTCCGAAGCCACCGGTAGCGGCCGTGTGCCCTCCTACCCGCGGGAAGTTTCCGTTTTGCGGGATGATGTATTTTTCAGGATCCGATTTCAACAATGCAACCAGTTGGTCCGGCGAATAAAGGCTGCCCGGGATCAGGTTGTCGATCTGGCGCTGCGATTTCCAGTCGGACTCGCCGTAGCGGTAGGTGAACGACATAAATTCACCACCCTGGCGCCAGTCGAGGCTCAAACCCAGTGAGAAGCGCTTGTAAGAAAGGTTAACCTGACCGCCCACCATAAAATCGGGATTATAGTTACCAACCTTCACGTTGTTCTGGCGGCCACCGAGCGATTGCCAGTCCATATCACCGCCCTCGCCATCATACGCGATGATCGGCCAGCGGTAGTAAGGCGAATTCGGGTCGGTAACGGTCGCAAAACCGCGGCTGTAAATATTACCGATCTGCTCGCCTACGTAGGTATATGCGCCCGCGCCGTTTTCACCCCATTGTTCGAAATACGGGAAGTTAGGCGCCAGTTCTTTTACTGTCACACGGTTGCGGCTGAAATTCGCATTCACATCGAGGGTCCAGCCATTGAGGTTGCTGATGGGCGTACCACCGATACCGATCTCCCAGCCCCGGCTCACTAGCTTACCGGCATTGATGTTCATAAACTCGTATCCTGTTGAGGGAGCCATGGGAACCGTGAAAATCTGGTTCGTATTGGCACGGTCGTAGTAAGTCAGGTCAAAACGCAGGCGGTTGTTGAACATATTCAGGTCCACACCCCCTTCGGACGAAGTAGCGATCTCCGGCAGCAATTTCGGGTTGAGCAGCGTTCCGCCCAGGTTAGCGGTAACGAGGTTACCCCATGCCCCGGTTCCTAAATTATTATACAACTGATAAGGATCGGTGTCATTACCTACCTGCGCCCAGCCTCCGCGGAATTTAAGCATCGTAATATAGGATGGCATATTGAAAGTCGTGCTTGCCAGCCAGCTGAGGGATGCCGAAGGATAAAAATAGGAACGGTTCGATGCGGGCAAAGTACTCGACCAGTCGTTGCGCGCGGTTAAATCGAGGTAAAGCTGGTTTTTGAAACCAAATGAACCCAACGCGTACAAACTGTAAATCGCTTTTTTGTAACTGTTGTTACCCACCACACGATTTATAACAGGAATATTTGAGATATTGTACAAACCAGGTACGGAAAGATCACGGCCTCCCAGGTTGGAACTGTTCCCTTTTTGCCGCATAATGTTACCACCCCCCGAAAGGCTGATGTCAAAATCACCAGTCTTGATCGTCTTCGTAACCAGGAAGTCGGCATTACCCTCGTTGCGGCCTACGTTTTCGAGGTAATATCCCCCTTTGGCCATGCTTTTATAACTCCATGGAATTTTAGTCTCACGGTCTTCATCGTACATATCGTGCGAGTAGCGCACGAATGCTGTGAGGCCGGGGGCGATCGTCCAGTCGAGTTTCAGGTTTCCGTACAGGCGGTCGCGTGTGAAGGCGTTCGTGAGGTGTTTGGCAAGAAAATAGGGGTTATCCGTTTCACCCGGCGCGACCGTCAGCTGCTCGATTTCCTCGCGGCCCGGCTTCCAAACGCCTTTCAGGTCGCGCACATCGTAGCTTGGCGAGTAATACACCGCCTGCAACGGGTTCCCGTCGCGCTCCGACGTCTGCGGGCGGCTGTTGGAGTTCGAACGAACGAAGTTGAGATTGGAGCTCAGTTTCAGGTTCTTCGACATATCGAACGTCAATGCCGAACTCAGTGCATTGCGGTACAAGTCCGAATTCGGGATCAGGCCACGGTTGCTCATATTATTGTATGAAATCCGGTAGGTAGCCTTGTCGGTAGAACCCGAAACGGTCAGGTTATTGGTAGAAGTGATTCCCGTTTGAAGGAAGTTCTTCATGTTATTCTTATACGATTTCAGCTCGGTCGGGATCTGTTTGCCATCCGCACCGACAGGTGAGTTCCACTGTATTTCTTTGTTACCCGCGTCCAGCGGCAGACCGCCCCAATAGGCCGATGATTCGTCCAACTGGAACGGACGCTCTCCATTGGCATATTTGTAATGCAAATCAAGGAAACGGTAAGGCTTTTCGAACACATTGGATGTCGAGAACGAAACACCCAGGCCCTTGCCTTTCTTACCCGACTTGGTAGTGATCAGGATCACCCCGTTACCGGCGCGCGAGCCGTACAATGCTGCCGCGCTAGGGCCTTTCAGCACCGACATACTTTCAATATCGTCGGGGTTAATATCGGAAATCGCGTTACCGTAATCGACCTTGTTGCCGCTCCCTTTTTCGCTGACGTTCGCGAGGCTGTTCGCCAGCGGCACGCCATCGACAACGAACAGGGGCTGGTTGTTTTTCAATGAAGCCGCACCGCGGATTACAATGCTGATCGACGAACCGACACCGCTGGTCTGGTTGATGGAAACACCCGAAACACGGCCGGAGAGCGACGTCAGCACGTTTTCGTTCGCCACGTTAGCCACCTCGCGGCCTTCTATCTTACCCACATTATAACCCAATGAGCGGGTTTCACGCTTGATACCCAAAGCCGTAACAACGGCCTCCTGCAAAGTGGCCACGTTTTCGGACAACACCACATCCACCACGCTCTTGCCGCCCACTGTCACCTCGGTGGTATTGAAGCCGATATAGGAGAATACAAGCACTGCATTTTTTGAATCCACATCTAGGGAAAAATCCCCCGTTGCATCGGTAGTGGTACCGATCTGGGTGCCCTTCACGAGCACGTTCACGCCGGGAATCGGCGAACCGTCGACAGCCGACGTAACTTTTCCTTTAATCCTGTCGGCCACAGGAAAGAGTGCATTTTTGCCCGGAACTTCCGCCCGGGCAACCATATCCGTGGCCGGCGGAACAGATAGACAGATTGCGGCCAACATACATCGTGCCGCCGTTTTCAGGGTAGCCTTTGGTTTCATAGTATTAGTATTAGGCGAGTAGGTAATAAATACAGTTGTTTTACACCGCTTCTAGTCCGGCAGGTTACGCCGTTTGTCCGACTCCTCAGCGAGCAACCGATTGAAGTACATTTCCAGCGCATCCGAATAGGCCTGCTGCACAGCCTCATCGTGGGTGCCGGCGAGCAATTCAGACAGTTCTTCCGCCGAAAGACGGTTGCTGATCAGCTTTTCAATCAATATTTGAGCCCTTGAAACTGACATCCTGTTGACTGTCGCGGTATGTAGAGGATACTTTACCACTGCCGCAACGGACTACTATGCGGATTATCTTTCGTGTTAAATAAATGTTACCCGGCCGACGAAAACCCCATATTTCCAAGGGAATGAAGGCGTTCCGGAACAAATACCCGTCAGCGGATACAGCATATCCCGCCCAAAACCGCTCAACTAAGAACAATCCAACTTTTACCCTTTCTAATATTTTAATCTATTATTCCGATAGGTAATAAGCGTTTTAATTCATTTTTAATACATTTACAAAATATTTAATAATACAAACTTTACAATAACTTCATATTAATCGATTTTACGGAATTTAATTTCCTTAATTCAAGTTTACAGAAAATCAATTTTAATATTCATTAGCCAAAAACAGGAGAAAATTTCAAAACAGCAAAATCAACGAATCCTCACCAAAATACAATTCATGAAAACGAGATTTATCTACTTCATCCTGGTGACTTTATTGGCGACCGGGCTCGCCCATGGGCAGCAGCGGACTATTACCGGTACTGTCACCGACGCCAATGACGCCAGCGGTCTTCCCGGGGCGTCCGTTACCATAAAAGGAACGTCGACAGGTACATTGACCGACGCCAACGGTGGTTTCAGCCTTGATGTCAACGGCGAATCGGCCGTGCTGGTCATTTCATTTATCGGCTACGTTACCCAGGAATTACCGGTGGGTACCAGCGACAAAATCGCCATCGCCCTGAAACAGGACGCCAAAATCCTGAACGAGGTGGTGGTAACTGCATTAGGCATTTCGCGCGAGAAGCGCGCGCTGGGCTATGCCGTGCAGGAAGTAAAAGGTGAGGCATTACAAACGCGCCCTACCAATGCCCTGAGCGCGTTATCCGGAAAAGTGGCCGGCTTGCAGGTGGTTACCTCGGGTGGTAACATGGGCGGCTCGTCGCGCGTGTTGCTCCGCGGGATCAACTCCATTTCGGGTAACAACCAGCCATTGTATGTGATCGACGGCACGCCGATCGACAATGCGGACCTCAACAGCGCAGCGACCAGCGCGGGAAGCGGCGGCAAGGACGTCGGTAACATGATCCAGGACCTGAACCCCGACGACATCGAGAATATCTCCGTACTGAAAGGACCATCCGCAGCGGCACTTTATGGTACCCGCGCCGCAAACGGTGTGATTTTGATTACCACCAAAAAAGGCAAGGAAAACAGCAAGGTGAATATCACACTGAACACAGGCGTGGAGTTTGAGAATATCGTGCGCCTGCCGAAACGCCAGCAGTTGTACGGCGGTGGTTTTTCAAGCACTTTCCAGAAAGCGACCATCAACGGCACGGAATATAACATCGCCGAATATGCGGTGGACGAAAGCTGGGGGCCGAAACTGGACGGTACGCCTGTACTGCATTGGTATAACCTCGACCCTGAGAATACAGCCGAATACCTGAAACCACAGCCGTGGGCCTACCCCAAAAACGACGTGCATACCTTCTTCGAAACCGGCGTTTCGAACACCAACAGTCTTGCCGTGAGCGGCGGTAATGCCAACTCGACCTACCGCATTTCATTTACCAATAAAAATGTGAAAGGTACTGTTCCAAATTCATCCCTGAAACGTAACTCGATCAATTTCTCGGGTTCTACGACGGCGGGCAAATTCAAGTTTTACAATAACTTCAATTATATCAAAAACCAGTCGACAGGAAGGCCGTGGACGGGTGCTACCAACCGGAATATCATCCTCGAAGCATTCCAGTGGGGACAAGTACAGGTGGATTACGAGAAGCTGAAAAACTACAAACGTGCCGACGGCAGCCAGATCCTCTGGAACCGCTCGGGCTACCAGGATACCCCGGCGGGCGAGGCGGCGAAGTTTATCGATAACCCGTACTGGTCGGCTTACCAGAGTTATCTGGAAGAAAACCGTGATCGTTTTTACGGCAACGTAGGCGTGGTCTACGACGTGAACAGCTGGCTCAAACTAAGCGGAAAAGTGAATGCGGATGTGTACCAGTACCAATATCAGGACCGCATTGCCGTGTATTCGCGGACGCAGTCGCAGTATCAGGAGTACAACAACAATTTCAGCGAGTTCAACTACGAATTGCTCGCTTCGGCGACCAAGAGCTGGGGAGACATTTCGTTGAATGTCAATGCGGGTGGCAACATCATGAGCCAGCGCCGCCGCATCAGCGACGCCGTTACGCAAGGCGGATTGATCATTCCTGAATATTACAACCTGAAGAATGCGAGCTCGGTACTGGTGAACTCGAATGCCTATCGCAAGCAAATCAGCTCCATTTTCGGTAGCGTCTCATTGGGCTGGAAGAGCCTTCTCTTCCTCGACGGAACGTTGCGCAACGACTGGTCTTCTACCCTGCCATTGAACCGCAACTCATTCGCATACCCGTCGCTCACCACAAGTTTGATCCTCAGCGAACTGAACGGCGTGAAGGATATCAGCTGGCTGGATTTTGCCAAAGTACGCCTCGGCTGGGCGCAGGTGGGTAACGACACAGATCCTTACCAGCTGCAACGTGCCTATGAAGCGAGCCAATCGTTTGACGGGCTGCCTTCTTACAAACTGCCTGCACAGCTGAACAACCAGGCGCTGAAACCGGAGATTACCAGCTCGTGGGAAGCCGGTTTGAATATCCAGGCATTGAAAAACCGCGTCGGCCTCGACATTACCTATTATGACAATGTGAGCCGCAACCAGATCATCAACATCCCGGTGTCGTCGGCATTTGGTTATGACTCGAAGGTGATCAATGCGGGTAAGATCAATAACAAGGGTATCGAACTAACACTCACAGGTACCCCGGTCCGCTCGAATGGTTTCGAATGGAATTCAAGCCTCAACTGGTCGAGAAACCGCAACAAGGTGATCGCACTGGCTCCGGGCATCAACACGTTCCAGCTCGCCAACAGCCTCGTTACGCTCGTGGCGCGTGAGGGCCAGCCGTACGGACAAATCCTCGGTAACGACTTCGTGTACGCGGCCGATGGCCAGAAGGTGATCAAAGCCGACGGTACCTACGAGCGGGCGCAGCAGCTTACCCCGCTGGGAAGCGTGTTGCCGAAATACCTTTTCGGTTTCCAGAACAACTTTACATACAAGAACTTCAACCTCGGCTTTCTCGTCGACGGACGCGTAGGCGGCAAGTTTTTCTCGCAGACCTACAAAGTGGCGATGTACGCCGGTGTTTTGGATAAAACCGCTGCGAACAACGTGCGCGAAACCGGGGTGGTGCTAGATGGTGTGAAAGGTACCGTTACCTACAATGCCGACGGTACCTACCAGGTGACTAACACTACACAAAACGACACCCGCATTACGGCGCAGGCATGGGCTCGTGGGGAATATAGCGGCCCTACCCCGCAAACGATCTTCGATGCGACATTTGTGAAACTCCGCGAGATCACATTCGGGTACAACCTGGCGCTCAACAGCAAGGCTGTAAAACAGGTTTACTTCGGGATTTACGGTCGTAACCTGGCCAACATTTACACTGCCAGCAAGTACATCGACCCCGAGTTTACCAATGGCGGCGGCAATATCCAGGGCCTCGAAGGCGGTAACATTCCGGTGCCTGCCACGTATGGTCTGAATGTAAATGTGAAGTTCTAACCACCTCAAACTAAAAATTATGCAAAAGTTCCTATATCAAAAAGGCATTCTGACCTTCGGCATCGGCGCATTGCTGGCCAGCTGCTCCGACAGCCATTTCGAGGACATCAACAAGGACCCGAACCGGCCGCAGAACGTGACCACAACCACTATCCTGCTCTCAGCCGAAAAACAGGTGATCGACAACATCCGCAACGAGAACAGCTCCTTGCGCGGCTCACAGCTTTTTGCCCAATATTACAGTCAGAATATTTACAGCGATCAGTCGCGCTATGACATTCCGCGTTCGTATTCGGATACTTATTGGAGCAATGCATATAAGGCATTGAACAACCTCAACGAGATCATCAGGCTGAATACCGATCCTGCGACCAAGAGCATCGCGACCGCCGGAACCGCGGGAACCAACGCCAACCAGATCGCGATCGCGCGCATTCTGAAAGCGTATGCGTTCCAGAACCTGACAGATGTTTTTGGCAATATTCCCTATCAATCGTACGGCAACCAGGATCCCGAATTTCAGGCATTGCAGCAGGAACCCGAGAACTTGAGCCCGGCCTATGCGAGCCAGCAGAAGATTTACCTCGACATTCTCAACGAGCTGAAAGCCGCCGGCGACACGCTGATCAAATATAAAACCGCAACGACGTTCGGTGCTTACGATGTGATCTACAAAGGCAAGAACGAACTTTGGGCCAAGTTTGCGAACTCCCTGCGCCTGCGTATCGCGACGCGCATCCGCAAGCAGCAGCCTGCCGAATCGAAAACGCATTTCGACGACGCCCTGGCAAAAGGTGTTTTCACTTCCAATGCGGATAATGCCGTGTTCAAATACCAGTCGCTTGCTCCGAACGAAGCGCCCCTTTACCGCGCAACGGTGACTGCCAACCGTAAGGATTTCGCCGTTTCGCACGTGATCATCAACGTACTGAAAGGCGAACTGGGAACCGTAAAAGTGCAAGATCCCCGCTTGCCGGTGTACGCCTCTAAAAATGCAGCCGGTGACTATGTAGGTCAGCCATACGGGCTTCCTGTGGCAGCGGCCGGGTTGCTTACGGCCACCGATGTGAGTCTTCCCGGCGCCGTGGTGAATGCGGCCAATTATGGAGAAGTTTTACAGGAATATGCCGAAGTGGCATTCCTGATTTCGGAATATAAAAACTGGGACCAGCAGGAGTACATCAATGGCGTGACCGCTTCCCTGCAAAAATGGGGCATTGCACAGGCCGATATCACCACCTATCTCGCCGCACTTCCCAAGGCCGACAAGGCCAATGTACTGAACCAGAAATATCTGGCGCTTTACACGCAGGGCGACGAAGCCTGGGCCGAAATCCGCCGCACGGGCTATCCCACCTTTCTGGTGAAACCCGGCGACGTCGTCTGGCGGCGTACCGTGGGTGGCCAAACCACCGATTATAAATTCCAGCCGTTGTTCGGCGAAGAGGTTCCGCAGCGCTTGTATTACCCGCCGAAAGAGCAAAGTGTAAATCTGGCCAATTACCAGAATGCAGTGAAAGCACAGGGCAATGACGATATCACTACGGCCCTATGGTGGAATAGATAAGAATCCATTATTTGTAAAAAAGGCTGCTCATTTAACGGTGAGCAGCTTTTTTTGTCTGATGTTAAATTTCTCTGACTTATCTTTGTGGTACAACTTTTATCTATTTGTAGAATAAGTTGTACTTAACAATTCTCCGATGAAAAATTTTTCCAACGACGACATCCTGAAAGTGGCGGTTTTTCTACCGGTGCTGGTGCCTATTTACCTCGCCTATGCGTGTTTCAAGGCGTTGAAAGCACTGCTCGAATTTCAGGACTGATCCGCCGGCAAGAACGAGGATTCATGCCAGGCAATCGCCGCTGAACGGATCGTAGCATTTACTCCACAAAGCTGTGTATCCGCCATCTACCAGTTCGAATTTTGCCGCATATTCTTGTAGGCGTTCAATTCTGTCAGCGGGATCGGCCACACATAATCGCGGCCGGAATTGAATTTCCGCTGCTCCACTACCACCGGTTTACCGATAGCCGGGTCCGCGGCATCATAGACCGTGCCGTTCAGTACCTTCTCCTCTATTTTCCAGCGGCGAATTTCAAAGAACCGTTATCCTTATGCCAGCTCGACCTGTCCTCCGCGACGCACAAACTCACGCATTTTGATCCGGAATCCGGTCTGGGTCGATTGCGTCTGTCCGATCAAATCCACACCTGTGGTCGGGAACGGGCCCATTTCGGATACGCCACGGGAAATGTCCAGCCCGCCCGCCTATTTGTCCGGTTCGGGCAGATTC
Organism: Dyadobacter sp. BHUBP1; assembly: GCF_050587785.1. Taxonomy (NCBI): domain Bacteria; kingdom Pseudomonadati; phylum Bacteroidota; class Cytophagia; order Cytophagales; family Spirosomataceae; genus Dyadobacter; species Dyadobacter sp. BHUBP1. The sequence goes on from NZ_JBOBIH010000007.1 coordinate 292,979, forward strand.
CCATTCCTGCCGGGCAGAGGTGTGGCTAATTTTGAGACATTCAAACGGGAAATCGTATTCAAACCATCGATCTTAAAAATCTCAGAAAATGGAAATCAGCCGTCAATACAGCCGCCGTAACTTCCTGGGCCTTGCCGCACTTACTTTCGCCGCAGCACAAATATTGCCTTCAAAAGCAATGGCCCATGCGAAAGCCCATCCGTTACCGGGTAGCACCACCTATACATTTGGAGAAATCAAACAAATAGAAGCGGGCGTGCTGAACATCGGCTATGCCGAAACCGGCCCGGTTAACGGGCAGCCCGTCATATTGCTGCATGGCTGGCCATACGACATTCACAGCTACGCCGAAACCGCCGAATTGCTCGCCAATGCGGGTTACCGGGTGATCGTGCCGCATCTGCGCGGACATGGGACCACCCGTTTCCTGTCCGACAACACTTTCCGGAATGGACAACAAGCGGCCGTAGCACTGGACATTATCGCCCTCATGGACGCGCTCAAAATCAGACGGGCCATCCTCGGCGGCTTCGACTGGGGCGCACGTACAGCGAACATTATCGCTGCACTCTGGCCAGAGCGCGTGAAAGGGATGGTGTCCGTCAATGGTTATCTGATCAACAATCTCGAAAAAAACCAGCAGCCGCTTTCACCCGTTGCCGAATGGGGCTGGTGGTATCAGTACTATTTCGCCACCGACCGGGGCCAGAAAGGCTACACCGCCAACTGGTACGACTTCAATAAACTGATCTGGAAAAACATCTCACCCAAATGGGCTTTCGACCAGGCGACCTACGACCGCTCAGCCGAATCGTTCAAAAATCCCGATTATGCGGCGATCGTAATCCATAACTACCGCTGGCGGCTGAGCATCGAGCCGGGCGAGAAGCAATACGACGAAATGGAACAAAAACTGTTCGCCGGACCTGCCATTTCCGTTCCGACAGTAACGCTCGACGGCGATTCGGACGGCGTTGTTCCCGCAGGCGACGGCTCGGCGTTCGCCCGCAAGTCGACCGGCAAACACGTGCATCACGTGGTGAAAGGCGCAGGACACAACCTGCCGCAGGAAGCGCCGCGGGCATTTGCCGATGCCATTATCGAGGCCGACAATCTCGCAAAATGACTTTAAGCCACATCGCTTCCGCCCTTCCGGTTTTGCCGGGGGCGTTCTGCGAAACGGACGATTAACGGGCGCACGGCTACATCGAAAAAGACGCAGCTTCAATACACGTCCGTGAACACGTTCCGGCGACGTATTTTCGAAAAGCTGAATATTGCCGACCGTAAAGGGCTCATGCGACTGGCCGACGCCTGCAAGCTCAATTGAACAACTTCCGGTGCTTTCCGCCCCATTCACTGAGCTGCTCGAAGATCGGGCCGAATGCCGCTGCCATTTCAGTAAGCTCGTATTCCACGCGCGGAGGCACCTCGGCGTAAACCGTGCGTTTGACCAATCCGTCCTGTTCGAGCGCGCGCAACTGCAAGGTCAGCATCCGCTCGGTGATATAGGGAAATTCCTTTTTCAGCTCTCCAAACCGCATCTTCCCTTTTTCCAGTTTACTGATAATCAAAATCTTCCACCTGCCTCCGATCTTGTTGACGGCGTAGGTCAGGTCACATTCCACAATGTACTTCTCATTGCTGGTATAGGTCGAATTCTGTTTTCTGGCAGCCATTACTTACACTTTTGTTAGTACCCCACAATTGGTTGTATAGCATCCAAAATTAGATGCTTCCGGCTACGTTTGCAACCAGTTTTTAACACATTTGAAATACAGTCATGGATTTGCATTTAAAAGGGAAAACGGCCATAGTAACCGGCGCCAGCCAGGGAATCGGCCGGGCCATTGTAAAGGAACTGGCCAGAGAAGGCGTGCGTGTATTTGCGACCGCCCGGAACGAGAAACTGTTGGACAACCTCAGGGAGGAAGTAGCGGCAGAGACGGGCATTGCGCCGGTTGTCTTTGCCCAGGATTTTATCGCATCAGATGGCCCGCAGCGCATCGCACAGGCTGCCAGGGCTGCATTGGGTGAGATAGATATTCTCATCAATAATGCCGGACAAAGCCGCCCGGTAGCCATTACAGGCCCCGAACAGCCCTGGAATGATTCGATGGCGCTCGACTTCGACAGGCCACGGCAGCTCACCCAGGAACTACTGCCGCATATGATCGGGCGCCGGCAGGGTGCTATCCTGAACCTGACCAGCACTTATGAGCTCCGCAGCATCAATGTGTCGGCCGTCGCCAAGGCCAGCATGGCGGTTTGGTCGAAACAACTGGCGGCACAGGTGGGACAGTACAACATCCGCGTCAACACACTGCAACCCGGGCTGATCGACACTGCCAACATCCGCCCCTATTTTTCCGACGAAGAGCGTAAGAGATTTGCCGAAAAGGAAATCCCGCTGGGTGATTTTGGTGTTCCGCAGGATATGGCCGACATGGCCGTGTTCCTCGTCTCTCCCCGTGCACGTTATGTCACCGGAGCGGCAGTGGTCGTTGATGGCGGAATGCGGCATTATCCGTTTTAAAGCGGCTGACGCATCAACGGGAAACCGCCTTAAAACGATTGTCGGGAAGTACTGAAGAAAAGGCGCCAGTTTGGTACTGGCGCCTCCGTAGGAAAATTAATCTGCCGTTTGAAAATCGGTTTGCGTTACTATTTGGAATAAACACCAAATCATTTAAATATTGGTTATCAACGCCTTGACCGAATTCGGCCACATTGGCTTATTAATAGGTGGCGATAACTATGACCCTTCCCAAATATCAAATCCAACAACTAAAAACTACGAGGGATATCTTACGTTTCTTGAGGTAGCATATGCTTGCAAATTTTTCAGCTCAGAGTATTTATTAGACTCTCGAAAAATACCTAAAGCCTAAGCAGTAAAGGTCCGTTTGCTTTTGAAAATCCAGCTGTTATTCCGCAGCTACAATCGTCTTCTCGTTCTCTGTTTGGGGTTTGCCGGTGGCATTCGGTTTCCCGGTACCAGTGGTAATCAGGTTGTACAGGCTGTCTTTGATATAGAAGCTCCAAGCGTCGCGGCAGATGTTGAAGCATTCGAACTCCGGTACGAGTCCCTGATGAGTCATGCGCAGCTGCGTCTGGTTGCCGACGCGGGTAATCTCAAAGACCACATGTGTGCCGGTCCACTCCTTTTCATCTTCGGTGAATTTGAAATAATTATCCACGATGAGCCACACTACCTTTTGGGCAGGAACTACTTCTACCAAACAGGCATGGCAGCGGTGCACATCTTCATAATGGTATTTGAATTCGTCGTTCAGGGCTGCCGTGTTTCCCTCAATCTCTTCGGACCACCATCCGCGAACATTGGTTACTGCTTCGAAAACCGCTTCCGGTGTCTGATCCACGAGGATCGTTGCGCTGAAATCTTGTGCTGACATAATCAAGTGATTTTAAGTGGATGAACAACACAAATTTACGGCCTCCATTCTCAGCAAAGACGGTGTAAAATGGACATTATCGCGGGGGAATCCGGACAGATATCAGCGCTTGGGCAATGTCCGGATACAACGAACCGAGGCCCCCTCGGGTCTTCCCATTCCATCCTGGCAATGCAATGCTCTGCCTCCGGCACCAAAATTGAAATTCCATGCCGTCGTGGCATCTATTTCCGTAGATGTCCAATAGAATCCATGGGCATTCAACCGGGCATATTTCCCTCCCGTCAACTCGCGTCTGTTTTGCATGGCATGACACGTTTCTATGTTCCCCTAATTTAAACAAATGTCAGGATCAAGCCCATCCGTAAGGCTCAGTCTACCGCAGGTATAAATATTTTAGTCAGCAATAGATAATTGGTTAATTTAAAGAACATAATCAATTAACCTTCAAAACTATGGCTGGCGCACTGCTCATTTCGTTGTTCATTCTGACCTGGTACTGTGTGAAGGCATGCAGGGAAAATCCGAAACGCCCGGATTGGAACAAGGCGATCGTTACGGCCCTTTTCTGGCCACTATCGTTGCTCATGAGGCGCTATCGCTAAATTCCCTCAAGTACCTTTTCCATATAGATGGCATCGGCATGCGGATTAGCATAATAAGCCGGTATCACCTCAAACCCAAACGACTCGTATAACCGGAGCGCGCCTGTCATGCTGGGGAGCGTATCTAGCCTGAGTTTTTCGTATCCCAAATCCTTTGCGATGGAGACGGAACGTTCCAGCAGCAACTTTCCCAATCGGTGCCCGCGAAACTCGGGCCGGACGTACATCCGTTTCAGTTCAGCGATCCCCGCACCCTTGTTCCGCACACCCGCGCAGCCCACCGCACACGCACCCGCATACGCAAGCACCAGTCCGCCCGACGGCGGCCCGTATTGCTGCTGCACGGTATCAAGTTCTTCGTCGAAACGCTGGAAAGCGAGGTCTATCGGTAATGATGCGGCATATTCGCGGAACAGCTTTTTTCCTTCCTCGAAATGTGCTTCATTATCTGCGATAATCAATTTAACGGCTTCGTTCATCATAAACATGTGATTGCATTTCCGGCAAAGCTCAGAAAATAGGTTCAATATGAACAGATACAGATTCGGGATTATTATAGAAAACAGTCCTACCCGATCCTGGGCAACCACATACCCGCGATCGCTCCGAAAATACCGATAACCATCAGAGCTGTCATCACGAATATCAGCAGCGCAACGGCTGTTGTGATGCCGCGTTTCGCCTCTTTTTGTGCATAAAAATACAATTCGAGGATTCCCAGCGGCATCGGCAGCGCATAAACCAATACCGCAAGGGCGGTGAGGAAAGGGCCACTGAATGTCTTAGGGTCAAAGCCAGCGGGACCGCCGTTCAGTACGAGCCAGCACATCAGTCCAATCCTGAAAAACCACACGCCGCTTACAACCATAAACAGCCGCAATGCCCATTTACGGTGCAGATCGAACCGCCCCGCACGTGCGTATCGCCACGCGAGCAAGGCAAAAAGTATAATGTAGATGGTCTGAATGCTGATACTGACATGCTGCACCAGATCGCCGACAGCACCTCTCGTCCATACCATTACCAAGCCGCCCGTGGCGACGATGACTGTCGTCGTAGCATATAGGCGCCCCAGCCAGCGGTGAAACATGGGTGCGCTACGGCGGATTACCGGAAGTAGCTGCAACGGCCCTCCCAATACCAGCACCGCGGCCAACAAAACATGTAGCCCTACAACGAGGTTACCCGTCCAATCGCCCTTTACATAGCCGTGCGGCAATACCTGGTTCCATTTTTCCAGGTCGCCCAAGGCGGTACTTTTGCCATAAAAAGCGATGATGTAGCCTCCGAATGCCCATTGGCCGATCGTGGTGGCGATCAACCACGTCGTGGCAGCGAGATTGAGCAGCTTTTCCGCCCGGTATTTAACTTGAATGGAAGGAGTGGAAATTTGTTCGGTCATGATGTCGGAGATTTAAGTTCGGTCAAACTTAAAGCCGGTCATCTCCTGCGTCGTTAGACAAATGTCCAATGCGGATAAGCGGTTCTATTTCTGTGTGGGAGTATCGGACGAGCTATCGCTGCGCAGCCGGCTCAGGTGCCGCTGGGTAATGCCGAGGTAAGAAGCAATGTATTTAAGAGGCACATGCCGGATAATATGGGGGTTAGCCCTGACAAACTTTACATAGCGCGCCTCTGCCGTCAGATTAGCCATGTCGCTAATCCGTTCCTTGTCCTTTTGCAAATGTTCCTGCAAAATGCGGATCGTATAGTCCTTCTGGGTAAAACTGCGTTCCGCAGTGGCATCGACATCATCCCGGCTGATCCGCAGCAGTTCACAATCTGTAATGCAATGCAAGTTCTCGTTCGAAACCGTCCGGTTCATGAAATGGAAGTAGGATGTAAAAAACCGCGGGCCGTCGTTTAAATCCGTAGTGATCTCATTGCCATCCTCATCCGAACGAAAATTCCGCATAAATCCGGACACAATAAAATTATGATAAGCAGGCACTTCACCTGCTTTCTCTATGATGGTATCCCTCGGCACGAACACCGGTTTAAACGACAGGCGTATCGACTGTTGATCGGCATCCGGCAAAGTAATCACGCCGGAGATGTATTCAAAAAGGGTTGTATAGTAATGCTCCATGGTCAGTCGAATCTTGGAATTGCTACGTCAACTTCCATTTTTTCAGCTCCCTATCAAAATCACTTTCGAAATTTCTATCCTGCTCCACGCGAAATTTCTCGAATTGCTCTTCCGCGAGCCGAATGGCCACTTCATGACTGACCTTACCCGCGTCTTTCAGGATTTCGTACTCATTAAACTGCAAAAAAGCGTCCAGCTTACCCGCCCAGTCAGCCATTTTCATCGGGATTTGCCTGGCCGCCTGATTTTCCGCATAATCCAGGTACATCGAAACAATACGTTCCAATTCCTTTATCTCTTTTTCTATCAGATAGTTTTTCGCTATCCCTATATCCGCTCTTTGAATCTTACCATGAGGTGCATTTTTGAAAGTTTGCAAACCCATATTGGGCTTTCCTGCGTTTGCCCGTTCAGCGATAATAGCCGCGGCTGTTTTTCCGGAAATGGCGAAATGCAGCTTATTCTGAACGATCTTGAAGAATTTTTGAGTATCCGGCGAATCCTTCACATAGTCGATACTGCATTGTTCGAAAATATCGGTGATTTTAAGATAGAAGCGCCGCTCGCTTGCCCTGATTTCACGGATCCGGTCGAGCAATTCGTCGAAGTAGTCTTTCCCGAATCTTTTCCCTTGCTTCAGACGTTCATCATCGAGCACAAAACCTTTGATAATAAACTCTTTTAAAGTCCTGGTTGCCCAGATACGAAACTGCGTCGCCTGAAAGCTGTTGACACGGTAACCTACTGCAATGGCGGCATCCAAATTGTAGAAATCGACTTCACGCGCCACATCCCGGTTGCCTTCCTTTTGAACTATTCGAATTTTTCGAATAGTTGCCTGCTCTTCCAGTTCTCCGGATTTGTAGATTTCCTTTAAATGATAGTTGATGGTATTTACCTCCACCCCAAACAGCTCCGCCAACCGCTTCTGGTTCAGCCAGAATGTCTCATCATTAAAAATAACCTCGACCTTAACATTCCCGGCGGGTGAATTGTAAAACAGGATGTCCGCTTGCAGATTTTCCATAGAAAGCGTGCGTGAATAGTGTTGTTGAAGGATGATTAATTACTGATGGGCCGAATGTAAAATCTTTTTCCAAATTAAACCCATTCCGATGACCCACCGGCTGACGCCCGAATCACCAATTTTTTTCAAAAAAATTACACATTCTGCTGCTATTTGCGTATCCTATATTTGAAATACAATCGTTTATGGAAAAAAGGTATAGTTGAGTGCATATCGGCCATTTCAAACACCTGGAAACTCATGCTGCAAAGAATACCTCGACCGCTGTTTCCCCAATACATCTCCCTCGCAATGTTCTCCGTTGCCGCAACCTGGGGTACTCTTGTGACCGGGCACCCGGTTTCCGATAGCCTGGATATCCGGGCTGCTTTTTTTCAAACCACCCGGATCGCCGGCAAAATCACCGACGAATCCTCACGACCGGTTGTCAACGCTGCGATCCTGATCGCCGGATCGGAGCGCGCCACTGTTACCAATCTGACAGGTAGCTTCGAAATCGCCGATGCGCCGTTGAATGGTACGCTCATTATTCAGCATCCCGACTACGAGCCACGGCAAATCCCGATTGTCAAATCGACAACGGAATATCTCATTGCACTGAAAACACGACCCCAGGTATTGGCCATGCGCATGAAGGGCCCGGCAAAACCGACAAAGAAAGAGGTAGAGACAAACCAGGGAAATGAAACGGGCTCGTCCCTCAGGCTCGACCGCTGGCCGTATTTCAAAGGATTGACGAAATTTCTTGCCAATAATCTGAAATACCCCCAGGAAGCGCTGCAATCGGGCGTGCAAGGGCCTGTACAGGTTTCGTTCCTGATCGATGAAGACGGCAACGTCAGCAGCGGACGGATCCTCAAAAGTCCCGGCATTGAACTGGACGACGAAGCGCTGCGGCTCATACGCATCATGCCCAAATGGACGCCCGCCCAAAAGGATGGCAAGCCCATTGCTGTTTGGTACACGATCAGCATTCAATTCGACCCTGAACTCGACAAGTTGCCGCTGAAAGTCAAGGAGGAAGTGCCCAGGCTTTTCAGCAGGAAAATAAAGCTGGAACCCTGGAAGGCGCCTTTCCTGATCAAAGATGAGTTCGAAAAGCTATTTCGAAACCGCAGAGTGAACCTGTCGGCCCACGAACCGCCGCAAACGAAACTGTCGGTGTACGGCTATGGCGTAAACCCTGCTCCCCTGTACGTTCCCCGCGCCAGTTTCAAGGTACTCCCTTGAAAAAATCAGTCACATATTATATTACCTATAAATAACCTTCATATATTTATAAAAACAGTTTCCTGCTTGTAAAATACGATTGTTCAACCTAACCGGAGTTTGAATGAAAACTTTTACAATCATCCTACTCATGTCGGCTGCAGCGGCCTTTCCCGCGCACGGACAGCAACAGGCCGATGCGGCCCCGAACCAGCAAAAAATCATCCCGCAACGCTCGCGCGTATCCGTACGCGTTCTCGACAAATATACCCTGCGCCCCATAGAGGCAACGATTATGGTGGTAGGACAACGTCCGGAGGACCTTGTTGTCCCGCTTTACGAGGATGGCGCCTATCAATTTAAGATGTCCGCAAAGGACATGGGTGTTATTTCGATCCATGCCAACGGTTACGAAACTCACTCCGAAGTCATAGCGGCCCGCACACTTCGCCCAACGAAGATTTTTTATTTAACACCGATAGAGAACAGCGATTCCTGCAAATCTGCGCCCGTAGTCTTGTCAGAACTGGATTTGAAAGAGGAAATCGAAACTGTTTTGCTTTTTACCCAAAGCGAGCCGGCGATGTTACCGGAGAGCAACCAGGAACTGGAAATCCTGGCCGACTACCTTGTCAGAAACCCAGCGCCCCGGATTGAGCTTTCAGGGCACACCGATGACGTGGGCGATCCGCGGAAAAACCTCCTGCTTTCCTATGACCGCGTCGACGAGGTCAAAAAGTTCCTGCTATCGAAGCGTATCGAAACGGGCCGCATTCGCGGAAGGGCCTTTGGCAGCGGACTGCCCGTCGCGCCGAATGATTGCGAAGCCAACCGCAGGCTCAACCGTCGCGTCGAAATACGCATTGTTCCGTAGAATTTTCCTTTTCAAATTAACTTCCCAAAAAATCCACTGAAAGGTGGAGAAATGCGCACTTTTGTGGTGCATATTTGTTGTTTAGGGCAAAAGAATCCCCAAACAGCGAAATTTACCAGTATTAGAATCGTATATGAAACAAGTAAAAGCCTCCATTTCAGGCATCGAAGGATATGTACCCGACTATATTCTCACAAATGCCGAATTGGAGACACTCGTTGATACCAGCGACGAATGGATTGTGAGCAGGACCGGCATTAAAGAACGCCGCATCCTGAAAGAACCCGGACTCGGAAGCTCGCACATGGGAGCCCGCGCCGTGAAGGGCCTCCTCGAAAAAACCAACACCGATCCCGCTGAAATAGACCTCCTCATTTGCGCCACCATTACCCCTGATTTCGTTTTCCCAAGTACCGCCAACCTTATCTGCGACCAGCTGGGTATCCGTAACATCGGTAGTTTCGATGTGAATGCCGCCTGCTCGGGCTTCGTTTACGGCCTCGAACTCGGTGCGCAATTCATTGAAACCGGCAAATATAAAAAGGTAGTGGTAGTGGGTACCGACAAAATGTCGGCTGTTATGGACTACACCGACCGCCGCACCTGTATTCTGTTCGGTGACGGCGCCGGAGCGGTGCTGCTCGAACCAAACACCGAAGGTTACGGCGTGATCGACACACTGATCCGGGCCGATGGCGTGGGTTACAACAACCTGCTGCAACGCGGAGGCGGAAGCAGGTTCCCTGCCACCCACGAAACAGTGGATGCCCGCATGCATTACCTGCACCAGGATGGCCAGCAGGTTTTCAAATCGGCTGTCCGGAATATGGCCGACGTTTCAGCGGAAATGATGGAAAGAAACCATCTCACCCACGACGACGTGGCGTGGCTGGTGCCGCACCAGGCCAACCGCCGGATTATCGAAGCCACGGCCAACCGCATGGGCGTAGGAATGGACAAAGTGATGATGAATATCGCCCACTACGGAAATACCACCGCCGCTACCATCCCGCTTTGCCTGTGGGACTACGAAAAGCAGCTCAAAAAGGGCGACAACCTGATTTTCTCCGCATTCGGCGCCGGTTTCACGTGGGCTTCCGCCTATGTAAAATGGGCCTATTAAGAAAATAGCCGTCAGGATTGGTGATGTTCATCAATCCTGACGGCGAATTATCTGCATAAATTAAAAATCCCTACGCCGAAAGCGCCATTCTTCCCAATATCTCGTGCGTTTCACGGATGCGCCTGCGGGCGATGGGAATCACCTTGCCGCAACTCAGGTGAATATAATCGGGCCAGCGGGATGCGATATGGCGGGCGTTGATGCTGTATGATTTGTGAATACGCAAGAAATCGCTGCTGAGCTCATCCTGTACTTCTTTCAGACACTTCGAAACCAGATGCTTTTCATGCCGGGTGTATACAAACGTGTAATTACCAACACCTTCCAGGCAAGTAATATCGCTGGATTTAACGGAGATCGCTTTCCCAAACTTGTAAACAGTAATCGTTGGGACGTTCTTGATTTCAACGCTAGCGCCCGACGGAACGCCGCCCGACGGAACAGATTGGTTTTGCATGGGTGAAAGGACGGCTTGATTTTTCATGGATTGATCGGATGATTGGTTATTTACTTTCATGGCTAAAATTTTGATAGACTTTTATAGCAAACGGATGTTTCGTCTGGCTGCGATACAAAAGTGGTATAAGAAGAGCCCGCAGAAAACACCGACCCGGTTGAATTGTAACATTTACCTCATGAATACGCTAAATCGGCGGGTAAACTGAAACAGCCATTTACTCAATTGACAGTGCCTTTTACTTGTTTAAATCAGATTAGACAATGTTTTGCGACGATTTGGGCTATAAATACGACGGTTAATCCCGCCCCATTTCCGATTGGTTTGTACCCGCTCTATTTTTGCATGAAATGAAAATGCGTGCGCATGCTCCCTGAAAGCTATATGACAAAAATCGGTCGAAGGCCCGTCGGAGTTACCTCCTCGGTGCTGGTATTGACCGGGGCGGCTTTACTGGCCGGCCTTGGGCTCTGGCAAGAGCGCTACTTTTCAGATTCGCGCCTGCTTTTGGCCGGCAGCATTATCAACATCGTTGTTATAGGGGTGGCCTACCGGATCAATATGGCACTTTCACCAAGAGTGACCACTCTGTTTCCGGATACAGACCAGTCCATTTACCGCGTCGCCTTGTGGTTCGCCGTTTATGGCGTGGTGAACGTGGCGCTTTTCTGGGTCGCATTGCCGGCATACCATCAAATCGGGCTTTCCGGGCCAGGTTTCGACCTCTTCTGGGCGCTGCGTGTGAGCTTTTTTATCCTGAGCGGGTCGCTTATCGGGGCTGGGCTGACCGAGCTCGCCTATGCATTCAGGCAGTGGCGGACCAATCAGAACGAAGTGGAACAAATGCAGGAAAAACAGCTGCAAACCGAGCTGGAAGCCGTAAAACAGCAGGTCAACCCTCATTTCCTTTTTAACTGCCTTAATTCGCTCTCGGTATTGATCACCGACGCGCCGGGTACTGCGGAAAAATTCGTGGATGAAATGTCGAAAGTGTATCGCTATCAACTGAGCGCTAACGGCCCCGACAAAGAGGATATTCTGGTGACGCTCGATTCTGAGCTGCGTTTTATCAAATCCTACATTTACCTTCTCGAAGCGCGGTTCGAAAACGGGATCAGCATTGTGCTTGACTTGAACGAAGTGTTTTTCAACGGGCAAATGGTACCGCTCACGTTTCAGATTTTGATCGATCACGCTATTCATTACAATATGGTGTCCTCAGCCCGTCCGCTGCACATCAGCATTGCCACCACCAAAACCGGCCAGCTGGAATTTCGGCATAACCGCCAGCCCAAAATGCTCACGATCCCACCCGATACGCCGGGGATCCACGTGCTGATCAACCGGTACAAGTTCCTGTTCAACCGCGCCGGGGCAGTTCAATTGAAAGAAGACCACCACGAGTTTGCGATCATCCTGCCCCTGATATTCACATGATCCCGACCCTCATTTCCAACAGAATCGGCCGGCAGATATGGCTGAGCCTATTCGGCAGGTGGATTTTCGCATTGCTGGTACCCTGGTTTGTGCCGACGATCAGCTATCTGCTCATCGGCGAACCCTACCTTGCCAGTCTGTACAACTTCGCAGGCGGCACGCTGATGATCTTTCTGATGACAATTCTCGCATTCGTTCCGCACGACTGGGCAGCGCGATACGTTGCCCGAAAATACCCGTCGTTCGATTCGTCGGTCAAACGGAGCGCGCTCACGGCTGTTGCATTCTGGATACTGACGTTTGTTTTTGTTACTTCCTACATGGTTTTTATCATGCATTTCAGGCCGTTCCAAGCGCAGCTGGATGCCCGGATGATGGTCAATGTCTACATTTTCGAGTTCGTGGCGGTGCTTCTGCTGACGGGCCTTTACGAAATCAATTACTCATTAAACAAATGGAAGACCTTGCAAATCAATAAGGAAGCGCTCCGGCGCGCGGGTATGCAGGGACAGTTGCAGAGCCTGAAAAGCCAGGTTAACCCGCACTTTTTGTTCAACAGCCTCAATACGCTATCCGCGCTGATCGCCGACGAACCCCGGCGGGCCGAGCAGTTTGTGGATGAAATGGCCAAGGTTTACCGCTACTTGCTTCAAACCAACCAAAATGAACTGACGACACTTTCGGCCGAAATACGGTTTATCAGCTCCTATTACCACTTGCTCCGCACCCGGTACGATATCGGTTTCGACCTCGTGATCGAAGTCGATGATGAGGATTTGGATAAAAAAATACCGCCGCTGACCTTGCAACTGCTGCTGGAAAACGCCGTCAAACACAATAGTATCCTGGAAACCAACCCGCTGCGGGTGTCGATTCGCTCGATGGGCGACGACCTGCTCGAAATCAGCAACAACCGACTGATCAAATCAACGCCGGTAAAGTCCACCCGCCTCGGGCTGGCCAACATTATGGCGAAATACGAACTGCTTTCCGAGCGTACGCCTGTTATCGACGACGGTGCGGAGTTCTTCAAAGTTACCCTCCCGTTGATCACGCTGAAAACCACAAATGCATGAATATTTTAATAGTTGAGGATGAAAAACTGGCCGTGCGCAAGCTGACCAAGTTGCTGGAAGAAACCGCTCCCGAGTTCGAAGTGCGTGGCATTACACCCAGTATTGCAGCGACGGTCGAATGGATTACTGAAAACCGGGCGAGCGGCCAGCCGGAGCCGGACATTATTTTTATGGATATCGAGCTTGCCGACGGGCAGAGTTTCGAGATATTCAACCGTGCCGAAATCCGGAGCACAGTCATTTTCACCACTTCCTACGATGAATATGCGTTGCAGGCATTCAAAGTGAACAGTATCGATTATTTGCTGAAACCCGTGCAGCAGGAAGATCTCCAACGTGCGGTCCGCAAGTTTTACGACCTTGTCGCTCCCGGTAAAGCTACTCCCGCAGCCTCGTCGCAGCTCAACCTGGAAGCTATTTTAAAGAGCCTGCATTTGCAATCTCCGGTACCTGAGTACCGTAAGCGGTTTCTGGTCAAACAAGGCGCACGCCTGCTGTCGATCGAAACGTCGGAAATTGCCTACTTCTACATTGACAATGGCCTGACATTTTTCAAAAACCACCTGGGACAGAAGTTTGTAGTGGATTATAAAATGGATGAGCTCGACGAATTCCTCGATCCCAACCACTTTTTCCGCGTCAACCGCGCGTTGATCGTCACGCACCAGGCGGTGGCCCAAATGCAGGCATACTACAACCACCGGCTGGCGCTTACGCTGCACCCGGCACTCGACAAGGAAACGATCGTAAGCCGCGAACGCGCTCACGACTTCAAGGTCTGGATGGGAAAATAATGGGACTTAGAATGACAGTACCGCGTACTGCCCGGCGAGTTCGGGATAATGCAAGGTGATCACCTCCTGCAACTGCGCTCTCGCGCGGGCGTATTGCGAGCGCACGGTCGCCTCGTTGATTTCCAGCATGGTAGCAATCTCCTTATGGCTGTAACCGTCGACGGCGTACATCAGGAAGACTGTTTTGTAGATGGGTTTCAATTCGTGAACGAGCTGCATGATTTCACTTGCCGTGATTTCGGAAACCGCGTCGTCCGCAACGCCCGGCTCGGGGATCTCGTCGAACGCCGTCCGGGTGGCATAATGCTTTTTATTCCTTCTGAAATAGCTGATCGCATTGTTAACCATCACCGTCCGTAGCCACGCCTTGAAAGGCTGCTCGGGGTCGTATCGTTCCAGGTTATTGAAGACCTTGAAAAAGCCTTCATTGAGCACTTCCTCTGCTTCTTCCGGCGAATAGGTATACCGAAGGCAAATGCTTTTGGCATAACCGAAATACTTTTTAAACAAAATATGCTGAGCCTGACTGTTCCCCGCAATGCACGCCGCGATAACCGAGCGGAAGTCGTTCGGATCGAAAATGATTTTATTCAGGAATTTGAGCATAGTTTCTTACTTTTCAATGGATCATTCAACGGGTCTACCTGTCGCTTCGGGAACTGCGCGTCTGCGAACTGCGCGTCTGCGAACTGCGCGTCGCGGACTCCCCAATACAAAGAGAATTAATGTAACCCGTGAATAAAAACCGCCTGGACGGAGAGCCCGAAAGTGTAGCTGAATGGGCTCTTTTACCCGATAAACCGGCTGGGGAAAAAGGCATTCCGGCAGGTATACCGGCCTGTCGCCAAAGAGCGGCCCTTTAACCGGCAAAAACCACGATACGTCGAAACACCGTTGAGGCATTATTAAATACAGTGGTTTGCCTGCTATTTTTACGGCAATGACGAGAGAAAACACAAAAGGCGGTGTAGTGGTCGCGATGCATTTGCTTGCATGGGCTTTGTTCGGCTTTGTACTCGTATTTAATCAGCCGCTGTCGTGGGGGGTGAGCCTACCTGCGGTATTTTGGGTAAAACAATTCCTGAATTTTTGCCTGCTGGTAGCGCTGTTCTACTTCAACTCCCATTACCTTGTCCCGAATTACCTGCTAAAAAACAGGATCTTCGTATTCATCCTATGTGTGATCGCGTTGGCCGTATTCATGTTGGCAGTCAGCAAAATAGCCGATCAACAACTCGAAATTCGCAAGCATATGGAGCACGTTATGCCCCGCCCGAGGCACCGCGGCGGCCCTCCCAAGCCCCGGCATATCATCGACGCCATCCTGCTAATGACGACACTTCTGGTGATCGGTGTCAGTACCAGCATGGCCGTGATCCAGCGCTGGCAGGCCGATGCACGCCTGCGCGACGCGGTGGAGAAGCAGAACATTACCTCCGAGCTTGCATTGTTGAAGGCGCAAATCAACCCGCATTTCTTCTTCAATACACTCAATAATATATACGCGCTGTCGTACACCAACGTCGAAGAATCGCGCGAGGCCACGCTTACGCTCTCGCGCATGATGCGCTACCTGCTCTACGAAACGCAGCAGGACGTGGCCCCGCTCAGCCGTGAGTTCGCCTTTATCGACGACTATATCGAATTGATGAAACTACGCGTGCAAAGCAGCAGCAACGTGCAATACTCCCGCGATGAGCCTGTGCCCGACTACCCCATTGCGCCGATGCTGTTGCTGCCCTTCATTGAGAATGCATTCAAGCATGGGATCAATGCTTCGCAGGAATCCGAAATCAGGATCGATGCCGGACTATCAAACGGCGCATTGACGCTTCATGTAGAAAACCACATTTTTCCTGCGCAAAATGTAGCGGGAGCGGAAAGCGGCGGCATCGGCCTTAGCAATACGCGCCGCCGCCTCGACCTTTTGTATCCCGAAAAGCACCATCTGGAAATCCATACCGACGAACGCGCGAACACCTATACTGTAGACCTGACCATCAACCTGACGTAACCAAACCCGGCATGACCCTGAACTGCATTACCGTTGACGACGAACCGCTCGCATTGGGCCTTGTGAGCTCATTTGTGGAACAAACGCCATTTCTGCATTTGCACGGCCGGTATATCAATGCGCTGGACGCGCTGGAAGTGATTACGAAGGAAAATATCCATTTGGTCTACCTGGATATTCAGATGCCCGAGCTCACGGGCATGGAACTGGCCAAAGTCCTCAGCCAGGCACCGGATACGAAAACGCGTATCGTGTTTACGACGGCCTACAACCAGTTTGCCGTGCAGGGGTACGAGGTGGATGCCCTTGGTTATCTGCTCAAACCATTCGGTTATAACCAGTTTCTGGCGACGGCCATGAAGGCCAAAAAGTACTTCGAAAACCTTCGTGAAGGTTCGAACGAGCCGGAACTGGACTCGAGTGAGAATTATTTATTCGTAAAGTCCGATTACAAGCTGGTAAGGATCGATTTCGACGCCATTCTTTTCATCGAGTCGTTCAAGGATTATGTCAAAATCCACCAGGCTAACGGCAGCCCGGTGGTTTCGCATAGCAGTTTGAAAGCGATCGAGGAAAAGTTACCGTTAGGAAAATTCATCCGCATACACCGCTCATTCATAGTAGCCGTAGGAAAAGTGGACTCCATCAGCAAAAGCGCCGTGCACATCGGCAGCGTGGATATTCCGGTTGGGGATCTTTACAAGGATGCTTTCAAGGAGCTGCTGGCTAAATGGCAGTAGTGCATTTCAGAACTTGTGCGTAAAACTTAATGCTAAGCCCGACTTGCCATTTGCATCCGGGAAGCTGCGTACGTCCCAGGCGGAGCGTCGCGAGATTGGCCGGTTGTTCACGGCAAGGTTCCAAATGCCCATTCCGATGCTCAACGACCCCAGGCCCATATTAATCATCGATACATTTCGCTGCGTTTTACCGGCATACCATGTGCCGCTGGCATAATCCACCTGATTTTTACGGTTGAGACCTATCGCACCCGCGACAAACTGGCCAGCCCCACCCACGATCCCCAGCACAGGCGTAGCATTGGTGCGACTGCCTCTACCTACCTCAACGGCATTGATCACCGATGATGCACCATTCAAACCCATCAGCACCGAAGATGTGATTGCATATGCAGGTTTTATTTCTGGCTTGTAAGCGGAAACCGGGGTATAGGTAGGTTGGATCATCGCACATTCCTCCTTGCTCAGGCCGCTTTTTGCGATCCAGTTATCGACGTTTTCATCTTTCATTTCAAATATCGTCGCATACTGGAATCTGCTGTTGATGTCTTCCGCTGCTACTCTGCCGGCGGTCTGCTCGATCAGGTAACCCACCGCACAAATGGTACCATCCTGATCGATGAAACAGGGCTTTCTGTCCGGATACTTATAGTTTTTGGGAAACAGGCCCGCCGAGCGGTAATTATGAAGCAAATCGAGAAGATGTGCACGCTTGCTGCGCATTTCGGGCGACAAATTGGATACGTCCCGCTTTCTCAGCTCCATTTCCACATATTCGAGGTGCGCGGCAATGCGGACCTGGTCATCAGTATGCTCATCCGGTACGGTACCATATTTTTTCTCGAAACTAATATCGCCG
The DNA here is from genome assembly GCF_050587785.1 of Dyadobacter sp. BHUBP1. Classification (NCBI taxonomy): domain Bacteria; kingdom Pseudomonadati; phylum Bacteroidota; class Cytophagia; order Cytophagales; family Spirosomataceae; genus Dyadobacter; species Dyadobacter sp. BHUBP1. The sequence continues at coordinate 310,699 of NZ_JBOBIH010000007.1, forward strand.
ATAATCGGGTTGATAGTACCGTCCGTGCTCCGGCGCTCCGTCCACACGCACAGGAACAAAAGTATAGCAAAAGCAGTGGTAACAAATGTCTTCATGGCAGCGGTATTTAATAGTGGTCACATTCGCTTGCATGGACAAGAATCCGGGTGGGTTGCGTTGCATTAATGGATGAATTTTGAATGAGTGAATAAATAGTCACGTATTGTCAGATGTGGTCAGGTATTGTTTTGAGTATTTAATCAATTCCTGACCACGAATGACTTTCTGACTAATCCCATTCCGTCATTCAAAATTCATTCGCTCCTTCGCTTCGCCATGGATGCCTTCAAAATGCCACGCCGGCCGTCACCTGTACCGTCCGCGCCTTCGGCAACTTATATTCCGAGCCCGTACCCGGATCCAGTATACTTTCTCTTTTCTTTAAGTTATCCAGGACGCGAACGGTGATCTGGATGGTTACTTTACCCATGTCGATCTGTACGCCAGCACCTGCTAATGCATTGAATCGGTTTCCTTCGAAATTTGCGTCGGTTCTTTTTATTTCAAAAGGGTAGCATCCGCCGTCGCGGCAATCCAGCCCTGATCCTCCGACGGATGAATGCCTCCATACATTCCAGCTTGCCCCGATTTCTGCAAACGGCCTGATCTTGCCATCCGTAATCGTGTAGCGGACGAGCATCGGGAGGTCGGCATACTGCGTTCTCCACTTAAATTCCATATAATACCCTGTGCCGTATGTCCCCGACTTAGAGGTATTTCTAATCGCGGTAAAGTTAGGCTGCAAACGCAATGACCAGCCTCTGGGAGAGTTTTGGAAGTCGTAGCCGATATCGAGACCTGCCATTGGACTTTTAATCGCCTTATAAGAATCGTTTGGAGAATAAGTTATAAGGTGGAGCCCACCCATAACACCAAAATGCCATCGCGGGGAGCTATCAGCCGATTGCCCATGTGCAAAGTTCTGAAGGAAGAAAATCAAAAAGACGGAGAGGGAAAGTCTTTTCATGGCTATGCAGTCTGGTTGTAACCTATTGACACATAAATGTAAATATTTATTGCATTAGAACAGAGTAGATTATACTTTTTTAATAAAAAATGTAAAAATACACCATCAGCGCAATTCCCACGCCAGAAATAGGGAATCGCATAGCGATGCACCGTTGATAATGATATGCAGGTACCGGGAAATCCCCGTTGGAATATAAAAGCAAAACACCATGGAATTCCAGATTAACCAAATCACCCCTTTGCTTTTGGTACGCGATCTCGAACGCGCCATTACATTTTACGTGGAGCAACTGGGCTTCTCGCTGACATTCCGCTATGAAGATTTCTACGCGGGCATTGAAATGAATGGGAACGTTATTCATTTGAAAACGGATTATCAGTGGACAGATAAACCCGAACACCGCAACAACGACGACGTCGATCTATTGTTTTCGGTCGATAATGTGGAAGCGGTATATGAAGAAATCTCGAAAAAGCACATTGAAATCGTCCAGCCGCTGCGGGAAATGCCTTACGGAAAAGAGTTTTACACCGCCGATCCCGACGGGCATGTGATTGCGTTTGTAGAGGCAATTTAATGAATGCTGACTCCCGCTGTTACTTGTACAAATTTGGTTCTCAAATCGGAAGGAACCCGGGTAAGGCCCAGGTCGCCGGAAACTTTTGGTTTTATGAAACTGTCGACAAGTTGCAGGCTGAGCGGGATAATGAATTTTCCCGCATCTATCTCCACACCCACGCCTGCGAGGATACCCGCTTTGTCTTTATTCGCTACATTTTGAATGCTCTGACTACCGCCGACTGCATTACACGATACAACGCCGCAGATCGTACCGGACCTCCGCACGAAAAGCGCCGTTCTGAACCTGAAATTGAATCCGAATTCTACAAACGGCCTGACAGCACCCGTGGATAAAGTATAGCGGAAGGAAAGCGGCAGGTGGATCGCCTCCCATTTCCATTTCGATTCAATAAAGTATCTGCCGTCCTCCTTTCCGTAGGTTTCCGTCTTTTTAAAAGTGGTAAAACCTGGCTGAAAATGCAGCGAAGGGCCCGATTTGCGATCTTCAAAGTAGTAACCGAGATCCGCAGCAACCACCAGCCCCGAAGCCGGTTTCATTTTGCCGCTGTCATATATCTTCCCGACCACCGGACTTCCTGCCGACACGCCGAACCTCCACGGCTTTGCCATCTTGCCTGTCTGGCCATGTACGTGTCCGGTGAAAATAACCACGCATAAGAAGGTGTAAAGTGTTTTCATGGGATGGGTTTTGTTTGTAACCAAAAGACCTTTAAATACATACATTGGTTGGACATGATCAATAATACAGAGGACATTTCATTACCTGTACCCCGCTACAACAACAAAGGGCGCTTTCATGAGAAAGCGCCCGAAACCGATTCCAATGGCAGACTAATGCTGCGTCGCAAGCAGTGCCAGTTCCGCGAGCAATACTTCCAGTCTCGCCGCGTCAGGCTCTCCGAGCGGTGCCAGCGGATTCCGCAATCCGCCTGCTCCCACGCCAAGTATTTCCAGCCCGGCGGCTATTGTCCTTGGCAAACCTTTCGAGGTGATGAATTCCAGCAGCTCCTGCTGACCGTAGAAAATTTCCCGCGCATTATTAAGATCATTCGCCATAATCGCATTGTACAAAGCCAGATTCTGATCCGGGATCAGGTTCGGCGCGGCGGTGCACCAGCCCACTGCCCCCGCCGAGAACGCGGCAAGTGCCAGCGGATTGGAGCCGTTGAAAAAAGCCACTTCCTCGCCTAGCACGCGACGCAGGTAATGCATTCGCTGCACATCGCCGGTGCTTTCCTTGATCATCGTCACATTCGGAATTTCGAGCAGGCGTTTCAACAATACCGGCGACATGTCGATACCGCCCGTAGCCGGGTTGTTATAGGCCATGATCGGAATGGAAATGGCTTCGGCCACTTTGCAGTAATGCGCGAATATCTCGTCGTCCGTCAGTTTCCAGTAGCTCATCGGGATGATCATCACCGCCGTTGCGCCGGCCGTTTCGGCAAAACGGGCATGGTAAATCGTCCGTTCCGTAGTGAGATTGGAAACGCCGGCCACTACCGGTATCCGGCCCGCTACTACCGCTGTGGTTGCCTCTAAGACGGCCTCTTTCTCCTCGTCGTTCAGGTACGGGAGCACGCCGGTGCTTCCCAGCGGTGCAACAGCATGCGACCCGGATGTTACCAGCCTGTCGGTGAGTTTTTTAAACAAATCAATATCCACCTTATCGTCCGCGTCGAACGGTGTAATGGGATAGGCAATGATTCCCCTTAATGTTTCTGACTTACTCATTAGTTTATAAGAATTTGTATTTCAAATATTTAATATCAATACATTAAACCACTTAAAGGTCGCGTCCTTCTTCCTCGCGGAGCGCTACGCCCAGGTTTTGAAGCTGCGGCGCATTCTCGCAGGCCAGGTAGCGGGCAGGTTCGGTGTCGCTCAGGTTCTGGTGACGGTGCCATGCCCAGCTCGGAATGTAAACCGCGTCACCAGCCTTCCATTCCACGCGTTCGTCTTCGACTTCGGTACAACCCTTTCCTTCGAGCACGTACAAAACCGTTTCATAGGTATGGCGATGGCGGTTGGTAAGCTGGCCGGGCAACAGGCCGCCGACGGTCATGCTGACATTTTTGGTGGGCAGGTCCACGAAGAATACAGGATGCTTTCTTTCAGTCGAAAACTGGTTGTGCTCGCCCGCTTGCTCCACATTGCGGTGAATGAGTTTTTCGGGCTTCACATACACGGGACGCGCGAAGGTCCGGTGAAAATCTTTGGAGCTGAATTGCTGCGTTTTTGTTTCCATGGTTCAGAGATTTTGGATGTTGTTGCATGATTGCGATACAAAACAACCGTATCTTTGGACCAGCTTACTGGTTCAGAATTCACAAAAACAAGTAGTCCAGATGTTGAGACCCTGGGAACTCGTCATACCGCTCCACCGCGGAGATGAAAAGGCCGTGTATATGCAGATTGCCGATGCAGTAATTGCTGCCATTCAGAGCGGAAAGCTCGTTGCAGGCAGTATTTTGCCGGGGAGCCGCCAGCTTGCCGCGCAACTGAATGTGAACCGCAACACGGTCGTCGAGGCGCTGGATGTGCTCACTGCGGAAGGCTGGCTGGTGTCGAAAGAGCGGCGCGGGATATTTGTGGCGGATGTGCAGCCGGCGACTTCCTTGGAAAAGTCATTGGTCAGGAAGTCAGGGATGGTCAGGGAGTTGGATGTGAAGCCTTTGGTTGTATTCGATGACGGCCTGCCTGACAGTGCTTTGGCACCGATTGACGAGCTGGCCCGTGCTTACCGGCAAATTTTCGCGCGCAAAGGGCGTTGGCAAATGATGGGCTACCGGCATGAGGCGGGCGATCCCGAGTTCCGGAAGGCCATTGCGCAAATGTTGAATTACAAAAGGAGCATGCGGCTGTCGGCAGACCAGGTATTCATCACCCGCGGCAGTCAGATGGCCATGTTCCTCGCGGCACATGCATTGCTGAAACCCGGCGACCATGTGCTGATTGAAAATCCGGGCTATAAACCGGCCTGGGAGGCTTTCGCGCACGCGGGCGCAAACCTGCTACCCGTGAACGTAGACACGCACGGGATCGTGATCGATGAAGTAAAGGAGTATTTAAAACAATATCCGGATATCAAAGCGGTGTACATTACCCCGCATCACCAGTTCCCGACTACGGTTACGCTCAGCCTGAGGCGCCGGATGGAGCTCGTTGCATTGTCGAACGAACACGGTTTTACGATCATCGAGGACGATTATGACCACGAATTCCATTACAGCCCCCGGCCAGTAATGCCGGTAAGCAGCCTCGAACAAGCGCGTAACTACGTGTACATCGGCACGATGAGCAAGATCGTGGCGCCTGCGTTGCGGATCGGGTATCTGGCGTCGTGCGTGTCGGTCATCGACAAGGTGGCCAACCTCCGGAAAATCATCGACGTGCAGGGCGACTACATGATGGAACAAGCTGTATTTCAATTAATTCAGGAAGGGGAAATCCGCAGGCATTTAAAGAGGACTACATCACTTTACAAATCCAAAAGGGATAGTTTTGAGAAACTGCTTCTGCAATGTCTGGCTGACAAAGTAGATTTCACCAAACCGGAAGGCGGACTGGCGTTCTGGGTCACGCCAAAGAAACCCGTCGACCTGGTGCAACTTGCGGCGATATTGAAGCAAAAAGGCATTGCACTGATTTCGCCAGACACGTTTTGTTACAAAGGCTTCGCAAATGGCTTCCGGCTCGGATATGCATCGCTATCCGAGCCACAAATGCAGGAAGGTATCAAGGCCATCGCCGCCAACTGGCCCTCATGACCACACCCGACAAAACCCATCTACGCCAGATCACATATAACTACACATGACCACACGTGACAACTCCTGACCAAAACCTAACCATTCCGGACAATCCCTACCCCAACTCCTCCAACACCTTCTCCAACAGCGCTTTCGTTTGCCTGATGCCTTCGTCGTTGGTAGGTTTCGTCGTGTCCCCGCCCATATCGCGCATGAGCCCACCTTCGTATTCAATTCCTACAATACCGTTGTTCCAACCGGAATCCTTGATGATTTTGAAGATTTTGATAAAATCCGTCTCCGGGTCATTGCCATTCGCATCGAACTGGTGGGTTTTAGCACTAATACCTTTCGCATAGGGCATCATTTTACGCACACCGTCATATTTATCGTGCTCTTTCACACATTTGGTGGCCATAAAACCCTTGATATCCAGCGTCTCGGGCTTGCTCCTTTCTGCGCAGAAGTTCCCGAAATCGGGCAACAGGCCTTTGTTCGGCGCTTTTAGCTGTTTCATAATACCCACCAGCCAGTCGGGATCGGTAGAAACACCGAAGTGGTTCTCGACAATCACATTCAAACCCGATTTCCCGGCATATTCGAGCAGCTTGCCGTAGCCGTCCACAGCGGCCGTGGCGAGTTGCTCAGGCGTACCTTCTTCCTTTTTGCCCGACATCATAGCCATGGCATCCCCCAGGTTCACCCGGATCGACGTGCAGCCGAGGAACTTGGCCGCGTCCACCCACGGGTAATGTGCCTCTACCGCCTTTATACGCGCCGCATCGTCCAGAGCCGTCAAGTTCTCACCATCGACCATAATGAGGTGGTTTCTCATACCCAGATCGTCGCAGCGCTTTTTCAGCTCATTGAGGTAAGTCTGGTCCTTGTGTTTGTTATTGAAAAACCCGGAAACGTATTCCAGTATCGTAATGTCGTAATCATTCTTCGCGCGGGCGGGGAAATCCATATTGGTCATCTTGCCGCTGAAAAGCTCCGACGCAAACGAAAATTCAGCCAGCGATATGTCAAAACTGAATTTGGCGGCCGCCGTGGTAGCGGCCGCCGTGGCAGCGGCCCCCGCGGCAGCGACCGGCGCACCGATTAAAGTATCCATTGAAACCAAGCCAAGCCCGGCGGTAGCAAGCCCGAATTGGCCCAGAAATTGACGACGTGAATTGTTCATGAGTAGATTAGTTAATATGGAAAATCATTTTGAAACAAATGTGACCGAGAACGGGACAAACAAAGCCCCCTTTGCATTGTCGTTCTTAAAAACAAAATACAAATCCCGGGCACCCCTTTGAGGAGAAATAGGTACGTGGAATGGCTTGGGCGGGGTTTTGGAAGTAAATGCACTGGCATCATCAGTGGGTGGTATCCACTCGGTTTTCCCCAGCAATGCACCATCGGGCGAGCCATCGTGTACCTCTACAATGCCACCTTGCGCGTTCAGCTGGTCCTTCGGCGCGGCCACCACCATATCGAGCGCGGTAATGTCGGTCAGATCAACCCCTTTGAAAATGGCGTGGGTATTGGGCTGCGTGACGATCAGCAGGTTATTCTCGCCCATTTTGAAGCGCATGATATTCTTCGACGCGTCATCTGCATTGCCGAAAAGCAGCTTCGGGTTCTTCAAAACGAGGGTTTTCTCCGTAGTCTGGGCAGGCATTCCATTTGCCCCTTTGTCGGTGTAGCTGGCTATGAACTTGTAAATACCCTTGCCGGCATCGCCGCCGTCGGGGATTTGGGCGATCACCTCCCCTACCGGTTGAAGCGTTTGCACAGCCTGTTTTTCATCGGCCAGGCTTAGAATATACTTCACCATCTGCCCGGCTTCCGGCAAGCCGATGGACGGGTGTGCCGACATGGCCGTTTCGCCCCAAACACCCGCACCTCCCTTGATGATCTTATCCGAAAGCGAGGCCACCGCATTGACGTCGGCGCGGTATTTGGCCGCAACATCCTTAAATGCCGGACCTATGGACTTTTTGTCCGTGAAATGGCAGGCCTTGCAGTCGCTTTTTTCGATCAGGGTTTTCCCGGCCGTAAAAGTGACCGGAGCCTCCTGATGGCCGCCCGGATCGGGCGCCTGCTTATCCTCTGCATCCTGGTAAGCGGCAGTAATCCTCACTTTCGATGCAGCAATGGTGTTTTTCTCCAAACTTCCATCCTCGCGATCCGACACATTCACTTTGTAATGAATAGGTTTATCAGGAAAGAAAAATGTCTTGTTTCCCCCTGTCAGTTCCAGCGAAACCTGGGGAGGCTCATTCCCTGCCTGGACGGTCAGGCTCTGCGAATCTTTCAGCCCTTTAGAATCCGTTACTGTGAGCAAAACCTTGTAAATACCCTTCTTTTTAAAAGTGTAGGCGGGATTTGGCTCGTTCAAAACAACCGGTGCCCCGCCGCTTGCCGGTGTGATCTTCCATTGGTAATGCAAAGTATCTTTATCAAAATCCTCGGTACCTGTCGATGAAAACTGCGCCTGGAATGGCACCGCGCCCGCTCTTTTATCGACCGACGCCACCACCGACGGCTTGCGGTTACCGGCATTGTACTCGATCCGCACCAGTTTCGACTCCGGATTACCCATAAACCAGCCCTGTCCGTATTCGAGGATATACAAGTCGCCATTCGGTCCGAACGCCATGTCGATCGGATGTTCCAGTTTCAGGTTGGGCAGGAAGCGCTCCATTTTTACATAATCACCCTTGGGACTGAGCGTTACGGCCATAACCCAGTCGCGCATCCACTCATAGATGAACAATTTCTTATCGTAATAGGCTGGAAATGCACGCTTTGCACTTTTGAACTGATCGGCATAATAAACCGGCCCGGCCATCGCACTGCGCCCGCCCGAACCAAGTAACGGAAAGCGTTTCGTCTCTGCGGCGGTGTACCAGATCAGCGCCTTCTGTGCGGGCGGTAACTCCTTCAATCCGGTATTGTTCGGGGAGTTGTTGACCGGCTTTTCGGGGTTGAATCGCTCACCCGACTGCTTCGTTTCGAAATTGAAATCCCAATAAGCCTTGTTATCGCCCACGAAATACGGCCAGCCGTAGTTTCCTGCCTTGCGCGCCTGCCCGAACTCGTCCTCCGCCGCAGGCCCCAGGCCGGTCGAATCCTTGCCCGCGTCCGGCCCGACATCCCCCCAATAGAGATAGCCGTTCTTCCGATCCACCGAAATGCGGTACGGGTTCCGGTGTCCCATCGTGTAAATCTCCGGCCTGGTTTTGGGATCATAAGCGCCAGAGGCATTCTTCGGAAAGAGGTTACCCTCCGGGATCGTGTAGGTTCCGTCGGCCTCCGGGTGAATGCGGATGATCTTTCCACGCAAATCGGCCGTATTCGACGACGATTTCTGTGCGTCGAACGGGCTCCGGCCCGGCCGCTCGTCGATAGGCGCATACCCGTCCGACGCGCGAGGGCTGGTGTTGTCGCCGGTCGAGAGATAGAGGTTGCCCTGAGCATCCCAGTCGATCGAGCCGCCGGTGTGGCAGCAGTTATCACGCTGCACGGGAATCCTCAGGATCACCTTTTTAGAAGCAAGATCGAGCGCATTACCTTTCAGCTCATACCGCGCGAGAATGTTCTCTGGCGTGCTGCCGGCCGGCGAATAGTAAAAGTAAATCCAATGATTTTTGTTAAAGTTCGGGTCGATGTTCACGCCCAACAGGCCGTCTTCGGCCTCGGAATCATCACTATACTTCGTGCTGACGGGTATAGTGGCGATCACCGTCGTCTTTTTAGACACGGGGTTGTACAACTTCACCGTACCGTGCCGCTCGATAAATAGCACGCGCTCATCGGGAAGTACTGTCAGTTCCAGTGGCTCGTTGAGGTTCTCTGTCAGGACGACCTTCCGGAACCGGTTTTCCTCCGGCACCTGCGCTTGGGCGAGCGTAGCGCATAAGAGCAGGGAGAAAAGTGTAGAGGTTTTGTTCATGAAGCAATTGTTGTTAGTTAGGTTTGTTATGTTAAAAGGGTCAACCTATGTCAGGAGCGGAGTCGAAGGCGTCTATGCAAGACGCCTTCGACTCCGCTCAGGCTGACAATCGGTGACTATTTTCATAAAAAATTGAATTTTATCAATCCAAAATATGGATACAATGATAAAGAAAATTTTCTTTGTGTAAAATTTACGCATTGAAAATTTTTCTCATTGCCAGCTTATTACCGATGGAGCACAATTTGAAGGAGTTTTTTGACAAGGCATTGAAGGAGGTTTCGCTCGACTGCACCGTGTTCGGGTTTCATGAAGGCGAGCTGAAAGTGCTGCTGCTGCGCTGGAAGGGCACCGACGAATGGAGCTTGCCGGGCGGACATATCCTGCTCGACGAGTCGGCCGACGACGCCGCGAACCGCATTCTCACCCAGCGTACAGGCTTGAATGATGTGTACCTGCAACAGTTCCATACATTCGGAAATGTGAACCGATACACTTACCACCCCGAAAAAGAACTGCTTGAAAAATTGGAAGCGACATTCGGAAAGGGCTTTTTTGACGGCATTATCTTCCGGCGGGTCGTTTCGATCGGCTATTATGCCCTCGTAGAATTCGCCCAGGTGCAGCCCACGCCCGACTGGTTCACCGATGAATGCCGCTGGTGGTCGCTCGCCGAGGTCCCTAACCTGCTTTTCGACCACAACGAAATGATCGAACGTGCCCTGAAAGCCCTCCGCCAACACGCCCGCAACCACCCGATCGGCTATAACCTCCTCCCCGAAAAGTTCACCATGCCGGAACTCCAGCGCCTATACGAAACCATCCTCGACAGACAATTCGACCGGCGGAATTTCCAGAAATTGCTCATGAGCTACGACATCCTCGAACGCCTGGACGAAAAACGGGTCGGAGCAGCGAATAAGTCCCCGTATTTGTACCGGTTTGTGAAAGAGAAATACGACCAGGCCGGTGCGGCCGGGATTTCGTTTTCGATGTAGTTTTTTCGGGCAGGGAAGTTATTGCAGAAATTCTTTGGGTATAGGATTGTTGGCGAGAAAAATTTTCATTTCAGCCGCTTTTTTGGAAAGTGTCTTTTCTCCACTAGTTGTCAGCGTATTGGGCACTTGATTGCCCGATTTCGCATTTTGGGTATTCTCTATTGCTCTTTTCATCGGGATCATATGTATTTGGTATTTGAAAGTTAATGATTTACTTCTTTCTTAACAAAAATGCGTCGAAATTGGTCTGTCTATTGAAAACCTCCCAGGTGCCAGACCATCCATGAGGCCACTGCCCGATTATCTGCCGATCATCGTCACGCGTGGCTATGAACCCTAAAATATAGTATTCTCTTGCGAGCCAGTCGAGATGGTTACCGATACTCATGCGATATTTGCGGTTACGAGTAGGATTCTCACCAGGCAGCGTCCTTCCAGTTGCGATTATACTAGCCTTCTCTCTTGTTCCTACAAATTCAATCGCTGCGAATCCCACTGTTGCCAATATCTTATCCATATCTCCGTTCCGGAGCAGTTCGCTATCGTTGATGCTTCCGGATAGTGGGTCCCAAATCCCAAAAGCCAAATTATACACATCGTCGCCAACTTGTTCGAAAACAATTCTCATTTCGAAAACACCTCGTCGCCCATCGCTAAAAAATTGGTATTCGTAGCTAGAAGTTTTGCAGATCGGGTAATTTTCGGAATTCATATGAATACTATGAAAATTCAAATATTAATATGAGATGGTGCTGTCCAGTCAACAGCGCCATTCTCAGCTATTGTCCAAATGTTATCTTTCTTTGTCTACCTCCAACTTCTGAAAGAAAAACACCAGCTCCCGAAACGACAGAAAAATCTCCCCGATACGCGGATTGCACCCCGCCTCCTTTTGAAATGCCATGTGGTCGCTGTAAATGATCCAAAGGTCCTCGATCCATTCGGACGCGGTGCTTTGGCTTAATAGTTCTTTGACGCCCCGGCCATAGGCGAGGCAAATGGAATCGTCTGACTCGACGCTTTTGATTGAAGCATTCATAATATGATTGATGGAAGTGTAATGCCTTGTCTTAGGTGTCCAAACGTTCATAGTGACGTTCAGGGGGCTTTCGCTGACCCTCACCATAACAAGGCAGTTTCTGAATTTCTTTAAATACTATGCTTTTTGGAATTCGCAAATTTGAAACATGCCTTAACTATTCCAAGAAATCAAACCTGGCGATGCACGAACGGCAACCAACGAATTATCAAGCGCCTGAAATTCGCACATTCCCTTGTTGTTGCGTACCTACGGCACTCCCGAATATGGCTGCGAATTTACCTTCTACCAATATTACGTCCCTAACGGGACTTGGGTGTCCCTCCTTACCCCCTTTCCTCCTTCCTCCCTACGCGGGCCGCCCTTTCCTCCATTCTCCCGCCCACAAAAAATCAGTAACATTCCCCTACCCGCACCTTTTATTACCACCAACTTCCTAAACCAGCCATCATGACGCAATCCACCAACCGCCGCGACTTCCTTAAAATAGCCGGACTTACGACGTTCGGCCTCACGGTTTTACCCAATCTGATCACGCGTGCCGCGCCAAGTGACCGCGTGCGTATAGCACATATCGGTCTGGGAGGGATGGGGAATAACCACATGAAATGGTTTGCCAACCTGCCCGACGCAGAAATCGTCGCGCTTTGCGATGTGGATGAGCTGCATTTGGGCGAGACGAAACAACGGTTGGAAACGATGAAACCGGGCATCAAGGTCGATACTTACGGCGATTTTCGCCGCATTCTCGAAAGAAAGGATATCGACGCCATTACCGTAGCTACACCCGACCACTGGCATGCGCAGATCGCGGCGCTGGCGTTTCAGGCCGGGAAGGATGTGTATGGTGAAAAACCGCTTTCCTATTGTCTGAAAGAAGGTAAAATGATGCTCAAACAGCTCGAAAAGCACAATCGCGTGTTCCAGATGGGCAATCAGATCCATGCGGGTGACAATTTCCACCGGGTTGTGGAGCTGATCCAGTCGGGGTCGATCGGCAAGGTGCATACGGTGCGGCTCTGGAAAAAACCGAGCACCAAAGAATTAGGCTCGCCGACTGTACAGCCGGTCCCTAAAACTTTGAACTGGGATATGTGGCTCGGCCCGGCGCCATTTACCGAATACATCCCCGAGAAATGCCACTTCACCTACCGCTATTTCCTCGATTACTCTGGCGGCGAGTTTGCAGATTTCTGGTGCCATATCGCCGATGTGATGTATTCGGCGATCCATCCCACGGGTTTAAGGAAAATCAACGCACGGGGTACCGCATACGCAGGCATCGCCGACGCGCCGAAAACGCTGGATGTAGATTATGAATTCGACGGTTTGAAAGTATATTGGTCGTCCAACCCACCAGATGTCCGCGGCGCTGCCGACCGCGGCATCGGCGCATTCTTCGAAGGCGATAAAGGGACGCTCATCTGCGATTACAACACGCGGGAACTGACGATCAACGGCGAGAAAATGACCGACATCGCGTCCGTCCCGATTACCAACCCTCGCTCGCCCGGGCACCAGCAGAACTTCATTGATTGTGTAAAATCCCGCAAGCAGCCCGAGTCCAACCTCGCCTACGCACGCGAGATGACGATCCCGATGCATTTAGGGCTGATTTCCTATCGCCTGAAACGCGAACTGACCTGGAATGCAAAGAAAGAAAAGTTCTCCGGCGACAAGGAGGCGAACCGGTTGCTATCCCGCAAACCGAGAAAAGAATGGGATTTGACCTGATGTAACCATTGTTAGCTTTTTTTGTATATTCACAAGAAACAACCAGCTAACGCCATGAAATACATCCTGTTGACTACACTTATTACCGGCAGCTTGCTGTCCGGTTGTAAAGATTCGTCTGGCCCCGTAAGTGACATGCCGGCTATTCAACGCATTTCATTCGAAGGCTTGCCCGATGAAAACGTAACCTTCGACGCCGCCAACTCGGTGATCACCGTTCGAATGCCGGCGGTACTTGAAGGCGGTTTGAAGCCCGTTTTGAAACTCACGAAAGGCGCGGAGCCTGTTGGCCTGCTTCCGGACGGAACGATCGACATTTCGGCATTTTGCTCTTGTATTAAGCCGACCCAGGATGTTTTCTTCCGAATCGGTAACAAAACAAAAACCGCTACCTACCGGTTAAACATTGTTGCCACGGGTCCGCTCGCGCCGCAGGACGTTTATGAAGAAACGACCTTCTCATTGAAAACCGGCGTCTTAAAAATGAGTTTACCGGTCCAAAACCTCTACAATAATCACCGTATCGATCAAATTTCTTTCAAGGGCGAGGATGGTAAAAGCGGGGCCAGGGTGTACGCCGATGGTGCCTGCCTCACTGGCTGCCGTGGCGGGGAGCCGAATCGGATCGCTATCACGTTATATTCCCCCATTGACCGGGAACTCAAACCCGGAAAATACCAAATAGAGATGAAGGGCATAAAATTTCCGCAGAAATTGATTGTCATGGAATAGCCGACTTTATTTCCCTCGCGTTAGCAGGTGCTCACGATTAGTCCGCGTGTGCCTTTATTTAATGTGTTAACAGGAATTTAATGGTTGTGGTAGGGGTTGTTGAGATTGGGTTGTCATGCTGAAAACAAATGCGGACAGCCGATCCATACTTCATTCAACAAATGCAGAAATTTATCCTATTACTCGTTATCATCGGAATTCCCTCTTTCGCGTCCGCCCAGGTCAAATGGAAGAAAATCGCTGAAGAGGAGCAAATCCGTATTTATTCTTCCGCCGTCCCTGAATCGAAGATCAAGGCCATTAAGGTCGATTGCGTGGTGGACGCGTCGCTTGCGCAGATGGTGTCGCTGCTGCTGGACGTGGAGGCCGGGACGCAATGGGTCTATAAAACCAAGTCGTGCACACTCGTCAAGCGGATCTCCCCCACCGATTTGTATTACCATTCCGAAATAAGCCTGCCATGGCCGCTGGATAACCGTGATTTTGTGGCACACCTCATGGTGCGGCAGGATCCTGTTACCAAGGCCGTTACGATCGATGGCCCTGTGGTAGCCGGAATGGTCCTCAGAAAGAAAAATGTGGTAAGAGTGAGTGATTCTAAGGGCCGGTGGCTGCTTACCCCACTGGCAGGCAAGGTGCGTATCGAATACATGCTGCATACCGATCCGGGCGGCTATCTGCCGGCCTGGGCGGTGAATGCATTCGCGGCCGAAGGGCCCATGGAGACATTTAAAAACATGAAACAGCAGCTCAAATTGCCGAAATATAGAAACGCCTCCCTTACATTTATAGCCAATTAGCAGGGTTATACAATGTAAAAGAAAAATAGAATGAAAATCAGAAGTTACGAGCTGTTCCAGGTACCTCCCAGATGGTTGTTTTTGAAAATTGAAACCGATGAAGGCGTTATCGGATGGGGCGAGCCAGTGATCGAGGGCAAAGCGGCGACGGTCGCTGCCGCCGTGCACGAATTGATGGAAGCACTTATCGGCAAAGATCCGCTCGATATCGAAGGACACTGGAATACGATGTACCGGGGTGGTTTTTACCGCGGCGGCCCCATCCTGATGAGCGCTATTGCAGGTATTGACCAGGCGTTGTGGGATATCAAAGGCAAGTTCTTCAACGCACCCGTCTACCAGTTGCTTGGAGGCAAATGCCGCGACAAGATCAAGGTATATTCCTGGATAGGCGGCGACAGGCCGGATGAAGTCGCCGGAGCGGCGAAAGAATGCTTCGACCGCGGTTTCAAGGCCATTAAAATGAATGCGACCAATGAAATGCAGTATATCGATTCTTTCGAGAAGATCGATCTGGCTATCAAAAGGGTGGCATCCATCCGCGAGGCACTCGGCTACGGGCTCGAAATCGGCGTAGATTTCCACGGGCGGCTGCACAAGCCCATGGCGAAGGTACTCGCCAAAGAATTAGAGCCCTTCCGGCCGATGTTCATCGAGGAGCCGGTATTGTCCGAGAACAATGAGGCATTGCGCGAAATCGCTGCACATACCTCCATTCCCATCGCAACCGGCGAGCGGATGTTCAGCCGCTGGGATTTTAAAAACCTGCTCATGGATGGATATGTAGACATTATCCAGCCCGACCTCTCCCACGCAGGCGGCATCACCGAATGCAAAAAGATACTTTCGATGGCCGAAGCCTTCGACGTAGCCGCGGCACCGCATTGCCCGCTGGGCCCTATTGCACTAGCTGCGTGTTTGCAGGTGGACGCCACCGCCCACAATGCGTTCATACAGGAGCAAAGCCTGGGCATCCACTATAACCAGGGCAGCGACCTGATGGATTACCTCAGCGACAGAACGGTATTTGATTACAACGACGGCTTCGTCAATATCCCATCCGGCCCCGGCCTGGGCATCGAAATAGACGAAGAGCAGGTCCGGAAAATGGCTGCGATCGGCCATAACTGGAAAAACCCGCTCTGGTCGCACGACGACGGGAGCGCCGCGGAGTGGTAGAAATGGCGCGAAGGTCCACCTTCGTGACAATATATTTGCAGGCCTCTGGCCGGTCCGTACCGCGACTTGCGATACGGACCGGCCAGAGGCCTCCGAATAATGCGTGCAAATCAGGAGATTTGCACAAGCGCTGCCCTAATAGCCCGCTCGACCAGCGAACTGCCATCCACTGACAAATCTTCCCGCAGCAGCAACGGCGGTTGGGCCATGAATTTCGGCTCTGTACCGTGGTGCGCCTGCGCGGCGTGGACGATGAACGGATGGCACAGATAAACAGTACCTGCCTTACCGGTCGCCCATACGACCTCTCGTTCCGGCATCGCATCGAGCTTGCCCGCGAGTTCCATAAATGAAAGTCCGGCCTCGCCCTCGTGCGCGAGCATGCGCGCAACATCGGCATGCGAGCCCGCACGTATACGCGTAGGCGCATCGTGCTCGCTAACGTCCGAGTATAGGAAAAGCATCAGCAGTCCGCGCCCTTTTGAATGAATATTTACACGCCAATCCAGAAAGTTGGCCGGATCGTTGCCAGGGAAGCTGGCATCCACATGCCAACCCGTGTCGCCGGGATCTTCGTCGGAGGGGAATCTTACGGGAAATGTGCCCATGCTGCCGCAAGGCAGCCACTTGCCTTTGCCTACCAATTGATCGAAGGCCGCGTGCAAAACCGGCGTATTCGCCGACGTGACGAATGGCTCCTGCGGGTACATCCCGAGCCAGATCACCGGCCTCGTCCAGCTCGACGGATCGTTCCGGTCCACACCGAGGTCATTCCACAAAATATCCCTTGCCTGCGCGGCTATTTCGACGGAAAATGCATGATCTAGGCGAATAAAGCCCTGGTTTATGAATTGATTTATTTGCTGAGTATTCAGTACTCCTTCCATGGAATTTCAATAATTAAGGATTGAAAAATCGGGATAATAAAATCCTGCTCCCCGAAAACGGGGACGGTGCAACGGCTGCACGGGAAGGAGTGTCAGAGTGTTGGTGCGAACCTCATGGTTACAAATTTAGGCATTTGAAATCAGTTTTGCCTGATAATGTGCCGAATTCAAATCAAAATGCGCCATATTCAGTTTTGGCCGGGTTACTGTCGGGTGTGGCTGCGTATTTGCGGCAAACCAGACCATTTCGCAAACATGAAAAACCTAACCTCGCTTCTGCTCTTCCTCATTTCCGTGACCATCGCGCACGGGCAATATGTAGCGAACAACATGCTCGCCATCAAGGAAATCCATGATGGTATTGTATGCGACTCCTGCATTGTCACCATGGCGGGCAACATTACCGCCAATGCGCATGAAATTTCATTTCTCACCCCCAATTACGACAACCAGTTTCTCTACACCGATGCCTCATTAACGAGGGAGCTATCGACCGTCGACCCGTCGAAATTCTTCGTTTCCATGGGCCGCTTCTCGCTCGACTTTTATCCGTTCGGCAAAGTGCTGACGCAGAAAGGAGAGCAAATTCCTTATATCGATTTCAAAGATCTGCAATTCAGAACGGCCGTTAATGGCGTACTGAAAACCGATTGGACGGATGTGATGTCGCTCAAAAACGATCCTGATTTTTACATCGGCCATGTAACTACCGATTTCCGCCATGAAATCAGCGAGGTTGAAACGACGCCGGCCGAGCATTATCACGCCGGAAGGTTCGAGCTGCGGCTTGGCGATTCGCTCAGCGTTGCTTTCCGGAACAAGAACACGCTGGCAAGCGTGCACCATTTCTCCATTACCCGCGTGCGGAGTGTACCTGATTATTTTAATTTCGTAGAGTTTCCCTCCGAAAAGAACTTCCAGGATATTCTGAACACGGAAATCAACAAAGTACGGACTGAACAAGGCCCCCAGGCCAACCATTTCGAAATGGACGGTGGCCATTCGGCATTTCTACGGTTTTCAAATCATGACCAATACTACTTTTTTGGTAAAAGACCCCGCAACAGCGCGATCGAGTATGCAATCGGAAAGCCGGAAAACTGGCAAAGACTGGGCGGCCAGGACGATATCAAGTTTAGCCAGGGATACTCCTACATTTACCTCGACAAACCCGAGCCAGGCAAAACCCTGAACGTGTTCCTCCGATACAGGCACCAGCCGGAAAGCATTAACCAGGTGACGATCGACGTAAAGCCATTGCCGGGGCGCCCGGGCTGGATCAACGTAGCGTTACTGATATTGAGCGTAGTCGTCCTCGCAGTACTAGCTGTTTTCATCCAAAAACAACGCCACAAAAGGCAATTCGCACGCCTCGATCGGAAGAAAAACGAAATCGAGAACCAGCTCCAATTGCTCAGCGGCCAGCTGAACCCGCATTTCCTCTTTAACTCGCTGAACGCCGTGCAATCGCTGATCCGGCAGAATAACCCGGAGGCCGCCAATCAATATATTACCGAGGTTGCAACCTTCATGCGTACGATCATGGACAGCGGCCGGAAAGAGCTCGTTTCCCTCGCCGAGGAGATCAGTATCGAGGAAAAATATATCGCATTGGAACAAAAACGAAAAACATTTACGTACACCTTCCGGAACGAGTGCGGGAATGAGCTCTCTTCGATCGATTTCCCGCCACTTTTATTGCAGCCCATTATCGAAAACAGCATCCGGCATGGACTGGCTGAAAGTGTACGCAACCCCACACTGACGATTACCGTCCGCTGTGACGCCGCCGACCTTTTGGTCACCATTGCCGACAACGGCATCGGATACGACCCGTCGGTAAAATTGCAGGGGCATGGCCTTTCCTTAACCGGCAAACGCATCGCGCTGATTAACGAAAAGTTACCGGCCATGCGCATTATCCTTCAAACCCAATCGAGCCCGGGTGCCGGGACCACCACGGAAATCAGACTTCTAAAATGGCTCTCATGAACCCCATCCGCTGTTTTATCCTCGACGACGAAATCCAGGCCGTGCATAACCTGCGCCTCGCGCTGGAAATGCATTGTCCGCAGGTGGAGCTCGCGGGCTACGCGCACAACGTAAGCGACGCGTACGATTTTCTTGCCAGAGACCAAACGGATATTCTTTTCCTGGATATCCGTTTGCAAAATGAGACGGGTTTCGACCTGCTAAAACGGCTTAACCATTTCCAGGGCAGCATTATTTTCACAACAGCCTACGACTTGTACGGCATCCAGGCCATTAAATTTTCGGCTACCGATTACCTGCTCAAACCGCTTGACCACCTGGAACTCGCGGATGCCGTCAGAAAAGCGACCGACAAAAAGAAAGAACGTGACCAAAGCGCACAGATTTCGATGCTGATCCAGTCATTTGAAAACCTACCTTCCCAACGACAAAAAAAGATCGCATTAGCCGAGGCCAATGAAATTCATTACGTATTGATTGATGACATTATCTTTTGTAAATCGGACAATAGTTACACTACTTTTTATTTAACCGGAAACAAAAATATAACCGTCAGCAAGTCTATTTCTGAATATGAAAATATTCTTGAACCTTATGGATTTGTGCGGACCCACCAATCCTATTTGATTAATAAAAACAGGATTGTATCTTTCAGAAAGGAAGAAGGCGGATATTTGCTAATGGAGGGCAATTACCAGGCCATTATCAGTAAGCAGCGAAAACATCTTTTAAAGGAATTGTTTACCTGAATATTAAATCCATCGACGATCAGCTATGAAAAAATACTTCTACTTTCTGCATTTCCTGCTATTAAGTGCTGGCTGCTGTATCGCACAAAGGCAGATTACCAATTTCAACAATACCGAAGACAAGCAAGCATTTAACCCAGTTTATCAATTACAGATCGGCAACAAGTTGATTTTTTCGTCTTTTGCCCCTGCTACTGGTAATGAACTTTGGGTTTCGGAAGGAGCAAAGTCCAATACCAAGCTGTTGAAAGATATTACACCCGGGTATCAAAGCACTTATCCTTACGATTTTAGCAAATATGGGGATTTTGTTTATTTCGTTGTGAATGGGTATGAGATCTGGAAAACCGATGGCTCTCCCGCCGGTACACAAAAGCTGCTGCATTCCGACAGCACCCTGAATTTGAATATTGTGTCGGGAAAACTGCTCGTTACGTTCCGAAACGCACACACCCAACGGTATGTTTTTGCCTGGCTCGATACGAATGGGAAAACCGATTTTCTGCGTGATGAGGCCACAGCTTTCAAGTACGCGGCCGGGAATCTCTATTATGGCTCATACGATTTGACATCGGAAAAATGGACATTAAAAGTACAAGACAGCGGATTACACACCCTGGCCAGTGAGCCCGGCCCGCCCTTGAACGATATCATTATAGAGGCGCAAAGCGGGTACGAATACATAGCAGTCGACGCGGGCTATATTGAAAAGAAACTGGTAGTAGCTGCATCGAACCGGGCTGAAACTGCCAAAATATACCCATGGAACCGAGGTGCCGCGCCGACGATGCTGAGAGATAAAGCCGGATCGCTTTTTTTGATTGACGACGCTATTTATTCGGGTAAAGATATTACACTGAAAATATTCAAAGTCATCGAGGGGCAGAACTGGGAAACGATAGCTGATATAAAAACCAGCATGTTATATGCCGACACGCCGACGGGATCCAGCGAAGGCCCATTTCATACCAATTTTATTTTAGAAGGGGATCAGCTTACCTTCACTACGCTTTTTGGGTACGAAAACGTCCACTCGGCATACCTGGGTGTATTTGATTTTAAAAAGAATATCAAACGCATGTCGCCACGTCTTCCGGGCGAGGTTACGGCACGCCATGTAAAACTTGCTTCGCAGTCACGCGATGTATTTGAAATCCGTTCCGGCAATAATAAATGCATTTACAATATTGCTGAAAACAAAACCATTTCCATTGAGCAGCTCCCCTATCAGGTTCAGAAAGTAAAAGTAGGAAATACGGAATATGAACTCTCGGACAATGTGTATGTTTCCGGTAGTTCGCTACGCTTACCGCTGATGAAGCGCCGGCCTGTTTACAGGGAAAATGGGCTTGCTTTCAGAACCGTCCTCAACAATAAACTGCTATTCTGGACCAACGATGACCAAGGCAAGGGAAAACTGTGGTTAAGCGACGGCAAAACGACCTCCGAATTGTTGTCGTACGACGGTACTGTAATCCCCTGGACCATGGTCAGGGACTCGATCAGGATTGGAAACCAGATCGTGTTTGCTGCGGTCAGCCAGCGGGGAATCAGGATATTTAAAACAAACGGTACCCCCGCCGGCACCGGCGAGTTGTACCACTATCCGACCGACAGCTGGTCTTCCGTAACCAAGGTCATTACCAACAACCGGCTGGCCGTTTTTGAGCTCAATGTGGCCGGTAAGGAGGTAAGTCTGATCACCGACATGGAAAAGGTTTGGGAAATCGATGACTCGCAATACGCGCAACGGGAGTTCCACGCCACTTCCAATGATCTTTTTATGATCCATTCGTCGGTCAAAAACGGGATTAGTTATAGCACGGTTTACAAATTCGACAACGGCGATCTGAAACTGATCGAACTCAACAAGGGTGGTGCCGACGCAATGAACCATCAGATATGTGACACCCGGATTTACTACATGCTCCGCAATAGCGCCGGTTACCTGAGTGACGTTTGCTACACCGAAATGGGCTCTGACAAGGTCAATCGCCTTTTCACCGGGCCGATGAACTACCTGGTCCGTAGAGGCGACTGCCTCATTGCCGGAACGATGAGTGGGCCGGACGTAAAAATTTACAAGGCCAGTACTGGAGAGCTTCTTGGCGAATTCACGGATATATACCCTGTTGATGCCTCCACATCCAATGCGGTAGGACTTTGGAGTAAAAGGCAGGCAGTGATCGTCCACAACGACCGCGTTGTCAGTCAGAAATTCACGGAGGACATCGAATTCTCTACCGTGGTTCCACAAGGAATTTTAATCAAAGTCAAAAGTAATGCGGGGAGCTCATGGTACATTTATGAACTGAAACGCGGGAAGATCACCGAGCTTTTCAAGGATCAGACAATCGATTTTACCGGCATTGCAGCGGGCGATCAGCTGGTATTCGACGATAATGGGAATAACCGGCATCAGATTATCTGGGATTTAGCTAAACAAAAGCGTTTGGATTTCCCAGCCGGCCTTCAAGTGATCAAAACGATACCTGGGGACCTTATTGTGGCCTACAACCCATTCAATAACACGACTCCCGCAGTGTATACGCTGGAAGGCACTGCGCCGCTCAAAATGTATGAACTGCCCGGCTGGTATGATTTCCCCTCGTTAGGCTATGTAAATTACACGCCGTTCAGCACCAAAGCCAGGGGTTTTGAGCTTGTCAGGATCGATCGCGACTCGCTATACCATTTTCCCGAAATCATTAAGGGACCCGAGGGCGCCACATTTCACGAAGTCTTCCATTTCAAAGGGAGTGTGTACGCAACGGCTTTCACCTACTCGAAAGGTTTGCAGGTATGGAAAATGGACGAAATAAACCTGACTCCCGACGATAACAACGAATTGGTGGCGAGCCGCCCCGAAATTCCCGACCGCGTGGGTAACTTGCCCGACAATATACATTTGAATGTGTATCCGAACCCGGTTATCAGCGAACTCAATATCGATCTGAAAGAAGGTGGACTGATCCGCATCCTGGATCCGAGGGGCTTTGAGCAGCTTAAAGTCACCGTCGGAAAGAGCAAGCGGCTGGACGTAAAAAGCCTGCCTCCCGGTCAATATATAATCCTCTATTCGGGTGCCAACGGGCAATCCGTGAAAAAAATCGTGAAACTCTAATGCTGCTCCTTTTTCCAGATGAAGCCGCCGATCACATAATGCGTGATTTGCGGCACAGCGAGCAGCGGTACGATCAATGCGACCGTGGGAGGGTAGAAGAGCGGAGACACGGCGCTACGGATATGATCATACCCGTAGCGCAAGCGCGCACGATGTATGCGCATTTGCAGGAATTGAAAGTTCCGTCCGACCTGATCACCCTCCCCAATGGCGGCCACGTCGGTGAAGGTACCCGCCCGAAATGGCCAGGCACATGCAGGGAAGGATTGTAGAATGGGTAAAGAAGTATGGAAAGCAGGAGGCCTGTCGGGCGTAACGTATATCTTTACAGTTTTTGAGACAAATGCCCGCGTTCCTAAAATTAGCTACCGTTACCCTAACGTTTTTACTAGGTCTTCCAGCCAAAGGACAAGCTCTGTATTCCAAAGCTTTCGGAAAGGCAGATGACGAGCCGATCATATTTTTGCACGGCGGCCCCGGTAGCAGCGCTGTCTACTTTGAAGCCACGACCGCCCAAAAACTCGCCGATGCCGGGTTTTATGTAATTATTTACGATCGAAGGGGTGAAGGCAGGTCGAGGGACGACATGGCAAGAATGAATTATGAAGAGTTTTTTGATGATTTAAACACCATCTATCAAAAGTACCACATTAACCGCGCCCATCTAATCGGTTTCAGTTTCGGCGGACTTGTTGCTACGCTTTATGCGGAAAAACGTCCTGAAAAACTCAAGTCTATTATCCTTGCGAGTGCATTGGTTTCCCAACAAGCATCGTACAACACCATCCTCCAATCCGTCGAACGCATTTACAGGGATCAAAACGACGCGACGAACCTTGCGCAGATCAATGCCATCAGGGAAATGGACAGCAATTCGCTTTCCTACCGAACGGCTGTTTTTGCGCACGCCTCCAAAAATGGCTTTTTCAGTCTTCCAAAACCCGATTTGGAAGCCCGGCAAATCTATTCGACCTATCCAACCGACACATTGATCACCCGCTACGTGAAAAACGACCGTGCAGTAGAAACGCTCTGGCAGAATGAAACGCGAAAAAACATCGATGTAACGCCGGTCTTGAAAAAACTCAGAAACCAGAAGGTCCCGGTATACGCCATTTATGGAAAACAGGACGGACTCTATTCAAAGGAACAAATTGCCGGTTTGTCACGCATTACAGGTAAGTCAAGGTTAGTTTACCTCGATAATTGCTCTCACACCTGCTTTGTGGACCAGCAAGCTCAATTTATCGCAGCATTGAAGTCCTGGCTCAAATAGATCGCCAGTTTCGAATCCCGGACCTGAGTGCATTGCCAAACCTGCCATTTTAGTCCACATGGCTAATATTCAGCTGGCTAATTTGGCATTACCAACTCTGAATGTTCCTTGGCATCAAACTTTTCATATCGGTACCCATACACAACAATAATCTTCTAAGTTACCGCCCAAAACAAAAGGAGGCAACTACTTGCGCACCTGCCTCCTTGCTGAACTTTAAATAAAAAGAATCCTATTTCGTGGTCGTTTCCGTCAGTTTAACTTTCACGGAAGTGTAATATAAAGTAGTGGTTGCCTCGAACCCGGAATCGGTTCCGAAAATGAGCCACAGATTACCGCTGGCGTCGGTTTTACCTTTGAATTCACCAGTTTTCGTCAGCAGCTTGTAGCCTACCTTATCGGTTCCGTTCCCGATATCACCGATGATTTTCATATCCTTACCGTCGTTTTTCTGCTGGATTTTATCGATGTTCATCCGGTAATGATCCAGGTTGTCGACCGTCGTTTTCGGCTCGACAGGCACTGCGCCGATGCCCACGCTCACGGCGTTGGGGGCACCGCCCACACCTGTCCAGCCCTCCGAAGGTGCGTCAGACGCAAATTCCAGTGTGAAAGCCGCATTGTATTCCTGGTTCGGTTTTAGTCCCGTAACTTTCTTTTTGAAATACATAAACAGGTCGTCGCTATGGTTGTTGCCCGAAATGCGGAAACCCTTTTTCTGAGTGTCGAGCGGCGCAGGCAGGTTGGCGATTCCCTCTTCGAGTTTCCAGTCCGTTTCCATCTTTACAGGATAATCGGCAAAACCGGCTGTCCATCCTTTCTTGTCGCCATTGAACTGGTCGTTAATCTCCATTTCTAAAGGCAGTCCCGGGGCGCTGTCATCGTCGTTGCAAGCAAGGAACAGGAATGGCAGGCCGAGCATTAAAACTAACTTTTTCATGAGCTGTTATTTGGTTTTTAAATCCGCTAAGTGATGCAAAACCGCATAGGTTTGGTTGGAACAAACTCGCAAAAGTTATTCCCGCCCGGCCATGTATTTCTGAAAATGAACGATCTAGCTCATGTTAAATTTTCAATTAATCATAATAAAACGCGCAATTACGAAGCCGCATACCGGGATGTCCCGCCCTGTTTTTTGTGGTTGAAAAACGTGTAAATAATCGGGAAAACGAGCAGCGTCAGAACGGTCGCTGTGATAAGCCCGCCGATTACGACGATGGCCAGGGGCTTCTGTGTTTCGGAGCCGATACCAGTCGACATCGCTGCCGGCAGCAACCCTATCGCCGCCATCAGGGCCGTCATCACGACCGGCCTGATCCTCGATTTCACGCCCTGCCGCACCGCTTCTTCCAACGGCATCCGGGCCGCCAGGTTTTTGTTGAATACCGAAACCAATATCACCCCGTTTTGCACGCATAACCCAAACAATGCAATGAACCCTACCCCGGCTGAAATTCCGAAGTTCATATGCGTAACGTGCAGCGCGAGGATACCGCCTACCAATGCGAAAGGCACGTTGGCGAGCACGAGGCCTGCGTCTTTGGCATTGCTGAACATGATAAACAGCAAAATAAAAATCCCCACCAGGCTCACGGGCACCACTTGCGCCAGCCGGTCGGTGGCGCGCACCTGGTTTTCGAATTCTCCCACCCATTCCACGGAATATCCTTTCGGCAAATCGGTCAGCTTTTCCTTTACGCGCTGCTGAGCCTCGGCGATGGTTCCGCCTAGGTCTCTGCCGCGGACAGAAAATTTAACACCGATAAATCGCTTGTTGTTATCCCTGTAAACGAAGGCCGGACCGGTGATTTTGCGGATCGTGGCGATCTCCTTCAATGGTATTTTGCTGCCGGTGAGCGTCGGTACCATCAGCTGCTGAATGCTTTGCTCATCGGCCCGGTACTCTTCTTTGTAGCGCAGCCGGATATCGAACTTACGCTCGCCTTCATACAAAATAGAGGCCGTCTTACCCCCGATCGCCATTTCGATCACCGCCTGGGCGTCGGCGGTACTTACGCCGTATTGCGCCATTTTGTGGTCATGCAGGATCACGCTGATCTCCGGCTGACCGATATTGCGGATCAGGCCGAGGTCTTTGATACCATCCACATTCCGCACGGCGTCCATGGCAACGTTGGCGTATTTTTCCAGCTCCTGTAAATCGGAACCGAATATCTTGATACCGTTGCTCGCCTTATAACCTGCCACCGCTTCGGCCACGTTGTCGACAATCGGCTGTGAGTAGTTGTACAAAACGCCGGGATAGTTGCTCAGCAGTTTGTTCATTTCATCGGTCAGCTGCTCGACGTTGATCTTCCGCTTCCATTCTTTCTGCGGCACCAGATCCACCTGAAACTGACAGAAATAGAAGCCGTTGGGGTCGGTACCGTCGTTGGAGCGGCCCACCTGGGACAGTACCTGCTTCACTTCCGGGAAAGTTTTCAGGTCGCGACGGATCTTTTGCGACATTTTCACACTCTCGGGCAGCGACATGCTCATCGGCAACTCGGCCGTCACCCATAATGCACCCTCATTCAATTGAGGCAAAAATTCGGTCCCCAGCATGGTGGCGGAGAAAAGCGATACACCCAGGAATGTCGTCGCCACGATCATGCTGACCTTTTTATGTCCGTAACACCATTCAAAGCCCTTCGAAACCGTCTTATCAAAGAAATTCACAACCGGGTTATTCTTTTCCCGCACATTCTTGTTCAGCAAAAACGAGCAGAGCACAGGCACCAGCGTGAGTGTATAAAACAATGCACCCAGCAAGGCAAAACCCAGCGTGTAAGCCAGTGGACTGAACATTTTACCCTCTACTTTCTGAAAACTGAAAATAGGGATCAATGCGGTGATAATGATGAGTTTAGAGAAGAAAATAGCCTTACCCAGCTCACCGCCCGTCTTTTTGATCAAACCCAATTTCGACAACCGGTTGAACCTGGTCATACCCTGCTTATGCGCCATGTGATCGAGCGCGACGAAGACGCCCTCGACCATGACCACAGCCCCGTCGATGATAATCCCGAAATCGATCGCCCCCATCGATAGCAGGTTGGCCGACATGCCTTTCAAATACAAACACGTGAATGCAAAAAGCAATGCGAGTGGGATGATGATCGACACAATGACGGTAGTGCGCCAGTCGGCCATGAACAAGAAGACGATGACGGTCACAAATACAATACCCTCTACCAGGTTATGCTTTACCGTATCGGCGCAGAATTCGATCAGATTATCACGATCGTAGAAGGTAACCATCTTCACATCCGGCGGTAATATCTTGGTGTTCAGCTCCGTGATTTTCTCCTTGATGCGCGCCAGCACTTCGCTTGGGTTCTCGCCTTTCCGCTGTACCACAATGCCTTCTACGACATCGTCCTTACCGTCCAGTCCTACCTGCCCCACCCGCGGCAAATCCGATTCCTTCACGTCCGCCACATGCTTCACCAACACGGGGTAATCCTTCACATATTCAACGATAATGTTCTCGATATCCTGCGTCGATTCCAGCAGTCCGATCCCGCGCACGACGTACGCCTGACCGTTTTTTTCGATCACATCCCCGCCCACGTTGATATTGCTCTTCGTAACGGCCTCATACACATCGGCCGGCGTAATATTGTATTTCGCCAACGCAGTAGGGTTCACCTGCACCTCGTAAATCTTCTCTCTCCCGCCAAATGCCACCACATCGGCCACACCCGGCACGCTGCGTAACTGGCGGTCGATCACCCAGTTCTGCAATGTGAGCAGCTCGCGGCTGTCGCGATCTTTACTTTCGAGCGTATACCTGAAAATCTCACCCGTGGGCCCGTATGGCGGCTGGACTTCGGGATCGACGCCGTCAGGTAACGACACCGTCCGGAGCTGGTTATTCACCTGCTGCCTGGCAAAGAAATCCTCGACCCCGTCGTCAAAAATGATTTTGATCACCGACAACCCGAACATCGTCACGCTCCGCACATTGGCTTTCTTCTGAACCGAGTTCATCGCGATCTCGATCGGCTGCGTCACAAACCGTTCGATCTCCTCGGCACTGCGCCCGTTCCACTGCGAAACGATGATGATCTGCGTATTGGTAATGTCCGGAAAAGCTTCCAGTGGGGTCGCACGATAGCTCGCTATGCCCGCCACAACGAGCAGCCCCGTCAGGAAAAATATGAAAAAGCGGTTCCGGAGCGAGAAGCCCACGATTCCCCGAATGAATTTGTTCATGATTCAATTTTGAATGACTGAATGATTGAATGATTGAATGAGCCGCCGTGGAACGAGGAATGATTGAATGAATGGGTAAATGGGTAAGTTATGTTCTCAGGTAAATGTTTTCTGACTCACTATTGGGCCATATCTGGCAACACCTTACTATTCTTGACAATCCCTGACTATTCATTCATTCGGTCATTCAATCATTCGGTCATTCAATCATTCAATCATTGATTTAACGCATTATAGATAAGCAACTGATTCTTAGACACAACAACCTCTCCATCTGCCAGGCCACTGCTGATGTACGCGCGCTTGGAAAGGTTACGGAAAACCTCCACGGGCCGCGCCTCGATTTTGCTTTTGCTTGTGAAAACGAGTACCCAGTTTTTGCTCCTGTCAAAAATCACCGCCCTGGACGGTATCGACTGCATCCGGGTATTTTCCTCGAAATTGAGGCCTACGGTGGCGTGCATTTCGGGTTTCAGCCGATAACCGGCGTTCGAAAGCTGAATGCGGATCTTCATTGCCCGCGTTTCGGAATCAAGGACATTGTAAATTTTATCCACTTTGCCTTTGAAAACTTCATCGGGAAAACTGATCGTCTTGATGTCGGCCGGCATACCCAGCCGGATTTTGGGAATATCGCTCTCGTTGACATTGGCCATCACCCACACGTCAGAAATCTGGCCTACGGTAAAGAGGCTTTCCGAATTGTCGGAGCGGAGTTGCGTGCCGCGGTTCACATTTTTGTCTACGATAAACCCGTCGATCGGCGAGCGCACTACATAACTAGCTGATTTTGAAATACCATATATCGCAAATACGGCCTTCACCCGATCCAGCTCCGCCTGCGATTTGTCGACCATCTGCCGGGCTGTAATCACCTCGCGCTCAGGTACGAGTTTGCTTTCGAAAAGGTCTTCGGTCGATAACAGGTTTTTCTTCGCGACCAGTAAATCGGACTGTGCTTCGATCATTTGCCGTTCCAGGTCGGCCACTTCTCCCGAGCGGATCGTGGCCAGTTCCTGCCCTTTGCGCACGTGATCGCCGAGCTCCACTTTCACATCCTCCACATTCCCTCCTACCAGCGGAAACACCCGGATCACCCGGTTTTCGTCCGGCACGACTTTCCCTACCAGCGTCAGCTCATTGCGCACAGTTTCCGTTCTCACGGTATCGAGCACGATCTGCCGCATCATCGAGTCCGACAGTATGAATGCCCTGGACTCTTCCTGCGGGCTGGTTTGCTTCCGGCAGGACACAGCCAATAAGGCCACCATTCCGCCCAGAATGGCGATAGCTATTTTTTGCATGATGTTTTTGATGGTTTAAAAGGCGAATAATTCCTCTCCTACTACAAAGTTCAGCTCTTCATACACTTTAATACGGTCGGATTGCAGCCGGTTGAACTCCCGGACGCTCTCGTTGTAGGTTTCGATGAAATCAATGAATTCGAGGAGGGTTATATTTCTTTTCTGAAAGTTGTCGTAAATGCCGCGGTTGAGCTGCGAGAACTGATCGGTAAAGCGTTCCTCCACGCTTCGGTAGGTGTTTTCCGCCACGATCACTTTGTTCCAGGCCGCATTCACCTCGTTGGCAATGCTGTTCCTTTTCGCAGTTTCCTGGGTTTTGAAATAACCGATCCCGCTTTTCGCGGCCCGGATATTCCCCTGGTTACGGTTAAAAAACGGCAGGTCCATCGAAGCCGAGACACCGAAATAGTGGTTCTGGTAATTACTCGCCTGGTCGTACACCGCGCCTAGCTGCACATTCGGTTTCGCCAACGCTCTTTGCAGGTTATAATTCAATTCCGCCCGTTTTACCGACGATTCGGCCACTTTCAGATCGGTGCGGCGCGTTAATGCAAGTTCCCGCAGCTGGTCCGGCGTCTGTGCCTGAATATGGTACCGCGCCATTTCCAGGCTATCGACTACGGGTACCACGTAGGCTTCCGTATTGCAGTAAATCCGCATATCGCGCTGGTTTTCGGTCAATTCAAAAAGAATATCCGCCCTGTTGTTTCTCAATTGGAAAAGCAGCGCCTTCAAGCGCACCACCTCTTTGAGTGACACATTGTTACGGCCATATTCCTTATCAAATGCGTCCACGGTCGTCGCCAGCATAGCGATCTGATTATCCATCAATTGCAATGTCTGGCGAAGGAAATGGGTTTCGAAAAAGAGCTGCCGGAGATCGAATTTCAGCGTCCGGGCCAGGTCAAAAAATTCCAGTTCCGTTTTGCGCGTCGTTTCCATATCCAGCGCCACTTGCTTCGTACGCTTGCCGGCGCGGGTGATGACCTGTTGCAGGCTGACAAACTTCTGCCCGCCCTTGCCCACATCCAGCCAGCCCCGCGAAGGATTGTAAGCGCTCAGCTCCACGTTCAGATTTGGGTTATCCCAAAGTTTGTCCTGTATTTCAGCCGCCTTGGCGATGTCGATCTGGTAGCGTTCGGCGAGCAGGGTCAGGTTGTTTTTTAAAAAGAGACTGTCCACCTGCCGGACGGTCACTTTGAGGGTATCCTGGGCCTGTGCAGCAAAGCTCGCACAAGCCAGTAACCCGATCAGGTAAAATCGCATAACTCTTGTTTTTGACAATGCAAAGATTGGGAAACGGTACCTTCCGGCCACCATTTTTGCATTTAGAAAATCCTTAAAAGTAAATTAGAAGAAAATTAAAAACAGCGTTTAGACGCATTCAAGGCACATTTTACATAAAACCAGCCGTCTAACCGCAGCCCGACAACTCATTCGGCCATCAATATATAGCCCAATCCCGGCCTGGTCTGGATCAGCTTCACATCATAGCCTTTGTCGATCTTTTTGCGCAAGTAATTGATATATACCTCCACAAAATTGGTCCCCGGATCGAAAGTCAAATGCCAGATATTCTTCGCCAGATCCATCTTCGAAATGATCGTCCCCGGATGAAGGAGAAAATATTCGAGCAAGGCAAACTCCTTGGCAGTCAGCCCGATAAATTTCCCGGCACGCGTCACCACCTTGGTATCCACATTCAGCTGTAAATCGGCGATGCCTAGTACCCGCTTGCCCTCACCCGATTTCCCGACAGCCGAAAGACGCAATGCAGCATTCACCCGTGCAATCAACTCCCTGAAATCAAATGGCTTAACAATATAGTCCGTCGCACCACGCCCCAACCCTTCGACCTTGTCCTCCACCTCGCCGTAAGCTGTGAGCATGATAACAGGCATCACCGGCTTAAACTGTCTGATCAGTCTGCAAACCTCAAAACCATTCATTCCGGGCAGGTTAATATCCAGCAATATCAGGTCATAACGCCCTTCCAGGGCCATTTTTTTGCCCGCAAGCCCATCACGGGCGATTTCGGCGTCGAAATCTTCCGATTGTAAAACCCTGTAAATGTTCTGCGCAATCCGCAGGTCGTCCTCGATAATAAGTATCGTTTTCTTCGTCTTCATACATATTCCGGTCAGGTTTGCGTCAAAAAGAAGAGTCAGGAGTAATGCAAAGATGATGGGCGGGATTTGGAACGCCCGCTGAAAGTGATTAGATTTTAATTAAATATCACCAAAAAGCGCATTACGATATTGAAAATCAACGGGTAACGGAAAGTATACCCGTTCCATCCGTTCGATGCAGCGAAACCACCGCATACCTATATACGTAAACTTTAAACCATTGGAAAATCCGATTACCATCCGACAAATGCTCCTTACCGACGTTCCATTCGGCATGCAGCTGGTGCAGCAGGCGGGCTGGAACCAGCTCGAAGCCGACTGGCACCGCGCGCTCGCGCTGCACCCGGCAGGTTGCTTCCTCGCCGAACAAGCCGGTGGAACCGCAGCCGGAACCGTTACCACCTGCATTTTGGACGACCGGACTGCCGGCCAGCTTAGCGGATCAGTTGCCTGGATTGCGATGGTGCTGGTAGATGCCTCCATGCGAAACCGAGGCATTGGTCAACAGCTCATGGAACGCGCGATAGCACATTTGGATGGCCTGAATGTTGAAACACTGCGACTGGATGCCACGGTTTTCGGCAAGGGATTGTATGAAAAACTGGGTTTTCAGGAAGAATATGAAGTGGTACGCATGAAAGGCATTTCCAAAATGCACGAGCGACTGGGCGATGAGGCCATGCCATGGACGCCGGAGACGTCGGCTCCTCCTATTCTCGACCTCGATTTCCGGATAACAGGCACTCATCGGGAGGCATTCCTGCGTTCGCTGCTCCAATCCAATATATTTTACTATTCCATGTTCGAAGACGACCTCGCCTATGCGGGCTCCCGCAAGGGGCGCAACGCGGTCCAGCTCGGTCCGGCAGTCGCGTCCACGCCCGAAGCCGGCCGGCAGATCTGTGATGCTATGCTGCATCATTTTCGTGGGCTGCCAATTTTTATAGACATTCCCGTTCCCAACAAAGCGGCATTACGCTGGGCAAAAGCCAGTGGTTTGGAAGAACAGCGGAGGTTTATCAGAATGTACAGGGGCAAAAAAATAAATGATAGGCCGGAACTGATCTGGGCAAGTTCGGGTCCGGAAAAAGGCTAGAAAACAGGTTTGTTCAACAAGCTACAATGATTGTTTCCAATCAACCCAAACCGTTCGATAATATTCCATTTAGATTCACACAGCTGCTAAAAAATAGTTGCCGGGTTTCGCTTACTTTAAGCAAATCCATGTTTATTTGTCGACTTCAAATTAGTTTGAAGCAATATTCCCGATGAAGTTTAAGTCCTCCGTGAAAGATCTGTCCCAAAATCCGGCGCAATGATTTCTTTTCCCACAATCCGTATTTGTTGCAGATGGTTACTGACTATTACCGTATTTATGAGCCAATTATGTCGGGCTCAATCATTTTACGCAGTACTGGTCGCTGATACCAAAGATCCTTCATTAGGCGCGAGTTGCGAAAAAGACCTTGTAGAAATGTCGGGTACACTACGGAACATTTCAAAAAAAATCGAATACAATTACCAGGAGCTGATTTGTCATCAGGATAAATTTGGAAAAGGCGGCATTCAGGAAGCAATTTCCAAGATCCAATGCAAACCGGAAGACATCATTTTTTTCTATTATACCGGCCACGGAATCAATGCCGAAAAGAGTAAATTTCCTATTCTTTATCTCAAGGATGAAAACCTCGAACTGGAAACCGTTCACCGGCTGCTGAAAGAAAAGAAGCCGCGCTTTTGCCTCACTTTAGGCGACTGCTGCAACAAACTCCTCGCAGGTACGCGCCCGCGGACGGCAAAACCCGTGGTAAGGGGAATCAGGGTGACCGAGGATACCAAAATCGCCCGCGCGCTGTTCCTGGATGCGAATGGCGACCTGCTCATCAGCAGCGCCAAGAAAGGCGAACAAGCTACGGCACACCCGCACGATGGCAGTTTTTACAGCAATACCTGGATGCAGGCGCTCGCCTACGCGGAGGGGCATAACGCGCATGTGTCGTGGGAAACGCTCCTTACCGATGCCGAAAACCGCTTGCAGGCAAGCCTGAAAAGCCTACCCGATTCGTTGAAACACCACTCGCAGTGGATAAGCACTTTGCCTGCGACGAAGCTGCCCTGCCCACAAGCCAGTTTTACGGAGATCAACAAATTCCTGAATGTGCTGGCGGACGAGAAACTCAGTTTCAACGACCGCAGCAAGCTTAGTACACTTGGCCAAAAAGGCTTTTTCGGGCCATCGGCGCAGGTGAGCATTTACCTGGACGACCCTGAGAAGCCGGTGGATACGCAGCCTATCGACCTGTTTTTGAAAAGGATCGTCAACACCGCTCCGCTCATCGATGAATTCAATTTCGTAGAGCGGCTTTCGTCGCTCGGGAATGGGTGCACCTACGACGTGGTAACATTACAGGAAATCCGTAAAAAACGGTAAGTCATTAGCTTAAAATATATGCTTAAACATCTTATCTCATCCTGCTTTCTCATTCTCGGCATCGGGCAGCTGTTTGCTCAGACCGAAATGGACAAAAAAAGGCTGACGGAGTTTCGGCAGTTGACGGAACAGCGCGTGAACGACCTGCAACTATATATTGCCCTCATTGCCGATAAGAATAACTCCATCGAACAACGCGAACAAGCGGTGGAGCTGGCCGTTGGCCTGTTTGAAAAAGATCACCTGGTGAACGGCAAAAGGCGTGCGCCGCATGTGCAGGTGTCGCGCAGGAATGGTATTGTATCGTCGGTACCGGTGCCAATCTATTTCAAAAACCTGATGCATGTGAAGTTCGACAAGGTGGAAATAACATCCTACGACGCAGCGGTCGTTTCCAAATTTGAGAAGGCGGCCAGCGGCGATTACCGCGCCCTCGCCACGTACTACCAGCAGTTCAAAGGAATGGACAAGCTGGGCAACCTCGTTTACGGCAGCCGCGACCGCAAGGATATCCGCGTTACGGCGCAGAGTATGGCCGTATATGCGCAGACGGGCAAGGAAGACCTGAAAATATTCTTCGGCGATATCACGGTTAAAGACACCGTCCCGATCCCGGGCTTTTAGGCCACCAATACCATTACCACAACCCGAATGAGGTTTATAATCAAAATAGCCACCTTGTCCGCATTTGTATGCTTCACTGTCCTTCGGTCCCCGGAATCGCAGGCGCAACGGCGCGGCATGGGTTTGAAAATGGACGATTCCAGATACCTGCGGCTTCCCCGCAAATCGCCCGACATTTTGCTGAAAGGCGCTCTGCCGGAATCGTTTCACATCCGGGAGCTCCTACCCGAAATCGGTGACCAGGGCATGGACGGCACATGCGTGGGCTGGTCGGCGGCATATTATATGCGCACGGCGATGGAAGCCGGCAAAATGGGTATCGGCAGCCAACCGGCCAAAATTGCCGCCATCGCATTCTCCCCCGGATGGCTCTACGGGCAGCTCAAACCGGGCCAGGACACCGCGTGCGCCGAAGGTGTCTTCCTCGAAGACGCCCTGGAAGTGATGAAAACGAAGGGCTCGGCATTTCTGAGCTGCGCCCCGGGTACCTGCGGGAGCAAATACGAGCAATGCGACGAAAAAGCAGCCAACTACAAAATCGCCGACTATGCCACGCTATTCAGCCCGAAGGACGGAGAAAGCACAGTCGAACAGCGTATTAACGCCATTAAATCGGCGTTGGTGGAAGGCCGGAATGCGGTACTCATCGGAATGCTCATACCTCCGTCATTTATCGACGAAGCCACCGGGAACTGGCAGGCCGCCGCCGGTGAAACACCCGATAATGCCGTAGGAGGCCATTCGATGGCCGTGGTAGGCTACGATGACCACATTAATGAGGGCTCGTTCCTGATCGCCAACAGTTGGGGAAAAAGCTGGGGGAGCAACGGCTACACCTGGGCCCGCTACGCCGATCTCGCCCGTTTTGCCAAAAATGCCTATCAAATTTACACTGAGCCGACGGCGAAGCCACTTCCTCAGGCCATAACGCTCAAAGGGAATGTCGATTTTATGCTCGGAAATGAAACCATGCCCGTCCAATCGACGCGAAGCAAGGGCGCACAGGTAACGCCCGAAATACCTGCCGGCAAAACCGAAATGCTTACCTACACCATGAGCAAGCCTTATCCATCCGGAACGCGCTTCAAAATGGTGATCAACAATACCAAACAATCGTACATCTACATCCTCGGCTCGGACAAGGAAAACCGCGTATCGGCCATTTTTCCGTACAATTCCGGCGAACTGATAACCAGCGCCATCGTACCTGCCAATAGCACTGTGATAATGCCCTCGCTGCATGCGTCATTCACGCTCGACGAAGTTACCGGCGAGGATTATTTCATAGTATTTATTTCCCAAAACGAATTGAATCTGGAAGAGCTCGCGGCAAAGGTTAAAAATGCGCCGGGGACAATTATTCAGAAAGCCTATGCGGCATTAGGCGAAGCGTTTATCACACCAGCCGAAATCGCTTATGAACCGGGAAAAGTGGCCTACGAGGTAAAGGGCCGGCGAAAGGGAAGTGTGGTGCCTATTCTGGTGAAAATCGTGCATCAATAACCCCTCCTATCCGTCCGCTGATGTTTATTGGATAATATTTAAACCCGATTTGATTTCAATTACTTATTTTTAAATCCGATTATAACCCCAGTCATCAGCGTTTTGAACAAGCATTTCTCTAACCGGCCAGGCAAAATCGTTTCTTTTTGGAAAGGGATTGTCGTGTCCGCATTGATATTGGCATTGGGAATCGTCTTTTCAATAGCGGCCCAGGCCCAGGATAAAATCATCCGGAAAGACGGGAAGGAAATCCATGCGAAAGTGCTGGGTACCGATTCAAAATATGTTCGTTATAAGCGATTCAATAACCCGAATGGCCCCGATTATTTTATTTTCCATTCGGACGTTTCGAAAATAGAATATGAAAATGCCGGCGCCGGACAAAAGGAAGAGCCGCTGAAACTAGCCCGGGAGCATGCAAAGAACGAGCCGGCTGCGGAGCTGCAACTTTTGGAAGCTAATGCATTGAAATATAAAAAACGCCGTAACATCTACCTGGCCGTCGGCACAGCCGCCGTAGTTGCGGGTGCAGCTACGTTTATCAAATTGGGCATTGATTACAGTTCGTATAAAAGCGACATACAACAGACGAACGACGCCTACGTTTCGTGGTACCAAACGAACTACGGTTCCGCACCGCCCGTAGGCGACTTGCAAAAAAAAGAGGGCTTCCGCGCATTCGCCTCGCCGGGCATTTACGCGGGAGCCGCGGCACTCGCAGGAGGTATTGTATTTGAATTAATAGGCCTTAAAAACTTGAATCTGGCAAAAAATACACGCACAGAGATCCTTAGAAGAAAGACAGAATTATCTTTTCGGCCATTTTACAAGCCAACGCATAAGGCAGCAGGTGTTAGCGTCGCACTTTCTTTTTAGGCTTCGTCCGTGATACCCTTTACAATGTTATGAAGCATCTTTTCACATTCCTCACACTGGCCTGTACGGCATTCATTTCCAAGCCGGCACTGGCTATGGAAGGCAGCGCCCCGACGGACACGATCTATCTGAAATCCCGGGAGAAAAAGGTGGTGGAAATCCGGGAAGTGTATCCCGATGTAGTGAAATACCGGTCCGCCAGCAGCAAAAGCCTCAATTCATTGCCCATAGCCGATATTACCGAGATCGTTTACCAAAATGGCAGCAGGGATGTTTTCAATGCGCTCGATCCGGGAGGCAAGCCGGAAATAAAATGGCTGGCAAACCCGGCGCATAGTGACAAGCCGGACGTAAGGCTGAATGGATGTGTGCTGAATGCGGCAGAAAATATTCGCGTGGAAGTGAATGGCACGGCCAATCCGGTAGTGACGCGGTCGTTCAAAGTAGCGGCGGCGCGCGAGGAAGGTTGCGTGGGCGGTACGCTGGTCACCCCGCAGATCGTATTGAATGAAGGGAAGAACACCGTAAGATTGCTGGCAGATAACAGCTCCGGCACCGGCTATTCCGAAACCTGGTCGATCGTGTATGAAAAGGCGAAAAAACGCATCGCGCTGGTGGTGGGCAACTCGGGTTACCAGGCCGGTTCCCGGTTGCAAAATCCTGAAAACGATGCCCGGGCGATCACGCAGAAGCTGACCGGCCTCGGGTTCGACGTAATCGAACGGATCGACGCCAGCCAGGGCGAGCTACGGGCAGCCGTGGCGCAGTTCGGCAGCAGCGTGCAGAACCAGGACCTGGAAGTTGCTTTATTCTACTACGCCGGCCACGGAATGCAGATCGCGGGCAGAAATTACCTACTGCCCGTCGACATCAGCCCGCAAACCGAAACCGAGTTGAAGGTGCTGGCTATTTCGGCAGACGATATCCTCGATCAAATGGCCTCGGCCGACGAAAGTTCCCAGCGGACCAACATCATGATCCTCGACGCATGCCGCGACAATCCGTTGAGCCGCAGCTGGACGCGCAGCTCGGGTGGCAAGGGCCTCGCGGGTATGAGCGCCCCCCCGGGAACGCTCATCACGTTTTCGACCAAACCCGGCTACACCGCACTCGATGGTGAAGGTAAAAACAGCCCGTACACCTCCGAACTTCTGAAAGCGCTCGACGTGCCGGGGCTACGTCTGGAAGACATTTTCCGGACGGTGCGCATTCGTGTGATGGAGTTGACCAACAGGCAGCAAATACCCATGGAAAACAGCCTGCTTACCCGCGAAGTGATCCTCCATCACGCCCACTAGCATTGCTGGCCCCATTATAAAACCGCCATGAAACGGCTGCTGCTTGTCCTGATCGCTATTTTTCCATTGCATTGCTCCTTCGGGCAGGCATTGAGCCCCTATTACCAGACCAAATCGGCGGAGCGCGTCAAACAGGTGCTGAAAGACTTCGAATCAGCGTTCGGCCAGCTTACCAATCCCTATATAGTCGACCGTGAGGAACGGGACGAAGCCAGCGATCGCATGTATGCGAGCCTGCGACGCGACGCGCGCTTTGAAAACGATCTGATCCCCGGCCATAAGGGCACCCAAACGATTGATTTTGAAGAATACAAACGAATCGCTTTCATCGGTTACCAAAAAGGCGGCCTTTCCTTGCATTTTGAATGGGGGGAAGCCGAATTCAAGTCGGTTCCGGAAGGTTACCTCGTGCTGTTTTATGGTAAAAAATCGCTTTTCGGCCACTACCAAGAACGGAAGCGCCTGCAACTGGAAAATGTACCCTGCCGGGCTGGTGTGTTTCTTAAAATGAATGGCAACCAGGTAACAGAAGCCAAGATCGGTTTCATAGATACCGATCTGAAAGCAAAAAGTAAAACCCCAATTTCCCTTATCGACCAGCGCAACCCGCTCGAACTGGTTACCCTGCCGGAGGTTGTCGACAAACTGGCCGGGCAAATCATCCGCTCTTTACCCGAAAAAGGGCTCTGGCAGCTATTTATTGAAGAAATCACCTTTGAAGGGCTAGGCGTGTCGAACGATTTTTCCAAACAACTCACCGGCACCCTGAAAGCCTCGCTGGGGCGAATGAGCACCCATATCCAGACTAACCTAACAGACCAAACGGCTCCCGGATCGCTCATCAAACTGAAAGGCCGGTACGATAAATCAGGCAACTTTTTGAAAATCGGGGTGCAGCTTTTTGACGCGCTCGACCATGCCTCAGGCTTTGTGCTTTCTTCCGAAATATTACTGACCAACATTCCAAATGCAAAAATAGAGCCTGCCGGGCATCTGTTGCAGGACGCTACGCAAGTACAGGCGATCGCGGCCGCCGGTAATGACGATCAGTCCGCTGCCAAAGACGATGAATTGTTCCTCGAAGTGAGTACCGACAAAGGATACGGGCCGCAATCGTACCGGGAGGGCGATATAATGACATTAAAAGTGCGGGCCAACAAGCCGTGCACGGTAAGGATGATTTACCAGGATGCCGCCAAAAACATCGTTCAACTTCGGAACAGCGATTTCATGATTACGGGCGACGCAGTCGGCAAATGGGTTTATATGCCGGAACAATTCGAATGCGCGGCACCGTTCGGGTTCGAAATCCTTTTCGCATATGCAACCGAAGGGAAGTTCAAGCCCATTGAAAAAACGCGCTCGCAAAACGGCTTCACATTCATCCTCGACGATCTTAACAATGTGGCCGCGCTCACTGCAGGAAGTACGGAAAGGGAAAAAATCGTCCAGCGTACAATTCCCATCACCACACAGCCGCGCAGGAAGAAGCTTTAAAACTGAAAAAGAGCGCCCGTCGAATTCGTCCGGCGCTCTCCCATTGTAATAACCCACAACCCTGAAAAATCCGGCCGATCGCTATCCCCGAGTGATGGACCGGCCCTTGTTTTCTGGGTCAACTATTTATCTCCGCAGGATCGGAAACCTTATCACCGTATGGCAACTTTTTTTAATTTGTTTCAGGCCGGATTTCCCGAACCGGCTCTTTTTTGTTTTCTTGTGGAAATATCAAGATGAATGGCACCCCGAGATTCCTGCAAACGATACCGTGATTCTGACCTGTTATTTTACGAAGAACTCCTTCTTGAAAAACGCGAAACATTCTCGTGCCTGTACCTTCAAACCTACCGTCAATGCATTCCCTATGCATTGAAACGGGGCAGCGACCAGGTAGTAGCAGAAGATCTTTTGCAGGAATGCCTGGCTATCTTTGTGAGTAAAATCCGGGACCGCAGTTTTGTGTATCAGGAAGGAACGCGCATTACGACCTACTTTCAGAGCATTTACATCAATCAATGGAAAAAGAGCCTTAGCCTGGCTTCCCGCCGCGGCGAGGTAACGCTCGAGAGCATGGCACGACAGGACGATGACCGGAATGCATTCGAACACGATCTCGCAGACACCGCCTCGCCGGATTATGACGAAGACGAACGCAGCTGGATTTTCACGAAACTCGACCGCGCTTTTCACCTGCTTGCCGAAGACTGCCGAAAGGTGCTGCGCTGGTTCTATGTCGAGGACCGTTCGCTGCGAGATATTGCCGGCGAACTGGGCATAACGGAAGCATCGGCAACCCAAAAGCGGTTCCGCTGTGCGAAATACCTGAGAGAAAAATTTCATTTGTAGTGATAAGAATCGGCAGAGCACACGTATCAACCTGTAAAATTTAGCAGCGAATCTCAATTTAACACACATGGAATTGTCGGAAGAAGCTTTTCATGAAATCCACCAGTACCTCAACGGCGAAGGCACGCCCGAGGCGCGCGCGGACTTTGAAAAAAGAATGCAGGCAGACGGGGCCCTGGCCCACGAAGTAGCCATGCAGCGCCGCATTCGCAATGGACTGAAAGCCAACGAATACAGAAACCTTTTCCGCGACATTCACGCCGAGCTGCAGCGCGAAGGCATGCTTGCCAATCAAGCAGAACAGGACGATCAGAAGAAGGGCAAAATCGTACCACTATTACCGGAAAGCCGTTTTGCAAGGCGCTGGCCGTACGTTGCAGCGGTCGCGAGCATTTTCGTAGTTGCCGGGCTGCTCTGGTATTTCAATTCCCAACCTGAAAGTACTCCGATCGCCTCCGACACGCCTGTCGCTGAAAAACCGGCTGCTCCCGACACCCTACGGCCGGCACCGCCTGCGGCAAAGCCGGAATCCGTAAAAACTACTACTCCGAAATCGAAAAAGCCACAACCAACTCCGGCCAATACAGCCAAACGTGACTTTTTTGCCGAATATTTCAATGAAAAACCGACGCTCGAAAGCCCTTTCTCGAAGGAAAAACTGGGCCTAAGCCCGTCGGCATTCAGGCAGTGGCAGTCCGACACCGCCCACGTGCACCAAGGCGTCCGCTTCCTGGGCGCGAACAATGCTGCGCTGGCCTTGCAAGAGCTGGAACTATTGGAAACCAGCCGGTTCCCGCAAGTAAAAGGTACCGCCGAGTGGTACATTGCACTGGCCTACCTGCAACAGAACGACCTAAAAAACTGTGTGGAGCAACTGAAAAAAGTCGCGGCAGACGCCGAGAACCCTAATAACAAACAAGCGGCAGAATTGCTCGCAAAAATGCAGTAACTTTATAGCTCCTTCCCTACGGATGTTTCACCTATGAAGAGATTTTTTTACTATATTCTGCTGACGTCGATTGCTATCGCATGCCATATTGAAACGCCTCAAAGACCGGTTTCCCGGTTCACGTTCACACCTGAGGGAGGCTGTACGCACCCATGTGAATTCACATTTACGAGCGAATCGGAGAACGCCGAAAGCATTCTGTGGGACTTCGGGGACAATACAAAAAAGGAGACCGGACAGTCCGTGAAGCATACCTTTCCCGCAGCGGGTACGTATAAGGTAAAATTAATTGTAAAAGGCGTCGAAGGCGGCAGCAGCGGCAGCACGCAGGCTGTGCATGTGGATCATGTTAAGCCATTCAGCTTGTCGGGTGGATACAACATCCCCACAGATATTGTATCCGACGACAAAGGGAACATTTACGTTTCCGGAACCGCCAGCGGCACCGTGCAATTTGACAACGAACATGTTCTGCAATCAAAAGGAGGGAATGATTTCTTTGTGGCGAAATTTGACAGTACTCTGCGATGCTTGTGGCTATATACCGACGGTAGTGCGGGAGATGATCATGGCAATGCCATCGCCCTGGACAAGCAAAATAACGTTTATTTAACCGGTTTTGTGGCTGGTCAAATTTCGTCATGGAATAAATGGAATATTTTGCACAGGGGTAGCGATGATGGTTTTGTAGCAAAAATCAATGCGAATGGAACGCTGAGCTGGGTTAAAACATTTGGTGGTCCAATGAGCGACCAAGGAAGATCGCTGGCGTTCTATCAGGCGGGCGAAGGAGAAAAACTTTATTTGGTCGGCAGGGTTCAAGGCGATAACGTGACGGCCAATATCGATTTCAACCAAAGTCCACGCCAGAAAGCCAATGAGCATGATGGGTTTTTCGTACTGGTTAATGCCCTAAACGGCACTTTCGGCGAGCCCATGATGATTAGCGGAGCCGATACTCAAATACCTGAGGCCATCACCGTAGACTTGCAGGGAAATGCTTACATAGTTGGCCTCTTCAATAATACCCTCCAATTTCCCGGTCCTTTAAAACCAATCAATAGTATCAATCAAACAGATGCATTTGTTGCAAAATGGAGTCGGATTGAGGGCCTTCAATGGTTGCGGCGGATAGGTTCCGGAGGCAATGATTATGGATATGATATTGAAGTCGATGGCTCTGGAAATGTGTTTGCAACAGGAATGCATAGCGGCACATTAGAAGAATTTCCGCTCAGTAGTAAAGGGGATGAAAATGTCTATTTGTTAAAATGGAATGCCGACGGTAAGGTTCTTAACGGACGCAACGGTTTCGTAGACAACGACAAAGATTACCACGGTGGCATAGCATTAACCAGCGCGGGTAATATCGTAATCGCCGGATCCTTCTCAAATTCAGCCCAATTTCCGATGAAGAGAGGCAGAAGTGTATCTGCATTGGGAAGCACTGACATTTTCATCACCGAGGTCGACCCGGATAAGCTTGACCCTGCCGGTGATTTCATTGCCAAATTTGGCGGGATATTGGAAGATCGGGTCAACAAAATATGCGTTACCAAGTCCGGCTTCGTCTACGCAGCAGGTTGGTTCTACGGCTCGCCAACTTATAAAGCCTTTCAATTGGAAGGCAAACAAGACACGGAAAACACATTCATTGTGCGCTATAAGTTATAAATCCCTTTTCCAGAATACTAAAAAAGAGCACACAAAACGCCTGCTCTTTTGTTTTTGGATGTGAAGCCGTTGCTTACACTTGACAATGCATAGACGACCGGCTTGTGTTTTTGTTACAATCCGGTTTATTTCAGATCGCATGTCCCCGTTACGACGGCCCGGTCGTCACAGGGGAAATCAAACCAATATCCATCATGAAAGAATTCGCATTAATCTTCCGGCTCGACATTCAGGCCGATTTCCGCCCCACGCCCGAGCAGATACAGGAACGCATGAACTGGCTGGCCGGCATTGCCGCGCAGAACAAACTGGCCGACAAGGGTAACACGCTATCCAATGAAAGCGCCAAAACGGTATACGCCGATAATGTGGTTACCGACGGCCCGTTTACCGAAATCAAGGAGTTTGTGAGCGGCTACGTGATCGTCAGAACCGAGACAATCGACGAGGCCGTGGAGCTTGCGAAGGCCAATCCGATATTCAAAATCGGGGGCAATATTGAGGTGAGGGAGATCTTACAGCGCAAATAGCATTCCTCAATGGCTGAAAACCCTGAAATATTGTCCGGCCTTTTCAGAAGAGAATATACCAAAATGACGGCAGTACTGTGCCGTCATTTTGGATTAAAACACATTGAAATCGCGGAAGATATCGTCAGCGAAACTTTCCTGAAAGCCAGCGAAACCTGGCCACTGCAAGGCACTCCCGAAAACCCGACCGCCTGGCTATACACGGTTGCCAAAAACAAAACAAAGGATTATCTCAAACATACCCGGGTGTTTGAAACGCAGGTCTCCCCCGCTCTCCTGCGCGGCGCGGACCAATCGGAACCCACATTCGACTTTACGGCCGAAACGATCGCCGATAGTCAGCTTGCCATGATATTCGCGGTTTGTAACCCGGCCAATTCGCCCGAAAGCCAGATCAGCCTCGCATTGCAAATCCTCTGCGGTTTCAGCATTGCCGAAATCGCCGACGCGTTCCTTTCCAAGCCCGAAACCATCAAGAAGCGTCTCCTGCGCGCACGCGCCAACCTTCGGAACGACCAGTTCCAGACAGGCCCGCTGCTGCCCGCCGAAGTACAGGCGCGGCTCGATGTAGTGCTGCGTACCCTCTACCTGTTGTTCAATGAGGGCTATTTTTCCAAATCGGGCAACATTCTCATACGCAGAGACCTATGCGCGGAGGCCATGCGCCTTACGCACATGCTCGCCGAAAACCCGCTCACCAACTCGCGCCAGGTAGAAGCCCTGCTTGCGCTGATGTGCTATCAAAGTTCCAGGTTCGAAGCACGGCTGAACGATCACGGCCATAC
Source organism: Dyadobacter sp. BHUBP1 (assembly GCF_050587785.1). Taxonomy (NCBI): domain Bacteria; kingdom Pseudomonadati; phylum Bacteroidota; class Cytophagia; order Cytophagales; family Spirosomataceae; genus Dyadobacter; species Dyadobacter sp. BHUBP1. The sequence continues at coordinate 355,165 of NZ_JBOBIH010000007.1, forward strand.
CATCCTATTCGAGGCACAAGACGAGCGTATGTGGGACAAAGAGCTGATCGACCGCGGCCATTACTACCTCGTCAATGCATGCTCGGGCAATGCGGTTTCCAAATACCACATCGAGGCTGGCATCGCCTATTGGCACACCACCCCGCCAGGGACACAGAAATGGGAGCATATCCTGCATTTGTACAACCAGCTCGTCGTTCTCGAATACTCAGCTGCGACGGCGCTTAACCGGACATTTGCATATGCCAAAGTATATGGCCACCAGGCCGGGTTGGCAGAGGCGCAAAAGCTCGGGCTGGAAAACAACACTTACTACCATTCCTTGCTCGGCTACCTCTATGCCCCCATTTCCGCGAAACAGGCCGCGGTACATTATCGCCGGGCAATCGATCTTTCCAAGTCACCCGCCGAAATACGCACGCTCGAAGGCGAATACGCCCGGCTGACGGGCGTTACGCCGTGATCTTCGCTTCCAGTACACTGTCGATCACCTCGTCTAAAGCCTCATTCAGAGCTTTCGGTGATTCGAGCATCGGGTAATGGCAGGTACCGGCAATTTCGATTAATGTATAGCCGTTCACCGCATTTTTTTCCAAAGCCTCCACATTGGTAGGCATGTAGTTGACGTTGATCAGGTTCATTTTGGGTTTCAGCAACGGCAAGGCCGCCCGCTCGATCCGGTCCATCATAAAAAATTGCGGTAAAGTCTGCTGACCCATCGGCTTATAGGAATCGCGAAACGCGGTCACAACTTTTTCGGTAATCCATAAGGGAGTTTCGGGAGTGACGAGCACCATCCGGGCATATTGCTCATTGGTGTCGGCATAGGCAGTTTTGGAACTTTCAATAATCGCTTCAACCTGGCTGTCGTATTCCGCGGGAAGCGGCGTGGCGAGATTTTTAAAATTGTCGACGGCGATAAAACCGATAATCGGCCCTGGGTAAGCGGCCGCTGCCATCAGGCTCAGGTTCGCGCCGAGGGAATGCCCGACCAGGATCACCTCTTCGAGGTTCAACGCTTTGACGAGATTAATCACGTCGTCGGCCATGCTTTGGAGCGTCCATTCCTCCCGGTTCGTTCCCGACCCGCCGTGACCCGCGAGGTCCATCGTCACCACTTGGTATTTCTCTTTAAAAAAAGATACCTGTTCTTTCCAATAGGTCTGGTCGATGAACGAGCCGTGGACGAAAAGCAGCGTCGCGGGGCCACTGCCGTACACATTGTAACTAATTGGGGTCCCATTGCTGATGATCGTGTTCATAGGGTTGTTGTTTGAAGTGAATATTAATTTACTTCAAATAAACCAGGCCAGAATGACAACCTATTGTCAGTAATGGATTTGCATTTTACAAAATCTTCATAAACGCGACCAGCGCTTTCTTCTCCGCATCCGTTAAATTGAGTTTATCAAACGGCAATGTCTGGTTTTCGAGATTAAAGCCCAACCCGTTCCCCCCTCCCCGGTCATAGAAATCCACCACTTCTTCCAATGTCCTGAAAACGCCATTATGCATATAAGGTGCGGTGAGCGCTACATGCCGGACGGTAGGCGTTTTGAAAGCGTAACGATGCGGTTCGCGCTTGGTAAGGACAAATTTGCCGACGTCGGGATCGACGGTTTTGCCTTCTGCGGTGGCAGGCGTGCCGAGTACCTCACTCTCCGTTTCGAGGTAAGCGGGCGGCACGGTTCCATTGAAAAGCGGGAAGAAATGGCAGGTAGCACATTTGGCTTTGCCCATAAAGAGGTTAAACCCGGCTTTTTCCTCGACGGTCATTGTGCTTTCGGAACCGCGGAAATGGCGGTCGAGGCGAGAATCAAGCGAGGACAATGAGCGGATGTAGCTGGCGATCGCGTTTTTGAGATTACTTTCCGTCACGCCGTCGGCATAAGCTTCTTCGAAGAGTTTGCGCGACTGGTCCTGCTTGCGCAAAGCCGCCACGGCATCGGGTAGCGAGCCGTGCATTTCATCCGGATTGCGGATAACATCGCTCGCCTGGTCTTCGAGGAAAGTCACGCGGGAGTCGGCGAACTGTGCCGCCTGGAAGGAGGCATTCAGTAAAGTAGGCGCATTGCGGCTAATCCGCGAGCCGTTGAAACCGACCGCAAAACTCCTGGGTTCGCCATCGGTAAAAGCTTTGTCGGGCTGGTGGCAGGTAGCGCACGTCCGACCCACGCTGTTGGATAATACCGGATTGAAAAACAGCATTTTGCCTAATGCAATGCGTTGGGCAGTCATGGCCTGTTCCTCGAAGTTGATGAAGTAATTGGCATTGAACACCCCCGAATCCGTGAGCGTACGCGCGGATGGGGATAGCAGTCTTTTTTCATTAAAAACCGGGATACCCAGCGCCTTCTGTGCATCGAGCAACCGGCTGCTGAGCGGGTTGGCATATTCCCGGATAAAAACCAGTCTGTCGAATGCATTGAAATCCGGCGACTTGCTGACATAGCTGATGGCCGCATGAATGGTACTATCGAGCTGCCCCCGCAATGCCTTGTTCTTAGTGTCCGCAGTATAATGTACCAGTTGCTCCCGCACACTTTCAAGCGCTGAGGCTACTTCGGGTAGCGAATGGAAGGCAACGGGCGAATCGAAGCCGGTAATGCCCATCGACACAACCCGGAAAACTTCCAGGCGCATAGCGTCGAATATATGGCTGTCGGTAAGCTCGTTGGTTTCCGAGATCTTCCGAAGCCGGTTTACATTCGCACGGATGACGTCGGCGGTATGGAGCATGTCGGGGTAAGCGTCCGTAGCGACTTCGGGAAATACCATTTCTTCCAGAACCTGAAAACCCTGCGGCTCATTTACGCGCAGATCGTCGTCCACTTCGGGGATATTGGGGCCGTTGAGGGCGCGGGTCGTTTCGGGGCTGTAATAGGCGGAGATGAACTCGACGCGCTTGTAAGCAATGCGGGCGCGTTTGAAGGATTCCTGAATAGCGGCCGGTTGCTTTGCATGGATATCGGCCTGCAAGCGGCTTACCGCGCTGTCGAGGTCCGTGATATTTTGCATGAAAGCCTTCTTCACTTCTTTCGCGGGCGTTTGTTTCGACATTGGGCCCATCAGCCACCAGATCAGGCATACGATCAGCGGGATGACGATGATCAGGACTATCGAAAAGAGCAGCCTCCTGTGGCGGTAAATAAATGAATTGGGGTTACGCTCGAATTTCAGCATGTTGCAGGAGTGAGTATCAATTCAAAAGGAAAACTCCTGACCCGAAAATTCCGGCCAGGAGTCTGAAAACTATGTAATTAACGAGGCAGACCTTCAATGAGGATCAGCTGGCTGGCCTGGTTCTCCGATTTACGGATCGAGCCGCCGTCAACGCCTTTATATTTATCACCGCGCCATGTGTGCGCCTGAATGCCGAGCATGAATGTGTTCGGACGGCCGGTAACATCCGATACGTCGATCATCCCGCTACTTTCCCACGAACCGAATGCAGAAGGACCTCCCACGTTGTATTTAGCCGCATCAGCCTCCGTGCGACGGTGATCGATTTCAAGAACAGGGGTCAATTGTTTGGTATTGAGATTGAATTGATATACGTACCCATCGTGTTTTTCATCGCCGTAACCGTTCGGGTCTTCCATGATATACACGTAGTCGAAAGTCGCGCAAACGTTATCCGGGTTCTGGAACGTCTTGGCAATGCCGTTGCGGTCGTCGCCGTCGAGCAGTACTTCCAGCTTACCTTTGAGCGGATCGTTCACGTCGAGTGTCACGCGATAAATGCGGCCGTATTTCGAGCGTGAATAGTCCGCATTCACACCTTTATCTTCCTGGCCGGTTACGGCAAAAATTACTTCGCGGCCTTGCGCAGCTCCACCCTTGCGGTAATCCACGTCTTCCACACGGCCGAATTTGATGGCTTTCAGTTCATTCACTTTTCCGTTGATCTGCGCACCGGTCAAAGTTTTGTGGTTATCGATTTTCACAAACTCCACATCATAAGTTGAGCCCGGCTTCATATCCATTTCTCTCTGATTGTTGTCAGCGCGTTTCAGCATGTAAAGCGAACCGTTATCGAGATCGCCCACGGTGTTCGACAAATACATCGCCACCTGGCCGCCGTTCACATCCGAATCGTCGTCACCGATCACGATCACGGTTTTGCCCGGATAGGCAGTCTTCGGAAGCGGGACAGCGTTTTCGGCGCTCCAACGACCAAGCCCGGCCACTTCGCGGGAGATATTCGCCTGGCTTACGTTTGCATCCACGTTGAGCGCGTGCGTGCGTGACTCCTGGCCGCTTTCACCCGAGGTCAGGAAAACAGGACCGAAGCCATGCTCGACAGGTGTTACCAAAGTGGCCGAGCACAAACGCCACGTTCCACCATCGGAATTCAGCACATACTCCCCTTTTACAGGTTTGAAACCTTTGTCGAGCGTGATGCGGGAAACAGAGAAGTTGTCTTCATTATTCACCAGGATCGTGTAATTGCCATCCGGGTTCTGGAAAAGGCCCGCACCATCGGCCGATCCACCGAAAACGTAGGCTGGCGATTGTTCGAGCTGGTCGTCGCTGCTCAGGAGTGAGAAAAGCTTCACATTGCTTGCCGCAACGCGTCCGGAAGTAGCGCCCGGAAGCAACTTGGCGAGCACGGGCGTTACCGAGCGGTTTTGCAGGGTAATTTCCGGGCTGTTGGGATCACGGTGGTCCTGGCAGGCACCGAGCGCAAGCAGACCGGCCAATGCGGAATAAGTAAATAAAGGCTTCATGGTGAACATAAACTGATTAAGTGAAATAGTAGCACAAAGAACAACCATTCACTTTTTGCGGAGTTTATGCATTTATTATCAGTTTGTTAAAAAGGTATGACGGGCGGAGCTGACGACTAAAGTGCTGATCGCCAATATGCCGAGTATCCTGGATGAAACAAAGCTCTCCGGCATGCCTGGATATCCGAAGTGGGCAAGGATTACGCCAAGACACTGGCCGCTATGAAAAACGGGCAGTTCGATATCTGGCTATCATCCCATGCTAGCCAGTTTTCCCTCCACGAGAAACACAAACCGACAGACCCGTACCGCCCCGAAGCATTCTTTGACAAAGCAGGCTACCATAAATCCCTTGCTACCTTGAAAAAACGGTACGACGATAAGATACACAGCCCACGGTAGAGATCCCCTGATAATATCACACAACGCCTGAACAAGTTCCGATCACGCCGGAGAGAGTGAATCGACATTCTCTCCGGGCAGGAAAATGTAGAAGGTAGTGCCACTCCCCTCCTCGGTTTTGAACCAAAGCTTGCCACCGTGCGCTTCCACGATCTGTTTGGAGATATACAAACCCAAACCAAAAGCCTGCTCCCCGGCCGTACCAGGGCGCCTGGAAGCGGTGAAGGGGTCGAAAAGGTTGGGAATGGCCTCTTTGGGGATGCCCAACCCGTGATCCTCCACGGAAATCGTAATGCCCTCATCCGACTGCACCAATTTGACCCGGATCGTCTCACCCTCCGGACTAAATTTAATAGCATTCACAATGAGATTATTCAAAACCCGCAGCAGCTTGTCCGGGTCGGCATTCACGACTGCCTGAGATGGGCCGTCGAGAATGAGCCGCTGATTCTTTTCGGCTGCGCGGAATGTCAGCAAGGTCACTGCGTGATCCAGAAAAACCGGCAAGTCGACCGGCTTTTTATGCAACTCGGTTTCCTTGAAATCAAAATCCGTTTGAAGTAAATCGCTGATCATGTGCAGGCAAGTGGTGCTCGACTCACGGATCAGCGCTACATATTGTTGTGCCTCCTCAGCTGTCGTCCCCTCATCTTGCAGCAGCGAACACAATGCATTGATGCCCCCTATCGGGTTGCGCAGGTCGTGCGCCAGGATCTTGATCAGCCGCGCGTAGTTCTGATTGCTTTGCTCCAAAGCGTCGGTGGTCGATTCCAGTTGCCGGAACTGCATAGTCAGCACGCGATTGGTCTTCTTGCTCAGCTTCCAGTTCCGCCAGAGCACGACAATACTTAGTAATGTTAGCACACACACCGCCACGGCCAGCGTGAGCATTTGCGCATTGTATCTGGATTTCATCTCCGCCGAGGCCAACTGCTGGTCTTTGACAGCATATTCAATGTAATCTATCCCCGAAACCCGGTCGATCTCGGCCTGCTCTTCGAACAGCTTCAATAGTTTCTGACTGTAAACAAATGCCTGAGCATTCTCTTTCCCGCCCACATAGTAGTCGTACAGCCGCTTGCACGCATCACGCGCGTACATGCGGTAATTTTTCTGCTCTGCCAGTTCGAGTGCCTGGTTATAAAACTGAACGGCCCGGGTTCGGTCTTCCGTTATGTAATGGTCGCCGAGATCGAGCAAAAGGTCCATACTGAGGTAGTTCAGCTCCAATGCCAGGGCCTTGTTGAGAGTCTCTTCTAAAAATGTCAGCCCTTTTTCACGCTGCCCGGTATCGATGAGCTCCGAAGCCCTCAGTTGGTCGATTGCCAGTTCGAGCCGGACATCGCGGTACTTTTCAGCGATCCTGTACGCCCGGTCTATGAGCGCCCGCCGGCGTGTACTGCTGAATTTCTGTGGGTACAGCAGCATGTAGTTGTAAATCACCAACGCCGTGATGGAATCGTGCTCAATGCGGTCGCCGAGCGCCATTGCACGGTTATAGTTGGCCTGCGCCTTATCATGCCGCCCGCTGATATTGTATACCGAACCGATATTCATAAGCGTCTGCACGATGTTCGATGAATCGTGCAGGGCAACATACTGATTATACGCATCATTATAATAGCGCAAAGCAAGCGGGATGTTCCCCTTGATATCGAATACCACCCCCAGGTTATTGGTGGCATCCGCCCGTCCTCTTTTGTAATCGTTCCGATATGCTATTTGCCTTGCTTTCAATGCATAGTAGAGCGTACTGTCCGCATTTTGTTCGTAGAAAAGCAGGGAAATCCGGTTGACGACATCGACGTAACCAGAACTATCGCGAATAGCGGGAAGGCTCATTTGCAGCTCGCGAATCTTGCTAACCTGTGCCCAGGCGGAATGCAGCGGTTCCAGGAACACCATCAAGCAAATAAAAATCCCTCTGATGTAACAAATTAGCGTCATAATAGTCCTGAATCACTCCGAATAAATATTACAAAGTTTCGATTTAAATCCAAGAAAAATAAAAAATGCGCCCTTGGGAGGCGCACCCACCGTTCGGGGCGCAGGATTGGTCCTGCCGCCCCCTGTAACGGTGTTCAGTCATCGGTTTTAGTTAGTATCTGATCATCAATCTTATCCGTCGATTCAATCGAT
>NZ_JBOBIH010000008.1:0-307913 GCF_050587785.1 Dyadobacter sp. BHUBP1
CACTTCCGAAAAAGTAGACCGAATGTTTCTAACGAACCTATCTTCTTGCTCTCTTCATCATGTCAAAGAACGTCGCTCCGGGACTCCCGAAACTCGTGGCCCTGATCGTTTTCAGTGCCGTTATTCCCGATTGGGAGTGCAAAAGTGGCAGCTTCTTTTCTTAAATGCAAGTGGTGGTAGGAAAAAATTTTTAAACTTTTTTTGATATTTACCTTAACTCACTGATAAACAAATTCATCTGCTCAGAAAAAAATTGAAAACTTTCGCAACATCATCCGAGAGTAACATTTGGTATTGCATTATCTGGTAAAGAGAAGCCCACGACTTATGAATGAAGTCTGGCCGGTTATCAAAAGGAAGAAATATAGATAAGTATCTCAAAACCAATAGCTTGAATTTCCGATAAATAAATAGGCTATACATTCTACAATTTACCCAAATTAAAATATATAGGTTTGCCGAGGTTGTAACACAGCGTATCGCTAATTCTTACAACCATACCTACTCAGCTTCCATCACTCTTCATTCAATTACCCCGACGGGTGCCAAAAGCACCAAATCCAGCCATTAACCCGCACCGGGTGGCTCCATATACATCTATATCAATCCGTATTTCATGCTCGGAAGGAGCAGCGGCAGCGCTGTGCCCGTTTCGCTCGCGACCAGAGATTTCATTCACCACTATTCAAATTAAACGCTTTGAGTATGACCAGACCCTACATTCCCGATGCACAACTAGCAGCGAGATTAAATCATGTTCACACGTTGTTTTGGCTCCTGACTATTTTCACACGTTTGAATTTATCCGCCCAAAACGTCGTGTATCAAACCCTCTATACAGGTGCGACGTTCGATGGCCGGGCAATTAACCAAGGTCTGCCGGTTGGAAGCATAGCAGGCAGTGGCAGCACAGTCTCGGGAGGCGCAAGCTATTCGATAGCGATCGTGGTACCTCCCGGGACAAATGGCATCAGCCCTACAGTTTCGGTTAATTACCATTCAATGGCAGGAAATGGTGTTCTTGGACAAGGCTGGGAGATCGGCGGATTGTCAAAAATCACACGATGTACACGGAACATGTATTTTGACAATGAAACGAACCCGGTCGTCATGACGAATAGCGACAGGTTTGTCCTGGATGGCGCCAGGTTGATAGCCAAAGTTGGCAATTATGGCGAACCGAATACAACCTATGGAACTGAAAGTGAGAACTTCGCCACTATCACTTCCAAAAGCGCGCAGGGGAATGGCCCTGAATGGTTTGAAGTAACAACCAAAGACGGGGTGAAAATGGAATATGGGAACACCCCGGATTCCAGGCTTACCGGCCAGTTTGCAACGGTACTTACCTGGGCACTCTCACGCATTCTGTATCCCGACGGTAATTATATCACCTTCAAATACAACACCAACGCCAGTTTCGCATTGCTCATCGATGAAATCAACTATACGGGCAATGCAGCGCAAGGCTTAATTCCTTATAACCAAGTCAAATTCGATTACAAAATTCGCACTGTCGATGAAAACGCTGGTTTTGAAAACGACACAAAGATCGAAAGCAAGTATTTGCTGGATAAAGTCACCACAAAAGCCGAGGGATCGACCGTAAGAAGTTACCAGTTCAATTATGGACACGATAATATCAATTCCTATTTAAAAGAGGTCATTGAGGCGGGAACCGGTGGCACACAGCTCAATGCCACCATTTTTAAATACGGTGACCCGCCCGCCGATTTCAGCACCGTTACCACAGATGGATATGATTACCCTTCGTCAACGACCATCACAGGAGATTTCAATGCCGACGGTTTGACCGATTTTCTGGAAGCAAGCCTTATTCAGAATCCTGCCGTATACAGAATGATCGTCTACGCCAAGTATCCCCCCTACAATGCTAAACCGAACGATTTTTATGCAGTCAATGTGACGGACGCGCCCGTTACCTATTCGGTGGTAAAGAAGCAAAGCATTCCTAATTCGTTCGATTTTCTCGCATATGATTTCACCGGTGATGGGGCCGATGATGTTTTGATGACCAACATTGCCGGCTCGGGCCTGAATCGCACTTTAACCAGTCTCCGCATTTATCGTACAGTTCAGAATTACGATTGGCAAACCAATGCACAACCTGAGATCCAGTTCGATCCGCTGACAATATCCCCGTACACCGGCTACTCAAAAATCCACCCGAGCGGACACTTCATATTTCCTGGTGATTACGACGGAGACGGCATTCAGGACATATTGACTATGCTGGGAAGCAATGCAGTCAATTACAATTGCCATTTGTATAACGGAAAGATCCAGCCCGATTTCGGATCGATTGTTATTTCAGGCGTATTCGCATTGGCCGTGAGCGACTGGCCGACCGCCGACAAAGTACATATTGTCGATTTCAATGGAGATGGCAAGAGTGACATTATGTTGATCAAAGGTTCGAATTGTGAAGTTTTTACATTCGATGGCTGGACCGCGCGCCGAATCCATTACTCAACCAATTATCTTACCAAAGACCATCTTAGCTATTTCGGCGATTTCAATGGCGACGGCAAAACGGACATTCTTACCAAATTAACCACGTCCGGCACATGGAAAGTGGTGATTTCTAATGGCATTGGTTTCTACGAATCACCCTTCACATTCAACACAACTCCCGACACCGATCCATTCACGGGCGATCAGCTGGGCATTGCCGATATCAATGGGGACGGCAAATCGGACATTTACCATGGGTGGCAAACAGCGGCACCTTCGAATTTCGATGTCTACTACGGCAAGGGCTATTCGAGTGCCGGGGTTAATTTTTATCGTATAAATAGCAGTTACGCAGTGAATCTGGGCGCCCCGCCTCCCATGATCGGCGACTTCAACGGCGACCATCGGGCCGATGTTATCAACTTCAAGAATATTTTCAATCCAATGGATGTCTTCTATTTCAAAAAAGAAGGCAGGGAGAATCTGATTGAAAAAGTCAAGAACGGCTACAATCATGTTACGGAATGGGCTTACAAAAAGCTGACGGATGAAAACGGGTTCCATATCCGGGGAAACCTTACGGCTTACCCTTTTAATGCGGTCCAACCACCACTTTATGCTGTCTCCGATTTCAAACTGCAGAACGGCGTTGGTGGCTACAATACAATTCAATACACCTACGAGGCAACCAAGTTACACCGCGGGGGAAAGGGGTTTCTGGGATTTGGCAAAATAACGGCCAATGACCTGGCTACGGGTATTAAAACTGTCGCTGAAAATGAATTCAACACTACCTACTTCACAACCATTCCCTATCGGACCTCTATCTATCTCGCATCGACAAGTACCCTGCTGAGCCAGACAACCAACACCAACGTATTTATTTCTCCATCTGCCAAGCGCTTCTGGGTACAAACTACCAATATCCTTGAAAACAAGGCGTTGGAGGGCAGGACTACAACCACGGTAAATGTGTATGACAATTTCGGCAACGTTACGCAAAGTACGGTCAACAACGGGGTCGAGACTGCGGTAACCAATACCGCTTACGGTGCCTATCCGGCCGGGATACTGAATAAGCCGACATCGGTGACGGTTTCCAACACCCGGTCCGGCCAGCCTGCGCACACTGTTGCAACCAGTTTGGGATATAACGCCATTGGGCAACTTACTTCGAAAACCGATTTCAATGGGTTAGCCAAAAATGTGGTTACCACCTACGAGTACTTTCCGCTGGGGAATCTGAAAAAGACGACCGTTACGCCAAATGGCCCGGGCGCTTCGGCTCCACGTAATACGTCCTCTGTATACGATCCGAAAGGCCGCTATGCCGAATCCAGCATCAACGAGCTCGGCCAGACTTCCAGCGCTACCTATGACCCCAGATGGGGCAAGCCGCTGACTTCGACGGGCGTCGACGGGCTGGTTACTACTTACCAATATGATGTGTTCGGGAGACCTACGGTTACCGCGCCACCGGCACCGGTTGCATATAATATCACACAAAGCTACGGCTGGGACCTGGCGGGCGGGGCGGTATGGTACAGCCTGGTCTCAAATCCTGGCAAGCCTAATGTCAAAATATGGTACGATCTGTTGGGCCGCGAGATCAAAAAGGAAACCGAGGGCTTCGGCAACCAGCCGATCACACAGGTCCAGGCGTATGATGCAAAGGGTAATATTATTTCGAATACCCAGCCATACAAAGCAGGCGAAACCTATATCACTACCACTACCCAATACGACCAATACAACAGACCTAATAACATCAATAGCGGCGCGTTGGGTACCAAAACAATCAGTTATTCCTATGCCAGCGGGGAACTTACCACTACCACGGTTACCCCGACAGGTACGACCTCGCAGAAGACGGACGCCAGTGGGAAGGTAATCAGTGCAACCGACGATGGCGGAACGTTGGTATACACCTATTTCAGCCATGGCGGGATCAAGGATGTCAAAAATGGCGCTATTACGCTTGCCAGCAATCAATATGACGCTTACGGCCGTCAGACCCACCTGACCGACGCCAATGCCGGCACGACGCAATATGATTATAACTCGCTGGGCGAACTGGTGAGCCAAACAAATGCCAACGGGGCAACCTACACATTGACCTACGACGTTGCCGGAAGGATCGTCAGCAGAGCAAAAGCAGGAGAACCGGCAACAACTTACCAGTACCGGGCTTCCGGGAACGGGGTCAACCAGATAGAAAAAGTGACTGGCTTTGCAGGTAACCTGGAAGAATATACTTACGATGCCTATGGGCGAATGCTGACGATTAAAGAAACCGTCGACGGCAGTCCGTATATAACCACCTATACTTACAATAATTACGGGGATATTGCCTCTGTTCTGTACCCTTCCGGATTTGGCACCAACCATGCCTATGACAGCAACGGCTATCCGACGACCGTCAAAAATACCAATAGCTCGGTAACCCTTTACACCAATACCGGCATGAACGGGCTGGGGCAAAATACTGCCTACACGCTGGGCAATGGCAAATCATCGGTTATCAACTACGACTATGGCATTCCGAAGCTATTTTCCACAACCGGCGTCCAAAACCTGGAACTGACCTGGGATTACCCGAAAGGCAACCTCACCAAGCGCAAGGATTACATCAAAAACAAGGAAGAAAGCTTTACTTACGACAACCTTAGCCGCCTGCTTACGGCTACGGTGACAGGCAAGCCCGCACAGACGGTCACCTATGAACCTTCGGGCAACATTACCTCGAAAACCGATGCCGGACAGCAGTTCAGTTACCATCCCGCGAAACTCAATGCGCTCACGGGCATCATAGCGCCCACCACCGCACTGCCGCAACTCACCCAGGACATTACCTACACGTCCTTCAACCAGCCCGATAAGATTACCGAAAACGGTTCAGGTCAGCCTTACGAGCTCACCTACACCTACGACGCCGGTTACCAGCGCATCAAAGGCGTTATGAAAAAGAACGGCGTATTGATCAACACGCATTACTATTTTGGCAATTACGAAAAGGACATCACGCCCGGAGTCGCCGACAAGCACCTGCATTACATACACACACCCGCAGGCCTTTCCGCCCTCGTCATCCGCGAGAACGGCGCCGACCAATATTACTACACCTACACCGACCACCTGGGCTCGCTGCTCACACTAACCGCCCTCAACGGCACCGTCATCCTCGACCAGAACTTTGACGCCTGGGGCCGGTTACGCCACCCGGCCAACTGGGATTACGTCAATGTGCCGGCTCCGACCAGCTACCTCTATCGTGGATTTACCGGACATGAGCATTTGACGAATTTTAATTTGATCAATATGAATGGGCGGATGTATGACCCGGTGGTCGGGAGGGTGTTGAGTGCGGACAATTTTGTTCAGAATGCTTATTCGACGCAGGGTTATAACAGGTATAGCTATGTGATGAACAATCCGTTGAGGTATACGGATCCGAGTGGGCAATTCTATGGAACGATAATGACTTTCACGGGTGATCTGTTCGAAACAGCATTCCTGCACGGGGGCTTAGATCCAACAAGCAAAAAAGCGAGAAATAATGCATGGCGAAACTTCGACCCAACCGCACCGGGAACCCGGACAAATAATGCCTGGAAAATTGACATGGGTGTTTTCAAGACCGACCCCAAGCTCGGTTTCTGGGGAAGAGCCGGTACGTTACTCTCCCGGTTTACCTGGGAAGCTCCGCAGACCACGTTGGGGAATCTTTATGCTCACTCTAGAAATGGCACCCGTCAAGTTGACAACGTGGAATATTGGCATGGAGCTACGCTAGTCAATTCAAACGGGGAACGGAAATGGGGATTGACTCTTGGGCCTTACATTAATGCAGAGGATATGAAAATTGGCGACGATATGTTTCGTCACGAATATGGCCACACCCTTCAAAGCAAGTTGCATGGTCCATTATACATCACCCATGTAGGCGTTCCAAGCTTTATTGGAGCAACACTTAATAGACTTGACTGGCATAATCATGACGACGAATGGGCCGAAATTCAGGCTAATAAAATGTCATACAAATACCTAATGAAACGCGAACCACAAACTCTTAATGAAAACAATAGCGGTAACGCTTGGAACAATGAGTATAAACGCTCCTATGTGATAGACTGGTATTTCTTTCTATTTCCACCATCATATCTCTCACTTCTCAACTTTTAAACCTCCCACACTATGAGACGATCATGCATTATCTTCATTATTGCTATTTCAACATTCGCCTGCACAGATTCATGTGAAAATCCTCTGGGGCTTCCGGTGGCTTATGATTTGGATATTTATAATAATAGCAACAGCTTAATTTTTTATCAAATCAGCAAAGTCTATCCAGATACATCCATTCGCGACTCGCTTATGACAGGTGGGATTGCGCCATTCACAAGCAAATCGTACGAATCGCATAAAACCTGGCCGAAATTTTTCGAGTCCCTGCCAGCTGATACGCTCAGTATCTTTTTCTTTTCTCCTGATACCATCCATAAATATGGCTGGAAGCAGGTACAAAGCAAGTATCTGATATTGAAACGGAAAGACATAAGTTTGAAAGATTTGGAAGATAACGACCATATAATTACGTACCCATGAAACGTAAGCTACTCTCTTTACTCTTCCTTACCATATCTACCGCAAGCACCTGCCATCGCGAGGGTCCGAACTGTCACCATAACATTATTTTTAAAAACAGTTCAAGTGACGCTATAATTTATGCACTTAAAGGGAGCAATGGCAGTGGTCTCTGCTCTATGGTGTTCTATTCCTACGCGGCCCCTAATGAAGAAGTTGTTTTGGACTTACCAAGATACTGTTGGGAGCAAGAATTAGGAAACGGAAAAACTGCTGAAATGTACGTAATTGATCCAAGAAAATTCAATTCAGGTAACGGCTTCTATGATTGTGATTCAATAGTTATCAAAAATGAGGTGTTGATGCATTACCCGCTCACTCTGGACGATTTAAAGAGAAACAATTTTACTATAACCTACGAAAACTGAACGTTAAACTACATTCATGAAATTTACACTATTCTTATTACTATTATCGACCATACTTTCTTTGGCAAATAGTTGTCATCGCGAAGGTCCATCACAAGAAGGTAATCAAGGAGACAACCTGCTGTTATATTGTTGAATGTTGGCCAAAAGGCACGATGGTTCTCGGCGGCGGAATGAAAGCTGTTGTCTGCAACAAAACTGCAAAATAGTGAACTACGTCTCATATCAATAGATCCTCATTAATCAATTCAATCAACTCTCCTATGAAACACACTATCCTCGATCTATCATCAAACAAAGTCTATCTCCGATGCTCCCGGTCCGGTGAAGTGATAATGCCAGAAAGCCTACCGATCAGTCAACTGCTAGTGGATAATTTCAAATGTTGGGCACAGAGATATGAAGAAATAAATCAAAGCGGGTGTGATAATTATTCCATTATAGATTTCCTAGAAAAAGAAGGCATAAAATTCATGCTAAATATAAAGAAAGAGGTCCCCCACATCAATCTAGTATTTCAATCGGACACGTTAACAATTGAGCTTTTTGGCGATCCTGCATTTGACATACTAGAATAAACAACTAATCAAACTAAAAGATACTATGTTACAATCATTTGGCAAACAAGACATTATCCACACTATGAAGTATCTACTGTGCTTGGCCTTTCTCACACTAGTTCATGGACATTATTCATACGGCCAAAATCAATCTCCAACTCTCGGTTCTACTTGTAATAGCAATCAGGCAGAATATAGCGTTGTTTCTATTGACCAAAGGAACAATACCGAACTGCTTGGTTACCTACCTGTCAAAGGATACACTGGTCTAGCAGAAGTTAAGTTTAATGGCTCTCTTGTCGACAGTATCGGAAATTTTCTCTCGAAGCAATCCATCCATGCCAGCAAATCCGGTGTGCTTATCCTGGGAAATTTCTTTCTGAACGGTAGTTCCAATCCTACAAAGCCGATACTTTCGATGTGGGTCCGATTTCTATTATGATCGTCCAAGATTTTTCTATGAACAACCAAATGCCTTTTCGCCAAATTATTTTCCTGGCGGTGGGAGAATCGGAACGACAGGAGCAGGCGATCTGGCAATTCGAATAGGAGATCCTAAACAGATATATATAATTCCAATTTATCGATTCAAAATCAACTATAAAAAAGGAAGTTCGATCCCTCTTGGTCTCGTCAAATAGCCAGTGTATTTCCGATTGGACATCCATCGTGTCATTTTGATCATCGGTTTTGTAAATCGAACATAAAATACCTGAACTTGGTCAAATCATACTCTCGCCTCCGTTGCGTATAAAGTGAATTCCATTTTCCGAAAATTTATAACTATTAATATAACTATACCACCATCATCATGAAAATTATATTACCCTTCGCGCTAACGGTTCTTTTGTCCCTTTCAAGCTTAGCTCAGGCTCCTGCCGATTCAATGGCGAACGTGCAAAATCCACAACTGTACACATTAAAACAACCGGAAGATTTGAACATTAAAGGCCAGATCGACGCAGCCCGGCATTATAAACGATATAAAGGTGCGGCCACTGGCACATTGTTAACCAGTCTCCTTTCACCGGTAATCGGTCTTATTCCCGCCATCTTATGCTCTTCTACTAATCCTAAAATTGAAAACCTGGGATATCCTAATGAAGAATTATTCAGGCAAGCCGCATACTATAAGGCATACACTAAAAAGGCAAAGAAAATAAAACAGCGAAAGGTTTGGTCAAATTGGGGAATTGGCCTGGGGGTAAATCTGGTGCTGGTCCTGGTATTGGCTAATTGATAGGCGACAAGTCGTAACATGCTTCAATGGCTATAATTCTTACATAATCCACGACCAATCTCTTAATTCAAACCATGAAAAAGAAAATCGCGCTTATCTTACTAATTCCATTTATCACGCAATTGATCGTTGCCTGCTGCGACTGTCCTGATCCTCACAAATATCAGTACAAGTTTGAGTACCTATCAGCGTTTAACCTTGATAATTCCAGCACAAATTCGGTTATTTCGGAAAGTCCCATCCCGAGAAACGCCTATGGAATCAAACTTCAACTAGGCTTGCGTGAATTGTCCATCGACCGTAATCACTTCTCCCTTTTCAGCCAAGCCAATGCTATGTGTTGCTTGTGCGGCGCTGATACAACAATAACCCCACGGGATACAATAACGTCTTTAAAGATTACGACAATAAACAGATTCGACGATAACCATCCGAAAAGCAGTGATGTAACGGCATTATTTAAGGTATTGAGGCATGGACACTATGTTGGCATCGATAGCATCATTGCACATCCTGATATCTATTTCAAAAGGACTGAGACCGAATTTATGGAACTGTACCTTTTTACACCGCCGAAACAAGCAGGAGAATATAGTTTCACAGTTGACCTGGCACTTTCAAATGATACCCACCTGATAGCCAACACAAAGCCTATTAACTTAAAATAACATGAACAAGTTACTGGTCTTACTCGTACTTCTACTGGTTCGGGAGAACTCTCTGTTCGCCCAGTCGGAATTCAAGCCTGTCCGATTTTTCTATCGACCTTCGATTGGAATTGTGTTCCCCACCCGCTTGTTTCCAACCAACGATATCCCCGGTAATTTGATAGGAACCCAATTTCAGAACATATACTGCCAACCTCTGTCTATCGGTTTTTTCTATCGGAATATCGGTATCGAAGGACAGGTGACATTATCCCCCGCCGGGAATCCGCAGAACAGGCATGATCAATTTGTTAAAGACATTAACCTAAAATATGGAAATAAGTATTACGCGAACATATATTCCAGTGCTATGAATGATAATTTGAATAGCACTTCTGACCCGATAGCCCGAGGAAGTTTGGGACCGGCCTATAAAGTAGAGCAAAATCGATTAATCTTTGTTGGGCGTATAATGTTAGGCGTCGTTTCCATCATCACTAATTGGGGCCGTGTTCGGTTAAAAGAGAAGGGAACGAACGAGTTACTGAATATCAACTGGGATAGCCAATATGCAACCAAATGATGTCAGCCTAGGGCTGGGCATCATGGTAATATTCAAATAGATTATAATCCTGTTTAACAAACATCCAACAAAATGAAAAACACACTGACACTCATTATGCTCTTTCTCATTACCAGCGCCCAAATCTGCTCTTCGCAAGGCGATCCAAAAGTAGTCAGCCAGGAATACGAATCCTGCTGCGGCACCCAGCCCGTCGAATTCTCTTACGAAAAGAAGCGGATCTACGTTCCGAACGTATTCACTCCTAATAAAGATGGGGTGAATGACTATTTCTTCCCGGTCGTGAATGATGTCGTTACGGATGTGTGGGGCTTTGCCGTATACAGTATTGAGGGAGACACGATGCTCTATCAAAAGCCCTATTTCAATTCCAAAATGCCTGTGCAGGAATATGGCTGGGATGGATTAAGGCCCGACGGTTCGCGGTATAAGGGGGCGTTCCGGTACAAAATGCGGGTAGACGATATGCAGGCGAACAAGCACATCGTCGAGGGCCGTGCATGCGCTATCATATGCGGAAGCGGGTCGGAAGTATTTCAAATAAAAAGCGGGTGCTTCTTTCCCGTTCAAGCTGGGAAGGATGGCACATTGGATAAATCGATAGCCAGCGGCGAAAAAGACTGCTTTTGAATCAATATACGAGTATATCACACTATAAATTTCCAAATCACATTGTATGAACACACACCTTACCAAAGCTGTGCTTTTGGCCGTCCTGGCGGCCTTACCGGGCATGATTAATGCACAGATTAAATTTACGTATGACAATGCCGGCAACCGGATCAAAAGGGAGCTAAATAGTAGCCTTGTGCAACTCGATGCCAAAGTCCTTCTCCGAGGCGCGTACCGTCCCGGGCAGGCGAATATGGCCAGCGATTTGCAAACCTATTTCAGTGCGAATTCAGGCTTGTTACCTGCCACGGACCCGTATGGAGGAAATGTGGTCTACAATAACATCGGTAACCCGGCGGGAGTAGCCGGTTCGGTGGTAGATTGGATAAAGGTTGAAATTCGCGATGCTGCTAGCCCGGCGGTAAAACTTCAATCGAAAAGCTTGCTGCTGAAACCCAATGGAAGTATCGTCGACATAGACGGGACGCTTCCGAAATTCGTCGGGCAAAGTTCTGCGGTACGGATTGCGGTTTTCCATCGGAATCATGTTGCGATTTTGAGTAACGCAATTGCTTCTTTCAACTCAGGGACAGTCATTTATGACTTTACAACAGCCCTCAACAAGGCCAGCCAGCTGCCCGGCGATCCTGCCCAAATGGGCCTCTTCAATGGGAAATGGTACTTGTGGGCAGGGGATGTAAATGGTGACGGGGTCGTCGATGCCTCTGACATGTCGATCGCTAATAATGATTTTCTGAAAGGCACCTATGACCAGTACCTTTTTACCGACGTAAACCTGGATGGCGGTGTGGATGCCACAGACGGGAGTATTATGAATAACGCATTTATGAATGGCTACTATTCGACACTAGTCAATTACCTGCCCTAAAACCATACATATAACACTATTCAGACTATTCCGTCTTTTATAAAACGGTTATCAAGCTTCGAATTTTCGAGGGTGGGCCCTAATGGCAGTTTTCGTACTTAAATTTTGTGATTTGGGTTGTCTTATAGAAATCCGCTCCAGTTTTCATAGTGGAGGTCGCTGGCAAGCCGTTGGGATGATAGGTCCAAACATTTGACGTGATGAGAGGCGGGTCATTTCGACGAAGAACTGTATTTTCGATCACGTTGTTTGGTAGCCCAGCCCTTCGAACGAGCCCTCGCTGGTCATACTCTTCAATCCATTCCGCCGTCAATCGCCTGACCAGATCCGGATCGAAGAACAAATAAACGTCTCATACTTCCCCTCGGTAACCTGTCCCGGAGCACATAGTCCAAGCTTGACGTCAACTCGCCGTTTATCCTGAATAAAGCTGGTAAGATTATTGGGAAATAACTTCAAATTGTCGGCATGCTGGACGTCGCGCTCATGTAATAGGCGCCTATGGTTGCGATACGAAAATCGAGGAACTGACATTAGATATTTTTCCATCCGATAAATCAGATTGTTTACCATCCCTCCAGTAAACGGCAGTTCCTCCCCCGCCGTTAGCCGTACCGACACTGAGTGATCCCGGTCGATATAAACCGCCGCAGCATGTTGTTGCTAAATTGGAGATCGTATTTCCCGCTATGTAGGCAACATTGTTGTGAATAGTTAAATCTGACGCTGCGGCAGAACCAGATATTTCAACACTAACGCCGTTCTTCCAGTAGGCAGCCTTACCGTTGTCTGAATTACCTGCTATCATCACCTCATTTCCTGAGACATAAACTGACGTCGCTTGCGAGCCCTTATCCCAGCCGTCTAATGGAATCTCAACACCGTTTTTCCAATATTTCGCCTTAGTGAAACTAGGCGAGTACGGATCAGGCCGGATATATTCAATTCCTACGACATGTACGTCGTTGCCCGATACAGCAATGCTCGTTGCTAGTGTTGTACTTGTACCATCCGAGAGAGTGATTGGAGTTCCGTTTTTCCAATACCTCGCAGCCAGATAGCCGCCCTGAGGTACATTTCCGGCCACATAAACATCATTTCCGGAAACATCGATCCCCCAGGCTTCTCCTCCAATTCCTCCCTCTAACAATACGGGAATTCCGTTTTTCCAATAAGCAGCATGGGAATGACTTGCCGTATCACCGGGAACCAAAGCCGCACCCGTCAGATAAACATCAGGGCCTTCCGTCTTAACATCGAACAATATATGGGGTGCCCTATTATTCTCAAAAGCAACCTCTAATCCATTCTTCCAATAAATGCCTGCCCCTCTAAAATTGCCAACAACGTGTACATCACCTGCGGCAACTGCAATTCCAGTTGCCTCTACCGAAGTAGAAGAAGTCAAAAGCACAACTTCTTTGCCATTTTTCCAATACTTAGCGCTATAAATACCATCCTTTGCAGAATTACCAGCAATGTATACGTCAGGTTCACTGGGAATAGGATGGTCTTGAAGATTACATGAGACTAAGACAAAACTTAAAGCAAGGAGGAAAGGAAATGTAGTTATTTTAGTCATTCACTGAATCAGATAGTTTTAAAAAGTATTACTAAATCCTCGCGGATGTACATCATTATGGCACCCTTAGGACGCTTCTTAGCTCAGAACCCCTCCGACCGATTTCTTCTCTTCCAAATAAACATGACACCGTTCTTCCCACTTATCTACATGAGTCAGCGTGCAGTTCTCAATTATAAAATCCGGCAAGATTAACTCAATAAATGGCAGGGAACTCTCAAAAATAGACCAGGTTGATTAAAAAAGAAAAAAGCACCTAACAATTTCTTGCTAAGTGCTTCATTTTCAAGCTCCCGAAGCTGGGCTCGAACCAGCGACCCTCTGATTAACAGTCAGATGCTCTAACCGGCTGAGCTATTCGGGAATCATTATCCGGTTGTTGTACTCGAATTGTGGTGCAAATCTAGCAATTCAAGTTATACGGCGCAAGTGTCGGCTTTAAAAAATTATTACGCCTGAACCTTCGCGAGGATTAACTCCTTGACTTTCTTGGCATCTCCCTTCGTAAAATTATTGATAATTATTTCGGGACGCATGCGCGGGATGACCCTGATCGTCGAAAAAAACATGCCGCTGTCAATCTCTACGCCGGAGATATCTGAGTAAAACACGAAATTATCGTTACTTCTGAAAAGTTTTCTGACTTTGAAGGTTACCCCCTTCTCTCCGAACGTAATTTCGTCCGGAAAAAATGGGTTCATGAGCCCGCTGGCGCTGAATCGCTCGTTCATATTGTGGATAGGTTATTAAATGAATGCTTACAAAGGTACGTATACGACTTTCTTAGTTTCAAAGAATTCCTCCCCGAAAAAGTCGGAAAGCGCGTAAACCTGCGGCCTTTCTTTGATTTCCGAGAGCTCTTCGGCGAGGTCGCCGCCTTTGAGATATAAAATTCCGTTCCTACGGTCGTGAAAGGAATTGCGGCTGATGTTCTTTTTCACCCAACCCACAAAAGGCGCCATACGCGTCACGGCGCGGCTTACCACGAATTCGTAACTGTCGTCGAGCTTTTCGGCGCGCACCTGGTCCGCGCGTACGTTGTCGAGCTTCAATGCGTTGACGACTTCCTGTACCACTCGGATCTTCTTGCCGATGCTATCGACGAGGTGAAACTGCGCTTCGGGAAACATAATAGCCAGCGGAACGCCGGGGAAGCCGCCGCCTGTGCCTACATCGAGAATAGCCGTGCCCGGACGGAACTCCTGCACTTTGGCAATACCCAGCGAATGCAGCACGTGACGTTCGTATAGTGTGTCGATGTCCTGCCGCGAAATCACATTTACTCGGGCGTTCCAATATTCGTACAACTCGCCCATTTGCCCGAACTTGTCGCGTTGATCAGCGGTGAGATTCGGGAAATATCTATCAATCAATTCCATGATTTACGGGGTTTTCTGCTCGTCATGGTCAAAAACCCGAAAACGAGATAATAAACAAAAAGTGCAAAGTCCATCAGTAAAAAGCTGAACCATTCCACGGTTTTATCCAGCTTTACATTAATCGTGATAAGCAGGAACCACTGGATAGCCCATCTTACTCCAAAAACGATACCGAGGTATTCCAGCAACAGCATATCCTTCGTGATCAGCCCCCAGGCCAGCGTCAGCAATCCAAGCATCCAGGTAGCAATGTGCGCACCTGAAAGCATTCCGAGCAATATCTTGTTCCGGGGTTTGTAGAACCGGCTAACGGAAATATGCCGACGCTTCTGGCGGAACCAGTCTTTCCAGTTGGTTTTAGGAATGGAATAGACAAACGAGTCCTCTTCGATGGAAATCGTGGTGTTCGAGCTGGTTGCTACTTCGTTCAGGAAAATATCATCATCCCCCCCGAATACATGTTTGTGCGTGTAAAAGCCCTTGTTGGCAAAAAATACGGAGCGCTTATATAATATGTTACGGCCGACGCCCATGTACGTCATTCCAGCCAGCGTAAAAGACAGGTATTGAACGGCCGCATAGAAGGTTTCACACCTAATAAACCAATTGAGCAAGCCCTTCTGTTTGAAATAAGGAGAAAAACCCAGAACAATATCCTTGTTTTCGGTTACCCGGGAGGTCATGGCGGTTATCCAGTGGTTTGAAGCTGGTCGGCAATCGGCATCGGTCATGAGGGCGATCGGATATTTGGCCTGTTTCATTCCGACAGTCAACGCGTATTTCTTCGGCGTGACGTGATCAAACTGGTCGTTGATGCGGATATAACGGATGTTCTTCCAGCGGTTGATATTCTCCCGGATATACTCTTCACTCCCGTCGTCGGACCGGTCGTCGAGCAGGATCACCTCGTATTCGGGATACTCCTGCGCGTCCAGCAGCGGGATGAGCTCTGTCAGGTTCTCTCTTTCATTCCAGGCGCACACCAATACGGTTACTCCGGGCATGGCGTTGCCATAATTAGCGCCCTTTCCGTAAAATGCCAGCCGTGTAAAAAAGAAAAGATAATAGAATAACTGAACAGCTACGAACGCTCCCAGCGCATAGAGTAAAGAATCGGCCACAACAGAAGAGAGATGTAAAATTTTACCATATTCATGCAAATATACTGTCATTGACAGGAATGTTCGAGACGTTCCCCCTATTTTTGCACACCAGCAATTTAAAACCTTTTAATGAAGTTTACATTACAAGTTGAGGATCCCCATTCGAAAGCCAGGGCCGGATTGATCGAGACGGATCATGGGGTAATTCAGACGCCCATCTTCATGCCTGTGGGTACCGCAGGAACTGTGAAGGCGGTTCACCAACGTGAACTCAAGGAGGATGTCAAGGCACAAATCATATTAGGAAACACCTATCACCTATATCTCCGCCCCGGACTTGACATTCTCGAGAAAGCCGGCGGATTGCATGCATTCAACGGCTGGGACCGGCCGATATTAACCGATAGCGGCGGTTACCAGGTTTATTCGCTGGCTGGAACAGGTCGCAAAATAAACGAAGAGGGTGTGGTATTTAAGTCACACATTGACGGTGGGGTACACACCTTCACACCCGAAAATGTAATGGACATCCAGCGTACGATCGGCGCAGACATTATTATGGCGTTTGACGAGTGCACTCCTTACCCCTGCGATTTCGGGTACGCACGAAAGTCTATGGAGATGACCCACCGCTGGCTCACGCGCTGCTGCAACCGGTTCGACAATACCGAACCGCGCTATGGCCACAGCCAGACATTATTCCCAATCGTCCAGGGAAGTGTTTATAAAGATCTGCGGAAACAATCCGCAGAATTTATTGCATCAGCGGGCCGCGAGGGCAATGCAATTGGCGGTCTTTCGGTAGGAGAGCCGGCGGAGATCATGTACGAACTTACGGAGGTAGTTTGTGATATTCTGCCAAAAGATAAACCACGCTACCTCATGGGCGTAGGCACGCCTGCAAACATCCTCGAATGCATTTCGCTGGGCGTGGACATGTTCGATTGCGTCATGCCGACCCGGAACGCACGCAATGGCATGATTTTTACAACGGAAGGAATTATTAACATTCGCAACGAAAAGTGGAAGGATGACTTGTCACCGATCGACGGAGCTCTTGGCGGGTACGTTAGTACATTTTACAGTAAGGCTTATCTGAGGCATCTTGTAAAATCCGGCGAAATGCTGGGAGCGCAGATCGCTAGCATCCATAACCTGACGTTCTATTTGTGGCTGGTTAACAGTGCGAGAGAGAAAATTATCGACGGAACTTTCGCTTCCTGGAAGCGGGAAATGGAAAAAAAATTGAATCAACGGCTTTGAAAGTTCAAAAAAGGAGGTTTCTTTCGGGTAAAATTTGAATTAAATATCAGGAAACTTTTCCATTTGTATCAACTTGCGGTTGATTAAGTGATATTGTTAACCTATTTTTGTGCGCACTAGGCATTTGGTTAATGTTACGATTAGCCGTGAAAACAATATATAACTTTACTCATAAAATTGGATATAGATCAATCCTAGTTAATCTTAATAACGCTAACTTGAATAGTATGAAAAAAGTATCCCAGTTGATTGGTTCGTTTGCCTTGGGAGCAATGATGGCGCTGCCTTCATTCGCACAGCCACTGGTGCAACCGAATTCTCCGGATTACAATCCAAAAGCGACGTACGATGGCCCCTACAAATTGAACACCTGGTCAATTTCCGCACACTTTGGCCCGACGCTCTTTTTTGGCGATTTAAGAGAATATGACTTCTGGCCTGTTACCAAAACCAACTCTGACAGCCACAAGGAATCCGGAACTTTTCAAGGAGGCCTCACACTGAACAAACAACTTTCTTACCTGTTCGGCGCTCGCCTGGACGCATCTCTGGGTAACCTGAGAGGTATGAAACGTCGTAGTTATAACCGTTACTTCGAAGGCAATTACTTTGATGTTTCGCTTTCCGGAACGGTGAACCTGAAAGGGCTTCTGATGGGTCCTAACAAAATGAAGCGCTGGAAAATCGATGCGTATGCAGGTATCGGTCAGGTGTTTTACGATGCTACGGCATACGACCTGGCAGGTGGTGTAGAACTTCGTAAAACAGGCAAAATGAACGACTGGATCGTTCCAACCGGCTTGAACATCAACTACGAAGTAACTCCAAGAATCGACATCGGTCTTGACTTCCGTTTGACTCACACCAACTCTGACTACCTCGACGCTACTTACGGTGGCGACTACGACAGAACTCAAAACAAGGTAGAGATTAAAGATCAGGTAAAAACTTCCCACAAAGGAAATTCTGAACTTGACAGCTACGGATACGGTGCGATCCAGGTAACTTATAAATTGGGTAAAAAGCCTTTGAAAGTCCAGAAAGTGGATGGCAAATGGGATTACAAACCAGAAGAAGGCGGTTACTACCACCTGCGTTACACAGATCCACGTGTACTGGTTAAGCCTCCGAAAATCCTTACACTCGAAGAAATGGACTCCGTTGCAAAAGCAAACCGTCCAAAAGATATCGACCCACGTTTGTTGCTTGATACCGACGGTGACGGTGTATCCGACTTCTTCGATAAAGAGCCAAACTCACCGGCAGGAAGCATTGTTGACGGTGCTGGTCGCGTGCTAGACTTCGATTCTTACGTGAAAAACGCATTGGCAACAGGCGCAGCTTGCTCCGAGATCTTTGCTAACGTAACATTCGATACCGACAAAAACGTATTGAAACCTGAATTCCAGGAATTGCTGAAAAACGTAGCAGCGTTGATGAACAAAAACGGATGCCGCTTGCAGCTGGCTGGTCACACCGACCGTCGTGCATCTGACCGTTACAACATCGCGCTTTCAAAACGCCGCGTAGATGCAGTGAAAAACTTCCTGATCAACGAAGCTGGTCTGCAAGACCCAAGCAAAGTGATCGTAGACTACTTCGGATCATTCAAACCTATCGCCGACAGCGCAACCCGCGCAGGTTTGCAGAAAAACCGTCGCGTAGAATTGAAACTTCTTCCCTAATAGTTGAAGGAAACGACTTAAAGAGAAAGGCTCCCGTCGGGAGCCTTTCTCTTTTTAATATATTCACACGCCAAATCAATTAGCCACATCATAACAACGCAACAGGGAATTAATGAAACAATATGATTATCTGGTAGTAGGAGCAGGTTTGTGGGGATCGGTATTTGCCCATGAGGCAACCAAACGCGGAAAGAAATGTCTGGTAATCGACCGCCGCGACCATATCGGCGGCAATGTGTATTGCGAGAATGTCGAAGGCATTAATGTGCATAAGTACGGCGCCCATATATTTCACACCAACGACAAGGACATCTGGGACTACGTAAATTCCTTCGTGGAATTCAACCGGTATACCAATTCTCCGGTAGCCAATTTCAACGGTGAACTCTACAACCTTCCGTTCAACATGAACACTTTCTACCAGCTATGGAAGGTGCGTACACCGGAGGAAGCGAAGGAGAAGATCCGTCAGCAGGTGGAAGAGGCCGGTATAAAAGACCCTCAAAACCTGGAAGAGCAGGCGATCTCGCTGGTCGGGACGGACATTTACGAAAAGCTGATCAAAGCTTACACCGAGAAACAGTGGGGAAGAAAAGCGACCGAACTTCCAGCGTTCATTATCAAACGGCTCCCCGTACGGTTTACATTCGACAACAACTATTTTAACGACCGCTACCAGGGTATCCCGATCGGCGGTTACAATAAGCTCACCGAAGGACTGTTAAAAGGCGTCGACGTTCGCCTCGGTGTGGATTTCTTTAAAGAAAGAGAAGCCTTAACTGCCCTCGCAGAAACCGTCGTTTACACCGGTCCTATCGACGAGTATTTCGATTTCCGTTTCGGCCAGCTCGAATACCGCAGCCTTCGTTTTGAAAACCAACTACTGGATCAAGACAATTATCAGGGAAATGCAGTGGTGAACTATACAGATGGTGAAACGCCCTTCACCCGTATTATCGAACATAAGCACTTTGAATTCGGCACACAGCCTAAGACTGTGATTACCCACGAGTACCCACAGGAATGGGTGAAGGGCGCCGAGCCCTATTACCCAGTAAACGACGATAAGAACACGGCGGTATTCAATCAATATAAGGCCCTGGCAGCCGAAGAGCCAAACGTCATTTTTGGTGGAAGGCTTGCCGAATACCGGTACTACGATATGCACCAGGTAGTAGCGTCAGCGCTAAAAAAAGTGAAGGTACACTTCGATTCCTGAAAAATATTTTCACTAACAAAAACCTGTTTCAAGCCTCTGAAACAGGTTTTTTTGTTTTCTCAGGAAAATTCTAAAAAATTTTTTGTAGAAGTCGCGTTACCAAAATTACAAGCCAGCGTCTAAATGCTATCACCTAAAACGTGCAGGCAATGTTGGCATCCACAATTCAAATTGCAGATTTCGCAGCATTTCAGGATTGGGCGGACCACCCACTCTGGAAGGCGATCCGATTCCGTTGGTACTGGTTCCTCATTTCACCGACGCTGTCCGTACTCGTCGGATTAACTTTCCTGCGATACAAAACGCCGCATTATACTATCACCGCGTCCTTATTAGTCCAGGACGACTCTCGAGGCAGTGATTTTCATGAAACTGCCCTATTGGAAGAACTCGGGTTACCCACCGCTACCAGCAGTGTGGAAAACGAAATTGAAATACTCAAAAGCCGGACCCTGCTGAACCAAGTTATCGCGGACCTGCACTTAACCACTCAATATTTCGCTTCCGGTCATCTCAAAACAACCGAATTGTACGAGAAAACACCTTACAGAATCAGGTTTATCAAATTTCGCCCGTCAAAACCAGAAACCTATTACCTCAACCGACAAGCTGGCAACACATTTACGCTTCAAACGCCTGACAGTAGTTACAAAGGATATTTTGGCAGGAAGTTAGAACTCCCGCACGGAACCGCGGTCGTCGATATCACCGGCTTCAAACCCGCTTCGGAGTATCGATATTCTTTCAAAATATTAGGAACCGAAGCGGTACTCGATCATTATTCCCGCGTTTTGAGCGTTCAGGCGCCCAACAAAACGGCTAGTCTGGTAAATCTGACAGTGCAGGACGTCTTACCTGTGAAAGGTGAAGCCATTTTGAAGCAACTCATTGCACGGTACCAAAAGGCAAGTATCGGGGACAAGAACAAGGTAGCCGATAATACCATTGCCTTCATTAATACCAACCTCGCTCACGTGTCACACGAACTGACCCAAGTCGAAACAGACATCGAACGCTTTCGCAAACGTCACAGGGTTATCGATATAGCGGAAGATAGCCGCCAGGCGCTTCAAACAGCCGCTGTTAACGCAACGGAGGAAAAAGAGCTGGCTATCCGCTTGAAAATCGTTCAATTGCTGGAAACACATTTGCGCGAAAAGCCGGCTGTCGCCATTCCTTCCGCATTGTACCCACAAGAAAGCAACTTCGAGGCATTAGCAGGACAATACAATGAGATGCAGCTGGCAAGGATCAGGTCGCTTGCCACACTGGCACCGGAGCATCCTCAGTTGAGATCGCTCGAAAGGCAAATAGATGTCTTGAGAAGCTACCTATTCAACGCAATTCAGCATCAAATGCAGGAACTCACATTGAGCGCTGCTGCTATCCGCAAATATGCTCAAAATTCGGAGGCCGGGATATACCAACTACCTGGCCGCCAACGCGCATTTCTCTCACAATCGCGCGAGCAGGGTATTCAGCAAGAACTGTATTTGTTCCTCCTCAAAAAACGCATGGAAACGGCGATCTCCCGCTCGGCAAACATTGCTAATGCAAGGATTATCGATCCCCCAAAGGCCAGCCGGCTTCCCGCCTATCCTAACCGCCAGTTGACCATTCTTGTAGCAGTGTTCGCAGGCATCCTGGCGCCTGCCGGCATACTGTATACCAGGCAAATCTTCAATAACAAGATCACTTCGCAGGAGGATATTCTACGGCAATGCGATGTGACGATACTCGGGGAAATCAGCCATCAAAGCCGGGCTACTTTGCTAAAAATAGAGGGCAATCGCAGTCTTGTCAGGGAGCAGTTCCGTTCCTTACGTACAAATATCCAGTTTGTGGCAGGCGCAAAGCAACATAAGGTACTATTGCTGACCTCCGCCATGGCCAACGAAGGAAAATCGTTCGTTGCCATGCACCTCGCGCATTCGCTCGCACTCACAGGCAAGAAGGTACTCCTCGTCGATTTCGACCTAAGAAAACCGTCCCTGGCTATTCTGTTAAACTTACAACCCGAAGGCGTTGCAGAATGTATCGCATTGGGAGACGAGCCGCTCATTCAACGAAACGCGCCCGGAGCACCTTTTGACTTCCTCGCAGCCGGGCAGCAACATCCGGGAACGGGCGAAATAATGCTATCGCCCAAAATCGCCGACCTTATTTCAACATTTAAAATCACCTATGATTATGTACTGTTGGATAGCCCGCCTGTCGGCCTGGTAGCCGATGCCCGTCTCCTCGGCGCACATGCCGATATGACATTATACATCGTCCGGCAGCATTTCACCTTCATTCGTCAACTCGCTGAAATACAAAGGACTCGTAATCAGTCGCTTCTACCTGATGTACATATCGTTCTTAATGGCGCCCGCAGCTTGCCTCCATATCAATACAATTACTATTAATATCCATTTAATCAACTAAACACACCTATGAAACAACACATTTATGTTATCGGCGAAGTTGGCCAGGCGCACGAAGGCAGCATCGGTCTCGCACATGCGTACGTTGACGCGCTCGCTCACGCAGGAGCCAATGCCGCTAAGTTCCAGGTCCACATTGCCGACGCGGAGAGCAGTATTTACGAAGATTTCCGGGTCAAAATGCCCTACCAAAACGGCTCGCGTTTTGACTACTGGAAAAGCATGGAATTCAGCCCGGATGAATGGGACGGACTCAAAAAACACTGCGAAAAAGCAGGGCTGGATTTTCTCGCAAGTCCGTTCTCGCTGGCCGCAGTACAATTACTCAACGAAATCGGAGTGTTCGGTTTTAAAATCGGCTCCGGGGAAGTGGATAATCTACCCATGCTCGATAAGGTAGCAGGCACCGGAAAGCCCGTCATATTATCGTCGGGGCTTAGCTCATGGAAAGAGCTGGACCAGGCCGTTGATTTTCTGCAATCGCGTGGAACGCCGGTTTCCATCCTTCAATGCACAACGGCTTATCCCACCAAGCCACATCAATGGGGGCTAAACGTCATGTTTGAAATGAGCCAGCGCTACCAGGTTGCGGTGGGCTTCTCCGACCACTCAGGCGATATTTTCGCATGCCTCGCCGCGGCTGCTCTCGGCGCGCGCCTGCTCGAATTCCACGTTACGTTCGATAAGCGAATGAGCAATCCCGATGCCTCTTCGTCACTGACTTTGCGACAAGCAGCCACCCTGATCGCGGGCGTCCGTAAAATCGAAACTGCCTTGAACTTTCCCGTAAATAAGGATGCAAATGCGGCTTTTTCAAGGATGAAAAGCATGTTTGGCAAGTCACTGGCCGTTAACCGAGATTTGCGGAAGGGCGAGCAAATTCAATGCTCGGATCTCGAAACTAAAAAGCCGGCTGGCTTCGGAATGCCGGCAGCAAGGTACCAGGAGGTTTTGGGTAAAACACTCGTGAAGGATATCGCGAAATGGGAGTTCCTCACCGAAAACCATCTTTACCATGCGTAAAATCTGCGTTGTACTCACCGCCCGGGCCAGTTACAGCCGGGTCAAAACCGTGCTGACGGCCATCCACGCCCATCCCAGCCTCTTGTTACAGATTGTCGTAACCGGCAGCGCTTTAATAGATAGGTTTGGAAACATTCTTCCGCAACTGGAAGCGGAGAACCTACCGGTTTCAGCCATTATTCCAAACCTGCTGGATGTCGAAAACGACACTGCTTCCGCCAAAACAACCGGACTGGCTGTCGTGGAACTGGCTACGTTTTTTGTCAATCATCGTCCGGATGTGGTTGTTACCGTCGCCGACCGGTTCGAAACCATCGCAACGGCTATTGCGGCTGTCAATATGAACATCCCGCTCGCTCACATTCAGGGCGGCGAAATTACCGGCAACATCGACGATCGGATCAGAAACAGCATTTCCCAACTGGCCGACCTGCATTTTACAGCGACCGAAAGTGCGCGGGCACGTCTCATTCACATGGGGCTTTCACCAAACAAGGTTTACCACACCGGCTGCCCATCAATTGACCTGGTATATCAACATAAAAGTCTTGATTTCAACCTGTATGAAACCTATGGAGGCGTTGGATCAAAACCGGATTTGAATGCCCCGTATCTGATGGTCCTGCAACATCCCGTAACTACAGAAGCAGCACATTCCAAATGGCAGATCGACAATACCCTACGCGCTATGGCAGCTCTGAATATGCCCGTCCTTTGGTTCTGGCCCAATGCCGACTCTGGAACCGCTGGTACCGCCCGGGGCATACGGGCATTTCGAGAGCAGTATCCCGGTCTTCCCTTTCATTTTTTCAAAAACATGGAATCTGCTCACTTCATGCAATTGCTCAGAAAATGTGCATGCTTTGTTGGTAATTCCAGTGTCGGGATACGAGAATGCAGCGCATTGGGTGTGCCGGCGGTGAACATCGGAAGCAGGCAAAACGGCCGCGAACGCGGCCCGAATGTTACGGATTGCATACCGGAAACCGAGATTATTATATCCGCCGTCCGGCGCCAGCTTGCGCATGGGCCTTTCGCGCCTGTAACGCTATATGGGAAAGGCAACGCCGGAGAGCAGATTGCCCGGCAGCTCGCGACGATTCCATTTATCCTCAAAAAACACCTTCTCACTACCTAATGACGGCATTTCAAAAAGTCCTGGGCCTCATTCCGGCGAGAATGGGGTCCAAAGGCGTTCCCGGCAAGAATATGAAGTTGCTTGACGGAATCCCGCTGATCCAGTACACTTTTGAAGCAGCGGAGCGGTCGCAATTGCTGGATACGATCCTGGTTTCAACAGATTGCCCGGAAACCGCATTCTTTGCCAATTGTTTTGCCAAAATAACCGCGCCGTTTTTACGACCGGCGAACCTGGCGACGGACTACTCGCCTATGATCGATGTGATTACCCATGCGCTGAATTATGCAGAAGAGCATGGAGATTGCTTTGAATACATCGTATTACTCCAACCCACCTGCCCGTTCCGCGCACCAGGCATTATCGACGACACTGTCCGCTACATCGTCCGGCAAAATGCGGACAGCCTCGTCACCTTGCGAAAAATCCCCGATGCCTTCAACCCATGCTGGGCGTATGCTTTCGGGGAAAACGGGCTTGAAAGAGTATCCGAACATCCAACATTTACCCGACGGCAGGATCTCCCCGCGACCTATCACCGCGACGGTGAGATCTACATTACGCGCACGTCACTCATTCGCGAGGGGCTGATTACCGGTGGTAAAACAGCGACCTGGTTGAATAATCATGCATTTGGGATCAATATCGACACGCCAGTCGACTGGACACTGGCAGAAAACCTTGTTCAACAATGGAAAGAGCTAACCAAAAACATATTCTCGTACTAATAACCAACCCTTTTGCGATCATCAATGTAATTCATTCCGGGCTGCTGGCCGCGCTTGAAGAGCATTACAGGATTTCCATTATGTCGGATTTACTGACAACTGCCGATATCGAGCGGTTCAATAGGCATTTCCGGTTAAATATGAACCTGCTGCCGTTGCCGGTCCCGACGGTTTCAAAGCCTCTAAAATGGCTTAGGAGCATCCAGATGCTGCTTTTTGGCCATTATTTTAATCTGGAAACCATCCGTATCAAACTCATGGAACGGAGTCTGATCGCTCATCGGCTTTTCTGCATTTCCCAAAGGAGCCTTACACTCACATTTCTGAGCGGCTCGCTATTGAGCTTTATCAGGAACTGGCTCATTCGTCGCACCACGTTGCCGCGTGTTGGTACCTTGGTTGCCGAATATCATTTCCAGGCAGTGATATCGACTTCCCCACTCGATCTGCGCGAGAATACTGTGACCAATTCGCTCCAAGCGCATGGAATCCCCTGCATATCGATCATCATCAGTTGGGATAACCTGACTTCCAAAGGCGTCATCAATGCTAAATCTGACATGGTACTGGTTTGGAACAAACAGATCGCTTTCGAATATGACCGGTTCTACACCACTTTAGGAGATCGTACGCTGATACGCATTGCCGGCGTCCCGAGATTTGACACCTACTTTCGGGAAGTATCGTATCGAAGTCAGCGCTCCGTCGATATATCAGCGATCGGGCTGCCGACACGAGTCATCCTTTTCGCGACAGGCGCTACCAAACACCATTCCTGTCAAAACTACATTATCCACGACCTTCTCGACTACGCGGAAAAGCACGCCGACATTGTGATTCTGGTAAGATGCCATCCGGGTGACGATCCGAGGCGGTACGATCACTTCCGCGATATTGAAAACGTTCGCTTTTTCCAACCATTTGGTCATCATAAAAATCAGATACCGCCCACCGATTTCCTTGAAATACTGTACTCGCAATTGGCAAGCTGCGCGGTATGCGTGCAGGTCGCATCCACTATGTTGCTGGACGCCCTGGCCTGTAACAAACCCAGCATCAGCATCGCCTATGATGCACATACA
Organism: Dyadobacter sp. BHUBP1; assembly: GCF_050587785.1. NCBI lineage: Bacteria > Pseudomonadati > Bacteroidota > Cytophagia > Cytophagales > Spirosomataceae > Dyadobacter > Dyadobacter sp. BHUBP1. The sequence continues at coordinate 26,647 of NZ_JBOBIH010000008.1, forward strand.
GGCGTGCATTATGCGAGATCGGTGAAACGGTTTTACGATTATTCCCATCAACAGCTGCTTCCTGATCATCTGAAAGCGCAAACCGTTTACCATCGTCGGGAGCTGTTTGAGAAACTGGATGAAATATCACTGGGCCACAATGTTCGCGGCAACCTCAGAAATGTGGTAAAACCAGCGATTCACCAAGCTACACCCGATGCTGTGCAAATAACCACCCAATGCATCCGGGAATGGTTAGGATGATCATCGCGGCGGGGACCATAGGCTTGCTATCCATCGGCATTGGATGGATTATCCTATTGCTGGTCGATTCATTGCGCATTTTCGGTGGAAGTACATTTCAAACTGTATTCGTCTTCGGTTTCTATACTTATTGCATTGCCGTACTGATCGTCCCATCGGTACACAAACTTTTTTATGTGCTAAGCATCCCGGTTCTGAGCCAGTTTTTACACCTGTTTCAGAAATATGACTTCCCTGCCGGAGCCAATTCACTATGGCGGCTGCTTCCTTTTCTAGTAGCTGACCTCTACATCTTATCCGTCCTGATCCGGTTTAAAGCGAACCTTACGAGGGTCGAAAAGAGCCTGACAGCATCGTGGGTGGCATTTAATTTCCTGTCTGTCGCTATTTCTCCGAACCTCGCAGGAATCATCACCGGCGCTTTTACTTTGCTCCTCGTCACCATTCCCTTGTATTTCCTGTATCTCAGCATTATTTCGCGGCATCCGGCGTTTCCGGTCAATCTGGAACGATCGCTTTGTCTCACCTTCATCGTGCTGGCTATCGGGACATTGGGCCTCGTGTATTTCGGTGCACAATACAAAGGCGCGAGCAACCTTTTGGTAACCCGTAACATTTCAGATACCAACGTAACAATGGCCTATTTCATACTTCTTTGGCCATTTGCGATAGGTTACGCTATGCGCTCGGCACATTCCTGGCTCGCAGCACCACTATTGATTCTTCTTTTTCTGCTGGTGGTTATATTGTCCTTTTCACGCGGCGCGGTCTTTATTGTGCTGCCTTATCTCCTCGCTTCAATTTGGGCTGTGAGTGATTGGAAGCACAAGCTTCGGTTTGTGACGCTAGTTGTTGTAATCAGCGCAGGTTTCAATAATCTGATTCATCTTATTAATTCGGATCTGGCGTATTCATGGCAATTGCGTTTTGCGGACTTTCGAACTGTTGGGCCCGATTTGCAAAAGATTCAGGAGGTTAGCGGAAGAGCCGAGATCCGACGGCTGGCATACGACCTGTTTCTAGAAAGTCCGCTTTTTGGGCATGGGACAGGGAGTTTCGAGCTGCTCGGCCCAGGCTACCGCGAAGCGCATTCAATGTTTTTCACGATTCTGGCGGAGCAAGGGCTAATCGGGATATTGTATCTGTATGGGCTGTTCTCGGCATTGGGCTATTATCTGGTCAAAGCGACAGCGGGCCCATACCGGATACTACCTATGGCCTTGAGCGTCTACCTGGGGTTTGTCCATTCGGTTGGATATGTCTTTGTAATCATACCCGCCAAAAGCCTCACAATCAATTGCATTGCACCTATACTGCTTGTCTGCATTTATTATTATTCCAAAAGCATCAAAAACGAATCTGTTCCTACCGATGGCTAAACTGTTGATTATCGGAAAAACACCACCGCCGATCGGAGGCGTGAGTATACACGTGCAGCGACTTATACGGCGTCTGCGGCAAATGGGATTCAACTTCGAATTTTGCGACTACGGAAGGACCTCGGCACTGAAAATTCTCTTCAAAATAGCCACACATAGGACTATTCACATCCATTTTTCGAACCCCGCGGCGCAAGCGGTGTTGGCCGTTTTGTGCCGGCTCACAGGCAAAAAACTGATCATCACCTATCACGGATGCTGGGACAGATACCGGGCTCCCGGAAACTGGGCAGTCAAATTATCAGTACGCCTCGCGCATGTGCCGATTGTACAGGAGCGCATGAGCCTGCTTCACGCGTTACGCTACAACCCTCGCACACGCGAGATTTCAACTTACATCGCTGACCACGAAATACAACCGCTACCCGGCCCCTTGCAAGCAATACTAACATCCCGTCGCAAGTATTACCGCGCGACATTCTGCACGAATGCCTGGAATGTGACATTTGATAAAAACGACCGGGAGATCTACGGCATTTCCGAAATGGTCAAACGCTTCACGCGTTGCCCAGCGTATCAACTTCTCGTATCCGATCCATCCGGCCGATACCGATCGTATATCGAACAATGCGCTACACACATTCCAAGCAATGTGTTTTTTATCAACCACTTACACGATTTCAAAAGTATTTTGCTGCTCTCCGAGGCATTTATCCGAAATACTACTACCGACGGCGTATCCTTGTCGGTTCACGAGGCCCGCGAACTGGGAATACCCGTCCTGGCATCGGCGGCAGTACAGAGGCCACCATTTTGCAGTGTTTTCAATAACTTTTCGAGAACCGATTTGGAAGCAAAACTGGAAGAAGCAAAACGGCTGATTGCCGTACCCTGCGAATCACCCGACGTAGTAGCCACGCTTGTTGAGTTGTATCGCGAAATTGAGGGAAGTGATACTAATTAACTGATAAACAGCCTATAAAAAACAAAGGCATAGAAAAATTTCCATGCCCTGTTTCACACTATACACACACTATATTTTTAATATCTATATATCGCTCAGATAAATTTCAAATTGAATTTCATTACCGCAAAATAACAAACTAAAGTAATCAGAAAAAAACTTTAGAATGCGAATTTCTAAATTCTCCTCAGAAAATAATGGACATTTCCTTAAAAATTTTCTCACTGAATGCCTTGTACCTCAAAATTACGGAAAATTGGCGTAATTATTGCTCAAACTACTCTGCCTGATTACTTTCGTACAATTAACACTCACCGACTCATTCATGGAATCACTTTTTACCACCGACGCACTCATCAGTTTACTAACCTTGACGTTGCTGGAAGTCGTCCTTGGGATAGACAACGTAATTTTCATCACAATCGTTTCGGGTAAACTGCCTGTCAATCAAAGAAAAAAAGCACAAAACAATGGTTTGCTCATCGCACTGGTGCTGCGGATCGCGCTTTTATTTGCCATTTCGTGGGTCATCGGGCTCAAAGAGGACGTTCTAACCCTGTTTGGCCATGGTTTTAGCGGACGTGACCTGATCCTGCTCGGCGGCGGGCTTTTCCTGCTTTACAGCACCACCAAGGAAATTCACCACAAACTCGAAGGTGAGCCGGAAGACCTGCCATCGGGCGATATTTCGGATAAAAAATCGATGTCGTTTGGCAGCGCCCTCGTTCAGATCGCATTGCTGAACATTATCTTCTCGTTCGACTCCGTGTTGACGGCCGTCGGTCTGGTGAAAGAGGTTCCGATTATGATCATTGCCGTGATTGCATCCACGTTCATTATGATTGCTTTTGCAGCCAAAATCGGAGATTTTGTAAATAATCACCCTTCCATTAAAATTTTAGCGCTGTCATTTTTGTTGATGATTGGCACGCTGCTCGTGGCAGAAGCATTTCATTACGAAATTCCGAAAGGCTACGCCTATTTCGCGATGGCATTCTCGTTCTTCGTAGAATTGCTCAATATGAGGCTGGATAAGAAGAAAAATCCGGTGAAGCTGCGCGATCGCGTGAACTGACCATTTATAAAATTATGCGCATTAACCCCGAAACGGTAGAGAGGATCAAGCACGCCGCGGATATTGTGGAAGTGGTAGGGGATTTTGTGTCCTTAAAAAAAAAGGGCGCCAACTATTCGGCTTGCTGCCCGTTTCACAATGAGAAAACGCCATCCTTTAACGTCAACCCTGTAAGGCAGATCTATAAGTGTTTTGGCTGTGGGGCTGCTGGCGATTCCATTAAATTCGTGATGGACATCGACGGTATCGGCTATGGCGAAGCATTGCGATACCTGGCCGGTAAGTACAATATCGAAATTGAAGAAGAGGAACTGACCGACGAAGAAACTATCCGGCAGAATGTGCGGGAGAGTTTGTACATCATCCTCAATTATGCCAAAAACTATTACCAGCACCAGCTCCACAACAGCGAGGAAGGCCAGGCGATCGGCCTGAGCTATTTCCGGGAGCGCGGTTTTACGAATGAAATCCGTAAGAAATTCGAGCTGGGTTACAGTCTTGATAACTGGGATTCTTTCTCCAAAGAAGCATTAGAAAAGGGTTACTCGGCCGAAATTCTTGAAAAAGCGGGCCTCTTAATCCATAAGGAAGGCAGCCAAACGGCCGGTTACGACCGCTTCCGCGGCAGGGTTATTTTCCCGATCCATAACATCGCGGGTAAGACGATCGCATTCGGCGCAAGGATATTAAAGACTGATAAAAATCAGCCGAAATACCTCAACTCGCCCGAAACGGAAGTTTACCACAAAAGCGAAGTCCTTTACGGCATTTACCAGGCTAAGAACGCCATCCGCAGCCTGGAACATTGTTATCTGGTCGAGGGATACACGGATGTTATCTCCCTGCACCAGGCGGGGATCGAGAACGTCGTCGCTTCATCCGGAACTTCGCTCACTGTCGAGCAAATCCGGCTGATCGGTCGTTTTACGCCCAACATCACCATTTTGTATGATGGCGATATGGCGGGTATCAAAGCGGCTCTGCGTGGTCTGGACCTGGTTTTGGAGGAAGGTTTGAATGTAAATGTCGTCCTTTTTCCTGACAATGAGGATCCCGACAGCTACGTCCGCAGAGTTGGCGCCGAGGCATTCAAAGCGCATTTGAAAAAAGCCTCGAAGGACTTCATCACTTTTAAAACGGAAATTCTGTTGCAGGACGCAGGCAACGATCCTTTCCGGCTGGCAGCGGTGATCCAGGAAGTCGTCAACAGCATCGTCAAAATCCCCGATGCGATAAAAAGGCAGGTGTTTTTCCACCGCACATCGGAAATGATGCGGGTGGACGAGCAAATGCTGATCACCGAAGGCAATAAGCTGATGCGGAAGCAGCAGACTGCCAAATCAACCGAACGGCAACCCCGGCAAAGCAATACAGGTTCAGGGCTTGCCAGTCCGGGGTTTGCACCTCCGGAACGGTCTATTCCGGACGGGCCAGACGACCTGGATGCATTGTTCAGTGACGGTTTCGGGCCGTTTACGGGCGAGCCGGATGCCAGTCCGTTTGTACCGGAAGAAACTGTGCCCGAAACATTCCAACGGACGAAGCTGCATTACCAGGAGGAAGCCTTCGTAAAGTTGCTAGTTGTCCACGGTACCCAAGAACTAGAACCGGGCATTACTGTCTGCGGATATGTATTGGATCAGATCAAGGATGTTAACTTCAAGGATCCAATTTATAGCCATATACTTACACTTTTCAGGGAGCACTTTAATAGAAACCAAGTTCTAGCTACTGATTACTTCTTGCAACATCACGAAGTAGAGATCAGAAGTCTCACTATCGACTGGGTGACTCAGAAGCATCATCTTAGCGAGCTATGGAAAGAAAAATATGAGATTTATGTACCTTTTGAGACCGACGTTCTCGATAAAACTGCATTCAACAACATTTTACGGCTAAAAAAGGCCTTTGTTGAAGAAAAAATGAAGACATGTATTCAAAATATGGCGGAGGCGCAAACGAGCGAAGAACAAGATACTATTATGAATGAGTACCGCTTCTACAAAGGCATTAGCATGGCAGCCGCCAGGGAATTGGGAAGCGTAATCGGATAATCAACCTAAATATTCGCTGTCATGAAAAATACCCTGGCCTTCTTGTGCCTTTTTTTGCTGATTACCGCGTGCAGTCCATCCTATAAATTACTGAAAGTAAAAAAAGAAGACTCCTTCAAGCTCTCTGACTTCCCTACTTACGGCTTCTATGATATCGAAGCCAAAGGCGATACGGTTTCCCAAAACTTTGAAAAAAACGTGAACATTATCAAGGAAGCCATTGCCAAAAACCTGCAAGCCCGCGGACTCGACGAGGCCCGTGACCCCAGCCTGAAAATCAATATTGCATTGAATGTGCAAGAGCAATTGCAAACCCGGCAAACAGATTTCCGCACCGACGGCCTGCCGCGCTACATGGGCCAACGACGCTATTCCTGGAAGAGCGAAGAAGTCGTAACCGGCAAATACCGTGAAGGTACCATGGTGATCGACCTGGTGGACGCTGCGAATAACCGGATGGTATGGCAAGGAGGAGCGAGCGGCATTATTCCTGAAAAGACGAAGAGCTTTGCTCAGGATATCAACCAGGTAGTCAGCGAAATAATAGCCAAAATACCTTAATTAAGGGCAATAAAAAGGGTCGCTTCATTATCGGAAACAACCCTTTCAATGTCGTGAATATCGGAGTTACTAAGCATTGTTGTTGACTACACCGCGCGCTTTTTCACTTACGCTGTCGGCCACACCATTTGCTTTTTCTTTCGCGCTGCTTACGTTTTTCAGGAACCCGTCTTTAAGTCTGTCGGCCAGGTGAGACAGTTCTTCAAGGCTTTTCTCATATTTATCCTTCGCGTTTCCGCCCAGGTCATTTGCCTTATTCTTGATCAATTTGCGGGTTTCTTTTCCGTTTTTAGGAGCTACCAAAAGGCCAATCGCGATGCCTGTCAACAGTGCTCCGATCGAGCCAATCAAAAATTTTTGGTTCTTGTTCATACGAATTCCCTATTTTGTGTTGATAAAACATTAGAACTGAAAATAACAAAATACTGTGCCACTTCGCAAGTCAGCGCGCCGATTTTCCACAAACGGCATTTTCACATTCCTGCTTTCGTCCCTATTACTGATTACGGCGGGTGAGAGCACGGCGCAATGGGAGGTCATCGATATCAAAACGAAGATCCATATGCGTGCAGTACACGCGGTATCGCCTACCGTCTGCTGGATTGGCGGCACACGGGGCACTGTTTTGAAGACTACCAACGGCGGGCATACCTGGACAACCTACAAAGTTTCCGGCGCCGACTCGCTCGACTTCCGCGACATCCACGCATTCGATAAGCAGGTCGCGATCGCAATGAGCGCCGGTGAATCGGAAAAAGACAAAGCGAAAATCTACAAAACAGAGGATGGCGGAGAAAGCTGGAAGCTTGTGTACCAAACTACACAGAATGGGGTTTTTCTGGATGGAATCGACTTTTGGGATAAAAATAAAGGCATTTGCCTCGGCGACCCGACTCAGGGCAGACTGTTCATTCTCACAACTGAAGACGGCGGTAACAACTGGCAGGAACTCCCGCTCGACAAACGCCCGGTAGCCGAGGCCGGCGAAGCATGCTTTGCGGCGAGCGGTACATCCATCCTTACCAACGGCAAAGGCGTGGCCTTCATAGGCACCGGCGGCAGCAAAATGGCGCGGGTCTTCAGAACAGAAGATTACGGCCAGAGCTGGCAAGTATCCTCCACGCCACTACCCGCCGGACCGACAAGCGGCATTTTCGGATTGAGATTTTGGTCTAAAAAAAATGGAATAGCCGTAGGCGGAGATTATAAAAAGACCACCGACTCTACGCAAAACGTACTTCTCACGGCGGACGGTGGCGTTACATGGACACTATCAGGCATGACCAAACCCACCGGCCTGAAAGAATCAGTAGCCATTTACCACAAAACCAACGCGACCTGGAACGGCGACACGCAAATCCGCTCGGACAACTATGCACTGGTGGCCTCCGGCCCTTCCGGCAACAGCGTCTCCCTGGACCGAGGGAAAAGCTGGATTTCGCTCGGCACAGAGGGTTTTCATGCACTAAGTTTCGCTGGAAATGTGGGCTACGGAGTTGGAGCCAATGGTTTAATTGGTAAAATCGAGAAGATCTCCTCCAAAAAGAAAAAGAAGAAGCTGGTGCTGGTGGAGCAGTAGCTTCTTCTCTTGCAGTTTAATTCGTGTTCATTCACGGTCGGCCGCAGCCGTGCCTTTGTAGCATCAAATCCGGTCAATCAACTCCTTTACTTTCCGGACTTCGCGGCCAGCCAAATGATCAGCGATAGCTGCCGCATGCTCGCGGCCGTTTTCTATAAATACCTTTTCTGTAAATACTCCTGCGAGTACAGTCCCGCACAAATACAACCCTGCCACATTTGTCTCAAATGTTTCCTTATCGTACTCCGGCACCTTAGTAACCGGATCGAGCGTCACGCCGCAACGCGCGAGTAAATGCTCATCGGGCAGATAACCTACCAATAGAAAAACGAAATCGGCCGGTAGCCATTCCTGTTCGCCCGTTTCGAGATTTTCGATCAAAAGACGTCCCGGCTCGATCGCCCGCGTCACCGAATTGAAACGTGTGTGGATCTTTCCTTCCTTCACCCTGTTCTTCACATCCGGTACCAGCCAGTACTTCACTTTTGTGCGGAAGTCGGCGTCCTTATGCACGATCGTCACTTTCGCGTCATGGCGATACAGCTCCAAAGCAGCCTCCACCGAGGAATTGGACCCACCCACCAGCACGACATTGGTGTAAGAGTATTTAAACGGCTCATCATAATAATGTGAAACATGCGGCAGGTTCTCTCCCGGCACATTCAACATACGCGGCACATCGAAATAGCCCGTCGCCAGGACCACATTTTTGGATTGAAATACCTGACCATCATTCGAATAAGTCAGAAAAGTGCCGTCTGCCTGCTTTTCAGTCCGATCCACATCCACAAAAAGCCTGAAGTTCAAGTGATAATACCCCGCTACCTTCCGATAATACTGTAAAGCCTCATTGCGGTTTGCCTTTACGTCCGAAATCGCAAAAGGAATGCCGCCTATCTCGATATTTTCGGCGGTAGAGAAAAACTTCATCCGTCGCGGATACCGGCGAATGGATTCGGTGAGGTTGCCTTTTTCGAGGATCAGGTAGTCGAGACCGCTTTTGGCCAGCTCTATACCCATTGCGAGGCCACAAGGGCCACCGCCGATAATGATTGCGTCGTAAATGTGCATTGTATGGTCTGTCGGCCTTTTGCTTGCGGCCGCCCTTAGTCTTTTAACCCTCTAATTTAGCTATTGGTTTCTGAACTTTGTAAATTAGCTAACTGTTCAGAAAGTCTGATAATACCACTTTTTAGCTTGGAAAACGCGGCCGGGGACTTTACGGAGAAACTGAATGAATGGGGCAAAAACAAAACCCCGTTCTTTTTTTTGGTGGACTACCAATTCCAAAAACCGCTTGCCTGGAAGCTCGATGACGTCGATCCGAACGAGATCCTCTTCAATTTGAATGGTTTTACCAACGACGTTACCGGGTTCAGCGACGATCTTCCCGAGCATATTCAGTTCGATAAACATCCGCTCGCTTTTAAAGATTACCAGCCCAAATTCGACTGTGTACTGCGTCATTTGAATGCCGGCAACTCGTTCCTCGTCAATCTTTCAGTACCGACGCCAGTTGACACCAACCTCACGCTGGAACAGATATTCCGGCACAGTGAAGCGCCTTACCGGCTCTTGTTCAAAAACCGGTTCGTTTGCTTCTCTCCGGAAATTTTCGTGCGCATCCAGGGCAATCGCATTGCTTCGTTCCCGATGAAAGGCACTATCGACGCCTCGGTACCCCATGCGGAGCAAGTCATACTTTCCGATTACAAGGAAGCTGCCGAGCATGCCACGATCGTGGATTTGATTAGAAACGACTTGAGTATGGTGGCCGAAAAGGTGTGGGTGGAGCGCTATCGCTATATTGATCGCATTCAGGCTTCTGATAAAACCCTTTTGCAGGTTAGTTCTGAAATTGCAGGCATATTACCGGCAGGTTTCGATGCCCAATATGGCGATCTTTTGAAAAAGCTGCTACCTGCCGGCTCCATTACCGGCGCGCCGAAACCGCGTACGCTGGCAATCATTCAGGAGGCCGAAGAATATAACCGTGGTTATTACACCGGCGTAATGGGATATTTTGATGGGGAAAACTTTGAAAGCGCGGTAATGATCCGTTTTATCGAAGAACAGGGACAACAACTGGTTTTCAAAAGCGGCGGCGGAATAACGGCATTGAGCAATGCAAAAAGTGAGTACCAGGAAGTAATTGACAAAGTTTATCTCCCATTTAGCCACACCCCGCATGCTGTGCTTTGAAACCATTTGCGTCGAAAACCGGCAATTGAAAAACCTGTCGTACCACGAAGCACGCCTGAACAAAACCCGCCGGGAATTATGGGGTTACGATGATAACTGGAATTTAGCGGAATTGCTTCATATTCCCGATCTCATCGACGACACAATGCACAAATGCCGCATTGCCTACAATAAAACGGTCGACAATGTTAGGTGGGAACCTTACTCCCGCCGTATAATCCGCAAAATCAGACGGGTTTATCACGATGAAATCGACTACCGGTACAAATACGATGACCGCGATACCCTGAATACGCTCTATGCGCAACGCGGGGACGCAGACGAAATATTAATCATCAGGAAAGGACTGGTAACCGACTCAAACTTTTGCAATGTCGCATTCCTCGACGGCAATCGCTGGCTCACGCCCGCGAGCCCGCTCCTGCCCGGCACCCAACGTGCGTTGCTGCTCGACCAGGGCATTATTGAAACTGCGGACATCCATGAAAGCGACCTCGGATCATTCAGCCAGATACGGCTTTTCAATGCAATGGTCGACTGGGCGCACGCCGCCGCGCTTGATGTTTCGTTGATTGCTTGACCACAAATTCCGAACTTGCGCCCGAATTAAAGCATTGAACCAATGACCTCCCTTTTTGAGGAAGAAATCACCTTATTTGCCGATCTGATCCTTCCGGTACCGATTCCGAACCTGTTTACATACCGGGTCCCGCGGGAAATGGCCTCACTGATCAGGGTCGGGGCGAGAGTAATCGTGCAATTTGGTCAGAAAAGGGTCATTACGGCCGTGGTGGCCCAGCTGCATTCCAATCCTCCTGTGAAATACCAGGCAAAGTATATCCTGGAATTGCTCGATGAACAGCCTATCGTTACCCAGCAACAACTCGAACTTTTCGCCTGGGTGGCTGAATATTACTTGTGCAATATCGGTGAGGTGATGAATGTGGCGTTACCCGCGGGGTTGAAAATTACCAGCCAGTCGAGAATTCAGTTAAATCCTGAATTTGAACACGAAGAGCTCCTGACTGACCAGGAGATTCTTGTTATCGAAGAAATCAAAAAGCACCAGACGCTTTCCTACGAAGAAGTGGAAAGGCTTTTGCAAAAATCCAATATAACCTCGATTATCAAATCGCTGGTCGGGAAACGGGCGGTGATTTTGTATGAAGAAGTAAAAGAGCGCTATAAGCCGAAAGTCGTCAAGAAAATCAGGCTGACGGCTGCCTATACGACCAATGAAGCGCTTTCAAAGCTGGCTGCGGACCTCGACAAAACGCCCAAACAGCAGGAAATCCTATTAAAATACCTCAGTTTCATTCCGGTTTACAACAATCCGGATTTGAATTACAAGGGTTTGGATAAATCGGTGTTCAGCCAGGACGATACCATTTCGGATGCTTCCCTGAATACGCTTATAAAAAAAGGCATTTTCGAACAGTTCGAAATATTCGTTTCGCGTTTCGACGATATTCCTACGGGTAATATGGGCACCATTACGCTCACTGAAACACAGAAAGAAGCTTCACGGCAAATACATGAACTGTTCCTCGAAAAAGAAGTGGTGCTCCTGCATGGCATTACCGGCAGCGGCAAAACCGAAGTTTACATTGAGCTGATCAAACAGGCTCTTGAAAGCGGGTCACAGGTATTGTTCCTGCTTCCTGAAATCGCGTTGACGACGCAGATTGTGGTCCGGCTCCGGAAAGTTTTCGGCGATGTAATGGGGATTTACCATTCCAAATTCTCAGATAATGAGCGGGTAGAAGTTTGGAAAGGCATTCTGGATGGCAAGTTTCAATTTGTAGTCGGCGTGCGCTCTGCCATTTTCCTGCCATTCGATAACCTCGGTTTAATTATCGTGGACGAAGAGCACGAAACTTCTTACAAGCAGCACGATCCCGCACCGCGTTACAATGCGCGCGACGTGGCCGTGATCATGTCGTACATGCACAAGGGTAAAACGCTGCTCGGCTCGGCGACACCTTCACTGGAAAGCTATTTCCACGCACAAAGTGGTCGGTACGGGCTGGTAGAAATGAAACAACGGTTCGGGAATGCCGCACTACCGCGCTTTGAACTAATCGATACCAAAAAGGAAAAGCGCCAGAAGCAGATGAAGAACGAGTTTTCTTCCGTGTTGCTCAGCCATTTGGAATACAATCTTAAAAATAAGGAGCAGACCATTCTCTTCCAGAACCGCCGCGGTTACTCGCCCTATTTGCAATGCGAGGAATGCAACTGGATTTCGGAATGCGCCAACTGCGACGTGAGCCTCACCTACCACATGAAGGCGCGCGAGCTGCGCTGCCATTATTGCGGTCATAAGGAGGAAGTGCCGCGGACTTGCCCGCATTGCGGCTCGCCCAAAGTCAAAACGATGGGATATGGAACAGAAAAAATCGAAGAGGAAATCAATGTGATGTACCCGGAGGCCCGCGTGCAGCGCATGGACCTCGATACAACGCGTGCAAAAAACGCCTATCAGCAAATCATCTCGGATTTTGAAGAGGGAGGCATTGACATATTGGTAGGAACGCAGATGGTCAGTAAAGGCCTCGACTTCGACAATGTGAGCGTGGTGGGCATTTTTGATGCCGACCGTATTATCCACTTCCCCGAGTTCCGCGCTTCGGAACGGGCATTCCAGATGCTTACGCAGGTGAGCGGGCGCGCAGGGAGGCGCGCGGACAAGCCCGGGAAGGTTTTGATACAAACGGCTAACCCGTCGCAGCCGTTGCTCGAAAAGATCATCAATAATGACTACCAGGGAATGTATGAGACCGAAATTGCGGAGCGCGAGCGGTTCAGTTATCCGCCATTTACACGGCTCATTAAGGTTACTGTAAAGCATATCGACGAGGGTACCGCCGCGAGGGCCGCGAAAGCGCTGGCCGAAAAATTGACCGCGCATTTGGGGGCCAGCCGGGTTCTGGGGCCGCAGCCGCCGCTGGTCGAAAGAGTAAGAAATCAGTTTTTGTTCGATATTCTCATCAAACTTGAACGAGAAAAGATTAATTTTAAGGCGGCAAAGTCATTTATACAGGAAAAAGTAATTGACACTCTGACTGACAAGACGCTAAAAAGCATCCAGGTCGTGATCGACGTGGATTGTTTATAAAAACATCATTTACTGCACATTAACTTTATGTCTTCCAAAAAAACCAGAATTGTTGCAACCGTAGGCCCTGCCTCGGAATCGAAAGAAACATTATATGCATTGGCCAAAGCAGGAGTGAACGTATTCCGGCTCAACTTCTCCCACGGCACCCACGCCGACCACCTGCAAAGACTTACCAACATCCGCGAGATCAACGAAGAGCACGGCCTGAACCTCGCTATTCTGCAAGACTTGCAAGGGCCTAAAATCCGTATTGGTCTGGTGGCTGAAAAGGACGGTGTTCTGATCGAACCTGGCAAAAAACTCATCCTTTCCAACACTGAAGTACTCGGTACCGCCGAGAAAGTGAGCACGCCTTACGACGGAATGTACAATGATGTGAAGATCGGTGACCGCGTGTTGATGGATGATGGTAAACTGGAAGTACTGGTAACAGGTATTGAAGGTACGGATGTGATTACCGAGGTTATTTATGGAGGCTACCTGAAATCAAAAAAAGGCGTTAACCTGCCTAATACAAAGGTTTCGATGCCTTCGGTAACGCCAAAAGACTACGAGGACCTGGACTTCGGGCTGGAAAACAATGTAGAATGGATCGCATTGTCGTTCGTACGCACGGCTGAGGAAATCGCAAAAGTGAAAGAATACATCGCCAACAAAGGCAAACAAGCCCGCGTTGTAGCGAAAATCGAGAAACCTGAGGCTATTCTGAATATCGACGAGATCATCGAAGCAACGGACGCTATCATGGTAGCACGCGGTGACCTCGGGGTTGAACTTCCTGCCGAAGAGGTTCCGATGATCCAGAAAATGATCGTTGAGAAATGTAACCGTGCCGGCAAGCCTGTAATCGTGGCTACGCAGATGCTGGAATCCATGATCGAGAGCCCGCGCGCAACCCGCGCCGAGCTGAACGACGTGGCGAACTCAGTACTCGACGGTGCGGACGCCGTAATGCTTTCAGCTGAAACTGCTTCCGGTAAGTACCCGATTCTGGCCGTAGAAAGCATGAGCCGCACCATTGAAAAAGTAGAAGCCAGCACGAATAGCATCTATTTCAGACATCACGCAGCCGTTAACGACGCACCTGGTGCATATAAACTGAATGACAACGTGGTAATGAGCGCATGCCGTCTCGCACGTGACACACAAGCTGCGGCGATCATCGGCATTACCCGTTCGGGCTACACTTCTTTCCGTCTGTCGCACCACCGCCCAAAAGCCAACTTACTGATCTTCACATCCAACAGAATGCTGATGAACCAGCTGGCATTGTACTGGGGTACGAAGGTCTTCTATTACGACCGCGACCAGGGCGTTTCAACCGACGACCTCATCGAGGACATCAAAACTTTTCTCGTTGAAAAAGGCGAATTGCAGAAAGGCGACGTGTTCATCAACACATTGAGCATGCCGGTTTCAAGACAGCGTAAGACGAATACGGTGAAGTTGAGCGTGGTGGAGTAAACATTGCGGACATTCATATCGCAAGGGCGACGGGATTTGATTCCGTCGCCCTTTGTTTTTCCCGATGGCTCATCGAGCCTGTTATGTTGTACATCGTTTTGAATATCAGCAGAAATTTTTTGTATATTGGGTTATGAGCTAAACGATTCAACCTATGATAGCTTCACCAAAACCTGGCTGCGACATTCCTGAAAGTGCATTGGAAAAAAGCATTCCGACATCGCTCATCCGTGAGATTATCGATGGGAAGCCTTATTACTATAAAGGCTACCAGGAAGTGCTTGCGGGCAATGTCAATGAAGAGGGTGTCATGGGTTGCAGTAGTTTACAGTCATTCATCGTCAGTTATCTGGTACGTGTTCTTCTTCGTTCGATTGACGAAAGCAGATATCTCGTAGCTACAAATGAACCCGGTCTCCACGTCGATAAAAGAAACAATCTGGCTTCTGACATTCTGGTTTTTGACTATAATGTATTGACAATCGATCAGATCAATCTGAATTACGCACGAGTTCCTCCCGTAATATCCGTCGAAGTGGACACGCGGACTGAGTTGGAAGACGTCACCGAGAGCAAGTATGTGGCATTGAAAACGATGAAGCTCCTCGAATTCGGTGTAGAGAAAGTTATTTGGTTTTTTACTGAAACAAAACAAATCATGATCGCCACGCCCGGTAACTGGACAACGTTCGGCTGGGATCATGAGGTTGTGTTAATGCCCGGCGCGCTATGTAATGTGGGCCAGTTTCTTCGCAGTAAAGGTTCAAGATTCGCCTAGCAACCTCCTTTTCCAGCACTGATAATCAAGCATGAACCGTCACATTTCCAGTGTCGGTTTTTTATTTTTTCATTATAACTAATAAAATAGTTTTAAAACTAATTAAATAGTCATATATTTGAATTACCCATTACTTATAACCCATTTTAAAGAAAGAAACATTATGGAAATGCGTAACCTGACGAGGGCAGAGGAAGAGGTCATGAGAATTCTCTGGCAACTGAAAAAGGCTTTTGTGAAAGACATTCTGGCGGAAATGCCCGAGCCCAAACCAGCCTACAACACCGTATCTACTATCATCCGTATTCTCGAAAAGAAAGAGGTGGTAGGCTACAACGCGTACGGGAAAACACACGAATACTACCCGCTCATTTCGGAAGAAGAATATAAGCGGCACGAAATGAAGCAGTTGATGGTCAACTACTTCGACAATTCGCTACCCAACCTGGTTTCCTTTTTTGTGAAGGATAACGATCTGAATACCAAAGATCTGGATGAGATCATGAAGCTGATCAACCAACACAAAAACGACCAGTAAACCGTCTGTTAGCCATGGAAAATTTCATATACATCGGCAAGGTTAGCCTTTATTGGGTGTTGCTATATTTCTGTTACTGGTCGATGCTTCGCAAGCATACATTCTTCCAATGGAACCGCTGGTACCTGCTGGGCTCGCTGCTTATCGCTTTCGCGTTGCCGGAGATCATTTATCCGGCCTCGGCGCCCGAACTGCCTGTGATATACGAAGTGAATGCTTCGGCATTCTCGGTGATCAGTAAGGCACGCGAAGAGCCGGAAGCGTGGACGTGGATGCAAGTCCTGACGGTGATCTACATCGCGGGGTTGACTATCACCGCTACGCAACTGGCCAGGAACATCGTCCAGCTGGAGCAATACCTACGTTCGGGCGAGCGCATTAAGTTGGAAGATTGCACGGTGATCCTGATCGACTCCAACCAGGTAGGCTCCTTTTCATTCCTGAAATGGATCGTCATCAACCGCAACGACTATGAAAACCATTTCGATGCCATTTTGCGGCATGAAATGGTGCATACCGAACAGCGGCATAGCCTCGATATTCTTTTGATTGAAATCATAAGGACCGTTTTCTGGTTCAACCCGGTGCTGCTGTTGTACAAGCGGTCACTGCAAGAAATTCACGAGTACCTGGCCGATGCGCAAGCCCCGAACCGTGATTATTACGCTCAGTTCCTCGTCGCGTATGCGCTTAATGCGCCTGTTGCCTCGCTGACCAATCACTTTTTCAAACCATCTCAATTAAAAAACCGTATTCAGATGATCTATAAGAACCGCACATCCAAATGGATGCTGGGCACCTACGTGGTTGCCGCAACGATGATCGGAACCAGCGCATTGCTTGTGGCCGGCTGCGAGAGTCAGGTTTCAAAGGAAAATGAGGCAATAAAATCGGGGGAACGTTTGGAAGCCAGCCCCGTTTTGGAGGCCGTCGAAGTTGCACCGGAGTACCCGGGTGGAAATGCTGAAATGTTCAAGTTTTTGGCCCGGAATATCAAGTATCCCACGCGAGCTTCCAAAGCTGATGTAGGAGGCAAGGTATTCGTCAGCTTCGTGGTAACTTCTACCGGTGATATTGAAGATGTAAAAATTCTGAAAGGCATCGGCTATGGCTGCGATGAAGAAGCGGCCCGCGTCGTTTCTAAATTTCCCAAATGGACACCTGGCAAACAAGACGGGAAAGCAGTCAGTACGAAATTCACAGTGCCTATCAACTTCATGCTAGCGGAAATAGGCGACGATACGACTGTCGGCGCCGACAAAGCGAAAGAGACAACAGTTGTCGGATTCAAACCTGCCGCACAACCAGTTATTCAAAAACCGAAAGAGGGAACCATACTGCAAGGTGAAACTTTCGAAGCACAACCCGAAATGCGCACAGGCGATAAATTTGAGTCAAAAATACAGATCCGTGGGCGGGAGGAATCAACTCGCGCCGGCAGCCAGCCTTTGTACATACTGAACGGTGAAGCATTGGAAGATGGCAGCCTGATCAAAACAATGGATCCCAATACCATCGAAAGTATCAACGTACTCAAAGCCCCTGAATCGACGAAAATTTATGGCTCTCGTGGTGCGAACGGTGTCGTTTCGATCATCACCAAAAGCAAATAACAAGCGTAACGCTGCCCTGCATGGAAACACTCCTCTATCTGGCAAAAGTCAATGCATACTGGCTGCTATTTTATGCCTGCTATTGGCTTTTACTTCGAAAACATACCTTTTTTTACTGGAACCGCTTCTATCTGCTGGGCACGTTACTGATCGCATTTGCATTGCCTGCCATCCATTTTGCGGAGCCGGTCACGACAATCCACGTCCCGGAGACCGTCTACCAGAAGGCAACGATCTCCGTTGCCGTAATCGCCGATCAAACACCTGAAAAACGGATTGACCTATGGCGCTGGATTTTCGGGCTGTATGCAACCGGCGTATTGATCCTGGCCTGTAAATTCATTTCGAATCTTTTCAGGCTTTTCAAAATGGCCAGTCGGAACGAAAGGATCGAAATGGGCAACTATTCATTGGTGATGTTGCCCGAAAACACCGGTAGTCGGAACGGGAGCTCATTTTCATTCTTTCGCTGGCTCTTTTTAAGTCCTCATGACTACCGCCATAATTCCGACACGATCATCCGGCACGAGTATGAGCATATCCGGCAATGGCACACCGCAGATATCCTTTTGATCGAACTGCTGAAAATAGGTTTCTGGATTAACCCCGTTGTCTGGCTCTACAAGCGCTCTATGGAAACCGTCCACGAATACCTGGCCGACGAGTCGGTGCCAAACCGGAACGGTTACGCCTCATTCCTGGTCGCCTACGCGATGCGCAGCCCTGACATTACGATTGCCAACCATTTTTTCAATGCATCATTGCTAAAACGCCGGATTCAGATGATTTACAAACAACGCAGTTCGAGATGGCTACTGGCCAAATACTTGATGATCCTGCCGGCAGCCGCATGTTCGGTTAGCATCTCAGCCTCCCGGTCGCCGCTGCAGGCTATCGATCGGCTTAAAACGGAGGCTGAAAAGACGATACGTGTAAGAGGACTCATCGTGGACGAAACCGACGGACCGGTCGAAGATGCAACCATCATCATAGCCGGAACCACCCGTGGCACAACTACTGATCACAATGGCCGGTTTGAGCTGCAAAATGTACCCGCCAATTCCAGGCTCGTTATCACACACGTTGCATATGAAACACAGGAATTTAAGTTGACGGATAATAATCAGGAGCTCGGAGTGATCGTCAAAAAGGCTGTAAATCAAATTACCGGCCCGGTAGTTGTCGGTCAACCGATCACCGACGGCGATACGGCTGCTACTTCTTCGCCGGTCAGCGATAATATGAAAATAGCTGAGCAACGGCCCTCATTTCCTGGCGGTAACGAGGCATTGATGCGATACCTTCTTCAAAACCTGCAATATCCGGAAGCTGCTCGCAAAACGAACGTGGAAGCGATCGCACTGGTGTCTTTTACTGTGGATAAAAATGGCGATATCCGCAATGCGAAAAGTCTGAAAAACATTGGTTACGGCATCGATAAGGAAGCATTGCGCGTCGTAAATGAAATGCCGAAATGGAGTCCCGCAGTACAGAACGGCAAGCCGGTTGAAATGGAATATACTTTGGAAGTCAATTTTAAGCTGGACAAAGAGGATCAGGACAAACGGCAGGGGTTTCTGAATTTTGGCTCTAAAAACCTCCTTGCTACTCCCACAATGGAAGAAATCGGTTCTTTTCTCCATGGAACGCTCAACTTGTCTAAATCCGGAAGAGTTCCGGATATTGCCTATGGCTGGTCATGGAATCTTCTTCCGAGAACACCTTCGATGAACGCTACCGACGACGAACAGGCCGGCAAATACCGACATCTCAATTACAGCGACCCAGACCTGAAAATCAAGAAGGCTGTTTGGAAGTATCAAAAACCAATTGAACCCTGACTTACCTGTTTTCTTGTCCTAAATCCGGATATTTGGAAGAATAATTAACTTATTCTTCCGATTCATGTCAATCCTGAAAGCCGCTATCATCGGCGGCGGGCACATTGCCGACCAAAACCACCTTCCGGCATTAGCCCTATTGCCCGATCGCGTCAAGGTCGTATCGATATGCAGCCGTGACATCCATAAAGCCCAGACCCTGGCCGACAAGCACGGTGTGCCGTTTGCGTACGACAACCCCGACGAAATGTACCGCAGTGAAGGCAAGCCGGATATTGTGATCAATTGCACGGCCAATAACCTGCATTACCCGTTTACCATGCAGGCGCTTGAAAATGGCTGTCATGTATTTTGTGAAAAGCCGCCGGCCATGCATGCCCGCGAGGCGCGCGAAATGGCCGATCTGGCTCAAAAGAAGGGATTAACCCTGGCCTACAACTTCCAGCGCCGTCATGCGCCGGAATATTCGACGCTGAGAAATTATCATGCACTCGGCAACCTGGGTGATATTTACCACATCAAGGCCAGCTATCTGCGTCGCCGTGGCATTCCGGGCTGGGGTAATTTCACCAACAAAACGATCCAGGGGGGCGGCGCATTGATCGACCTAGGCGTCCATATTCTCGATTTAGCCCTTGGCCTGACAGGCTACCAGCTTCCCACGCGCATTGTAGCCAATACGTACGATTTCATCGGTAAAACCGGTGGAAAAGGCCTGAAAGGCGCCTGGAACCCTGCTACATTCGAAGTGGAGGATGCCTGCTTTGCACATCTGTCATTTCCCGGCAATGTCAGCATTGCGCTATCTACCTCATTTGCTCTGAATATGGAGCAGGAGGAGACGATCAATCTGGAAGTTTTCGGGACAAAAGGCGGTGCCAAATTATTTCCGCTGTCGGTATACACCGAAATCGCCGGCGAGCTGGCCGATATCCGCTTCCCACATTTGGGTGCTATCGACACTCAATTGCGGAACACCCTCGCATTCATGGATCTCTGCGACGGCAAACCTGCCAACATTTGCGACGGAGCGCAAGGAGCTATCCTGCAATCCATCGTGGAGCAAATCTATCAAAGCGCTGCTAACCATTAGAAATAGCAAAAGGGTTTGAAGATCAAAACCTTCAAACCCTTTCCATTCTCCTCTCTCCCTCCTCCTTTCTCCCTAAAAATCTATTTAGCCGTAGCCATTACCATCTTGATATCGTTCTTGGCCCCGATTTCGAGCACGTCCACGAGATCCTGCACGGCGAGGTTCTTATCTACCCGCAGCACCACCGTTCGTTCTTCCACACCGGCAAAAATACTTTGCAATTGCGTTTCCAGATTATCAAAAGGAACAGGCTCTTTATCAATAAAATAGGCCTTATGCTCATCGACCGAGAGCGTAATCTGTTTTTTGTACATCTGTTGCGTCGCCGATGCTTTGGGCAGCATCAGTTTGATTACGTTCGGATTGGACATCGTGGAGATGATCAAAAAGAACAGCAACAGGAAGAACATGATATCGTTGAGCGAGTGCGTGAACACCTCCGGGGCAAACCGGCTCTTCCGACGTATTTTCATATCTATAATGAGGTTTAAACCGGGCAACTTTGAAACCCTGCCTGGTTATCAATAGCTATTTTGCAGCAACCGGCTTTGAAAGCACATCCAGGAAGTCGGATGCGGCCATTTGCAGGCGCAATGCAAAACGGTCGATTTTCATGTTCAGCAAGTGGTAACCCGCGTAGGCGATCAGACCAATGATCAGACCCGAACCGGAAGTGATCATTTTCTCATACATACCCCCTGCGATAGTGCTGATATTAAAGTCGTTGGAGATCGAAATATCGTAAAAAATACGGATGATACCGGAAATCGTACCCACGAACCCGAGCATCGGCGCGATACCCGCGATCACCCCCAGGTAAGGCAGATTTCCTTCCATACGCTGGATCTCGATCTGGCTGGCATTTTCAATCGTTGTTTCAATGTCTTTGATCGGGTAACCAATGCGGCCGATCGCCCTTTCCAGAATGCGGCCGGCGGCGTTACGCTGGTTTCTGCAAAGCGACTCCGCCGATTTCAAATTTCCCTGTTGAATAAAATCCTTCACATTGTCGACAAATTGCGGCTCGATCTTACCATTGGCGCCGATACCCAGGAAACGTTCGATAATGAGGAATAGCGTCGCCAGGAACAACAATCCCAGTGGCAACATTACCCACCCCCCTTTGGCGAGCAAATCGATTACAGAAAGGCCCTGCTCAGCGACGGGTGCAGCCGCAGTAGAGTCAGTAAGTGCTTGCAGAAGCATCATATCAGAAATAAAAAGTGAATGGTTAAGCGAATGAAACAGAGGTCGATTCTATTCAAAAACAATTTTGATCTTAAACGGAGCAAAAAGCCCCTTATTGTTTAAAGGGCAAATATAGGAAAATTACTCTTCGGGCGGGGATAAGAGGCTGCTTACATTCTCGATACCATCATAAAGATCGGCCATTTGCAGCGCAGCACCGATTGTTTGAATCGTAATTGATTCGCTAAGGGAGAATGCGTCGTCGGCTAATATCCATTGATTATCGGGCATCCGGCGGAAAACCTGCGCGTAGGGTTTGCGGGAATCTACCAACACATATTCCTGTAAAGTTTCAATGTCACGATACAATTTGAATTTCTCACCTCGGTCGTACTCACTCGTGGAAAGAGAAAGGATTTCGATGATCACTGATGGATTGGTGATTGTAATGCGATCCAGTTTTGAAAATTTGTTCGGCCCGCAGACGATAACAATGTCAGGATAGGTGTAAAGCGAATTGGCCGGAATGTGAATCCGTTGATCACTTGAAGAACTTCGGCACGATTTCCCCTTTTTCAGAACCGAATAGAGTTCCCCAACTATATTCTCCTTCACACGATTGTGATTCGGTGTAGCTCCGGCCATTTTGATAATCTGCCCCTGAAAATACTCGCTCTTTTCAAACGCGTCGTTTTCAATGCGGAGATATTCCTCTTCTGAATACATGGTCGGTTGTGAAATTGCTAATGCCTGTGCTGCCATGGTATAGTGTGCCTTTTTTCTCAAATATACTTTTAATGTCCCACACTAAGTACTGATTTAAAGTGCGATTATCCTGCGGCGGCAACGATGTTTTAGGAAAATGTGTCTCACCGGTTAGCTAAAACCTTCCGGACCGTTTTGATGAAGCATCTTCTATCCATCATCTTCATATTGTCAGCAGTCGGCGTCCAAAGCTGCATCGACTGCGGGCCGCAAGCGGAACTGTCCGCAAGAATCTATTTTGGAGAAGATTCCCTGATATTAGATTCGATTTACGCTCTGAATGCGGTGAGCCAGGAGGCCATCAGGCAGCAAACAGACAACTTTACACCCCAACATTACTACTCCATCTCTCTACCCATTTCACTCGTTTCCGACACCACTACTTACGTGTTCCAGTTTTCCGAACGCACCGATACACTTGCTATCTACTATCAACGCGTATTCCGATACAAAGGAGGCTGCGGTTTTATCACCGATGCACAAGAGCCAACCACGGTCAACAAATACTATTCCACTTTCACTGAAACGAATATTTACTTCGACCCCTATGTTAACCCCGGCCCGCAACCCTGGTTAAATGCTGAACCCGGTGCAGGAATCACAATACGGATCAAGCCATGAAACGATTTTCAATATTAATGATCTTTGTAAGCGTGTCGTTCGTTTCGCAAGCGCAGGACACGCTAGTCAAAAGATCTTCCTACATGGGCCTCGACGTAATCAATAGCGTGCCCTCATTCATTTTTTCAAACAAGTATTACATCCGCAATACTTTCATTGCAGAACCCTATTACCTGCTCGATTTGAAGAAGCCCGGCCGGCGCTTGTACTTTGGAGCAGGTTTTGCCAGTGGCGACACGCGACAATACAACGACTTCAATCCTTCGCAGGCATTCAAAGGCACATATCTGCGCGCCGCATATGAGGTGAGGCGAATGCGCAGTACGCGCAGGATCCTCTACGCCGGCTATGGTCCGGTCATTTCCATTGCTGGGTATAAAGGGAGCTACCGCTTTAAGGGCCCCACATTCGGTGATTATGAAGGCCGGTTCAAGGAAACAAACAATGTCGCATTGGGATTCGAAGGTTATTTCGGTTTTGATTTCAACCTGGCAAGCAACTGGCTCCTGCGTTTAACCTTCAGAAATGTAATGGGGCGGCGGACAAAGGCAGATACTTATGTTCAGTACTTCCCCGGGTTTGGTTACACCCCTGAGGGATTCAATAACCGATTTCTCTATTCCGGTGGATTATCGCTACAAATTCATTATAAAATCCGCTAACGGGAGGCAGGATCATTCAATAATTCGATCGTTTCTGTGCATTCATCATTACCTTTGTGCGCAAACACCATTTCATCCGGTTTGTTCGTTTTTGATATCGTGAGAAATTCTGCAAAACAATCGTGAGAAATTCTGCAAAACAATGGATATCCCTCAGCCTGCTTGGCCTTCTGCTGGTCAAAGTATGGGTGATTCCGTTGTTGTACCTCGATTTTGAGATCCGGCGCGAATACATCGTTGCGAATCTCTGCGAAAACAGGAACCGGCCGCAAATGCATTGCGATGGTAAATGCTACCTCGCCAAACGCATTGCCGCGCTGGATGAACAGGAAAAACGCCAGGCCGAAAAAACTTATATGTCGCGACTGATCGACCAGGTAATGGACCAGCGTGCGGATTTTTCCTTTGCGCAACAACCCGTTGTCGTCGAACTGCTGCCACAGGCGGTTTTCTCTCTTACCTCTTCCTTCACACCCCGCATTGCGGCGGACGATATTTTTCATCCCCCGCTCATCTGATTTAGCATAAAATCACCCCGTTTACAGTTCTATCATTAGCTGGAACAAATTCTGTTTGCCATTTTGCCGGCTTAAAGCACGCCTATGGGCTGTGTGCAAACTTCATTTTACAAAAACTACATGATGAAAAGAACATTTTCATGGCTGTCTGCCTGGGCACTGGCCTCGGGGTTACTGATGTTTTCCTGCTCTTTCCCGGACGAAGACGACGATACCGATCCGATTGAAACCGGCACCATTCAGCTGCAATTCGATAACATCGTAGGTGACAAGGATTTGCAGCTCGACAGCACACGATATATAAATGCGGTGGGCGAGGATTTCACAGTCAGCAAGCTCAACTACTACATTTCGAATATCAAACTCATCAAATTGGATGGCAGCATATTCGCGGTGCCTCAGGATTCGAGCTACTTCCTGATCCGCGAGGCGAATAAGGAGTCGCAAAAACTTACGATCCGGAATGTGCTGACTGGTGATTATACCGGCATCGAGTTTATGGTAGGAGTCGATAGCGTACGTAGCGTAATGGAACCGGATTCGCCTGGGCGAAAGGGTATTCTCGACATATATACAGGCCCTACCAATGAAGAGGCCATGTACTGGGACTGGAACCCGGGCTACATTTTCCTGAAACTGGAAGGTTCTTCCGATTCCGCAACGACTGCCAATGGCAAGTACTACTACCACATTGGTTTTTTCGGGGGCAGAACGGAAAAGACCATCAACAATCTCAGGACTGTCAAACTGGCTTTCCCTGGCCAAAAGGCAATCGTTACGACAAGCATTGTCTCCAATGTGCTGATCCAGGCCGATATTCAGAAAATTTTCAATGGTTCCACACAGTTGAGCATCAAAAAAAGCTCATCACTGATGTTTACCGATTCTTCGAAGTATGTAGCCGACAATTACGCCGGAATGTTTAATGTCAAGGAAATAAAGATCAACTAAACAGCGCGCTAACAAACAAAATGAGGAAGGTTACGGGCATATTGGTTTTTTTGGCGGCGCTGCTGGCGTTGGCCGTTTCTTGCAAAAAAAGCAGCACCGACGAGCCGGGACCTAAGCCAACAGACAATACGCCTACGCCACTGCAATGGACAAAGCCTTCCTATTTCCCTGATCCGGTTTATGATTTGTCTAAAAACCCGTTGACCGTCGAAGGCGTCGAATTGGGAAAATTCCTGTTTTACGATGGCATCCTTTCACGGACCGACAATATCGGCTGCGGGACGTGCCACCAGCAACAGGCTGCATTTACGCACCATGGCCACGACCTCAGCCACGGCGTGGATGATAAGATCGGCACGCGCAATGCGCCATCTGTGCAGAATATGGCCTGGAATACTTCCTTCTTTTGGGATGGTGGCGTGCATGATATGGATATGGTGCCGCCGGTGCCCATTCAAAATAAGGTGGAGATGGACGAGCGGGTCGGTAATGTGATTGAGAAGTTGAAAAAAACGCCGATAACGGGTGCCGCTAAGCAAGTCGATTATCCTAAAATGTTCAAAGCGGCGTTCGGTAGCGATAGCATTACCGCCGACCGGATGATGCAGGCGCTGTCGCAGTTTATGATGACCATGGTTTCGGCTACGTCCCGGTACGATTATTTCCTAAAAGGCGACGCTTCCGCGCTCACCGCGCAGGAGAAGGATGGTTTATCTGTTTTTAAACAAAAATGTGCTTCCTGCCACGCCGGTGAGCTTTTTACGGATCAGAAATTCAGAAACAATGGACTGGTACCCAACCGGATCAACGACCAGGGCAGGTATGCCATTACTTTGAATGACGGCGACCGGTTGAAATTTAAGGTACCGAGCCTGCGGAATGTGGGCCTGACCGCGCCTTACATGCACGACGGCCGTTTCACGACGCTGGAACAGGTGATCGATCATTACGCGAACGACAAACCCGGCAGCAAGGATAGTATTTATGTTTCGCCCACATTAGACCCATTGCTGAATATAGCGGGCCAAAAACGCGGGATTAGCCTGACAAGCGCCGAAAAGCAATCGATTATCGCATTTCTGAAAACACTGAATGACGATGATTTCATCAAAGACAAACGTTTTTCCGATCCCGGCGTAGGGACATCGTTTTAAATGTACTTCGGCCGTCGGCTATCGGCTTTCGAACTTTCGTTTGGACAAAAAAGCCGACAGCCGACAGCCGAAAGCCGAAGTAAAATATGCGCTCCGTTATAGCCTACATACTGCTCGCAGCTATTATGCTACCCACGCTCAGTCCGTGGGGAACGATCGCCTATTTTAAACTGAACCGGGAATACATCGCCAAGGTACTTTGCGAAAACCGGAAACGTCCCGAGCTGCATTGCGACGGCAAATGTTACCTGGCGAAAAAGCTCAAACAGCAAAAGGAAAAGCAGGACAAGGAGACTTCGGAGAAAGTTCACAACATCCCAGTCATCCAACTATTTACCCCACAACCCTATTCTTACAACTTTGAACCGGGGACCACAGAATTCCGGGAACCGGTTCGTTTCTTCCACCAGTTACTTTTTTACTCTGCGCCAATCAGCAAATTGCTACGCCCGCCCAGGAGATCAAATTCATGATACCTAACTGAATTTTAATCTCTTAAAGCATTATAATGAACCTGAAAATATTTTTACAGGCGCTATTCCTGTATGTATGCGCGCACGCGGCTGTCGCGCAGGGCATCGAAGGCAGTGTATTCGATACCCAGACCAAAGAGCCCATTCCCGGAGCCACGGTGCAGATCGTCTCGGCCAACCTCGGTACCACCACTGACAACAACGGCCATTTTGCATTCAACAGACCGGTTTCTAATGCAATACTCCGCATTTCCAGCATCGGGTTCTCTGCCAGAGAAGTCCAGATCGAAAATGGTAAAAGCGTTAAGATCGGGCTTGACGCGGCTGCGGAAAACCTGCAATCGGTCGTTTTGACGGGCAACCGCGAGGCAACTTTGCGTACCGAGAGCCCCATCGCTATTTCCAAACTAACCCCACGGATGATCGACGAGGCCAAACCTACGGCCATGTACGAAATCGTGAACAAAGTACCCGGCGTGATGATGGTGAACCTCGGCAACGAGCAGCATTCGATGGCGATCCGCCAGCCATTTACCACCAATGCCTATTTCCTTTACATGGAAGACGGCGTGCCGATCCGGCCGATGGGCGTTTTCAACCATAACTCCATTCTGGAATTCAACCAGTTTGCAATCAGCTCGGTGGAAGTGGTGAAAGGCCCCGTTTCCTCTATATACGGCCCGGAAGCCGTGGGTGGTGCGATCAACTTTATCACGCAGCGACCTACGATATTACCGACTGCCAAAATCGGCGTGCAGGCTGATCAATGGGGCTATAAGCGCATTCAGTATGGCGCGGGCGGCATGATCGGGAAATTCGGCGTTTACGTGGGCGGATTCGTCGCCAATCAGCGCGACGCTTGGATGAAAAGCTCGGATTATGACAAAAACGCGATCAATGCACGGCTGGAATATCATTTCACACCGTCGACGCGCCTGATTTACACGCTGGCTTACAGCAAATATGATTCGCAAACGAGCGGCAGCGTGGACAGCCTTGCATTTTATTCCCGCCAGTATGTGAGTACTACCGACTTTACCTACCGTAAAGTGAGCTCGCTGCGCAGCCGGCTTACCCTTGAAAAAGATTGGAAAAATGGCTCACAGACATTCGTGACCGCTTTTGCAAGAAAAAATGAACACGGCCAGAACCCGAATTACGGCATTCGCTGGACCTCCGGGCAAACAACAGCCAGGGGCGAAATCAATTCGAGCGACTTCAAAAGCATTGGCATACTCGCCCAGCACAGCCAGCGGTTTAGGTTCCTTAATTCCAAACTGATCACAGGTGCCGTTTTCGATTTCTCACCATCCAACTACTGGTCCTATCAGATCGACCTGGCAGCCCAACTGCGCCCGGACGGAAAGTCGGTGGAGAAATATACCATCGTACAAGAGCGGCCGGACATTCGAAATGCGGATTATGATGCGGATATCAAGAACACAGCGGCATACACACAATATGATTTCGAACTCTTGCCGAAACTTCGCGTATCGGCAGGGTTGCGCTATGACCGGATGTCGTTTACCTACGCCAATTTCCTCGATAATACTTCGGGCAGCAAATCGTACAGTAAGGTTACGCCAAAAATCGGGGCTACTTATGATTTAGGTAAAGGAAAAGGGATTTATGCCAATTATTCGAGAGGGTTTTCTCCTCCTGGACTGACGTCGGTGTTCCGCAAACGTACCATACCGTTGGAAAACGGTGATTGGTTCTACTACAATCTGAAACCAGCTGAATTCAACAATGCAGAAATCGGCGGCTGGGCATCTCTGGTCGATAACAAGGTTTACATCGACCTGGCATTCTACCAAATGAATGGCCGCAACGAGCTGCTGAATGTGCGGCTGCCGGACAACTCGTACGATTACCAATCGGCCGGAAAGACTTTGCACCGCGGCGCGGAATTCGGAGTAACCTACAAGCCGACGAAGGAATTCTTCTTCCGTTTTGGCGGTACTACAGCCATTCACAGGTATGACGAGTTCACTCTGAGCAGCCGCGAGTCCGACGCCGTGAAGAATGTCAATGGCAAGGATATGCCTTCCTCGCCGCGCTGGCTTTGGAACACAGAGTTCAGCTATTATCCCAAATGGTTTAAAAATCTCCGGTCGTCGGTGGAATGGCAGCATGTGGCTTCCTATTATCAGAATCAGATCAATTCCGTCCGATACGAAGGTTATGACATCCTGAATCTGAGACTGGGATATAACTGGAAAGGCATTGAGCTCTTCACGAATGTGCTCAACCTGACCGATGTGCTTTACGCCACCAATGCAACCCGCGGCAACAACGCTACCGACCGCACGACTTACAATGCTGCGGCACCACGGACATTCGTTTTCGGCGTGCAATACACTTTCACCGGCAAAAAATAACAGGTTATGATCGAGGATATTGCTATTCAACCCAAAGAGTCATTCAAGGCAAAGGCCGAAAAGACGATCCGCAGAAACATCTATCGCTGGCACCGGATATTGGGGCTGCTGGCACTTGTTCCCACTATTTTCTGGACCGCATCGGGCGTCATGCACCCGTTCATGTCGCATTGGTTCAAAACCACCATTGCCCATGAGTTTTACAAAGCCGAACCAGTGGCGCCCGCCGACGTAACATTACAGCTCGGGCAGGTTTTAACCCAAAACAAAATCGCGGAATTCAAAAATTTCCGGCTGATCAAATTTGACGGGAATGCATGGTACCAGGTGAAGGGCGTCGATAATAAATTGAGGTATTTCAGCACCACCAACGGCTCTGAACTCCCTGACGGCGACCAGAAATATGCCGAACACATGGCACGCTCCATGCTTGGCGAGCCGAAATCGAAGATTATTTCCAGCACGTTGCTGACCGAATTTACCGATCAATACAAGTATGTGAACCGGTTTCTGCCCGTGTGGAAAATCAGTTTCGACGACAGCCGGAAGATGGATATTTATGTCGAAACCGGCCAGAGCCGCTTTGCTACATTTAACGATAGCGGGCGTAAAGCGTTCATCTGGATATTCAGCACGTTTCATAACTGGGGTTTTATGGACATGATCACCAACAATACCATCCGCATTACGGTAATGGTGACTTTCCTGAGCCTCATTATTCTTTCGGCAGTCGCAGGAGTGCTGGTGTATGGGTTAATGTGGAAAAAGTTCAAAACCGGCCGTTCGGGCAACCAGCGGGGCATTCTACGTAAGTACCACCGTTCGATCGGCATCTGGTGCAGCATTTTCACATTCACGTTCGCATTCTCGGGCGCCTACCACGCCATCCAGAAACTCGATCCCGACCAGCGGCAGAAATATGTGTACGACCCGGTCATCAAAACGGAGGAAATAGCCCAGGCGTCGATGATCGATCTCAAAGGCGTTACCAACATCGGGCTGATCAAATGGGGAGAGAACATTTTCTGGCAAACCGTTCGAAAGGATTGGGAAACCGACAAAACAGTGGTGGATTACACTAACATCCACGATGGTAAAAAGCTGGAAGACGGCAATATCCGTTTCGCGAAATACCTTGCGCGCAAGTTCGCCGCGCAGGAGGAGCGCAACGCCGAAAGTTGCTGCGACCTGATGGAAGCCCAGATTTCTTCGCCCATTTCGGATGCAGAAGTAGATAAAGCTTCACTCGTAACCAGTTTCGCCGGTGAATATGGTTTTGTGAACAAACGGCTGCCGGTGGTAAAACTGACCTACGATACACCCGATCATACGACGTATTATATCGAAACCACTACCAGTCGCCTTTCAACGAAAGTGGAAGATCGCGATCGCCGTGAAGGTTTCAGCTTCGCATTCCTGCACAAATACAGCGGGCTGGACTTCCTCGGCAAGAATGCGCGCGACGGGGTTATGACGGCCGCGGCTGCAAGTGTTTTGGTGGTGAGTGTGCTGGGGTTACTGGTGTTTTTGAAGATTAAATAAATGCTCCGCCTTTCACGAACTCGGCTATTAAACCTTCATTAAAACCAAGGATTTTTGCGATTCGCATTGTTTCTTTGCAGGAAATTCAGTCGCAGTCAATACAGTAACATATGCAAAGCGGAGAAAAGAATGCACAGCCCTGGTTGGGTAAAATGCAGGAAAAATGGGGATTGGAAACAACCAGGCAGGTTTTATTGGTACTCGCAGTTTTCAGTTTGTCGGGTTCGTCGGTCGTATGGCTCCGCAAAGGGCTCTTTTATTTGCTGGGGTATGACGACACGACGCCAATGTGGCTCAAAACGATTACCTACATTCTGTTCATCTTCCCGACTTACCAAAGCTTGCTGCTGTTGTACGGTTTTCTCTTAGGCCAATTCTCATTTTTCTGGGAAAAGGAAAAGAAAATGTTCCGCTGGATCGCCGCCAAATTCAAGAAATAAGCGCAATACAAAGTATACCCCAAGGGGCGGGCAAGTGGTAATCAGCCATTGCTCGCCCTTTTTTCATGATATTACTACCTCAAATAGAACAAATTCTACTCGAAGATTTTACCCACCCCATTGCTAATGTCTGCGGAATGAGTGACTTTGCAATTGAATGCAATTTGAAGTCACAAACGTTTCACACATCACATCTTATCAACAAAATCTCTACAACATGAATTTTGACATTATCAAAGCGCAGATCTGGACGCTGGCAACACTCTATGGCGGCAAAATTTTACTCGCTCTGCTGGCATTTATCATCGGCCGTTTCATTGTGGGCAAAATCAGCACGATGCTCAGCAATGTAATGGAAAAACGCAAGGTCGACCGTGACGTACAGCCGTTCCTGAGCTCACTGATCGTTGTTTTGCTCAATGTAATGCTGCTGCTGAGTATCGCGGGCATTGTGGGTATCGAAACTTCCTCATTCGTTGCGGTACTCGGTGCGGCAGGTTTGGCAGTAGGCCTGGCATTGCAAGGCAGCCTGGCTAATTTTGCGGGAGGGGTGCTGATCCTCATCTTCAAGCCTTACCGCGTGGGAGATCTCATTAATGCCCAGGGATTTACCGGAACGGTAGAAGGTGTGCAGATTTTCAATACTATCCTGGTAACACCGGATAACAAGACCATTATCCTCCCGAACGGCGCATTATCGACCTCGCCGATCACTAATATCTCAGGAAAAGGCAAGATCCGCGTCGATATGGTGTTCGCTGCGGGAAGCCAGAATGGAGTCGATAAGATTAGAGCATCGGTACAAAAGGTAGTCGACGCCTGCCCTACCGCATTGAAAGATGTGCAGCATGATATCCTGGTAACCAAGCTTACCGAAAACGCCATTTTCTTCGATGTACGCGTATGGACGCCCAGCGCGACCTACTGGGAAACTTATTACGACGTACACGAGGGCATCAGCCGCCAGTTCGCGATCGACGGCATTCAGGCACCCAAACCGGCCGAATTGAGTGTTGCGGTGAAGCAGTAACGAGTCCGAAGCGGAGCTTCGAACGAGCGGGAGCGGGAGCTTCGAACCAACCGAATATTGAGGAGTACAGGAGGTAACCTTCCCGTACTCCTCATTTTATTTATACCTTTGTGTTTTATTTCAAATTCAGGTTCAGATTCATAGATATTATTCCATGTTTGAAAACTTACAGGACAAGCTTAATAACGCCTTTCGCACACTAAAAGGAAAGGATCGCATATCAGATATAAATGTTGCCGCTACTACCAAGGAAGTCCGCAAAGCATTGGTCGATGCCGATGTAAACTTTAAAGTAGCCAAAGAAATTACCGACCGCATCCGCGAAAAGGCTATCGACAGAAAAATCCTGATTTCTGTTGAACCAGGGCAGATGTTCGTCAAAATCGTGCAGGAAGAGCTCACCGAATTGATGGGGGGCAATGCAGAGGGGATCAATATCAAAGGCGACCCGGCGGTAATCCTCATCGCAGGTTTGCAAGGTTCGGGTAAAACGACTTTCTCCGGAAAACTCGCCTCGTTGCTTAAAAAACAAGGTCGCCAGGTGCTTCTTACTGCCTGCGACGTGTACCGCCCTGCGGCGATCGACCAGCTGAAAGTGCTCGGTGAGCAGATCGGCGTAGAAGTCTACTCAGAGCCTGAGAACAAAAATGCAGTAAGCATTGCACAGAATGCGGTGGCTCACGCGAAAAAGTCCGGCAAGAAGATCGTGATCGTCGATACAGCGGGCCGTTTGGCGGTGGACGAGGTGATGATGAAGGAGGTGGAAGACATTAAAACTTCCGTAAAACCTTCCGAAATCCTCTTCGTGGTCGACTCGATGACGGGTCAGGATGCGGTGAATACGGCCAAGACCTTTAATGAAAGACTCGACTTCGATGGTGTCGTTCTGACCAAACTCGACGGTGATGCCCGCGGTGGCGCAGCGCTTTCGATCCGTCAGGTGGTGGAGAAACCGATCAAATACATCAGTACCGGGGAAAAAATGGAGGCGCTCGACTCCTTCTACCCCGATCGTATGGCAAGCCGGATCCTCGGCATGGGTGACGTGATCTCCCTCGTTGAGCGTGCGCAGCAGGCATTCGACGAAGACGAGGCGAAACGCATTAACGCCAAAATGCGTCAGAATAAATTCGATTTTGACGATTTCCTCGGCCAATTGCAGCAAATCAAGAAGATGGGTAATGTAAAAGACCTCATCGGAATGATCCCCGGAATGGGCTCGGCAATTAAGAACCTCGATATCGATAACGAATCGTTCAAGCCTATCGAGGCTATTATCCAGTCGATGACCAAAAAGGAGCGTGAAAACCCGGATATTATCGACGGAAGCCGTAAAAAACGCATTGCCAATGGTAGCGGCACCACTATTCTGCAAGTCAACAACCTGATCAAACAGTTTGATGAAATGCGGAAAATGATGAAAAAAATGAATACCATGCAGGCGGCAGGCAAGCTGGGAAAAGCGATGCGCCGCTAATAAACACTCCTCGATGAAACGAGTTCTTTTTGTGCTGACGTTGATGCTGATCGCAAGTTTCGGAAAACTGCGGGCGCAGGCAACGGTGGGTTACTACCCTTGGAGCAGCCTGCTGACCGTCAGCACGAATGCGAAAAAGGCGATCTGGCTGGACACCCGCTTGCAAACCAATTCACTGTTCAGCAGCCTGAGCATCGATTTGCTTCCGATGATTAACCTCAAAAGGGGCGAGGTGGCGCAATGGTACATCGGTGGTGGCCTCAGGCTAAATCCGTTGTATCGCATTGCAGATGCCGACGCAGACCTGATCACCATCGATGGCTACTCAGTGAACGTGGGTGTGCGCATTGCGCCGCTTCCGATGAATCGCCGCATTATGCTTGCATTGGAACTGAATCCGTATGTGAAGGACAAATTCGATAGCGGTGTGCTCAAAAGCCACTTCGGGATCGTGTATGCATTTGGTAAAAAGAAGAAAACAGACGCAGCGCCGGAACAGCCGGTAAGTCCCTAAAAAACGAATAAGAAATTTTGAATTAATAACAATTTCTTAGTCTGAAAATCCCTCAAATCCGGCGAATTAGCCGTTAATTTGAGGGATTTTTTATTAAACAGTCATTCAATTTATGAAAACCCGTTTTTCCTTTCTGCTATGGCTAATGTCGGCCGCCCTCATTGCCCCTGACGCCTTCTCCCAGGTTAGTAAAACTAAAAAGGTCGTGTTTGTGATCGTAGACGGCATTTCCAGCGACAGTAAGGAAAAGATCGCGACGCCGCACCTGGACGCGATCGCGGAGGTGGGCGGGTATACGCGCGCACATGTAGGCGGGGGTAAAGGCACGTACTCGCAAACGCCGACTATCTCCGCCGTGGGCTACAACAGCCTGCTCACAGGCACGTGGGTAAACAAGCACAATGTTTGGGATAACGATATTAAAGACCCGAACTACAATTACTGGACGCTTTTCCGGTTCCTGGAAGAGCAATATCCGCAAAAACGCAGCGCCATTTTCTCGACCTGGCTTGATAATCGCACCAAACTCGTAGGTACCAACCTGCCGCAGACCGGCAAACTGCAAATCGATTACTCATTCGACGGTTTTGAGCTCGATACCGTGCATTTCAGACACGACAAACAGAGCGAATACATTCACAAAATCGATGAAAAAGTCGTAAACGAAGCCGCCTCCTACATTCACGACAACGGCCCGGACATGTCGTGGGTCTACCTTGAATACACCGACGATATGGGGCACAAGTATGGCGATAGCGAGCAGTTTCATAAAGCTATTCAGATGATGGACGACCAGATGGGCCGCATTTGGAAATCCATTAATTACCGCGAAAAAAGCTTCAATGAAGACTGGCTAATGGTGGTCACCACCGACCATGGCCGCGACGCCAAGGGCGGCAAGGGCCACGGCGGCCAGAGCGACCGAGAACGCAGCACCTGGATCGTCACCAATGCGAAAGGTTTGAACGCAAGCTTCAATGCCACACCGGGCATTGTCGACATTTTCCCAACTGTGGCGCGGCATATGGACATCAATATTCCAAAGGAACAGGCATTTGAAGTGGATGGCGTGCCGTTTACCGGCAAGCTTTCGGTCACAGCGCCGGTGCTGCAGAAATCAGGTGGCAAAGTCAGCATTACCTGGAAAGCCGTTGAAAAAGAGGGAAAAGTGAAGGTTTGGCTTACCACTACAAACCATTTCGAGAAAGGCGGCCGCGACCTTTACTACCTGATGGACGAGGTGGATGTGACCAATGAAAAAGCCGAAATAGATATTTCAAAATATCCTTCCGGCTTTTTCAAGATCGTGCTTGAAGGGAAATATAATAGTGTGAACCGCTGGATTGTGGAAAACTAGGCTAGTTACCGCCTCGTCCGGCTTTATAAGAATCGTATTCTTCGAGGAGGCGGATCAGGTCGTCTTCACCGGCAAAATCCAGTTGCTGCTCTTTGATAACATAGTTCAGCTTATTGCGCTCATCTGTAAGCAATTTCAGGAAGCTGTTGCGGTTATTGAGCTGCACCGGATTCATTTTGCCATCTTTCAACAGAAATAATTTTGCGCCGGCGTCCATTTCCCTTGTGGCGCTGGCTTTTTCCACTTTAATGGGATTCGTGTATTTTTTCAAAAGTTTCGTATTTCCATCGTACAGTACTCGGTAAAAACTCTTTTCGGTGTAATTGCCAGTGGCAGGATAACCACTTTTGAAAGTATACAACTCGACCCCACTCGGAATGGTGAATTCCGTTACGCCGGACGAAACGCGGTACAGGCCTGAGCCCGCTTTGTATTCTATTTCGTCTTTCTGATAATCATACCGGAGCTGGAGACCGTCATGAACGCGGTCGTCACTGGTACGGACCGCCCCTGAATACCATTCTTTTAAAAGGTAAGGAGACTTTTCTCCTGTCGCTAGTTGTGTTTCCTGATAAGGCGTTCCCGCCAGTCCCGTCGAATCCTGTGCATGCGCCTGAATGCTCATGGTGCAGAATACCAGCGAGAAAATTCTTAGCAGATATTTCATGATTTAAGTTGGTTAATTTGATAAGTTCGAGGTTTGGAAGCCGTTGTTTCCGTACTTTTGCACAAAAATTGTACCTGCTCTCTTGGATATCAACGACCAGCTCATACATATACGCCAGAGCCTCGGCGGAATCATCCCTGAAATTTTTCTGGCCGTATTCTTTTGCCTGTTTCTACTCACCGAACTGATTTTCACCAAGCGTTTCGGTAAAGAAAAATTGCCATCCTATTTGCTAAATGTAGCGCTTGCAGGGAGTTTAATCACCTTATTGCTAGTGATCGGTCAATGGAATGCGGAGCCGTCATTCAGGTTCCAACCGTTGCTATTCCTCGACAGGCAGGCAGTGTTCTTCAAAATTCTGATCACACTTGCCTGGATATTCACATTACTGCACGTCCGCATTCTGAAATACGACTTCCCGGCCGAATACCACGCATTACTGATCGCCGCCGTGGCGGGCATGCATTTGCTGACAATGTCCACACACCTGCTGTCGATCTACCTCTCGCTGGAACTGATTTCTATTAGTTCATACCTGCTAGTAGCATTGTCCCCTTACAAAAAAGCAGCCGAGGGCGGCATTAAATACCTGCTTTTCGGAACCGCCAGTTCGGCTGTCATGCTTTATGGCATTTCGCTCATTTACGGTCTCACGGGCACGCTCGACATCACCAACGACGCCCTGACCGTCGGCCTCAGCAATAACTCCGACCTCGTCGTAACGGTTACCATTGTACTAACGCTTGCCGGCCTGCTTTTCAAACTTTCACTTGTACCATTTCACATCTGGACGCCAGATGTTTACGAAGCCGCGCCCACACCGTTGGTATCGTTCCTTTCCGTGGGGCCCAAAGCCGCAGTTATCCTCGTGTTAATGCGCCTGGCAGGCATTTTACCGGCGCAATATTTCCCGGTTTTAGGGGGAATCGCGTTGATCAGCATGACCATCGGCAATGTGGCAGCCCTTTGGCAAAGCAATGCACGCCGCCTGTTGGCGTATTCATCTATCGCGCAGGCTGGTTACCTCCTCGTCGGTATTGCTGCATACAGTCGTTTCGGGTTCGAAGCTGCTGTGTTTTACACCGCAGCCTATCTGGTCATCAACCTCGCTGCCTTCTTCCTCGTCGACCTCTTGCAGCCAAGGCAAGAAACCGAACTCAAAGATTACGAAGGCCTCGGCCGCAACTACGTCTGGATTTCCGGCATTCTGACCGTTGTGATGGTCGCATTGGCAGGCTTGCCTCCTACCGGTGGTTTCACTTCCAAATTACTGGTATTCTCGGCGCTTTGGGAAAGCTACCATGACCAGGAACTGACCTGGATGCTATGGCTGCTCGTTGGCGGCATTCTGAATGCAGCCATTTCCCTGGCCTATTATATGCGATTACCCTACCTCCTCTTTTTCAAAACCGTGAGAGCTGAGGCGGTTAGCACCAATAACAGTGCTTCCGGCAAGTTGGTTGCCGGCCTGTTGCTAGTGGCGTTGTTAATGCTGTTTTTCAGCCCGGAGTGGCTGACGCGGTGGATTTCGGCGTTTTAGAATTACTCTTGTGGCTTTTTGTAGTTACTTAGAAGCTCTTTCGGGATGGGGTGCTTCTCTAAGAATTCTATCGCCCTCCTCTTCTTTTCCAAAAAAAATGGATGATTTGAATAATCGGGCATATCCGGATCTATCTTAATTTCCTCTCCATTGCCAAAGATACTTTTTTGCTTCGTTTCCATAGTGGTGCAGTTTGTTTACCTCTAATTTAATCTTTTCTTTTTTAACATGAAAGCATCGTAATTGGTGTTGCCTTCAAACAACTCCCAACTACCATCGAAATACCCTTCTACAACAAACTCTTGCAAAATTTCATTTATGAACCGGGAAATATTGATTTGATATAATCGGGTTCTCACTGGCGTACTGCCTACCGCCACAATTGTAGCATTTGGAAAATCTTCCAAAAATTCGACCACTGCCTTTCCTACGGTCGCAAGAACCACCCGTGTATCTCCATTATTGGTTATAACAAGATCATTTAAAATCTCAGCACCTTCGAAAAGATCTCCGAATGCAAGATTGTACAGTGCCTGTTCCGGATCAACCAACTGAAAAACAATAACTTTTTTAATCGTACCGTTAGGACCTGTACTCCAAAAGTAATAGGATTTCAGATCTTCGTTTTTCAACAAAGGATAAGTATTTAATTGCATAGTGGTGTATAAAAATTTTTATCATAAATAACTACTTCACCGCCCTAACCACAAACCCTTCCTTCCTCAGCAAAGCAATCACCCCCTTCTCCCCGCCCAAATGCGCAGCGCCAACAGCGAAAAACGTCGGCTTCGCGCTCGCGATCCTGCGTATGCGGGGAATCCATCTCTGGTTCCGATCGAAGAGCATCACTTCTTCATTACCTTCCATCCCGAATTCGCTTTTCAGCGTCATTCCGTAGAGTTCGTTGATGTTTTGCGCCTTGTATAAAGCAACCAGGCTTTTGAATTCCTTACGGGCGGAGGGCAGGCTGTCTATCAGGTTAAGAAGCATTTTTGCCTGATCCTTATAAGGGATTGTATCAAAAATAGCCATTTGCTCTTCCAATGTCTCAATCCCGATCACTTCCGATTTTTGCTTGCCGGCAAGTTCCATCAGCGCCATTTCATAAGATTGCGGCTGGCAATCCAGCACAGTGTTGAATAGCGGCCCCATCAGCACGAACGGCTTCGCCCGCTCGAACATGGCCAGGCCTACATGTACGGAATCCTTAAAAAAACGGTCGAGCCGCTGGTATTCCTGCTCGGTAACGAGCTTTTTCAACTCGTTACCGGTAGCCATATTCATTGTTTTCATCATCCCGGCCATCATGCCCGGGTCGTCCATATCCATTTCAAGCGCCACTTGCTGCGTACGCGAGAGTGTACTTTTCAGGGAATCACTCAGGGAGAAATCGGTTGGACAAATAAGGTGAATGGTACCAAACAAATAGGAAGGTTTCGCCAACCCACGACCGCTGATTTCCCAAAGCAGCGAATTCTCCACCGGCACCTGCGCCCATGAGGCGATGCTTAACATACAAAAAACCAGCAGCAACAAAACCCGTTTCATATTCGATAATTAGTTTAAAACAACCTTACCCCTACGCGGGCCCGCCCTTTCCTCCTTCCTCCCTTTCCTCCATTGTCCCAAAATTCACTCCTTATGACTATCCACCACAATGCGCTCGTCGCGGTTCACGAGCTCCCAAGCCGTGTAGAAGACAAGTTTGACGATCTCGGATTGCTTGTCGAACAGGATTTTCTCCACGTCGTCGCCCG
Source organism: Dyadobacter sp. BHUBP1 (assembly GCF_050587785.1). NCBI lineage: Bacteria > Pseudomonadati > Bacteroidota > Cytophagia > Cytophagales > Spirosomataceae > Dyadobacter > Dyadobacter sp. BHUBP1. The sequence continues at coordinate 66,189 of NZ_JBOBIH010000008.1, forward strand.
GGCGGTGATAGTCTTCATGAACGCCTGTGAAATAGAAAATCACCGGAACGCCCATTTTGGCAAAATTGTAGTGGTCGGAGCGGTAGTAGAAGCGGTTAGGATCTTTCGGATCGTTGAACGTATAATCGAGTTTAAAATTGACGTATTTTTTGTTGGCCTCCTCGCTGATCTCATGCAGCTTGGAAGAAAGCTTATCCGAACCGATCAGGTAAACATACCTCGGATCGTTCTTATGCGCTTCGTCCACACGGCCGATCATATCGATATTCAGGTCTGCGATTGTGTTTTTGAGCGGCAGCAGTGGATGTTCAGAATAATATTCCGAACCAAAAAGCCCCTTTTCTTCCCCCGTAACGTTCAGAAAGAGAATACTTCTCCTCGGTCCTTTGCCATCGGCTTTGGCTTTACTGAATGCTTCCGCCAATTCCAGCAGCGACACCGTTCCCGATCCGTCGTCGTCGGCGCCGTTATTGATCTCTCCATTCTCGGAAATACCGATATGGTCCAAATGCGCGCTGATCACCAACACCTCATCCTTTTTGTCGGAACCCTCCATAAATGCCGCCACATTCTCGGTATCGATCGTTTCGCTCACCCGGCCGACCTTCAATGAAACCGTATTCGCGAAGTTTTCCGAAGCAGGTTTACCCGACTTATCGATCGCGGATTTCAATTTCATGAGCTTCGTAACCGAAGTTCCCAGCATTTCTGCCGCTCCTTTCGCTGAAAACACAAACGCCGCTGTCCCGGAAGGGTTTTCCTGTACCGGTTTCAACGTGGGTGCACTGAACCGCCGGGCCATTACCGCACGCTGACGGATTTCCTTGTCCAGGTCTTCACCGGTTTTGTCGGTAATAATGAAAACATATTTAGCCCCTTTTTCCCTCGCCAATTTCGCTTTAACCTGCCACGAAACGGGGCCGCTCCATTTACTCTTCTCCGAATTACCGCTGATCACGTATTTACCGCCCGAAGTTTGGGGCTCGCCATCGAACATGATCACGGATTGCCCTTTTATATTGATATTGGCATAATCACTATAATTTCCGTCTTCAATTCCGTAACCTACCGAAACCAGGTCGGTTGTAACCTCCTCAGGAACGTCCAGTAATCCGTTCAGGTAAAAGTCCTTATTGAATTCATACTTCTTGCCATGCGCCGTTACATACACTTCTCCCCAGCTGCGCTTATAAAGCTTGTATTTCTGCAAGTAGCTTTTGGAACCATCGGCATCGGTGACAATAGGCTGCAATCCGTATTGCTTATAGTACTTTGAGACGTATTCCGCCGCCTTTTTCTGGCCGGGCGAACCGGTATCCCGGCCTTCCAGGCTATCGGAAGCAATAATAACGAGATGTTTTTTGAGATCGGAGGGGGTTATGCTTGCCGCATATTTGGCTGCATCGTCTTGCGGCAGGCGATCCTGCGGCAGGCGGTCCTGCGCCACTGCCAAAGTACTGATAGACAGGAATAATCCAGCCAATAGGTTCTTGTTCATCATGAGGTTTAATGGTATTTCAATCCTTACAAATTAACGAAACGTGTGGGCGAATGCAAAACCTAACGCTTTCACTAATTTCGGTATAACGGAAATCTAGACTATGCTGCACTACATCAAAAACATCATACAGATACATGATCACGCCGTGACATGCGAGTTCAACACAGGTGAAATACGTACCGTGGATCTAAAAGAAGTCATTGAAAAATATCAAAGGATAAATGATGGTTTGATCAGCAAACTCTCAGATCCGAATTACTTCAAAACCGTTAAACTTGATTCCTACGGGACGCTTACCTGGGACAATGGCGTCGACTTTGATCCGGATAACCTCTACCGGATGTCGGAAAAAGAAATCCCAACCCTCTGACATTTCCCGCCCCTTTTTGCACTTCTTTTAGTTTAAAGGCTGTTTTTCACGGGATAACAATAAATTAATTGTAAAATACTGTTATTCAGAGGAAAACTACGTACCTTTGCACCCTGTTTGGCCTAATTACATCCAGACAAAAGCCAAATCGGTCCTGACACGCATTCAGAGCATTTCGTAGCAGCACCGTAAACAACTGATCCATAAAACAATGCAAGCCATTCGTAACATCGCAATTATTGCGCACGTTGACCACGGTAAAACGACTTTGGTCGACAAAATCATCCACGCGTCAAAGCTGTTTCGCGACAATCAGGAGTTCGACGACCTGCTCCTCGACAACAACGATCTGGAACGTGAGCGTGGGATTACAATTGTTTCCAAAAACGTATCGGTGCGTTACAAAGATGTGAAAATCAATGTAATTGACACACCAGGTCACGCAGACTTCGGTGGTGAGGTGGAACGCGTACTTAAAATGGCGGATGGCGTATTGTTGCTGGTCGATGCATTCGAAGGCCCGATGCCACAAACCCGCTTCGTGTTGGGCAAAGCCATCGGCCTCGGCCTGAAACCGATCGTGGTTGTTAATAAGGTAGATAAAGAAAACTGCCGCCCGGAAGAAGTTCAGGAAAACGTATTCGACCTGATGTTCAACCTTGGCGCTACCGAAGACCAGCTCGACTTCGTGACCGTGTATGGATCGTCGAAACAAGGCTGGATGGGTCCGGATTGGCAGAAACCAACCGAAGATATTACTTTCCTTCTCGACACGATCATTGAGCAAATCCCTGCTCCGGTTGTAACAGAAGGTACCCTGCAAATGCAAATCACTTCGCTCGATTACAATGCATTCGTAGGTCGTATCGCTATCGGACGTGTACACCGCGGAACAATCAAAGAAGGATCGACTGTAACGCTTTGCAAAGCCGGCGGTGTGAACAAGAAAGTGAAAATCAAAGAAGTACAGCTGTTCGAAGGCTTGGGTAAATCCAAAGTAAGCGAAGTAAGCGCTGGGGATATTTGTGCGGTAACCGGTATCGAAGATTTCGAAATCGGCGATACGATCGCTGATGCTGAAAACCCTGAAGCATTGCCGCGTATCGCGGTGGATGAGCCTACGATGAACATGCTCTTCACAATCAACAACTCGCCGTTCTTTGGTAAGGAAGGCAAATTCGTTACCTCACGCCACATCCGTGACAGGTTGTTGAAAGAAACTGAGAAAAACCTCGCATTGCGCGTAGAACCAACTGATACTGAGGACAAATTCCTGGTTTATGGCCGTGGTATCCTCCACTTGTCGGTATTGATTGAAACCATGCGTCGCGAAGGTTACGAGTTGCAGGTTGGTCAGCCACAGGTATTGTACAAAGAAGACGAAAACGGCCAGCGCCTCGAACCAATCGAGACATTGGTAGTAGACGTGCCGGAAGAAACTGCCGGAAAAGTGATCGAATTGGCTACGCAGCGCAAAGGCGAGCTGTTGATCATGGAACCGAAAGGCGATTTGCAGCACCTTGAATTCGAAATCCCTTCACGTGGTCTGATCGGTCTTCGTTCGAACGTTCTCACTGCAACGCAAGGTGAGGCTGTAATGACGCACCGTTTCAAAAGCTTCGAGCCATTCCGCGGCCCGATACCAGGCCGTCAGAACGGATCGATCATTTCGAAAAACACAGGCCCTGCAACAGGCTATACCCTTGATAAACTGCAAGATCGCGGACGTTTCTTCGTAGATCCGGGTGATGAAATTTACGGTGGACAAGTAGTAGGTGAGCACAACCGTCCTAACGACATCGTGGTAAACCTGCAAGAAGCGAAAAAACTGACCAACATGCGTGCTTCCGGCTCGGATGACGGTCTGCGTATCGCTCCGAAAATCAATTTCTCTCTGGAAGAATCAATGGAATATATCCAGAAAGACGAATACCTCGAAGTTACCCCGCAAAACATGCGTATGCGGAAAATATACCTGGATGAAAACGATCGCAAGCGTTACGCATCCAAACTGGAAATGGCCTAGTCACGGTCCGACATTCCAAACCCGAAAAGGAGGCAAAATTTTGCCTCCTTTTTTTATTTTTCCTGCATTTCAATATTTCGCCCGATCCCGCCAGAAAATTTGGGATTCCCGCCAAAACCTGTGGTATAATTTTAATGTTTGTCACTCCCCTGAAACATTCTACTTCGCTCATATTTTATTACTATTTCAAGAAAATTTAGTTTTTTGTTTTTATAACAACAAATAGCGTAGTTTGTATCGTCAGCTCGGCATTTTTGAGCTAACTATTTTAATATCAACACCTTAAAGATCAAATGATGTCGTACATAGAACCGGCTCCGATTAAGGATAAAGACAATCCGTTGGAGTCAATGATGCAGCGATTTGACAAAGCCGTAGACCTCCTCGGGATATCTGAAGAAATGTATTATATCCTCAAAGTTCCTCGCAAGCAGGTAACGGTCGGTCTGCCGGTGACCATGGATTCCGGGGAAATCCGGACATTCGAAGGTTACCGCGTGATCCACTCTACCATTCTCGGCCCCAGCAAAGGCGGCATCCGCTTCGATCCTGATGTAAACCTCGACGAAGTCCGCGCATTGGCTGCCTGGATGACCTGGAAATGCGCGGTAGTCGATATCCCTTATGGCGGTGCCAAAGGCGGCGTCGCGTGTAACCCGCGCGAAATGTCGCCCGGCGAGATCGAGCGCCTTATGCGTGCATACACGACGGCATTGCTGGACGTTTTCGGGCCCGACCAGGATATTCCCGCGCCGGACATGGGTACCGGCCCCCGCGAAATGGCGTGGTTGATGGATGAATATTCCAAATCAAAAGGCATGACGATCCCGGCTGTGGTAACAGGCAAGCCGCTCGTACTTGGCGGCTCACTGGGCCGCACCGAAGCGACGGGCCGGGGCGTAATGGTATCTGCATTGGCAGGTATGGAAAAACTGCGCATTAATCCCTACCGCGCCACGGCGGCGGTGCAGGGCTTTGGCAACGTTGGTTCGCATGCGGCACTGCTCCTCCGAGAACGCGGCACAGCCATTCACGCGATCAGCGATATTTCGGGAGCATATTATAATGATAAGGGAATCGATGTGGCGGATGCCATCGCCTACCGAGACGCCAATAAAGGCTCGCTGGAAGGTTATGCCAAAGCGGAACCTATTTCCGGCGACGACCTTTTCTCTCTGCCGGTGGACGTGCTGGTACCCGCCGCAAAAGAAGATGTGATCACCCGCAAAAATGTATCCAGCATTCAGGCTCGCATGATTGTGGAAGGCGCCAACGGTCCTACTTCCGCCAAAGCCGATGACATTATCAATGAAAAAGGCATTATGGTGGTACCCGACATTCTTGCCAATGCGGGCGGCGTGACGGTTTCTTATTTCGAATGGGTACAAAACCGCATCGGATACAAATGGACATTGGAGCGTATCAACCGTCGTACCGACCGCATTATGAAGGACGCTTTCGACAAAGTGTACGAAACTTCGCTGAAATACAAAGTATCGCTTCGCATCGCGGCGTACATCGTAGCGATTGATAAGGTCGCCAGTACATATAAGTATCGCGGAGGGTTTTAAGGTCAAGTATTGTCAGGTGTTGTCAGGTATGGTCATTCATTGTCAGGTGTTGTCATTAGTGGTCAGCAGCAGTCAGGTATTGTCATTCATTGTCAGGTATTGCTTGGGACTGAAACAAATCCTGACTCCCCCTGACAACATTTGACTATCAATGACTACACCTGACAACACCTGACCATTCCTGACTACACCTGACACATCCTGGCCATACCTGACAAAACAAGCGTTAACAATTTCTTAACAAGCCACTTCGGAAGCGAAACCGAATCTAAACCGGTTTCAAAGTGTTAACTTTAAGGCTAAAATTTCAACAGATTCGCCTCACGTGACAGCTTATAGTTTCGCATGAGGCAAGCTTTAAAGTACCATGTCGTTAAGTCCCCGTTTCATTGCCGTCATTTTAGCATTCCTGATATCCCTCATTACCACCACATTTCTCGCATTCGTGGATGGGGTTTCAAAAGGGATGCTGTTCGTCGCCGCCATCTCCTCCTTCATTTCCTCGTTTTTCCTGGTACTTTATGCGGTCGATATCCTTGTTTTCCGTGAGGTGAACAAAATGTACCGGACGATCCACAAGCTAAAAATGCGGGATTTCAACATGGCTCCGCGGAAAAAGCTGATCAGGGAGTCTAATCCGCTGAAAACGATCAATGATGAGATCTTTGTTTATGTGACCAAAAAACAAAAGGAAATCGATGAGCTCAAAAAGCTGGAATTATTCCGCAGGGAGTTTCTGGCCGATGTTTCGCATGAGTTCAAAACACCGATTTTCGCGGCGCAGGGGTTTATCCACACGCTGCTCGACGGTGCAATGGACGATGAAAATGTGCGCGAGCGCTTTTTACGCAAAGCCGCCAATAATCTCGACAGCCTTGACGTGCTCGTGAAGGACCTTCTCGTGCTTTCGCAAATGGAGACCGGCGATATCAAAATGAATATCGTCCCGACCGACCTGCGCAAATTGACCCTCAGCATTTTCAGCCGGCTCGAACACATTGCCAAAAACCGTAACGTGACTTTGAAAGTGAAACCGGACGATATGCCCGAAGTCTGGATCAAGGCCGACGCCGACCGGATGGAACAGGTTATGCTCAACCTGATCGAGAATGCGATCAAGTATGGTAACGAAAATGGGAAAGTGATCGTCCATTTCAGCGAGAGCAAAAAATACATTGAGGTGGAGGTAAAAGACAACGGCCCAGGCATTCCGCACGAGCATTTGAACCGTATTTTCGAGCGTTTTTACCGGATCGACAAGAGTCGGAGCAAAGAAATAGGCGGCACCGGTTTGGGACTTGCCATTGTTAAGCATATATTGAATGCCCACGACACGAAGATCGCCGTGATGTCGAAGCCGGATAAGGGAACCACGTTTTCTTTCAAGCTCGAGAAAGCGTATCATCAGCAGTTGCCGGAAGCAAAAACGGACGATGTCGCCAATCAATTGAATCCATAATCAATTTCTAACACCATAAACCATTATCCATGTTTATCCACAATGTATTCTTCTGGTTGAAGGAGAAGGACAACGAAGAAGCAAGACAAGCCCTGCTAGCCGGCATCAAGTCACTGGAAGCAATTGAATCCATCGAATCGGCATATATCGGCCCTCCTGCCGCCACCCGCAGACCGGTTATTGACGCCACTTATGATTTCGCAGAGATCCTGATTTTCAAGGATGAAGCTGCGCACGACGTATATCAGGTCCACCCTCTGCACAAGAAATTTGTGGAAGAATGCGCCCATCTTTGGGAGAAAGTCGTGATTTACGATGTTGAAGCTTAAAGCCTAATATTTGTTAACAAGTTATCCACACGCAAAATGTGTATAACTTGTTGACAACTCTCAATAATCCGGATTATCAGCCAGTTAAAGCGATTTTAGAGATTATCCACACTGTGGATAACTTTTTCCACCGATGGTAATATCCTTGTTACCGGCACTATCCTACGATCCAATTCGTTTTAGAATTAGTACAAAACGAACTAGAACCGTGAAAAAAAACCGTGTTTTGCTGTCGGTCATGTTTACCCTGATCGCAGTCATTTCGATTTCCTCCTGTACCTACCGCTCCTACGGGCCGGGCTATGACTATGGCTACCGGCATGGTTACAGACATTATCACGCCCCCCCACCGCCTCCACGTGTAGTAGTGGTGACGCCACCGCCGCGGGTCATACATGCCGACCGCCACAGGTACCGCCGCCATGACAACCGTGCTTACCGTAAGCAATACCGCCACAACGATTATTATGGAAACAATGGCCGCCATCGCGGACACAGACGATAATTTGAAATACCTTTCGATAAAAAAAGGCCAGATACTGTGCATTAAGCCACTTTTATCTGGCCTTTTCTTTTTATTTTGCAGTTTATGGATATACTCGATGTACTAAGAACCAATGCCGGATTACATCCTGACAAACTTGCCTACGGCTATATTGGCAAAGAGGGTGAAATCACAGAGCAACTTCATTATAGTGACCTTCATCAGCATGTACAGGCCGCATCCGACCTTTTGAGTGCCAAGTTTCCCGTCAACGCGAGGGTAATTCTTTTACTCCCTGCGGAAGCGGCTTTTGTATGTTCATTCCTGGGCGCTCTGCATGCGGGCATTATTGCAGTTCCTGCACCCATCAGCTATTCCGAGCCGGGAATTAATCGTATTCTCAGCATCATGCGCGACTGTGCCGCTTCGGGAATTATTACCAATACGAAAACGTACAAAATGCTGTTTCAGCGGAAAAACGATGCTTCCTCTGCCTTACAGGAATACGACGCCGAATGGATTTTTACCGACGACCTGATGACCGCACCGGCCGCACCCGGCGCTATCCGCCGACATAAGGAATCCATCGAAACAGCCTATTTACAATATACTTCAGGTTCCACCAGCCAGCCCAAGGGGGTTATGATCAGTCATACCAACCTAACGGCCAACCTGAGAGCCATCAATAATTGCTTCGGACGCACGGCCGACGACACGTCGGTTACCTGGCTGCCGCATTACCACGATATGGGGTTGGTAGACGGCCTTCTGTCCCCGCTTTTTACCGGCGGGACCGGTTTTGTGATCTCTCCGCTGCTGTTTATTACCAAACCCTCATTGCTGCTGCAAACAATCAGCACCTACCGTGCCGGTTTCTGCGGCGGGCCCGGCTTCGGGCTAGACCATTGCCTTGCACGCATTCCGCAGGAGCAGCTGGATGCATTGGACCTCAGCCCCTTACGCGTCCTCTACGTAGGCGCCGAGCCGATCCGGATTTCGACCCTCGAAAGATTCGCTGCCGCGACACAAGCCGCCGGTTTCAGGAAAAATAGCCTCGTTCCGTCCTATGGCCTCGCCGAAGCCACGCTGGCAGTCAGCCTGCATTTGAACGGCACACCTGCCACCTATCGCAAATTGGGGGACGCCAAGGAAGTTGTCGCTTGCGGCCCTCCCGTGGAATTTACCGAAGTCTCGATCGTAGATCCGGTAAATAACGCAATTTTACCGGATGGAGAAGAAGGAGAAATATGGGTAAAGAACAAAGGTGTAGCAGCAGGCTACTGGGAAAAGCCCGACGCAACCAAAGCTACTTTCCAGGCTTACACCAGTGACGGGAAAGGTCCCTATCTGCGCACCGGAGATTTAGGTTTTATGGAGAATGGTCTTCTTTTTATTACCGGCCGTACCAAAGAGTTGATTATCATTCGCGGGGTGAACTATTATCCGCAGGACATCGAAGAAGTAGTGAGCGAAAGCCATCCGGATATCCAACCCAATGCAGCGGCGGCATTTTCCATTGAAACAGACCAGGGTGAAGCACTGATGATTGTGAGTGAAGTGCGGCGGGTAGCACAAACACCGGACGATGAGAAAGTCATCAAAAACAAAATGGCGCAGAGCGTCGGATTGGCATTCGGGCTTATTCCCCATGAAATTGTCCTGATCCAGCCGGGTAAGCTGCCCAAGACATCAAGCGGCAAGATTCAGCGTTTGAAAGCACGTGAGATATTCGCCAAAAAGAGTATTGTAGATTAATATCGGTTACTTAAAAAGATCTCTATTTTTTTTAAAAACCTGCAAAAGTACTATTTTCACGTAGCATTCAGTGCTTGTTACAAACGTCAACTAAATGAGTAAAACATTTACCGAAATTTCTGGCTGGATAGTTGAGCGTATTGCTCACCATGCGGAAATAGATCCCTCCGAAGTAGATCTGGACGCCGAAATCATCGATTACCGATTGGATTCCCTTCTTATGGTCGACATCACAACCGAGTTGCAGGAATGGCTCGGGATTGAGTTAAGCCCATCTATTTTCTGGGAAATGGGCACCATCAATGCTACTACTCAATGGATTGTAGAAAACCAGGAAGCCTGAAAGCATGCTGGCCTTTTCCATTCTGGCATATCTGCTGGCAAACCTGGGAATAGGCCTTTGGGCCTCCAAAAGAATCACCACCACTCAAGACTTCGTGTTGGCAGGGCGTCAGCTACCATTGATCCTCGCCGCCTCCGCCACGTTTGCTACGTGGTTCGGCTCGGAAACCATCATGGGTGCTCCCACCGAGCTTATCGAACACGGCGTGTTGGGTATCATCGAGGATCCGTTTGGTGCCTCGCTATGCCTTCTTCTGGTAGGATTGTTCTTTGCGCGGAGATTTTACAAAATGAATATTATCACATTTTGTGATTTTTTCAGGATTCGGTACGGGCGCAATGCCGAGTTGCTCTCCGCCATCCTCATTATTCCGTCCTATTTCAGCTGGATAGCTGCCCAATTACTGGCCATGGGCATTGTTCTGAAAGTCGTGCTGGGCTGGTCGTTGTTGACATGTATTCTGACAAGTTCGTTCGTCGTGATTCTATACACGATCTGGGGCGGAATGTGGTCGATATCGATTACCGATTTTATCCAGACGATCATGATCATCGTCGGCCTCGTCATTGTGGCAGCGGTGCTCTACAAGGAAGTGGGAGGTTTTCAGCCGTTGCTTGACGCCGCTCCAACCGGCTTCTTTCGCTTTTTCCCTGAAAATACCCTTAAAGACCACCTCGAATATTTCGCAGCGTGGATCACGATCGGGCTCGGCTCAATCCCGCAGCAGGATGTATTTCAAAGGGTGATGTCGGCCAAATCGGCCCGTGTATCCGTACAGTCGACGCTGCTTTCATCACTTATGTACCTCACCATCGCTTTGCTGCCGCTATTCATCGGACTTTGCGGGCACCATCTTTACCCCGGCGAAGAGAAGGACGGGCAGATGATCATCCCCAATATGGTCCTGAAACACATGAACCTGCCGCTTCAAATCCTGTTTTTTGGTGCTCTGGTTTCCGCGATCCTCAGTACGACGAGCAGCGCTATTATGGCTCCCGCAGTTGTATTAGGAGAGAATATTTTCAAATACTTCAAGCCAGACCTCGACGATAGAGAACTGCTGAAAATCATTCGTGCAGGCATCATCGGCATTACGCTGGTGTGCATTTTCATGGCAGCAACCCGGGAAAGCATTTTCGAACTCGTCGCAGAATCGTCCGCATTCAGTCTCGTTTCACTGTTTGTTCCATTGGCAGCGGGGCTTTACTGGAAGTCCAGCAATACGCTTGGCTGCGTACTCTCAATGGTTATCGGGCTGGTCGTATGGCTGGTTTGTGTTTTCATTGAAACCGAATACCCTGCCCTTATTTACGGATTACTCGCCAGTTTGCTGGGTATGATAATCGGGTGGATTGGGGGAAAAATTGCAGGCGAACCATTGCGCGTATCCTGAGTAAATCAGGCGGTCTCAGCTTCGGCTTTGCGGTCCCAGCCGGCAAGCGCATTCAAATGCACCGCATCTCTATCGGCCTGCATAATCATTTCCAGCTCTTCCATATGCTGCCGCGCGGCATGGATGTATTCTTCATCGTTCCGGATGCTCGACAAATGCTTCAATGTACGTTCGTCATGGATAAAGAATGTCTTGGCCATGCGCGTCGCCTCATGCGCGCGATGCCCAAGCAATTTCAATGCATCTACACCCAGGCGGAGGCTCGTATCGAACGTCTCCCGGTAGATATGCATCATCCCCGCATTCATGAGGTCGTACGCATCGTTGCGGTTGGTCGAGCGCACGAGCATATGCAGGTTCGGGAAATGCTTTTTCACTGTCTCAATTAATTCCAGCCTCTTTTCCTCATCACTGATCGCTATAATGATCATTTGGGCGCGGCCTGCACCGGCAATATCCAGCAATTCATAGCGGGTAGCATCGCCATAATACACTTTGAGACCCATCCGGCGAAGAAAATCGACATTATCGCTATCATTATCAAGTACCGTCGCCTCCACGCCATTCGCCCGCAGAAAACGGCCTACTATATTTCCGAAGTGCCCATAACCGGCGATGATCACCGGGTTATCCTCTTCTTCCACATCACTTGGTCGCTGCGCCGTTTGCAGTCCCGCGCTCACGAGGCAGAATCGCGTCAGGATAAATTTCTCATTTACCATCATCGCCAGCGGCGTCATGGCCATACTGATCGCCACCACGGCGGTCATCGTATCTGAGATTTCTTTACCCAAAACACCCTCCTGAACCGAAAAGCTGAGCAACACAAACGCAAATTCCCCGATCTGGCTCAAACCGATGCTGAATATAAAGTTCTGCGCATTCCGTACTTCGAATTTTTTGCCCAAAACAAAGAGAATAGCCATTTTCAGCAGCATCAGTCCGGCCACTAATCCGATAATCAGCAACGGCTTGGAAACCACCAGTGAAAAATCAATAGAAGAGCCTACCGAAATGAAGAACAGCCCGAGCAGCAGGCCTTTGAAAGGATCGATAGAACTTTCCAGCTCATGGCGGTATTCGCTGTTCGCGAGCACCACACCAGCTACAAATGCACCCAGCGCGGGGCTAAGGCCCACCGATGTCATGAGCACGGCAATACCTACCACGAGCAGCAATGCCGTGGCGGTGAACATTTCGCGCAATGCGGTACGGGCCATCATCCGGAAAACCGGCCGCAACAAGTATTTACCGGTCAGCACTATCGCCGAAACAGACAGCAATACCACAACGGCCTGCTGCCACGCGGGCAATGCGCTCACCAGTGAGCCTCCGCCGACATGCCCGTCGGCCAGCCCCGCATGATCGGCGAGTAGCGGGAACAACGCAAGCATCGGGATGATCGCCAGGTCCTGAAACAGGAGCACCGCAAACGAGCTTTGCCCGGCTACGGTTTTCAGCCAGCCTTTTTCATTCAGCGTCTGCATCACAATCGCAGTTGACGACATCGCGATAATCATCCCCAGCGCGAGTGCTTCTTTCCAGCTGATGCCGAATAGTATGGCAATACCCGCTACGAGAACGGTCGTAACGCCCACCTGCAATCCCCCGAGGCCGGCGATACTCTTCCGCATACGCCACAGGCGCGAGGGTTCGAGTTCAAGGCCGATGACAAAGAGCATCATCACCACGCCGAACTCGGCAAAATGCATAATATCCTGGCCTTCCATTCCTATGAATTTCAGGCCCGCCGGACCGATGATCACCCCAGCAACCAGGTAACCCAACACCGATCCCAATCCCAGCCGTTTAGCAATAGGAACCATTACCACCGCGGACGCGAGGTATATCATTGCCTGGAAAAAGAAGGATTGTTGCATGATTCAGTGTGGAAAAAGTTCGTTCAGATATTCGACTCCGGCCAGCTCAGACGAGTCGATGCGGTCATTTACAAGCGCGTCCAGCAGTTCGGCATATTGTTCGCCATAGGCTTTCAGCGTGTAGTCTTCAATCGTATAAGTTTCATGCACCACAAATGGCGGCAGGTAATCCATTCTGCACAAATAGGCCGTCTGGTTGAATGGCAGCAGGTACTGACCGACGGGAAAACGATTGTACCCCGACTCAGTGTAGGCATCACGACCGCCCCCGCACGACAGCGCATTGAATATCTTCTTGCCTTTCAGCGCATGCCCTTTTGGTCCGTAGGCCCAGTTGTATTCCAGCACGAGATCCTGCCACTGTTTAAGGATCGGAGGGCTGCTGTACCAGTAGAACGGGTGCTGAAATATGATGATATCGTGCTTTGTCATTAGCTGCTGCTCCCTTTTGATATCTATAAAAAGATCCGGATAATGTTCATACAGATCATTAAAAGTCACCCCCTTTACCTTGCGGGCATATTGCTCCAACGTCTTTTGTACATTGGATTTACTGTGAGTGGGATGGGCAAACTGGATCAGGACTTTGGACATAACATGGAATTGATGCAAAAAACTTACGGTACCAAAATTACGGAACCTGTTGTTTTCCGCGCTTCGAGATCGGCCTGCGCCTGATGTGCTTTGGATAATGGATACTTTGTAATGGCGAGTTTTCCGAAAATTCCGCTACTGAATGCATCGAACGTATCGGCGGCATATTCTTCCAGCGCCTCGCGGTCAGTGATGTACGCGCTGAGCGTGGGGGTTGCCATTACGATGGACCTTTCACGCAGCAATGCATGATCGATATGCTCGGGCTGGCCCGACGACGATCCATAAAGCACGATTTTGCCACCTTTTCGGATCACATCCAGCGAATAGCTGAATGTATCTTTTCCCACCCCGTCGAATACGACATCGACACCGTGGCCTTCAGTAATTTCCAGTACTGAGTGCACAAACTCCCGGCATTCGGCCAGAAACACGTAGTCGGCGCCATTAGCGAGTACAACCTCTTTCTTCTCTTCTGAACCCGTCGTACCGATCACCGTGGCACCGAGCGCCTTGGCCCATTTGGTAACCAGGGTACCTACGCCGCCAGCGGCTGCATGTACCAGCACCACATCGCCCGGCATAATGGGATTCACTATTTTCACAAGCATCCTGGCGGTAAAGCCCTTCACGAGCATGGCCGCCGCTTGTTCCGATGTGATATTGTCCGGAATATGGATCAATTGCTGCGTCGATACCACGCGGCTTTCCGCATATGCCCCCGGAATGAAATGGTAACCCACGCGGTCGCCCACATTGAATTCCGTCACCCAAGGCCCAACGGCCTCGATCACGCCTGCTGCCTCTACGCCCGGCGTGTAAGGAAACGATTTGACGGGAAATTTCCCGTCGCGGTAATAAGTATCTACAAAATTAAGCCCGATGGCTTCCTGCCGCACTCTTACCTGTCCGGGCCCCGGCTCTGTAATAGCCTCCCGTTCATAACCCAGCACCGAAGGCGCTCCTTGCTTGTAGATTTTTACTATACCTGATTTATTTGCTATTGCTGTAACTAACCCTGACATGTCCGTAAGCATTGTCATTATGGAATGCTTGTTCCATCATTGGACAAATTATTTTTTGATAGATTTTATTAAAAATTCGGCTTGCTGCTGCACCAGCTCCCCATCACCATACACCAGGAAAGTCTGCCAGAAACCGGTAAAATTCGACACGACGAAATTCGCTAACATTGCCGGATCTCTTTTACTGCTGATTTCTTCTGCTTTCTGTGCTTTTTTCAGAAGGTCTTTCAGCAGGGCTGTTAGGTTACTGGTATTTTGTTTTAATATGGCATGCACTTCTTCGTCCACGGAGCCCAGCTCGAACGTCGATTTCACCCCCATACAGGTCCTTTCTTCTTCTGTCGTCCTGATCGCCGCTTTTTTGATGATCTTTTCGACGGCCTTAATGGGAGACTTTGTTTCCTCCGCTACTTTCCGGTAATCTTCGAACATGCCTTCGGTATAACTTCTGAGGCATTGAAGGAACAAGCTGTGCTTGTCGCCGTAAGTGTCGTAGATACTTCCACGGTTCAACCCCATCGTATCGACGAGGTCTTGCATGGAGGTGGCGTTGTAGCCCTTTTGCCAGAAAAGGCATTTAGCCCTTTCCAACCTTTCTTCCGGTTCGAATGCTTTGTTGCGTGCCATGACTATCAGACAATTATTCCAGAACGAACGTTCCAGAATTGCCAAATTTTCTGATCACATATCTAAAACACGGACCGTGCAGCGTCTCAGATAATGAACTTAGCCACGCCGCCGTCCACTTTCAGGGCCGCACCGTTTGTGGCCGACGAGAGCGGACTCGCCACATAAGTTACGAGATTAGCAATTTCTTCCACCGACGCAAACCGCTGCAGCAACGAGGTGGGGCGCGCATTCTTGAAGAAATCCTTTTCCGCCTGTTCCGCTGACATATTGTTGGCTTCTCCCAGCTGTTTGATAAAATCGGCCACGCCTTCCGACTTGGTCGGTCCGGGCATTACGGTGTTAACAGTAACGTTCGTACCCTTGGTCAATTCCGCCAAACCGCGGCTCACGGCGAGCTGGGCCGTTTTGGTGGTACCGTAGTGAATCATTTCTTCGGGAATATTTACGCCCGATTCGCTGGAAATGAAGATAATCCTGCCCCAATCCTTAGCGATCATTTTTGGAAAGAAATGTCTTGCCAGACGGACGCCGCTCAGTACATTCACTTCAAAGAACCGAAACCATTCATCATCCGAAATCTCGGTGAATTGCTTCGGTTCGAAAATACCGGCATTGTTAACCAGGATATCGATATCTGGCAGCTGTTGCAGCAATGCATTCACTTCTTCCACCTTGGAAAAATCGGCCGCAATGCCACTCACATTCGCCCCTGGTGTTGATTCTTTCAATTTCTGCACCGCTTCCGCGACTTTACTTTCCGAGCGGCCATTAATGATCACATGCGTACCCTCTTTCAATAAACCTTGTGCAATGGCAAAGCCGATACCTTGTGTAGAACCGCTGATGAATGCAGTTTTCCCGTTGAGTTTCAAATCCATAAAACTTTGATAATAAGAGCGTAGATGAATGTTTGACCTGGTAGGATGGATAACGATTGCAATAATCCCCGGAATCCATAATTTTATAACACATCACCTAACAAAATGATCGCATGAGACACATTTATCTTTTGTTATTATTGCTGCTTCCTCCGTGCCTGCACGCGCAAGGCCCCCGCGTTCTGATCGTTACCGCGCACCCCGACGATGAAACCATGTTCCCGGTGACTGTTTTTAAAATCACCCATGAACTGAAAGGCTCGGCCGACCTCGCATTGATCACCGACGCCTCGGGCGGCTACAATGGCCTTGTGGCATCGAGCTATTACGGCCTGAACCTCGTGGATTCTGCAACAGGCAGGAAGCATTTACCCTTAATCCGCAAAAAAGAGCTCATGGCTTCCGGAGAGGTGATGGGAATAGGTAATTTCTTCTTCCTTGACCAGCTCGACGATTACTACAACCGCGACGAGAAGCCCTATTTGCAAGGCAAGAACTGGGACATTGCCTACGTGGAGAAAAAGCTGGATAATATCCTGACCAACGGCAACTATGACTTCATATTCTGCCTCATCCCGCATGAAGGTCAGCATGCACATCATAAAACGGCGTCCATCAGCGCGATACGGGCCGCGCAGCGTTTTAAAGGATCTAAAAAGCCAATTGTCCTGGGGGGCCAATCCCAAAATAAGAACTACACTTTCCAATTCGCCGGACTGGCAGGTTATCCCGAAACCAATATTCTCAAAACCGCCCCTGTATTCGAATTCGACCGTTCTTACGCCTTCGGGGAGGACAAAAAACACAGCTATATGATCGTCGCCGACTGGGTAAAGGCGGCTCACAAGTCCCAAAGCGGTGATATGAACCAGGCCATGCACCGGGGCGATCTGGAGGCGTTCTGGTATTTCGCGGTCAATGGCGAAGATGGTATTGGAAAAACCAAGGCGCTATTTGACGCATTGAACTCTTCGGGATATTCCAAAAAGTGATCAGGCGGGCTGGAATGTTATGAACAGCGAGCTGCCGAAAGGTGCTTTGCCGAGAATAGAAGATTCCGTTTTGGTAATGGCTCTTAAAACCGCATTCACCGTATCTCCGGGATATTCGACATCCGAGTCGAGGTGATCGACGTTGATTTTCTTCTTGCGGATCTGGTAATTCTGCCATTGCCGCACGAGCAAAATGGGTAGTGAAAGCGCAAATGGCCAATAGGTAGTATAATCAATGCGCAGCCCGGCAGCCCAGCCAAATGCCTGAAATTGCTCCAATTTGAAGCGTCGCGAGCTCCCTACGGCAAGGTCGTGCGTGCCCGAGAAGGCTTCGAACGCGTGAATATTAATAATGATCAGCCCGTTGCGGTTCAGGCGATTTTTAAAGGCAGTGAGTGCGCGGATAATCTCCTCGTCAGTCAGGAAATAGAGCGCGTCGTTGCAGGTAATGACGTCGAAAGTTTCGCCCGGCTCGAATGCATCCACATTCCGGAGGTCGCCGAAAACGACATTCAGGCCACGCTCATTCGAGAAATCTATCGCATGTGGTGAATAATCGAAGCCCCGCAGGTTGGAATAGCCATTTTCCTTTAAAAACGACAGTAACCCGCCTGTACCGCAGGCAGCATCGAGGATTTTGAGATCGGGATCCATGGCCCTGAAATGCCTGCGGATCTGACCCAAAACCTTGCCGTGGAGGATCTGATACCACCACAGCTTGCGCTCGGTTTCGTACATGCGCTGGTATTCGAGCCGGTTATCGATCATACTCGCTCAGAGCTGTTATATTTGATCACATATTGCGGCTGGCCGCTCTGCGCCATAAAACTTTTGCCGATGTATTCCCCTAAAACGCTCAGCAGCATGCATTGAATCCCCCCTATGAAAATAATGGTGGCCGTCACTACCTGCCAGCCTTTCGGATCGGGGCCGATAATCCATTGGATAGTCAGGAAGAGCAAAAGGAAAAAGCCCAAACTGAATAATCCCACGCCGATAGGTACAAAAAGGCGAATCGGCAGCGACGAGTAACAGAAAAGGATATTGAGAAAAAGGGATATCAGCTTATGAAATGTGTAGTTGGAAGCCCCTTCTTCCCGCTTCTGGTGCGCTACCTGCACTGTACCAATGTTCCGCGTGATCCGGAATATCAGCCCGTCGATATAAGGATAAGGCCCGTGGTATTTAATAATCTCCTGCACCACTTCCTGCCGGATCAGCTTGAAGCTCGACAAATACAGATCTTTGGGTTTATTTAAAAGGTAGCTGGTGAGCCAGTTGACAAACCTACTGCCCATATTCCGGCCAACAGAATGCTGTTTCTTGGCATAATAGGTATAAACAACGTCGTAATCCCCCGATTCGGCGGTTTCCACCAGTTTCAATATCTCCTCCGGCGGGTTCTGAAAATCGTCGTCGATCATTACGCAGTAGTTGCCGTAAGCCCAGTTGAGTCCGCACATAACCGCATTGAACTCCCCGTAATTCCGGCGCAATGAAATGAACCGCACATTGGCATAGGCATCGGACAATTCGCGGCATACTTGCTCCGACCGGTCGCGGCTGCCGTCGTTGACCATCACGATCTCGAATGATATTTCTGATAAAGTGGCTTGTAGCTTTTCGATCAGCGGTCGGATGGTTTTTTCGCTGTTGTAAACCGGGATAATGACCGATAGCTTCATTGACGATCGAATTGGTTGACGGTTTCTATGATATAGGCCACCTCATCGTCCGTCAGAACCGGATTAAGCGGCAAGCTGATCACCTGCTGGTGGATTTGCTCTGTCAAAGGCAAATGTAAATCTTTATACGCTTTGTAGGCCAATTGTTTATGGATAGGCTGCGGATAATGCACGTTCGTCTGCACGCCGCGCGCATCCAGGAAAGCGATAAATTCCGCGCGGCGGGGATGCCGCACGACAAAAAGATGCCACGCATCTTCCAAAATCCGATCGGACGGTGGCAGTATCAGTTCACTGCATTTCAATTCCTGCAAATACCGGCCGGCGATCTCCCTCCTGCGGGCATTTTCAGGATCGAGGTACGGCAGCTTGACGCTGAGGATAGCTGCTTGTATTTCGTCCAGACGGCTGTTTACTCCCTGGTATTCGTTCTGGTACCGGATCACGGAGCCGTAGTTGCGGAGGTAGCGGATTTTTTCAGCCAATGCAATGTCATTCGTAGTAATGGCACCCGCGTCACCCAGCGCACCCAGGTTTTTGGTAGGGTAAAAACTGAATGCCGTCGCGTCCGCCCACGTACCCACCTTCCTGCCTGCATGCGTGGCCCCGTGCGCCTGCGCGGCGTCGGTGATCACTTTCAGGTCGTGCTTCTTTGCCAGATTGAGTATTTGTGCAATTTCACAGCTTCGCCCGTAAAGGTCGACGGTGATAATGGCTTTCGTTCGGGGTGTGATAGCTTGCTCAATCAGCGCCGGGTCTATCAGCATCGTATGCGGGTCGGGTTCTACGAAAACCGGCGTCAGGTGCAGGTAACTTACCGGCAGCACCGAGGCGATATACGTATTGGCGGGAACGATGATCTCACTGTCTTCCGGCAGGTCCAATGCCAGCAGTATCAATGTAATCGCATCGAGCCCGTTGGCGGTCCCTACGCAATGCTCCGCTTCGCAATACGCCGCGAATGCTTTTTCGAATGATTTCAACTCATTGCCCAGAATATACCACCCCGAACGGATCACCCGTAGGGAAGCATCTTCGATCGCTTGCAGATAAGGGGCGTTTACCTGATTTAAATCCAGAAATGGGATCATTGATACACTGTCTGGATTAGCTGATTCAGGGGATAAGGATCGTCGATATAATCGGCCTGGTCATAATATTCGTTGGACAATACCAACAAAATCGCATCGTCTGAGAAAGAATCCATGATATGCCAATCTTTCGGTTCGAGGATCAGACAGGACACAGGATTATCGAGGATGAAGATCTCCTCTTTCTCGCCGTCGTTGGAGTATATACGACAACTTCCGTGAATACAAACCAGGGCATTCCACGTTTTGTGATGCCTGTGGCCACCGCGTTGCGTCTCACCCGCACCGTAAATGTAGAACACACGTTTAATTGTGCCGGGGATGATTTTTTCAAAGACTGTGAGGTTGCCCGATCCGGTGTTAAATGTATCCAGCTGTACTAAATGCGGCATATGGAAATTTCTAGGTTGTTAGGGTGTGGTTAAACTCTTTCAAATACGCGATCTTTTTCAAAAGTAACCGAATAATAAATGTCAGACATTTTTTCCTTTAAAATACAAAAATACCTTCCACATAAAAAAATCGATTATCCTGGGGTGAGGCTTAATGATCTTTTAATGCGTACCGACACGAAGTGCTGCCGCTCCCGCGGTGACCAATGTTACCTGGTATTGGTTGGGAAAGGACGAAAATAATCGACGCTACCCCTATCCGGGCGACCTTATCCGGGTGACCCTATCCGGGCGACCCGGGCAGGGCAACCATGCCTGGGCTGCCTAGCTGAACAGCCCCCATTGCAGCCGGTGGTCGATCAGCATGAAGAGTTTAACGGGCAGCGGTTCCAGCCAGAGTATTTTATTGTAACCCATATAAAAAACCTGTGGATGGACCACACATACGATCATCGTGAAAAACAGGATAAGGCGGACCGTCGATGTGGAAGAGGTTTCGATTAATATAAAAACCGCAAGCAAGATAAACGGGAAGCCGTACGACAATGCCCTGTCTATGTCGTGGACGTAGATCCCCGTGGCCACCAGCACCGCAAAGCCGACCATAAGCGCCAGCAGAAGCCAGTAACGCCTCGTAAGGCATAACACCGCAAAGGCCGCAAGCAGAATCAGCCAGGTTCCTTCAAATGCCCCCCAGATACTGCTTCCCAAGCCATTGCGATGGGCATTGGCAAGCAACACGGGTGTTCCGATCGTAGAATAGGAATGGTGTGGGAAATAGGTGGTTTGCACATATTCCCGGATCGTAAAATAGATCGCCCACGCTACCCAAACGACGAGACTCTCCCCTGTAAACGCCGATTTAAGCAAACCGGAAACACCAAAATTGTTATTACGATAAGCTTTCGTTCCCATCCACCAGAGCAATAAATAACCACCTGCCACCACCGCCCGCTCATCGGTAAAGAATGCGATCAACAGCGAGAGAAATATCACGAGCGAATTGTTGCTCAATAATGCCAGCAGGAGAAAGAAAAAGGCAAATTCATCGCCATACCCGTGCACATCCGCGAAAGCCCACACGCTCACGAAGATGTTCGCAATGGCGGTCACAAACAGCGCGGTAATGACTTTATCCCCCGACACCGAAAAGATATAACCGGCGGTTTTGTAAAGGAACAACACCCCCAAAACAGCCTGGATGATCAGGATCAGCAGCACATTATGGCCAGTCAGAAATGAGAGGGCGGGCAGTGTCCAGCGGAAGATCATATTCTCCCGGCGGACGTCGTAATCCATGTCTTTCGGATGCAGTATGTCCTGTGCCTGATTGTGGATAAAGACCCAGGCATCGAGACTGACTCCATTGCTTCTCAAATGGTCGAGTAAGAGCGAATAGGGAGGAAATGCAAGAAAAAGCGAAAGTGCGACCGCAAAAAAAGTGAGCTTCCACAACCAGTTTTTTCCAGACAATTGTGCTTCAATCCAAAGGAGAGACGACCCGTAAAAGTTTTCCAAAAGCATAGGACGGCTTGGCCAAATACGCTCAAATATACATTTAATGTGCGATACTCATTTCCAGCTCGGCACGATCCGGCTGCCTTCTTCGCTTTCGGTAATGCGCAGGTACGCCTGGATTTCCTGTTGCAGGTCCTCCACGTGACTGATAATGCCCACGATCCGGTTCTCCTTTCTCAATGATTTTAACGTTTCAAAGACCGTTTGTAATGCGTTTTTATCAAGGGAACCAAAACCTTCGTCGAGGAAAAAAAAGTTGTGTTTCGATTCATTTCTGACGTGAATGTGATCCGCCAGCGCCAAGGCCAGCGACAGTGCCGCCTGAAATTTCTGTCCGCCCGAAAGCGTTTTCAGCAATCGCATATGGCCGCCATTGAGCAGGTCTCTTACCCAGAAACTGTTTCCCTCCCCTAGTTCGAGATGCAACTGCTGATGGGTCATCTGGTGGAACCGGTGGTTAGCCGCCTGGATCAGGTTTTGGAGGTAAATGCTCGAAGCATAATCCACAAAACCGCTTGACCGGAAGAGTTTCGCCAGATCGTCGAGATGTTCTTTTCTGAGCTGCAAACGGCCTTTCTCTGTCAAAAGCGTAGCTTTTTTGGCCAGATCTTCCGCCATTTGTTTCAGCCGCCCACCGATATTTCCTTCTTCTTTTCGTTGGATATTCAGGTTTTCGGTCAGGGCGTTTTTTAATGCAGTCACTTCCTCATGTTTTGCGGCGTCGTATTGTTCGCCGGCATGGTCTTCAAGTAAGGTTTTCAACTCTGCGCCGGTTGTTTCAAGCGCCATTTTGAACTCGTCGATCGCCTTCCGCTCGGTATCGATGCGGATCGGCTTTTGCAGTATCTCCACCACCTGTGCCTCAGTTTCAAAAGCATATGCGACTAGTTCGCGATCGATCTTGTCCTGAACTGTCACGAGCTCCCGCCTGCTTCCCTCCAACGCGGCCAATAATGTCGCCTGACTTCCCGAAAGCGTATTTTGCTCTTTTTCAAATGCATCTACTTGCTTTTCAGCCTCTGCAAATGCATTTGATAGTTGTTGGTAATCGGCTTTCAAGGCAGCTATTTTTTCTGCAATGACATTCTTTTCAACTGTTTCGAAATCCGCCAGATTAACCCTCGAAAGCTGCTCGGAAAGCGTTTGCACCGTGTTTTCAAACCTTAAAATCTCGTCCCTCAACACTTGCAGCGGCTTCTCGATCTTTTCTGTTTTCTCTTTGATAGCCGCGTCGATTTGCTCCGCCGATACTTTCAAAGTTGCCTCGGCGGCCTTAATTTCAGCCTGCAAACGGCTGCTTTCCGCAAACCGTTTTTCGAAACTTTCCCTGTCTGCTTTATTGAATGCAGGCCAAATAAAAGCCTCGTCATGCGCTTTCAACCGGCCTTGTGCCTCGTTATAGCGCTGTCTGATGGAACCTTTCTGTTTCTCAAGGCCTTCGATTTGGTTAAAAATGCGCTCGATCGGCGACTGCAAGCGCCTTAGCAATCTTTCTTTTTCATCCAATGCATTCACCTGCTTCTCGATCGCCGCTATTTCCGCGGCTAATGCGCCGTCGGCGGACAATACTTCGGGATGGTGCAGCGAGCCACAAAGCGGGCAGGGTTCTCCGTCTTCGAGATTACCCGCATACTGGTGCAATGCGACGCGGGTATTGATGTGAAATAACTGGCGGTTCAGCTCCTTCCGACTGGTTTCTCCGGTTTCAAAATATGCCGCAATGCCCTTTTGGAACGCATCCAATGAATGTTCCTCGCCAAACTCAATGCCGAAATCGCCGGTAATCTCCTGCAAACGCTGGCCCAATCCTTCGGTCAACGTGGTGATTTCGGCGGCTAGCGCCTTCGCCTCCGTCTGGATCGTCTGACGGTTCTCCGTAAGTGCGTCGGCAGTGACAAACCACGATTTTACGAGTCCCATTTCGAGCACGTCGCCCAGGCCCGCTTTGCGCTGCTCATTAGCGGTTTCGAGCTCCTCCCTTTGTTGTTTTTGTATCTCAATGGCGTTTTCCTTCTCCTTCAACTGCTCTTCGCCACGTGCCAGCGCCTCTTTCCTTTTGATAACAGCCTGCGAGTGTTCGATAATCCGTATCACCTTTTCAAGCTCTTCCGCCGTCGCGAGCAGTTCTTCCCGCTTTTCGTAGCGCGGCTTCAGTATCTGTAATGTCTCCTGCTGCTTACCGAGCAATGCAGCCAGTTCGGTAAGCTTCGTCTGGTTAGCCGCCGAAATGCGCTCGTCCCTTGATATAGCCGTCAGCAGGTTAGTTTTCTGGTCAAAAATGGATTTAAAATGCAGGGAGCAGGTTTCAAAGGTCTTTAATGCGGCCTCGCGTTCCCGCATAATCGCCCGCTCGGAGTCGAGTAATGCCAGCCTGTTTTGCAGCGCCAGAATTTTTTCTCCGGCGAGTTTAAGCTTTTGAAAATTACTCTCCAGCTCCGTTTGGATCGCCAGCTCATTCGCGATCTGCTGAATTTGCTGCCGAACTTGTTCCAGCCGTTGCTCACCTTCCGCAAGCATTTCCGGCGTCACTTCGCCGAGGCCCATCAACTGGCCGTCCACATTCGATAATGCGAGGTCGTTCTGCTTACTTAACGAGCCTACATTACGGCTAAGGTCATATTTTTCGAGCTGGAAGAGCTCCTTCATCATCCGGGTGCGCTCGGCATCTTTCAGTTCGATAAATTCCTGAAAGCGCCCCTGCGGTATGATGATCGTCCGGCGGAAATTGTCATAACTGAGGCCGATAATGCTTTCAGTCGATTCGCTTTCAGCCAATGGCACCCAGTCATTCTCCCGCCAGACGTAACCTTTTCTGTCAAAAGTTTTTACGTCCTTGAAATTCTTGCTATTCCGCTTGCCACGTACAGTAAACCGGTAACGCTCACCGTTTTTACCCGCAATGCATTCAAAGTCAATGAGCAAATCATCCGAGCGCAGGTTCATCATATTGTAAGTCCGGTCGTCTCCCGACTTGTTGAGCCGCTCCGTATCCCCGTATAATGCAAATGTGATCGCTTCCAGAATGGAGGATTTCCCGCTCCCCACAGCCCCGAATATCCCGAACAACGACGCGTCCGTCAACGGATCGAAATCAATTTCCTGTTCGGTTTGATAAGAATAGAGTCCTTTGATTTTTAAGCGTTTGGGGATCATGGATGGCTGTCGGCAGTCAGCTATCGGCTATCGGCCGTTGGCTTTGTGCCTGTCGAATACGGTTTTTATAAAATATTTGCTTAAAAAATCCGACAGCCGAAGCCGACTGCCGTAGTACTACAAACTGGCGAGCAGATCATCCAGATACTCCCGCGTATTGCTCAGCCTCGGTACCTTGTTCTGGCCGCCGAGCTTGTGCTGCTTGCCGAGCCAGGCGTAGAAGGTACCGGCCGGTGCGAAATGCACTTGCGGACGCGTGAGGGCCATATCTTTGTATCGTTTGGCATCATAATCGGAGTTTACTTCCCGCAACGCGGTGTCCAGCGCCTGCACGAATGCATTGCGATCCTCCGGTTCTTTGGTGAATTCGATGATCCATTCATGGCAGCCACGCGAGCCGTCACCCATGTACACGGGCCCGGCGGTATAGTTCGCTACCAGGGCGTCTGTCTGGTGCGCCGCTACCTTAATGGCATGATCGGCATTCTCGACAATCACTTCCTCACCAAATGCATTGATAAAATGCTTCGTACGCCCGCTCACCTTCACCCGGAAAGGGTAAGTAGAGGTAAATTTCACGGTATCGCCGATCAGGTAACGCCAGAGCCCGGCGTTGGTAGAGATCACCATTGCATAGTTCTTTCCTACTTCCACTTCGTCCAATAACAATGCTTTGGGATGATCCTTACCGAGCTCTTCAATGGGTATAAATTCATAAAAAATGCCATAATCGAGCATGAGCAGCATTTCGCCTACCCTATTAATGTCGTCCTGGATCGCGAAAAAGCCTTCCGATGCACTGTAAGTTTCGAGGTACAGCACCTGATCGGAAGGGAAATATTTCGTCATGAACAAATCGCGGTAGGGTTCGAATGAAACCGCTCCATGCACGAAAACCTCAAAATCCGGCCAGATTTCAAGCATATTCTTTTTGCCGGTACGTTCGAGGATCTGGTCGAGCAACACGATCGTCCAGGTAGGCACGCCTAGAATGCTGGTCACGTTCTCCTGCGAGCATATAGACGCCATTTTGTCCAGCTTGCTTTCCCAATGGTCCATCAGAGCCACCTCCAAAGGCGGAGTGCGCATAAATTCCGCCCAGGAAGGCAGGTTTTGCATAATCACCGCCGACACGTCGCCGATCTGGGTATAATCGTCAAAAGGATTGGCATGCAAAGTCCCGCCGATCGAAAGGCCCTTCCCGTCGAAGACGCGGGTATCGGGCCGGTTGTTGATCAGCAGGGTCATCATGTCCTTTCCGCCTTCGTAGTGGCATTCTTCCAAAGCCTCGGGCGAAACGGGCAGAAACTTGCTCCGCGCATTCGTGGTACCCGATGATTTGGAAAACCATTCGATCTGCGACGGCCAGAGCACATTCGGCTCGCCTTTCAGGACACGCTCGATGTAAGGATAAAGTTGCTCGTAAGCCGAAATGGGTACCTGCTCCTGAAATTCCCTGACCGATTTGATCTGACCGTAATTATAACGGCTGCCCCATTCGGTGTAGCGGGCAGTTTCGATCAATTCGGAAAATATACGCTGCTGGGTCTCAATGGGGTACTTCATAAACTGTTCGATCCGTTCGAAGCGCCGCTTCATAAACCAGACAGTCATATCATTTACCAGCTTCATAAAGGTCAATTAGTTAGAAATACGCAAGTTTGTAAAAATAGCAATAAAAAATGGTGAGAGAACAGTTGCAAGCCGTTCTCTCACCATTCGGGAAATTTTATCAGCAGGTGGTTATCTGTCAAAGAACATATTGCTGCCGCCGGCCTTTTGGCTGATCGACGACGACAGTTCCGCGTTTGCCTCCTCCGCCAGCACGCGCGCGCTCCGGAGTTGGCGCGTTACGTGCGTACCCGTGATCTGGAAGAGTGCCTCGCCCAGCAAGGGATCGCGTGGATCGCCATAGGGATAAAGGATATTGCCCTCGCTAACCTTCACATCCGGCTCAAAGCCAACATGGTAATCCGACTTCTTGTCCTTATTCAACGATTTGGAGACAATCGGCTGCAATCCCACTTTGATACCATTCTTCTCGTCGCTGATCGTGACCGACCCCACATTCTTACCCACAGTTTTACCTCCGACCAGTGTTACCGTCATAAAAGGCTTCAACCCATTGATCACCAGTTCACTCGCGGAAGCCGTCCGCGACGACACCAGTACCACGAGGTGTTTCAGGTCATTGCCTACATTCTGACTTTTGGATATAAACTTGTCGTAGAAATAGGATTCACCGTATTTTTTGAGGCTCGTTTCGGTTACCTGCTTGTTGTATTCCTTGTAATAAAATACATCGTTGGCCGTCACCTTACCCATAAGGCTTGCCAGGTTGGTCGCAGAACTTACATACCCTCCCGGATTATAGCGCAAGTCGAGGACCAATGCATTGATATTACTGTTTTTGAATTCCGAGAAAATCGCATCCAGCTTCTTATCATACGCCTTGTTACTGGTTTGGTAAGGCTCGGGAATAAACTGGTGATAAACCACGTATCCGATTTTGTTGGCACCGATCGTGTAAACAGAATCAAAGAACACCGGATCTTCCTGCAAGACAATGGGCGTCACGTCACGCTTCGTCGTAGTTTCCTTCAAAGTACCATCCTTAATGTCGGCCAGGGTGTAAGTAGCCTTATCCTGAGTATTGAGCAGTTTTGAGTAGTTCGAGTCCGTCAATTTCTGGCCATTCACACTGCTGAAAACATCGCCCCGCACAAAGCCGGCCTTGGCGGCAGGTGAGTCCGGGATCACGTAAAGCACAATGCCTACTACATTGCTGGTATTGGCAGGAAAATACACCAGTTTGTACTCCATGCCGCTTGTTTTGGATTCGCCTCCCAACGACGCTTCCAATTCCTTCGCACTTTCCTGCATCCATGAAAACCGGTCGCCGTCCGGGCGCGCCGTCGCATCATATTTATAAAGCAGAGAGCTGAAAAAATCGCTCGGCGTTTTGTTGTAATCGGGCGATGCGGTGATGTGGTCGGTCCAGTAATACCAGTACTTCATGTTGGTATAGATCCACTCGTTGGTCTCGGTATCATTCTTGGGATCGGCGTTTTTTTCCTTGCAAGAAAAAACACAGGCAGCGATTAAAATGACAGGCAGGAGAAGTTTCAGTTTCATAGATTTCCGTTCATTTCTAAAAATACCTCTTCAATAATGCGGCAAGCTTCGTCCATCTGCGACTCATTGATCACCAGTGGCGGCGCGAAACGGATCTTGTTGCCATGCGTAGGCTTGCACAACAGCCCTTTTTCCATCATTTTATAACAAAGGTCCATGGCCGTGCTGCTATCTTCGGAGTCGTTGATCACGATCGCATTCAGCAGCCCCTTCCCTCTAACGCTTTCGATCAGAGAACATTGCTTTTGAAGCTCCTGCATTCTCTTGCGGAAAATCCGGCCCATTTGTTCGGCATTTTCAGCAAGGTTTTCATCCTGGACCACCCGTAATGCAGCGATGGTCACCGCGCATGCCAACGGGTTACCGCCATAGGTCGAGCCGTGCTCGCCGGGCGCGATCGTCAGCATGATTTCGTCGTCGGCCAATGCAGCCGAAACCGGCATGGTACCACCCGATAATGCTTTGCCGAGGACCAGGATATCAGGCTTTACATTTTCCCAGTCACAGGCAAGCCGTTTTCCTGTACGGCCGATACCGGTTTGCACCTCGTCGGCGATGAACAGGACATTATATTTTGTACACAGATCACGCACGCCTTTTAAGTAACCCTCGTCCGGCACCACTACACCCGCTTCACCCTGAATAGGCTCCACCATGAAACCGGCGATGTCCGGGTCATTTTTCAGGAGGCTTTCGAGGGCAGGAAGGTCATTATAGGGTATGATTTCGTAGCCGGGCAGGAACGGGCCGTAGTCGTTGGTGGAACAAGGATCCGTCGACGAGGATATCGCCGCCAATGTCCTGCCCCAGAAATTACCGGCGGCATACACGGTTTTTGCCTTTCCGGGCTCGATACCTTTTACTTTATACGCCCATTTCCGGGTTAGTTTCAGCGCAGTTTCGCCGCCCTCCACGCCCGAATTCATCATCAGGACTTTATCATACCCGAAATAGTCGCAAAGAAATTTCTCGCATTCGCCAAGGCGGTCGTTATAGAATGCACGGGAGGTGAGCGTCAGCTTTTGCGCCTGGCGTACCATCGCATCCACGATCTTCGGATGGCAATGCCCCTGGCTCACCGCGCTGTATGCCGACAGGAAGTCGAAATACTGCTTTCCTTCCACATCCCACAAAAAAACTCCTTCGCCCCGCTGGATAACCACCGGCATCGGCTTGTAATTATGTGCCCCATACCGGTATTCGAGCTCCATAGCATGCTGAGAGGCACTGATATCGGTCGTGTCTGTATAGCTTTTCATTTTGGTATTCAAATAGTTAGGAACTTCATTTCGAGATATGTAAAATTACGGAAAAGCGTATTAATTTTGCAGCATAATCTCAAGGGGTGCCCTACCGAACGGGCTGAGATCATACCCATTTAACCTGATCCGGGTAATGCCGGCGTAGGGAGAGAAAGCCGGACCGGCTGTTTTCTGTTAATATTTTATCGAACTTTCTGATAGGTGGCCCCTGCCTGTTGTAATTATTGATCGCAATGCGAAAAATTACTACCTGTCTGCTGACCTTGCTGTTCAGCACCACCTCACTCGTCACTTTTGCCCAAAAGAGTGTTTCCGGCCGTGTGACCGATGCCGAGGACGGCAAACCGCTCCCCGGCGCGACCATTAAGGCCGGCGAGATCCGCGGTACGAGCACCGACAAGGATGGCCGTTTTGTTTTGAAAAACATCTCTGAAAATATCGAAGCCCTCGACATCTCCTACATCGGTTACCAAACTTCAAAAATCGCCGTCGGCGCTTCAAATCAGCTGGAAATCAAGCTCAACAAAAGCACTTACCAGGCTGATGAAGTGATCATCAACGCCACCCGCGTGAACGACAAAACGGGTATGGCTTACACCAATGTGACCGCCGCACAAATCGACAAGCAGAATATGGGGCAGGACTTGCCGGTACTGCTCAACTTTTCCCCTTCCCTTGTGAGCACGAGCGACGCAGGCGGCGGCGTGGGCTACACGGGCATACGCATACGAGGCTCC
This sequence comes from Dyadobacter sp. BHUBP1, assembly GCF_050587785.1. Lineage (NCBI taxonomy): Bacteria > Pseudomonadati > Bacteroidota > Cytophagia > Cytophagales > Spirosomataceae > Dyadobacter > Dyadobacter sp. BHUBP1. The sequence goes on from NZ_JBOBIH010000008.1 coordinate 96,392, forward strand.
GACGCGACGCGGATCAATGTAACTGTGAATGGCATTCCTTATAACGATGCTGAAAGCCAGGGGGTTTTCTGGGTAAATATGCCGGATTTCGCCTCGTCGGTAAGCAGCATTCAAATCCAACGGGGCGTGGGAACTTCCACCAATGGCGCAGGCGCATTTGGCGCTTCGGTGAATATTAATACCAATGCATTCCGCGAAACAGCTTATGCGGAATTGAATAACTCTTACGGCTCGTTCAATACATTCAAAAACACATTGAAAGTAGGCTCCGGGCTGATTAAAGATAAGTTTACATTCGATGCCCGGCTGTCGCGGGTTTCTTCGGATGGCTTTGTGGACCGCGCTTCCTCAGAATTGCATTCTTATTACCTCTCAGGCGGATATTTTGGCAAGAAGAGCTTTGTGCGGATCAATGTGTTTTCGGGGAAAGAACGCACTTATCAGTCGTGGAACGGTGTGCCGGAGGCCAAATTGCGCGGCGATCGAGAAGGTATTCTGGCTTATATTGACAGAAATTACTTAGGAGAAAAAGATGCGCAAAACCTGCTCAATTCCGATAACCGGACTTATAATTCCTACACGTATAAAAACGAGGTGGATAACTACCGTCAGGACCATTACCAGATCGTTTCCTCCCATAACCTGAGTAATAAACTGACGTTCAACCTCAATGCATTCCTCGTCCGCGGACTGGGCTACTATGAGCAATATCGTTCCGGTGACGATTACAGCAAATACAACCTTCCCAATGTAATTATCGGTAAAGACACGCTCACCAGCACCGACTTCATCCGTCGCCGCTGGCTGGATAATTACTTTTACGGAACTACATTCTCCTTCGATTACAACAGTTTCAAAAAGCTGACAGCGAGCTTCGGCGGAGGCTGGAACCAGTACGATGGCGACCACTATGGTCAGATCATCTGGGCACGCAACGCGGGCAATATCGAGAATGAGCACCAATACTATTTCAGCACGGGGAAAAAGAAGGATTTCAACCTGTATGGAAAGGTTTATTATGCATTCACGGATCGGCTGACTGCATTTGCCGATTTGCAATACCGTCGGGTAAGCCACGCCATTCAGGGAACAGATAATGATCTGGTTCAATTGGCATTTGACGAGTCGTATTCTTTCTTTAATCCAAAAGCAGGTCTTACCTACCAGCTGGCTGAGCAAAGCTCGGTTTATGCCTCATACAGCATCGGTAACCGCGAGCCGAACCGTGACGATTTCACATCTTCAACCGCCAATCTTTTCCCTAAAAGCGAACGTTTGCAAAACGTAGAGGCCGGTTTCCGCACGCAGCAAGGCAAATGGGCATTCGCGGCAAATTATTATCTGATGAGTTATAAAAACCAGCTCGTACTCACCGGTCAGATCAACGACGTGGGTGGCTCTGTGCGTGTGAATGTGCCGAAAAGTTACCGCACCGGTATCGAGCTGGAAGGTGCTGTGGTATTCAACAACCACCTGAAATGGAATGCGAATGCCACTTTCAGCCAGAACAAGATCAAAAATTTCACGGAATACATTGTCGACTATGATAATGGTGGTTATAAAACCGTCGATCATGGTAAGTCGGATATTTCCTTTTCACCAAATGTAATTGCCGGAAGCCAGTTCACTTATTCGCTGCGCAAAAACCTGGAATTGGCCTTGCTGACAAAGTATGTAGGCAAGCAATATCTGGACAATACTTCCACAGAAACCCGCAAACTCGATGCTTACCTGACCAACGATATCCGTCTGTCATGGACTATCAAACCATCGTGGGCAAATGAAATCGGATTCAATTTGCTCGTAAACAATGTCCTGGATGAGCAATACGAATCGAACGGCTATACCTACGGTTATATGTACGGGGGCGCACTCACGCAAGAGAATTTCTATTTTCCGCAAGCGGGAAGGAATTTCCTGATCGGGGTGAATTTCAGGTTTTGATAACCACTTTCTCCCTACCTTTGCCGCATGAATCTGAAAAATGACCTTTTGCTTCGGGCGGCGCGGGGGGAGAAGACCGAACGCACGCCTGTTTGGATGATGCGCCAGGCCGGGCGCATCCTTGCAGAATACCGGGCCGTTCGTGAGAAAGCCGGAAGTTTTATTAATCTTGCCACTACACCAGAAATGGCAGCAGAAGTCACCCTGCAACCTGTCGACTTGCTGGGCGTAGATGCTGCCATTATATTTTCCGACATCCTGGTGATTCCCGAGGCAATGGGACTGCCTTATGAAATGGTGGAGCAGCGCGGACCGGTGTTCCCAAGCACGGTTCACTCGTTAGCCGACCTGCAAAAGCTGCATATCGCCGAGCCGGAAACGGACCTCAAATATGTGCTGGACGCCATTAAAATCACGAAAGAAGGTCTCGCGGGCCGCGTTCCGCTGATCGGTTTTGCGGGTGCGCCGTTCACAATTTTTTGTTACATGACCGAAGGCAAAGGCTCCAAGACCTTCTCAGTCGCGAAAAAACACTTATACGCCGATCCCGAATTTTCACATACATTATTACAACAAATTACGGACAGCACGATCGCTTATCTGAAAGCGCAGATCGCGGCAGGTGCCGATATTGTACAACTCTTCGACTCCTGGGCGGGCATTCTCTCGCCCGAGCAGTACCGCGTTTTCTCGCTGCCTTATATCAAACAGATCTGTGATGCGATTACCGAAGTACCCGTGACTGTTTTTGCCAAAGGTGCATTCTTTGCCAGAAAGGAAATCGGAGAACTAAGCTGTTCGGTAGTGGGCCTCGACTGGAATATGGACATCGCCGAATCGCGCGAGCTGATCCCCAACAAGACATTGCAAGGGAACCTGGATCCGTGCGTGCTCTATTCTTCCTACGACCAGATTCGCGCGGAAGTGAAGAAAATGGTGAACCAATTTGGCACGCAGCGGTACATTGCCAATCTCGGCCACGGCGTTTATCCCGACACCGATCCCGACAAGGTACGATGCTTTATTGAAGCCGTTAAAGAGTTTTCTTCCTTATAAATATGGCTTTACAGCAAAATAAATGCGTATTCCTCGATCGCGACGGAGTACTGAATGAGGATTGTCCGGACTATTTGTATAAGCTGGAAGAACTCGTTATACCGGAAGGTGTTGTTGAAGCGCTCCGAATGCTGAAAGAGGCGGGCTACCTGTTGATTGTCATTACGAACCAGGCAGGTATCGCGAAGGGGCTGTATACGGCTGATAATGTGTATGCGATTCACGAAGCCATGCAAAAAGTGTCGGGTAATGCGCTGGACGACCTGTATTTCTCGCCGTATCACCCGGCCTATTCCGGCAACTCATTGTCGCGAAAACCAGGTTCGCTGCTGATCGAGAAGGCCATGGCCAAATATGCTATCGATCCCGCGCAATCGTGGATGATCGGCGACCGGGAACGGGATATGGAAGCTGGAAAGAAAGTAGGTTTAAAAACGGTTCACATCATCCCGAATGCAGAAGAATCGACGGGAGACTATGCCGCTGTGAATTTGCTGGAAGCCGCCAGGCTGATATTGCAGCAGTAATTAAGCTTTTACTACCGGCGCAGGCTGGATTTTCTGTACTGATCCGTAAGCGGGACAGGCGTGTTTGGTGCAAGATGATGCTACCGCCAATGTTCCGCAAACAGCCAGGAGAAGTAAGATCTTTTTCATTTTCCAGTTCGTATAAGTTTTTGTCACTACAAAAATATAAAATTAAGTTCTTTGAATGAGCGTTTTAGCTTGACTAATAACGAACTCATTCAAAGAACTTTATATGCGGCATCAGATTTTTGTTTCCGCCAACTCTTCTTCCGGCTCCACGCGAGGCTTTTCGATCGCCGGCTTTCCATCCTGTGCACCGAAAGGCTCCTCTTTGAAACCCAAAATCCTCAGCATCGAATCGCTGTTCTGTTCATCGGCAAAAACACGTGTGGTAATGCGGCCTTCTTCGTCGCGGTCCACCAGCACGTGCTTCGGCGCCGGGATCAGGCAGTGCTGAATGCCCCCATAGCCTCCAAGCGATTCCTGGTATGCGCCGGTATGGAAGAAACCGATGTATTGCGGTTCGTTATCTTCAAAAATCGGCATGTACAAATCCGCGCTGTGCATCTCCGAATTATAGAAATCCTGCGAATCGCACGTTAGTCCACCAAGGTTTACCTTTTGATAAGGATTATCCCAGTTATTGATCGGAAGCATAATATACTTCTGGTTCATACCCCAAGAGTCGGGAAGCTGGGTAATGAACGATCCGTTGATCATATACCAGAGCTCTTTATCGTTCTGGAGCTTTTTGTCGATGATTTCATAGATCACCGCGCCGCTCTCTCCCACTGTGTAGCTTCCGAACTCCGTGAAAATGTGCGGAACGGGAACGTTGTTCTTGTTGCAGATCCACTGGATGTTCTCGATGATCTCATCGATCATTTGCTGGTAATCATAATTCGATTGCAGCGAAGTCTGGATCGGAAGGCCGCCGCCAATGTCGATAGAATCGAGGTCGGGACAGATCTTCTTCATTTCGCAATATTTGAACATGAAGCGGGTCAATTCACTCCAATAGTAAGCGCTGTCTTTAATACCCGTATTAATGAAGAAGTGCAGCATTTTGAGCTTGAAACGAGGGTTTGGCTCGATCTTCTCCTTATACAACTGCTGTACATCATTATAACGGATCCCCAGACGCGAGGTATAAAATGCAAAGTTCGGTTCCTCGTCCGTTGCAATGCGCATTCCGAAATGCACCGAATCCGCCGTCACCTGCTGCTCGTACGATTCGATTTCTTTGAGGTTGTCCAGAATAGGCACCACATTGAAACCTTCGTTGATCAGCTCGCTCAGGTATTGCGTGTAGCGCGGCAGCTTGTAGCCGTTCGCCAGAATGTACGTGCTCTTATTGACCTTGCCACGGCGGTAAAGCTCCCGGATAATGGGAATATCGAAAGCGGAAGACGTCTCGATATGGATGTTATGCTTCAGAGCCTCTTCCAGCACAAAGCTGAAATGCGACGATTTCGTGCAGTAGCAATAGGTATAAGTGCCTTTGTAATTATGTCTTTTGAAGGCATTCCGGAAGAACATGTTGGCATTCTCGATGTGTTCTCCGATCTTGGGCAGATAATTGATCTTTAACGGCGTACCATGTTCCTTGATGATATCCATCAGAGGTACATTGTTGAACAGCAATTCATTATTATCTACGTTGAACTCCATGGTAGGAAACTCGAACGTCTGCTGAATCAGGTCAATGTAGCTTTTCATTGATTTGTTTGTCGCGATGGCAATTAGTGAATTGGGTGTTAAAAAATAGGAACGAAAATGACCCGAAAATTGGTCAGAATATGTGTCATTTCCAAACACGGATCGCCGTCAAATCATTCCCATCCGAAAGCAATTTATCGCGCTATTTGCCAAGTTCATACCTGAAAATACCCGCTTAATAATTTTTTAATTGACGAACCGGCGCCACGCCTCCTATTTTCAGGCCGGAAATTCTGGAGTCACATCAAATTTTTCCGGTTCCGAGCTCATTCACAGCATTTTATATCGGACTATTTATTCTAAATATAATCCTATTTAAAATTTATACATTTCTCAACAGCTAAAAACCATTCCTATGATTACTCTCAAAACGGCCACGCTCTGCAAACGGCCAAAATGCCGCCGACGCTGCTAATTATCGGCGTTTAGGGGCCATTCTCAGCCCGACTTGTGCCTTCTTCGACGATAAACGACTACTTGTGCGTAGAAAACTTTAAACATTCTCAGAGTTTTCTTAGTTTTTGTCATTCGAAAATTTCAAATTTGTCGCTGTGAAAGAGCGAATTATCAAATCGGCACTGAACCTTTTCTGGCGTTACGGCATCCGCAGCGTCACGATGGACGACATTGCCCGCGACCTGGGAATTTCGAAGCGAACCATTTACCAGCATTACTCCGACAAGGAAGCCATTCTCGCCCTGGTGATACAGGAAGAGATCCGGATGCAGAAATGCGAAATGGAGAAACTGGAAGAACTCGCCGAAAACCCGATCGAAGAAGCGATGTACGCTACAGTGCAAATGCAGGAAACGCTCGCCGACATGAACCCCACGCTTTTGTACGATTTGAAGAAGTATTATCCCAACGCCTGGGAGCTGTTTCAGAACTACAAACACGAGTTCATTATCAAAAACATGCGGGAAAACCTCCTGAGAGGGATCGAAATGGGCCTCTACCGCCCCGATATCGATGTAGAGGTGCTCTCGCTCCTGCGCGTGGAGCAGATCGTGCTCGCTTTCGACCCGACCGTTTACCCCGCCAAGAAGTTCAATATCATGCACGTGCAAACCCAGTTTCTCGGGCACTTTTTAAGGGGGATACTTTCGGAAAAAGGCTTTGAATACTACAACACCATAAAAGATAAACCAGCAACTGAACTCAATATCCATGAAAAATGCCAGAACAATACGTAGCACTTTGATGCTGCTCGCGGCACTCATTTATTTTGTACCACTTCATGCACAAACCGGCTATTCATTAAAAGAGGCCGTTGATTACGCGATCAAGCACAATCTGAATGTCAAGAATGCGCAACTGGATGCGGTTTCCGCCGAAGCGCGCATCGGAGAAATCCGTGCAGCGGGTTTGCCGCAGGTTACAGGAGCCGTTTCGCTAACGAACAACATTATTATCCCAAGGTTCTTCTTGCCGGCGAAAACCTTCGACCCATCGGCACCGGACGACGCGCCGCCGAGCGCCGTGAAGTTTGGGATTCCCTGGCAGGGCTCCGCTTCCGCCAACCTAAATCAGCTGATTTTCAATGGCTCCTATTTCATCGGATTGAAAGCAGCTGCTACTTACCGCGAACTGGCGCAAAAAAGCACCACTTCTTCGAAAGTGACTGTTGCCGAAGCGGTAACCAAGGCTTACTACTCGGCCCAGGTAGCGGAAGAGCGCGCCAAGCTGCTTGATCTGAACATCGCCCGCGTGGACTCATCCATGCGCGAAACAAAGGCGATGAATGCAAGCGGTTTTGTGGAGTTACTCGATGTAAACCGCCTCGAAGTGCAGATTAACAATTTGCAGACCGAGCGCCAAAAAGTGCAGAACCTGATCGACCTGAGCTATGCATTGCTGAAATTTCAGATGGGTATGCCCGCAAACGAGCCTATTAAGCTGACGGATGATATCAATGCAGTAAACGTGGCCGAGCTCCGGTCGGAGTCGGAGAGCCTGGATGTGAGCTATGAGAAAAGAATTGAATATTCCTTATTGAACACCCAGGAAAAGCTGGCCATGCTCGATCTGCGCAATGTACGCTCCGGTTACCTGCCCAGCTTGTCGGCATCCCTGGGATATGGTTATAACGCGGGTATGGACAAATTTTCGCAGTTATTCAACAATCCGTGGTTCAACAACATGGTACTGGCCGTGAACCTGAACATTCCGATTTTCGACGGTTTTACCAAGAAATACCAGATTGCTCAGAAAAAAATCGCGATCGACAAGGTTAAGAACAACCAGAATTTGCTGAAACAGTCGATCGATCTGGAAAACAATCAGGCTAGCATTAACATCAAGAATGCATTTGCCACATTAGAAACGCAGAAACGGAACCTGACGCTCGCCGAAGAGATCGTACGCGTCTCGAAGATTAAATATAAAGAAGGCGTAGGCTCGAACATCGAGGTGATCAACGCTGAATCTTCTTTAAAGGAAGCGCAGACGAACTACTTCACCGCCTTGTATGACCTGATGATCGCGAAAGTGGATCTCAGCAAGGCCAAAGGCGAGCTATATTCCGAATAATACCATTAACACTTAACGAAATTTGAAACAGCTACTTACCAATACCATGAAAAGCAATATTCTGATTATAACCGCTATTGCCTCCATCCTCGCCTCCTGCTCGGCCAAGAAAGAGGGTTTGGAAGGCAAAAAGGAAGAGCTTGCCGCGCTGAAAGCGGGACAGGTTGAAACTGCTAAAAAAATCAAGGAACTCGAAATCGAGATTGCCAAGCTGGACCCTAAGAAAACAACGGAGGCGAAAGTGAAACCGGTGTCAATAACCACATTGAATGCTGAAACCTTCAAGCATTATGTAGAGCTGCAAGGCACTGTCGATGCGAAAAACAACGTGATGGTTACGCCTAAAACAGGCGGTGCGATCGTCGCAATGTATGTCAGGGAGGGTGACGCGGTGAAGGCGGGAAGCGTGATCGGTAAGATCGACAACAGCATTCTGACCGAATCCATAGAGGAATTGAAAACTTCGCTCAGCCTTGCCAATACGCTTTATGAAAAGCAGAAAAACCTCTGGGACCAGAAGATCGGTACTGAGCTGCAATACCTGCAGGCGAAAAACAACAAAGAATCGCTCGAAAAGAAACTGGCTACGCTGAATACCCAGCTTTCGCAGACCAACATCGTATCGCCAATGGCGGGTGTGGTGGACCTCGTGAATGTGAAAGTGGGTGAAATGGCTTCCCCGGGCGTGGGCGTAGTACGCGTTGTGAACCTGGCCAACCTGAAAGTTCTGGCCAAAGTATCGGACGTTTATGCCGCCAGCGTAAAAAAAGGCGACGAAGTGATCGTCAAATTCCCGGATCTGAAAAAGGAATTCAAGGCGCGGATTTCGTTCGTAAGTACTGCGGTTGATCCATTGTCCAGAACATTCACCATTGAGGCCAACCTGCCGTCCGATCGTGATATCAAGCCCAATATGATGGCACAGGTACAGATCAACGACGCCACCAGAAAAAATGCGCTGGTGATCGATCAGAACTATGTCCAGAGCACGGAGAAAGGGAATGTGGTGTATGTAGCCGTGACCGAAGGCAACAAAAAGGTAGCCAAAGCGCGGGAAGTAAAGACCGGCCTGAGCTACAATGGCAAAGTCGAGATACTTTCAGGCTTGTCGGCAGGCGATCAACTGATTACCCTCGGCTATCAGGAAGTTTCCGACGGCCAGCCGATCAGCTACTAAATATGAATAAGAGTGACGGCCATTTGGTCAGTTATGGTCAGAGGTTGTCAGGGATTGTAGGCAAGATGCACTCCCTCATTCAGTCATTCAATCATCGCGCCGGCGACCCGGTCAATCATTCAACATTATGAAATTTAGCGAATATAAAACCTTAGGCTTCACCAACTGGTGCGTAGAGAACAGGACGACGATCTACATCTTTACGTTCATCATCACGCTGGCGGGGTTCATGGTGTACAATAACCTGCCGAAAGAGCAGTTCCCGGATATCAAAATCCCGCAGATTTATATCAATACGGTATACTTCGGGACGGCACCGGCCGATATCGAAAACACGATCAACAAACCGATCGAGAAACAGCTTAAATCCCTCAACGGGGTTAAGAAGATTAAATCCAATGCATTGCAGGACGTATCCGTAATCCTGGTGGAATTTACGCCGGACGTGGCCGTGGAAGTGGCCTTGCAAAGGGTGCGGGATGCGGTCGATAAGGCAAAGACCGATTTGCCCCAAAACCTCGACTCCGGCCCGACCGCCCAGGACGTGAACTTCTCGGAATTCCCGATCATGAACGTCAACATAGCCGGTAATTATTCTTTGAAACAACTCAAAGAATATGCCGAAGATTTGCAGGACGGAATCGAAGCATTACCTGAAATTACCCGTGTGGATATCCTCGGTGCATTGAACCGTGAAATCCAGATCAACGTGAACCTCGACCGTATGAAGTCGACCGGTTTGACATTCTACGACGTTCAGACGGCGATCCAAAGTGAAAACATCAATGTTTCGGGAGGAGAGCTCAACGTGCAGGGTGTTCGTCGTACGCTGCGCGTGAAGGGCGAGTATACAGATGTGAACGATATGGCCAACATCCGCATACGCACGTCCACCGGCGCGACTGTGCGCCTCGGCGACATTGCCGAAGTGGTCGATAGCTTTGAAGAGCAGCAGGATTTCGCCCGTCTGGCCAACAAATCGGTAATTACCCTGAACGTGATCAAACGCTCAGGAGAAAACCTGGTCGATGCAGCCGACAAAATTGAAAATGTAATCGCGGATTATAAAGAGAATCGCTTTCCTGCCGGTCTGGACATTAAAATTACGGCCGACCAGTCGATCCAGACCCGCGCCGACCTGCATGACCTGATCAACACCGTTGTACTCGGCTTCATTTTCGTGGTACTCGTACTGATGTTCTTTATGGGTGTACGTGATGCGATATTCGTGGGACTCTCGGTACCGTTGTCCGCATTGGTGGCATTTGTATTGATGCCGATCATCGGTCCGATGGTAGGTACCGAATTTACCCTGAACACGATCGTGCTCTTCGCATTTCTTCTGGGTATCGGTCTGGTAGTGGATGACGCGATCGTGGTTATCGAGAACACGCACCGCTTGTTCAATATGCATAAGGACTGGACGATCCAGCAAGCGGTAAAAGCCGCTGCAGGAGAAGTGTTCATTCCCGTACTTTCCGGTACGCTTACCACCATTGCGCCGTTCTTCCCACTGCTTTTCTGGTCGGGGATAGTCGGGGAATTCATGAAATTCATGCCGCTCACGCTCATTATCACGCTCGGAGCCTCGCTTTTTGTGGCTTATGTGATGAACCCGGTATTCGCGGTATCGTTCATGGGCCGCCATGAAGACGAAAAAGAAGCGCACGACACGAGTTTTAAAGCAATCCGACGGCCAGTCATCATCCTGGTGGTAGCCGCTTTGCTAGGCTATGTAATCGATCGTGGTGTGGGTAATTTCTTTGTATTTATATTAATACTCTGGATTTTCAACCACTATATTCTGACACCGCGCATTCTGGTCCCATTCCAGGACAACTTGCTTCCTGCACTGAAAAACGGCTACCGCAAGCTCATCGACTGGCTGCTCAGAGGGTGGCGTCCGGTGGTAGCGATTATCGGCGTATTCTTCCTGCTGATTGCTACTTTTATAATCACCGGTATCGCACAACCCAAAGTGCTGTTTTTCCCTAGCGGAGATCCCGATTACGTTTATGTCTACAACAAATTACCGATCGGAACGGACGCCCGCGTAACCGACTCCGTAACCAAAATCATCGAAAAACGTGTTTTTGACGTTTTGGAGAAGGAAAAAGCCATGGATATGGTCAACTCGGTGATTGCCAATGTCGGCAAGAATGCAGGTGACCCATACAACCCGGACCGCTCGGCCACGCCGCACAAATCGAAAGTAACCGTCGCATTCGTGTATGGTACCGAGCGCGGCGGCAGATCTTCCGAAGTAATCCTCCGTAAGATCCGCGATGCGGTTTCGGGGATTCCCGGCGCTGAAATCTCGGTTGAACGTGAAGCAGTAGGCCCGCCGACAGGAAAACCTATCTCAATCGAAATTTCGGGTGACGAATTTGAAGTACTCCAAAAACTGGAAAAAGACGTTCTGAAAAAAGTGCAGGATTCGGGCATCGAAGGTATCGACCAGCTCCGCTCCGACCTTGTTACCAACAAGCCCGAAATCGTGATCGACATCGACCGCGAAAAGGCGCAACGCGAAGGCATTAGTTCGCAGCAAATCGCACTGGCGGTGCGTACGGCATTGTTTGGCCTGGAAGTTTCGAAATTCCGGGACGACAAAGACGAATATCCTATTATGGTAAGATTGGAAAAAGACGACCGTGAGCAGATTGAGAAATTGCTGAGCCTGAATGTAGTTTACCGCGACATGAACATGGGCGGTGCGTTGCGCCAGGTACCTATTACTTCCGTCGCCAATATCCACTACTCAACGACTTTCAGCCAGATCAACCGTCAGGACCAGCGCCGTATCGTGACGTTGGGTTCCGACGTACTGCCGGGCTACAATGCCAACGAAATTGTGGCACAGATCCAGACCCTGATCCAGGATATGGAAGTTCCCAACGGTTATATCATCAAAATGGGTGGTGAACAGGAAGAGCAGGCCGAATCCATGTCGTTCCTCGGAACTGCGTTCGGTGCGGCCATCATGTTGATTTACCTGATCCTCGCGACCCAGTTCAACTCGGTGATCAAGCCATTCATTATCTTCTTCACGATCGTACTTTCGCTGATCGGCGTATTGCTGGGCTTTGTGATCTTCCAGAAAGACTTCTCGATTATCATGTCCGGCGTAGGTATTATTGCATTGGCTGGTATTGTGGTGAAAAACGGTATCCTCCTCATCGAGTTCATCGAGGAGCTCCGTGGGCGCGGATACCCGATGCGCGAGGCCATTATCGAAGGCGGCGCGATCCGTCTGACGCCCGTACTGCTCACAGCTTCCGCGGCGGTACTCGGTCTGGTACCGCTTGCATTGGGTATCACAGTCGATTTCGTCGGGCTGTTCCGCGACCTCGAACCCCACCTGATCGTCGGAGGTCCGAGTTCCGTATTCTGGAACATCCTCGCCTGGACGATCATTTTCGGTTTGACATTCTCCACCTTGCTGACGCTCATCATGGTACCATGTATGTACTACGTCAATGAGCGCATCCGCGACAAATGGTTCCGGAAAGGCAAGGTGGATGTCGTGAACCCGAACTGGCAGAACGAGTCGATCTAATCTGACAACCTATATTGTTCATTTCAGGGGAATTCAATTTTTTTCAACCTGAAATGAACAATAATCCAAAACATTCTTAGATTTGCAACCCCAAAGAACGGCCGAAAGGCATTCTCAGGAGTTCGGGATGTAGCGCAGTCCGGTAGCGCACTAGCATGGGGTGCTAGGGGTCGCAAGTTCGAATCTTGTCATCCCGACATTGAAAATCAGCCACTTACAGCTTTATGTTGTGAGTGGCTTTTTCATTATGTATGGGGCTTTATAAGCCACCTAAGCATCTGACAGATAATTTAATAAACTGCTCCCAAGACAAAAAGACAAAGATTTTACAGCTGGTTTCACACTTACATTCTGGGAGTTCGAACAATTTTAGTTTTGATCACGTTTCTTACGTAATACAAACTTGGTCGAAATAGCCATTACTGTTTTTGACCGGTCGCCAAGAGACCGACCCTGATATTAATATTCCTTACTCAGGCGATAGGTTGGTTTTATGGGGAAAACGTTACAGCCGGATCTCCTGTCAGAGCTTCAACACAGAAAACTGATACGAGGCTTTCCTATTTCCGATCAACACCTGATAAATGCCTGGCGGCTGCTTGCCGAATTGAATATCCAACTTACCGTTCTGAATCCTTGCGTTTTTCAGAACCATCACCGTCTGCCCGGATGTATTGGTCACCTTCACGGTTACTTCCGCGTTTTTCCATTCGAATAGCTCTATATGGAGGGACGATTGTATCGGGTTTGGATAGAACCTTATATTCCGGCCCACGGGTGCGTCGATGGCCACAATACGGCTGTAAGCAAAGCTGCTGTCCGTATCCACTTGTTTGAGGCGGTAGTAGATGATTCCTTTATCGAAATAGGTATCCGTGAAATTGTAATGATTGGTGGTAGACACATTACCCGCGCCCTGCACGCGCCCGACTTCCGTGAAATGGCGGGCGTTCGTACTTCTTTCAATGGCGAAATAAGCATTGTTGCTTTCTGAACTCGTAACCCACTCCAGGATGTTGCCTTCCGACGTGTTTCTACCTTCAAAACTGGCTAATGTAACCGGTAGCACAGTGCAGGAACTGACTCCCCGTAACTCCACAGCGGCAATAGCTTTGCTCAATTCCGCTACCTCCTCCGCAGTAATAGCCTCGAGATAGACCGGGGGCCTGTTAGGCTGGTAATCTAATTCAGGAAGGTTGAAGGCGATCAGGTCGCTGGCTGCCGCTTCCAGAATATCCGCCATCGCCGCGAAATCGGTGGTTTTGGTCATATACCCCCATTGCGCGCGCCAAGCGATATGCGCGAGCTTGTGTATAAACATTGCTTTGAACGTTTGGCCGTTATATACCCCACCATTGCCCAGTAATGCGAATGCGTGGCTCAGTACCGTGCTGTTTTGGTGTGCATCGCCGCCATTGGCGCACACATATTCCGGATCGGAGAGTTTTCCCGGATTACCCATGCAATCCGGCTTGTACATGTCCCGGATTTCGCCCCGGTATTCACCAATCTTCCATAAGCTGCCGGAGCAATAGCTGGTTCTTGGATATTCTTCGAAGCTATCCATATAGCCGCTGTTTTTCCAGTCCACGATCTCGCCCCAAACATCTGCCAAGGCCTCATCAATTGCGCCGGCCTGGCCTTTGGTTACGAGTCCGGCCGTGTGTTCAATGTAGGCGTGTGCCCACTCATGGCCTACGATGTCATCGGTGGAATAGTCTGCGCAAAAATTGGCACTTACCCCATTCCAACTCGATTGCGGGCATTCGAAATTTGGTGTGTTAAAAACAGTGATCATCGGCGAATCGCGGTTGTCAAAAGAGACCCACCCGAACCCGCTCTTCATCATATTATAAACGTGCCCCGACACATCGATCTCCGCCTTGCGCGATTCATATCCTCCTTCGTACGGGCCGGTTGCGCCGCCGGCGTCCGACCATTTCAGGTTTTCGGGGCTAATCGTGCCATTGTATATCCGCCTGTCGATGCCGTGAATACCGGTAAACTGCTCCGCGAGCTGCCCGGTATGTGCATCGATGTACAAGAACTCCCGCACGTCGGCGTCATTCCGGATTTCCACTTCATACGCCAGCACTTTGGCACCGTTAACTCCTTGAGCTAGCCCTTTCTGGAAAATGTAAAGCGCGCTGCCATTCACTTTCAGCGGCGCATTTGTCTTGACCAGATTTTGAGCCGTTACCAGGGCCAGTGCTTTCACTTCGGCATCCTGCTGCGTAAGTGTCGGTACAGGATTGACGTTAATATCGGCAATGTAGTTGCCGTTTACAGCCGAAAGCCGCTTGTTGACATCATAATGAAATCGCATTACTCCGTCCCAAACCAGTACCCCTTTGTAGGTCTGTTGCAATGTAACATGGTCGAGGAAAAACAGGTCCGACTTCTGTTCCCGGAATTGCAGCTCGTCGGTGCCCGGCCGGAGACCGAACAATGCCTGATATTGTGAGACGAAATTCAGCGATTTTTCACGTGCATCGGCACCGGTAACCTGCAATGCATTCGGGTAGGGAAACCGTAGAAACGCGAGCGACCGGGTAGCGGAATCAACAGTGGCTTTGGCACCGGTGGCGGCAACAAATGCCTCGATTGCTGTCTGCGTGGACGTTTGGGCAAGGGCCATGTGCGCGCACAGCAACAGCTGCATGAGGGTTGATAAAAAGTGTTTCATGCCTGTGTTGAGTTATGTAAAATGTGTATCGGGTGAAAAGGATGGGTTCGAAGGCTAATTTTTCAAAACCTTGAGAATATGACCGTTCGAGAACTTCAGCAGGTAAATTCCTGTCCGTAGGGATCGCATATCCAGTTCAAGTGCTTCACCATCGGACTTCCCGCCCATGACTATATTTCCCTTCATATCCGCCAGCTGCCAGGCGCCATTTGTTTTTGGAGTATGTTTTACATGAAGCGTTTCCACCACAGGATTAGGATAAATCAAATTCCCCTCACCGGGCAATGCCAGCCGCAGAATGGCTGAGTAGGCGAAAGCGCCATCCCCACCGGCCGGGGCACGGTCGATCATTTTCAGTCGATAATAGGCATAGGTGCCGGTGATTTCGTTCAGACCGGTGTCAATGAAGCTGTATCGGCCGGTCGGAGAGGTGCTCACCTCGCCAATCGTGCTGAATGTCCTGGCATCATGGCTGCGTTGGAGCTCAAAGTGCGAGAAGTTGGACTCTTCCGTCGTGCGCCAGGTTAACATGCCCTGATTCTCCTGGAGTTTTGCATTGAAATCAACCAGCGTAACCGGCAATGCGCCTGCGGGGATCAATGTCATAGTCGAAACGGATGGCCAGTAGCCGAGCGGATCGAGATAGTTGCCGAAAGTGCTGGGATATTGGAATGCATTGGTGACAGGGTTCCATTCCACCACGGTGCCTGGATTTCGGGCGAGGAAATAGAAATTCCCGTTGCTGAGGGCCATGCTGCCGCGCAGGTCCGAGCCCACCTGCAGAGGCGTGCGAGTCGTGTTTGTCTCCAGCTCCCATTCCAGTACGGTTCCCAGGTTGCTCTCACCGCCCGCCGAAGTCAATGTGTACAATTTGTTATTATAAGTAATGAATGATCCGTAGGGCTTCATGCCCGTGGTGCTATTCAGGTTCTGCTGCTTCGTAATGGTATTGCTCACCGGATCCCATTCGAACAGCGACCCACCGTTCGTTGGACTGCCTGTAGTGGTGGTGCCGTAAAATTTGCCATTTCTAAACAACAGGTCCCCGGTCGGCCTGCCACCAGTCGCCGCGGTGAAATCCAGTTTTTTGGTATAAACGTTCGTCACCGGGTCCCATTCAAAGATCACCCCGAGATCATAATAGCCTCCGTAAGTGGTCATGCCGTAGAACTTTCCGTCCTGTTCTATGAGGCTTCCCTCAGGTTGTCTGCCGTTTGTGGCTACGAAATCGACTTTCTTTGTAAAAGTGTTGGTCTGAATATCCAGCTCAAACAATGTCCCGACTCCGTAAAGCCCGCCAGCCCAAGTAGTTCCGTATAATTTCCCATTTTTGTGCACCAGATTTCCCAGTGGCCGTGAGCCTTTGGTAGCGTCGAGACTTTGCAGTATTTTAAATTCCTCTGTACGCGGATCGAATCGGTAAATTACGCCCAGATCGGAAATGCCACCCCCATAAGCCGTTCCATATAGTTTGCTGCCGACCATCGTGAGACCGCTCTTTACGCCATTCCCTTCACTGACATTAAATATAAACTTCCCTTCAAAAGCATTGGTAGCGGGGTCCCACGAATACATTTCGGTATTATTATGCGCTTCCACTCCTACCGGCCTGCGGCCCCATAATTTGCCCTGCCATTCGATCATCTGCCCCTGAAATCTGCCGCTACGGCCATTGGCAAAACTGAACCGGCTTGTAAACGCATTTGTGTCCGGATCCCACTCGAAAATAATCCCCTGACCGGCCGAGCCACCATTCGCCCGACCATACAATTTGCCGTTATACAGCGTAAAGCCAATCGGATCAACGTAGGTGCTGATAGCCGAGGGAATCGTCATTTTGATTGTTAGCGCATTAGTCGCCGGATCCCATTCATACAATTCGCTGCGTGTCGTGATGCCGTACAACTTACCGTCTTTCCAGGTGACGTAGGAGTTGGGTTTTCCCATCGGATATCGAAACGATACCTTCCCGATATAGGTATTGGTGGCCAGGTCCCACTCCACAATTTCTCCCATGCCGCCTTCACCCCCCTCATTCGTGGCAGCATATAATTTGCCCTGGTATTCCGCCATTTTGGCAAATGGCTCGTGTGTGCCATTATCCATCAGGCTACCGGCTGCGCGGAATGTTTTGCCTAGCGTACCGGTATCCGGGTCCCATTCGTAAAGATAGTCGCCGCCTGAGCCCATGTCTGCAAGGATTACACCATAGAATTTTCCATTGTACATGGTAAAACTGTCGCCACCACCCTGCGAATAGGCAGGTAGCAAGCTGTAAAGATCGACGAGCTTCTTGTATACATTGGTAATCGGATCAAACTCATAAATGACGCCGTGGTCATTTTGCCCGCCAAGCCGGGTGTTACCGTATAGCTTGTTGTCTTTCAGATAAAGGTACAAGCTTGGCTGGTTGCCTGTGGCCCCGTTGAACCGGTGAAGCGTTGTGTATTCATTGGTAACTGGATTCCATTTAAACAAGGTACCTATCCCCGCGCTTAGATCGTCGGTCCTCAGATCTACTTGCGTGGCGTAAAACTCCCCGTTAAACTCCACGAAATCGCCTACAAACCGGCCGGGTCGTTCGTATTCGAACTTGTGCCGGACTTTAAGGTCGGTACCGTCGGCTGCCGAGGAGAACATCGTGCCCTGGCCTATGAGATGATCGGTACGGGTAGTTGCCCAGAGTTCGCTGGCTTCCTGGGCACTTGCTAAAAGCGGCGTGAATGCGCATAGCAAGACCGCTAAGACGCGCTTAGTGTAGAATTCTAACTTCATTTTTGTCGTATAACGTTGAGCAGGTGTAAATATAGTCTTATTTTGTATTCAACTGGATACAAGCGCAAATTATTCTACCCGGCTCGAATCTTGTCATCCCGACAGAGCCTGGTCACTTGACCGGGGCTTTGCTTTGCCGGAGCAGCCCATATGACAGGCGCAGCCTGTTAGTAGTGGTGGTTTATGACATTCCAATGAGGAAGTATTTAAGCAAAAAACGGGTTGGAAAGGTCTGACAAACGAGGGCAATCGGTCCTTATGTCAAGGCTGCACAACAACTTTACCTGTTTTATTATCTAGCATTGCCCTTTCTTCGTCTTCCAGGAATACCTGATAGCTGTAAACTCCTGCCCGGGTTTCCTTAGGAATCCAGAACCACTCCACTACCGGCGCTCCGGCTGCAACCGTCAAAGTCTTGTCTTCGATTCCAATTCCCCGCTGATTATAAATAATATAGCGAATCCATTTTAATGCCAGCGACTTAGCATTTCTTAGTTCAAAACGTACATATGAAGTAGCTGGATTGGGGCTTACCACCAGACTCTGCTGGCTATCATCGGGCTTGACGACTTCAAAACACATCCGATATGGCTGGGAAACTTCAATGCCCGCCCTATCTCTCGCATTAACCAACATTTCATACTTGCCCGGGCCAAGTCTGCTTGCATAATCCAATGTCAGCCCCCTGCTTCCCTGTGCTTGCATCACCAGCTTGTCCCCCACGTAGGAAAGCCGCTCAAAATGGCAACGATCATCGGCACAAAGCTTTATAAATATATCAATAAGCGTGGTGTCAAGAGATAGGGCATTGTCGTCGTTGAGGCTTATACGAAATGATGGGTCGGGAAAAATGGGATCACCCTGCTTCAAAAGACGTCCTTCTGACTGCACGACCAAAACAGGCGGGATATTGTCTTTCAACAATCTAGTGGAAAACATCTGCTTGTCCTTCACCAAATCCCAGTCAATCAGCAATTCAGCATTATTATTCTCACGTGTAAGCTCATTTAAGATGTGTCCAGGATCGATCTGTACTTTTATGGAATTCAGGTCTTTTTCCCTGGGAAAGGATAACTTTAACAATTTCTTGTTGGGGAAAGATCTAATATTAAGCCTGGCCGAATGTGTCGCCTGCTTCCCTGACCAATTGATTTCCAACGGCACGGTTTGATCCTCCTTAAATCTGCCGAAATTCACTAAATCAATATGTACCCGCAGCGAATCCGACTCTCCAATAGTTTTGTCCGCCGAATCCGAAAGAAGTGTTATCCCGCCGTTGGTTTCAACCGCATAATCGGGCTTCTCTGCGGCAAGCAGACGTAAGGCTGGATCACCTTGCAGCAGCGACTGGTGCACGTAGGCAATGTTGTATTGGTCTTTATACTTGGATAAAATATCGTTAGCTACCGCCAGCTGTATATTGCCTATTGGCAAACTGACGGTCGCCGGGTTTTCGAACATGTGGTGATACAATGAGTTCAAATAGGTCATTCCCGGACTCACAAAACTTTCAAAAGAACTTGCAATGACGGCGATGGCTCCCCGGTGGGGCGCGACGAGCCAATCGAGTGAGAGCGTAATCCGGTCGGCGGCTTTGGGATTAGGCGGCGTGGGATTGAACCGGTTGCAAAACACATTACCCACTCCGCAGCCATTGAAATACAGTACAGGATATTTATTCAGATTATGGTAACCTCTCGCCTCATCTCTGACGTGACCGATGTCAGGATCAGTTGTGATAGTCGAACCATGCCCGAAAAATGTAATCATCCCTACCCCTTCATTAACATCTTTGCTGATATCTACGGATTCCACCTCTTGGGTAGGTTGCTGTTTTACATAGGACTTCACCGTTCCGCCGGCTATTCCTTGTTGTACCATCGGCTCCAATGCACGCAAATAATCCCGAAGCTGCACAATTTCACTCGTCGTTTTTCCTCCGCTCAGATGAAGTATCTTTTTTCGCCAGCCCGATTCTCCCGGTCCGCTTGACTCATACGCGATCACCTTTTGAAGATAGTCGGTAATATTCTGATTGGTCACTGCTGACAGTCTTCCGACCGGAATAACAGGCACATTAACGGCACCTCCTGCTATGCCTTCAACGAGTAATGCGTCCGACCCAGGAAAACCGATTGTGGGCACCTCGCCGGGAAGTTCCCGGATCATACGTTCGTTTTGCGTAATGGATTTGCCGATCAGGAACAGATATTTGTTCTCCGTCCCGTCGGAAAGCATGTAAGCCATGAATTTTTTGATCGCGACCGGGCTAGGTTCGCCATAGTTAAACTGATTATAAATGTCCTGAATTTCAAAAATGGCAGGTTTGAAATTACCTCCGGCCGGCGAAGCCCTGTACTTTGCGTAACTCGTTGCACCCTCCCGAAGGGCTTCCGTAGTAATGATGATATAATTGGTCGATTTAGGATCATGCGCCATTAACTGCACCCTGGCGATGTTCGATGAAGCCACTTCGAATATTTCAGATGTAGCCAGCAACACCTGCTTCTTACCCGGTTGGCGCGGAATCATCAGAGTTTCATCTCTTCTTGTGAGGACGACCGGATTTTCGACATCCGAAATATCAATAAATCTGAACTTGGACGGGACGCCCTTTACCAGTATTTTATTCCATTTATCCGCAACCGCATTTAAGCTAAATTCTTTAACCGGCACACTCCCGACTCGAAGGACTTGTGCAAATTCAATAGAATAGTAGGCGATTGAAAAACGCTCCAAAGGTTCATCGCTTACGGATCGGATCACCAGCACGCCGCCCTTCCCGGAGTCCGTGTCTTCGGGCCTGATATCAAATACACATTCCGTTGCAGCAAAGCCGAAATTGTCCGATACTTTAGCCAAACGTAAAGCATTCTTGCTTTTGCCTATGTAGCATTCCAATTTCCGGTCGTTCCTACTCCTGCCGTGCAATAGTAATTTGACCGTCGGATTATGGGTACTCTGAACAAAATCACTCAGCTTAAATTCAAATATCGCCTCCTCTTTGTTCTTATAAACTACGCTTGTCCTGCTTGCTCCCAACTCAAAATAGCTGTTGAAAAATCCCGGGTTAATCGAGGATTTGGTTCCCAGGGAATAATCTTGCTGAAAGATCTTTGTTAGCTGTTCATTGTGATCTTCAACAACCGGTACAGAGGGGTCATCTGGCTGATCTACCACGCCAGACCTCTTCCCCGGCTTATCTCCCACAGTCAGAAAATACGTCCCTTCATCCCCATACATACTGAAATACGGATTCACGCGCGAACTCATGGGCCGGTACAACAGCGAATCGCTTGCACCGTCGTTCGGAACAGCATAGAAGATGATTTCCTGATTTGCTGTACTGATGATGGATATCTCTTTACCCCGATGCCAAAGCTGCAATTTTTCGGGGGAGCCAACTGGAAAACCCTTCGGCAAGGAGGAGAATGCAACTTTGTGCAAGCCCTTTTTCAGGATTCCGATTTTCACGTAAGGTTTGTTGTAGTCGATCCAGCTGTTGGCGTAAGGTGCGCCCCATTGGGCTTGTAATTGATAACTGATCAGGAAAGCCACAATCAATAGCGCCTGCCTTGTGAAATACCACATATCTTCAAGAATGTCTGATGAATCCTCAATAAAACACTGCTTGACGATTCCATCCGCTTCCTTCCAGCGAGCGTGACATATGGGTTAGCAACTGGCTTTTGTAATCGCTGCACCGCTGTCGTTGTTCTGTTTAAATATTTCTACAAAATAATCTAGCAGAGATACTACAATGCAGGTCGCTCTCAAAAATGTATAATTCCTGGCATAGGATTTGACCTCTCGCTTTTGAATAAATCAACTCACGACCGATGGATACTTTTAAGTTTATGAAAGATGACTGGGTGAAGGAAAAAGGAGGCGACCAGCTCATGCAGGTCGACGAATACCAGATCGTCGAGATCGTGGCTAACCATCCTGGATCAGCCTCGCTTCCTGCCACCAGACGGGTATTCAGCGGGAAAGTTTGGTGTACCTGGGTCAACAAAAACAAAGCGGTAATCACACAGCCGTTCTGGGAAGATGACCTGGAACCTGCCACCGACCGGCAGAACGACCAGCACGCCTATCCGTCCCTTAACCACACACACTAATCCCCGAAAACCCACTCTCATCTCAAGACTAAACACCAAAGCCCGGAATCGCTCCCGGGCTTTTCAGTTTTCAATCTTTCTCGCATCAGGGCTTTCCTGCGGGATCAGTTTGCGGCTTCACCGACGTAGTATCATCCATTTCAGCAGTTCCCTTGCGGTTTTTCCGACGTTCCGAACGCTCTTTCCGCTTGTCATCAGTGGGCATCAGCGTATCGTGGATCACGGCTCCCGAGCTTTTTTGTCCTTTGATAAGCGTATCCTCAGACGGAATCTGAGCGGGTCGGGCAGGTGATTGCGGCGAATTGAATTCAGGCTTCGTTTCAGGCGCTGTTGTAGGAACAGGACTTTGCGGTACCGGTTGTGGCACAGACGGTTCCGGCGTCACAGGATTCTGTGCAAATGCTCCTGCGATCCCCAGGAGCATTGTAAGTACGCATGCAAGGTATTTCATGGTTCATGCTGGTTTAGTGAACAAAAATTACCTGTACTATGGCGGTTATTTGCACTAAAAGCATTCCAGAACCCTGCGTTACACCCGGGCCTCCAATGGCATCCTACATAGGAGGTTTCAGATGCACTGACCACAAAATGCGTAGCGATATACCCAAAATGTGCGGTGCTTCATTGGATAAATATGATTTTGAAAACCCTCTTTTCAACTCGAAATACTTCGCAACTGATTTATTAGCTATACACTCTCTTCATGCGGATTTTCTCACTCGGCGTTAATACCAACGGCACTTTTTCCACTTTCACCGAGCTGCTATCGAGGCCAAACCATTTATCTTCCGACGTAGTAATGCTTTTGATCGCGAAGTAGATCTTCATGATCAGTTCCTCCATAAACGGCAGATTGTTTTCAAGCGACAAATAACGTTCGAGGACAATGAAACGGAAGTCCCCTGTGATATTCTGCCGGCTCAGCGATTCGTAACGGCTGGTAATGTCCACCTCCTTATTAAGTACCATATCCTCTACCACCTTCCGGAAGAAAAGGTTAATGCGCTGCTCGATCCGGAAGCCAAGGCGGAACGTTACTTTAATTACATCGTCCTCCGCGAGGGTATTCACGTGATAATCCATAGTGTAGGGCTCATCGGTGGTTTCCACGTGCACAAACCAGTAGATATCGGCTCGCTTCGGCCGTTTGTAAAAGATCGAATAAATGATTTTGCTCTCGATTTCGTTTTCCCGCGGGGCATTCGACATGAATATCAAATGCGTCGAGTACTTGGGAATACTGATGTCGTTGCTCAGTTCCTTCAACGGACCAATGTACTTTTCCAGGCTTTCGAACTCCGTTAGTCGCATTTTGATGTAATATGCTTTCAACCAAACGGTAATCACCAGACCGATGACCGTAGCCAGTACCAGTGACACCCAACCGCCGTGGGTGAATTTCAACAGGTTCGCAGCCAGGAATGAGCCTTCAATAGCCAGATAAATGACCAGGAAAACGATCACAATCGATTTGCTTACCCGTTTTACATAGAGGTACACCGACATGAGAATGGTAGTCATGATCATCGTAAGGGTGATCGCGAGCCCGTACGCGGCCTCCATATGCGATGATTCTCTGAAATACAGCACAATACCAATACAACCCGCCCAAAGCAGCCAGTTCACGCTCGGTACATAAAGCTGCCCTTTCTGATCGCTCGGGTATACCAGCCGGACCTTCGGCCAGAAGTTAAGCCGAATTGCCTCCGAAATGAGGGTAAACGAGCCACTGATCAGCGCCTGGCTGGCAATAATGGCGGCAGTAGTAGCAATGCCAATTCCCGGCAGCAGCCACCAGTCTGGCATGATCTCGTAAAAAGGTTTGCGGCCATTCAGCAGATCGCCCGAATGCACTATCAGCCATGCGCCCTGGCCAAAATAGTTCAGAATGAGACAGGTCTTTACAAAAACCCAGCTGATACGGATATTTCCGCGCCCGCAATGCCCAAGATCGCTATACAATGCTTCTGCACCGGTAGTACACAGGAAAACAGCACCCAGCATCCAGAACCCGCCGTGATGGTTGGCCAGGAGCCGGTAGGCATAAACCGGGTTTAGCGATTTCATGATCTCGGGATGGTCGATCACCTGCGAAACGCCCAGCACAGCCAGCATCAGGAACCATATCATCATCACCGGACCAAATGCGCGACCGACGATCGTCGTTCCAAAGGCCTGAACAATGAATAGCAACGTGAGAATGCCGATCACAATTGGGATCGTCTGAATATCCGGATAAAGTATACGCAAACCTTCCACAGCGGACGACACCGAAATAGGTGGCGTAATGATCCCATCGGCTAACAGCGTACTCGCCCCGATAATGGCCGGGACCGTCAGCCAGGCCGCTCGCCTGCGCACGAGGGCAAACAGCGCGAGGATACCACCCTCGCCTTTGTTGTCGGCCCTGAGAATGAGGATCACATATTTAATGGTCGTTTGCAAGGTAAGCGTCCAGAAAATACAGGACACGGCTCCATAAACGACGTCATTCGTAATCTTGTTGGTACCGATCACCGCCTGCATTACGTAGAGCGGCGACGTTCCGATGTCTCCGTAAATAATCCCTAATGCTACCAGAAGTCCGGCGGCAGACGCTTTATCCAGGTGTTTATGCGAACCCATTCGTTAGTCTGTTGAAATGCAGTGCGAATTTAGAAAAATCCGGCTGCTCTTCGTTAAAAGGTATAAAACTCATAGGTTACCTTCCATTTAATCTCCTGACCCGGCTGAGCGGCGATCTTAATGTATGGTTCGGGGCAGGACGTGGTCGGACAAGCCCAGTAAACCAGCTTTTCCAACGGCTGATCACAGGTAATCCGCACGCCTGCCTTTGTTTTGGTATTTTCAATCTTGATATCATAATCCTTCGCGGTAGGTCCGAAGCCTTGTAAACCGGCGCTGAAAACCTGATCTCCTTTAACTACTTCCCGGGAATAGTTCAGCATTTTACCGTTTGCGTTGATAATACTCCCGAAACCTTTGCCTTCTCCCTTAACTTCAAAAGGGAACACAATCCGGATATTCTCATTCGACGGCTCATTGTCAATCATGAAGAAATTGTGGTTATAAGTGCTCGCCACGATCGGTTTCGAGCCGGTATTTTTCAATATGTGCTCCAATACAAGTTGCGGTTTGCCTTTTACCAGTTTCAATGTTTTATGGTAATTATAGCCATAGCCGGTTTCATCACTCAATTCATGAGTAAACACGACCTGATCTTTACCCTTCGCCACCGACCATTTACCCGGATTTTTGATTGCATAATTAGTTGCGAAAGAATACTTTTTATCGTCGGGTTTGGTCAAAACGCCTACACCGATCTTAACAAACTGCTCTCCGGGCTTTGCCTCGTCGAAATTCAACGGCGTGAATTCCTCTACGGGCCCCATAATCGCATCATGTAACTGGGGATCGTAAGGCGCCTGGTTCCAGGTTCCGAAATAAGTATGCCCTTTGTATTCCAGACTAGGTACCACACCCGCCCAGTCGAAGCGTACGCCCCGGTAATATCCTTCATTTGCATCAGGCAAATACAGTTTTGCTTTGATCATCCCGTTTGAAATGTCGGTTTGCGGAAACTCCGCGATGGTAAATGCAGTGATGGTAAGGCATATCAATGCGGAAAACAGGAATACGATCTTTTTCATTTGAATGGAATGGTTTAGGAAGAAAAGTCGGGTCGAATAAAACCTGCTATAAATAAAGGCAGTAAGATAAAAATGCGGTATCACATTTTCCCCTTACTGCCTTACAATTTGCACGATTTAATATCTACGAAATGCCTTTGAAAGCCTCCTCATTAATAAACGGCTGGTTCCTCAGACGCTGCTTGGTAGCTTTATAAAACGCATTGGCCACTGCTCCTCCCGCCGGCGGCAATGCAGGCTCACCCAGGCCGGTGGGAGAAATGCCATTGTCCACGAAATAGACATCTACCTCAGGAATCTCGTTCATACGAATCAAACGGAATCCATTGAAATTGCTCTGGTCCGGAGTACCTGCTTTGAAAGTCATATTCCCGAACATCGCATGGCCTACCCCGTCAACAACCCCGCCGCGTACCTGCTGTAACGAACCGCTTTTGTTGATCACAATACCGCAGTCGACAGCCGCAATAATGTTTTTCAACGCCGGCTTGCCTTTTTCAACAACCACTTCACCCACCTGCGCCACATATGACCGGTGTGAGAAGTAGACGCTGAAACCCTGGTACACGCCTTTTTTCTTACCCCAGTTGCTCTTTTCAGCCGCCAGTTTAATCACCGCGATCATCCGGTCAACATCATACTTTACTTCTCCAGCCGGTGATTTTTTTGCTTTTTCCAAAAGGGCGAGGCGGAACTGTACGGGATCCTTGCCTGCGGCCTCCGCCACTTCGTCGATGAACGACTGCTCGGCATAAGCGAGGAAATTGGTAATCGGCGCACGCCACGGGCCAGTGGTAATGGCCGATTTATGCTCCACCGAATCGATCAGCAGGTTATCCACTGAGCCGGAGGGGAAATTATCCTCGCGGGTAGGATTACCCGAGTTAATACCCACGCCGCGCAATTTATAGCCAATCATTTCTCCATTTTTATCGAGTGCGGCCTCGAACCGATAGCGCACCGCCGGGCGATAGGTACCACCGGTCATGTCGTCTTCGCGGGTCCATATTACCTTCACCGGCGCTTTCACCAGTTTGGAAACATGTACCGCTTCGATGGCAAAATCGGCCGAGAGCCTGCGCCCGAAACCACCTCCCTGCCGTGTGATTTCTACGGTGATTTTTTCAATCGGGAAGCCGGTAATTTTTGCCGCGGCCTCGCGTGCACGATCGGGTGTTTGCGTCGGGCCTACGAGTTCCACGCCATCCTCACGTACGTGCGCGAAAAAGTTCATGGGTTCCAACGGGCTGTGCGGCAGGAACGGGCATTGGTATTCGGCTTTAATCACTTTGGCTGCGCCCTTGAATGCAGCCTCGACGTCGCCATTCTTCCTGCGAACGGTGGCCTCGCCATTGTCCATTAGATTGGAGAAAATGCGGTTGTGGTCTTCCGAACTCTCGAGATCAGCTACTTTTTCGTATTCAATTTTGAGCGCTTCACGCGCCTTTTTGCATTGCCAGGTCGATTTACCAACTACGGCGACGCTGTTTTCGAAAGTAACTACGTCCACAATGCCAGGCATGGCTTTGGCGGCTGCGGAATCAACGGATTTCAGTTTAAAACCAAATGCCTTAGGACGTTGGATTATTGCGAAGAGCATTCCCTCGCGGTAGAAATCCAGCCCGAAAAGCGGTTTGCCTGTCGCGATATTCTTGTTATCGACATTTCTGACCGATTGACCAATCAGTTTGAACGACTTTTCATCTTTTAATTTAATGTCGGTCGGAGCCGTAAGCTTACCAGCCGCCTCTGCGAATTCTCCATAACTGCCCGATTTACCGGAAGCTTTATGGAACAATTTGCTATCCGCAGTGGTGATTTCGGAAGCAGGAACTCCCCATTTGGCCGCTGCCGCATGGACGAGCAAATGGCGGGCAGTAGCTCCGGCCTTGCGTAAGCGCTCCCATGAATGCGGAACGGCGCCGCTGCCGCCTGTTACCTGGCGTTCAAACGCAGCGTTATCCAGGCGCCCCTGCACTGTTTTAACCAATTTCCAATCGGCGTCCAGTTCTTCGGCGACCACCATTGGAAATGCGGTTTTAATGCCCTGCCCTATTTCGGGGTTAGGAGAAATGATGGTAACGGTGTTATCGGAACCAATGGACAAGTAACTATTGAACTTTACCGATCCGGCTGCGATTTGCCTGGCATCCACTACAACGGGTGCGGCGGTGGTGTCCGACCAGTTGAATCCCAGGAACAAGCCGCCACCGGCCGCTGCCGCGAGCTTCATGAAGTCGCGACGCGATGTCTGATTTAACGTGCTCATGGTTAGTTGGTTTTAGCAGCTGCAACTTTCACGGCCTCACGAATGCGGTGGTAGGTTCCGCAGCGGCAAAGATTGCCGCTCATCGCACCGACGATCTCCTCCTCAGTTGGTTTGGGTTTCTCTTTGAGGAATGCCGCGGCCGTCATGATCTGACCTGCCTGGCAGTATCCGCATTGCGCCACATCCACTTCGTCCCACGCTTTCTGAACCGGGTGATCTCCTTGTTCCGACAACCCTTCGATCGTGGTCACCTTTGCTTTGCCCACTGCCGACACCGGCAATACACAGGAGCGGACAGCTTTGCCATCCAGGTGAACGGTACAGGCGCCGCATTGCGCGATCCCACACCCGTACTTGGTGCCTACAAGGCCCAGATTATCGCGCAATACCCACAGCAGCGGGGTATCACCCTCCACGTCTGCGCTGTATGCACGGTTGTTGATTGAAAGTTTGAATAATGCCATGGTGATTAAGAGTTTGCCAAAAGTTACAAAAAATCACCAATGAAGCCAAACTCCTTATTCGCGAAGTAGCTGATTAATAGCGATATATCCGCACTTACGCTTCGCCACCCGGGCCACCGAAACTGATCGGGAAGTTGAATGTAGGCTCGCTATCCTGTGAATTCTGAATGGGGCCGTATTGGTCTTCGTACTTCTGAATATTGTCACGCAATGCGGCTACGAGGCGCTTTGCGTGTTCGGGCGTTACGATTATGCGGGCCTTTACCTTCGCGCGCGGGACGCCGGGCATAAGTCGGATGAAGTCAAGAATAAATTCGCTGTTGGAATGGGCGATCATCGCCAGGTTGGAATACACACCTTCGGCCATTTCCTCTGACAGCTCTACATTGATTTGTTGTTCGTTCTCCTTGTTTTCTTCTTTCATTGCTGGATTTAAATAGCTGTGCTATCGAATTTACTTTGGATGGGAAAATTACTAAAAATACCGAGCTTGGAAAAGTAAAGAGCCGGTCCTGCTAGTGCAGGCCGGCTCTTTGTTTACTCCTATTCAGTGGGATTACGCCAACTCTTTTTTCTTGCGTGATTGTCTCTCGCGAGAATCGGACAGCGCATCGAATTCTTCTTTCGATCCAACGATCAGGTTTTCGTACATACGCATACCTGTACCGGCCGGGATCAGGTGACCTACGATCACGTTCTCCTTCAAGCCTTTCAGTTCATCGCGTTTACCACGAACAGCCGCTTCGCTCAATACTTTGGTTGTTTCCTGGAATGAAGCCGCAGAAACAAAGCTTTCAGTACCCAAAGAAGCTTGGGTAATACCCATCAGCGTTGGTCTTGCGACCGCAGCCTGCGCATCACGAGCTGTAACCAGTTTCAGGTCACGACGTTTCAAGCTCGAATTTTCATCGCGCAAACGGCGTACTGAAATGATCATACCCGGTTTCAGTGTTTCGGAGCTACCGGCGTCTTCAACTACTTTCATATCCAGGATCTTGTCGTTTTCCTCGCGGAATACCACGCGGTCGACAGCCTGCATTTCGAGGAAGTTGGTGTCACCAGCGTCCAGGATATCCACTTTCTGCATCATCTGGCGTACGATACATTCGATGTGTTTATCGTTGATCTTCACACCTTGCAGACGGTATACCTCCTGAATCTCGTTCACGAGGTACTCTTGCACCGCGGTTGGTCCTTTGATAGAAAGGATATCCGCAGGGGTAATAGCACCATCAGAAAGCGGATCCCCGGCTCTTACGAAGTCACCATCCTGAACGAGGATGTGTTTCGAAAGAGGTACCATGTAACGGCGTTGCGTTCCGTCTTTCGATTCGATATGGATTTCACGGTTACCGCGTTTTACGCCGCCGTAAGATACCACACCGTCGATTTCGGATACCGTTGCAGGGTTGGACGGGTTACGTGCTTCGAACAATTCGGTCACACGTGGCAGACCTCCCGTGATATCGCGTGTTTTACCAACAACACGTGGGATTTTCGCCAGCGGCTGACCAGCCTTGATGCTCGCACCAGCTTTCACAACCAGACGCGCTCCAACAGGAAGGTTATAGCCTTTTTCAGTCTGATCTTTCAACAAGGTAGACTTACCTTTCACCACGATAGCCGGGTTTTTGGTTTTGTCACGCGTTTCAATGATCACCGACTCCTGGAAGCCTGTTTGTTCGTCAAATTCTTCACGGAATGTGATACCTTCTTCGATCGCGTCGAATGATACGGTTCCTGTGAATTCCGAAAGGATTACCGCGTGATAAGGGTCCCAGGTACAAAGTTCCTGTCCTTTGAATACGGTATCGCCTTCTTTTACTTGCAAATGCGCACCGTAAGGTACGTTGTTCGAGATCAGCAGTTGTTTCGTTTCAGGGTGAACGATTTTCACCTCACCTGAACGGCCCATTACTACCGTTACTTCGTCGCCTTCCGAGTTAACAGATTGTACCAAACGAAGGTCTTCGAACTGGATCAAACCATCGAATTTCGCTTTGATGTTGGCCTCAACAGAGATGTTGGAAGCCGTACCACCC
Source organism: Dyadobacter sp. BHUBP1 (assembly GCF_050587785.1). Classification (NCBI taxonomy): domain Bacteria; kingdom Pseudomonadati; phylum Bacteroidota; class Cytophagia; order Cytophagales; family Spirosomataceae; genus Dyadobacter; species Dyadobacter sp. BHUBP1. The sequence goes on from NZ_JBOBIH010000008.1 coordinate 126,910, forward strand.
ACGTGGAATGTACGGAGTGTCAGCTGTGTACCCGGCTCACCGATTGACTGGGAAGCGATTACACCAACCGCCTCACCGATGTTTACCATCTGGGCAGACGCCAAGCTGCGTCCGTAGCACTTCGCACAAACGCCGTCACGGGTTTCGCAAGTCAGTACCGAACGGATTTCAATCGTTTCAATGCTGGTTTCGTCAATGTAAGCAGCAATTTCCTCGGTGATTTCCTGCCCTGATGTAAGGATCAATTCGTTGGTCAACGGATCGAACACATCGTGAACGCTCACACGGCCAAGAATACGTTCCGACAATGGCTCTACGATATCTTCATTGTCTTTCAATGCCGAGATTGCGATACCACGGAGCGAGCCGCAGTCTTCTTCTACTACCACCACGTCTTGTGCAACGTCGTGCAAACGACGGGTCAGGTAACCCGCATCCGCAGTTTTCAACGCTGTATCGGCAAGACCTTTACGCGCACCGTGGGTAGAGATAAAGTACTCCAAAACGTCGAGACCTTCTTTGAAGTTAGAAAGAATCGGGTTTTCGATGATTTCACCGGCACCACCAGCGATGTTTTTCTGAGGCTTGGCCATTAGACCCCTCATACCACCCAACTGACGGATCTGCTCGCGGGAACCGCGGGCTCCGGAGTGCATCATCATGTAGATAGAGTTGAATCCGCCTTTGTCTGTTTCCAGTTGCTTCATCAACGTCTCTGTAATGCGTGAGTTAACGCGCGTCCAGATATCGATCACCTGGTTGTAACGTTCGTTCTCCGTGATGAGACCCATCAGATAGTTGTTCCAGACGTTTTCAACATCGCCTTTCGCCTGCTCGATGAGTTTTTCTTTTTCACTTGGAACCATTACATCGTCCAATCCCATTGACAAACCACCTTTGAAGGCCATTTGGAAACCAAGTTCTTTGATTTCGTCAAGGAATTGAGCGGTACGGGCTACACCAGCCTGTTTGAATACCAAACCGATGATCTGTTGAAGCTTTTTCTTAGTCAACAACTCGTTGATATAGCCTACTTCCTCAGGAACTGCCTGGTTGAACAGGATACGACCTGCAACGGTGTCAATCAGTTTCACTTCAAATGAACCGTCCTCGTTACGAACGCGAACGCGGCATTTGATATTCGCATGTTTGGAAAGCTTGCCTTCGTTGATCGCGATGATAACCTCATCCGGACCGTAGAAGATTTTGCCTTCACCCTGGATAGGATACTGTTCGGTGCTTACGCGACCTTTTGTCACATAATACAGGCCCAAAACCATGTCCTGAGATGGTACCGTGATCGGCGCACCGTTGGCAGGGTTCAGGATGTTATGCGAAGAAAGCATCAGCATTGAAGCTTCCAATACGGCTTCCTGGCCCAGTGGTACGTGTACCGCCATCTGGTCACCGTCAAAGTCAGCGTTGAATGCCGTACACACCAATGGGTGAAGCTGGATCGCCTTACCTTCGATCAGTTTAGGCTGGAATGCCTGGATACCCAAACGGTGAAGTGTCGGAGCACGGTTAAGCAATACCGGGTGACCTTTCAGTACGTTTTCGAGAATATCCCAGATCACAGGATCCTTGCGGTCTACGATCTTCTTCGCTGATTTTACAGTTTTAACAATACCGCGCTCGATGAGCTTGCGGATAATGAACGGCTTGAAAAGCTCGGCAGCCATGTCTTTCGGCAGACCGCATTCGTGCAGTTTCAGTTCAGGACCTACCACGATAACCGAACGACCAGAGTAGTCGACACGTTTACCGAGCAAGTTCTGACGGAAGCGGCCTTGCTTACCTTTCAGCATGTCTGAAAGTGATTTCAAAGCACGGTTACCTTCCGAACGTACCGCGTTCACTTTACGGCTGTTGTCGAAAAGGGAGTCAACCGCTTCCTGCAACATACGCTTTTCGTTACGCAAGATCACCTCAGGTGCCTTGATCTCGATGAGGCGTTTCAGACGGTTGTTACGGATGATCACACGACGGTAAAGGTCGTTCAAATCCGAAGTCGCGAAACGGCCACCATCCAGAGGTACCAATGGGCGCAATTCTGGTGGAATAACCGGTACCATTTTGATCACCATCCATTCAGGGCGGTTTTCGATACGGGTATTCGCATCGCGGAATGCTTCTACCACTTTCAGACGTTTCAAAGCTTCCGCTTTACGTTGCTGAGAAGTATCGGTAGCTGCCTGGTGACGGAGCTCGTAAGAAAGTTCGTCGAGCTTAATGCGGCTCAACAGCATTTCCAACGCATCAGCACCCATTTTCGCGATGAATTTGTTGGGATCCGTGTCAGGAAGCAACTGGTTCTCGCGTGGGAGCTTGTCGATGATATCGAGGTATTCATCTTCGGTCAGGAAGTCGAGGTAGCCAACGCCGTCCTCTTCTTTGATACCTGGCTGAACAACCGCGTACCGTTCGTAGTAAATGATCTGGTCGAGTTTCTTGGTAGAAAGACCCAGCAGGTAACCGATTTTGTTCGGCAAGCTGCGGAAGTACCAGATATGTGCAACGGGAACCACCAATTCAATGTGACCCATGCGCTCGCGGCGAACCTTTTTCTCGGTTACCTCCACACCGCAACGGTCGCAGATGATTCCTTTATAGCGAATGCGCTTGTATTTCCCGCAGTGACATTCCCAGTCTTTTACAGGACCAAAAATGCGCTCGCAGAACAGACCGCCCATCTCCGGCTTGTAGGTCCGGTAGTTGATGGTTTCAGGCTGGGTTACTTCACCGAAGGAGCTTTCTAGGATAGACTCCGGTGACGCCAGACTGATCGTCATTCTGGAAAAGTCGCTGTTTAATTTTTTATTCTTTTTGAAAGACATAATAAAGAGTCGTTTGTCTGTTAGTCGAAACTAATTCAATTGCATTTCTATGGCGCGGTTGCCCGCGCCAACGACTAGAAATTAGTCCAGTGTAATCTCCAATGCTAGTCCACGAAGCTCGTGAACGAGTACGTTGAATGACTCTGGGATATTTGGTTTCGGAAGGTTTTCACCTTTCACGATCGCTTCGTACGCTTTGGCACGGCCCACCACATCATCGGATTTCACCGTAAGGATCTCCTGAAGAATGTGCGATGCACCGAACGCTTCAAGCGCCCACACTTCCATTTCACCGAAACGCTGTCCACCGAACTGCGCTTTACCACCCAATGGTTGCTGGGTAATGAGCGAGTATGGCCCGATAGAACGCGCGTGCATTTTATCGTCAACCAAGTGGCCCAGTTTCATCATGTACATCAGACCGACTGTTACCGGCTGGTCGAACTGCTCACCAGTGAGACCATTGTACAGGTAAGTACGTCCCCAAGCCGGCAGACCCGCCTCTTTCAATTCGGCAGCTACTTCCGCTTCTGTTGCACCGTCGAAGATCGGTGTCGCATAACGACGGCCGAGTTTCAGACCAGCCCATGCCAGAATCGTTTCATAGATCTGACCGATGTTCATACGTGAAGGTACCCCCAATGGGTTCAACACGATGTTTACCGGAGTTCCGTCTTCCAGGAATGGCATATCTTCGTCACGAACGATACGCGCCACAACCCCTTTGTTACCGTGGCGACCCGCCATTTTATCACCCACTTTCAGCTTGCGCTTTTTGGCGATGTAAACTTTCGCAAGCTTCACGATACCAGCAGGCAATTCATCACCCACTTCCAATGCGAAACGATCGCGTTTGAAGCGGCCCATTACTTCGCTGCGGGCATTGAGATAGTTTTTCAACACCAGAGAGATCTGACGGTTGGTATCAGCGTCTTCTGTCCACGAGTCGGTCAATACGTCTCCGATAAGGTTTACCTCCTCAGGAACTGCGTATTGGCTTTCGTCTCGGTACGGGTTGTTGGCAGGGAACAGGTTCTCCGAGATATTTCTCACGTTGAACTTCATTCCTTTGCTGATCAGCTCGTCGCCGAATTTATGTTTTACACCCGAGCTGGTTTTGCCGTCAGTCAGCGTCACCAGTTTGTCGATTACGCGTCCGCGCAATGCAGTCAGGTCGCGGCTGTATTTCTTCATCAACAGACGAAGCTCGTCTTTATGTTTTGCACGCTCTTCTTTGGTTGGGCGAGAGAAAAGTTTGGTATCGATTACCACACCTTTCATCGATGGTGGTGCCTTTTTAGAAGCATCCTTCACATCACCAGCTTTATCACCGAAGATCGCACGAAGAAGTTTTTCTTCAGGGGTAGGATCAGATTCTCCTTTTGGAGTGATCTTACCAATCAGGATATCACCTTCTTTTACTTCTGTACCTACTTGTACGATACCGTTTTCATCGAGGTTCTTCACTGTTTCCTCGCTTACGTTCGGAATCTCAGCGGTCAGCTCTTCTTCCCCGCGTTTGGTATCACGCACTTCGAGTTCGAATTCTTCGATGTGGATCGAAGTAAAGATATCGTCGCGTACTACTTTCTCGGAAATTACGATCGCATCCTCGAAGTTGTATCCCTGCCAAGGCATGAATGCAACCAGAAGGTTACGGCCCAATGCAAGTTCACCACCTTCGGTACCATAACCCTGGCAAAGCGGCTCGCCTTTTTTCACTTTCTGACCTTTCAACACCATTGGTTGGAGGTTCAAGCAAGTGTCCTGGTTGGTACGACGGAATTTAACTAGGTCGTAAGAAACGCTGTCGTCGATGAAGCTCACAAGGCGATCCTCGTCAGTACGGTCGTATTTCACGACGATCTTCTTCGCATCTACGAATTCAATCACACCGTCGCCTTCTGCTACTACCAATGCACGGGAGTCCATGGCCACGCGGCGCTCCAGACCTGTTCCTACAATAGGAGCCTGTGGACGCAACAGAGGCACACCCTGGCGCTGCATGTTAGATCCCATCAAAGCACGGTTCGCATCATCGTGTTCGAGGAACGGAATCAACGAAGCCGCTACTGATACGATCTGGTTCGCAGCAACGTCCATATAAGATGCCTGCGAAGGATCTACCATTGGGAAGTCGCCTTCGAAACGTGTTTTGATTTTATCAACGGTAAAGTTTCCTTCTGCATCCACAGAGGCATTAGCCTGTGCAATGTATTTGGAATCTTCTTCTTCCGCCGTCATATAGATCAGCTCGTTGGTCAGCTTACCTGTGCTATCGATCACCCGGTAAGGCGTTTCGATAAAGCCCATGCCATTCACTTTCGCGAATACGCAAAGTGAGGAAATCAGACCGATGTTCGGACCTTCCGGTGTTTCGATCGTACACAGACGCCCGTAGTGGGTGTAGTGAACGTCACGAACCTCGAAACCTGCTCTTTCACGGGAAAGACCACCTGGTCCGAGTGCCGACATACGACGTTTGTGCGTAATCTCAGCCAATGGATTGGTTTGGTCCATGAACTGAGACAGCTGGTTGGTACCGAAGAACGAGTTGATCACCGATGACAATGTTCTTGCATTGATCAAATCAACCGGTTTGAAATCCTCGTTGTCACGCACGTTCATACGTTCCTTGATGGTACGCGCCATACGTGCGAGACCTACGCCGAACTGTGCATACAGCTGTTCGCCCACGGTACGTACACGACGGTTTGACAAGTGGTCGATATCATCGACTACCGCTTTCGCATTGATCAGACCAATGAGGTATTTCACGATGGAAACGATATCCCCAGTCGTCAGTACGCGGACGTCAAGGCTTGTATCCGATCCCAATTTCTTGTTGATCCGGTAACGGCCCACATCACCCAGGTCGTAACGCTTATCCGAGAAGAACAAGCTCTGGATTACGTCACGTGCAGTTTGCTCATCGGGAGCTTCCGCATTACGCAGCTGACGGTAAATTTGCTCAACAGCCTCCTTGTCGGAGTTCGAGCTATCTTTTTGAAGCGTGTTATAAATGATGTTATAATCCGCTACGTTCATGTCCTCTTTGTGCATGATGATCGACTTCTGACCTGATTCCAGGATCACATCGATATCATCCGCAGAAATAGTAGAGTCACGTTCCAGCAACACTTCGTTACGCTGGATAGAAACTACCTCGCCGGTATCCTCATCCACAAAGTCCTCAGTCCACGTACGGAGAACCCTTGCCGCCAACCGGCGTCCTACTGCCTTTTTCAGGTTAGCAGGCGTTGCGCTGATTTCCTCCGAAAGGCCGAACAGGTCGAGGATATCTTTATCAGATCCAAAACCGATCGCTCTCAAAAGGGTTGTTACCGGGAATTTCTTCTTACGGTCGATGTACGCATACATCACGTTGTTCACGTCCGTAGAGAATTCGATCCAGGAACCTTTGAATGGAATAATCCGCGCAGAATATAGTTTGGAACCATTGGTGTGCTTGCTCATCGAGAAGAACACGCCTGGTGAACGGTGAAGCTGAGAAACGATGACGCGCTCAGCACCATTGATCACGAACGAACCGCGTTCGGTCATGTAAGGAATGTTTCCAAGGAAAACTTCCTGTTCAATGGTTTCAAATTCTTCATGATCGGCGTCGTTACAGATCAGACGCAGCTTCGCCTTTAAAGGCACTGCGTAAGTCAGACCGCGATCGATGGATTCGTCGACTGAATACTTCGGTGGCTCAAGGAGATAATCGATGAACTCGAGAACGAAGTTTTCGCGTGAGTCGGCGATGGGGAAGTTTTCAGCGAAAACTTTGTAAAGTCCTTCTCCGGAACGGTCTTCAACCGATGTATCCAGACTAAAGAAATCACGGAACGATTGTACCTGGATTCCCAAAAGATCGGGATAATCGATAATCTGATTAATCCGAGAGAAATTCTTTCTTGGTGTTTTTGGATTAATAGTAGCCAAGGCTATGTGTGATTTGGGTTAGCAGAAAAACTAATTAGTTTTAACCTAATCTATTGCCTCGTAGAGAAAGGTTAACCGTCCCTGTTCTTCCATTCTACGAGTAAGGAAGTGTTTCGGACAAAGTTAGCCGGAAGGAGATTTCGGCAGTAAACCCGTTACCGCCTCTAACCAGAACGCTAAAAAGAGCTTTTTCGTTTGGTTGGTATAGAAAACAGGAAAAGACCTGACGGTTGTCAGGCCTATTCCCTAAGAATTTATCTTCTAATGCTGTGGAGCAAATTACTTCACTTCAACTTCTGCACCAGCTTCTTCAAGTTGCTTTTTCAGAGCGTCAGCTTCGTCTTTAGCAACACCTTCTTTTACAGGTTTTGGAGCGCCGTCAACGAGTTCTTTCGCTTCTTTCAGGCCAAGACCAGTCAGGTCTTTAACCAATTTCACAACAGCAAGTTTACCAGCACCAGCCGATTTCAAGATTACATCGAAAGATGTTTTCTCTTCTACCGCAGGAGCATCAGCACCAGCGCCAGCGCCAGGGCCTGCTACCATTACTGCACCAGCAGCTGCTGGCTCAATACCGTACTCGTCTTTAAGAATTGCAGCCAATTCGTTCACTTCTTTAACCGTAAGGTTAACAAGCTGTTCTGCGAAAGCTTTCAAATCTGCCATTTTTATTTTGATTTTTTTGATTATACAATAAGATGATTTAAAAAAGGCTCCTTTAATTATAAACCCGGAGAGCTAAGCCTGGCTACTTAATTAGTCTTCTTTTTCAGATAAAGTTTTCAGAATACCAGCCAGGTTCTGTCCGCCGCTTGTAAGGGCGCCGATAACATTTTTGGCAGGTGATTGCAGCAATCCGATCACTTCGCCGATCAGTTCTTGTTTCGATTTCAGTGAAATCAGAACGTCCAGCTGGCTTTCTCCAACAAAAACAGATGAATCAACAGAAGCTCCTTTGAATTTAAGCTTGTCGCTACCTGATTTCTTTTTGAAATCCTTGATCAATTGCGCAGGTACTTTACCTGACTCCGGGTGAAACATTACTCCGGAAAATCCTTTCAACACTTCGTCGAAAGAAGAATAATCCGTATCTAGTGTTTCAAGCGCTTTTTTAATCAATGTATTCTTCACAACACGATATTCAACACCACGTTCGAAGCAAAGGCCTCTCAGGGTATTTACCTCGCTCACGGTCATGCCGCTTGCATTGGTAATGTAGAAGTATGGCGTGCTGGCGAATTTTTGACTTAACTCGTCAATAATTACTGCTTTTTCTTCCCGTGTCATATTACAATCCTGGAATCGTGTTTTTGTCAATAATAACACCCGGGCTCATCGTGCTTGACAAGTGAATGCTTTTTACGTAAGTTCCTTTGGCCGATGAAGGCTTAAGGCGAACCAAGGTATTGATAACTTCCGTTGCGTTTTGCGCAAGCTGGTCAGTTCCGAAAGAAACTTTACCAATGCTGGTGTGGATAATACCGGTCTTATCAACTTTGAAGTCGATTTTACCAGCTTTCACTTCCTTCACAGCTTTGCCTACTTCGGGAGTTACAGTTCCTGACTTAGGGTTTGGCATCAGACCGCGAGGACCCAATACTTTACCAAGTCTACCTACTTTTGCCATTACACTCGGCATTGTAATAATCACGTCGATGTCTGTCCAGCCTTGCTCGATTTTTGTAATGTATTCGTCAAGACCAACATAATCCGCTCCTGCCTCTTTCGCTTCTGCCTCCTTGTCGGGAGTACACAGCACCAATACGCGAACTTCTTTTCCGGTTCCGTGTGGCAATGTCACCACGCCACGCACCATTTGGTCAGCTTTACGAGGATCCACGCCCAAACGAACGTCGATATCTACGGAAGCATCAAATTTGGTATAGGAAATCGTTTTCAGAACATCCGCAGCTGCTTCCAGGGTATAAGCCTGGGTTGCGTCGTATTTTGAAAGAGCTTCTTTTTGCTTTTTGGTCAATTTTCCCATGTTCTTTGTTTCTTTGGCGTATCTATAAATCTACGCTCAGTTGTTTTCTTCCCATGGGGCCTTGCCAGCCACGGTGATACCCATACTACGAGCCGTTCCCGCGATCATTTTCATAGCAGACTCTACGGTGAAGCAGTTCAGGTCGGGCATTTTAGTTTCAGCGATCGTCTTAACTTGATCCCATGAAACTGATCCTACCTTTACACGGTTTGGCTGAGCCGAACCTGTCTTTACTTTTGAGGCTTCCAGAAGAAGAATAGCGGCCGGGGGGGTTTTGATGACGAAGTCGAAAGACTTGTCTTTGTAGTATGTAATAACTACCGGCAATACCACACCCATTTTATCCTGGGTACGGCCATTGAACTGCTTGCAAAACTCCATGATATTCAAACCCTTCGATCCTAGTGCAGGACCAATTGGAGGTGATGGGTTGGCTTGGCCACCTTTCACCTGCAGTTTGACGTATCCACCTATTTCTTTTGCCATTGTTTTGGAATTTGTCGGTTCATCGATTGATTAGCGGCTCACATGCAGTTGGAAGCCTACCTGCCCGCTATTCGCTCAACTATCCTTTTCTACTTGTGCGTAACTGAGTTCCACGGGTGTATTACGCCCGAATATTTTTACAACTACATTGAGTTTTTTCTTCTCATCGAATACTTCTTCCACCAGACCAATGAACCCGCTGAACGGACCATCTACGACTTTCACAGTCTCGCCTTTGATGAAAGACATGCTTGGCGCTTCTTCGTGCTGTTCTGCTTCGTCGACCTTACCGAGAATACGGTTAATTTCTGACTGACGCAGCGGAACGGGCACTTTGGAATTTCCTTCGGCATTGCCCAGGAAACCAATTACGCCGGGAATACTTGTAATAATGTGCAGAACCTCCCCTTTGGACAGATCGGCTGAAATGATAATATACCCGGGAAAGAAGTTCTTTTCCCGTACACGCTTTTTACCGTTACGCATTTCGTAAATCTTCTCCGAAGGGATCAGGATTTGCGGAACGAATTCATTCAGTTTCTGGCGTGTTATTTCATTTTCAATGTAGGACTTGATCTTTTTCTCTTGTCCCGACACTGCCCGCAATACAAACCAATTTAGACTACTCATACCTTTCAGGGGGTTATCTTTACTAAAATAGCCTTAGAAAGACTGGTAAAACAGTTTCAGTGCATTCTCGAATACGAGATCCATTACACCTACCACGAAGGCAAAAATGAGCGAACCTACAAGCACCAATGTGGTGTTGGCTTGCAGTTCGTTGAAAGGCGGCCACGTAACATGTTGGGTCATTTCTTCCCAGGACGCTTTCAAAAAAGAAGTAAATTTTTCCATTTCACCTTTTCGATTTATGCACGGGTGGAGAGATTCGAACTCCCATCAACGGTTTTGGAGACCGCTATTCTACCCTTGAACTACACCCGTTTATCGTGCAATTGCCCATTCGGGGCTGCAAAGATACGACTTTTTTATAAAAAACAAGTGCATTCCAAAAGAAATGCACTTGTTTTAATATTGCTATCTTGATTAGTCAAGAATTTCAGTTACCTGACCAGCACCTACGGTACGTCCACCTTCGCGGATCGCGAAACGAAGACCTTTTTCCATAGCGATTTTGTTGATCAGTTTCACTTCGATAGTGATGTTGTCACCTGGCATAACCATTTCAACACCAGCAGGAAGTGTAATTTCACCTGTCACGTCAGTGGTACGGAAGTAGAACTGAGGACGGTATTTGTTGAAGAATGGAGTGTGACGTCCACCTTCTTCTTTCGACAGTACGTAAACTTCACCTTTGAAGTGCTGGTGAGGCTTAACTGAACCTGGCTTACAGATTACCATACCGCGACGGATCTCTTCTTTGTCGATACCGCGAAGCAACAAACCTACGTTGTCACCAGCTTCACCGCGGTCAAGGATCTTACGGAACATCTCAACACCTGTTACAGTTGATTTGAGACCTTCTGCACCCATACCGAGGATATCAACAGGATCACCAGAGTTGATTACACCACGCTCGATACGACCAGTTGCAACAGTACCACGACCAGTGATCGAGAATACGTCTTCAACAGGCATCAAGAATGGAAGATCAGTCATACGTGGAGGAATTGGAATCCAGGTATCAACAGCCTCCATCAGATCTTCGATAGTTTTAACCCACTTAGGTTCGCCGTTAAGACCACCCAAAGCAGATCCCTGGATTACAGGAATGTTGTCGCCATCGAATTCGTAGAAGCTCAGAAGCTCGCGGATTTCCATCTCAACGAGTTCAAGAAGTTCCGGATCATCAACCATGTCCACTTTGTTCATGAACACAACTAGCTGAGGAACACCTACCTGACGAGCAAGAAGGATGTGCTCACGAGTTTGTGGCATTGGACCGTCAGTAGCAGCAACCACGATGATTGCGCCGTCCATCTGAGCAGCACCAGTTACCATGTTCTTCACGTAGTCAGCGTGACCTGGGCAGTCAACGTGCGCATAGTGACGGTTGGCTGTCTGGTATTCTACGTGAGAAGTGTTGATTGTGATACCGCGCTCTTTCTCTTCAGGAGCATTGTCGATTGATGAGAAGTCGCGTTTCTGTGCAAAACCTTTATCAGCCAACACAGTTGTAATCGCCGCTGTAAGGGTAGTTTTACCGTGGTCAACGTGCCCGATAGTACCAATATTTACGTGGGGTTTCGAGCGGTCAAACGTCTCTTTTGCCATGACTTAAGTACGCTTAAAATTAAAAGTTATTACGAATTTATTATACACTACTAATTGATCCTGCTGGCTTTACTGCAATCAAACACCGCAAACGTTACCAAACCAGGATCAAAACCAATGCAGGGACACTTCCTGCTTTCTGAGCTTTTGAGGGGATTTGAACCCCTGACCTCTTCCTTACCAAGGAAGTGCTCTACCCCTGAGCTACAAAAGCATTGTTACTTCTTTCTCTTTCATCTTCCCAAGGAAGTGCTCTACCGCATCGGCGGACCGCCCTGAGCTACAAAAGCATTGTTCTTAGAACCAAAAAGCGATTAGCGAAAGTTATCTATTGAATGTTTTCGCTAATCGCTTCGATGATGCTTCTAATGGAGCGGAAGACGAGGTTCGAACTCGCGACCTATAGCTTGGAAGGCTATCGCTCTACCAGCTGAGCTACTTCCGCATTTGTTTTCGTCTTTAACCTCAAAACTGGTATGATTTGAAGCACTTTCTCAGACTCAAACTGTGGGGGCGGATGGATTCGAACCACCGAAGACATAAGTCAGCAGATTTACAGTCTGCCCCATTTGGCCACTCTGGTACACCCCCAGACAACATTTCAACACAAGCGTGAAAACCGTTTGTTTCACAATTTGGAGTCGCAAAATTATACCCATTTTTTAGATTCTCAAATTCTTTTGAAAAAAAATTAAAAAAAAATACAGCCTGGGATCAAAAACGCAGATTCCAGGCCGTAGGGGCACTTTTACAACTTAGAACAATCTTACTCCGAAACTCAACATACGGACCGACGGCCCTCTGTTGGCCTGATACAGATTATTCAAATCATAGTTCACAAATAAGTCAGGAAAGTTACGGATACCGATTTCGGCGGCTAAGCCATAGCGCAAATCTTCGATGTAAAAATTACGTCTGTCGCGATCCACATCCTTCGATCCAACTTGCCGGACCTTGGTATAGCTGCCCAGGCGGTACCCGCCGTAGACACCCGCGCTGATGTAGGAAATGAACGACCTCGAAAAGCTCAATGTAGGCATAATCGACAGGTTCACATAGGGGACCACGAGTTTTGATTTTCCGAGATCCACCTCCTCGCCTGCGTCGTTCTTCACAAGCGGAAATTCAACACCGTCGTCCGTTTTGATGATCGTATTGTTGCCGTCGTACATCATGTTGTACCACGAAAAGTCGATCCCGAAATCCAGCGTTAACCCCGCATCCTTACCCCGGACCAGATTCGCACTTGCAACATATCCCAAGCTCACATAACGCGATCCGAACGGTTTCAGGTCATAATCGTCCTTGTTGAAACCGGGGGTCGTCTCATTCGTACCATAAGCATTGAGCCCCAGTGCAATATTAAAGCCCTTCCGTGGGCTCGATCCGCCCCACGAACTCCGGTGAAACCGCTTTCCGATGCGCCGGTAAGTAGAATCCGACCCGACTACCTCATCGCCGTCCTTCACATCCACTCCTGAGCCGTCGATAGAGACTTTCGTATCGCCGTCCCTGATATGAATGCCCCGGAGGCCAATCCTTACATAATCCTTGTCCGCCTCCTGCTCCGGGTTTTTCAAATACTTATTCCCGTTGAACTCCTCCCGCAAAAACGTCGTGTCGGCCTGCGTACTGTCCAACCTGACTTTGAGATCCTTCAAAAGCGCATTAAGGTCGTATTTCATAATCTTTTCTAGCTCCGTCCGGTTTTCGCCATAAATGATCAGCCGTGTTTTATCGCCAAATGTCACGATAATCGAATCCTTCTCGGAAAACTCATCATTAAATTTCAAAGAACCGGCGCGCGTGCCAATGGCTGCCAATACAAACAGCACCGCCATTGCATATATTTTACTTTTCATGGCACAATAGATTACAGTTTAGTCTTTTCTTTAGGGTGGTCTTTGTCTGAACTTTTGTCATCCTTGCCACGCAGGCGATCGTCCACGCGTGCTACAAGGCTTTTCGGATTAAAACCCACTTCCTCCCAGTCGACTTTCTCACCTGCCCTCGCATTTTTGAGCTGACGGAAAACCCTTGCAAACCGGGTATTACGTGGTTTCTCTTCCCCTTCATTAGTGCCGGTCTCCACCGCAACGACAATCGTTCTTGTCGGTTCGGGTTCCGGCTTGTTTACCCGGCTAACAGCTGGCTCATCGGGCAAAGTCTTTATATCCTGCGCAACAGGATTTTTTGTAGGTTCCGCTTGCATTGCATTCACCGGAACCGAAGGGTTTTCCGCAATAGCGACAACCGGTGCATTCTCAACAGGCTCGGGATGAGTATCGGAAGTTTGAATGCGCGGTACCTTCACATTTGGCATCTCATTGTCATGAGCTTTGACTACTTGCGCTATCTGTGTCTTTCCATTACCAGGTGCATTGTAAGCGGGTTTCAAAACCTTCCCGGTGTTATCCACTTCGGCATTAGTTTTTTTCTCCGCCCCAGTCAGTTGTTCAACCGGTACATTTAATTTTTCTACTGCGTAAATCGCTGAATCAACAGGCGCAGGCTTAGCCACTGCAACAGTCTGCTGCGGTTGAATGCCACCCGGGGAAACACCCTGCTGATTCTGCCAAACCAGGTATCCTCCCATCATTGCCGCCGCCACGCCGGCCGCAGCATACCAACCCCACACAACGGGACGGTTCTTCGCCGGCCGCGTTTCCTGAATTTTCAGCCACGCATTTTCCGAAGGTGTTTTTTCCAATCCTTCGAGTTTGCGTTTGAAAAGATCATCAACAGGATGCTTTTTCATAGTCTACTTTTTTTTTATAATCATTCTGCCATTCCGCCACCATCCTTTGCAACAAGCCCCGGGCGCGGTGCAACTGTGATTTCGATGTACTTTCGGTGATGCCCAGCATCTGGGCGATTTCAATGTGTGCGTAGCCTTCAATAGCGTACAGGTTAAAAACCGTCCGGTAACCTACCGGTAGTGCTTCGATCAACGCCATCAGCTCTTCGGTTTCCAGGTTCTGATCGGCGTGGATGTAATCGGGAATGTTATTGGCCTCATCCGACAGGTTATCTTCCAGTATCCGTTTTTGTTTCCGCAAATAACCCAGGGACTCGTTCACCATAATCCGTCTGATCCACCCTTCAAAACTCCCTTCGCTGTTAAACTGGTTTATTTTCTCAAAAACCCTTAAAAAACCCTCCACCATCACATCCTCGGCCGCCATTTCGTCGCATACATAGCGGAAGCACAAAGCCAGCATTCGATGGCTGTACTTGTCGTAAAGCTGTCGCTGGGCCTTCGGATCTTCCTTCCTGAGGGCTTTGACGAGCTGTGCTTCCTGGCTGAATAATGCTAAAATTCGACCCATTCTAATTGGTGGTTTCGACAGCAAGATGCGCATTCCTCCGCGTGAGGTTGCATGTGCCGGAAAAGTTTTTTGATATATTTTTTAGCTTTGATGTGAATATCACTCTTTGACCACCAAAAGGACTTTTCTCCAATGCTCGACTCCTCTGCGCCCATCGGAATTTTTGACAGTGGAATCGGCGGTATGACCGTCGCCAGTGCCGTAACCCGGTTGCTTCCCCAGGAAAACACCATCTATTTCGGCGATACGGCGCATTTGCCTTACGGCGATAAATCGACGGCTGCCATTCAGGCCTATTCGATCAAAATCTGCAATATGCTTTTACAGCAAAACTGCAAGCTGATTCTCATCGCCTGTAACTCCGCGTCCGCGGCCGCGTACGAGCTCGTGCGTGAGTACGTGGGAAGCAAAGCGAAGGTTTTGAATGTGATCGATCCGGTAGTGGACTATGTGAAGGAGCATTATGAAGGTAAAACCATCGGCCTGATCGGCACCAAGCAGACGGTTCTTTCCAATGTGTATAAAAAGAAAGTTGATGCGTTGGATCGCAACATCCACCTGAAATCCCTCGCTACGCCATTGCTCGCACCTATGATCGAGGAAGGTTTTTTCGACAACAATATCAGTGAAAGTGTCATTGCCAACTATCTCTCTGATCCGTCTCTGAGTGGCATTGAGGCGTTGATACTCGGTTGCACGCATTATCCGCTGATCAAAACGCAGATCCGCAAATTCTACGGCGATACGGTAGAGACGCTCGACACCTCGGAAATCGTCGCGCGATCGCTGAAAGCCTGGCTCGAACAGCACTATCTGATCAACGAGAAAGGCGAAGGCAAACGACAGTTCTATGTGTCGGATTACACACTGTCATTTGAGCAATCCACCAACATATTCTTTGGCCGGCAAATCCAGCTGGAACATTATCCGCTTTGGGAGTAATGCGTTAGTAAAGCAGCTTCACCGGCCCAAGCAAGCCAGAGGGCATCGGCTGCCATCGGGTAGCATCAAATTTTTTGTACGTGATATCGACTATATTAATATCATAGAATTTCTTCCAGTCGGGCTGCTGCTGGTCGCGGAGGCGCATGTAGTTGGCCGAAAGGTTGGTTACTTCAATTTCAAGGACGTTACCTTTCGACTTCAATGCATTTCCCACAGGGAGTATGAATGGTATGTGCCATGCGACGCCGAGATCCTTCCCGTTCAGCTTCACGCTTGCAACCTCGCGCACGTCTCCCAAATCCAGTGCCGCATTTGCATAAGTTGCCGCCGGGCCCGGCAAGTCGAAAGTAATGCGGTAGCGCGCTTTGCCTGAGAAGTAGGCCGCAGAATCCGGTAATGCCGTCCAGGAAGTCAGTTCTGTTAATTGCGCAGGAGCAGGCAACTTGGGTTTACCATTTAAAAAAGCGAGCTCCCATTCACCTTTAATGTCGAAATGCTTGCCTGAGCTGCTCACTACCGGCGCGTCGCGACCGTCTGCGGATGTCGTCAAAAAGCATGATTCTCCCGGCAAGAGGCGCAGGAAAATCTCCTCACTTCCTTTGGAGCCGCGCGTTTTAAACGTTGATACACCACTGAGCGGATCTGATTGGAAGAATTGTCCCCCTTTCCCGACCTTTACCCAGCCCTCGGAGAATGTATTGCCGAGGTTCGCCACGAAATAAAGTGGTATCCCTTCGCCTTGTTTCTTGCGGATAAAAGTCAGTCCCTTCCCGGCCAGCTGCTCCTGCACAACTCCATTCGCGGCAAGGTCCGCATGAAGGTCCATAGAAACTTTCACGTTTTTGAGTTTCGAAAGTCGTGTTAAAACCTCGCTAAATGCCTGTTGGCGCCCGCCATGGTTTGCATTACCCGTCACCGTAGCAGGCAACTTTTGATCAAAAACGATTTTAGCACCGGCACTAGCCAGGCGTTGCAACTCTTTCAAAGTCTCTTCGGGCAAATAGGTTGTCGACGGAATGAGCAAAGTCTTATAAGTCGCATTCCCCGAATTCAAAACACCGTTCGCCTCCACCGTAAATTTCTTCAATTGCAAGTCCGACACAAAATCGAATGCATAACCTTCCTTCCAAAGCCTTTCAGACAGCTTTCCAAAAGGCAGATCCAGCAACCAGCGATCTACGTGATGTACTTCGAGCAGATGCACGCCACCTCCCGATTTAGCCTTGGTAGCCCATAAATCGTGAATCGGAAAGTAGACCAGCACATCGTTATCCGGCTTACTGTTCTGCAAGAGACGTTGACATAGGTCTACATACCGGTTCAGCAGCGGGAGATGTTCGGCGAAATGGGATGTTTTGCCAAAATTGGTAGAGGCATAAAACAGCCAGCCGGGAAAGCCTTCTCTTTCTGGCGAATAGGTAGTGCCATGATAAAAAACGTGGTTAATACCCGCCGTAAAAAGCTCATCGATTTGCGGCTTGATTTGAGACAATGAAACCTTGAAGTGGTTCGCGAGCCAGGTACCGGTCTCAGAACTTACCAATTTCTTTCCAGACAAATTTGCGGCAGAAGAAGCGAATTTCATCGCCAGCGGATTCGGCGTTCCGAACTGATCAATCGAATAATCCGGATCCACGCGCAGGCCGGGAATATTAAAACGACTTGTGCCAAATGATTCCGTTTCCGGGATATCCGCAACCTCGTAAAGGTCAAGCAGGTTACCGGGCGATCCGTGCGCCTGGTAGCGCGTCACGAATCCGTGTGCGCGACTCCAGTCTGTCCAGGGCTTTGCATACCGTTCCAGCAGTAACTCGGCCAATGTCTGGTGATAATCTATTTTGACTAATGTAGCCTCTGCATTTCCGGTCGAGTCGTTCAATAATGGCAGCTTTCCTAGCAGGTCATATTTCCGGCGGGATTGAAATTCTTTTGCAAAATCCTTCGTCCAGTTGGCGCTATACGCTTCATAGGAGTCATTATACATAGCCCTTGGCTTCGCGGAAGCCTTACTGAATGCTGAATCAAACCGGGAGAGATATTGCGACATTCCATCGGCATTGAATGGATCCAAAACCAATCCTTCCCCACCGGGAGCAGCCCGCTTCACCTTCTGCCCTGTTGGTTTTACCACAGGTTTCCCATCCACGACAGTCATGTTTTGTGCAGCAGTTACGGCAGTCACATTCGGACCGCCAAACGGCCAGCCGGTACCTGTGGTCATGTCCACCCCTAATCCAAGGCGCTTGCCTTCGCTCACGGTATGCTGCATTACTTCCAGCCATTGATTTCCCAGAAATGGAAGTGCGGCTTTTTCATATCCCTTCACCCCATAAATCGGAATAATGTGCACGCCGCCAAGCCCCGATTTGCTGAAATATTCCAGCTGAGCCGTTATATCCGCCTTGGTAACTGCACTACCCATCCACCACCAGTACGTCCAGGGTTTGGAGGTCGACAATTTTTGGGCATTGCTCTGGGCAAACTGGGCGAATATCAGAAGGGCCGCGAGTAGAATCCGGAGCATAACAGGACGATGTTTTTCTTTAAAGACGCGCAATGCATTATCTACGCCACTACAAAGGAATATTTTGTAAAACACAACGCACAAAAAAAGGCAGAACCGCGCGGCCCTGCCTTTGAATATCTTCTTTGCAAATCAGTTCTCGTATGCAGAACGCACGCGTGCCGCTACGAACTGGCGCTCGGCTTGTGCCCGCTTGGAATTGCGGTACCAAAGGTAACCGATCACCGCGACGAGGATGTAGGGGATCACAAAGAGGAACATAATACCCGTGTTCAATCCGACACCTACATTGTTGCGCCCGTTACCCATCGAGCTTTCTACGGATCCGCGGCACATCGCGCATTGCGCAAAGGTGCCCGCGCTGTTCAGAACGAACATGATCACCAATCCGGATATTGCCAAAAACTTTTTCATACGTAATAAGGACTAATCATCAAGTAAACGATTACACCGGTAACACTCACATAAAGCCAGATCGGCATGGCCCATTTCACCGCCTTCCGGTGTTCGGCGATTTGATTGGTATATCCGAAATACACCGCTCGTAATACAAACCAAACGACTCCGATCGACAACACAATATGCGAGATCAGCAAAAAGTAATAAACAGGTCGGATAAATCCCGTCCCGCCGAACGGAGTCGCCTCATTGGAAATGTGATAAAGCACATAACATACCAGAAACACCGAACCAAGCGCGAATGCTGCCGTCATCGTCTGCCGGTGTGCCATTACATTCTTTTGCTTGATAAAGTAATAACCCATGATGAGCAACATAGCCGTCAGGGTGTTAATTACGCCAATCACGTGCGGGAGCACCTTCGTCCACGCGCCGAGGTCAATCTTCTGCCGGATTCCCAGCAGCAATGCAACCACCACCGGAATGACGACTGCCAGAATATTAATGATACGCTCGTACTTCGGTTTTCTTTCGATTGTTAATGTAGCCATACTCACTTATTTCTCATTCTTTTTTTCATAATCGAGGATCTTGATCTCGGCCATCAGCCGGTCGGTCTCCTCTCCATCTCCGGCTTTATAAAAGCCTCTCACCTGCCTGTTACGGTCAATCAGCACAAGCTGACCTGCCCGTCCATTCAGGGCGTCGCTTCCCTTGGCTGCATCTGTCAGTTCTTTTAAAAAACAGTTTGCAATCGTCACACTATCCGCCTTTACCGATTGCCACCCTCCGCGTCTCACAGTATCGGTCGCAATCACCAACACTTGCAATTCCGGGATCGCAGCTTTCAATGCGACAATGCGGGCTATTTCATCGACCGCCCTATCACAAGGCTCTCCGCATTCCGAGGGCATTCGGCTTACGATGGTCAATCTTCCGTCCAGGTTTACACCGCCGAACACACCGCAATCCGCCGAAACCTGATGAAACACCGTATCGCCATTTTGCACGACGATCGAGCCGCTACCATCCTTTTCCGCCACGAAGTATGGCAGGTCGTAATGGTTCGTCCCGAACAGTTTCAGTAAAGCAAAAATCAAAGCCGGTATTACTAACGTGACGATCAGTAATCCGGCTTTGGGGAATTTCTTCATTCTATTTTACTATCCAAAAATCGCTTCGAAAATCGCATTTCCTTCAAGCAGGAGTGCCAGGATCAACCAGGCGACGAATATAACCGGCACGAGTATCGACCAGATCAGCGTTTTTGTTTCATGTTTCAAGTGCATGAATTCCCCCACGATATAGAATGCTTTCACGATCGTCATGACGATAAAGATCGAAACTTTGAGCACGCCATGGGGAACTGTAAATGCGATCAAGAACTCGAGAGAGGTGATGATCAAGAGAATCCAAAACGTTTTCCAGATTGCTTTACGCTGCTCTGCTCCTGCTTCGGGATCCTGGTTATGTACGTGGTGATGATGTACTTCCGCCATTTTACTTCAATTTTAAATATTGTCCTATAAATTAAACCAGGTAGAAGAATGTAAATACAAACACCCAAACCAGATCCACAAAGTGCCAGTAAAGACCTACTTTCTCAACCATTTCGTAGCTACCTCTCTTATCGTAGAAACCTGTCGCGGCACGGAAGAAGATCAGGATATTCAGGATCACACCCGAGAATACGTGCGTTCCGTGGAAACCGGTGATGAAGAAGAAAAAGTCGGCAAATGCAGGAGGGCCGTATTGGTTCTCCGTCAGGTTAGCACCGAAAATGGTTTTCTCAACCCAGGTACCGTGTTCGATCACTTTCATTACGGTACCTGCATCGGTTCCGTGGATGAAGTGGCTCCATTCCCAAGCCTGGCAACCAAGGAAGGTAAAACCGCCGAGAATTGTCCAAAGCATATATTTCTCAACATTCGCACGGTCCATGCGGTGACCGGCCTCTACTGCAAGTACCATTGTAACGGAGCTCGCGATGAGGATGAATGTCATGATTCCAACGAATACCAGCGGCAGCGAAACACCGTGCAGGAATGGTACCGCTTCGTAAACCCTTTCAGGTACCGGCCAGTACATGTTGGAGAAGGTAAAATCTTCGTGTTTTCCGGTGAATGCAGGGAAACTAAACCGGGCTGTACCATATGCCACCAGCAAGGCAGAGAAAGTAAAGGTATCCGAGATGAGGAAGAACCACATCATCAGTTTACCGTAACTTGCTTTCATAGGCTCAATACCCCCCAACCACATTTTGGGTTCTACCGCGCCGGGTGTTGTTACATGTGCCGCCATTGATAAAAAATTATTAATTAAAGGTCAATAAAAAAACAAAAAGGTATAACCAGAGTATATCCAAAAAGTGCCAGTAAGTAGCACTGATCTGAATTCTTCTCAGATTTTTGGAATGCATGTTCAACTTAAATGCTGAAATCAATGCGAATACCAAAACAATCAAGCCGGTAATGATGTGGAAGCCGTGAAGCCCGGTGAACACGTAAAAGAACGAGCCGGACGGGTTTCCTACAAAATAGACATTCATCGCCACCAGCTCTTTCCAGCCCTGAAATTGCATATAAAGGAAGATCAGGCCGAGTACAAAAGTAATAGAAATTGCTATTTTCAATTGTTGGAACTGATCTTTTTTTGCCGAAAAATAGGCCCATTGCATCGCTACACTGCTCATTATGAGCACCACCGTGCTATACCAGAATATCTTCGGCATTTCAAATTCGAGCCAGTTACCTTCTGCGCGACGCACGAGGTAGGCGCTGCTCTGAGAGGCGAAAAGCATGATGATCGTTACGAGGAACAGCCATAGAATAAACTTCTTCGGGTCCATCGCCAACGTTTCCTGCGGCTCTCTTTCCAATTTATATTGCTGAACGTTTTCCATTTTCTCTCAATTCGATATCACAATTTATCCAACAAAAAAGCAATCTGTACGATAGGCAGGTAAATGAACGATCCGAACATCAGTTGCTTCGCCGTCTTGTCCGTACACGTGCGCATGAGGTGGAACGTCTGCGCGAGGAACAATACCCCGAAAACCGTCGCAATGAATGCGGAATTAATACCCGTCATTCCCAGTTCGTACGGTAACCAGCCGATAGGAAGCAGGAACAGAGTATAGATCATAATTTGCAAAGTCGTATCAGAGTCTTTCAAACCATTGGCGGGCAACAATTTGAAACCTGCTCTTTTGTAATCTTCGTCCAGCACCCATGCAATGGCCCAGAAATGCGGGAATTGCCAGAAGAACTGGATCGCAAACAGGATACCGGGTTCCAAACCAAAATGGTTGGTTGCCGCAACCCAACCGATCATCGGAGGAAATGCCCCCGGGAATGCCCCCACGAACACCGCAATCGGACCGACGCGCTTCAACGGCGTGTAAACGAAGCCGTAAAGCACCAGCGACAGCAGGGAAATAAGCCCCGTTGTCAGGTTAAATACCATCACAAATATCACCAGCGAAGCTACACCGAGGATCACCGCCCAGATAGCAGCTTGCTCCACGGTAATTCTTCCACTTGGCAACGGCCGTGAAGCCGTTCTTTTCATCATTTTATCCAGATCCTTTTCCAAAATCTGGTTGATAATATTCGCAGCACCGGTAATACCGATCGACGCTAACACAAAAAGTATGAGGTCACCGGTTTTAACATCCCGCGAACCCAGGCAATATCCCATAGCCCCGGAGAACGCAATCAACGACGCTAACCGGAATTTGAGTAATTCAAATAAAACCCCTAATCTCTCTCTGATCTTCCCAACCCCGCTTGCACTTTCCTCTACTGAAATCATTATTACAGAAATTGAAAATTCTAAAACTGGCTACCAGCCGTCGCGGCCACGCCTTCATATTTTAAATACTTCTTACCATTCACAACCAGCCATACGATAAACTGCAAGCCGATTAAAAGGATGGCGAACGTAAGGTGAACAGGCTGTGCAAATGCGGGAACCCCGAAATATGCCATGATTACACCCGTTGCGATCTCCGCTATCAATATCCAGAAGCAGGCTTTGGCGATTTTACCCGCTACCGTCCCCTGGTTTCCGGTTTTCAAAACTTTGTTGATCCAGATTGCATTCACAACAAAGACCAGGATTGAAAATGACCGGTGTATGTAAAAATTAGCGCCTAATTCATCGATCCATTGTGACCGGGCTCCGTAACCGAGTCGCATGATCACCACATCCATCGCTTCACGAACTTGCGTTCCGAGCAGAATCTGGAACAACGAAAGCGCCATTACTGCGATACCAATTCCGCTGAGCACTTTCTCGCTGCCTTCACGCAGCGTAAGCACCTTTTCGACATAGCCAGCCCACGTAAACACGTACAGCACGATGAAAATGATCACTATGGCAAGTAGCATGTGTACCGTGACGATCAGCGGGTGCAACTCGAAAGAAACTACTTTCGCACCGAGCCAGCCTTGAAAGCCCGTCAACAGGAAAGCTGCGAGGCTCCAAAAGAATATTTGCTTGTTTCCCGATTTAAGAAAAGGAATGGAGGCCAGCAGCATCAGAAAAATGATGACACCTGTGAGCGCTCCTACAAGCCTGTTTACGTACTCTGTCCAGGTTTTCGTCGCATTAAACTCGACTTCTCCTTTCAGCTTCGCACCGTAAATCTCCTTGTAATTGGGAGGAAGTTGTGATGCTTCGGTAGGAGGGACCCATCTGCCGAAGCATTTAGGCCAGTCGGGACAGCCCATTCCTGAGCCTGTGCTTCTCACGACGCCGCCTGCTATTACTACCAGATACAGCGAAATGAGTGTATTTAAAGCGAATCGCCGGAACCGGCGATTCGCTTTAAGATCAATGATGTGTTTTGAACTGGTCATTGAAGTTTTGTGACTCAATCACCTTTTCGGTCGCGATCAGCTCATTCTCATGAGGGAAGTTCGATTCAGGTGTTTGAGAATACGGGATGTTCTGAGGAATGAAGTCCTCTTTCGCACCCGGTTTGCTGTAATCATATGACCAACGATATACCGCAGGAATTTCGCCTTCCCAGTTTCCGTGACCCGGAATAATAGGAGCGGTCCATTCGAGCGTGTTTGAACGCCATGGGTTTTGTGGAGCTCTTCTTCCTTTGAAAATGCTGTAAAAAAAGTTCCAGAGGAATACAAACTGCGCAAGGAACGTGAATATCGCCGCAATAGAGATAAACATGTTCATATCCATGAACTTATGCGTAAAGTCGTAGCTGGTGAACTGGTAATAACGACGAGGGAAGCCCGCGATACCTACGTAGTGCATTGGAATAAACACCAGGTAAATTCCGATGAACGTCAACCAGAAGTGAACCTGGCCCAACGAGGTGTTCATCATACGGCCGAACATTTTAGGGAACCAGTGGTAAACCCCTGCGAAAAGACCGAATGCCGATGCAGCACCCATTACCAGGTGGAAGTGCGCTACTACGAAGTAAGTATCGTGCAACTGAATATCCAATGCACTGTTACCCAGAATGATACCAGTCAAACCACCTGATACGAACAAGGAAACCAGACCGATTGAGAACAACATACCCGGAGTAAAAACGATGTTACCTTTCCAGAGTGTTGTAATGTAGTTAAAACCTTTCACAGCAGAAGGTACCGCGATAATCAATGTCAGGAACATAAAGACCGATCCGAGGAATGGGTTCATACCTGTTACGAACATGTGGTGCGCCCATACGATAAATGCAAGGAATGCGATACCGAGCATGGATGCGATCATCGCACGGTAACCGAAGATCGGCTTGCGCGAGTTCGTCGCGATCACTTCGGATGTAATACCCAAAGCCGGAAGCAATACGATATATACTTCGGGGTGACCAAGGAACCAGAACAAGTGCTGGAACAAGATCGGGCTACCACCCACGTTTGGCAGCGCTTCACCATTGATGTAAATGTCGGAAAGATAGAAGCTGGTACCGAAATGACGGTCGAAGATCAGCAGCAATACGGATGAAAGCAATACAGGGAAGGAAATCAGACCCAGCACCGCAGTGATCAGGAATGACCAGATCGTCAGAGGCAGGCGATCGAAAGACATACCTCTTGTACGCAGGTTAATGACAGTAGTAATGTAGTTGATACCACCCAACAACTGGGAAACAATAAAGAGCGCCATACTAGCCAACCACAACGTCATACCCATGCCCGAGCCTGGGTGCGCCTGTGGCAATGCGCTCAATGGAGGGTAAATTACCCAGCCACCTGCCGCAGGTCCTTGTTGCAGGAACAACGAAGCGAACATGATAATGCTGGCCAGGAAGAAGAACCAGTAAGACAGCATGTTCATGAAACCCGACGCCATGTCACGCGCTCCGATTTGAAGCGGGATAAGGAAGTTACTGAAAGTACCGCTCAGACCGGCCGTCAATACAAAGAATACCATGATGGTACCGTGCATTGTAACCAAAGCCAGATAGAAGTTCGGATCCAGCTTACCTGCGTCGCTGATCCAGCCACCAAGGACAGGCTTCAACCATGACAGGTTAGAATCAGGTAAACCGAGCTGGATACGGAAGATCACCGACATGGTAATCCCGATAACAGCCCACAAAATACCCGTGATCAGATACTGTTTGGCAATTACCTTGTGATCTTCACAAAATATATATTTCTGCCAAAAGCTTTGTGCTTCGTGGTGGTGGTCATGCTCGTCTGCGTGGTGGTGAGCTGTTTCCAATCCTTCAATAGCTGACATATACTTTTATTGTATTTTAATTAATAGAATTATCGTAGACTAGTATTTGCTCCGGCACCGCCAGCTGATGTTGCTGAGCTGTCAGCAGCAGGAGCAGCTGCTTCGGCAGGCACATACTTCATCGCCTTTGCTTTCAGGTTCTCAGGAACTTTTGCAAGATACTCTGGGTAGGTCGACAGGAAAGTAGCCTGTTCTGAAACCCATTTTTTGTATGTAGCCTCGTCGTCTACGATCAATCTCATCTTCATTGAAAAGTGACCTTGTCCACATACCTCCGTACAAGCAATCTCGTAGTCAAATTTCGGGTTGCCGGTTTCAGCACGCATATCGGCTGTCGTTTTGTCCGGTACGAACCAGAATTTGGTCGGCATACCTGGAACCGCATCCATTTTCACTCGCATGTGAGGAATGAATACGCTGTGCAACACGTCACGAGCGCGGATTTTCAACAGTACCGGACGGCCTACGGGAATGTGCATTTCAGAAGGGTTCGTAAAGTCGTCGAAAGAGTTTTCGTCTGACAAGTCGATACCCACTTCGTTTTGTGCGTCAATCAGTTTGTAGTTATAATCACCGAGCTTGTTATTATCAACGCCGCCATAACGGGCAATCCAGTTAAACTGCTTGCCAGTAATCTCAATCACTTCTGCATCCCGTGGCGCTTCTGCAGTGATATCCGACCATGCTTTCCAGCCTGTGAATACCAGCAATGCCATCACAATAGCAGGGATGATAGTCCAGATCAATTCCAGCTTGTGGTTTTCGGGATAGAATGTAGCTCTGTGTCCCTTTTTATGCTGGTATTTCCAGGCAAAGAAGAATACAAGGAAGTTTACAATGATGAAAGGAATGGTAAGGATTCCCATCGAGAACCAGAACAGGTCGTCGGTTCTTCTTCCATGAATAGAAGACGCCTCAGGAAGGAAAAATTCACGTGCATGCAGGTATGACCATGTGATAGAAATAGCTCCACCAATCAGGATCACAATAAACATGGCACCATTGAATTTATTACCAGATGTTTCAACCTCTTCCGAATCGGTTTTGTTGATACTCTTCAGAACACCCTGCAGCCTGGATATTACAACCCCGGTGAGGACAATAAATACAAGAGCAACTAATGCGATAATAATATACATGATGATTTACTGGTTTTGCAATTAGGCGATATCGTGATGCAGAGACTCCTCCAACATCGGGTGATTTCTCGGGATCAGATTTGCCTTGGTCAACTGGTTTGCGATTGAATATGCAAAGGCACAAAGGAAGATCAGGAAAAAGCCCCACTCCAAAGGTCCAAGCGAAGCGCTAGCACCAACCGTTCCCGGCATAATGTTCGTGTAGAAATCGAACCAGTGTCCGACGATTACACTCCAGCAAGCCACTTTCAAAATCGAATGCGTACCCTTCGCGTCGCGGGTCATCAACACCAGGAACGGGAAGAAGAAGTTCATGAACAACGTGATGAAGAAAGGCGCCTTGAAGAATCCTCCGTGTCCGCGGAAACGCTCGATGAAATAGATCGTTTCTTCCGGAAGGTTAGCATAGTAGATCAAAAGGAATTGTGCGAACCACACATATGTCCAGAAAATACTGAACGCAAATACAAACTTGCCAAGATCGCGCAGGTGACTGGTGTTAACCGCTCTCAGATAACCTCTTTCGCGAAGCATTACGATTGTCAGGGTGATCACCGCCAGACCAGCTACGTGCCAGCTGGCCAAAGTATACCAACCGAACATGGTGCTGAACCAGTGTGTGTCGATCGACATCACAAAATCCCAGGCAGATGTAGAAGATGTAACACCGAACACCACGAGGAACGCAGTTCCGATACGGATTGATTTTTCGTAGAACTCAGTTCCGCCGATTTCGTCTTCCTGCAGTGATAGGCTGCGGATCTTGTTCCACAGTAAATACCAGATTGCAAAATAAGCAACGAGACGAATCAGGAAGAAAGGCGTATTCAGATAGCCACGCTTACCAGCGATTATTTTATCATATTCAGGACCGCCTACTTCATAAAGCCCCTCGTGCGTCCAGTGGAACAGGTCATGTCCGCCGAGAAGGAAAGTAGCGATCAACACTACACCTGTTACGGGAAGAAATGCAGGCAACGCCTCAGGTACTCTTTTGAATACCGCCGACCAGCCAGCTTGTGCCAGGTAGTTATATGAAAGGAAGAACATCCCGATCACGGACATTCCGGTAAAATATACACCATTTACCCAAAGGTTAGCCCAAATGCGTGCCACCCAGCTTTTCGCGTGGTGACCGCCTTCCGCCGCAGCGCCGTGAGCGTCCGCGCCATGTGCCGCAGCCGCCGCTCCGTGCTCAGCCGCAGCATGACCTGCCGCCGCAGCATGTTCCGCTCCGTGCGCAGCCACTTCGTGACCACCACCGCCATTGGCTGCGAGGTATGCTCCTAATAGTACAAGAGCCAGTCCTACACCGCCACCAATGAGCAAACTTCTCTTAGCTCCCGATGTAAATTCAAACCGTTCTTCAATAGAAGGAATCGAATGTCCTGATGCCATTATTTAAAATATTTCTCTGTTTTCAAAATTGTACTTAAGCCCCTTTCTGCAATTTCTGTACGTAGTGTACGATCTTCCAGCGTTCCTCAGGGTTGATCTGGGATCCGTGAGGCCACATGCGCGCTTTCCCGTGTGTGATTACGTGGAAAATATGTCCTTCATTCAGGTTTTTGTAAGCATCGCTCGCGTAGTTCGGAACACCTTTGTACATCGCTCCCACCTTTCCGTCGCCGGCACCGGAAGCACCGTGGCAATGCTGGCAGTATCTGTCATAAAGTACTTTTCCTTCCGCCAGCGTTTTCTCGTTCAGAGGAACTGGATTTTTAAGTACTTTTTCTGCAATCTCGATGCTATCAGCAGGAATGTTGTAAACCATGAGGTCAACAACCGCTGAATCCGATTCGCCGAATTTGGTATGATAGTTACGCCTCGCAACAGTACCAGCCACCGGCAAACGCATGGTCAATCCCTGTGGGTTGATCGGGTTCGCTTTTTCCTGCTTGTATGGTTCGTAACCTACCGGCAGGTACATATTTGGTGCGTATTCCTTTCCGGGATTGTTGGGATCTTTTTTACAACCAGCAGCGGCAGTAAGCAATACGGCAGCAACCAATAGAGATCTATATAAACTTTTCAATTTCATTGCTTTAAACGCCATTAGAATTGCTTAATGTTGACTTCTTCCGCTCCGCTGTCTTTCAATGCTCTTGCTATTTCTTCCTCGCTCATTGAGTTCCTGCTCATTTCGATCGCCATGATAAACTTGTTATCGGTGGCGCGTACGTCAAACCGCGGGTGGAAATGCGTACCAGGTCCGAGGCCATTCGAAATCAAGAAGGTGATCACCATACCGAAGGCGGTGAAAAGTACCGTTCCTTCAAATGTAATGGGGATATAGTTAGGAATCGAGATCGGATCTTTGCCACCGATGATCATCGGCCAGTCAAATCCCATTGTCCAGATCATCAGCGTCAGCACGCAGCAGCAACCTGTCACTCCAAACATAAAGGCAGCGATACCGATACGTGTTCTTGGGTGACCCAGTGCTTCGTCCAGCCCGTGGATAGGGAATGGAGAGTATACTTCTTTGATTTTCACACCGGCCTTTCTCAGCTTGGGAACCGCGTGGAGAACAGTATCGTCATCGTCGTAAACTCCGACCAAATATTTACCAGATAATTCTGCCATACTATTACTTAATTATAATCTCTATAATTCGCTTTTACGCAATGCTTTTTATTCCTGATCCTTATTGTAAACCGGCTCGGCAGTTCCGCGCTGTCTTACTTTCGCCACTCCGGCGATTTTAGCAGGCAACTGCGCAGATGTCGAACGCAATACCGCTTTTACTTCCGCCATGTTTACTACCGGCAGGTACTTCGAGAACAGGAGGAACAATGTGAAGAACAAACCGAAGGAGAAAATGTAGTCCCCGATGTCGTACCGTGTTGGCGAGAACATTGTCCAGCTCGAAGGAACGTAGTCTCGGTGAAGGGAGGTTACGATAATTACGAAACGCTCGAACCACATACCGATGTTTACGATCACCGAGATGAAGAATGTAAACGAAATGCTGCGGCGCAGTTTTCTCGACCAGAAAAGCTGTGGAGAGATTACGTTACAAGTCATCATTGCCCAGTATGCCCACCAGTAAGGACCGGTCATACGGTTGAAGAATGCGTAATATTCGTATTCAACACCTCCGTACCATGCAATAAAGAACTCAGTGATATAGGCCACACCTACGACAGAACCGGTAAGCGTGATTACCTTGTTCATGGTCTCGATGTGCTCCAACGTAATGTAGTCTTCCAATTTGTAAACCACACGGGTGATCAACATCAGGTTTTGAACCATCGCGAAGCCGGAGAAGATCGCACCCGCAACGAAGTACGGAGGGAAGATCGTCGTGTGCCATCCCGGGATGACCGAGGTAGCAAAGTCCATACTTACAATGGTGTGTACCGAAAGTACGAGTGGCGTAGAAAGACCCGCAAGGATCAAAGAAATGTATTCGTAACGTGCCCAGGTTTTAGCTGAACCGTCCCAGCCCATTGCAAATGTTCCGTACATGAATTTCGAAACTTTGCTTGTAGCGCGGTCGCGGATAGTAGCAAGGTCAGGAATAAGACCAATGTACCAGAATACTAACGATACGGAGAAATAAGTACTAATCGCGAATACGTCCCAAACGAGTGGTGAGTTGAAGTTAACCCAAAGTGAACCGAATGCGTTGGGTAATGGAAGCGCCCAGTAAGCCATCCACGGACGACCCATGTGCATCAAAATAAATGAAGCAGCACAAATAACGGCGAAGATAGTCATCGCTTCCGCTGCACGGTTGATGGAAGTTCTCCATTTCTGACGGAAGAGTAGGAGGATCGCGGAGATCAGCGTTCCCGCGTGACCGATACCTACCCACCATACGAAGTTGGTGATGTCCCAGGCCCAACCTACTGTTTTATTCAAACCCCAAACTCCGAGGCCTTCCCACCAGGTCCAGGCAAGACACACAGATCCATATGCCAGAACGATGAGCGAAAGTCCGAAAGCAATCTTCCATTCTTTCGTTGGAGTTGCCTCCACGTGACGACATATGTCTTCCGTTACGTCCGCGTACGTTTTCCCACCTTGGATCAGCGGTTCTCTTACAGGTGAAGTAACATGCATACTACTATTTATTTATAATGATTGGATCGTCAATAATTCTAAACTCTGATACTAAGCGTGCTCTTTCTCAACCTTCTCAGCTTTGGCAGCTGCTGCGTCCTTATTACGGATTTTGGTGAGGTAAGAGATTTGCGGGCGAACGTTGATTTCTTCCAGCATGTGGAATGCACGTCCTTCTCTTTCGACTTCGAGCAATTTCGAAATGCGGCTTTCAGGATCGTTCATATCTCCAAAAGTAATCGCGTCGGTTGGGCAAGAAGATGCACAAGCCACGTTTACTTCACCATCGACAATGCGTCTTCTTTCTTTCTTTGCAGTCAGCTTAGCTTCCTGGATTCTATGAACACACATCGAGCATTTCTCGATTACCCCTCTTGAACGCACCGTTACATCCGGGTTAATGACCATTTTACCAAGGTCATTGTTGAAGTTGTAATCGAAATTGTCGTTATCAAAATATTTGAACCAGTTGAAGCGACGTACTTTATATGGGCAGTTGTTTGCACAATATCTGGTACCTACGCAACGGTTGTAAGTCATTTGGTTCAAGCCCTCGGAGCTGTGGGTGGTAGCCAATACCGGACATACCGTCTCGCAAGGAGCATTGTTACAGTGCTGGCAAAGCATTGGCTGGAATGTAACTTCCGGATTTTCAGAAGCGATTTCCAATCCTCTCAGGTCTTCTACATCTGCGTCGCTGCTGTAATAGCGGTCGATACGCAGCCAGTGCATTTCACGGGCATTGATGATTTCCTGACGGCCAACAACCGGAATGTTGTTCTCGTTCTGGCAACTGATCACGCAAGATCCGCAACCGAAGCACGTGTTCAAGTCGATCACCATACCCCACGAGTGGTTTTTATATTTGTGACCGTTCCAAAGCGAGAGGTCGGTTGCATCAACCTCTCCTTCCGAAGTCTGGATTTTCGGGACGAAACGTCCGGCCATCGGATCTTTCTGAAAATGAGCCAGTACGGTTTCTTGCAGAACCGACTTCCGGTTCATTACCGTGTTGTGCGTCTGAGTCTGAGCAATTTCGCGGGTTTCGCCTGTTTTTGAAACAGTTACCTCGCCCGGAGCGAAGTTCAGGAAGCCGTCGGTAAATGTTGCAAACGGGAATACATTTTTACCTACACCATTAGCAGATTTACCAGCTTTCTCACGGCCAAAACCGACAGCAACTGCAACGGTTCCTTGCGCAAGACCCGGCTGAATGATGACTGGCAATTCCACCGATTTACCTTTCACATCTACTTTCACTACATCACCCTGCGCAAGGCCAAGCTCTTTTGCAGTTTTTTGTGAAAGACCTGCGTGGTTATCCCAGCAAGCCTTTGTGATCGGATCAGGGTTTTCCTGCAACCATGGGTTGTTTGCAGCGAAACCGGTACCCATACCCACGTTTTCGAAGATAGCGAGTTCGAGACCTGATGACGATGCCTTGTATCTTTTGGCAATGCCGGCAGCAGCAGCAGCGAGATTTCCGGAGAATGTCGCACCCGCTCCGGTAGCAGCCGAAGCTACATCGAATACACCGTCGTGCAGGGATTTAACCCAGAATTTCTCGAAGTCACCACCTCCCGCTTGCGGGAAAATGTTCTTTCTCCAGTATGCTTTTACATACTCGTGGTAGTCAGCGGATGCCCCTGCCCATTTCAAAAGGGACGATTGCGCCTGGCGAGTGCTGAAAATCAGGCTGATCGCTGGCTGCATCAAGCTGTATGATCCTGCAACAGGCTCTGCATCACCCCATGATTCGAGGTAGTGCGGTGCAGGAAGGATGTATTTCAAAAGAGAAGATGTTTCATCAGCACGGTCGTTGAAAGACACGCTCAACGAAACCTGTGGCAATGCGGATGCCAATTCAGCTCCACGCGGGTGATCGTAAACCGGGTTAGCGCCCCACAAAATCAATGCAGAAACTTTACCGCCTTTGATCTCGTCGATCAGTTGGTTGGTAGCGATATCGTTACCCTGGCGGTAGTTTACGGGTTTGTCAAGATTGATAGTAGAACCGTAGCTTCCCAGCAGGCTGTTCAGCGCATTCACTACCACTTGTACCGAAGGATCGTTCACACCTGAAACAACCAATGCCTGTCCTTTCGCCGCAACGAGATCCGCAGCAGCTTTGTCCAGGTTGTCGATGTTTAATGCAGCCGTTGCAACAGGAGCACCGCCCAGCTTCGCTGCTACCTTGTTATATAGCGCAGCCGCAACCAGACCAATCTGCGAAGGTTTCACCGAAGTACGGTAATCCGCGTTGGCTCCGGTCAGTGAAAGCGTCGATTCGAATTGGTACAAACGGGACATTTCCTTGTTACCTTCTTTTTCGCTGCTTACGCGACGGGTATCTGCGAATTGTTTAGAGAAAGTATCAGGAGCAAGCCATGTTCCGAGGAAATCGCCGTCGATGCCTACGATAACTTTCGCTTTGCTGAAATCGTAAGAAGGGATAACGGCTTTACCGAATGACAACTCATTACCTTTTACGATAGCGTAAGAAGAGTTGGCGTCGTAAACCACGTGGGTAGTGGTTGGGTATTTTGCGGTGAAGTCTGCGATTACCGCCTTGGTCGACGGGCTCAACACAGTAGAAGTAAGGATACGGATCGCTCCGCCTTTTGCTGCGATTTGTCCAAGCTGATCAGCAATCTCCTTGTCAACAGCTTCCCAGCTTACTTTGGTATCTTCTCCTTTTTTAGGACCTTTCAGTTTCTCATTGTCGTACAAGCCGAGCAACGAAGCGTGTGCGCGTGAGCTCACACCCCAGGAAACTTTTGAAAGGGAATTGCTTTCTATTTTAATAGGTCGTCCCTCACGGGTTTTGACCAGGATACTCGCGTAATCTCCACCTTCTGCGTAAGTGGATGCATACCAGTTAGAGATAGTAGGGAATTCGCCCTCGGGCTTGTTTACGTAAGGGATAGCCTTTTTAACCGGTGCTTCGCAAGCTGCGAGAGATACGGCTGCCATTCCAAAACCCAGTACTTTAAGGAAATCACGACGGTGGGTTCCTACGCCATCCACCAGGCTTTCATACTGACTTTCGGTCGGTGCGCTTGGGAACTCAGAACTTGCATCTTTGACAAACTTTTCGTCATTCCTCAACTCTTCAAGTCCCCGCCAGTATCTTTTATTAGTATTTTCCATAAAACTATTCAATACAATGAGTTGTATCCGGTATTAATTTCTTGATTAGTAGTGGCACTTAGAACATTCCAAACCACCAATATCCGCTACCTTCAAAGCCTCTTTGCTTTCGGAAGCGTGCAACTGTACCAGCTTATCGTAGTACTGATTGTCTTTGGTATTTACCTCAGTTTTACGGTGACAATCAATACACCATCCCATCGTCAGTGACGAACGTTGCTGTATTACTTCCATTTTCTCAACTTCGCCGTGGCAGTTCTGACATTCCAGCCCACCCACGTTTACGTGCTGTGCGTGGTTGAAGTAAGCCAGGTCGGGCAGGTTGTGAACGCGCACCCATTCGATAGGCTGGTTGTTCTCGATAGAAGTATAAATCTTTTGAATTTCAGGAGATTCCTTTTTGATAACACCGTGGCAGTTCATACAGATGTTAGCAGAAGGTATGTGCGCCGACTTACCGCGGTTAACGCCGGTGTGGCAGTAGTTACAGTCGATTTTGTACTCGCCTGCGTGCAATTTGTGAGAGAATGAAATAGGTTGCTTAGGCGCGT
The DNA here is from genome assembly GCF_050587785.1 of Dyadobacter sp. BHUBP1. Taxonomy (NCBI): domain Bacteria; kingdom Pseudomonadati; phylum Bacteroidota; class Cytophagia; order Cytophagales; family Spirosomataceae; genus Dyadobacter; species Dyadobacter sp. BHUBP1. The sequence continues at coordinate 161,228 of NZ_JBOBIH010000008.1, forward strand.
ATCCCTGCTGAACGCCTACATTAAACGCGCCGTCCAAAGTAGATTTCAAAACGAGCAGGACGAAAATCCAGAGTGTTGCAGAGCGGATAGCAGGATCAACAGCGATTCTTTTCAGCAATCCACCGAAACCTTCACCGGCAGGAGCCTCAGTTTCAGCGCCTCCGCCTTTAACCGCCTTGGAAAGGAGCGATACGATTACAAGGAGAACGCCGAGCACCAGTACCATTACTACTACCAACGCAACCAGCACAATCACGAACAGATCCGAAGGAGCACCACCTTTGGCATCACCCGCAGCTGCTGCGCCGCCAGCAGGAGCAGCACCGGCCGCCGCAGCAGCAGGAGCAGCAGACGCCTGGTCTACATATGCAAAGATCGCTTTGATGTCATCATCCGAAAGGTTCGGAAAGCTCGTCATTTGAGCTTTCGAATACTCGTTGTAAATCTTGACAGCGTAAGCATCGCCGGAAGCGATCATCGCCGAAGAGTTACGTACCCATTTGGTGAGCCATGCAAAATCGTGGCGGGAGCTTGCCCCTTTCAAACCTGGACCCACTACACGTTCATCTGTCGGAGCGTGGCACTGGGCACAGTTGTTTTTGAAGATTGACTCACCTTTCGCAGCGTCGCCACCACCGGCAGGTGCAGCAGCGGTAGCCGTGCTGTCCTGAGCTGATACTAAAGTGGGTACGCTTAATAAGATAGCTAAGAGGATAGCTAAAAAGGTTTTTGAGTAATTAAAGAAGGAACAAAACTTAGCGTCCATTCGGAATGGTATATTCATAATCAACTATTCATTATTCTTCAACAGACAAAACTAGCTTACGATTTTTTATCCACAAAAGTATTTCAGGGATATTTTACCCCACCTTCTTATTTATAATTTGTCTAATTTGCTGGACTAAATTAACAGCAGTTACAAAATTGATAGAGGCTGATTTTCAGCACAGTAGCAAAAAAAATACCATTTGGAGCTCTTCTAAAAAGCTGTGTCCAAATGGTATTTTTCAGGCATTTAATTGTGTTCAGAATCTGGGGAAAATGACCACAATTCAAGGTGAGGTTCCGAGCGGATTCGAACCGCTGTACGAGGTTTTGCAGACCTCTGCCTAGCCACTCGGCCACGGAACCATTTTTGAAGATTAGCTGCCTGCGCGGGGCTGGCAGCTAATCCGGGTGCAAAAGTATTAAAAAATTCTTCTACACCATATTTTATTTTACTTTTTTCCTTTCTTCTCGCTCTCTTCCAGCTGCTCTTTCAAAGCAGACAGAACGCTAAGGTCTCCGAAAGTAGATTTTTCTACTTCTTTGTTCACTGATTCAGCGGCAGGAGCTTTGGCAGCTTTTGCTTCTTTTTTCTCCTCAGCAGGAACACCTTTAACTTTAGAGTGAGTCAGAACGATCTTCTTCTCGTCTTTCAGGAATTCAAGAACAGTGAAGTCAAGGCTCTCACCTACCTCAGCAAATGTTCCGTCTTCTTTCGCAAGGTTCTTGATCGCAGCAACACCTTCGATTCCGTAAGGAAGCTCGAGTGTAGCAAATTTGTCACCCTTCGCAACGATAGTCGATTTGTGTACTGAACCTACTTCGAAAATGCTCTCGAAAGTATCCCATGGGTTTTCTTCAAGCTGCTTGTGGCCCAGAGCCAGACGACGGTTTTCCGCGTCAAGTTCCAACACAACTACTTCCAGCTCGTCGTTTACTTTCACGAAGTCAGAAGGATGCTTGATTTTCTTCGTCCATGAAAGATCAGAAACGTGTACCAGACCATCGATACCTTCTTCAAGCTCGATGAAGAGACCGAAGTTGGTCAGGTTACGAACAACACCTTTGTGACGGGTACCGATCGCATATTTCTCTTTCAATGAACCTTGAGTCCAAGGATCTTCGGTAAGTTGTTTAATACCGAGAGACATTTTGCGCTCCTGACGGTCAAGCGTCAATACAACCGCGCTGATCTCGTCGTTCACGTTCATGAACTCCTGTGGATTGCGCAGGTGCTGAGACCATGACATTTCAGAAACGTGGATCAGACCTTCAACACCTGGTTTGATTTCAAGGAAAGCGCCGTAGTCAGCAACGTTCACGATGCGACCTGTAACTTTCGATCCAACCTGGATTGACTCGTCCAGAGAATCCCATGGGTGAGACTGAAGTTGTTTCAGACCCAAAGAAATGCGTTTTTTCTCTTCGTCGAAGTCGAGAACAACCACGTTCAGTTTCTGATCCAGTGAAAGGAGGTCAGATGGGTGGTTGATACGGCCCCAAGAGATATCAGTAATGTGCAACAGACCGTCCACACCACCCAGGTCGATGAACACACCGAAGTTGGTCATGTTTTTGATCACACCTTCCAATACCTGACCTTTTTCAAGGTTGTTCAGGATTTGCTGACGTTGTGCTTCGAGGTCTTTCTCGATCAGGATTTTGTGAGATACTACTACGTTATCGTTAGCGTAGTTGATTTTCACAACTTTTACTTCCATACGCTTTCCTACGAAAACGTCGAAGTCGCGGATTGGTTTCACATCGATTTGTGAACCTGGCAAGAATGCTTCAATGCCGAAAATATCAACGATCAAACCACCTTTGGTTCTTCTCTTCACATTTGCATCGATCACTACATCCTCATCGAATGATTTCTGGATGTTATCCCATGCAGTGATCACTTTCGCTTTTTTGCGTGAAAGTACCAGCTGACCTTGTGCGTCTTCCTGGTTCTCTACGTAAACTTCCACTTCGTCGCCGATTTTCAAACCTGGCAGGTCGCGGAATTCATTGGATGAAACGATGCCATCAGATTTGAAACCGATGTTCAGGATCACCTCGCGGTCTGTAATACCTACTACAACACCTTTAACTACTTCTTTTTCCGAAACAGGAGAAAGGGTAGTCTCATACATTTGTTCCAGACGGCTACGGTCAGCAGATGAATAAGCGGTTCCGAAACCTTTGTCTGATGCTTTATCCCAATCGAATTCGGGAAGCGGTTGATTTTGTTTTTCCTTAGACATAAATAGGAATAATGGCCCTTCGATACATCAGCCGCCGGGCTAATCGGCTGAAAATTAGTTCAACAAGTATTTTTTGAAAAATCAGGACGCAAAATTACGCGATTCAAAAGCAATATCCGAACGGTTGGGCGATTTAATTTTACGCAAGGGGAGTAAGGTGCCGTTTGGGCGTAAAATGGTCAGAGTAGCCAGGAAGTAGCCAAGTGTTGTCAGGGGTAGTCATGAAGTAGTCAAGTGTTGTCGGAAGATCGTCAAACGTTGTCAGGTATGTCAGGAAGTAGTCACGTGTTGTCAGGAGTAGCCAGGAAGTAGTCAAGTGTTGTCGGGAGATGGTCAGGTGTAGTCAGGAGATGTTCAAGTATGGTCAGATGTGGTCAGAGATAGTCGGGAAATAAAATTGGAGAAGAACTTGATCCAGGTATCGAAAGAACACCTGTGACAATCAATGACTATTCATGACAACACGTGACATCCCCTTCAACCTCCTGACAATACCTGACCACAAATGACACCCACAAACCGGTGCCATACCGAACGGACGTTAGCAGTGCCGCTCTTTTGACCCGAGGTAAGGCAGCCACTCATCATCGGCCATACCTGAAAAATCACGAATGAACATTAAAAAAGAAGGCCGGAACGGTCGCTGCTTTAACGGCATGTCAACCTCTTCCGGCGTATGGTCTCCTTTGCGGGAGTTGCATCTTTTACAGGCGGTGGCCAAATTGTCCCAGGTGGTTTTCCCGCCCCTACTTTTCGGCAACACATGGTCCAGCGTCAGATTATCGTGGGTTCCGCAGTACTGACACCTGTTGCCGTCCCGCTTGAAGAGGTTTTGCCTGGTCATGACTACGCCCCTGTACGGTATGTGTATGTAACGATGGAGACGTATGACGACCGGCATGGGATACCTGTCGTTGACAGTCCTGAGATGCTCCAGTTGAGACTCAGCCAACATCTCTGCTTTCTTCATATAAACCAGCAGAAACGCCTTCGGAACTGTGCAAACACTTAGTGCGCTATAATCTTGATTCAGAACCAGTACTTTACCCATGAGCCCTGTGGTAGTTAATTCCCACAATATAAGAATATTTCACCAGAAAAAACGCTTCCGTATTTTCAAATATTGTTGGAACAATTTAACAGAAAGTCCCGAGGATCACCGTATTAGCCCATTTTGTAATCTAAACCTGCCGATGGCTCAGTAACCTGCCCGATCGTTCTCCCGCTTCACGTCGCGCTCTTTAATGCTGTCGCGCTTGTCGTAAAGCTTTTTACCTTTTGCCAATGCAATGTGCAGCTTGGCCAGGCCGCGTTCGCTCGTAAACAACCGCACAGGTATGATGGTAAGGCCTACATCTTTCAATCCTTCGATCAATTTTTTTCGCTCGCGCTTGGTAATGAGCAGCTTGCGGTCACGCATAGGCTCATGGTTGTAATGCGTCCCTTCGGTGTAGGGCGAAATGTGCAGGCTGCGGACATACAGCTCGCCATCCATAAAAAGGCAGTAAGCATCCTGGAAATTAACCTTTCCCTGCCTGATCGACTTGATTTCCGTGCCCGTAAGCACCATACCGGTTGTAAACTCTTCCAGAAAGAAGTACTCGAATGAAGCCCGCCTGTTCCTTATATCTACTTTTTTAACTATTTTTTCCGACATATCGATTCCCAAAATTTTACAAAGGGGCTCAAAATTAAGTTTTTGTTAAAATTATACCAACATGAAAAAGACTGTACACACTAGCAGAGCAAGTCTGTTTTTGGGCCTGCTGCTGTTTTGCTCTGCGAACGCATTTTGCCAAAAATACGATCCGGGAATTATGGGTGCCGTAAACATGCTTTTCGACGGAATGCGTGCCGGAGACTCGACGATGTTAAGAAAAGCCTTCCTTCCCACTTGCACCCTAACCTCTATTTCCAAGAATGCTGCCGATTCTTTGGTCACGCGCAAGAGCGACATCGCTGGATTTATCAAGGCAGTCGGCACGCCGCATAACGACAAGTGGGATGAACAGATTTATAATGTAAAAATCTCCGTAGACCGACCAATGGCAATTGTATGGGCACCTTACAAATTCTATCTCGGCGAAAAATTCTCGCACTGCGGCGTAAATGTATTTACCCTAATAGAAACAAAAACTGGTTGGAAAATTAGCGACATTACCGATACCCGACGGAAAGATACTTGCCCATAATCAATGCATCCGACATCATAAATGCGAAGCGGCCCGCCAGATAACCTGACGGGCCGCTTTGCTAAATGCTATTGCCTATTTGAGCATATTCAGCAGGCTGGTCAATTTATCTTTCAAATCCTTACGATCGACGATGAAGTCGAGGAAACCGTGTTCCAAAACGAATTCTGCGCTTTGAAAACCTTTTGGCAGGTCTTTACCGATCGTCTCGCGGATGACGCGCGGGCCGGCGAAACCGATCAAAGCTTCGGGCTCCGAAATGTTGAAGTCACCCAGCATTGCATAAGATGCTGTTACACCGCCGGTTGTAGGGTCGGTTAGCAGCGAAATATAGGGTATCCTGGCCTCCGACAATTGCGCCAGGCGTGCAGAGGTCTTGGCCATCTGCATCAGCGAAAACCCTGCCTCCATCATCCGTGCACCTCCCGACTTCGAAATCATCAGGAACGGCACCTTCTTTTCGAGCGAATAGGAAATCGCACGAGCGATTTTTTCCCCTACCACCGAACCCATCGAACCACCGATGAAGCTAAAATCCATACAAGCGATCACGAGGTCGAGGCCATTCATTTTACCATGCGCTGTGCGAACTGCATCCTTCAACCCGGTTTTCTTCATGGTCGACTTGATCCGGTCCGGATAAGCCTTGGTATCCACAAAGCCCAGCGGGTCCCCGGAGATCAGGTTAGCGTCGAGCTCGATGAACTCGTTGTCGTCGAAAAGCAAATTGAAATATACATCCGAACCCACCTTCTCGTGGTAGTTGCAATGCGGGCAGGTAAAAGCATTCTGCTTATGTTCCCTGGTAGGGGTGATTTTTTTGCAATTAGGACATTGATACCACAAACCGTCCGGCGCTTCGCGCTTCATTTCAGTTGGTGTATTGATACCTTTTTCTTTGCGAATAAACCAGGACATATTTTATGCGGGTTGATTTATGTATAATTATCTGAAAATCAGATGATTATTTAAATTTCATGATGAATAACGGGCTCAAATATAACAATAATTGTTGTGTATCCTGAAAACCGGCCTGGTAACGTGTCCGTTTGGCGGTTAGATTTGCTACCAGTAACCGCGTCGTTAGAACAATTTCAAACATAATTTGTTACTAGTGACAAGAACATTAACCGGCACATGACTGCATCCACATCGCCTATTGTGATCATCGTTGGCACCAACCGGCCCAACTCGATGTCCAGGAAAATAGCGGAATATTATCAGGGAATTCTACAACAACTGCACGCACCGAGCATTATCCTTGATCTGGTGAACCTACCCGACGACTTTACGGTATCCGCATTATATGCCAATACCGGCAAGAACGAGTCATTCAACAATCTGAAATCGTTGCTGGAACAGACAGACAAGTTCGTGTTCATCGTGCCGGAGTACAACGGCTCGTATCCCGGCGTTCTGAAAGCCTTTATAGATGGCCTGCCTTACCCCAACAGCTTTTCAAACAAGAAGGCCGCATTAGTAGGCCTATCGTCCAACATGCAGGGCGCCGCCATTGCATTGAGCCACTTGAACGACGTTTTCAGCTACCTGGGCATGAATACGCTCGCGTTACGCGTGAAGCTCGCGCAAATCCGCTCACATTATGCGGATAATGTAATTTCAAATGCATTATATAAAGAACTGCTCGAAATTCAGGCCGGGCAGATCATCCATTTCTAGGACATTTAAATAATGCATTAAAAAAGGGAGCTCATCGCTCCCTTTTGCTATTTCAGCCAGTGCTGTTCCATTTCATGTGCCGGAATGGCGGGTCGCTTCCAAAGCTCTACCCTGCTGCGGCGGTAAGCCGGGCCTTCCAGATCGGAATATTTTACAAGCCCGTCACGGAATGATTTGATCATCATTTCCATTTTCAGGGCATCTTCGTCCGTCCAATCGCTCGCTGGCTCAACTTCTGTCAACGAAATGTTGATAGGATCGAAACCGTGCGTTACTCTTTCATCTTCCAGAACAAGGTCGATCGAGCTCGTTGGGGTATTTTCTTCGAGTTCGCCCGTCAATACCAGTTCTTCTTCAACGACCACAGGAGGGAGCTCGTCTTTTGGCTCTTCCACAACTATCGGAGCCGGTTCAGGCTGTCCTTTCACGCCTTTGAGCTGAATGCCTGGAATCGGCGATTCGATGCTATCGAAACCAGCGGCTACGACAGTCACGCGGAGCTTGTCGCCCAGTGAATCGTCGGTGATCGTACCCAGTTTGAACATACGTGCCTCTCCACCTACTTGTGAAAGCACATATTGCCAGATCTCGCGCTGCTCGCGCATCGTAGCCTCCTTCTTCTTGCTGGTAGCAAGCGTTACGAGGATTCTCTTCGCGCCACGGATATCGCGGTCGTTCAGAAGTGGCGAGTCGAGCGCTTCTTTGATTGCATTCTGCGCGCGGTCGGCTCCGGTGGATTCCGAAGTTCCCATTACCGACTGACCGGCGCTTTTCAACACTTTCTCCACGTCTTTGAAGTCGGTGTTGATATTACCGTTGGTGGTAATGATCTCGGAAATACTTTTCACGGCATTGAGCAAAATGCCGTCCGCTTCCGCAAACGCCTGCGTCAATGTCATGTCCTCGTACAGTTCTTCAAGCTTGTCGTTAAGCACCACGAGAACCGTATCGCTATATTCTTTCAGCTGCTCGATACCCTCGAGCGCTTGTTCTTTTTTGTCAAGTCCCTCCCAGGTGTAAGGCGCGGTTACCACGGCCACCGTCAGTTTGCCCATTTCCTTGGCCAACTGCGCAATCACCGGTGCGGCGCCTGTTCCTGTTCCACCACCCATACCTGCGGTGATAAATACCATTTGTGTAGAACCTCCCAGAAGACCTTTAATCTCCTCGATCGTCTCCAAAGCCGCTTCCTTGCCTTTCGTGGCATCGGTACCGGCTCCCAGGCCTTGTGTCAAAGTTGCACCCAGCTGGATTTTCACGGGCACCGGGCTGTTGGCAAGCGCTTGTCTGTCGGTATTACAAACCGCAAATTCCACATCTTTGATTTTTTTCTCAAACATGTAGTTCACAGCATTGCTACCACCTCCGCCGACACCAATTACCTTGATGATGGCCGGCTCCCCGTTGCCCTCTCCGCTTGGGTCTTTAACGATTTCATTCACTATATAATCCTGGTCTAATGCGTGCAACAAGCTTTTGTTCATATTCTTTCCGGGGTTGAGTATGCGTAATAATAGCTGTTAATAGTCTCCCAGACTTTCGTCTTTCTTTCCGATAATACCTGTAATGTTGTCCCAAAACGTTCCATTGCGCTTAGGCTGCTCTTTCACTTCCTTCACAGGTTCTTTCTGCACCACATTACCCGTATTGAATGCCGATGCAGGCTTGCAAACCGACTTCACCCGCGGGTCTACCGATTTTAACCCCGCCCAGGCCAGTCCGATGGCGGTATTGAATGATGCGTTGCTTACCGCGTCGGCTTTCGCCGTGCGATCCAGGTTTTCGGGATAGCCCACGCGTACTGACATATCGGTAACCCTTTCGAACAAGGCTTCGATCTCCGGAATGTTCGCCGAGCCGCCGGTAAGGACGAGTCCACCGATCAGTCTGTCGGCATAACCCGACTTGATAATCTCCGCATAAACCATCGCCGCGATTTCTTTCAAACGCTCTTCGATGATCAGTGCTACATTCTTTTTTAAAACCGGTTTGGGTTGGCGGCCTGCGAGGTAGTTGATCAGGATCTCGACATTCAAAGGAACGTCGGCAGAAACTGCCACGCCGTATTCTTTCTTCAAATGCTCTGCATTCTCGAACTGAATACCGCAGCCAACTTCGAGATCGGATGTAATGTGCCGCCCGCCGATTGGGAACGACGCAATATGACGCACAATGCGGTCATGGTAAATGATCACGTCCGTGGTATGGTCGCCTATATCTACCATCGCAATGCCGGCTTTCATCTCATTGTCCGTAAGCACGGCCAAGCTGGTCGCCAATGGCGCCAGTACCAGCTTGTCGCATTTCAATGCCTGGTCGGCCTCCGCAAGGCTTTTCTTCGTGCGCAATACCGACTGGCTGTTGGCAGAAACTACCAGGAAGTTCCCCCCCAGTTTAATGCCCGTGCGGCCTACCGGCTCGCGTACGCCCGTCGAGTTATCGACCGTGAAGTCCATTGGCAACACATGCAGCACATCGAAGTTCGGTTCGATTTTCGCGCGGTACATATCATCGACCAGCTGGTCCACATCCCGCTGTGTCACTTCCTCGCCCGACGACGCCGACGGACGGATCACGCCATCGCTTTGCGCGCTCACTTTTACATGTGTACCGCCGAAGCTCACATTCACTATTCCAATATCGAGATCCGATCTTGAACCGGCTTCCGCCAGTGCTTCCCTGATCGCGCTGCCAACCTGTTTAATGTTTTCAACAGAGCCGTTTACTACTGCTCCTGACGGCACAGGGACTTCGCTGAAGCCCAGAATCTCGATATTGTTCCGGCGTGTCGCTGAGCCTTGCGCAGCCACCACCGTTATTTTGGTACTTCCAATATCTACCCCAACTACAATCTTATCGTGTGCCATGCTGATGGTGAATTATTATTCACAAACTATTTGATCTTGAAACTTAACACTAATTCTTTTATACCGGCCCCAATCCTTGCTTAACACCTTATCATAAAAGATGCGCAGCTTTTTGAACTTGGACTCGAAATCCTCCGCCATTCCCAGCTCGATCCGCTGATCGCCCAGCAATGTCATAAGGCCTATCTCACCATCCTTATCTACATTCATTTGTGTGACTTGCGCCTTCCAGAACGGATCAGTGTTCAGAAAACGCAATAACTCCAAAACCTGAGCGCCCTTTTCGGACCTCAGCTTTTGAGGGTTCTGGAAATACGCTCCTGAAACCAGTAACGTTCTTGCTGAATAACTTTCTGATAGAGGAAAAAAAACGCCCTCGTGGTTGATATAGTATCCCGATGTGTTCCGTATTTCCCCATTATCCGAAGTGTTAATCCAGCGCGCAAGCGGCTTTTCCTGCTCTACTTCGACTACTATATTACCCCTGAGGTCACGAAAAACCTGACATTTCTTGATCAATTTATTGCGGCTGACACGGTTTTCCAGATCGTGCAGGGCCACATCACTAAGCCTGGCACCGATCAGCGGATCACCACCGTTCTCAGTCAACAGCATTTGTACATCCATTTGGTTCAGGAATCTTGTACCCGAATCGCCCTGGATTGATATTACGAGATTTGTACAACGCTGTTGACCCAGCTTGCTTTCCGCCATACCGATGCCGGCAATAGGCAGAATAAGCCACAAACTACGCTTCAACAAAGTCCATGAATAGTCAAATTTACGTAACATCTTAGTAATATTAAAAATGCTTTGACTAATTATTCGCAACTGGATTTTGCAGTAAATCGCGTATCGGGCCCACCAAAGTATCGATGTCCCCGGCGCCTATTGTGACTACAATATCCGTATTTAATTCTTTTAAAAGTTGTAAAACTTCTTCTTTTGCAACCAGTTGTTTATCATTCGAGGTAACTTTGTCCAGGATCATTTCAGAATTGACGCCGTCGATGGGCAACTCGCGTGCAGGATAAATATCGAGCAATAAAAGCCGGTCGGCCAATGACAAACTTTCTGCGAAACCATCGGCAAAGTCGCGCGTGCGGGTGAACAGGTGCGGCTGGAAGATCGCCGTCACGTGTCGACCCGGGTACAACCCTTTTACGGATGATAGAAATGCCTCGATTTCCGTCGGGTGATGTGCATAGTCGTCGATATATACATTCCCTTCTTCCTCCACCTGGTATTCGAAACGGCGCTTTACACCCCCGTAACTTTCCAGCGCTTCCTTAATCTTCGCCGGCTCCACGCCTATATATAGTGCCACCGCACTCGCTGCGATAGAATTTTCGATGTTATGGTAGCCCGGGATTTTCATCGCAATGCCTTCGATTACGCCGCCGGGATAGACCAGGTCGAACACGAACCGCGCATTTTCGATGCGGATATTCTCCGAATGGTATGGCCCGCTATTTAAGGAATAGGTAAATACCTGCGCCTTGCAGCTATCCGCAATTTCCAAACCCTCCCGCATGAACAATGCGCCATTCTCGTCAATCTGGCTCACATAATCGCGGAAAGATTCGAGGACGGCTTCGTGCTTGCCGTAAATGTCGAGGTGGTCGGCGTCGGTAGAGGTTACGATCGCGATCTCGGGAAACAACGTGAGGAAAGAGCGGTCGAACTCGTCGGCTTCTACTACACAGAAAACTTCTTCCAGCCTATCGGTAGGCTCGTTCAGGAGCAAGTTAGTGCCATAGTTTTGTGTAATACCTCCCAAAAACGCCGTGCTGTTCACATGTGCGTGGCGCAGGATATGCGCTACGAGCGAGGACGTGGTCGTTTTCCCGTGCGTACCCGCGACGCCGATCGTTCTCAGGTTTTTGGTTAAAATGCCTAAAACCTGTGAGCGTTTCAGGATCAGGAAATTCTCGTCCCTGAAATAAAGCATTTGCTTGTGCTGCACAGGTACGGCCGGTGTGTAAACGACGAGCGTCTGCTGTGGATCGGCGACGAATGCTGCCGGAATGGTCGCGATATCATCTTCAAGCGTTACCGAAATGCCTTCTTCGATGAGCTTGCCGACCAGGGTGGTCATGGTTTTGTCATATCCGGCTACTTCAAAGCCATTGGCCTTGAACCAGCGGGCCAGCGCACTCATGCCAATCCCGCCTATTCCTACAAAATAGATATATTTCCAATTTGTCACAGAGGATGACATCATATTCAAATCTAGGGTTACTGAATCAAATTAAATACTTCCGCGGCAATGTCGTCGGCCGCGCTCGGGCGGGCCAGTTTGTTGATATTGGTTTGCAATTCACGCTGGCGGGCCACATCGTCGAGCAGTGCCAATGCCTGATCCACCAGCTTCTCGCGTGCTTCCGAGTCTTTGACAAGAATGGCCGCATTGCTATCGACGAGGTTCATCGCATTCTTGGTCTGATGGTCTTCCGAAGCATACGGGAACGGCACGAGAATGGCAGGCTTCGCGGCGAGGCACAATTCCGACACTGACAATGCACCGGCGCGTGACACTACCACGTCGGCCACAGCATATGCCAGGTCCATCGTGTATATAAAGTCAAATGCCTTCACCTGGTCGGTTCCCAACTTTTCGACAGCGGCTCTGGCCTTGTCGATATCATTCTTCCCGGTTTGCCACAATACCTGATACCCGGCCTCCACTAACCTTCCCAAACCTTCGGCAATACTCTCATTGATTGAACGCGCGCCGAGGCTACCACCCATTACAAATAGTGTTTTAGCGCCCTCATTCAATTCAAAATGCTCCAAAGCAGCGGAGCGTTTTAAATGCACATAAGTAATATCGCTCCTGACGGGATTACCTAACATCATAATTTTCTCTTTTGGAAAAAATACCTCCATGCCCGGATAGGCCACACATATTTTCGATGCTCGCTTCGCCAGCAGTTTGTTGGTAATGCCCGCGTAAGAATTTTGTTCCTGGATTAAAGTCGGGATGCCGGCCATGGATGCCATCATCAGCAATGGCCCACTGGCAAAACCGCCTACACCAACTGCGACATCGGGCTTGAAATCTTTGATCACTTCCCGGGCCTTCATCAGGCTTCGAAGCATTTTAAATGGAAGTGTAAGGTTTTCCAGCGAAAGACTTCTTTTAATCCCCGCAATGGGGAGCCCCACGATTTTATAACCAGCGCGGGGCACCTTTTCCATTTCCATTTTACCCAATGCACCTACAAACAGGATTTCCGTATCCGGTTCCCGGTGCTGCAATGCATGGGCAATGGCAATGGCCGGGTAAATATGCCCGCCTGTACCGCCTCCGCTGATAATGATTCTTTTTGCCATGTTAAATGCGTTTTTCCTCCACGATTTCGCCCCGGCTCACGCTGAGGATCATACCCATTGCAATGCCCGTGAAAAGCAGCGACGTTCCTCCCTGACTAAAAAACGGCAGCGTCTGTCCCGTCACCGGCACCAGCCCGACCGTTACGGCCATCGCCGAAAACGCCTGGCTCACTACAATGAATGTAAGCCCCGCCGACAATAACCCGCCAAATGGCCGCTTAGTCGCTTCGATCGCTTTGAGACCCCGGTACAAGAGGATCAGGTAAAGAATAATCAACGCCGTGCCGCCCAACGTGCCATATTCTTCCACCGCGACCGCGAAGATAAAGTCCTTCTGAGGCTCGGGAAGGAAACGGCGCTGGCGACTTTTTGAAACCCCTTCCCCGTACAACCCGCCGCGGGCCATGGCCATATAGGATTGCTGGGATTGATAGACTACGACATCTTTATCAAAAAAAGTAGAAATCCGGCTCTGCGCCGTTCCTGACCTTTGTGTGGAGTTCAACAGAATGGCGATGGTCGCGAAGAATACCAAACCTAGCGCCGTAAATGCGAGGTAATGCAGCGGAACTTTGCCGACGAACATCAGCAAAAAGCAAATACCGGCCAGCATCACGGCGGTCGATACATTACTCACGAAAATCAGTCCGCACACAACGCCCACGAGCGCGAGTGGTTCCATAAAAAGTTCACGGGTATTCCAGCCGCCTTTGATATGCCTCGCCAATATCAGCGACAAATGCGCTACCAATGCCACCTTGGCCCATTCCGAAGGCTGGAAGCGCTGGCCAATCACCGGGATCTCGATCCAGCGGGCAGCGTCGTTCACCGATCTCCCGAAAAACATCGTGAATATCAAAAGCAGGATGGAGCTCCAAACGGCGAGGCGCGTCACATATACAAATTTGATGTAGGGCACACGATGCACGAAGTACATCACTGCAAGCGAAAGCACGCACAGCAATGCATGTTTGTAGAGGTAATATTCAGTGTTACCGTCCATCTGGCTGTAAGCGTCCTTTACCGAAGCACTGTACACCACCACAATGCTCCACATCAGCATGATAATGCATATACCCCAGATCCAGGGATCGCCTTTGAGGTTTTTGCTAAACCACGCCTGGGTATCTTCCCTTGTCTTGTTCAGGAAATCCATATCGTTTGGCAGCTAGTGAGTTTATTGTCAAGTATAGTCAGGAATGGTCACTGAATAAGATTTCTGACGGCAGCTTTAAATTGATCGCCCCGGTCCTCGTAATTTTTGAACAGGTCAAAACTCGCGCAGGCGGGCGAAAGCAGAACGATATCCCCCGGCACGCCCCACTCCCGTCCTTTGTTGACAGCGTCTTGGACGTCCTCGGTTGCATATATTTGCGGGACTTTACCTGAAAAATAGTTTTCAAGTTTCGCCGGGTCCTTCCCCAGCACGATCAGTCCCTTTACTTTATTCTTTACCAGTTCTTCAATTTGTGAATAATCATTCCCTTTATCCACGCCACCGGCAATCAGGATTACAGGTTTATCGAAACTACCCAATGCATAGAAAACCGAATCCACGTTGGTAGCCTTTGAATCGTTAATATACGTCACTCCGCCAATCACTTCTACCTGTTCCAAACGGTGAGGCGCGTTGGTGAACGATTTCAGGCCTTCGCGGATCTTTTCCGCCTCGATGCCCAGCAACTGCGCCACCGAAATCGCCGCCAGCGCATTAATCGCATTATGCGGGCCTTTGATCGGCAGCTCACTGAATGCCTGCTCAAATGCACGGCCATTGATATGCGAAATCAACTGTCCGTTTTCAAAGTACGAGCCCGATTCCAATGCATTTTCCAGCGAAATCTGCACCTTCCCTACCGCCGGGTTCCTCTTTTCCAGCTCCTTTTTAATCACTTCACTTTCTTTATAATAAATGAAATGATCCGAGGCCGTCTGGTTACGGATAATGTTAAACTTGGAATTGACATAGTTCTGGAAATCATACCCATAACGATCAAGGTGATCGGGAGTGATATTCAGGAGGAGAGAAATATAAGGATGGAAATTGACGATATTATCAAGTTGGAAGCTACTGATTTCCAATACATAATAATCAAAATGCTTTTCGGCAACGGCCCACGCGAAACTGTCGCCGATATTGCCGGCGAGACCTACGTTCAGGCCTGCGGTTTTTAGCAAATGATATGTCAATAATGTGGTGGTCGTCTTGCCGTTACTACCTGTGATCGCGATGAGTTTCGCGTCCGTATAACGCGAGGCGAACTCTATTTCGGAGATAACAGGAACGCCCCTTTCCTTCAATGCGACGATCAAAGGCACTTTATCGGGAATCCCCGGGCTTTTCACCACGAAGTCGCTTTCGAGGATACGCTCCTCCGAATGCTGTCCTTGTTCAAATGGAATATTCTCACTGTTCAGAATGTCCGCGTACCTCTGATGCAACTGGCCCTTATCCGATAAAAAAACTTCAAAACCTTTGGATTTCGCAAGAATCGCGGCGCCGGCGCCGCTTTCTCCGCCACCCAGAATCGTCACTTTTTTTTGCACAAGAATCGAATTAAAACGTTGAACAATCTGCAATAACCACGAAGGTAAATCTTTTGCCGAAAACTTCTTTTACTGCCCTCCCAATAACGCAGATAAAAAAAGAGGCACAGGAAATATGCCTCTCGATTACTATTTATGATCTCTAAACTACTTCTACTCTTTCTTCAATGATTGCGATAATTTCAACCGGTTGGCCGCTTTTACGATCAGGAAT
Source organism: Dyadobacter sp. BHUBP1 (assembly GCF_050587785.1). Classification (NCBI taxonomy): domain Bacteria; kingdom Pseudomonadati; phylum Bacteroidota; class Cytophagia; order Cytophagales; family Spirosomataceae; genus Dyadobacter; species Dyadobacter sp. BHUBP1. The sequence continues at coordinate 177,078 of NZ_JBOBIH010000008.1, forward strand.
ATCACCCAGGCGATGAGCAGGAATTGAATGAGAGTCTGGATAAAGTTTCCATACCGGATCGCTACTTCCGGGGTTTCGCCGACAGCTTCTTTCAGCACAACTTTGAGTTGTGTAAAATCCACACCGCCGAGGATGAGACCCAGGATCGGGTTGAGAATGTCTTCCACCAGCGAAGTCGTGATTTTTCCGAATGCCGCACCAATGACGACACCGACAGCGAGATCCAGCACATTGCCTTGGGCAATGAAAGTTTTAAACTCCTTTAGCATAACAAGATGAGGTTAGTTGATAGATTAAAAAGCAAACAAAAAGCCTATGCTGAGGGCCTGAGCGAACTGGATCTTGTTGCTCTGGTCTTCGTCGTAAACCATAATAGCACCTAGATTGACATTGACATACTTGTTGATCTTCGCTGTCAGCTGGGCGTCCAAACGGTTGTCTATATTCAAAGGGTGCTTGAAGCTCGAGAACATCAGGTACCGGAATTTCAGGTTGACGTCCTTCGCGATATCCTTATCAAAATTGGCTACGAGCTGGATCAACGCGGCTTCCGTACGCACCTTCTTGCCAATGGGCACGCCATAATTTTTCTGATCAGGCGTGTTTACATACAAATCCTCATCAATCACGATGGTCTGCCGCAGTGCGCCCGGCGCGAGATCAACAAAGAAATAGGGCACCGGGCGGTATTCGATACCGATCGCCTCGGTCAGATAGGCGGGAGCAAGTATTCCGGATACCTTTTTCTTGAACTTAACCGTATCCGACTCGGAAGAATACTCATAACCGTTACCAAACTGCGAAAGGAAGTTGACATTGGCGAAAAGGCTCCATTTCGCTGTCAATTCGCGGTTGTACTTGGTATCGAAGAATATCCGGTCGACGTTTTTGCGGCTTTGCTGGCCTTTGTTACGGACGATACCATACTGTCCCTGGAAGTCGTTCCGCCAGGAGTTCTTACCTACTTTTTTCTCGTTCAATGCATTCAGGAAAAGACCCAGCGCAATTGAGTTTACGCCGCCGCCTGTCCAGTTGGAACTGAAAGAACCCTGGTTCAGGTTAGCACCAAATTCGATTTTGTGCCAGGCAGTGTCATTAGCAGTTTTCAAACGGCCGGAATTGATCGAATTGGAGAGATCAACTTTGTTTTGGGAAAAGGCCGGGAATGTCAGAAGTGCGAGTAAAGTTAAAGCAATAAAGGATGTTCGTTGGAGTTTTTGGCTCATAGTCAATGTGTTTAGTGGGACAATACTCATTAAATTTCCACGGTTTACAACTAACAAATGAGGAGGTTACGGCCAAAGTAAAGCAATTTCTGACGCTTTCAAAAAAAATTTGCCCCCTTCGGAAAATCTATGGTACCATTTGCGAAGCTTCCTGCGTGACCGCATCAGGCGCATTTTAACCGCACTTTCAGTGATTTTGAAGAGGCTTGCAATGTCACGTATGCTCCGATCATCGAGATAACGCAGATAGATCATCGCCTTATCTTCGAGCCCCAGCAAATCAAGCGCTTCTTTCAACATTAGCAGATTGACTTCTTCCTCAAACAGCCCTTGCAAACAAAGTTCTTCCTTCCCGAGGCATTCAGGCGTATCAGCCTCGTGCACCAGTATAACCCTGCGCTTACTCCCGCGTGCGAGATCCATACAATGGTTATGAGTGATGGTAAAAAGCCAGGTGGAGAATTTGGCGCCGCTCTTAAACGAACTCATTTTGTGGATCAGTTTAAGAAAGACATCGTGCATAATGTCTTCGGCCCGGGTAGCGTCTTTGGTGAGTGTGACGCATTTTTGATAAACCTTCACGGCGTAACGCTCGTAAAGTTTCTGGAAATGACGATTGTCCCTTGATTCGAGGAAGAGTCTAACTAATTCTTCATCTGTCGAATTATGCTCCGAACAGGAAATGCTCCGTGTTTCAACCATTCTGCCTGATGAAATGCCGCCGATAGCGTGTGTCGAAAAATAAATTGCATTTAACTTTCTGTAAATATGAAAAAACAACGCCTGGTATACAAATTAGATACCAGGCGTTGTCAATATATTTATTGCTGAAAAGGCTTATCCGCCGATCGCTACACGTTTGAAAGTAGTTACCGTCAAACCCTTTGAAGTTTTCTCAAGCAGCTGGCGGATAGTCAGTGAAGAATCTTTCACGAACTCCTGGTTCAACAGGGTGCTGTCTTTGTAGAACTTCTGCAATTTACCCTGAGCGATTTTCTCAAGCATTGCCTCAGGCTTGCCTTCCGCACGAGCCTGCTCTTTACCTACTTCGATTTCGCGCTCGATAGTAGCAGCGTCGATGCCATCCTTGTCAAGTGCAACCGGCTTCATGGCAGCAATCTGCATAGCCACGTCTTTACCAAGCTCGGAAACGTCCGTTCCGTTTACACCTGCAAATGCTACCAACACGCCCAGTTTACCGTTTGAGTGGATATAAGGCACCACTTTGTCCGCAGAAACGTTTTCATAGGCAGTGATTTCCAGTTTTTCACCCAGTTTACCTGTAAGCTCCACCATGTGCTCAGACACAGGACGGCCGTCAGCCAAAGTCGCAGCCAGAAGGGCATCTTTGTCAGCGATGTTATCCGCTACGGCTTTGTCAAGGATAGATTGCGCAAGGTTTTTGAAATCTTCCACGTTCGATACGGGCTCAGTTTCGCAAGCCAAAGCAACGAGTTTACCGTTGGTACCGTCAGCGCTGATGTTGATCAGAACAGTTCCTTCTGATACAGCGTTGTCAGCACGTTTTGCAGCAACTTTCTGTCCTTGTTTACGGAGAATATCAACGGCTTTGTCGAAATCGCCATCTGCTTCCTGCAGGGCTTTTTTACAATCCATCATGCCCGCGCCGGTCATTTGGCGGAGTTTGTTTACATCTTGTGCGGTAATTGCCATGATCTGATAAGAATTTTGTATTAATGTTTGAATTGAAATGGCCTTTAACCGGAGATTATCAATTGGTTAAGGAATCGCATTTCGGAGAATTTTAAAAAAACGTAGCCCATAGCAAGAGGCTATGGGCTACCGTATATGTCAAGTATGGCGGGTCATTTAACACTACGCCATATTGCCCTTTTTACTCTTCGTCGGATTCAGCAACTTCTGCTTCTGCCGCAACTTCGGCGCGAGGGGCTGCCTCTTCACCTTTGTCAGCTGCGCGTTTAGCTTCTTCTTCCTCAACCAGGCGCTGATCGTCTTTGTCTTGTTTGCGTTCCATCAAACCTTCTTCGATAGCCTTTCCGATCGCCAGGGTAATCAACGAGATTGCTTTGTAAGCATCGTCGTTGGATGGGATTGGGAAGTCAACCAATTCAGGGTTTGAGTTGGTATCGCAGATCGCAAAAATAGGGATGTTCAATCTTTTTGCTTCTGCTACCGCAATGTGCTCGCGTTTTACATCAACGATGAAAAGTGCCGCTGGAAGGCGAGTAAGGTCCGCTACACCACCTAGTACTCTTTCCAGTTTCTCCTTTTCACGTGTAAGCATCAGGCGTTCTCTCTTCGCAATATTGCTAACCGTGGCTTCGTCTTTCAGCATCTTCTCGAGAGTCTGCATTTTTTTCAAAGACTTGCGAATCGTGCCAAAGTTTGTCAGCATACCACCCAACCAACGATCGGTTACGTAAGGCATTTTAAGGCGTTTTGCCTCTTCCGTTACGATTTCCTGCGCTTGTTTTTTAGTAGCAACAAACATGATCTTACGTCCTGAACGAACGATCTGTTTCAACGCAGCTTCCGCTTCGTTCAAGCAGCTCAAAGTTTTGTTCAGGTCAATGATGTGGATCCCGTTCTTCTCCATGAAGATATACGGAGCCATCCGTGGATCCCACTTGCGGGTAAGGTGACCAAAGTGGACACCTGCATCCAATAGTTCTTTATATTCTATTTGTGCCATTGCCAAATTTGATTTAAAATATTTTTAGACTTGTTACGCAGCACGAAGCATCGGGCACGATAAGCGACGTCTGGACAATTTGCGTTGAAAGTTTATGAGTAAATGAGTTTAAAGTGACAAAATAAACTTTGAACTCCTGGACTCTGGACTTTCCACTTATTAACGTTTCGAGAACTGGAATCTTCTGCGAGCCTTAGCGCGTCCGTATTTCTTACGCTCAACCATACGTGGGTCACGGGTAAGGAATCCTTCTTTTTTCAATGCGCCACGGAATTCGCCGTTGTATTGAACCAGTGCACGTGAAACCGCCATACGGATAGCTTCCGCCTGGCCTGAGATTCCACCACCTCTTACGTTTACTTTGATATCGTAACCATTTCCACCTGAGATTGTCGCGAACGGTTGTTGCAACACGATCTGGTGTACTTCAAATGGGAAATATTCTTTGTAATCACGACCGTTTACTTTAATATCGCCTTTACCGGGTGTAAGGTAAATACGAGCAACGGCTGTTTTTCTTCTACCTATTGTGTTGATCACTTCCATGAATTACAATTGGATTTGCTTTGGTTGCTGTGCGCTGTGCGGGTGTTCTGCGGCAGCGTAAACAAACAGGTTTGTAAATAAACGACGTCCCAAACGGTTCTTTGGAAGCATGCCTTTCACGGCTTTCTCGATCACACGCTCAGGGTGTTTTTCGAGCAACTCGCGAGGAGTTTGAAAACGTTGACCTCCTGGGTAACCTGTGTGGCGAACATAAACCTTGTCCGTCATTTTCTTACCTGTCAACTTGATCTTATCGGCGTTGATAACGATAACGTTATCACCACAATCCACGTGAGGAGTGTAGCTTGCTTTGTGTTTGCCTCTGATAATTTTAGCAACTTCGCTGGCCAGACGACCAAGAACTGCATTTTCAGCATCCACAACAATCCACTCCTTGTTTACTGTGTTTTTGTTCGCCGAGATGGTTTTGTAGCTTAACGTATCCACGATTAACAAAAAATTAAATTGATTTTCAATAATTTACACTGTAACAAGACAGTCCATCGCAAAATGGGAGTGCAAATATAGAGTTTAACAAATTGAATTACAAGTATGTTTGTGAAATTCATTTGTCAATTCCCTACTGCAAAGGCCAATGCGACGTATGGAAGGCCGTAAAGTTTGGACACATGTCGCTGGTTGTTATCGAGGTAAACGTTGAAACCGTCGCTTTTTTTCGTAGTATACGTAAGTCGGGTATAAGTGTAACCGAGCTTCACACCCACCCTCCGGGTTGCCATCAAACGCACAAATGCTTCCGACTGCCCGGTGTTCCTGCGCAGCGCTAACGGCAATGCATTGAAGAGCGTGGGCTTGCTGGCTAGCCACTGATTATAATGGGGCGCGCCGGTACCGGTTGTGGGAACATTCTTCTCATAATACGCGTGCCTTTTCGAGCCGTAAGTCAGCCCGATCAGATCGGTATTCACACCAATATCGAGTTTCCAGAAACTTACGTTCACACCTGCGATAAAGCTGAGCCCGTTGACAGAAACATCCCGGTACTCCAGATAGTCCTTGATACCCGCAATACGCTCGGTGTAAAGGTTTGCCCTACCGCCGTAGAGCCCCCATGCCCTGAAACCGACACCAATCCGCAACCAGGGTAGCCGCTGCGAACCTATTTCCTCGTGATACATCATAGAGGGTGCCCAGGAGTTGCTCCCTAAGCTGGCACCGACATCCACACCGCCAGCAATCGGGGAAGTATATTGTGCGTGTGTGGAAGTGGCATTCAGTAACAAAATGATCAGTAGTCCTTTTAAAATTTTCATTGCTGAACCCATAGTTAGATGATGAATGCTACAATAATAACTCATACCCGAAAGAAATTGCGGGTTATCCGTTTGCAAGCGGTTATATTGCTACTTTGCGGATTATCCGGGGGCAATTTGCTCGCGCAAAGCTCCGATCAGCTGGGATTTGTGCCGCTTTTCAACGGTAAAAACCTGAACGGATGGGTTGACGTGAACACCTCCAAAGAAACCTGGAAAGTCAAAAACGGAACATTAATATGCTCTGGCAAACCGATTGGCGTCATGCGCTCTGATCGGCAATACGAAAACTTCATCCTTGAAGTAGAGTGGAAACATATGGAAGCCGGTGGCAACTCGGGTATATTCATATGGAGCGAAGGTACCCCTCAGGAACACGACCCGCTCACTAAGGCCATTGAAGTACAAATGCTCGAACTCGAATATGCCCCGCAGCACAATGCAACCGAAGACTACGTCCACGGCGAGCTCTTCCCCACCATGGGCATGACCGCCATTCCCGACAACCCGCGCGGCATCCGCAGCAAATCCCTGGAAAAGCGCTGCAAAGGCAAGGGCGAGTGGAACAAATATGTGGTGGTGGCCGTCGACGGCACTGTCAAACTGTCCGTCAACGGCAAGTTCGTCAACGGCCTCCGCGCCTCCGAGCGCAAGAAAGGCTACATCTGCCTCGAAGCCGAAGGCGCCGAAATCCATTTCCGCAATATGCGCATCATGGAGCTGCCCGGCGGCATTACCACGCCGGAGCAGGTGGCGCCGGTGGTGGATTGAAGGCACTGGAATGGGTTATGTATAGACAAAATATTATATTAGCATAATAACTAACTGAAAATGCCATGCAACAAACATTTCAGGTAAATGCGTCGGATCTTGATGACGGTTTTATAAAATCGGTTCAGGACATTTTTGGTGACAGAAAATTGAAGATCGTAGTCGAAGATATTGCGGAGAGCAATGAATACAAAGACGCTCTCTTGGACAGCTTATTCGGCAGTTGGGAAAGTGAGGAAACTGGGGAAGAACTTGTAAAAATGATATATTCGAGTCGTAGTGATTCACCCAGGGACATTGAACTATGAGTCAATACCTATTAGATACCAATATTTGCATACACTATTTGAAAGGAGACTTTGACTTAAGAAAGAAGGTTCGTCAAATCGGTCGTATTAACTGCTACATCTCCGAGATCACCATTGCAGAACTTTTATTTGGTGTTGAAAATAGCTCGCCGGCCAGATATCAAGAGAACCTGAAAAAGGCTCGCAAATTTGAACTGGCCTTTTCCGCCCAAACTTTACCAACTGTTACTGGTTTTTCTATTTATGCCAAAGAAAAGGCAAGATTAAGAAGAAGCGGCCGGATTATCGGTGAATTCGATCTGCTGATTGGCTCAACCGCGTTACGATACGGCCTTACCTTAGTCACTCGCAACACAAAAGATTTTGCAAACCTGGCTGGCATCCAGCTTGAAAATTGGATAGATAATTGAAAATCTCCTTCATAGGCGCTGGTAATGTAGCCTGGCATCTGGCGCAGGCGTTTGAGGATGCGGGGCATTGGATTTGCGAGGTGTATAGCCGCGACACGCAGAAAGCGCGTCAGCTGGCTTCTTCCTTATATGATACCAATATCCAGCCCGATCTCAATTTCTCGGAAAGTGAAGCCGAAGTGATCGTAATCGCCGTCACGGATGACGCTATCGAGAGCGTAATCCAGCGCATTGTGCTGCCCGAAGGCGTAATCCTTGTGCATACGTCGGGCACACGCTCTCTGGCTGAATTTCAGAAACTTGTGGAGATTTACAGCGACGTATATGTCCACACGGGCGTGTTCTATCCTTTACAGACATTTACAAAGGACGTCGAAATGGATTACAGCGAGCTCCCGTTCTGCATCGAGTCGCGAAATGAGCTCATTGAAGGGAAATTGATGCAGCTGGCATCGAGCGTGAGCGATAATGTCACCCGCATGGATTCCGACGAACGCTTCATTCTGCATGTGGCAGCCGTCTTTGCAAGCAATTTCACCAACTACATGCTCACGATCTCCCACGATCTCCTCGAACGCGAACAGCTCAATTTTGACCTGCTGAAACCGCTCATTCAAACCACTATTTACAAGGCCCTGGCTTCCGACGATCCTTCAATCGGCCAGACCGGTCCGGCGCGGCGAGGCGACTGGAAAACCACCGCGCGCCATCTCGAATATTTACAGGAAACCAACGAGGACTACACCGAAATATACCGCCTGCTCACCGACAAGATCCGCAACCTCTACATTTCAAAATAATCAGTAGCCGCATCGTCACGAAAAAAGTTAGGCTATATTTGCAGGATTCACAATTCGCCTATTCATGGATTCGACTTTAACGGAACGTTTCAAGCGCATTACTACCTTTATTTTTGATATTGACGGCGTCATGACCGACGGTAGCGTCATTGCCCTCGAAACCGGTGAGCAGCCCCGCGTTTTCAACGTGCGCGACGGTTACGGCATCAACCGGGCGATCAGAATGGGTTACCGCGTGGCGATCATCTCCGCGCAGAGCCAGGTAGGCGTCCGGAAAAGACTCGAATACCTGGGTGTTACCGATATCTTCATTGGCACCTCACCGGACGGCAAACTGCCCGTTTTCAAGAAATACCTGGCGGAAACCGGCCTCGCCGAAGACGAAATCGTATTCATGGGCGACGACCTGCCCGATTACGAAGTGATGCGCACAAGTGTAATGGGCGCCTGCCCGGCCGACTCAGCTGACGAGATCCTCGCTATCGCCGATTATATTTCCCCTAAAAACGGCGGCCGCGGCGCCGTTCGCGACCTGATCGAGCAGGTCATGAAGGTGCAGGGAAAATGGATGGCCTGGTTTGAATAAAAAGCTTGGTGGTGGACAAGAAAAAGCGCTATTTCCCGAATCTGAACGGTATCCGTGCCATTGCCGCATCGCTGGTGGTATTTCACCACCTCGAACAGGCCAAGCATGCATTGGGCATTGCCAATGTGTACGATATGCCCATTATCCAGCATGCCGGAAGGCTTGGTGTGGGGCTGTTCTTCGTATTGAGCGGCTTTTTGATCACCTATTTGCTCCTCGAAGAGCGCGGCAGGTTCGGTAATGTCGACGCGAAGAAGTTTTACCTCCGCCGCGTATTCCGCATCTGGCCTATCTACTTCCTGATCATCGGCCTGTCGTTTTTTGTTTTCCCGCACATCCCGATTTTCTATTATCCCGGCATTGAAGAAAAGCTCACGGTAGACCTGTCCGAGCGCCTCACGTTGCTGCTTTTGGTACTGCCCAACTTTGCATTCGTCCTCTACGATCTGCCCTATTGGTGCGCCCAAACCTGGTCCATCGGCGTGGAAGAGCAGTTTTATTACCTCTGGCCATGGTTGATCAAGTACCCCAAAAAGCGCATTCCAATACTCATTTTCTTCCTCGCACTGACGGCTGGTTTGCTTTATATCGGATTGGAAATGGCCGATCCATCGGAAGAAACGCGCAAATCCATGATTACCACCTTCCTGGGCCAATTCCGCATTCAAACAATGGCTTTGGGCGGGTTGTGCGCGTGGCTGGTTTATAATGATAAATTGAAATTCCTCAACTTCATTTTCAGGAAAGACGTCCAAATCTTCGCGTACACGATCCTGCTCGCATTGTTCTTCTCAGGTGTGCATTTCTTTGGTTTTCTGGAAGTATATGCACTGTTCTTCGCATTCTTCGTGCTCAATGTTTCCTGCAATCCGAATACGATCGTGCATTTGGGGAACCCCGTGATGGACCATCTTGGTAAAATTTCCTATGGACTGTACATTTACCACGTTGCGGTGATTGTAGTGATCATCAATCTGTTCGAAATGTATGCACCTGGTTGGCGCGATGCGAGTTACCAGGCAGTACTTTATGTAGTAAGCTTCATCGGCTCGGTGGCGGTCGCTACTTTCTCTTTTAATTATATTGAAAAACCACTCCTCGCATACAAGGACCGCAAGTTCGGCCGCTAGTTATTTCACTTTCGGCAGTTCCGACATCGTGTAGAATTTCAGTTTCTGCTGATCCGCCTCACGCAAAACCGCCGCCAGAAAACTGACATTGAAACCATATTTACCATTCTCCGGCGCACTATACAGCGGTTCATGCCCGAAAACCATCAATGCAGTGCCATTTTCCTTCGCTTCCTGAATCGCCTCTCCAACCTCCTCTTCGGTCACCTCGTCGTAATCGATCATCAATGCATCCACTTTCTGCTCTCCATCGAATGCATAGTAAATCGCATTCATCCAACGCGGCGGCCATGCGTAGAGCTGAAAGCCTTTAAATTTTCTCCTCGAAATAGCCACATCGCGTAAAATTGTAAACCCTTTCGCCAAAAGCACCGAATCGACGCGATCATTATGGTTTCCGCCGGGATGCGCGTAGGAAGTGGGTTTGAAACCTGCCGCATGCATGTGGCGCAAGCCTGGTTCCAGTTCGGTTTCAATATATCCTTTCGGTCCGCCCGCGGCCATGAGCTCCGTAGATTTCGCATGCACTGTTCCATGGAAACCGATTTCATGGCCTTCTATTTCAAGTTGTTTCAGCATCGCTATTTCTTCCGCATTCAGGCTGTCCGGACAGGTAATGAAGAAGGTCGCTTTGGCATTATATTTCTGAAATAATGGCCTGAGCTGATACCATTCTTTGATAAAATGATCGTCGAATGAAATGGCAATACCGCCCGCATCGGGCTTCCCGGATGGGCTTCCACAGCCCCAAAATGCGCTCACCAGCGCGAAGAGCAATAGCCCACGTAACCCGTTTAATGCACTGGAAGCGATTTTAATGTATTTCAAAACTTCGGAAATGATCTGTTATTTTCGCTAAATTAATGACACGGATGAAAATACTGCACACCGCCGACTGGCATATCGGCAAAAAGCTCGACAACTTTTCCCGCCTCGACGAACAGCGCCTCGTCCTCGAAGAAATTTGCGAAATAGCGGAACGCGAGGCCGTCGACGCGATCGTCATCGCCGGCGACTTGTTCGATAACTTCAACCCGTCGTCGGAAGCGACCGAGCTTTTGTACAGCACATTGCACCGCTTGTCTGCTAACGGCACCCGCGCCGTGATCGCCATTGCCGGCAACCACGATTCCCCCGAGCGCATACAGGTACCCGACGCGCTTGCGAAGGTTTGCGGCATCCTGTTTGTCGGCTTTCCCAATACGGAAGTCAAGCCGTTTTGCACGCAGGGGCAAGTCGACATTATTAGAACCGCGCCGGGATTCATTGAAATCAAACTGCCTAATGCCCCCTTCCCCCTGCGCGTGCTGCACACGCCTTACGCGAACGAACAGCGTTTGAAAACCTTCCTCGGTGTGGAAGAGTCGGAAGAAGCATTACGCATTCATTTACAGGAGCATTGGCAAAATCTGGCCGACCAATATCTCGATGACAAGGGCTTTAACCTGCTTGCCACGCATTTATTCGTGATGCAAAAAGGCGGCCCCATGCCTGAAGAGCCCGACGACGAGCGCCCGATCCTGCATATCGGCGGCGCCCAGGCCATTTATACTGAAAACTTTCCCAAGCAGGTGCATTACATTGCATTAGGGCATCTGCACCGGTTTCATCAGGTCGATAAGATGCCGGCACCATCCGTATATTCCAGCAGCCCGTTGGCTTACAGTTTTTCCGAGGCGAATCAAAATAAGTATGTGATCCTGATCGAAGCAGAGGCCGGAAAGTTGGTCGGTTACAAGCCCATTGAGTTACTGAAAGGCAAAAAACTGCGCCGCAAAAGCTTCCATAGCATCGATGAGGCCATCGAATGGCTCAGCGACCATTCGGAGGATTTAATTGAACTGACTATCGTTTCCGATAACTATCTCGAAGCTTCCGACAAAAAGCGGATTATGGAAGCGCATTCTGGCATTATCCAGATCATTCCACAGATTAAGAAGAGCGAGGTAGCGGATACGTCGTCCGAAGTCGATCTCTCGCTGAGTATGGAGAAATTATTTCAGGAGTATTTCAAATCCAAAAACAAAGGCCAGGAGCCCTCCGAGGGCTTAATGGAAGTTTTTCGCGAGGTGCTGGGAAGCGAAGCGGAGTAGCAAGAGCAAGCAATGGCGCGAAGGTCTCCATGCTTTGCACCATCGCAAAAAAAGCGGGCTATCCCATTTGGAATAACCCGCTTTCTGTCCTATTTGGTCTTGATGAATGTCAGCTAGCTCTTTTCAGCTTCGCCTCAATAGTCTGCTGTGTATGCGGTACAATGCGCAGACGCTCTTTCGGGATCAGTTTGCCGGTGTCGATGCAAATGCCGTAAGTACCGTTTTTAATGCGGATCAGCGCGTTTTCGAGCTGTACCGAATATTTTTGGAGACGAGCGGCCAACTGGCTCAGATTTTCGCGCTCACTGGCATCTGCCCCATCCTCCACAAGCTTGGCCGCGCCGGCTGTTACGTCCGTGCCGCTATCGTTCTTTTTGCTTAAACCTGTTTTAATGTATTCGAGCTCACTTCTTGTCGCTTCCAGCTTCCCACGGATCAGCTCTTCAAACTCCTTTAATTCTTCCTCTGAATATCTTGTTCGTTCTTCTTGCATAATCTGAATTGATTTGTTAGTCTACATCAAGGAGCGTTCAAAGCACAAAAGTACTAGTATTCTGCCTATTTCGGAATAGTATTTAATTAATAACCACTTTCAAATGAGAAACTTACTAACGCTGACATCAGGGGCTATAATCAACAAAGCCAAAACCTGGATCGGTAATGGCTTTGCTGAGAATCTCTGAAGATTATTTATAAAGCACCGATTTCACGGCCTCCACTGTGCGCTTCACGCTAGGCAGGATCTCCTCGATCAATGTTGGCGCATATGGAAGCGGTACATCACGGCTGTTCACACGGATCACCGGCGCGTCCATATAATCAAATGCATGGCGCTGGATGTGGTAAGCGAGTTCCGAAGAAATAGCAGCCAGTGGCCAGGCTTCCTCGACCACCACACAGCGGTTGGTTTTCTTAACAGATTCAACTACCGTTGCGTAGTCAATCGGGCGAACGGTGCGCAAATCAACCACTTCCACATCGATACCTTCTTTTTCCAGTTGAAGCACCGCCGGCATTACCACGCGGGGGATCATTTTACCGAAAGAAACGATCGTAACATCTTTACCCTGGCGTTTGATATCAGCCTTACCCAGTGGAATAAGGTATTCTTCCTCAGGAACAGCCATTTTATCACCATACATCACCTCCGATTCCATGAAGATCACCGGGTTGTTGTCGCGGATAGACGATTTCAAAAGACCTTTCGCGTCGTAAGGGTTCGAAGGAACGACCACTTTCAGACCCGGCGTGTTGGCAAACCAGTTTTCGAAGTTCTGCGAGTGCTGTGCGCCGAGCTGACCTGCATTACCGGTCGGTCCGCGGAACACGATCGGGCAACCGTACTGGCCGCCTGACATCGAAAGAATCTTAGCCGCGCTGTTGATGATCTGATCGATCGCCACCAGCGAGAAGTTGAATGTCATAAACTCGACGATCGGGCGCAGGCCGTTACCGGCAGCTCCTACCGCAATCCCCGCAAAGCCAAGCTCCGCGATGGGTGTATCGATCACGCGCTCAGGGCCGAACTCATCGAGCATTCCCTGACTCGCCTTATAAGCACCGTTGTATTCCGCAACCTCTTCCCCCATCAAAAAAATACTCTTGTCAAGGCGCATCTCTTCCGACATAGCGTCGCGAATGGCATCTCTAAATGCTATTTCTTTCATTCGTAATTCTGATAATTATTAATTCTTAGAAGAAACCACCGCAGCATCATTGCATCTGACACAGACCGACCTGCGTGGTTACATTAAAAGAGGTTTTGTAAACTTATTTCAAAACGATCTGGTAAAATTAGGCAACACCGGCCAATTCTCAAATTCTTTCCCGGAACCATTCTGTTAAAAAATGGGGTAAATGCGGCCCGTTTTGGTATTAAATCGGGATCACGTCCACTTCTACTGAAAGTGTGTGTTTCCCGTAGCTGAAAATAATGCCTTTCAGCGGCGGCACATCGCTATAATCACGGCCCCAGGCAGTGATAATATGCCTTTCTCCCGGTACCACATTATTAGTCGGATCGAAATCGCACCATCCGTAATCGGGGATAAACACTGAGATCCAGGCATGCGAAGCGTCGGAACCCTGCAACTTGGGTTTTCCGGGCGGCGGTAATGTTTCGAGATAGCCGCTCACATATCGCGCCGCAAAACCGAAACTGCGGATACAGGCAATGGCCAAATGTGAAAAATCCTGACAAACGCCCTTTTTAGCAGCTAACACCTCTTTAATAGGTGTATTCACCGTCGTAAAATCGGGCACGAACTTGAATTCGGTGTAGATCTTTTTGCAGAGTTTCGCTATGCATTCGTACAAAGGCGCATTGTCATTGAAGCAATCGCTGGCGAATTCCCTGACCTCGGCGTCCCATTTCACCAGGGGGCTGGGCAATGTGTATTCCAAAACCGAAATTTTCGTCGCACGGTCGCTTGTGAGCCGCTGCCTGGCCTCTCCGCTGGTAACCGACGACGGAATGAACAGCGAGCCTGTACGCTCTTTCAAACGTTCCACAATGGCTGTCGTGAGCACCGTCAGCGTTTTATGGGGTGAGTGCAAGGAAAAATAATGCGTGGTATTACCGTAAAAATCGACGCGCTCACTGATTTGCGCCGGTTCCGGGGTGATTTTAATGCTGAAATCCTGGCAAAGCTGGTCGGGTAGCGTGCGTGGCGTGAGGCACACCAGGCTGTGGTAGTTGTTCACAGCCTCGGCGTATTTGTATTCGGTTTTATGGATCAGCTTATACTTCATCCGTATCGTAGTCCATCGGTTCAAAAGAGTGGTGTATCAAGGTGTGACTGAAATACTGGTTGGTAAGATAAATGGATACCGAACTCACCAGCCTTGCAACCTCTCCAAGCAGGGTAAAGAGCTCGTCCCGCTCGTCATCAGCATTACATTTCGTCAGATCCGGAATATTCGAAAGTTTGATCAGCGTCGAAGCTTTCAATGCGAGCTTTTCGGCCTCGTTCAGCCTTTCCCCATGTGCGGTAGCAGGCAGTTCCGCCAGGTTTTTGCCCAGCTCATCAAGCATATAGGTCAGCGAATAAGGCAAGCGCGGTTCCAGCAAAATCATATCCAGCATGGCCTCCACGCTCAAATGCGACTTATAAATTTGCCGGTAATTCACCAGCATATGGTGGTTGATCAACGTCGCCTCGATCAGCTCATTCTCCACCGCAGCCGAGCGCCCCACACCAAAATTCGACTGGATCACGCTGATTCTCGATAGTATCCTTTCGATTAGCTTCCCCGTTTCCAGCAGCAGATAGCTGTTGTCCCGCGGCATGCTTTCGGCGATTACCCCCAGGAACGTGAACATATTATTGAATAGGCCGTCGAGTGTGCGCTGGATGTTGGTACTATTCATGTATGACGCATTCCGGATCTCGTGGTAACCGTTGTCGATCAAATCCACAATGCGCCAGATTTCCAGCTCCCACTGGTTCCTCACCGCACCGACGGCATTCAGAAACGAGCCAATATTCGAAGCGACAGTCCCTGCGCGGCAGTTGTCGGAAATCAATGCGATGATTTCCCTGTAAGGGTCATTCAGTTTTTCATCTCCATCCAAAAACCCGGGATAGGTCGCCGAGACGTGCGTCAGCGATTGCAAAAGCACTTTAATGTGCTCCTGCTTTGCCGATCCGCCAAAGTTGCGATCGAGGTTGAGCACATTGATGGTAATGTTCATAAACTTGATCACCGCCATTGTCCGCTCGCAGTACCGCCCTACCCAAAAAAGGTTTTCGGCGCTTCGGCTCGGAAGTGAAACGTGCTTGTTCACCGCGGCAGGAGTATTCAGGACAATCCGCTCCTGCGGCTCGTCGGATTTGTCGGAAACGATCCAGGTGTCTTTTGAAAAGCCTCCCTGCTGGTTGGAAATCACAAACCGGTCCTTCACCGCCGAGCTCCGCGTGAGTCCACCCTGCATCACGTGGTAACCGTTTTCATCCGCCACCAGAAATGCCCGCAATGCGGCATAACGCGGCTCTATCGCGCCGTTGATCAAAGAAGGCGTCGTGGAAAGGCTCACCTCCTGCTGAGCGATAAAATCGTGCGGCCTCTGGGCGATCATCGCTTTCAGCTTGGCTTTTCCTTCACCGGTCAATGTCCGGCCATAAATCGAAGCAAATTTGGATTTCCGATTGGCCTTTTTGATGATCAGCTCACCGATATTGTCGAGCACGTAGGTAAGTTCTTTCTGATGCCCGCACCACCAGGTGGCGACGTTGGGCATAATCAGCTTTTCTCCCAGAAAATACTGGCATATATTCTCCATGAATGCGAGAAAAGCATGGTTTTCCAGCACACCCGAGCCCGGCGGGTTCATGACCTGCACATTACCGAGGCGGATCGCCTGCAAAAGCCCTGGTACACCAAGACGGGAGTCCTCCCGCAGTTCCAGCGGATCGCACCAGTCGTCGTCCACCCGTCGGACGATCACATCCACTTTTTGCAGACCATCAATGGATTTCAGCCACACGCTCCCGTTGCGCACCAGCAGGTCGTCGCCCTGCGCGAGCGTGTAACCCAGGTACGAGGCCAGGTAAGCGTGCTCAAAATAGGCTTCATTGCCGGGCCCCGGGGTAAGATAAACGATATTGGGGGCCTCGCGGGTTTTGTCCGACAGCCTGAGTACCGTGTTTTGAATGCTGTTAAAAAAAGGCGAGAGCTTGCTCACATACATACCGTCGGCCAGTTCGGGCAACAGCTTGCTCATCACAATGCGGTTTTCAAGCGTGTAGCCCGAGCCGGAAGGCGCCTGCGTGCGGCTATCGAGCACCCACATTTGTCCGTCCGGTCCCCGCGCCATGTCGGCCGCGAACAATGTCAGCTGCCGCGGGCCAGGTACTCTGATATCAATGCAAGGCCGTAAAAATCCTGTGTTTTCAAAAACGAGTTCCGCTGGGATAACTGCGTCCTTCACCAGGTTTCTGGGCCCGTATATATCCTTCAAAATGAGGTCGAGCAATATGGCCCGCTGCTGTAAACCTTTCGAAATCTTATCCCATTCACGATGTTCTATCAGGAAAGGGATCGGGTCGAGCTGCCAGGGGCGGTTCATGCCGTCGGGACTGCCGTAGACATTGTACGTCACACCATTTTCCCGCAGTTTACTGATAATCTCCTGATTACGGTTTTGAAGCTCCCCGATGCCCAGCTTTTCCAGTGTGGCGAAAAGCGCCTGCCAGTGCGGCTTCAATTTTCCGTTGGGATCCAGCACCTCGTCGTAAGAAGTCAGGCCGGCTTGATAGGATTGTAACAGATTCACGGAAGCCTCGGTAAGCATATTCAATGTCAGGGTTATACTGCAAATCTATCGCGATTTCCAGAATTTGCGTAAATCCAGCGTATTGGGATACTCCGGATTGATCAGTTCGATCGGGGTGTCGCTGCGCATTTCCTTTTTCGTTTCGGCTACAAACCGGGAAACGCCCGAAGCCGTCTTCTCCACCACCGGCACCTCGCGGGTAGCCGATGGCGTATGTCCGAATCCCTGGAAAAGGCTGATTTTGCGCGACTCGGCCTCGAATGCATTGACCGGATAAGTATCAAAACTGCGCCCGCCGGGGTGCGAAACGAAATAGGTACAGCCACCCAATATACGGTTATTCCAGGTATCCACAATATCGAAAACCAGAGGCGCATCGGCCCCGATAGTAGGGTGCAATGCCGACGGCGGGTTCCAGGCTTTGTAGCGGATGCCCGCCACATATTCGCCTTTAATCCCCGCGCTCCGCAGCGGCACGCGGCAGCCGTTGCAGACCAGGATATGCCTTCCCTCCACAAAACCGCTCACTTTTACCTGTAACCTTTCGAGCGACGAATCCACAAACCGCGCTGTGCCCGCATTCGACAGTTCTTCCCCCAAAACATGCCACGGCTCGATGCCCAGGCGCAATTCCAGCTGAATATTGTCGACCGTAATACCGCCGTAATGCGGGAAGCGGAATTCGAAGAACGGGTCGAACCACGAAATATCGAAGTTGTAGCCTGCCGCTTTCAGGTCGTTCACGACATCCACCATATCGAGGTAGGCAAAGTGCGGCAGCAGGAAGCGGTCGTGGAGCTCGGTGCCCCACCGGATGAGTTTATGTTTGTAAGGTTCTTTCCAAAACTTCGCGATGAGCGCGCGTATGAGCAGCGTCTGCACGAGGTTCATATGCTTGTGCGGCGGCATATCAAATGCCCGGAATTCGAGAATACCCAACCGCCCGCTCGACGAATCGGGCGAATACAGTTTATCCATGCAAAACTCGGATCGGTGGGTATTGCCTGTGATGTCCACCAATAAATTCCTGAAAATGCGATCGACCATCCAGAAAGGCACTTCGCCGTGTTCGGGGATCTGGTCAAATGCAATTTCAACCTCGTAAAGGCGCTCGTCGCGGCCTTCGTCGATGCGCGGCGCCTGGCTGGTAGGGCCTATGAACGGACCGGCAAAAAGGTAACTCAATGCCGGATGGTGCTGCCAGTAGGTCAAAAGACTGCGTAGCAAGTCGGGGCGGCGCAATATCGGGCTATCGGCCGGTTTGGCACCTCCAATGGTGACGTGGTTACCGCCACCCGTACCGGTGTGCCGGCCATCGACCATGAATTTGTCAGTTCCCAGTCGGGAGAAGAATGCTTCTTCATATAAAGCGCTGATATTATCTACCAGTTCCTGCCAGTTTTTCGCAGGGTGGATATTCACTTCGATTACTCCCGGGTCGGGCGTAACGATCAGCTTCTGCACCCGGTAATCCGATGGTGCCGGATATCCTTCGATCCGCACCGGCATTTTCAGCTTCGCGGCAGTGGCTTCGATGGACGCCATCAGATCGAGGTAATGTTCCAGGTAATCGGTCGGTGGCAGGAATACGTAGATAATGCCGTCGCGCTCCTCGACGCAAAGTGCGGTTTTAATCACCGGGACGTCGAAAAGCAGGTTATTTCGGGCTTCTTCCTTCTTTTTCTTTGAATCCTCTTCCTCGTCAACCGGCTGTACATTTAAAGGCAGTTCATAGGCCGGCGCCACGGAACCATAGCGGGCCTGCACAATAGGCTGATAATCGGCCAACGCAGGCAAATCCTCGAACGGGCTGCGCTCTATCGGTTGCTCACGCCGCTCTTTGGCGATTTCAGGCAAGGAATTCAACGGCAAACGGTAGCCCATCGCCGAATTACCGGGAATCAGGAAGCAGTTACCCCGGCGAAACTGCCAGGCAGTACTCGCCCAATGCTTCCCGCTTTCCTCCCATTTGACCGGAATCACGAATCCGGCAGGGTTATTCAAGCCTTTTTCGAGCAATTTCGCCAGTGTCCTGCGTTCGACGGAATCTTTGAGATTAACTTTCAATGGGTCGACATTCACCGGTAGCTTACCTTCTTCCATGGCCCAGTAAACAGGGTCTTCATAGGCCGGTGTAATGTTATTGGTATCGATCCCCAAGTACTTGGTCAGTTCATTTGTAAAAATCTCTGCATCGCGGAATGTATATTTCGTCTCCCCCTCTTTGGCTACCAAGTCATCGTTTTTCCACATGGGAACACCGTCATTCCGCCAGTACAAGGCATATTGCCAGCGCGGGAACAACTCGCCCGGGTACCATTTTCCCTGACCGAAATGCAGCAGTCCGCCATGTGCAAAGCGGTTTTTAAGCCGCAACGAAAGATCATAGGCCAACTGCCGCTTCAATGGCCCGTCGGCAGCGGTGTTCCATTCGGCCGATTCGTAATCATCTATGGAAATGAAGGTAGGCTCGCCACCCATCGTGAGGCGGACATCGTTTTCCTGCAAATCCTTTTCCACATCATAACCTACCTGCATCACCTGCGCCCATTGTTCTTCGGAATAGGGCTTGGTGACGCGCGGGTCTTCGTGAATGCGGAAAACCTTGTTATCAAATTCAAAAGTCACTTCTGCAACGTCGGTAGCACCTGAAACCGGAGCTGCGCTGGCATAATCCGGCGTGCAGCAGAGCGGAATATGCCCCTCGCTGGCAAAAAGTCCGGAAGTCGGGTCCAGACCGATCCATCCCGCACCAGGCACGTACGCCTCCGTCCACGCGTGAAGGTCGGTGAAATCGGCTTCAGGCCCGGATGGCCCGTCGAGCGACTTGATATCGGAAGTAAGCTGCACCAGGTAGCCCGACACAAACCGCGCCGCGATGCCCAGATGCCGCAGGATCTGCACGAGCAGCCACGCCGAATCACGGCACGATCCGCTTTGGATCGTAAGCGTCTGTTCGCAGGTCTGCACGCCCGCTTCCATGCGAATGTTGTAATTAATGGCCTTGTACAGTTCTTGATTGAGGTACACCAGGAAATCGACTGTTTTGATATCCTGTTGAATATTCAGTTTTTGAATAAAATCCATCAAAAGCGGTCCTGCTTCCCGCGGTTCGAGGTAAGGCCCCAGCTCCTTTTCCAGGGTCGCCTCATATTTGAAAGGATATTTATCCGCATAATCCTCCACAAAAAAGTCGAACGGGTTGATCACCTGCATTTTCGCGATCACCTCCACGTCGATGCTCAATTCTGTTGCCTTTTCGGGAAAAACAACCCGCGCCTGGTAATTTCCGAACGGGTCTTGTTGCCAGTTGATGAAGTGATTTTCGGGCGTAATTTTCAGTGAATAGCCCTCGATCGGTGTGCGCGAATGCGGCGCAGGACGCAACCTGAAAATATGCGGTGAAAGTGAAACACTCCGGTCGAACTTATATCTTGTTTTGTGCGAAATAGCAACTTTTATAGCCATAATAGGAGTATTACAATAAAATTAGATAATTTGGCAAGCAGGGACATATCAAATTCTAAACAAATGCTTTGCGCTTATTTTTCAAAATATATAGCAGGAGTAAATCACCAAAGCAGAATATTATTTTTTTAAATATTTCTTCATCCTGCTCAGTCCCCTTCTATTATCCGCAAAGCTAAGGAGTGTGACAAAGAACATGCCGCTTCCCGGTCGGATTCATCATTAATTAATCTGCAAGCTCGCGCAGGACAGATAATTCCTTAAAAGTTACGACATTCGCCAAAATCCTTACAATACCATTAGTTTAGTCCAAAAATGAAAATTGCTATCATCGGCTGCGGCAACATGGGTATGGCCTTCGCCCGCGCCTTCCTGAAATTTGACCTCGTCAAAAACCAGGACTTTTTACTGGTTGAGAAAAGCACCGACCGTATGGACAGCCTCACGAGCTTCCAGCCGGGCGTGATCACGGGCGTGATCGGACCGCAGATCGGCGAATACGACCTGATCATCCTTTCAGTGAAGCCGCAGGATTTCCTTTCGGTAGCCGGCGCCCTCAAAGAAGTCATCAAGCCCAGCCAGGTAGTATTGTCGATTATGGCTGGTGTCACGATAGAAGGCATTCAGAATGCGCTGGACCACAAAGCGGTGATCCGCGCGATGCCTAACACGCCTGCAATGCTGGGAATGGGCATTACTGCTTATTCTGCATCACCGGAAGTGGATATTCATCAATTACGCAAAATAGAAAACCTCATCAATGCGACCGGCCGGTCGGTATTCCTTGAAGACGAGGAACAACTGAATGCGGTGACGGCATTGAGCGGCAGCGGTCCGGCTTACTTTTTTTATGTCGTAAAAGCGATGATCGAAGCCGGCAAGCAAATGGGCTTCGAGGAAAACGTGGCTGCATTGTTGGTGAAACAAACCATGTTAGGCTCCTATCACCTGATCAACACCGCCGATAAATCGCTCGACGACCTGATCAAGGCGGTAGCGTCCAAAGGCGGTACCACCGAGGCTGCATTGCGCCAGTTTGAAGCCGGTGAACTCGATAAAACGCTTGAAAAAGGCATTTTTGCCGCGCAGGTGCGATCGGCAGAGTTGTCGAAAGGATAGATTATCAGCTTGATCGCGAGGCTGTCCGACGGTTTCTCCGGTCAGGCTGACACTCAAACTACACTAATCATCAGACTTCAAAAAATATGGAAACATCAGCCAGCAAACTCGCCACTCTTGATATTGTTCTGAACGGATTAATGCGCCGCTACAAAGAGCGCGTGCCCGACGTGGGCATTATCCTCGACGCGATGGTAGCGGATGGCGTCGTTAAAAGGGCTGACGATATTGAAAACGACCATATCGCATTCCGTACAATGGGCGTACCTCAGCTGGGTGTACAATCCTTCGAGAAAATATTCCTGCATTACGGCTACGAAAAACGCGACCATTATTTTTTTGAAGGTAAAAAACTCGACGCCTGGTGGTACGCCCCGCCGCGGGAGACCGATCCGCGCATCTTCGTGAGCGAGCTCCGCGTAGGCGACCTTTCACCTGAGAGCCAACGTATCATCCGCTCCTACACCGACGAAGTTACCAGGGATCCCGTCGATTCCCTCGACCTTGACAATGGCGAAGCCGTGGACGAATTCCTGCACCAGCCGCTGTGGCGCACACCGACAGTTTCGGACTACCAGTCGCTGCTTAAAGAAAGCGAATATGCGGCATGGGTGATTTACAACCGCTATTACCTCAACCATTTTACGATCAGCGTTCATAACCTGCCGGAAGGCTACAACACCGTCGCGCAGTTTAATGATTTCCTGGAAAAGCACGGCATTAAGCTGAACACTTCGGGCGGTAAAATCAAAGTAAGCCCTGATGGTGGGTTACTGCAAAGCGCTACCGTTGCGGAAATGCTGGATGCGGAGTTTGCTAATGGCGAAAAGCTGCGCATTTCCGGCTCTTATGTGGAATTTGCGGAGCGGAAGGTACTGGCGGATTTTGCCGATCTCCCGGCCGGCCAAGTCAAAAGAAAACATCGCCGCGATGGTTTCGAAGCCGGGAATGCGGATAAGATTTTTGAGAGTACTTATACTACGCAGACGGGGCGCTAGGCCGGAGTTGAGTTTTGGAAAAGGACGTCCGGGCAGAAATCGAGCGGCGCAGGAATGATCTTACCATCATAATCGACCATTTCTGCTAATCCATCCCAGTAGATCGTACGCCCGTCGGTTTGAGCCTGCTTGAAAGTATTCCTATCGAGAATTTTCTTGAAAATGCTTCCTTCTTTTTCAGCATATTCTTGAAGAAAACTGCCGAAATCGACCGATCTGACGATTCCATCAGTCCAGAGTGCCTTGATTACAAACGGCTCGATTGACAATATTTCTTTAATTCTCGGATTCATTATTGCAGTGGCCTGATCTTTCGCAGCCTTCCATTATCCTTCTGGGACTCTTCGTAATTCAAAAACAATTCATCCCTATAAAGTTCCACCCACGCCTGAATCAACCTAACCTGTTTACGAGGCAAATCTCCGACAATTACATTGCCCGTCTCGATCGAAAATTGTGCTTCCTGGCCCCCATATTCTGCGTGGAAATGCGGCGGCAGATGATCTTTGAAATACATGTAAATAATGATTCCGAAAAAGCGCGAGATTTCAGGCATATCATATCCATTTTAGTGTGTGAAAACTGCATGCTATTTACTCATTTACAAGCAAATGCACAACCCGGAGCGCATTCCCCTCACTCTTCTCATTTTTCTCCGTTGAAATCGTCAAATGCAGCTTGTGCTTACCTGCTGATAATTCATCGGCCAGCATGAGATACCAGGGTAAATGCAGCTGGTTACTCCAAGGCGTGTAGGTATCGAGCGTTTGCGGTTTTTTGCCGTCGATGGTGTAGGTGATTTTGCCAGCGTCCGGACCTGAAATGATGGCGATTCCGACGCCGCGCCCTTTGAATTCGAAATCCAGCGAAGACCCGGCGGTTTCGCTGACCAGCATCGGTACATTCACAAATCCGGGCCTGGTAGAGAACTTCACCTTCGGTTTCCAGTCGGGATTGAGCGTGAATCCTTTGAGATTTTTAGCTTCTTCCAGCTTATGGTAGCTCCCTTTCTCGTAGCTAAAACGGTCCATCGCAGCGGGAAGCTTTATAGCACCAGTGGCAGGAGATTCCATTTTCAGCATTTCCTTGATGGTTTGGGCATAGATTTCTTGCCCGTAGGGAGACGGATGCAAATCTTTAAAATCATACTTCCAGGTGAATTCGCCGGCCTTAATACGGTCGTATACTTCTCTTGCCAGGTTAATGTAAACAGCGCCATAATATTTCGCGACGCGCTCGTGCACGCCTACCTCCACAGGCTGCCTGCCCGCATCGTAGTCGTCATTCTTTTTCGGCTCGGCGAAGGCCATCATCACCACATTCGCATTGGGATTAGCGGCATACATTTGCCTTAAAATACCATCCAATGCCCTGACTTGTGCCTTTTCACTGAAACCATTTCCCCGGTCATTCACGGCCGCCTCCACAAAAAGCAAATCGGGTATTCCTTTGGCGAGTACGTCGCGACTGAAACGCATCGAATGCGGTGTGCTGCCCAGCGATGGAATGCCTGCAGCGATGAATGTAAATTCAGTCTCCGGAAAATGCTCCTGCAAATATTGGGAAGTTTTGTCGCGCCAGCCGGGGTTGTGAGTAATAGAACCGCCGAGGAATGCAACCGTGCCCTTCTTCATGGTCCTGAACTTCTCAAATGCATTACCCAGGCCTTTGTTCAGCGTAATGTACGGCGTGTGAAGCAGCGGCTTTTGAACCGGTACGCTGTTTTCTTCCATAAAATTGGCAAATAATTCGGGATGCTCGATCGGGAAATGGTGGCCTTCGAGCGTCTGCTCGCCGCGCGTCATCGGATACACGCTCACAGGCCCGCCTAATGCGAGGTAATTTTTTACTAACAGATCTGTGTTCTCAGCTACGGGTACTAGCTCGTCCTTCAAGCCTACCACATGCACGATTGGCACTTTGTAGGAAGCTAAACCGGCCAGGTCGTTCAATGGAATGTCAGTGAAACTGCTGGTTTGCTCTTCCGTCAGGTTAAAAATTTGCCTCCACGCTTCCCAATCCTTGGGCGAGCCTTTGCTCTTTCCTTTGCCGCCCGGCCAGCTTTTCGGATCGGCGACGGGTGCTTCGGCGTAAATGCAACTTACTTTATCGGGATTACGTTTCGCCCAGCCGTACACATACAACCCGCCACGGCTCACACCTTCCAACGCCACCTTCGGGGCGAAATGCTTTTCTTTTACGAGGTAATCGTAAAAAGCGTCCCACACCTGCATCGCTTTCGGATGGGCGAACATGTCGTTGGTGTTGACGTACGCCACATGAAATCCTCGAGTGAGCAAAATACTGTCCATATCGGTGTGCCACGCGGGGAAATGTGCCCGCCACACCCACGGGTTGCCGTCAATCGCCTTTTTAGGTTTCACATACCACGCATTGCGGCCCTGAAACGTGAATTCTACCTTTTCAAAACCTTTCCAGTGGGTCGTTTTTTCGGGGGCTTGAGCTGAAATATTGAGGGCTGAGAGCGTGAATACCGCCATCAGAAGCAATGCAAATCTTTTCTTTTTCATAGTTTTCAAAAGCACATTTTTCCGCCGTTTTACCGCCGGGCACATTTGCTTTGGTATGATATTTTAAAACATTTACCCGAAAACAATCTTGAAAAAGACTTATGGATAAGATCGAAAAGTTTAAGACCATGGAGAAAATCCTGCGTGAGATCGAGGATTTGAAAAACAGCGAGACTGCCGTGATCAAGAAGATTGGTCAGATTGAAACAGAAAACATGAATGTCAACGTCCAGAACCTCGACAAGTCATTGAACGAGATTTACGACGGTGTCTATAAAAATCTCCAGAATGTGGAAAACCTTCAAAACTCTTTCACCGAAACCGTCGCAGATTTCAAAGAAAAGAACAAGATCACCGATGAGATGTTACTTGAACTAAGAGAATAAATTACCCCGATATCATCAGACTAAAAACCGCAAAAAGCTCCGATTCGCATGAATTGGAGCTTTTTGGTTGATGGGAAGATGGAGGAAAGGGAGGAAGGAGGAAAGGGACAAGACAAGGGTCGACTAAAAGAATCCCTTTTCTCCCCTCTATCGTAACTTTAACGTAGCCAATGTCAAAATTGCCAAAATGATACCGACGATCCAGAAGCGTGTTACAATTTTCGCTTCGTGAATGCCTTTTTTCTGGTAGTGATGGTGCAGCGGTGACATCAGGAATATCCTTCGTCCTTCCCCGTATTTCTTTTTGGTGTATTTAAAATAACTGACCTGCAATATCACCGACGCATTCTCGACAATGAAGATCCCGCACATGACCGGGATCAACCATTCCTTGCGGATCGCCAGCGCTACCACGGCGATCACCCCTCCGAGCATCAAACTGCCCGTATCACCCATAAATACCTGCGCAGGGTACGCATTGTACCATAAAAACCCGACACAGGCCCCTATAAACGCCGCACAGAATATTACCAGCTCTCCCGAATTGGGGATGTACATGATGTTCAGGTATTGCGAGAATTTTGTGTTACCCGACAAATAGGCCAGCACGCCGAGCGTCAATGCGATAATACCCGACACACCCGCTGCGAGGCCATCGATACCGTCGGTAATATTGGCGCCATTGGAAATCGCGGTGATGATGAAAATCGCAATAATGGTGTAGATAACCCAGGTATATTCTTCGGGCAGCCAGCCGAAAAGCAGCGCCTTGTAGTCGAATTCGTTGTTCTTGATGAACGGAATGGTCGTTACCGTCGGATGGATAATGTCGCGGTAACGCTGCACTTCGCCCAGGCTGGAACTCAGCACAGGCTGGTCATAGACCCGTATTTTGACATTATCGTTAAAAGAAAGCGTAATACCGACGATCAGTCCCAAGCCTACCTGGCCGACGATCTTGAAACGCCCCGCCAGTCCATCCTTGTTATTCCTGAATTTTTTCAGATAATCATCCAAAAACCCGATTCCTCCTGTCCAGACAGCCGTAATGAGCAGCAGAACGATGTAGACATTACTCAATTTCGCAAACAGCAAAACGGGGATCAGCAGCGACGCAAGGATAATAAAACCACCCATGGTAGGCGTTCCCGCTTTTTCCATCTGGCCTGCCAGCCCAAGGTCACGGATCGACTCGCCCATTTGTTTTCTCCGCAGCAGATTTATGATCGACTTTCCGTAGGCAGCAGCAATAAACAGCGACAAAACCGTCGCCCCTAATGCCCTGAACGAGATATACTGGAATACCCCGGCCCCGGGAATGTTGAATTGTTTGTCTAAATAATCGAAGAGATAATAGAGCATGAAAAAGCGTGTTGGGATGACGGCTGCAAAATTGGTTTTTTTAATAGACTACGCCAAAAGCATAGTGATTTTTAATTGCCCGCCCGTTTCGCGAACACTTCCATCAGCACTTCCTTATCATCGAAATGGTGTTTAACACCTTTCACATCCTGGTAATTTTCATGTCCTTTACCGGCGATCAGGATAATGTCGCCAGGTGCCGCTTCCAGTCCGGCTTTCAAAATGGCCTCATGGCGGTCTTCAATCACGGTTGTTTTTTTATAATCCAATGGCGGCACGCCTTTCCGCATCTGGTCGAGGATGTCCATCGGGTCTTCAAAACGCGGGTTATCCGACGTCAGAATCACGCGGTTACTATAACGGCAAGCTATTTCCGCCATTTTGGGCCGCTTTTCGGCATCGCGGTTACCGCCGCAACCTACTACCGTCACCACCTGCTCATTCCCCTGCCGCAAATGCGTGATCGTTTCGAGCACGTTTTCGAGGGCATCGGGCGTGTGTGCGTAATCCACAATGCCAACGATATGGTCCGCAGAATGGAACTGTTCGAAACGGCCCGGAGGGCTTTTCAGGTTGGAAAGTTCTGTCAAAACGGCCTCTTCCTTCTCGCCCAAAAGCACCGCTGCACCATATACTGCAAGCAGATTATAGGCATTAAATCGACCGATCACGCGGAACCACACTTCCTGGTTATTGATCTCCATGTGCATGCCCGCGAGCGTATCCGAAATGATCTTGCCCTTGAAAGTCGCGAGCGTTTGCAGTGAATAGGTTTCAACGCGCGCTTTGGTGTTTTGTACCATCACATTGCCCCGGCGGTCGTCGATGTTAATTAATGCAAATGCAGATTTGGGCAGCGCGTCGAAAAAGCCCTTTTTAGCTTTGATATAGTTATCGAACGTCTTGTGGAAATCGAGGTGATCGTGGGTAATATTGGTAAAAATGCCCCCGGCAAAATGCAACCCGGTAATACGGTGCTGCGCCACAGAATGCGAGCTTACTTCCATAAACACGTGGCTGCAATGCCGGGCGACCATTTGAGCCAGCAATGCATTCAATGCAACGGCGTCGGGCGTGGTATGTGTGGAAGGGATAACCTCGTCTTCGATCTGGTTCTGGACCGTCGACAACAATCCGCAGCGATAGCCCAATGCCCGGAAAAGCTGGAAGAGGAATGTCGCCACCGAGGTTTTCCCATTGGTACCGGTTACTCCCACGAGTTTTAACTTTTTGGAAGGATGCCCGTAGAATGCGGCGGCGATCAATCCCATGGCCGAGGCGGAGTCCTCAACTTGAATGTAGGTAATGTCTTCCCTTACACTTTCGGGCAATTCCTCGCACAATATGGCGGTCGCACCGAGCCCGGTGGCTGTGTGGATAAACTGGTGACCATCCACCTGTGTGCCGCGCAACGCCACAAAAAGGCTTCCAGGCATTACTTTTCTGGAATCCAGGATGATATTTTTGACCTTAACGTCGGCATAGCCATGGATAATGGCCCCTTTAACTTCGCCAAGCAGGCCGCTCAGCACTTGTTCGTTTTCCATGAAGGATTATTGTAATGTAAGCAGGATTGTCTTGCTTCCTGATTTATTGCTGCCCGGCGGCAGCGATTGCTCCACCACCTTGCCAGAGCCTTTGAATGTTACCCTGAAGCCCTTGTTCTCCATTAAATACAAAGCATCGCGCATCGACATGCCTTGCAGGTTCGGCACATCGCGCGAATCGACTTCGCGCGGGTTCCATTTGGTTTTACCTTTCTTATAGAGCGATGCCGCGGCATATTCGCTTTCCTCAGGTGCCGGCGTCATGTTCAATGTTTTGCTGATGACATTCAAGTCGCTGGTAGAGCCCGCCCATTTCACATCTTCTGATTTTTCAGGAATGGAATCCTTCACCGGTTTCTGGATGGCTACGTCATAGGCGTAAATGCGGTCGGCCACTTCCTTGAAAACAGGAGCTGCCACGCTTCCGGCGTAACGGGTGTAATCGGCACCGGTGCTTTTTGGATTGTCGATGATCACAATGCAGCTGTATTTCGGCTTATCCGCGGGGAAATACCCTGCAAATGAGGTGTAGTTTTTGCCTTCGGTATAAACCCCGTTGATCAACTTTCGCGCCGTACCGGTTTTCCCGGCAATCTGGTACAAATCACTTTTAATGTGTTTGGCCAAACCTGCATTCACCACGCCTTCGAGCATTTTCTTCACTTTCCGGATCGTTTCAGGTGACGCAATCGGCTTTTCCTCCACATATGGCGGGATTTTATCTTCGATTTCCTCCGCATTCCTGATCTCCCGCACGATCATCGGCCGCACCCAGTAACCATTATTTGCCACGGCATTGTAGAATGCCAGCGTTTGCAAAGGTGTCATCTGCATTTCATAGCCGTGCGCCATGAAGTACATCGAGTAACTGCTCCATTGTTTCGATTTGCGATCGCGGATCAACGGCGGCTTTTCACCTTTCATATGAATGCCTGTCGGCTGGGTGAGGTGGAATTGCTTGAGATAACTCAGGTATTTATCGGGCTTGTTAGCAAAATACCGCTGCATCAGCTGCACAATACCAATGTTCGAAGATTTTTCTAAAACCTGCGAAGCGGTAATGGTACCAAAGCCCCCCCGGTGGGCGTCGCGGATAACGTGGTTGCGGAACTTCATAGCGCCGTTACCGGTGTTTACCGTCACCTGGTCGGGGTCCATATGCGTTTCTTCCAGCAAGGCCATCATCGTCGCCAGCTTGAACGTGGAGCCGGGATCGTTGCTGCCTGCCAATGCATAATTGAAAACTTCTTCATATTTACCAGGACCGCGCTTGGTAAGGTTGGCCATGGCCTTGATTTCGCCCGTAGCCACTTCCATGATAATCACCGAACCGAAATCCGCGTCCATCTCGAGCAGCTTCCGGCGCAATGCGATCTCGGTACGCTCCTGGTAGTTCATATCGAGCGTGGTGTAAATATCCCTACCTGCGGCAGGTTGCACGTTCAATGCGTCGCCCACGGGAATTTTCAGGCCTCCTTCCACTTTTTCTACCCAGCCGATACCCGGCCTTCCTTCGAGTTGTTTGTCAAAACTGGCTTCCAGGCCGATGTACCCGCGCCCGCTTTTCGGATCGATGCCGCCGATCGTTCGGTCGGCCATTGGACTGAATGGCTTGTAGCGTTTGTAGATCGTCTCGAACTTGCCGCCACCGCCTTTACGGTCTTTGGCAAAAAACGGCCATTTTTTGAGTCGCTCGCGTTCCAGATGCGTGATTTCCTTGCTTTTCAGACGCAGATACCGCTTGCTTTTACTCACGCGATAGCGCATGATCTTGCTCTTGTAGCCTTCGGCCGTGTTTTCCTTGAAATTTTTGGCGAGTAGCGACGCCAGTTCGTCGATGTGGTTGTAGAAATAGGCCGAATCGGCGACTTTGGTATCAAAACCTACATAATAATACGGCAATGAGGTGGCAAGCAAACTGTTGTCGCTCGCATAGATATTCCCGCGCATGGCCGGGATCGTGTCCAGTTTCAGGTCGTTCTTTTCAGAATATTCGGCCCACGTTTTACCTTTGAATGTATCGTAATACTGCACCCGTATCAGCTTCACAAAAACCATGATCGCCAATACGAACAGCATCCAACCGACCAGGCGGGCCCGGTTGATCAGTGCTTTTTTATTGTTCTGACCGCTTTCGACTTCGTTTTTCATGAGGCGTTGAGAAAAAACGGCTATTCTTCGTCTTCTTTTAAAATAATTTTCTTGGGCGGGGTCAAATTCTCGACCAACCCTTCGGCCTGAACTTTCTCCACTACCACGGACTGTTTCCCGGCCCGCTCATATTCGGCATGAATGGAGGTATATTCCGCTTTCAGGTCGTCGACTTCCTTTTTCAGCTTAATGCTTTTCCGCACATAGTCCTCCGACTGGAATCCGATCCGCTCATAAGCGACGAGCAAAATGATCACCCATCCGAAATAGTAAAAATATTTCACCGGCAAACGCTCTTCCTGGCCCGGCAGTTTCTCGCCGAAAACCTTATCGAGCGGCAAAAATTTGTTCAGCCAGTTGAACAACGAATATTCCCGCTTCCGTTTGGGCGGCTTGGGCGGCACCGGCTTTGGGCGTTTTCTATTTTCAGCCATGCGTAACGTTACGTTAAGTATTTTGTGCGCTTAGGTTTAGTCAGGAGATTTTCATTTGTGGTCAAGTGTTGTCTGGTGTAGTCATGTATTGTCAGGAGTTGTTAAGTGTTGTCATTTGTTGCGGCCCGCCGCGCGGTAAAAAATTCTCTCTCAAATATCATTAACTATTCTCTGGCAACACCTGACTATCAATGACAACCCTTGACCACACCTGACTACAAACGACAATACCTGACTACTCTTGACCACACTGACAACATCATACCCCGGCACCATCAAGCCTTCGCGGCAACGCGCAACTTCGCACTTCTGGCGCGCGGGTTTACGGCTACCTCTCCCGCAGTGGCTTCGATGGGCTTGCGAGTGACGCTTTTCAGCGGTTTGATCTCGTTGCCATAAAAGTCCTTCTCGACTTCTCCGTAAAACTTCCCTTTCTGAATGTAATTTTTCACCAGCCTGTCTTCCAGCGAATGGTACGACATCACTACCAGCCTGCCGTCGGGAGCGAGCACCTCGGGTACCTGCGTGAGAAACTCTTCGAGCACCGCCAGCTCATCATTCACCTCGATCCGCAGCGCCTGGAACACCTGCGCGAAATACTTGTTCTCGCGATGTTTGGGCGCGTAGCGCATGAGAATGCTTTTCAGGTCATTAACGGTTTCGATGGGCGTATTGTATCTGGCGGCAATGATCGCCTCGGCGGCGGTGCGGGCATTGGTCACCTCTCCATACATACCCAGGATGCGTTGCAATTCCCCTGCCGAGCGCGTTTTGAGCACTTCACGGGCGGTTTTCTCTGTATTGGGGTTCATGCGCATGTCCAGGTCGGCGTCAAAACGGGTAGAAAACCCCCGCTCGGGCGTATTGATCTGGTGCGACGAAACGCCCAGATCGGCCAGGATGCCGTTCACCTGGGGTGCTTTATTCAGTTTCAGGTAACGTTTCAAGTGCCTGAAATTGGCGGGGATGAATGTAAATCGTGGATCATCCTTAAATTCCAGCGCATTGGCCACAGCGTCGGGATCCTGATCGAAAACCAGCAGGCGCCCGGTCGTCAATTTTTCGAGAATAGCCCTGGAATGCCCTCCGCCACCGAAAGTAACGTCGACATAAATGCCATCGGGCTGTATTTGAAGGCCTTCCAGACACTCGGACAACATGACGGGAACGTGGTAGGTACTAGGCGAATCCATTTGTTAAAAGCAATGTACTGAGGAACTATTTCCGGCAATCCGGCAGTTACAAACTTAGCAATTTTCAAGCGTAGGAATCATGCCCGCGCGGGGAATTAATTTTGGCACCACTAATGTCTTTAAACACCATATAATTGAATATGAGACTCCTGTTATCGTTTGGAATACTTTCATTTTTTGTCTTCATCAACAGTTTCCAGGCATTCTCCAACACTCCCGTAAAATCGGGCATCTGGCGCGCTACGCTCACCCGCGACCAGCAGAAGCTGCCCCTGATACTCGATATTTCGCAAAACCCCGACGGCAAAACGCTCACCGTGCACATCATTAACGGAACGGAAAAGCTTAAAATGGACAGCAGCTATTTCCAGAACGACTCACTCGTGATCCCGATGATGATGTTCGATGCGAAGATCATCGCCAAATCGTCCGGTGACGAGTTAAAAGGCACTTACTATCGCTATGCCAACGGCGCTGTGGCGGGCTCGTTGCCTTTTGAAGCCGAGCAGGGTGAAAATTATAAGTTTTTCAAAAAAGGCGAAGCCAAAAGTTCCCGTAACGTGAGCGGCAAATGGGCCACTACCTTTAAAAACCCGGCCACCGGTGACGAAACTATTGCGGTAGGCAACTTCATGCAGCAAGGCACCGACGTAACGGGCTCGTTCCTCACCCCAACGGGCGATTACCGTTTCCTGACCGGCTCCGTCAACGGCGACAGCCTCTATTTATCCACATTCGACGGCTCATTTGCCATGCTTTTCAAAGCAGGCTTTCAGCCGGACGGGACGTTGAAAGGCAACCAATGGTCGGGCGTGAAAGCATTCAAAACCTGGACCGCCAAGCCGGACCCGAATGCCAAGTTGCCGGACGCTACCAAAATGACCTTCCTCAAACCAGGCTTCAAAAGCGTCGACTTTGAATTAAAGGACACCAAAGGTAAAACCTGGACATTGAAAGATCCTCGTTTCACGGGCAAACCCGTCATTATCCAGATTATGGGTTCATGGTGCCCCAACTGTATGGACGAAACCAACTACCTCGCTCCGTGGTACAAAAAGAACAAGAGCCGGGGCGTCGAGATTATAGGCTTGTCCTTCGAGCGCAACGACAATCCCGAGATCGCCAATCCTAAAATCGACAAGATGGTAAACCGCTTCGGTATCGACTATCCGGTAGTACTTGCAGGTACCAGTTCAGATGCTTCCACAGCGAAGGCATTGCCGATGCTGAACAAAGTAATGTCCTACCCGACCACTATTTTCATCGACAAGTACGGTAAAGTGCGCGAGATACATACCGGCTTCAACGGTCCAGGCACCGGCCATTATTACGACGAGTTCGTGGCCGATTTTAATACCCTGATGGATAAGCTGATCAGCGAAAAGTAATCGGCCAAAGTATAGCAACACACCGTCGCATTACGAGGCGGTGTGTTTTTTATTGACCACAAATTAGTATGCTTGCATAATAGTAAGCACATTGCTTACATTTGTGACAAGGGCATTATCTGATACCAATAGCTTTTTGAAACGATGCGCAAGGAAAAAACAATCGATTTCCAGATCAAATGGGCCTGGCATTCCATATCGCGGATGTACAACGCCTATGCTGCCCGTTTTGACACGACAATGGCCGTTGGGTATGTGCTCCTGAATATCGACATCGAACACGGTACTCCGGCCACAAAAATTGCGCCTTTGCTCGGTATGGAGCCGCGCAGCCTGGTACGCATGTTGAAAAACCTCGAAGAAAAGGGCCTCATTCGCCGGGAAGTGAGTAAAGATGACAAGCGTTTCGTCCGCATTGTGCTTACCGAACTGGGCAAAGAGAAACGTGAGCTGGCGCGCGAGGGCGTGATTTCCTTCAACACGATGATCCGCGATAAAATACCTCTGGACAAGCTGGTCGTGTTTTTTGACGTCATTAAAGATATAAACCGATTGGTGGAAGAAGAGAACCAGAAGCTCAAAGCCGGTGAGGTCACCGAAGATCTGGAATAACCATCAATCCCATCCTGAAAACCAACCTGAGTAAAAATGAATCGTTCCATTCGTAAAGTAGCTGTTCTTGGTTCGGGCATTATGGGCTCGCGCATTGCGTGCCATTTTGCCAATATAGGCGTTGAAGTGCTTTTGCTGGACATCGT
The DNA here is from genome assembly GCF_050587785.1 of Dyadobacter sp. BHUBP1. Taxonomy (NCBI): domain Bacteria; kingdom Pseudomonadati; phylum Bacteroidota; class Cytophagia; order Cytophagales; family Spirosomataceae; genus Dyadobacter; species Dyadobacter sp. BHUBP1. The sequence continues at coordinate 211,506 of NZ_JBOBIH010000008.1, forward strand.
TCCGAAAGACCTTACCGACGCCGAAAAAGCGAAAGGCATCACGGCCGACCATCCCGCGTTCCGGAACCGGATCGTGAATGATTCGTTCCAGGCGACGCTCAAAGCGACGCCGGCGTCGTTGTACAGCCCGGCATTCGCCTCGCGGATCAAGCTCGGTAACTTCGACGATAACCTGGCCGATATTAAAAATTACGACTGGGTGATCGAAGTAGTAGTCGAGCGATTGGACATTAAAAGAAGCCTTTACGAAAAAGTGGACGCGCTCCGCAAGCCAGGCACGCTCGTTACTTCCAATACTTCGGGGATTCCCATTCATTTGATGGCAGAAGGCCGGAGCGAGGATTTCCGTAAGCATTTCGCCGGAACGCATTTCTTCAATCCGCCGCGCTATCTGCGCCTGCTCGAAATCATTCCGACGGCCGATACCGACCAGGGTGTTGTGGATTTCCTGATGCATTACGGCGAGCTGTTTTTGGGAAAAACTACGGTGCTCTGTAAAGACACGCCGGGATTCATTGCTAACCGTTTGGGAATTTATGCATTGATACAAACCATCCGAGTGGCCGAGGAAATGGGCCTGAGCGTGGATGAAGTGGATAAACTGACTGGCCCTGTCGCCGGACGTCCGAAATCGGGTACTTACCGACTCTCGGACGTGGTAGGACTCGATACGACGGTGCATGTGGCCAATAACCTCTATGCTTCCGGCGAAGGCAAGGACGAATCTCGCGAGGCATTTGTGCTGCCGGAAATCATGCAAAAGTTGTTTGAGAACAAATGGCTGGGCGATAAAACGGGCCAGGGTTTTTATAAAAAAATCAAAGACGAAAAAGGTAAGTCGGTAATCCTGGCACTGGATTTCAAAACGCTGGAATATGTGCCGTCGGGTAAAGTGAAATTCGAAACGCTGGAAGGCACGAAGAATATCAGCGACGTGTACAAACGCTTCGGCGCGCTGGTAGCGGGCAAGGATAAGGCCGGCGAGTTTTACAGAAAGACATTTGCCGATGTTTTCAAATACGCCACATTCCGCATTCCTGAAATCTCCGACGAAATATTCCGCATCGACCAGGCCATTACTGCCGGTTTCGGCTGGCAATATGGCCTTTTCGAAACATGGGACGCCATCGGTGTGAAAAATATGCTGGCGATCATGGAATCGCTGGATATGAAACCGGCTGCGTGGATTTACGAAATGCTCGCAACAGGCAACGAATCGTTCTATAAGGTCGAGAATGGCAAGCGATTGTATTATGACATTCCTTCCAAATCCTACAAACGCATTCCGGGACAGGACAGCTTCATTCTGCTCAGCAACCTTTCTAACAATATTGTGTGGAAAAATGCAGGTGCTAATCTGTACGACATCGGTGACGGTATCCTGAACCTTGAATTCAAATCCAAAATGAATACCATGGGTTCGGAAGTGATCGAAGGCATTCAGAAGGGTATCAGCCTTGCCGAAAAGGATTTTCGCGGACTAGTGATCGGAAATGAGGCTGTCGAGGCATTTTCTGCCGGAGCCAACCTGGCGATGCTGTTTATGTATGCGGTCGAGCAGGAGTTTGACGAAATCAACCTTGTGATTTCGCAATTCCAGCAAACGATGATGCGCGCCCGGTACTCGTCGGTGCCAGTGGTGGTGGCGCCTCACACGCTTGCGCTCGGGGGCGGTTGCGAGCTCACATTACACGCGGACAAGGTGGTCGCGCATGCGGAAACATACATTGGTCTGGTCGAATTTGGTGTGGGATTGATCCCTGCCGGTGGCGGTACCAAAGAAATGGCGCTGCGCTGCTCGGACATGTACCAGGCGGGCGACCCGGAATTGAACATTCTACAAAATGCATTCATGAACATCGCGCAGGCGAAAGTGTCCACTTCTGCACACGAGGCGAAAGCGATGAATTACTTGCAGGACAAGGACCAGATCGTGCTCAACCGATCCCGGTTGATCGCCGAAGCGAAACAAGCGGCGATTGATCTGGCTGAAAATGGTTATACACAGCCCAAACCGCGCAACGATATTAAAGTGCAGGGCAAAACGGGCATTGCATTGTTCCTGGCAGGCATTACCCAAATGCGCCTGGCCAATTACATTACCGACCACGACGCTAAAATCGCGGGCAAACTGGCCTATGTGATCAATGGCGGCGATTTGAGCTACCCGCAACTGGTTTCAGAACAATACCTGATCGATCTTGAACGGGAAGCCTTCCTTTCCTTGTGCGGCGAGAAAAAGACGCTCGAAAGAATGCAGGGGCTCCTCAACGGCGGAAAACCGCCCAGAAACTGACCGGGAATTATTGTTTCACCAAATTATGTTTCATCTTTACGGTTGCTGACCCAAAAGTACATTTGATCAACAATGATTTCGAAAAAAGCAAAATACGCGCTCAAGGCCCTCAAAGTTCTGGCGGAACAATATGGAAAAGGACCGGTGTTGATCTCTTACATTGCTGAAAAAGAGAAGATTCCGAAAAAATTTCTGGAAGCGATCCTGCTGGACTTACGGAACAATGGCGTACTGCAAAGCCAGAAAGGAAAAGGCGGCGGCTATCTGCTTCGCGTACCTCCCGGGGAAGTCAATTTCTCGAAGGTGCTGCGGATCATCGACGGCCCCATCGCTCCTGCGCTCTGCGTTTCCATGTTCTTCTATGGCAAATGCGACGACTGCAAAGATGAAGAAACATGCAGCCTGCGCACCGTCCTCGAAAGATGGAGGGATGCCAACCTGGCTGTTTTGGACAAGACAACGCTGAATGACCTGTTGCAGGCGGAAAACGCCGCACCAACCGACATTCTATCGTAAGGCGGGAGACAGAGTCGCCGCGCGGCGCGGGGTCGCCCGCCGATCATTGCGGATGTAAAGCCGCACATCGTCATATTCGCCCAGCAAAGTGTAGTGATTACGGATATATTGATTTAACTCAGGGTAGCTTTCGATGCCCTGAGTTTTTTTATCCTGTACCCAGTGGCTATTCTTGCCCACTGCGTCGAGGACAAATGCCGGCTTCGTCCTTTCCAGATCCGACATGTAGCGCTTGCGATAGTTATCGCGCATAGGATGTTCAAAAATTGACCGCTCTGAGTGGTTCTCGGCCGTTCCCTGCGCTAGTTGGGCTTCTACGTAATACGAGCAATTCCAGCCCCACACAACCATATAGTCGCCTTCTTTTTTCCATTTCAGGATTTCCGTTACTACCGGGCTTTGCTGTAAAGTCGTCTTGCCTACCGAATCGAACACATTCAACCGGCGCTCCTTCACAAAATGTACCGCGTCATAGCCGCCAAACCACAGCACAATGATCCCCGGAAATGCAAGCGACCAGCCTTCGACAGCCGAGAAGCCGTAGGCAGCCAGTAATGTCCAGGGAATAATGCAGAAATTGAGGTAATGGATAAAATCGTTACCCGACTTCGTCACGGCGTAAATACTGGCCAGAATGAGGAACAGAATGGTAAACGGCACATGAAAATCCATTTTGCCGGGAACGTAAAGTCTTACAATCCGCACCAGCCCGATCACAATCGGGACGATCAATGCGAGGCTGAAAAACTGAAAGTCCGTCGATAACGAAACGATTTTGTAGAACTGAGCGGGGATTTCCGCGAAAGTGCTTCCTCCTGCGTAAATCGCATTTCCCAGCACATAAAAATCAATTAGGTCATCAAAAACGCCGAACGCCAATGTGAATACCAGGAAAAAAAGCGGCACGGTAAGCCCGCCCAAAATCAGTGCCCCCGCGGATTTGAACTCACCATATCTTCGATAACGGCTGAACAATACCCAGAATGCCGACAGGACGATCACAGCCACAATTGGTACGGCCTGCAATTTCCCGAAAGGGACCGCGCCCGCCGCCAAACCCAGCAGATAAAGCCCCCCCGGCGAAGGCGCCGTTTTCGGATCGAGGTGCGAAAGTTGGTACACACAGAATGCGAGCAAGAGCACCGGAAGCTGCTCACTCGAATAATGCACGAAATCGATTTCCTGCGTAAAAGCGACGAAAAGCAACGGTACAATCGAAACGCCGCGTGCAATGGTCGCGCCAAACCAGTTTTTCAAAGCTGAAAACAGCAACAGCCAAGCTCCCGCGACACAAAGCAAGCCCATAAAACGCGCAGCCGTATAATCGATCTGGAAACCTAGTAGTTTGGGAAGTACGAGCAGATAGTTATCCAGCGGACCAATAGTCGTGCCGTCGACCGACCGCCAATACACCGGGTCTTGCAATAGGGTAATCGCGTGGCTGAGCATCTGGCTCTCGTCCTGGTTGAGCTCGCGGTTAAAGACGATCACCGGCAACCGCATGATCACAAGCAATAAAACGCCCAATGACAGGTACGCCCGGGTAGAGAGTGACTTATTTTGTGAGGCAAAAATGACAACACCTGCCAATAAATAGCCCAGAAACCAATAAACAGGCGGAGAATTGTCGAAGCTCAACATACGATTAGCTAAAAGACTCTACTTTCTCGACAAAATCGCGGTAGTGAACGGCGGGGATGAAATGCTGCTGCGACCGGTACTGCAACACCATAAACACCAGAAACAGCGAAATAAGGAAGGATTGCAGCATGAGGATCATGAGCGTACTACCCAATGTCGATGCCCAACCGGGCGTAGCATTTCCGATCAGTTTCAGGAAAAGAATGAAGAATATAAATCCAATGGCGACGGCCGACATGAAGATCGAGAAGATCAGAATGCGCACCGCAGTAGTGTCGACCATGACTGAGATGGCACTCAGACCGTGCAGCACGAGCGACACGAAGTTCATTTTACTCTCACCGGCCAACCTCTTGGCCCGATTGGTGAGCACCGAATCGTAAGGAATGCGCGATTTGATTACACCGCCCGGATAGTTGTTCCAGATTTCGGAAACACGAACGAGATTCTGCAAACGGCTTTGCGGCACCAGGCTGAAATTGCCGAAAGTGATCACCTTGCCTGTCAGCAGTTTAAAAACATATTTATAGATCACATAGAAGAAGCGGAACAGAAAGCCCTCGGTACGCTTGTTACGTTCCGCAAAAATGATCTTGTCAGGTTCCTCTACCGACCTCTCTGCCAACCTGTTGATATCACCCGGCGCATCTTCTCCATCCGCGTCCATCACGATCACCTTATCTGCCTTCATATTTTCGGCGGCATACGACAACCCGATTGCAATCGCTTTCTGGTGGCCGAGGTTGCGGTATAGCCGCAGCACTTTCAGCTCCTTTCCACCAAAAGCCGCAAATGGCGCTGTTCTCGCGCGCGAAGAGCAATCGTCGACGATGAGCAGTGTAGTATTTTGGAGAATCGGGGTATTTAAATCTGCATTAATCTTTTGAATCAGCAGATTAAGTGCCTCCCAGTCATTGAATTGGGGGATAATAATGACGTAATTTTCTGGCATGGGAGAGAGTTACGAAAGCCCCCGGAAAGAAGTTCCGGAGGCTCTAAAAGTGATTTAAACCGTTTTTACGCCCAATCGCGACGAGATCCCGTCGTGGATCTGAGTCAGTGTTTCCACCAGGCCGTATTCCCAGTTCCAGCCGGGGTAATGCGACTTGAACTTCGAAAGGTCACTCACATACCAGATGTGGTCTCCGATACGGTTGGTCTCTGAGTAAGAGTAAGAGAGTTTGTTTCCGGTGATCTGCTCACACAACGCGATCGCTTCGAGCATCGAGCAGTTGGCAAAACGGCCGCCGCCGGCGTTGTAAACTTCGCCCGGACGCGGGTTTTGGTAATAATGCCAGAACATGTTCACCAGGTCGTGGCTATGGATATTATCACGTACCTGCTTGCCTTTGTATCCGAAAATCGTGTAATGCGTTCCGGTAATGGCGCATTTCATCAGGTAAGCCAGAAAGCCGTGCAGCTGCGCACCGGAGTGGTTAGGGCCTGTGAGGCATCCTCCGCGGAAAACAGCCGTTTTCATGCCGAAATAGCGGCCGTATTCCTGCACCATGATGTCGGCAGCCACTTTGGAAGCCCCGAAAATGGAGTGCTTCGTGTGGTCGATGCTGTGGTTTTCGTCGATGCCGTTCTCGAAATACGGGTGGTTCTCATCAATTTCCCAGCGCGTTTCGAGCTCTACCAATGGCAGATAGTTAGGGTTATCCCCATAAACCTTGTTGGTAGACGTGAAAATAAACACGGCCTCAGGTGCGTGCAGGCGGGTCATTTCAAGCATGTTCAATGTACCTACCGCGTTCACACCGAAATCGGTGAATGGCTCGCGGGCTGCCCAGTCGTGGCTTGGCTGCGCTGCTGCGTGAACGATCATCTTAATGTCCGTTCCATACTCCTTGAAAATAGGTTCGAGTTGGCTTACCTCGCGAATGTCCGCAGAATAGTGTTTGTAATTGCCGAAAGCCTCCTCGATACGGTTACGGTTCCACTCGGTGTTTCCATCCGCGCCGAAGAAGTACTGACGCAGGTTGTTATCAACTCCGATGACCAGATCAAACTTGCCAGCCAAAAAAGCAACTGATTCACTTCCAATTAGTCCGGCGGAGCCGGTGACCAAAGCTATGTTCATGTTTTGAATACTTTTTAATCGCTTATTTCTTTCTAAAATTTTGGCTTCGCCCTGCCTCGAATACGTAAAGTAAATTAAAAATGTTCAATCGTCACAACTTCACTTAGTCAATGGGCAGATTCCAGAAGGATAATACGCGCAATGCAATATTAAAATTGTTCAATAACTAAAAAAATAGGGCAAAAAAAAGATATCCCCATTTCGTGGGGATATCTCATATATTTTCTCAATGAATGGTTGCTATTCTTTCACCAGTGAGCTAGGAATTTTACCACCGTAAAGTTTCGCGCGGATGTCGTTTACGCGGGCGTCGAGCTCAGGCTTCGCATCATACTTGAATGACATCTGACGCGGCAGGGAATCAGGGCTTACGCCGTACACCCACTCATTACCGGCGTTCACATCCTTCTGGTCCTTGTGGTTATACTTTTGGTATTCACAAGAAGAAAGAAGCACCACACACGCAACAAAAGCAACTATTTTATTGAATTTCATTTCTTTGATCGTTCATAGTATTGTGCGCAAAAATAACCGCCAATTTCATAACCACCAAATTGCGGGCTGCTGAAATATTATTTTTTTAACTCAGCCAATTCATCGCGCACAAACTGCATCAGCTCAGCGATATGCCGCTCCGAGAAATCGAACGGAATATTGGCTGCCTGGTAAATTTCACCGATCGTGGCCGTATAACCCAGCTTCAACGCATCGAGATAACCCTTCAAACCTCTCGCGGGGTCTTGCCGGTAATTTTTCCAAACGCCGATCGCTCCGAGCTGTGCGATGCCGTATTCAATATAATAGAACGGTACTTCATAAATGTGCAACTGGCGCTGCCAGAGGTACTTTTTAAAGTTTTCCAATCCCGACCAGTCCATTATCGTATCCGTGAACTCTTCGTAAATGCGCACCCACGCCTCGGTACGCTGCTCCGGCGTGTGCTGCGGGTTCTCGTACATCCAGTGCTGGAATTTGTCCACCGTCGCAACCCAGGGTAATGTTTCGATAATAGACTCCAGATGCGTGATTTTCGCACGTTTCAGATCTCCCTCATTATCAAAGAACTCATCCCAGAAATCCATCGTAATCAGCTCCATCGACATCGAAGCGAGTTCCGCCACTTCCGACGGCGTGTGTTTGAAGGAGTTCAAGGCCAGATCGCGCGTCACGAGCGAATGCACCGCGTGCCCGCCCTCATGCAGGAGCGTAACCATATCGCGCAGGTTCGAAGTCGCATTCATGAAGATAAACGGTACGCCAATTTCATCGAGCGGGTAGTTATAACCACCTGGAGCCTTGCCTTTCCGCGATTCGAGGTCGAGGTGTTTCATCGTCTTCATAATGCGCAGGCAGTCGCCCAGGAACGGATCGAGGCGCGAGAAGGCACGGATCGTTTTATCCAGCAGCTCTTCCCCGGTTTCGAATGGCTTCAACGGCGGCAACCCCTTCGGATCGACCTTCGTATCCCATGGACGAAGCGCGTCCAATTGCAATGCGGCCTTCCGTTCTGCCGCCATTTCATTCAAAATGGGCACCACAGCCTTTTTCACCGAGCCGTGAAAGTTGAAACAATCCTGCGGCGTGTAGTCAAAACGGCCCATTGCCGCGAACATATAGTCCCGGTAGTTGCTGAAACCGGCATTGCGCCCGACGGTATCGCGCAGGGCTACGAGCTTGTTCAGCAAATCGTCCAGCTTGTCGTGATCTTCATAACGGCGTCCGGCAATGGCACGCCATGCTTCCTCGCGCACATTGCGGTCGGTCGATTGCAGGCGGTCCGCAGCACGTTGCAGGGTCATTTCCTCGCCGTCGAGCGTCACCGTCATCGCGCCGGCGATAGCGCCGTATTTGCGCTCCTCGGTCTGCATTTCGGTGATGACCGGGATATTCTCTTCCCGGAAAATCTCGATCGCCTTCTTCATCCCGCGCAATGTGATCGCGAAGCCGGGCTCGGTCAGCTCACTCAGGAATGGGTTATCGACGATCTTTTTGTCGAGTGCATTGCCGTATTCCGCCAGTTTCGGCTGAATTTCGGTAATAAAGAACTGCAATGCATTAATGAGGCCGGTATTGGCCGTATCGCAAGTCTGGCGGATGTAGCGCCATGCGAAATTTTCGGAGAGGTATGATTCAATTTCGCTCCGGTCCGAAAACCATTGTTTCAAATCTTCCAGAGAGTTGATTTCCCTGTTTTTCAAATTCTCGAAGAACGGCTGAACATCATCCCATTTCTTCAAATCAAATTCTTCCCCAATAAAAGGCCGTTTCGCCCGGGTAGGTATATGAAGTGTTTCCTGATTGGACATATAAAAGGTACTTTGTTAAAAAATCAAATGTAAAAATTGATATCCCATGGCAGCAAGAAGACTACAAAAATGGTTTTGAACGGATTTTTTGGGTTGTAATTGTCGTAAAATGGCCAAACAATCCCTTTGAACGCTCGTTCAGCAATCTGATCAAAATTTCTGAAATGGCTTCCGTTTCAGGGAAAGCATACCTAACAAGGATCATCGCGCCGCTTCCAGACTTTCCTCATTAGCTATCACCTCCGCCGCATATTGCAAAGCCGCTTGGATCGATTCGGAACTCAAATCGGGATACATACGAATCAAATCAGCATGCGTCGCACCCTCTCCCAATTTTCGCAAAATGAGCTCGACGGTCAGTCGCGTCCCCTTAATGACCGGCTTACCGAGCATTATCGTATGATCAGATATTATAAAATCTCTGTAAGTCATAAGAATCAATTTTCAAGCATAGAACACTAAAATACGACTTTTGGCACTACAACTTCGTCTGTTCCGGCTGCGTTACATCGCTCAAATTATCGGTAACAACATTCTCTGTTTCCTGAATATTGTTGAACGCGTATTCCATTTTACTGCGGTCGAATTCCTTTTCGTTGTTCGCAAGCCAGATCGTAGCGACGCCGTTGCCGATGAAGTTGGTAATGGCGCGGGCCTCCGACATGAAACGATCGACGCCGAGCAGAAGTGCCAACCCTTCGACCGGGATTACTTTAATGGCCGTCAAAGTTGAGGCGAGAACCACAAAACCGCTCCCTGTTACGCCTGCGGCCCCCTTCGAGGTGACCATCAGAATGCCGATCAGCGATAATATTTGCCCGATATTCAAATGTACATTGAAGACCTGCGCAAGAAAGATGGTGGCCATCGAGAGGTAAATAGTCGTTCCGTCGAGATTGAAGGAATATCCTGCGGGTACGACGAGCCCTACTACCGGTTTCGAACAACCCATTCGTTCGAGTTTGGCCATTAGGGAAGGTAAGCCGGCCTCTGACGAGGAAGTCCCGAGCACTATGAGTAATTCTTCCCGGATGTATTTCAAAAAGCGCCACAGGCTGATTTTATAGGTCCTTAAAATCAATCCCAAAACCCCGAAAATAAAGACCGCCATCGTCGCATAGACGGTTCCCATGAGCTTGGCGAGGGGCAGCAGCGTGTGAATGCCGTATTTCCCGATCGTGAACGCCATCCCACCGAATGCACCGATCGGCGCAAAGATCATCACGAGGTGCAATGCCTTGAAAACGTATTTGGATACAAAGTTCAGGCCATCTACAATACGCCGCTTGGCTTCAATGCGGCTCAGTACCGAGCCGAAAACCAATGCAAAAAGCAAAACCTGCAAAGTCACATTGTCCAGGAAAAATTGCAGCCAGCTGAAATCATGCGCCTTACCGGCATATTTGGAAATATCCCCCTTTTCCAGTGAAGCGGTGACCACGCCGTGACCGGGGCGGATGATGTTGGCGACGATAATGCCCACCACGAGCGCGAGGGTCGTCACCACTTCGAAATAGAGCAATGCTTTGGCACCCACTTTCCCCACCTTTTTGAGGTCACCCATGCCCACAATACCCAAAGTGATGGTCAGGAAGATGATAGGATTGATAAAAAGCTTCACCACCGAAATGAAACCTTCGCCGAGAATCTTCATCTCAACCGCCTTTTCAGGGAGATAGTGCCCGAGCAAGGCACCGGCAGTAATGGCGGTAAGGACCCAGAAGGTCAGGTTGGTAACAAGCTTTTTCAACGGCGTTCAGGTAATAGGAATAAAACAGATCGTGTCGGGTGCCGCCCACTGTTGGTCGGGCAACTTATCAATTTACAATAATAAGAAGTCTCCCAGACGATTCCGGGAAGGTGGATGTAAATTTTTATCAACTATTTATACTTGGTCTAAATTAATATCATATATTTGCCACAGACAAATGGCGGGCATTCACATCCATGATCATTAACAGGCTATGCAGGAGGATTCGCATTCATACAATTCGCTTCGGATTTTGAGCCACACCCCCAAAGGCTACATAGGGCAGTGCCATTGCTGCACGCATTTCAATTTCGCCTACGGTAATGTGCTGTTTGTCTTCACAGAGGACGGTCTGCGGGGCTTTCAATCCATTTTGTACGATCAATCCCACCTGCAAAGCATCGGCGAACCGCTTCCGCACGGCAAAGCCCATTTGCTGCCATCGCCCATCCCGAATTTCATCCTCTCTTTCGACGACACCGAGCTGGAAGAGATCCGCACGATGTTTCAGGAGGCACTGCTGGTTTTGGAAGTGGATAAAATATTTTCCTACAAAAAGTAAGACCCTGAAATGCAGACTCTTCCGAGATTCTATATTTGTTTAATGCTAATCCTCTCGGCAACGGGTGGGGGTTATGCAAAAGCGCTCCGCATCGTTTCGGCGAACGGGACATTAAGTGAAATCCTTGTGGGACTTGGTTTGGAAAAACAGATCGTCGGCGTGGACGTGACGAGCACCTTCCCCGCCTCTCTTGAAAAACTTCCGAAGATCGGCCATAACCGCACCATTGCCGCCGAGGGTATCCTTGCATTGAACCCCGACGTAATCATTTACACCAATCAGAGCATGCTATCGCCGGCGGTGGTGAGACAGCTGAACAGCAGCGGCAAAAAACTCGTCGAGTTCAAGCATGAGTATTCCAAAGAAGGCGCGATCAGACTGATCCGCGAAGTAGGCGCCTATTTCAATGCAAATGCCCAGGCTGAGAAAATGGTGAAAGCGTTGCAGGCCGACCTAGAGAAGATTCCTGCACCGGCTAACCCCAGGAAATTACTCTTCATCTACGCCCGCGGCACGGGCACATTAATGGTTTCCGGCACCGGCACTTCGCTGGACAAAATGTTCGCATTGGCCGGGCATAGGAACGCGGTCAGCGGTTTCACCGACTTCAAACCGCTGACCGCTGAATCACTCATTGCAGCTAACCCCGATGTGCTCGTACTGTTTTCCAGCGGATTAGAGAGCCTCGAAGGCATGGACGGACTCCTGAAAGTACCGGGCGTGGCGAATACCAATGCGGGCAAAAACCGCAGAATCGTAACTATGGACGGTCAATTCCTCACTGGCTTCGGGCCGCGGGTCGGCAAGGCAGCCATTGAACTCGCTCAAAAAGTAAAATAAGAGGCCATGCTGACAGAAACGATAAACGAGCGGGAAACAACAAAAGCGGAAACGCTTCATAAGCACATTTTACCCTCTTCGACGGCCAAGATGGTGTGGATACTGAGCTTCATCCTGCTGGCGTGCGTGATTTTTGCAGCGTGCACCGGCGCTTTGTCGATTTCCATAAGCGAGTTATGGCGGATCGTCGCATTCAAGCTCGGCTGGATTTCCGAAATGCGGGTCGAGGAGCAAAAATCGATCGTTTTCTGGATCATTCGCCTGCCGAGAGTATGCCTGGCTGTGCTGATCGGCGCTGGATTGGGCATTGCAGGCGCATCGCTGCAGGGGCTTTTCCGTAATCCGATCGCCGACGCCACACTCATTGGCGTCACTTCCGGCGCTTCGCTTTTCGCTGTGTTCGTCATTATGCTCAACGTTAAATATTTTGGAATACTGAACGAGCTCGCCGGCGCATACAGCATTTCGTTTGTCGCCTTCGTCGGTGCGGCCTGCACGACCTTACTCGTGTATCAGCTATCAAAGCTCACCGGCGACGGCGGCGTCACCACATTGCTGCTCTGCGGGATCGCGATCAACGCATTCGTAGGAGCGATGACAGGCCTGATGACCTACCTCGCCGACGACGCACAGCTCCGAAGCATTACCTTCTGGAATCTCGGCAGCCTCGGCGGCGCCAGTTGGACGTCCGTCATGGCCGTAGGGCCGTTTATAGCTGTTTCGATTTTCTTTATGCCTTATCTTTCAAAAGCATTGAACCTGCTCGTGCTGGGCGAAAGCCAGGCCGCAAGCCTCGGCGTGAATATGAAATCACTGAAACAAAAAGTGATCATTCTCGCGACGATGGGCGTAGGCGCGTCTGTGGCTGTTGCGGGAACAATCGGCTTTGTTGGATTGGTAGTACCACACATTATACGCACGTTGTTCGGACCAAACCACCGGACACTCATCATCGGGTCGGCATTGTCGGGCGCTATCGTGCTCACCCTGGCCGATACCCTCTCCCGCACCATTGTAGCGCCGTCGGAGCTCCCGATCGGTATTCTGACGGCCATGCTCGGTACACCTTTTTTCATTTACATTTTGTGGGAACAAAAGCGCAAACGGCTATGATCGAGGTCAGGAATGCGGGATTTGAGGTTAGAGGTCGGAAACTGCTTGAAAATGTCAGTTTTTCAGTCAGATCAGGTGAATTCTGGGCGATCGTGGGCGCTAATGGTGCGGGAAAGTCGACGTTGATCAAATTGATCTCCGCGGAGTACAGCACTACGGCGGGAGCGGTGCATTTCCACGACCGCGATCTTCGGAAATACAAACTGAAAGAGCTGGCCAGAAAACGGGCTGTATTGTCTCAACAAAACAATATCACGCTCTCATTCACCACACAGGAAATCGTGCTGATGGGCCGCTATCCGTTTTATGACGCCGATCCTGCGCAGCGCGACCTGGCGATTGTCGATATGTGCTTGAAAAAAGTGGGGATTGGCCATCTAAAGGGCCGCCTTTACCCGACATTGTCGGGCGGCGAGCAACAGCGCGTGCAGCTCGCCCGCGCGCTGGCGCAAGTGTGGGAGATCGAAAACGGCCTGCTCTTGCTCGACGAGCCTACTGCCGGAATGGACCTTTTGCATCAATACGAGACATTCCAGCTGGCAAAGGAGCTTACCCGTAAAAATTTCGCGGTGATTGCCGTGATCCATGACCTGAACCAGGCATTGCAATACGCCGACCGGGTACTGATGCTCAAAAACGGCCATATGCATGCTATCGGTTCACCCGAAAACGTACTAACCGGGCAGGCTATCCAGGAGGCTTTCGGATTGCCGGTGCAGATTATCCAGCCGGAAATGACGCCGTACCCGGTGATTGTGCCGCAAGTGGCGCCCGTTTCGTATCATTTACCCTGATTAGTAACTATTAAATACACAAAGATGAAATCAACCCTTTCACCGGACAGAACTGAATTGAAAGAACGCTGGGCAGAATACAAGCTCGACAACCCCAAATCCCGCATCCGCGACGACGCCAAAGCGCTAGGCACCTCGGAAGCCGAACTCCTTGCCACCGGCTTGGGCGCCAATGTGCAGCTCCTCGACGGCGATTTCAGGGAGTTGATCAAGGAAATGGGCTCGCTCGGGCACGTGATGGCGCTCACGCGTAACGACCACGTGGTGCATGAGCGCAAGGGGGTGTATGAGAAAATATCGTTCAACAACCACGTCGGATTGGTGCTGGGCGAGGATATCGACCTCCGCCTGTTCCTCGGCGATTGGAAATTCGGCTTCGCGGTTTCGGAAAACGAGCGTTACAGCCTGCAATTCTTCAACAGTTTCGGAGAGGCGGCGCATAAAATTTACCTTACGGAGAAAAGCAACAAGGAGGCCTACGACGCATTGGTTACCAAATACCTGGCGGCCGATCAGGATGTAAACCTGTTTGTGAGCGAGAAAAAAGAGAAAGTAGCCGAGCCCGACGAGGCCACGGACCTCGACGAAGCGGCATTCCAGCAAGAATGGCTGGCGTTGAAAGATACTCACGACTTTTTCACACTGCTGCGCAAACACAACCTTTCGAGAAAGCAGGCACTGCGTAATGCTCCCGAAGGTTATGCCCACCGTATCAAGCCGGAAAGCATGAAACCGCTGTTCGACGCGATTTCGGAGACCGGACTGCCCATTATGGTGTTTGTTTCGAATCCCAACTGTATTCAGATCCATACCGGGCCGATCAAAAAGATCTTCGTGATGGGCCCATGGTTGAATGTCATGGACCCGGAGTTTAACCTGCATTTACGGGAGGACGCGATCGACGAGGCCTGGGTAGTGCGGAAGCCTACCGAAGACGGCATCGTGACGGGCATCGAGCTCATCGACAAGGACGGGGTGATGTTCAACCAGTTCTTCGGCAAGCGCAAGCCGGGTATTCCCGAACTAGCCGAATGGCCCGCTCTAATCGAACAGCATTCGATCAGACTCTGACCCGAAAAGTAAGCGCGCCAACGCTTTAAGATAAAATTTCGCCATAGTAATTAGAAATTGCCGGCTTCATTAATGAGCCGGTATTTTTTTGCAAAAAATTACAGGCCACTTTTTCAATCAAAACAAAATTTTGTAAACTTTTCGAAAAAAGTAAAATATTAATAACCTGAAATACAGTATATTAACAACAAAATTTTGAAAACTTTTTCTCAAAACAACTTTCTTTTCAATCCCAAAATATGTAGATTTGAAGCTCTCAACTTCTTCAAAAAACGTCTTATACCACCTAATGGAATCCATAAAATCTTCACAATCAGAAAGAACCTACACCAGTGATGAAGCCTTTCAGGCCTCGCTGGAATATTTCAAGGGCGACGACCTTGCCGCCCGCGTTTGGGTGAATAAATATGCTTTGAAAGATTCGTTCGGAGCCATTTACGAAGCGACGCCGAACGACATGCACCACCGCATTGCGTCGGAGATCGCGCGCATCGAGCAACGTTATCCGAACCCGCTGAGCGAAGCCGAGATTTTCGATCTGATCAAAGATTTCAAATACATTATTCCACAAGGCAGCCCTATGACGGGCATCGGCAATCCATACCAGATCGCCTCGCTTTCCAATTGCTTTGTGATCGGCAACAATGGCGCGTCGGATTCCTACGGCGGCATTATGAAGATCGACCAGGAGCAGGTGCAGCTCATGAAGCGGCGTGGTGGCGTGGGGCATGACCTTTCGCATATCCGTCCGAAAGGCTCGCCTGTCAAGAACTCGGCATTGACATCCACGGGTATCGTACCATTCATGGAGCGCTTCTCCAACTCTACCCGCGAAGTGGCCCAGGACGGCCGCAGGGGCGCACTGATGCTCTCGGTTTCTATCAAACACCCCGATTCCGAAAGTTTTATCGATGCCAAAATGGAGCAGGGCAAGGTTACCGGCGCCAATGTCTCGGTCCGGATAGACGATGAATTTATGAAAGCGGTGGACACGGGGACCACTTACCGCCAGCAATACCCCATCAAAAGCGCCAACCCTTCACACATCAAGGACATCGAGGCGACGGCGCTCTGGAAAAAGATCGTGCATAATGCATGGCAATCGGCCGAGCCGGGTATTTTGTTCTGGGACACCATTATTCGTGAATCCGTCCCCGATTGTTACGCCGACCTCGGCTACGAGACCATTTCGACGAACCCCTGCGGCGAAATCCCGCTCTGTGCCTACGATTCCTGCCGTTTGCTGGCCATTAACCTGTTCTCATACGTAGAAGATGCGTTTACCAGCAAGGCCCGGTTCAACTGGGAGCTGTTCAAAAAGCATATTGCGGCGGCGCAGCGCATGATGGACGATATTATCGATCTCGAACTCGAAAAGATCGATGCTATCCTGCAAAAAATTGATGAAGATCCCGAGGATGCCGAAGTGAAACGCGTTGAGCGCAACCTTTGGCTGAATATCCAGACCAAAGCCAAAGAAGGTCGTCGGACCGGTATCGGTATCACCGCGGAAGGCGACATGCTGGCGGCATTGGGCCTGCGCTATGGAAGCGACGAAGGCAATGCATTCGCGGTGGAAATCCATAAAACCGTGGCGCTGGAAGCGTACCGCGGGTCGGTCCACACGGCCAAGGAACGCGGCCCGTTCACGATTTTCGACTCAGAAAGGGAAAAAAATAACCCGTTTATCAATCGCCTGAAAGAGGCCGACGCGCAACTGTACTACGAAATGCTCGAATACGGCCGCCGGAACATCGCATTGCTGACGATCGCGCCGACAGGCACCACAAGTTTGATGTCGCAAACGACTTCGGGTATCGAGCCGGTTTTCCTCCCGGTTTATAAAAGAAGAAGAAAAGTCAATCCGAACGACAAAGACGTCCGCGTGGATTTTGTCGACGAGGTAGGCGATTCGTGGGAGGAATATGTGGTTTTCCATCACCGTTTCAAGCAATGGATGGAGGTTAATGGCTTTGATACCACTAAAAATTACGCACAGAAAGACCTCGATGAGCTGGTAAAAAAATCGCCTTACTATAAAGCCACTTCCAACGATGTGGATTACCTCAAGAAGGTAAAAATGCAGGGCGCGATCCAGCAGTGGGTCGACCACTCGATCAGCGTGACCATTAACATGCCGAACGACGTCACCGAAGAACTTGTAGGCGAATGCTACATGGAAGCATGGAAAGCAGGTTGCAAGGGTGTTACGGTATATCGCGACGGTTCACGTTCAGGCGTTTTGATCTCCAACACGGAGAAAAAGGAAGAGCCGAAAGACGGCAGCCCGACGCCATTCCCGACGGAACGCCCACAAACACTGCAAGCTGACGTAGTACGTTTTCAGAACAAAAAGGATAAATGGATCGCATTCATCGGCCTGATCGACGGTCGTCCGTACGAGATTTTCACCGGCTTTGCGGACGACGAAGATGGTATCCTGATCCCCCGATGGGTAAATGAAGGTTTGATTATCAAAAACCGGGAAGCCGACGGCAGCTCTCGTTATGACTTTCAATACAAAAACACGCGCGGCTATAAAACGACGATTGAAGGGTTGTCCTACAAATTCAACCCTGAATACTGGAACTATGCGAAGCTCATTTCCAGCACATTGCGCCACGGAATGCCGATCGAAAAGGTGGTAGACCTGATCAGCAGTCTCCAACTCGACGAGGCGATCAACACCTGGAAAGCCGGCGTGGCGCGCGCATTGAAACGCTACATCCCGGATGGAACCGAAGCCGTGAAGCAGAAATGCCAGAATTGCGGCTCGACCAATTTGCTGTACCAGGAAGGGTGTTTAACGTGCAAGGATTGCGGCTCATCGAAATGCGGATAAAAATCATAATTTTGAATGACTGAATGATTGAATAGACAACTATTCGGTCATTCAATCATTCAGTCATTCAAAACTTACTATACTCAAGCTCCTCATTTACCCACTCGCCTGCCCGGTTCAAAGCATTCACGCTTTAAACCGACACTATGGTTATTTCGCAAATCCTGATCAGGTACCGCAGAGATAATGCGCTTTCTCAAAGACAGATGTCCGACATGCTCGGCGTTTCGCAGGTTGGTTACCACAAATGGGAAACCGGCACCACCAAAATTGAAATGGAGCATTACTGTCGCATCGCGACGTTATGTGATGTGAGTTTGCTGGACCTTCTCCCGCGCGACTGGCAGGAGAAGATCAGGGATGAATTGGGGGTCTGACTTCCTTAAAAAGTCTCTTCTACAACGCCCAGGTAGTTGAACGGGCTCAATGCGCGAAGTTCTTCCCGTATTTTTTCGGATACGTCCAGTGTTTCGATGAAACGCGAGATCGAGTCGTGGGTGATTTTTTCATTGGTGCGCGTCAATTCTTTCAGCGCCTCGTAAGGCTTCGGATAGCTTTCGCGGCGCAGAATGGTCTGGATTGCCTCGGCTACCACGGCCCAATTTTCTTCCAGTTCGGCTTTCAATACCTCGCCATTCAACTCGACTTTACCCAGACCTTTCAGCAGGGAGTTCAAAGCGATGGCCAAATGCGCGATAGGAACACCGATGTTACGCAATACCGTGGAGTCGGTGAGGTCACGTTGCAAGCGGGAAACGGGCAATTTGGACGCAAAATGTTCAAACAATGCGGATGCGAGGCCGAGGTTCCCTTCCGAGTTTTCGAAATCAATCGGGTTTACCTTATGCGGCATCGCGGATGAGCCGACTTCGCCTGCTTTGATCTTCTGTTTGAAATAGCCCATTGAAATGTACGTCCACATATCCCGGTTAAGGTCTGTGAGGATCGTATTCAGGCGTTTCAGACAGTCAAAAGTAGCCGCCAGGTTGTCGTAATGCTCAATCTGAGTTGTGTGGCGGCTTCTTTTTAGTCCTAATCCTTCCACAAAATGGTGGCCGAATGCCATCCAATCCTGCTTCGGATAAGCAACGTGGTGCGCATTGAAGTTACCCGTTGCGCCACCGAATTTCGCCGAATGCGGTATTTTGTCGAGCATTTCGAGCTGGCGTTCCAGGCGTTCCACAAAAACCAGGAACTCCTTACCCACCCGTGTAGGCGACGCCGGCTGCCCGTGCGTGAATGCGAGCATCGGCACGTTTTTCCACTCGATCGACATTCTTTTCAATACGAAAAGCACCTGGCGGAACAACGGTTTAATCTGCCGCTCCATCGCGTCTTTCAGCGAAAGCGGGATCGCTGTGTTGTTGATATCCTGCGAAGTAAGGCCAAAGTGGATAAATTCCTGGTAAGATTCGATGCCCAGCTTTTCGAATTGCTCCTTAATGAAGTACTCGACAGCCTTCACATCGTGGTTGGTCACCTTTTCGATGTCCTTTATATGTAATGCGTCTGCTTCGCTGAAATCTTCATAGATCTTGCGCAATGACGCATATTTCTTCTTGTCAAATTCTGATAGCTGAGGGAGGGGAATTTCACAGAGTGCAATGAAATACTCGATTTCTACATACACCCGGTAGTAAATCAGGGCGTATTCCGAGAAATAAGCCGAAAGTTCAGATACTTGTTTGTAATAACGGCCATCAACCGGAGAGATCGCCGTAAGCTGATTTAATGACATGATTTTCAATACAAAAATTGATTATCAGGCAAAGTTAGCAGAATTCACGGTCCTAAAATGGTAAAACCGGAACGAAAAATTCTTTTTGGGATTGGAAACAGAAATTATAAAACTATTCGCATATTCGTTCACTAACCTTGATTATACAAAGCACATGCAGCCTTCGCCTTTCATTGGAGAATTAGTCGGAACCATGGTCCTTATTTTGTTAGGCAACGGCGTCGTCGCCAATGTCGTGTTGAAAAAAACCAAAGGCGAAAGCGGTGGCTGGATCGTCATTACCGCAGGATGGGCGTTTGCGGTGATGTTCGGGGTGTTCACAGCCAATGCATTCGGCAGCGCGGCAGCACATTTGAACCCCGCGGTAACCGTGGGTTTTGCGGTACTTCAAAACGATTACAGCCTTATTTCAACTTTCATTCCGGCGCAGCTGATTGGCGCATTCCTGGGAGCTGTGCTGGTTTGGATGCAATATCTGCCGCATTGGGGCGCTACCGAGGATGGCGGATCCAAACTGGCCTGTTTTTCAACCGGCCCGGCCATTAAAAGTACCGGGGCCAATTTCCTGAGTGAATTTATCGCAACCATGATGTTGATCGTCGGCATTGCAGCCATCGGGTATGCCGGCACTTCCGATCCCGAAAAAGGCGGCATTCCGTCCGGTGTAGCGCCTTACCTGGTGGGTATGCTCGTTTGGAGTATCGGTCTATCGCTCGGCGGTACTACCGGCTATGCGATTAACCCCGTGCGCGACCTCGGCCCACGCATTGCCCACACTATCCTGCCTATTACCAACAAAGGGAGCTCCGACTGGGGTTACGGCTGGATTCCCGTTCTGGCCCCCATTGCGGGAGCCATCATCGGTGGACTGATTTTGCGTAGCTTCTCTTTATGATCTATTCAACTGTAATTTTGCCGCCGCCTGAGTAGCTACGGAATTCGCCCCGGTACATCGCGTCGGCAGCGGCTGGTCCAATCGTAAATGTACCTTTCGCTACAATTCTCACCTGATAGTAGAATGTCCTCGGCTGACCGTCGGCATTGGTGAAGAAATGAATGCGGTCGTCGCGAATATCGTAATATTCCGGAACGGCTGCATTCGTAATCCATGGCATATCGCGCGGCTCGGTGATCCTTGGGTTTTCTATCTCGAAGCCAGCGGGCAGCAGGTCGGTAACGACTACGTCTTCCACCGGCAACCCGTTGTTGCTGCTAAGCGTCAGTTTCACCACCACGAGGTCGTTCTGATGGAAAGTTTGCACCGGCGCTCCATTGCGTGTCAGGAACTGGCGACGAATGCTGATGCCTTGGTCTTCCTCTACATAACTACCCGTGGCCGACATACCATCCGTCTGCGCGAACCAGTACAGATCGCCTTTGCCCTGCGTTTTGACCAACAGTTTCTGGTTCAAAATGCCTTTTGAAATCTTCAACTCCTTACCTGAAAACTGCCCCAGCGATTTGCCATTTGCGGAAACAGAAGCTGTTACCGTCGAATTGGATGTCTTTTTCGCCAGTTTACCCAAAGCCAGCACCGCAAATGCCGCTTCCTGCGTATTCAAATAAGAAGCAGACTGAATGGCCAGTGAAAGTTGGCGCCCCAATACCGGGATTTGCGTGTTGGAAGGATCAGATTCAATCAATGTATTCAAAACCAACGACATATTCCGTAGCGGGGATGAATAGCTGTTGTCATAATAATGCCCCGCATTCTCGGCTACATATTTTTTAGGTAACAATGCATTGAAGCTCCGTGCATCGCCCGCGAGCTGGAAAGCACCAGCGAGTAGATACTGGGAATCCTGCGTGAGCAAATGCGGGTTCTGTTTGTAATAATTCATTGCAGCGCGGTTCGGATGGCCATTCAATGCCAGGACATAAAGCGAATAAATGGCTTCCCGGCGAGCGACCGTTTTTTTCGTTTGAGTACCTTTCGGCTGGCCCTCGTAGGCCAATCCATTATTTGTACTGGCGATAATCACCTCCCTGTTCGCGGTGGTACCACTTTGTGCTGTCAGATATTCCACCGCGCGGCTCAGTGTTTTGGCATTAACCTCAAAACCTGCCCGCCGTGCTTCTTCCAGGAAATGCACAGCGTAGGCGGTAGCCCACCAGTCTTCCAGCTGCGCCCCCGGCCACATGCCCATGCCTCCATTGAAAAGCTGCTGCGATTCCACTTTACGGATGGCTTGCTGCACGTTGGTCATCGGATTAAAATCACTTTCTCCGCTCCTGACCGTGTAAACCGGTGCGGCCATTGCTTTGGTAAGGTCTGCGAAATAGATTTGCGGGAATGCTTTTGACACCATCTGTTCCAGGCAACCATAAGGATAGCCGAGCAATGTCGATAATGCCTTGCCACCACCTTGTACCAACGGCGAACGGCTCAATACCAGCTGACTACTGCTTGTGGTGGGAAGGAACGACGATTTAAGGTCGATCACCCCTTGTTTATCGCCTGCAATAAGGCCCGACGTACTGGTTTTCAGCAATGGTGATGCCGGACGAACCGTAATTTCG
This sequence comes from Dyadobacter sp. BHUBP1, assembly GCF_050587785.1. Taxonomy (NCBI): domain Bacteria; kingdom Pseudomonadati; phylum Bacteroidota; class Cytophagia; order Cytophagales; family Spirosomataceae; genus Dyadobacter; species Dyadobacter sp. BHUBP1. The sequence goes on from NZ_JBOBIH010000008.1 coordinate 233,578, forward strand.
GTTTGATTGACGAATGTTTCTTTAAATGCATTCACCTTCACCACCACCTTCCCGATGCCGATGGCCGTAGCCGCTTTCACGGCAAACATCGCGCGGCTTTCTTTTCCGGCCGGAATATTAATGTTCTGGGTAACCGGCGCAGCACCTGCCGCCAGTGGGCCGGAGAGCTGGACGGAAACGATCGCCGTTGTCGCTTTGGCCTCGGTGTTGCTGATGTTAACCGGCAATACCAGCTCGTCGCCCGGGCTCAGGAAACGCGGCAGGCCGGCACTGATCACAATCGGATCCGCGACTTTCATATTTTTGGTAGCCGAACCGAATGCATTATCCTTGTAAGCCACTGCCATAATGCGCAGATCGCCGCTGAACTGCGGGATATTCACATCAAAAGTCACATCGCCGCTGCCATTCGCTTTCAGCTGACCGCTCCAAAACGACACCAGTTCGGTACGGCCGTTGCTCAGCGGGTTAATCCTTCTTTCCAGGTCATAACCATCACCGCCGGAGCTGGATGTTCCTGAAATGGTCAGTTCCGGGAAAAGCTGCGCATACAAATCGTGGCTGGAAACTTCCAACGCCCGTTTTTGATAAAAATGCCCGTGAATATCGGGAGTCTTTGTGTTTTTGATCTGCAAAATACCTTCATCCACCACCGCCAGCGTCACCTCCGCATTCGGTTCCGTTTTGATCCGAATCTGCTGCTTCGTCTTCGATCGGGACTTTTCCACTGCCGTAATCGCGACCTCCAGTTTCCGCTCAGGATCTTCCACCAGGACAGGCTCAAAGCCGTGTGCCACCGTCAGCGGCATATCCGACGAATCCAGCGGACGGATCAGCGTAGCTGTTACAAAAACGTTCGGTAAATGCTCTTTCTTGATTTTAAATGTCAATTCGGCCGCCTTTTTCTCGGTGGTTAGAATGTGCTGCTCGAGGACATTGTTACGCTCCACTGTAACCAGCAACCGGCCATCGAACGGCGTTTTGAACAATACGGTCGCAGTTTCACCGGTTTTGTAATGCGTTTTATCGGTTTCCATCAATACCCGGCCTTCATTGCTTACTTCAAAAGACGAATACTGGGTATAACCATAGCCATAAGCGTAGAACTTCGCGAGCGTGTAATGCGCCGCGCCGGGGCGTCGTACCCGTACCTCATATTCGCCAGAAACCGTGGGTATATATCGGAATGTCCCTTTTCCGCCGGAAAGCGTCAGTTTGTTGGAATATACCAGCTTCTCACTCTTGCGTGAGGTGTATTGCAGGCGGTCATATTTTTTTTCCACGACCGTCTGGTATTCCAGCCGTACTACTTCAATGCTCGCCACGGCGCCGTTCTGCAATGCACCACTTTTATTTACGCCCACAATATCAACAGGTACAGGCGCATTGGTTCCGACATAGGCGTCGGGAAGACGAATGCCGTAGAATACCGGCTGGGTGTACACGTCGAAACGCTGTAACCTGTTGACAGGCCGTCCGTTTTCATCGAAAACCGTTACGTAAATCTTGCCTTCGAGCACGCCGATATCCTGTAAGCCGGATAACAATGTAAACTGCTCATTCGCCTGCCCTTGCTCATTAGTCGTACCCTGGCGGCTATCGCGCTCGAAAGTAGTTTCGGCGGGGATATCGAATGTGTATTCCGGGAAACCTTTGGCCGAAAAGCCTTTCCGCTGCAACTGGAAATCCATTTCATAGGTGCGATTGCTTGCTGGCGGGCCAAACAAATTGGTAGCGGTGGCGGTAAGCGCCACTTTCTGACCTGAAACGTAATCTTTGGCAGCACCGCTGAGATCCACCCTAATGCGATCGGGCATGAACTCCTCCACGCTCACCGCCTGGGAACCGAGCAACACTTCGTTGGCATTGTACACTTCCAGGATGTAGGTACCTGTGAGTACACCGGCATCGAGCGGGATTTCCGATTCTACGGCCCCCTGGTCATTGGTCGTCTTGCGCCATGTGCGGAATTCACGGCCGTTAGGCGTTAACAGCCGCAATTTGAGCGGCACTTTTCCCGCGGTTTTCCAATCCTGGGTCCGCAAAACTGTATTGAAATGCATGGTTTCACCCGGGCGGTAAATATCACGCTGCCCGTAGATGAACACCTGGTACCCCGATGCATTATCCCGCAAGCCCTCCACATCGAACCGCGAAGTAAGTACCTGGGTATCTTCCAGCAACAGGTAATTAAAATCATCCTCCGAGCTCGCCGTAATCATTGCAATCTTAAATCCCGGCGCCTTTTCGCTTAGCTTATCGACATGCGCAATGCCGTCGCCATCTGTTTTGAGGGTGTGTACGGTCTGATTATTGGAGCTGACTAGCGTCAACTCAAGATCTTTGATCGGCTCATTGGTTTTAATGGAATTGGCAAAAACCCAGAGCTCGTCTTTTCCCTGCTTGGCGATGAGGCCGATGTCGGAAATGGAAACGAGCTTTGTGGCTCCTAGATATGCCTCTTCCTCCGAATTTACAGCAACGAGATAAACGCCCTGCCGTTTGTTGTCGTCTGGCAATGCAATATTCAATGCGGATATACCCTTGTTTTTGGATAGGTTAGCAGTCTCGACAATCTTGTTCACGATCACGTCACTTAGCTGGCTTTCGCGGTCGTCGCTGTAATTGAAATTACCTGTCGGCTGCCAGTCGTCGCCCACATATGCGTAGTCGCTCCATCTGTTATTATGGATGTAATGCAGGATATTATTGGCGTAAAGTTTTGAAATACGCACCTGTACTTTGGGCACATTCACGATATTCACACCTATATTCCTTGAACTTTTAGAAGACAAATACAGCCCCTTTTTGTTTGCGAACGAAATCGCTGCAGGCATTTTGCCAAAAAACAGGTCGCGCGATGCTTCTTCTTCCAGCGTTTGACCCAAAATGCCTTTCAAAGACTGTTTCAACTGCAATACGTACGTTTCCGTTTCATTGAAAGCGCCCCGAATGATGAAGCCATTTTCAGTAGGCTCGGTTTCCACGGCCGCTTCGGGTGTCACTGTGAAACTCCCTGCGACGCTCTCCTTGTCAAGCTCCTGTGTGGTCACAATCCGTGCGTAACCCGCATTGTTCTCAAAACCCGTTTTAATATCCACCACTTCCAGATGCAGCGGCGAGGGGATACTTACCGTTTTCGAAAGCGCCTCGTTACTGCTGTATGAAGTATTCTGAACTTTTACACCTTTGTCAATGGCAATACTGACCGGCGTTTCATTATTATCGGCCTTCCCTACCTTCGCCAGGGCCAGCGTAACTGACGTTTCATCCTGCGACGGCAATACCCGGTAATCCAGCGGCTGATCCTCGAACAAGACTTTGAGCTTCTCGGCCACATTCTGCGCATTGACAGGATAATTGAAATTCAGCCTTAACCGCGCCTCCTGCCTGCCACTCTCTGTGGAAAGTGTCCACCAGCTCTCCGTTTCGACCAGTTGCAGATACGGTGTATGGAATGTGATCGGGTCCTGGGAGAGTTTATATTTCTTCTCCTTGTCTGCTTTTTCGGTGATCAGCTCGGTTAGTTGCGCCTGATAGGACGTAGCGGCCCCGAAACCTGCTACCGGTGAAAACACGAGCTCGTTCGGCGCGGTCCATTTGAATTTGCCACGAACCGCCGGCTCGAACGTTACATACTGTGTAGAGTCCCAGTTATTCAGTTCAGCCGTAGAAACTAGGTCCTTGTTAAATGTAAAAACCAGGTTTTGCGATTGTCCCACCTCGTCCGTGAAGTTGGTACCCGCCACGCGGATTTCATTAAAGGAAGAACAGCTGCTAAAAAACCAGGCAAAAAGTAAGACGCAAAAAGAGCTCAGGATGGCAATCTTTTTCATAGGAAAGGAGATATAAAAAACGGATGATTTTTGTAACCAAAACCATCCGCCTAAATTAAACTATACAAGTTAATTCGCTCTTAATAACCGCTTTCAAATGATTCAACGGTGCCCCTGCCAGATTTAGCGGTAGCCGTTGCTTCAAAATGCCTGCATCACCTCCTCGATTGGCCTGGCGCCCTCGAAAAATGAAAGCAACCGCACGAGAATCCCTTCCACCACCGCATCCGGGCACGACGCCCCGCACGTCAGCATAATACGCACGGGAGTTTTTGCCGGAATATAGTTTTCTGTGACCACTTCTTCTTTCTTATGCAGGTCAAAATGGCGGATCAGTTGCCTGTCCAGGATTTTATTGACTGATTCGATAAAGTATGTCGGGAATTTCTGTTCACATAGCTCCACCAAGTGCGAGGTGTTGGAACTGTTATATCCGCCTGCAACAACCACCAGATCGGCATCATGCGTGAGCAATGCGTAGGTAGCATCCTGGTTATCGTTCGTCGCATAGCATAACGTGTCGCGCGTGTTCGCGAAACGGTCCTCCACCTGCTCGCGACGCAGGCTGTAATGCCTGATCATCACATTTTTGAGATAGTCGGCAATACCCTGGGTGTCGGAAGCCAGCATGGTCGTCTGGTTCACGACGCCGATGCGCTGCAAGTCTTTTTCTGGGTCAAAACCCTCCGAATACTGGTTTTTGAAATCTTCAAAAAACTGTGATGCGGGCCTGGATCCCGTCATATATTCGGCCAGGATCTGGGCCTGTCTCATATTCTCCACCACCACGGTCTGGGCATTTTGCTTGCTGTGCGAGAAGGTAGCGCGGGTCTCTTCGTGATTCGGCTTGCCGTGGACCACGATCGTATAGTCTTTCTCCCCGATTTGCGCAGCACGGTTCCAGACTTTCTCCACAAAAGGGCAAGTGGTGTCGTACACGTACGCATTCACGCCCAGTTCCGACAACTTTTGCTGATTCTCCACCGTAGTTCCGAATGCCGGAACGATCACGATATCTTCCGCAGTCAACTGCTCCCAACCGATCAGCTGGTTGCCTTTGGTATCCATGATAAACTGCACGCCGCGTTCTACCAGATCACGATTCACGTCCGGATTATGGATCATTTCGCTCAAAAGGAAGATCCGCTTGCCCGGGTTTTCAGCAATGGCCTTATAGGCAATATCGATCGCGTTCTCTACCCCATAACAAAAACCGAAATGGCGCGCAATGAGAAATTGTACCGGTCCGAAGTCAAGCACGGTGGGAGAATAATCCCTTTTCAGCTTATCGTTCTTACGGCGGAATTCCTTGATTGGCGTGATAATGCGGCTCCGGTAAAAATCGGGGATATTGAAAGTTTTCATGTACTAAAATCGGTAGATTGCATTAGGCAGTGCAAAGATATACCTGCCTTTTCTAAGAACAACACGGTGTCCCCCTTTGTTCGATATGCGGCATTTTGAAAATATTTTTAAAATGAAGTGCAACATGCCGGAGAATCGGTTGTCTTTGATTCAGAACGTTCAAAATATAAACCTTCTGCTTGAAAACACAAATTTACCCCGACCGGCACGTCGAACTGGTGGAGCGTTGTAAACTCGGAGAGCGCAAAGCGCAATACGAGCTTTATAAACATTACTCGAAAGCCATGTTCAACATCTGCATGCGGATACTGAACCATTTGGGAGAGGCTGAGGATGCTTTGCAGGAGGCTTTCGTGGATGCATTCACGAACCTCCACCAGTTCAGGCAGCAGTCGACGTTTGGGGCATGGTTGAAGCAAATCGTGGTCAATAAGGCGATCAACCACATGCGCAGCAGGAAGGTAAAATGGGTGGAAATCGACGAATTCCACGAAACATTGGAGCAAAGCGATCGGAATGAGGATTCTTTCGGACTGGATGAGAGCGACACGACGCTCGAAATAGAAAGGGTCCGCAACGCGGTACAGAAATTGCCGGATGGTTACCGGGTGGTGCTAAGTCTGTATTTGTTCGAAGGCTACGACCACGAAGAAATCGGCGAAGTGCTCGGGATCAGTGAAACCACCTCCCGGACGCAATACATGCGTGCCAAGCGTAAGTTGACCGAAATGCTGGTACGGTAGCGGAGTGGTCAGGAAGTGGTCAGGAGTAGTCAGAAATGGTCAAGTGTGGTCAGGAAGTAGTCAGGTATGGTCATGAATAGTCAAATGGGAGAGAAACAACAAATGACAAGACTTGACAATACATGACTAAAAATGACAATACCTGACCGCGCGGCGGACCGCTACAAATGACTAAAAATCAGATTGTGCAAAACACTAATTACGATACTTACCTAAAACTCTTACGGATTTGAGACTATTATTTACACTTGACAAGTTAATTAATCTATGAAAAATTCTTCTGATAAAAAGGATCGATTGGAGCGGTTTGTGCGTGATAACAGGGATGGATTTGATACTTTCTTACCGCAGGATTCTTTATGGAGCCAGATTGAGAACCAACTACACAACGAGATTCCGATAGTACCTGAAAAATCGAAAAAAAAAATCAGGCGTCTGAGTAACCCCTATTTCGACTGGCGCATTGCTGCGGGGGTATTCCTGGCGCTCGGGATCGGGTTTCTGGTTTATCTCAATAACGAGTATGGCATTACCCGTGATCCGAACGTGGCCCTGAAAGTTCCCGCATATGCCCGCGAATTCAATCAATACAATGTTGCAATAGACCAAAAAAGGGAGGAGATCATCAAGCTGGCCCGGAACAACCCGGAGCTTTACAAAGATTTCTCCGCTGATTTGGAAAGTCTGGAAGCGAACTATAAAAACCTTCGCTCCAACTTATCGAACGCCCCTAACCAGGAAGCACTGCTCGAAGCAATGGTTCAGAACCTGCAATTACAGGTCGATCTGCTGAACCAACAACTGGAAATTTTGCAACGCATTAACAAAGTGAAAAATGATAACGATAAAGAAAATAGCGACGCTCCTGTTATTTAGTGTGATCGCCACACTTCCGCAGGTAGCCAGCGCAGCCCTCGATCCCGACAATTCCGAACAAAACGGTCTGATAGAGAAGCGTAGGAATATTGTGAAAGTATTCGATGTCAAAAAGAGCGACGCGCTTGAAGTTGACAACCAATTTGGTCTCGTAAAAGTGAATCTGTGGGCCAAGGAAGAGATTAAAGTGGAGATCGTCGTTACCGCCAATGCGCCCTCCGACAACCGCGCCGCGGAATATCTGAGCTCCGTGAATATCGATGAAAAACGCGTCAAAAACGTCATTAGCCTCACTACCCGCATTGACCGTAACCAATTCGGTAACAGTGGCTGGAATAAAGGCAAGGGCGACAAGAATTTCATTCAGATCGATTATACGATCTATATGCCGAAGGAGAACTCGCTGACCGTTCGCAACAAATTCGGGAATACCGATATCCCTTCGTTCTACGCCCCGCTGACCGTCGATTCCAAGCACGGTAACTTTATGGCGATGCTCCTCGAAAACCCGGACAATGTGATCGATATCCAGTTTGGAAGTGCCAAAATTGGCAAAATGGACGGCGGGAAACTGGATTGCCAGTATGCCAACGTAAAACTCGACCAAGCCAAGAAAGTATGGCTGAGCAACAAATTCGGCGAGTTAATGATCGGCGATGTCGTTAACCTGGACGCGGCCATTGATTATTCAGGGGCTAAAATCGGTACGATCCGTGGTACCGGTAAAATCAAGCTCAACTATTCGGGTAATTTCAAAATCGACGAGCTGATGCATTCAGCCCAGAATGTGGATATCCAGGCGCAGTACTCTTCGATTGTGTTGCCTGCCGAGTCCAATCAGTTCAATGTAAGTGTAACGTATGGTAAATTCAGTTACCCGACGGAGAACGTCAATTTCTCGATGCAACCGGATAAAGACGGCCGGCCTGACAAAATGAAGCATTACCAGGGAAAGGTTGGTTCCGGCGGGCCCAAGATTACCGTCACTTCGGTCTTCGGTGATGTAAAAATGAAGAATTAAACCCCTCTCCTATTCTTCCAGGAGCACATTATACCTGAAATCCAGCGGATCGAAGGCATTAATCAGCTTCTGAATAAACTGAGGATCGTTGATATAGAAGTTCAGCAGATTGTCATACCGTTCCTGGGCGATTCCGTTCGGGAACAGTTTGTTTTTAAGGGTCAGCAATTGTTCGATCTCCGATTCATGATTGCGCTCCTCTGCGCGGATAATGCGTTTTTCGAGGTGCTTCAATGAATTCAGAAGCCGCGTCTGCTCTGCTTTCACGGCGCCGTGCATAGTTTGATCTACCTCCGTTGCCTTGGCAAGGATCTGGTCAAAAATGGCGTTGAACGCTTCTTTCTGCTCGTTCAGATTTAGCTCGTGCTCGGTATTACGTTCGATGAAGGTCTTACGCAACGCGATTTCGTCGAGGAACAGATCTTTGTAGTCAATTTTCAGCTTCTGTGCCTTCTTGTACTGATGACCATTTATGTACAATGCGAAATTCCGCGGCATCAACATCGGGTAAGGCACGCCGAAATGATCGAAAACGCCTTTCAGTTGCATCCAGTATGGCACTTCTGACGGCCCGCCTATATACGCGAGGTTAGGCAAAATCACTTCCTCATACAATGGCCGCAAGATCACATTCGGGCTGAAACGCTCCGGATTGGTTTCGGCCAGTGCCAACAACTCTGTTTCGCGGAATTCCAACTCGGTATTGAGCACTTTGAACACGTCGCCCTCGCGTACAATGCGTTCGCGCAGGTTGTCGTCAAGGTAGAAGAAATTGATCTCGCGCGCGTGCAGGGGAGTATGGTAACCAAGCGCATTCAACCGGGAAGTGGTTTCTGTAACGAGTTTCTCCGAAATGGAGTCTTTCAGTTCTTCCTGAATGACCGGCAGGAAGTGCCGTTTTAAATCCGCATGGTCGGCGTCGAGGCTAACCAGCCCGTAACGTCCGAAGAGCTCGTGCATATAACATCGCACGGCGTCGGCCAATGTATTGTTTTCCAGATAAGCCTTAGCGAAAAGCAGCGGTTTATCCGGCAACTGCTTCAAAATACCCGCCAATTCTTTTGGATTCAGCCTTCCTACGGCTCCCTTGTGCTCGCCCGTCCATTTGTGCGTCTGTCCGAAAAGATGGAAGGAAGCGATTTCTTCAAAATCATGATCCTCCGTAGCCATCCAGTAAATGGGTACGAAATTGTACTCAGGATACTTTGCCTTTAATGCCTCCGCAAGCTTGATGATCGTTACGATCTTATAAATAATGTACAACGGGCCCGTAAAGATATTCAGCTGGTGCCCGGTTGTTACAGTGAAGGTATTCTCTTGTAGTAAAACCGAAAAATCGGGCAGGAAAGGGAGGCCGTGGTATTGCTTCGTAAGCACATCGACCAGCGTTTTACGCTTATCGGCCGTAAAGCCCTTTTTATTCAAAATAGCCTTTTCCGCGTTTTCTAACGTCGGGAAGATGCTATAAAAAGATTCAAGCGTCGGTTTCTGATCGAGGTAATCGAGTAGTAATGCAGGAAACTGGCCTGTGGTACGCAGATCCACGGAATGCAAAGTCATGAAAGGTGGTTTTTCAGTAGCTAGTAGAGAATCCAACGTATTAATTTTTGCTATTTGACTCAAAAAAGAAACCTAATACCTAACGAGAAAGGCGTCGTTTTTGGTTTCCCAAAATTGCGCATTTTGGCCAATAATCGAAAACCTTTCACCAAGATACAAAAAAGCCGCATCTGAGTCAGATACGGCTTTCAAACGTGTACATTTTGGTTTTCAGTTGTAGCAGGTTATTCGCCTGAGGTATTTATGGTTTCTTAAAAGACGTAGTCATTTTTGGCTATCAGTTCGTCGGCAATACGGCGGCGCGCATCTTTGAGGTTCATAGGCTCGATCTTCGTGAATCTTTTCAGTCCCATCAGCATTACACGGAGCTCATCGCTCCCGGCAAAACTGGTAATCGCCGAACGGCCCGCATTGTTCACCCTTTCCACCGCGCGGTTGAGGTAAATGAGCGCTATATCCTTATGCAATGCATTCGCCCCTTCCCCCAGCAGCCCAATCCGCTTTTCTACCCGTAACAACACGGATTCCGCCACATAAATTTCAATGACCATATCGGCAATATTCATGATAATCTCCTGCTCCTCAGAAAGTTTCATCATAAACTTTTGCACCGCGGCACCGGCAATCATTAAAGCGGCCTTTTTCAGGTTTTTGATCACTTTTTTCTCCGCCGCAAACAACGTTTCATCTTCATCCGAACTAAAATCCGGAATTGATAGAATTTCCTTACCCACTGCCATGGCCGGGCCCATCAGGTCAAGCTGACCCTTCATCGCCCGTTTCAGGAGCATATCTACCACCAGCAAGCGGTTAATTTCGTTGGTACCTTCAAAGATCCGGTTAATCCGGCTGTCGCGATAGGCGCGATCCATGGGCGCATCGGCCGAGAAACCCATCCCCCCATACACCTGCACACCTTCGTCTACCACGAAATCCAGCACTTCCGACCCATGCACCTTCATGATCGCGCACTCAATCGCAAATTCTTCCAGGGCCTTCAATTTCGCCTCGGCATCGTTCATCCTCTTGTCCTTGAAGGCCTGGATGAGGTCATCTATATTTTGTCCTACCCGGTAAGCCGCCGATTCCGTTGCGAACATTCCCACCGCCATTTCAGCGAGTTTATGCTTGATAGCACCGAAATTGGCGATCGCCGTACCGAACTGCCGGCGTTCGTTAGCATATTGTATCGCTTGCGAAGCCACGCGTTTGGAGCCACCCAGTGCTGCCGCTGCCAGCTTAATACGGCCGATATTAAGGATATTAACCGCTATTTTAAACCCGTTACCCCGTTCGGAAAGCATATTTTCAACCGGTACCAGGCAGTCGTTAAAGAACAACTGACGTGTGTCCGAGCCCTTGATGCCCATTTTGTGCTCAGGTTCGTTCATCGTAATGCCGCCGAACGACTTCTCGATGACGAATGCTGTCAGGTTTTTATCTGTTTCACCATTCTCCTCGATTTTGGCAAAAACAATAAATACATCCGCAAAACCGCCATTCGTGATCCACATCTTCTGACCATTGATCACATAATGCTGCCCGTCGACGCTCAGCTTAGCTTTTGTTTTACCTGAATTGGCGTCCGAACCCGAATCTGGTTCGGTGAGGCAATATGCCGCCTTCCATTCGCCGGAAGCAAGCTTCGGCAAGTATTTGCGTTTCTGGTCTTCATTGCCATAGTAGAGAATAGGCAATGTACCGATGCCCGTGTGCGCCGAAAGCGCCACCGAAAACGAATTGCCCGCGCCCGTGGCTTCTGCCACGAGCATGGAAGTATTGAAATTCATCCCAAAACCTCCAAACTCTTCGGGAACCGCAGTTCCAAGCAAGCCAAGCTCCCCTGCTTTATCCATCAACTCGGAAATCAGTGCCGGGCTTTTGGCCTCGTCGATTTCATTCAAACGCGGCCACACCTCCTTTGAAAGGAAATCGCGGCACGTATCAGCGATCATTCGCTGCTCTTCATTGAATTCTTCCGGGATAAAAATCTGGTTCGCCAGGGTTTCCTTGATCAGAAATTCACCCCCTTTGATGGACGTCTGGTTTACTGCTGCAACGGACATATCTGAATGCGGGTTAGTCGGAAAAGTATTGAGTATGCTTGCATACTATTAGCGATTGATGCAAATATAGATTATAAAAATTATTATGCAAGCATACTATTGTCAAAATAAATGAAAATGACCGCCTTCCACGGACGGTCATTCGCAATGCAGCGTAGGCATCTGCTATTTCTTAAAAATCCTGAATTGCTTCACCAGCTCTCCGTTGTTTTCTACTCTGATAAAATAGATTCCTGCGGACAATCCGATCGCGTCCAGGTCCAGGTTTGCGAGCTCATCCGACACCTTCACCAGCGAATTGGCAACAGGCATTCGCTTACCTGCTACCGTGACAATCTCCCAGCTCAGATTGTCGCCAGGCTTGTATTCGGGGAGTTTGATATTAACAATACTTTCTACCGGGTTCGGATAGAACGCCCAGTCTTTCATGTTTTTGCTGATATCCACCTTATCTCCTGCCGAAATACCGAATTCGATGGAGTTCGTAACCACAGCGGAGTCTGCTCTGAACGCGGTAACGGTCAATGTATATCTCCCCACATAAGGCGCAAAACCGGTGGCATCTTCATACAAGGCGTACGGAAAAATCGCCGTTGTTGACTTTCTGCGGAAAGGGCCGTTCAAATCGAACGAAACTTTGTCGTACTCGAAATTCCCATACGCATACATATTCAGCTTTGCAGGTAAGGAGTCATAAGGGATTACATCATCGCCAGACAATTTCCTGATCACCCGCTGATCCACTTTACTGCCGCCCTGTACAAGTTCAAAACGGAGCTCGGGAGTTTGCACCAGCAATACCAGCGGGATTTCCACGTATGCGCCCGCGTTGTCGTATGCGCGGATAATCAGCCGGTACTCGCCCTCCTCAGTAGGCGTTCCTGAAAATTCATTGAGCGCAAACGTAAGCCATGAAGGCCGGTTTTGTACGGTAACCGATGAAATGTAGCCATCTGCGTCACCGAAAATATTGGTAGGCAGAATATAGCTGAACGGCATGTTGATCTGCGCATATTTCGTAGGCAACCCGCTCGTGGCGAATGGCGGGGAGTTCAAGAACTGTGGCTCGACGACTTTAACTGTAAAATAAGTTTCCACAAATGCATTCAAATCATCGTATGCTTTGAGGATAATGCGGTAATCGCCCAATTTGGTAGGCGTACCACTCAGTACCCCATTCGAAAATGTCAGCCAGGAAGGCAGTTCACTGGCCTCCACTTTAGTAATGCTTCCGTCCGGATCAACAAATGCGGTTTTGGGAATGGCAATGGTAAACGGCTTGTCCACTGCCACCAGCTGGTTGGAGAAATTACTGTCGACGGTCGGCGGTTTGTTCGCATTCTCGCGGGTATCCACACGAATGGTAAAAAAAGCTTCCGCCGAACCGCCCTCGTCGTCGATCCCCTTTACTGAAATGCGGTAGTCGCCGAGCGTCGTGGGCCTTCCCCTCAAGACGCCGTTCTCGTAGCGCAGCCACGCGGGTAACGCGCCCACGTCCACACGAACGATCTTGCCATCCACATCAGAGAAGGTATCGATAGGAAGCCTGTATTCAAAATCTTTGTTAACCGGAATGATCTGCATCGGCACCGGTCTGAAGACGTAGGGCATGTTATTGGACGCATCGTCCCAATAACTTGGTGATAAAATGTCCTCGATCAAACGAATCCGGACCGGGCGCGGCTTCGCCGGATCGGCATAGGCACGTTTGGCCCATTCATCGTAAATCACCCCTTGTGCGCCGCCTTTTTCGGTCGCCGCCGACAAGCGGTACGATACCGAGTCGGCATACACGATGGGCGTCATTGGTTTGTTCAGCCAGGTAACTACGCCCTGCCTCAAAAAGCCTTCGGCGCGGGCCATCTGTTCTTTTGTCGAAATCACCGCGGCCACCACATTCGCTCCATGCTCGAAGTTTTCGTTGATCTGCTTCATATGAGCGGCATTATCAAGGTACGAACTCACAAAGAGTTCATTGGCTGTGATAAAACCCGCAGGCGCATCGCTTTTCAGAATGTCCACCGACCACCGGTGATCATGTGCCGCCAGATTGTCGTTAACCTTGATCCCATCTGTTTTTTCGTTGAGATCGCGAAAACCCAATGTTCCCCGTGTGGCTGATTGCCCATCGAATACCGACCCGTAATCCGACACATATTTGATACCCGGATCGACGCTTTTAACCGCCGCCACCATTTGCTCGGTAAACCTTTTGAGCATCATGTGACGATAAATGTACCAATCCTTTCCATAGCGCTGACGGAACGAAAGGTTAGGCTCCCAGGCAGTCGCCGGCGGATTTGCCTCATCGAACGACTTGAAAGTCATCCCCCACAGGTAATTGATCCGCTCGATCTTTTTGTATTTCCCTTTAACAAATTCCTTAAAACCCTTCACCATGGAAGGAGAATAATCGTAGACAGCCGCATTCTCCTTACCATTTTCGATCAAACCGCCGCCATATTCGCCTTCCTGCGTACCTGTGCAGGTTACCGACACATACAGCAGTTTTTTCTCGGTCTGCAAATACTTATAGTGATTCATTACCTCTTTCACAAAGGCTACTCCCTTATCCAGAATAGGCTGGTTATCAAATCCGAAAAAAGTATCCCCATAACCACTGAGCAGGGACTTACCGGAATGGCTGATCTGACTGTCGGAAACGTCCCAAAAGCCTTTGATGCGCGTGCTGTGCCGGCCGAGGTGAATGCGCAATGCTACCTTCATGCCCAGGTCAGTCGCAATTTTGATCTGCTGGTCGTACTTAGCCCACTGTGGTGTATCGGTAGGAGAATTTAAATAAATTTTGTCCCAGGGAATGGTGATATATACCGCATTGAGCCCGTAACTCTTTGCTGATCGGATCAGGTCCGGCTCCGGACCGATATCGTCAGGGTTAGTAAGGTTCAGGAGCATCAGCGCAAGATAGCGCTGGTTATCTGTTTCAGTGGTTTTTTGCGGGCTTTGCGCTGCCACAGGGCCAGCCCATATGAAGACTGTCAGCAATAAAGCAATACGGATCAAAAACTTAAACGCGCACGTAGAATTGAGCATACTAACAGGTTTTGTCAATTAATTCGATCCATTCATTATATCCGTTTTCCACATTGAAGCGGCTTGCCACTTCGATGCTCCGGGCGCTATCGGTTTTGATTTCTCCATTCATCAACGACCGCATCGCTGCTACCATCTGCCGGACGCTTAGATCGTCGGTAACGACGCCCATTCCATCCTTGATAAACTCAGAAACGCCTCCGGAAGGAAATGCAACAATAGGCTTACCCAGCAACGCAGCTTCTATCATCACCAGTGGGAAAGGGTCCTGCCGTGAGGTAAGCAGAAAACCATTTCCCATATTAAGATAGGCATAATAATCTTCTTTCTGCTTGCCGACCAGGTGAATTTTGGTCGCAGACGTGTTGTTGGCGCAGCGTTGCTCGGTATAATACACCAATCCGTCGTCAATCGTTGCACCGACCCACACCAGATGTACCCGCGGATCATTCACCTCGGCGGCAATATCGGGCAGCATATCAAAACCCTTGCGCTCGGAGGTCATTCCCGACAATACCCAAACAAATGCATCCGCCGGGATACCCAGCTTCCTCCGCAATTCAGCGGAACGATTATCGTCCTTTTTTACCAGAGAGGGGTCGATAAATGAGTAAAGCAACCCTACATTTTTCCCTCCGGCATCTTTCAGTGAATCACAAGTGGTTTGTGAGCACCCTATCAGCAGCTCCGAGTAATCCACAATGCTTTTGAAGTCGGGCGCGCTCAGGTACGCGTATGTGAGCGGCATTTCGTGAAAATGGGTAATTACCTTAATCCCGAATTCCTTGGCCACCACGATCGTCTCGGGGATCATCGTCGTATTCACATACCAGAAATCGGCATTGAAACTTTTAGCAAGCTTCCTTAATGCTCGTAACGTGGGATTAATGCCCAGGTGGAAAGAAATTTTCTCGATCGTATTGAATTTGCGCGGGGCAATATGGACGGGAATGTCCTGAGGAAACTCGGCGAGCAGCTCGCCATTTGCGAAACTGACGATACCGACGTCGAACCGCGAACGGTCTATTTTTTTCAAAATGTACAACAGCATCATTTCCGATCCTGTCCGTGTGGCATAGGGCGTAAAAAAGAGGATTCTCTTCTTGGTTTGATTCATGCAGAGGCAGTTAAGAGGTCGATGTTCTCCTGGGGCTTGATTTTGTACAGCCCTTCGCGGAGGAACAGCGTTTTCCAGAAATATTTTAAAAGAACGCGTGTCTTCCTTACATATATATGTTGTGTGCGAAGTTCCGAGAACGGATTTCCGCTTTTCCTCAAATTAAACAGCATTTTCCACCCATAAACCACCGGCACCATAAAAATGTAATGCAGGATCAGCATGATGTACTGAAAAATACCGTACTGTTTCCTTACCCACAGGAAATTGGAAACCTGCATCTGGGTGCTGAACCGGTTGATCCACGAAATATGCGTCCGCCGGAACGGGTTGTTGTTTTCCAAATGGATAAAAGTGCAATCCTGAAAATAACACAGCTTGCCCAGCTTTCCCAACCGGCCCGACCATTCCACGTCTTCGCCGTACATAAAAAACTCTTTGCTGAAACCGCCTGTCTTTTCAAAACCTTCCCTTCTTACAAACATGAAAGCGCCTACAAGCCAGTCGTGCTGATCAGGATCGGAGTAGGTCGGTTCTGGATAAAGTTTATTGATGACCTTATCTACCAGGCTGCTCGGGGGAAGTATGAAAAACGTCTTCCGGAACTCGTTAAAGCTTCGGTAGAAAGGCATCGGGGTGCCGTCGGGATAGTATTGCAATGCGCCACAGGCGATAATATCGGGCCGCTCGTTCATCCGGTGAAAGCACCGGCCGATCACATTATCGGTCAGCAGCGTATCGGCATTCAACAGCAGCAGATATCTGCCTTTGGCAATCTCCATGCCGCGGTTATTGGCAATACCAAAACCTGCATTATACTCCATATCAATCCACCGCACTTCCGGATGGGCTTCCCTCACCAATGCACCGCCGCCATTCTCAGGATCGTTGTCAACAACAATAACCTCATAAGTTACTCCGGAAGTGACCCGGTTGACAGAATCTAAGCAATTGATAATGAGTTGAGGCGTCCTGTAATTAATGATAATAATGGATACATCCATGAAAGCGGGCGTGCATGATGAAAGGGCAAAAATAAAAAATCTCCCCGGAAGATGGGTAACCATTCCGGGGAGACCTGTAAAATCAAGCCGAATGTTAGTCTACGGCCTAATTGAGCCTTTCATAAATGCCGGCAACGCCCTGTCCGCCACCAACACAGGCAGTTACCATGCCATATTTCTGGTCACGGCGCTTCATTTCGTTGAAAAGCTGGACGGAAAGCCTGGCGCCTGTCGACCCTAATGCGTGCCCCAATGCAATGGCGCCGCCATTCGGGTTCACGATCGCGGGATCGATGCCCAGCTCCTGGATCACGGCAAGAGATTGTGCCGCGAATGCTTCGTTCAATTCCACCTGCTGAATGTCGCCTAGTTTCAACCCGGCTTGTTTCAATGCAAGCGGCACGGCTGCCACAGGCCCTATACCCATAATGCGTGGGTCCACACCCGCAGTCGCGTACGACATCATGCGTGCGATAGGTTTCAGGCCGAGTTCATTTACGAGCCTTTCCGACATAACCAGCACAAATGCAGCCCCATCGGATGTTTGCGAAGAGTTACCGGCCGTCACCGATCCCCCTGCCGCGAAAACGGGTTTCAGTTTATTCAATGCTTCGACGGTCGTATCCGCACGAGGGCCTTCGTCCTGGCTGATGACCGTTTCCTTCGTTTTCTTCTTACCGGAAGCCTGGTCGAAATAAGTCTCTTTGACGGTTACCGGCACAATCCCGTCGGCAAACCAGCCTTCCTTCTGTGCACGCAGTGCCTTTTGGTGCGACTGAAATGAAAATTCATCCTGCGCCTCACGGCTGATATTGAAATCCTTTGCTACCTGTTCCGCCGTAAGGCCCATGCTGAGGTAATAATCCGGATTGGTATGTGCTATTTCGTAGTTCAAAGCGGTTTTCCAACCCATGGTGGGCACGAGCGACATCGATTCGGTACCACCTGCGATAATGCATTCAGCCATTCCGGCATGGATTTTCGCCGACGCCATCGCTATCGCTTCCACGCCCGAGCCGCAATATCGGTTGATAGTGATTCCTGATACATTTTTAGGCAGCGACAGCAATGCCACGTACCGGCCCATCTGCATGCCTTGCTCGGCTTCAGGCACGGCATTGCCCACAATCACATCGTCCACACGGGTAGGATCCAGCTGCGGGGTTTGTTCCAGCAAATGCTTGATCACCGTTGCACCCAGGTCGTCGGGACGTGTAAACCGGAAACCGCCTCTCGGCGCCTTGCCCACCGCGGTACGATAACCCGCAACAATGTATGCGTTCATATTGGATCTGTTTTTGAATCGATATTAATGCAGGCCACCTCGGTAGTATGCCTGCATACCATTCGTAAAAATAGGTATTAATCCCAAAACAACAAACCGCCGGAGTTTGTTTTCCGGCGGTTTGCAACTACCAAGTCTTTGCTGATGGAGTTTTCAATTTTTAAGAAGGAATGTGCCCTTGTTCCAGCTCTTTAGGGCGTTTTGCGCTATCGGGCATGACGATCCAAAGGATAATGTAAAACAAAATGACAGGGAAAGTCACCGGAATGAAAACTGCGAGCACAAACAATACACGCATAATCGTGACGTCAATATCGAAGTAATCGGCTAATCCTGAGGCTACTCCGCCGATCATTTTGTTGCTGGTGTTACGGAACAATCTATTGTGGTTCATGGCTATGTCTGTTTAAATCGTTTGGATGTTTCAAAGGTACTATGCATTACCTAGTAGTCGTTTTAAATTCGTACAAACGGTCTTACACCATTGGCACGGGTGATTTTTGAGGATAGATAAATGGATATTAAAAGATTAGATATGCATTAGGATTCTGCCGGATATTGCGTAATACTATTGGCAATGAATTACCTTTGGGATTGTAAATGCGGGTTTTGCTGACAATGTGACACGCGATTTGTGGCAGGCTCAATATTTTATAAGGAAAAACCGGTTAAAAAACATACATCACATCATGTTTAAAATATTTTCCAAGCTATTTGGCACGAAATCGGAACGGGACCTCAAAGAACTGACCCCGTACGTTGAAAAGGTAAATGCCGAATATGCCCTCCTGGCCTCCCTGTCGAATGATGAGCTCCGGGCACAGTCCGCGAACTTGAAACAACATATTGCCGATCAACTGAAATCTGTCGATGAACAAATAGCAGCGTTGAGACAGCAGGCAGCCGACGAGCCGAATGTGGACAGTAAAGAGGCGATCTTCAAGAAAATCGACGCGCTCGAACTGGAAAGAAATAAAGAACTGGAAAAAGTATTGCTTGATATTCTTCCGAAAGCATTCGCGATCGTGAAGGACACGGCGCGCCGTTTTACAGAAAACGACAAACTGGAAGTAACCGCCAACTATTTTGACCGCGAAGTAGCCACTAAAAAATCGAATGTGACCATTAGCGGCGACAAAGCCATTTGGAATACAACCTGGGACGTGATCGGCCAGCCTATCAAATGGAACATGATCCATTACGATGTGCAGTTGATCGGTGGTGTGGTGTTGCACCAGGGCAAAATCTCCGAAATGGCGACCGGTGAAGGTAAAACCCTCGTAGCTACCCTTCCTTCATTCCTGAATGCGCTCGCAGGACAAGGCGTTCACATCGTAACCGTGAACGATTACCTCGCCAAACGTGACGCCGAATGGAATGCTCCGCTCTTCGAATTTCACGGGTTGAGCGTCGACTGTATCGACCGCCATCAGCCCAACACCATCGCACGCCGCAATGCGTACAAAGCAGACCTTACTTACGGTACCAACAACGAATTCGGCTTCGACTACCTGCGTGACAATATGTCACGGACGCCGGAAGAACTTGTGCAGCGCAAGCACCATTTCGCGATGGTCGATGAGGTCGACTCCGTATTGATTGACGACGCCCGTACGCCATTGATCATCAGCGGACCGGTACCACGCGGCGACGAGCAGGAGTTCCTTGAACTGAAACCCCGCGTTGCGAGGATCGTGGAGGCGCAAAAACGCCTTGCCATGGACTTCCTCAATGAAGCCAAAAAGAAAATCCAGGCTGGTGATAAAAAAGAAGGCGGTTTGGCACTGTTCCGCGCGCACCGCGGTATGCCGAAATACAAGCCTTTGATCAAATATCTCAGTGAAGGCGGCGTGAAAGCCATTATGCAGGAATCGGAGGCGATTTACCTGGCTGAAAACCAGAAACTGATGCCGCAAGCCGATGCCCCGCTTTACTTCACGATCGACGAGCGCCATAACAGCATCGAACTGACCGAAAAGGGGATCGACTTCCTCACCGGCGAATCGGAAGAATCCAATTTCTTCATTCTCCCCGACATTGCTGTCGATCTGGATGCGATCGAAAAAGACACTTCGCTCAGCGAGCACGACCGCGTGATCGCGAAGGAGGCTCTGATCCGCGATTATTCAGTCAAAACAGCCCGTATTCACACCGTAAACCAGCTTTTGAAAGCATTTACATTGTTTGAAAAAGACGTGGAATACGTGATCATGGACGGAAAGGTGAAGATCGTCGATGAGCAAACCGGCCGTATCATGGAAGGCCGCCGCTATTCCGACGGCTTACACCAGGCAATCGAAGCGAAGGAAAATGTGCGCGTAGAAGACGCTACGCAGACCTACGCGACGATTACCCTGCAAAACTACTTCCGGATGTACCACAAATTAGCTGGTATGACCGGTACCGCGGAAACAGAAGCAGGCGAGTTCTGGGAAATCTATAAACTCGACGTCGTTTCGATCCCTACCAACAGAGGAATTATTCGCAAAGACCAGGAAGATAAAGTTTACCGCTCAGTTCGCGAGAAATACAATGCAGTAACCGACGAAATCGTAGAACTCGTAGAAGCCGGCCGGCCGGTACTCGTGGGTACGACTTCGGTTGAAAACTCCGAGATCATCAGCCGAATGCTGACGCTCCGCAAAATCCCGCACCAGGTTTTGAACGCGAAACAACACCAGCGCGAGGCGGAAGTGGTTGCCGAAGCCGGTAAACCAGGAACTGTAACGATCGCCACCAACATGGCTGGCCGTGGTACCGACATTAAGTTGACGCCGGAAGCGAAAGCCGCAGGTGGTTTGGCGATCATCGGTACGGAACGCCACGAAAGCCGTCGCGTCGACCGCCAGTTGCGTGGCCGTTCGGGACGTCAGGGTGACCCGGGTTCATCCCAATTCTTCGTGTCCCTGGAAGATAACCTGATGCGTCTGTTCGGTTCTGACCGTATGGCGAAGGTAATGGACCGCATGGGCCTCGAAGAAGGCGAAGTCATCCAGAGCAGCATGATCACGAAGTCGATCGAACGCGCGCAGAAGAAAGTGGAAGAGAACAACTTCGGAATGCGGAAGCGCCTGCTCGAATACGACGACGTGATGAACTATCAGCGCGACGCGATCTATACCCGTCGACGCAATGCATTGTTCGGAGATCGTCTGGCGGTAGATATCGCCAACACATTGTTCGATGTGTGCGACGAAATCGCGACTACCGCGGGAAGCTACGCCGAACTGGAACTCGCGGCCATTACCACATTGGGCATGGAAGTTCCTTTCAGCGAGGCTGAATATGGCGCGATGAAGCCTGCCGACCGTTCACAGAAACTGTACGACGCTGCCGAAAAACAATACCAGGACAAAAACGATGCGATTTCAGGCAAAGCACTGCCGGTTCTCCGCTCGATTTACGCGGAACGCGGTGCGGTCATTTCGGAAATCATGATCCCATTCACCGACGGTATCCGTCAGGCGGGTGTAGTGGTAGGCCTTCAAAAAGCGATCGAAAGCGAAGGCAAAGAGATTACCCGTGAAATGGAGAAAGCGATTGTGCTTTCGCTCATCGACCAGGAATGGAAAGAGCATTTGCGTGAAATGGACGATTTGAAACAGTCGGTTCAGAATGCCGTATTCGAACAGAAAGATCCATTGTTGATCTATAAATTCGAGTCGGTGGAGCTCTTTAAACGCTTCCTGAGCAAAGTAAACTTTGATATGATCTCCTTCCTGATGAAGGCCGATATCCCGCAGGAAGAAGCGGCACCGCCAACCGCCGTACCACAACAGGTACGCCGTCCGGAACCAGCGCCCGAGCTGCATACCAACCGCGAGGAAGACTACGACGTTGAAACCGACACATTCCATTCACAGGAGTCGACGACCAAAGCGCAGCCTGTTCGTACCGTTAAAATCGCCGACCGTAACCAGCGCGTTTCGGTTCAATACCGCGATGGCCGCATTGTCCGCGATGTGAAGTTCAAGAAAGTAGAACACGAGGTGAAAAACGGCGATTGCGTCGTGGTTGACGTGCATGAAGATTAGTCACTTATGGTCAGAATTGGTCAAGCTTAGTCAGGTGTGGTCAGTCAAGAGTAGTCACTTATAGTCAAGGGTTGACATTAATAGTAATGTGAGAGAAGAATAATTCTCAAAACAATCATAACAACACCTGGCAAATGACCGCATCTGACAAAAAATGACCATACATGACAACACATGACTACAAATGACCCCTTGACAATACCTGGCAAAAACTGTCGGTAAAATACAGCCCTGGCGCCAAGCGTCGGGGCTTTTTCGTTGCCGGAAAATCAGGATTTATGCGATATTTGCATTTCGGAGACCATCATTAACAAAAAACGAGCCTGCATGAAACTGCATAGAGAAGGATATACGATCATGGCTGTAACGGCCATTGTACTGATCATGATCAATTTAGGGATCAACTATCTCCTTCCCGACGGCTATTGGATCCCACGTCTGACGCTAATCGCCAGCATCGTGATTTTCTTCCTTGTAGTGCAGTTCTTCCGCGTTCCCACGCGTGTTGTACGCAAGAGCGACCGCGAAATCGTGGCTCCGTGTGATGGTAAGGTCGTTGTGATTGAAGAAGTGGTTGAGACAGAGTATTTCAAAGGCCCACGCCGCCAGATCAGCATCTTCATGTCGCCATTGAATGTGCATGTCAACTGGAACCCTATCAGCGGGGTAATTCAATATTTTAAATACCATCCAGGCTTGTACCTTGTTGCATGGCACCCGAAGTCCAGCACAGAAAACGAACGTACGACGGTTGTAATCCGCAATAAGGAAGGTGTCGAAGTACTATTCCGGCAGATCGCAGGCGCGGCCGCACGTCGTATACGCTGGTATGTGAAGGAAGGCGATAAAGTGGAGCAGAGCACCGAGATGGGCTTTATCAAATTCGGGTCCAGAGTCGATCTTTACATTCCCCTGGACGCCGAAGTCAATGTTAACCTTCAAGACAAAACGGTAGGTAGCGTCACTGTGCTGGCGACATTAAAATAAACGCCAGCTCAGAATCTGCTCAAAAAACTGCGGTACCGCGCTTGGATACACCACAGCCATAAAAACCATCCCGAAAATGGCCCCGTACATGTGCGCACTGTGGTTCACATAACTGGTCCCGCGTCGCGCTTCGTAAAATGAATACCCGAGGAACAGCAAGCCAAAAATGAATCCGGGCATGCAAATAAAGAAATAAAGGCAAATCTGCATTAGCGGTGCATATAATATCGCCGCAAAAAGCACCGCCGATACTCCACCGGAAGCTCCAAGAGAATTATACTTCGAATTTTTACGGTGCTTTAAGAAGGTCGGAATGTCGGAAACTATAATACCCACCAGGTAGAGGAACAGGTAATAAAACGTCCCGCTTGGCCCGAAAAGCATTGAAAACAGCCGCTCGATGCTCTCTCCCACAAACCACAGGGAGAGCATATTGAAAATCAGGTGCCCAAAATCTGCGTGCACGAAACCCGAGGTCACAAACCGGTAGTATTCGTTGCGTTGCGTCACGCGGTAAGGATTCAGGATCAGCTTATCCATCAAGCTGTAATTGTTGAAAGCGTAATAGCTGATCCCAGAAGTTATGATCACTAAAATGAGGGTAATCGACATATAATGGATTATTTTTTGATAAGATTACTTTTCCCGCGCCACAAGCTGCTCTACAAACTGTAAAAGCACTTCTTTCTGAACGCTCTCCGTGCGCAGTTGCTGTAAACTAGCCATTCCTCGCGAAAAATATTCATTTATTTTACGTTCGGTAAATGCCCGGATGTCCAGTGCATCGTAAATACTGGTTACAGCGGCTACTTTCTCCGCATTATCGAACGTATCAAGGTTTATCCATCGGTCGAGCTCAGTTTTCAAACTACCTCCCGATTTTGACAATGCCTCAATCAGCAAGAATGTCTTCTTATTGGCGATAATATCGCCGCCTACCTGTTTCCCAAATTTGGCAGGGTCGCCGTAAACATCCAGCAAATCATCTTTCAGCTGAAAACCGATGCCCATATTCTCACCCGCCGAATACAAAAGTCTTGTTGTTTCCTCATCCGCCCCGGCAATCATCCCCCCCAGCTCCAATGCGAAACCGAGCAACACCGACGTTTTCAGGCGGATCATACCGATGTACTCTTCCTCCGTCACATCCCAGCGTGTTTCGAAATTCATATCGAGCTGCTGGCCTTCGCACACTTCCGCGGCTGTCTGGTTAAACCGGCTCAATACCGCCCGCAGCTTGTTCGGCGCCACATCCAGCAGCAGGTCATAGGCACGGATCAGCATTACATCGCCCGACAGAATGGCTGTATTCGCATTCCATTTCTCATGTACGGTAGGCATACCCCTGCGCAGGGGCGCACGGTCCATGATATCGTCGTGCATAAGTGTGAAATTGTGGAAAACCTCCACCGCCATAGCCGGTTTCAGGGCTTTTTCAATATCCGTATCAAAAATAGAGGCGGCAAGCAGCGTCAGCAACGGCCGGAAACGCTTCCCGCCGAGCGACATGATATAGGTTATCGGCTCATAAAGCTCCTCAGGCGCATCGCCATAGGAATGCCGGTCAAATTCAATCTGAAGTTTTTCAAGTAATGATGTGGGTTGGATCATGCGAGGCCTAATATTCATTTTATGAAACGTAAAATTGGCGAATCGTGCCGACAATCGCTCTATAAGTTGTCAAATCCCCGACGCAACCAGGTCGAAAATTGCTTTATCAACTATAATTTTCAAACGATTCACTAATTATTAATGCTTTGAAAGTTTGACCCCAAAAGCAGCCACACTCTTTCACATTATCAATAACTTTACCCCAATCAACAAAATCCGCTTTCAATGCCTTTCTTCCAATATTTTAACGGCGAAATCGTCCCGCTCGACCAGCCCGTTTTTCAAACCAGCGACCTTGGCTTACTGCGGGGTTACGGATTATTCGATTTTTTCAGGACTTATAATGGCGTCCCGTTCCGGTGGGACGATTACTGGCAACGCTTCGAGAATTCGGCGCGGTTATTGAAACTGCCGCTTCCGGTGACCCAGCAAGAGACGGAAAAGATCCTGGCCGATTTGCATTCTATGTCCGGGGAGGCAGAAGTAGCGTTCCGGTTTGTACTCACCGGCGGCTATGCGCCGGATAGCGTGCATGTGGTGCAACCCAATTTACTGATCCGCACCGAAGCATTGCCCCAGGATAACCCAGCCGGCCGTTTGAAAGGTATTAAAGTGCTACCTTACGAATATGTTCGCGATTTACCGGAGATTAAAAGCACCAATTATGTGCATATGGTGCTCATGGCCGACGAAATGAAACGCCAGCAGGCCGCAGATTTGCTTTTTCACAAAGACGGTGAAGTGAGCGAACTTACACGAAGCAATTTATTCGCATTCCAGGGCGATAAGCTTGTTACTTCTGACCGCAATGTCCTCAATGGCGTAACACGCCGTGTGGTGATCGAGCTTGCCAAAGCAGATTTTGAGGTGGAAATACGTCCGGTTACCTACAAAGAAGTGATTACCGCCGACGAAGTGTTCACGACCAGCACCACTAAATGGGTAATGCCCGTGGTGCAGATCGGCGACCAACCCGTTGGAAATGGGCTAGCCGGCAAGCGGACTTTACATTTGCAGAAGCAATTTGAAGAACTGGTAGCCCACTGGGGCAAATAATAAAAAGTGGCAATCCCGCGCGGGAAAGCCACTTTTTGACTACACTTCGTAATAAGCACTTATTTAGTTAGGCGCAATAGGTGATTGCAAATTGACGATCGGCCAGATTCCCGGCGTGGGGACGCTCACGCCTTTAGTGGCGCCCCTGGTAGCTGCGTCGGGGCCGAAATAGTACAGCGGCCAACCTTTATAAGTAAGCTGTTTCTTTCCAAACACATCAATCGTGCTGAACAATGCCTTATCGACACCCGTTGGCAGCGATTTCAGGTCGGCCGTGTAAATAGGCCAGGTCGCGTCATTCGAGAAATCGGGTTTGGTGTAGTTATTCTTGTTGTTTTTATCCTTTACAAACGCGTACAATGTCCGTCCCTTACCGTCGGTGAAGAACTGGGTGGCACCGGTACCCTCGGTGTAATCCGATTTGTACGATTTTCCATCGTTGCCCACTAGCTGGCCACTGGCAATCATAATGGTGTAATCCGTTTTGGCGGCAAACCAAACTGTGCCCACATTATCTCCATTGGCATCTCCGCCAGCCACATCATCCTTATAATAGTAAAGCGGCCAACCTTTGTAGGTGGTTTGCGACTGGCCACCGGTTGTAATCGTTCCGAAATCGGCCTTATCCAAACCCGCGTCGAGCTTGATTGCCGTCAGGTCCCCCGCCGAATAGATGGGCCAGTTGACCAGGCACTGTCCCGTGCAAGTCGAGACGCCGGCAGGGTCTTTCGAGAAGAAATAGAGTGGTCTGCCATCCTTGTCTGTAAGGATTTTACCACCTACTTTGGCATTGTCTTTCAATTGAACATCGTTGGTAGGGGTTGGTGTAGGATCGGTCTTGTCGTCGTCCGAGCAAGAGAAGCTGACGGCCATTAACAGCCCCAATACAACCAGCATTCTGGAAGTTGAAAAGATTTTCATCGGATTTAATTGTGATTTGTTAGAGATGAATTGGATACGTCGCGATTACGACCAAATCTTTCCGATGGTTGCGTGTATGGGCTAAAACAAAAAAGCATAACCGGTGAGGGTTATGCTTTGAAGCTTTTATGGCGAGGAGCCAATCAGGTATTCCAACCCTGCGCCGTGAGCGGCACGCGGGAATCGCCCTTGGTGTGAAGCTCCACTTCGCCCTTTTTATCGGTGATATAACCTACAAAAGTAATTTTGGGATTATTCTTGATCTGCTCGTAGGCCGATTGCGAAACCGTGAAAAGCAGTTCGTAATCTTCGCCGCCATTCAATGCTGCGGTCGCCGCACCAATGTTCAGTTCGGATGCCGCCAGGTAGGTTTGTTCGTCGATCGGCAGCCGCTCTTCGAAAACCACCGCGCCCACACCCGATTGCGCGCATATATGCAGAAGATCGGAAGCGAGCCCGTCCGATAAGTCGATCATCGAAGTCGGTATCACTCCGGCTTCGTCAAGTTCGTAAACCACGTCCATTCTCGCTTCGGGGCGCAACTGGCGCTGGATCACGTAATCCTTTCCTTCCAGCTCCGGTTGCATATTCGGGTTGGCCAGGAACACCTGTTTTTCTCTTTCGAGCAATTGCAGGCCCATATAGGCTCCACCCAGGTCGCCTGTTACACAAAGCAAGTCGTTCGGCTTTGCCGTATTCCGGTATGCGATCTTGTCTTTTTTGACCTTGCCAAAAACACTTACGGATATGATAAGCCCCGAACGCGAGGAAGTGGTATCGCCGCCTACGAGATCTACATTAAAATCCTTGCACGCCAGCTTCATTCCCTCATAAAGCTCGTCCACAGCTTCCACCGAAAAGCGGTTGCTTAATGCAAGGCTAGTCGTGACCTGCCGCGGAATGCCGTTCATAGCCGCGATGTCGGAGATACCTGCCGCGATGATTTTATAACCAAGATGTTTGAGCGGGAAAAACGTGAGGTCGAAATGAATGCCTTCGAGGAACATATCGGTAGTCAGCAAGCCGAATTCTTCGCCCAGATCGATCACCGCCGCGTCGTCGCCTATGCCCCGGACAGTGTCCGCCAATGTGGTCCGTATTCCTTTATTTATTCTTTGGATCAGCCCGAATTCTCCCAGGCTGCTTATTTCAGTTCTTGTTTCCATGCCGCAAAATTATACAAAAAAGCGAAGCCATTCCCGCATTGGAAATGGCTTCGCGATGGATATGCGATATTGACTTTCCGCTTACGGGTTGGTCAATGTGTATTCATTAATGGTATTACCCGTTTTAGGACTTGCCGTGAGTCGTGTGAGCACCACTTTCGCATCGTCGATCGAGTTGATCGTGAATTCGAGCTTCCCGCCTGAGCCGGTGGGCGCAGGGGTCAAATTAGTGAGTACCAGCTTGGTATCGCCTTCCACGTCCCAGTTTCCGGTGAAAGTTTTGCCATCAACGTCCGTCAGGCTCACTGTTTTTGTACCGCCGGTGTTGGTAAGCGTCAGCCGGAAGCCGGAGTAAGCGGCTTCGATGTTCCCGGAACCGCCACGGGTATAAACCACCGTCGCACCGTGCTTAACAGATTCTGCGGTCCAGGCCTTTGCGATCCTTTCTGATACAGGCTTAACCTTGTCCTTACAGCCCGCGGCAACCAGCCCTAGAATCATCACCGAACACCAAAGAAGAGCGTAACTTTTTCTCATATTTTATTTTTCGTGAATGTCTTTTCAAAACGCCAAGTTCTCACATTTTAGTCTTATAATCAAAATATTCATGACAGATCGTTTTCTAAATTTTCCAACGGAATACCCTTATCGCTAAATTGCACGCTAAAACAATATAATGAAAGTATATACCAGGGCACAACTGGCACTTCGCAACGGGCAGGACCGGGAAGAAATATGGTGTGCATATAAAGGAATGATTTACGATGTAAGCGCATCGCGGCTCTGGCGCAACGGCCACCATTATGAGCACTGGGCCGGCCAGGACCTTACCAAGGAACTCGGCGACGCCCCACACACCGACCGCGTTTTCGAGCGGTTCAATGTCATCGGCAAGCTGCAATTACCCGAATAACCCTATTGAAAGATTCCCATATGTCTTCCAAATATATCCTCATTGCCGACAGCGGTTCTACCAAAACAGACTGGGCTTACATTCACATGGAAACCGGCAATTATCAACCGGTGCAGTCCGCGGGCATTAACCCGTTTTACCAGACGACCGAGGAAATAATTCCCGTCCTGCAAAGCCAGGTCGTGCCCGGCATCGGAGGGGACATTGAGGAAATCCATTTTTACGGTGCCGGGTGTGCCAACGAGCAGTCCAGTTTACCTGTTACCAATGCATTGAAACACTGCTTTCCCTCCTCCACGGTTGTGGAAGTGGCTTCGGATATGCTCGGCGCGGCGCGCGGGTTATGCGGGCATGAGCCCGGGCTCGCATGCATATTGGGCACCGGCGCGAACAATGCGTTTTTTGACGGCCACCGCATTGCGCATTCGATCGGCTCGCTGGGTTTCTGGCTGGGCGACGAGGGCAGCGGCTCCTACCTGGGCAAGACATTGGTCGTGCATTACCTGCAAAACGAGCTGCCGGAGGATCTTCACGAAAGTTTTACCAGGGAATATCCCGGCCTCGACCGCCTTACCGTGCTCGATCATGCCTACAAAAAGCCTTATCCGAACCGGTACTTTGCTTCGTATTCCAAATTCATTGCTGAAAATCGTACCCATGAATTCATTCGGGATTTGCTCAGTAATGCATTCGGGTTATTTGTAAAAAAATATGTTTTGAAACATGCGAATGCGGCGCAATACCCCGTGCATTTCACTGGTTCAATCGCGTATTACTACCAGGATATTCTTCGGGCGGTGCTGGAAAATAATGGCTTGAAAACCGGCCGGATTCTGAAATCGCCTCTGGAAGGATTGATCGGCTACCATCTATCCGATTTAAAAGCTTAAAAAGTTAATGAAATGTTAAACAGCACAACGCCGGTCATGTTACGGCTGGCACGGCTGTTTAATTGAACGAATGGCCGTATATTTATTGGTCATTTCGAGTTAGTTATGTCAAGACGTACCATTCAATCCCTCACGGTTTTTTCTGCATTGCTCATTATCGGTGTGGTTATTACGCAGATTTACTGGGTAAAACAGGCGCTCGACCTCCGGCACCGGCAGTTCAACCAGAATGCCCACATAGCATTGCAGGACGTAGCCGGCAAACTCGCCAACGTGTGCGGGGTAATGCAAACCACCAATCCCGTCGAGCAACTTTCACCGGAGTATTTTCTGGTGAACACCAACGCCACCACCCAGCCTGAAATGCTCGAACATTTTATCAAGGACAGTTTTCAAAAACATAACCTGATCACCAATTTCGAGATCGGAATTTACGATTGTACCACCAACCGCATTCGCTACGCCATGTCGTTGAGTACAAAAAACAATGATAAAAATCCCGCCAAAACGACCAACTGGGTTAAAACCGACAAATACCCCTATTACTTCGGCGTGCGCTTCCCCGAGCAGGAAACCTATTTCGCGGGCAGTATCAATGGGGCCATCTGGTCGTCGGCGCTGGTTATGGTGGCAGTGTCGTTCTTTGCGTATGCATTATTTGTGATTTTAAGGCAAAAACAGCTCTCGGAAGTGCAGCGTGATTTTGTCAATAACATGACCCACGAGCTGCAAACGCCTATTTCGACGATCCGCATTGCGGCCGATGTGCTGAATTCCGATAATATCGTGTCCCAACCCGTGCGGCATAAGCGGTATGTGCAGATCGTGCAAGACGAGATCCTCCGCTTGCAGGGCCAGGTGGAAATGGTACTCTCCATGGCCAAAGCCGAACGCGATGCACTGCATTTGCAAAAAGAAAGGCTCGATGCCCGGCAGATGATCGAATCCATCCTGCTGCCTTATGAAGAAAAGGTGCGTTTCCAGGCTAATGCAACCAACAGTATGATTGAGGCCGATCCGTTCCACCTCCGCTGCCTGATCAGCAACCTCGTCGATAATGCATTGAAATATTCCGACGATGTTCCCGATGTGGTGGTGGAAACATACAATAAAGGCAATAACCTCGTTATAGCTGTCCGCGACCAGGGCATTGGCATTGCGCCCGAATACCAGAAAAAGGTGTTCAACCAGTTTTTCCGCATTCCTTACGGCGATGTGCATAATGTGAAAGGCTTCGGGATCGGTTTGAGTTATGTCAAACAGATCGTTCGGGCGCACCGCTGGCACCTCGGCCTGGAAAGTGCCCTGGGCAAAGGCAGTACATTTAAAATTACTATTCCGCAGAAACACGCTTGATGAAAAAGAGAATCCTGTATGTCGAAGACGACCCCAATCTGGCATTTGCCACCAAGGATAACCTCGAACAATACGATTACGAAGTCGTACATGCTACCGACGGCGCCGAAGCGCTGGAATTTTTCGGAAAAGAACATTTCGACATTTGCGTGCTCGATATCATGCTGCCCAAAATGGACGGCTTTACATTAGCGGAGAAAATCCGCGCTTCCGACAGCCAGGTGCCTATTCTCTTTCTTTCCGCTCGCTCGATGCAAGAGGACAAGATCAAAGGCCTCAAACTCGGCGCCGACGATTACGTTACGAAGCCATTCAGTATCGAGGAACTGAAACTCCGGATCGACGTCTTCCTCCGCCGCAGCAAAGCCGATTCGGTATTGGTAGTGAAGCCCGGCAGCAAGCAGATCGGGAAATATGTGTTTGATTTTCAAAAGCTGACATTAACCCTCGACAGCAAATCGCAAAGCCTCACCTTCCGCGAAGCCGAAGTGCTGAAATTCATGGCCGAACGCACCGATCAGGTAATTCGCCGCGACGAGCTTTTGAAGGCCATATGGGGCGACGACGACTATTTTATGGGCCGTAGCCTTGATGTTTTCATTTCGAGATTGCGCAAATATCTCTCCGGCGATCCGGACATCCGCATTGATAATGTGCACGGTGTGGGTTTCAGGATGAGATGGTAAAAAGGTGTTTTTTTGAAAATTTGTTTTGTCCTTACTTGCTCAACAAAAATTAATTACGCATCTTTGCACCCTCATTTGGAAAAATTGTAAGTCATGGCTAAGGTTTGTCAAATAACAGGTAAAAGAACTCGCGTCGGAAATAATGTTTCCCACGCTAACAATAAAACAAAACGTAAATTCTTCCCGAATTTGCAAAAGAAACGTTTCTTCCTTCCTTCATCAGGAGAGTGGGTTACGTTGAAAGTAGCAGCTTCTGCTCTTCGTACCATCAACAAAAACGGTATCGAAGCAACTATACAAAAAGCATACGACAAAGGAACGCTTACGTTCTAAAAGGAATTTTACGAATTTATTTGGAAAAGGACTTTCCTCCGATCGGGAAGTCCTTTTTTTCGTGGATTGATTATTCCAGACCAACTCGTAATGGTAGCAACCGGCCAGGTTTTTCTGTTGTTAGGCTCCAACCTCGGCGATCGCCCGCAGGTACTCGCAGCCGCGCGTGAAGCCATTGCCGAACAGGCCGGAAGCATTACCTGTCAGTCGGCGATATATGAAACCGCTCCCTGGGGCATTACCGACCAACCGGCGTTCCTCAACCAGGTACTCGAAATTACCACCTCCCTCCAGCCTGAGAATCTACTCAGGATCATTCTCAACATCGAGCACGACCTCGGGCGCGTACGTTACGAGCGCTGGGGCGCACGTGTGATCGATATCGACATACTGTATTTCGGGCAAACCGTCATGGATTCCGCTCGGCTTACATTGCCACACCCACGCATTCAGGACCGCCGTTTTGTATTGGCACCCTTAGCTGAAATCGCGCCCGACTTTATTCATCCCGTTTTACAAAAAACCTCCTCCCAATTACTGGAACAATGCCCCGACACATCTACCGTGTCAAAAATACCTTGAAATAGTACCATAAGCGTTTTCCCTATTTCATTTCGGGCTCAAAGCCATTTATTCAGGTTTTTTACCAGTTCATCATTTTTTACTGTCTTTTTAGGCTGATTAACACGTGCTTTGTCGGGCCCGTTAAGAAAATGTCGAAATATTTTTTAGTCGTCGGCAGGGGGTATATCCACACTGAGTTGTCACGGAGAAAAGGAAAAATTCAATTTGATCGTCTGTAAGAATGACTGCCTTCGCTCACAGCAACATAAACCAATTTGATAGTAAACAAACCAAGTCCATGAAAAACAGAATACTCAAATGCCTTCTATTAGCCTTGATCAGCCTGCCGGCGCTCGCACAGAACCGGCACTCCGTGAGCGGTTACGTCAAAGATAACTCCAACGGTGAGGGGCTCATTGGCGTATCCGTTTACGTACGTGAAGCCGAAACCGGCGTGGTTACCAACCCTTACGGTTTTTATTCACTCACCCTTCCCGATGGCAAGTACACGCTCGTATTTAGCTACATCGGTTACCAAAAGGTGACCCGCGAGGTGATACTCGACGGCGACAAGACCGTGAGCATCGAAATGGCCGACGAAAGTAACCAGCTCGCGGAGGTGACGATTTCAACACAAAAAGAAGATGAGAACGTCCGCAGTATCGAAATGTCGGTGAACAAGGTGGAAATGAAAACCATTCGCAAAATGCCTGCATTGCTCGGCGAGGTCGATTTGATCCGCAGCATTCAGTTGCTTCCCGGCGTGACGACCGTCGGTGAAGGTGCTTCGGGCTTTAACGTGCGTGGCGGGGATGTTTCTCAAAACCTGGTATTGCTCGATGAAGCGCCGGTTTACAACTCTTCGCACTTGTTCGGGTTTTTCTCGGTATTCAACCCGGACGCGGTGAAAGACGTGAAGCTCATCAAAGGCGGTATTCCCTCGCAATACGGCGGCCGTATTTCTTCCATTCTCGACGTGCGTATGAAAGAAGGTAATGCCAAGAAGCGCGAAATCAACGGCGGTATCGGTTCGATATTCTCCCGCCTGACTTACGAACAGCCTTTTGCAAAAGGAAAAGGGTCGTTCATCGTGGCAGGCCGTCGTTCGTACATTGATATTCTGGCAAAACCTTTTTTGAACTCGGATTTGAAGGATTCCAAATTCTATTTCTATGATTTGACGGCTAAGGTGAATTATCAATTGGGTAATAAGGATACCTTTTATGCCTCGGGTTATTTTGGAAAAGACGTGTTCGGCGGCGGAGATTTCGGCTTCGGTTGGGGCAACAAAACGGCAACAGCCCGCTGGAACCACATTTTCTCGAACAAGCTTTTCATGAACCTGACCGGATATTACAGCAACTACGATTATAACCTGGGCCAAAACCAGAACAAACCCGACGCAAAAGACAAGTTCGACTGGAAATCAAAAATCATCAGCACCAGTATCAAACCCGATTTTACATTCTATATTACCCCTAACAACCAGCTGACGTTTGGTGGCCAGTATATTTATTATGATACACGCCCGGGCAAAGCGACCTTCGTTTCGGAAGGCGATATGCAGGACATTAGCCTCGAACCACGCTATGCCGACGAGTCTGCATTATATGTCGGTAATGAATTGAAATTCGGCGACCGCATTTCATTACAATATGGCGTGCGCTACTCCTATTTCCGCAGCCTCGGGCCGGCTACCGAATACGAGTATGCCGACAAGGGCAAGGGCGTCCGGAAGGATCCTATTTTCCCGGGTACCGAATATAAAAGAGGTGATGTGATCAAAAGCTACGGCAATCTGGAACCCCGTGCGGCATTGAATATCGGTATCACCAGCAATGCGTCTATTAAGGCAAGCTATAACCGCACATCGCAATACCTGCACTTGCTTTCCAACACCGCAGCCAGTTCTCCACTCGACGTCTGGACTTTGAGCGGTATTAATATCAAACCCGAAAAGGCTGATCAGGTAGCGTTAGGCTGGTTCCAGAACTTCCAGGATAATACTTACGAGGCTTCTGTGGAATTGTATTATAAAAAACTCTACAACCAAATCGACTATGTGCCGGCTTCCGACCTGCTGCTGAACGAATACTTCACCGGCGACCTGTTGTTCGGTAAAGGCAGGGCCTACGGAGCTGAGTTTTATGTAAAGAAAAACAAAGGCAGACTGACCGGTTGGGTTAGCTATACGCTTTCGAGAACAGAGCGTTTGGTCGAATCCATTAACAATGATGATTGGTTCCCCGCCCGTTTTGACAAACCGCACAACATTACGGCGGTAGCGATATACGAACTAAACAAGCGGTTATCCCTGTCATCCAACTTCACGATTCAAAGCGGAACCCCGGCAACATTCCCGACCAACCGTTATAGCACTGGTGGGTTTGAAATTGGCAACAATTACAATGGCCTACGCAACAACAGCCGCATTCCCGCTTACCACCGCCTGGATCTGGCCGCGACATTGAAAGCGAAAAAGAAGCTTTTCAAAGTCGGCGAGGGCGAATGGGTATTCTCGGTGTATAATGTTTACAACCGCCGCAACCCGTTCTCTGTCTACACACGGGTCAATGAGGATAACCCGCTTAAAACAGAAGCCGTACGCTATTCAGTGATCGGAAATTTCATTCCTTCCGTGACCTACAACTTCAAATTCTGACACCAGCAAACTGAAATCACGCCAGAAAAACAGCAATGATGAAAACATTAAAATATATCAAATACCCTGCATTGTTCGCGCTTGCATTGATGTCCCTCACAAGCTGTGAGGATGTGATCGACCTCGATACTGCAAACGGTCCCTCCCAACTTGTCGTAGACGCCTGGCTTACCAACCAACCCGGTGAGCAGGCCATCAAATTGTCGTGGTCGCAAGCTTATTTCGACAATAATGCCCCGAAACCCGTGCTAGGTGCGCAGGTAACTGTTACCGACGACAAAGGCAAGGTTTATAAATTCGAAGACACCGACGGCGACGGCAAATATACCTGGGGTAAAACCACAGCCGACACGCTCGGGCACGTCGGCCGCACCTACTCACTCAAAGTCGTGAACGGTACGGATACGTTCACCGCCCAATCAGCGCTCAAACGCGTACCAACCGTCGATTCTGTGGTGTACCGGCACGAAAAATGGCCTTTCGAACCCGACAAAGGTCCCCGCGAAGGTTTTGTTGCCTCATTCTACGCACGTGATCTCGAAGGCGTGGGAGATACCTACTGGATCAAACCGGTGATCCGCGGTAAAGCGGTGGTAGAAAAAGCTGCCAACATTTCCATTGCCTACGATGCTGCATTCGGTGCCGGCGCCCCATCCGACGGGCTGATATTCATCCTTCCATTACGCGAATCGATCACGACCGATTCATTGTACTCGGCAGGGGCTCAAATAGGTGTCGAACTGCACAGCATTACCTATGAGGCATTTGAGTTTCTGAAACAGGTAAACGAGCAAGGTACGAATGGCGGATTGTTCGCCACTCCAATCGCCAACGTCCGGTCAAATATCATCAATGCCGATCCCAAGGGTCCGAAAGCACTCGGATTTTTCAGCACGTCAGCAGTGAGTCGCATGGAAACGGTGATCGACCCGGAAAAAGCCCGTCCCGACAACGACTAAAATTACACTTCAACAGCAGATGTATCCACTGGAGAGCCCCGGTTCCCAGTGGATTTTTTACTATATTTCATCCTGAATCAAACCGACCTATGAAGCGCTTCCTCTCACTCCTGCTCATACTCCCGATCACGCTTGCCGCCCAGAAACGTCCCCGCGATCTGGGTATCAAAATAGGCGTGCTGCCCACAGGTGCATTGAATGCGATCACCGATGTAACGGGCGTGAAGGTAGGCCAGGTGACGCTCACGGAAGGCGCGGATGTACGTACGGGTGTGACGGCCATTCTCCCGCACGACGGCAACATGTTCCAGCAAAAGGTGCAGGCGGCGATGTACATCGGCAATGGTTTTGGTAAAATGACGGGCTATTCGCAGGTCGAGGAACTTGGTACGATTGAATCTCCCATTGTTTTAACCAACACATTGAGCGTACCCACAGCCGCCGACGCGGTAATTGACTGGACATTGGCCCAGAAGGGCAATGAGAATGTAAGATCTGTAAACCCGGTCATCGGCGAAACGAATGACGGCTTTTTGAACGACATCCGGGGCCGCCATGTGCGTAAAGACCATGTCCTGAATGCATTGGCCCAGGCCGAAACCGGCCCGGTAGCCGAAGGTAACGTGGGTGCGGGAACCGGCACGGTTTGTTTCGGATGGAAAGGCGGCATCGGCACGGCATCGCGAAAATTGCCTGAAAAGCTGGGCAACTACACGGTGGGAGTGCTGGTACAGACCAATTTTGGAGGTGTTTTGAAAGTAAACGGCGTGCCCGTAGGCCAGGAACTAGGGAAGTATGCATTCAAGGAATCGCTCGACAAGTCGTCGGACGGCTCCTGCATGATGATAATCGCTACGGACGCGCCCCTGGACGCCCGCAACCTGAAACGGCTTGCCAAACGCGTTATGCTCGGCATGGCGCAAACGGGCGGCATCGCCGCGAACGGAAGCGGCGATTACGTGATTGCCTTCTCGACAGCCAACAAGGTACTGCACGAAACATCCGAAGCAGTGTTCAGCTCGGCATTCCTGCACAATGACTACGTTTCGCCACTCTTCATGGCGGCCATCGAAGCTACTGAGGAAGCCATTATCAATTCGCTTTTCATGGCCAGGACTTCCGAGGGTACTCAGGGCCACAAGGTAGAAGAGCTCCCGAAGGACAAGGTACTGGAAGTCATGCGTAAATACGGGCGAATTAAGGAATAGCCTGAGAAATAATTCGACGTATATAGCATATAGTCAGTGAATACCCCTAAGGGAATCCCTTGTATTTTGGATAATGCAAACAATTAGTTAGGATTTTAGCTAAAAAACGCTAATTTTCAACCCTTTACGAAACCGGGTAATCTTACCTGGCTTTTCCTGTACTTTCCCGTATTGACCAGACCTGTCGCTTAGAATTAATTTTGATGTGTAAATTCTAGTACTCAACCCCGAAAAGTATGGAACATTCTATTACACACGCGTGCCTCGTCCATCCGCATCCATTAGAGTGCGAGGCGGTTGCAGAATGGCTGAGGAGGAGGTCTTACATCGAACTGGTTGGTAAGTGTAATAATCTTGAACAAATCACCCAGTTACCCTACCTGAAAGAAATTGATATAGTAGTTGTATTCGCCCATCACGCCGAGAAGACGGCAGACCAGATTTTAAAGATCAGAAAACTCTACCCCAAACTGAAATTCCTCCTACTCGCCCCCAGTCCCTCCACCGAATCGGTTCGTGAGGTAGTGCGATCGGGCGTAAGCGGCTACATTGTTTTTGAAGCCGAACTCGATGAGTGGGAGCGGGCCATACGGGCCGTTTCGGAAGGGAAAGTGTACTATGGGCAGGAAGTAATGCTCAAACTCGCCGAGACCTCCATGGACAAATATATTCAGGAACCGGCCCCTTCCACACGTGATTTTTTAAGTAAAAGAGAAGTGGAAATCCTCCGGCTCGTAGCCAGCGAATACTCAACCAACAAGATTGCCAGCGAGCTATGCATCAGTGATAAAACGGTCGAAACCCACCGTCGTAACCTCTTTCAGAAACTGGGTGTCAGAAACTCGGTAGGCCTCACCAAAATAGCCGTCCGCATGGGCGTGGTGTAGTTTTTCATAGGTCATCATAATGGAAAACCCTTAAAAGCAACAGTCAAAACCATTAGTAAAATCAGGGTAAAAATCCGGAAAATTCAGGGTATCTGCCGATTGAAATAGCGCTTGCGCCGCAACAACTTTGTCTAAGTGTTTTAATTATGGAACTGACAAAGCGCGAAAAGGAGATCCTGGATTTGATCATGGACGAAATGAGCTCCAAGGAGATCGCCGAAAGGCTGCAAGTGAGCATTTCCACGGTGGAAGCTTATCGGCGAAGTCTGTTCAGGAAATTCGGTGTACGATCAGTGATAGGGCTGGTGAAAGCAGCCATGAAAATGTAGTACTCGTAATTACAAATTAGTATGGCAGATATTCGTCGCATGGCCGTCAACTGGGTCGACGGGATGAAAATCTCGCGGCAGCATTTCATCGAAACAGATCATTACCACACCGATCAGGTTCGACGCGCCGGGGCCGCATTGCTCACTCCGCTGAACTTTGGCCTGCTGCTCCCGAAAGACGGGAACGACCCGCTGGAAGTACAGGTGTTGGGCGATGCCGGCAATCAGATCCGCGTAAAAGTGAACCGCTGCCAGG
Source organism: Dyadobacter sp. BHUBP1 (assembly GCF_050587785.1). Taxonomy (NCBI): domain Bacteria; kingdom Pseudomonadati; phylum Bacteroidota; class Cytophagia; order Cytophagales; family Spirosomataceae; genus Dyadobacter; species Dyadobacter sp. BHUBP1. The sequence goes on from NZ_JBOBIH010000008.1 coordinate 272,323, forward strand.
CCATTACGCCCGATGGCAGCATGCTCGACGTCGAAGAAACCGACGACCTGAAACTCGACACGTCGCTAGCCGGAATCCTGGAACAATACCGGCTCCCGATGACGCAGAATGTGGAAATATATATGGTACTCAGCGTAGGCATGTTCGAACGACAGCCGACCGGAACGCCTTCGGAATCAGAAATCCCCGTGCGGCATCCTTACACTCTGGCACTCTCACGCGTGAGTCTGGTACCTTCGGAGCTCATCAATATCGAGCAATGGGGTGGCCCGGGGCTGATCATCGGCAAGCTGGCATACAGCAATTCCGAACTGCGCGTTTTGCACGATTTTGTACCGGCAAGCCGGGCAGTGCGCAGTCACAAAAACCTGCGCGAATGGCACAGCCGCTGGTCGGGCTATCTGAACGACATCGAAATGTATTCGTTCCGGATCTTGCAGAAGATCAAGACCAAAAGTCAGAAGAGTACGCTCTCGGACAGTGTTCAATTGATGGTGGAAGGGCTGTTAACTACCATGACGATGGTGAACATCAGTTTCCAGCGAATAATCCCTTCCGAGCCGCCGGTGCAAATGGTGACCTCGATGATCCAGACGGCCCAAGCCATTAGAGTGGCGATGGAATGCCTTACCGACAGGGAGAAAGAAGAACTACTGGGTTATCTCGGCGAATGGGCCGATGACTCACCCGGAAGCATTGAAAAGCAGCTGTTAGCCGTGATACAAGCGCCGTTTAATCAAAATGACATGTTGCCCGGCCTGCGGGTCATCGACAGTTTTTACAGTATGTGGACGGCGCTGTTCCTGAAACTCAGCCAACTTGAATTTATCGGAAAACGCAAAGGACAGCAGGTATTTATCATCGAAAGTCCTGTACACGAGCCACCTGTGCAGCCGGAAAAAGCAAAATCGCGGTGGAGCCCATTGTAACGACCCACTATGTCCCTTTCCCAGGGATTTAAATCCCTGGATACAAAATGTACCGCGCCTCTGGCGCTATCTGAGATACCCTAACCCAGGGTTTCAACCCTGGGCCTCCAGACGACACGTTACCCTGCCACATAACGGCACGCACATGTAGCAACTATGGAACCAACTAACAAAAACCAGAGAAAAACAGCGATCGGGCGGTTTGTAGGCATGTACGTATTGTCGCTCACGTTCCCGCTCGCGGCCGTGTACCTGCTCATGCGGGTGCCAAACTCGGTATCCGCTTCCGAAACCCGCCGGTACCGGGAAATTGTCGAAGAGCAGGACCCGATGCTGGTTGACACCGACACGCTCAGCCAGATATCGCGCAGGCTCATCCAGCTGGACGGCGTTTACAGCAGCGCCACCGACGAAATGGCCAAAGCCACGGCGCGTACACAGTTGGTGGACATTGAAAGCCGCGTCAACAGCATTATGAGCCATTTTAATAATCTCGCGGCCGCCGCGGCGCACGAGCAGAACAAGCGATTATCGACCGGCATTGCCAAACTGACCGAAGCGCTCGTCACTTACCGTCAAACCATCGGCGAGCTGAGGCGCACATTGGATAGCAAGGGCATTGATATGCAAATGGTGAATGACCTCCGTAATCAGATCAACATGAAAGACTTAGAAATCAAGGGAATGGAACGTCAGCTGCTAACTGCAGCGGCAGGGGGTGGCGGCGGCGGCGGTGGTGGATCCGACAAAGAGCTACAAGCCAAGCTGACTGCGCTGCAACGTGACCTCGACAATTGCAGGAGTTCCAAATCGGGTGGTGGCGACATCGCGGCTATCCAACGACAACTCGATGAATGTCTGGCCGCCAAAAACGGAACCGCCGTCACATACCGCGAATGGCTCCGGTATTCGGAGGCCGAAGGTTACTACCAATTGCTTACACAGGGGAACCTGCGCAAAAACGACCGGAAAGTTTATTACGACCAGGCGAAACAGATATTCGACGGTTTACAGGTTTCGACCGTCAACAAAGACATGAAAGCTAAAGCGACTGAGCGGCTATTGGCATTACAAAAAAATCAGCCCTGAGAAACAGCATTCCAAATCTATCCTATTGATCCATGCAAACCGAAGCACTCAGATACGCGATCACGATCGCACAGTCGCTTGCGCGCGAATACCGGCAAGAGCGGTTTGGTCCTGCGCACTTACTCATGGGCCTGCTACATAATGACGTGGGTCTCGCTTCCGAGCTTGTAATGGCAGGCAAAGACCTTGCATACCTGCGCGACTGGGCCGAAGTGCGACTGGAAGAAAGCGCTAAATCGGTGCGCGTGCCCGAGTTACCCCAGCCCGACAACCAGGCCGCCGCCGCGCTGGAACTCGCCGAACTCATTGGATTACAACTCAATATAGACACAGATCCACTTTGTACATTAGCCGCTTTACTCAAACCCGGGGTGGGATTTTCTTCCGATCAGTTGAAGTCCCTTCCTGTTACTCAGAAAGAAGTACTGGCACTCCATAATGCCCCGCTTGTTACCGCCAATGGGGAAAGTGAAAGCTCAAAGCAATCGGCGCCAGCGGCAAAGGGAGCCGGGTATCTTGAAAAATATACTTCCGACAAAACGCAGCGGGCAGCCGAAGGCAAAACCGACGACATCATCGGCCGTGACCGGGAAATTCGCCAAATGGCCGAAATACTGGGCCGCAGAAGCAAACCCAATGTGATATTGACCGGCGAACCGGGTGTAGGCAAATCGGCGCTCGTGGAGGGCTTTTCCAAGCTCATTGCAGAGAAAAAAGTCCCTCAGCTGCTACAAAACGCCCGTTTGTTGGAACTGGACACGGGTACGCTGGTAGCCGGGGCTTCCTATAAAGGTGAAATAGAAGAGCGGCTGAAAGGTATTTTGAATGAACTAAAGGGGTTTGACAAAGCGATTCTGTTCATCGACGAAATCCATATGCTGCTTGACCCGAAAGGTTCAATCGGCGCAGGAGTCGCCCAGTTACTCAAACCCGAACTAGCGCGGGGCGAACTCACATTAATAGGAGCCACCACACCTGAAGAATACAGAAAATACATCGAAAAAGACGAAGCGTTCTCCCGCCGGTTCGAAATACTCCATGTGGAAGAGCCCGACGAAGCCACTGCCACGCGCATGATCGAGCATATGCTGCCGGTTTACGAAGCGCACCATGGGTTGAAAGTGTCAGAAGGCACCGCCGCTGAGGCTGTGAAGCTCGCTAAAAGGTACGTCAAAGACCGTCGCCTGCCCGATGTAGCCCTAGACCTGCTCGACCGCACAATGGCGGCGATGCGATTAATGGATGAAGTTTCTGAAAACGAATTAAATACATTACAAACCGACCTCGATATGCTGACGGCGGTCGACGAAGCGGAAAGGCTGCACGAACTCAGATGGTTTGCCCGGCAGCTTCCCAACCGACTAAGCCCATTGCTCACCGGCCAGCTCGATGCGAATGAAGAAACCGACCTCGAAACATCCGAAGGCATTCACAATCAATTAAGTACCAAATTATCCGCATTGCGGAACCTGGCCACGCGCCGCTCCGATTCGATTGATAAAAATGATGTCGCCGCCATTATTTCCCACAAAACCGGCATTCCGCTAGGCAAGCTGCAAAGTTCTGAACGGGACAAGCTGCTGGGCATCGATGAAGTTTTGAAGAAAAGAGTTGTGGGCCAGGATCAGGCTGTCAAAGCATTGAGCGAAGCTATTTTGGAATCACGCTCGGGCCTCATCAAGGCCGGGCAACCCATCGGTTCGTTCTTCCTTCTGGGACCAACCGGAACGGGCAAAACCGAAATCGCGAAGGCGCTCGCCGATTTCCTGTTTAACGATGAGTCGTTCCTGATCCGGTTCGATATGTCGGAATTCAAGGAAGAGCATTCGGCAGCATTGCTTTACGGCGCGCCTCCGGGATACGTGGGTTACGAGGAAGGCGGGCTGCTGGTGAATAAAATCCGTCAGAAACCCTATTCAGTAGTTCTTTTTGATGAAATAGAAAAGGCGCATCCCTCTGTTTTTGATCTCTTCCTCCAAATTCTCGACGAAGGAAAATTACATGACAGGCTCGGCAAGGAAGGTGATTTTTCCAATGCGGTGATCCTCTTTACTTCCAACATCGGGCAGGAACATATTATCCACGAATTTGGCAAAGGAGGCATTCCGCAATCATCCGACCTGATGGAGATTATGGCCAAATATTTCCGGCCGGAATTCCTCGCTCGGCTGACCGAAATAGTACCGTTTGCACCGATCTCAGAGGATAATGTGATAAAAATATTCGATATCCATTTGCGCAGTCTTACCGACCTGCTCGATAAACAGGGCATCAGCCTCAACCTGACTCCCGAAGCACGAAAAAGCATCGCGATGCAAGGTTTTACGCCGAGATACGGCGTGAGGCCTCTGAAAGGCGTCATCCGGAACCTGCTAAGGCGGCCGGTAAGCCGGATGATTATCTCCGGGCAGGCCGGAAAAGGTTCGGTGATCGACCTCAGCACTGACAACCATGGAGAGGTCATTTGGAATGTCCACCAGGCCGAAAGCATATTGGAATAGCACCCATTTTGATAAACTATCCACACCTTCCTGAATCGAACAATGAGTGTACTCGGAAATGCAGTGGCGCAATTCGCGCAAACCAACCTGGCCAGCCAGGTTGGGAACGGAGAATGCTGGACGTTGGGCGAACGCGCCTTGCAAAGTGCCGGCGCCAGAACTTCCACGGAAATCATGGGCCACATTGGTCCGGATGACAATTATATCTGGGGAACCGCTATTACAGCGGCCAATCTCGAAGCGGGCGATATTATCCAGTTTCGGAATTACACATTCCGGTTCGATAGTTCGGATGGCGCCTGGCGGACAGAATCCCGTCCGCACCACACGGCGATTGTTATGTCGGTCGACACTTCCGGCGCCGTGGAAGTGTATGAATGCAATGTCAACGGCAGCAAAAATGTACAGCAGAACCGCCTGTACCTCCGTACCGGCGCGATGAGCGGAGGAAGCGTGACCGTCTCAGGGCAAATGTGGTTCTACCGCCCGCAGGCGCGGCCAACTACCTGACCCTTCGCACCGAAAAGTTATCTATCCGAAAACCTGAAACATTATGCACATTCATCTATTCAGAAACGCGAAGCGGTGGGATTCGTGCCTTATTCCGATCGACGATACGACGTTCGGGATGATCCTTCAATTCAAAGTGCGCCTGGTGCGCATCGAACCGACCACCCGCTTTTTTATGGGCGAAACCTATGCCACCGGTAATGGCAGGCTGCACGACACGTACGGGCATTTCCACCTCGACCGTTGGGACGACCACGAATGGGAAAGCTACAAGGACCGGTTTGTAACAGTGGTGCAAAGGCATTGGAGCGATAAATTCATCCTCGATCCCAACAAGGACTGGCACGTCCCCCGCACTACATCTCCGCGCAATTCGGCCACCATTCAATGCGGGTTATCCATTCAGCTCGTGGATAGCTCCTCTCAGGCGCACCAGACATACCGGATCATTCACCCGCGCGAAAACACCTTCAGATCCTACGTGGAAGAGTTTAACCGAACCGGCGTGTTCACTCATAATGACTTGGAACCTCATTGGAATGACCGTCTTACCCGCATTGGCTCGGAAAACCATAATGTGTCGTTTTTACAAACTACCGTCAATCACGAATTCGGCCATACATTGGGATTGAACCACGTCAAGGGTGTTGGTAACAGTGATGCCAACTATGGCGTGACATTATCCGAACGCGAAAACCAGATGGGCATGGGCGGATTGCTCACGCCGCGTCACGCACAGCCGTGGATCACGCGCCTGCGTAACCACCTGATCCCGCAAACGCATTACGACACCACTGTTTCCTTCCGCGGAAGGGTTGCAAGCCCGCAGCTGATCGAATATTGGGATAACGACTGGCGTCCGGCAGCCCCCGCAGCTTCCTGAAAATATGAATGAACCAATCCGCTGAACACAGCGATTAAAGCCATGCAAAAGTTAACCAGCTTATTAATCTTTACAATAATTGCTCTCCTCAACGCGGCATGCAATATGTTCGCACCGGTGGATCCGCTGGCGCCCGCGGCATCGGAGGTGAGTGTTGAGCAGGTGTGGACATCGGGCGCAACCGTGAGAGGAAAAATCGATAATCTCGATCCTAAAAACGATCGTCAGGAAAAGAAAAGCGGCAAAATCCTTGAATATGGCTTTGTTTGGGGTACTCAAAACCAGCCTACGCTTGAAGCCGGAACAGTGATCAAGGTAGGAGAAGACAATCCTCCCACCCCGTTTGAATTTGTACGGGAAATCAACCGGCTCTCCGTGCTTACCACCTATTACGTGCGCACCTACGCCCGAAACCAGGGCGGCGGCATAGGATACGGGCCTGTGGCGACTTTCAAAACGGACGATTATGTTTTTGCAGAGCTCTCATTGGGTAAGATAACCACCACTTCCAAGGTGTCGGCTGACGTCGTCGTCAATATATTGTCCCTGGGCAATGCCGAAATCTCGTCCTTCGGGGTCTGCTATTCGTCGACCAACAATGAGCCTACCACCAAAGACAGCCGGGCGACAGCAAACGGCAAGGCGGCCAAGGGTAGCTTTACAGTCAATGTAGGCGGATTAACCGCGGGAACCACCTATTATGCCCGCGCGTATGCGATTACCCTGGGTGGCATCATTTACAGTGATGCAACGACCGGCTTCTCACTCGGCGAACCTACTGTTTTTACACCTAAGAAATCGTTCACCATGTACTATTCCAACCCTTATGACCTGGATCAGGGGGCGTTGGTGTCGCAAGTAGGCTCCGAAGATTTAGACTGGTACCCCTATAACGACAAGCCGGGCATCTACCCCAGGAACGGAGCGAAGTTTGCGGTTTTAGGTGCTGTGAATTTCGACCAGGTAAAATACAGCGACCTGACCCGGGCCAACCTTAGTACCGGCTTCATCAACGGCAGCTACACGGATGTAATGGCAAACCAGTTGCAAAACGGCACGGTGATCGCATTTATGACCAATCAGGGCAGGTACGGCAAGCTGCGTGTCGATGCCCACGGCGAAGACCGCCGGCCTGGCTCCGCAAGTGGTGGCGATATGGAAGTGACTATTTTAACCTACGACAAACCGTAAGCGTATACACGTAAACGTAAGGTAAATTATTTAAATTCATGAAAAACGGGCTGTTCACATGGGTGGCTTTCATATCGACTGCGCTATTTCAGTCGTGCAACCTCTTTGCACCGGTCGATCCGCTTCCACCTGTATTGTCAAAGCTGGAAGTGGTGGATATCAAACGCACCGAGATCACTGTCAGCGGAACAATCAACAATCCTGGCAGCAAGAACGACCGGCAGGAGAAAAAGAGCGGCGTCATTAAGGAATATGGTTTGGTATACGGCACCGCATCCGCACTAGATGTTCAGAAGGACAAGGTGATCAAACTTGGTGAAACACCCGGGCAAACCCCGGTTTTGATTCAGAATCAGAAAATAACAGGGCTTATGTCCGACACCCGCTATTACATTGCGCTTTACGCCCGTAATGAGGGTGGCGGAATGGCCTACGGAGAAACACTGGACATCAAAACGACCCTCATACCACCCGCCGTAGTGATACGCAACTCCGTGAAGGTTGCCAGAACCAAAGCGCTTTGGTACGACCTGGACACCGGGACTGTAATAACTAATGCAAACGACCCGAAAACCGATGTTACGATTGATTTCTTTGCCATCACAGGCAGAGGAACTGTGCTTGAAATTAATTCCGCGAACAAGTTGCAATTCGCGAATCTGAACCTTGCCGATTACGACAAACTCACGTACCTGGATCTCGTGCGGGTCGCAAACTACGGTAGCATGAGCATTACCTATGTATTCAGCGACCAAACGGACAATACCGTGATCGCATTTAAAACCGGAGAAGGCCGGTTCGGGAAATGGCGGATCGAGGACGTGACGGCCAACGACATCACGATGAGCCTCATCACTTACGAAAACTAATGGAATGATGAAGAAACTCTTTACCCTTTTGATGACGCTGCTCGCAATGCAGGTATTTGCCCAGGACCGGATCTGGCTCGATAACGGGAACCCCGTACAAGCCAAACTGAGCCGTGCCATGGACAGCAAACTCGAATGGGTCGCCTCGGACGGCATCCCGCGGGTCTATCACCGGAAACGCTTTCTCGTCATATTCGGGTCGGCCGGGCAATTTATGGTGATTTCCGAGCTGAACGAAAGCCCAAACAAAGCCCAGACGCAAATTGAAGCATTTTACAAGGCTCCTCCCCGAAACGTGAGCCAGGACATTATCATCAAAAGCGTCCCGCTGACCGTGATTACCGGCAACATTTCCTATGAAAGCGACGACGTGATCAACTACCTCACGATGGAAGGCAATGCGGCGTCGATTAACAAAGAGGAAGTGGCAACGGTGATTTACCGCGACGGCCGGCACGAAATCCTGCGCGATGTAGTCGATGTGGCACCACTACTTGCATTGGCACATAAGGAGATTGAAAAAAAGGAAAGAGAAATCGTCAGGAAGGAACCGGATCCTGCCCAAAACCAGCCTGTTGCCAAGAAAGACGTCCCGTCCGCACCAAAAGAACAGCTAAAACCGGTACTGACCGATGCCGAATACAAAGAATACAGTGCAAAAGGCATTCGCCGGGTGGATGAATTCACCTCCTACCTGCGCATTATTGGCGATAAAAGCATGAAATCGGAAGATAAGAACAAGGCGGTACAGCAAGCACTAAGCTTGTTCGAACCGCAGGCTACCGTGGCCGTGAGTTCGACAAAAGGGGTGAAGAAATATCCGGTTAAAGAATACCTCAACCGCCTGAAACTCCTGCCGTATGCCAAAATCAATATTACCTGGAATGAGGTCAAATATGTGAGTGAGCTGAAACAGGAGGCTGACGGCAACTACTATGGCACGATCGCCGGACAGCAGGTTTTTGAAGGTTATTCAGCCAACGGAAAGGTCGCCTACGGGGATATTACCCGCAAGAATATCCGTGTCAAACTTGAATCGTATCAGAAAACCATCGATGGAAAGGATACGGTGAACTGGGAAGTTTTATTGGGAAATATAGGGATCGAAACCAACGAGGGACAATGAAAACCAGGCTATACATCATCCTGCTTTTGTTTCAGGCCGCGACCGCCCCGCTGCATGCGCAATGTGGTTACCTGGCGGGCAAGATCACCGATATTTCGGGTGCGACGCCGCTTGTTGCCAGTCTCTCCGCCAAAACTGAGCAAGGCAAACAGCGACTCGGCAAGTCCGACAGTCTGGGCGTATTCAATGTGGAAATGCCTTGCCACATCGTTGAGCTCACCATCGAATGCCCGCAATTCCAGACACAGCATATCCCGGTGAATATCGACGGCAAAACCGAAGGCACGTTTTTCATCACATTAGCCATGATGCCCCTGGGCAAACAAACCAGCGACGAACCGTATGCCCAGTCGGAGCAAAAGCATTTTGAATTGAAGGATTCGCTGAAAGCCGTTTCCATTGTGAGGCGGATCGAAGTGCGCGATGCATTGTCCGACCAACGGCTACCTGCGGAGATCTGCCTTTATTATACCCAAAAACAAAAAAAGGATTGCTTCTCTCTGACAACTGATCGCCCAAGGGCTGAAATCGTGTTTACAGAGAAAGATATTGTAGCTATTGAAGTTAAATCCGTTGGTTACCAGTCTTACAACGGAAACCTGATCCTCGACAAAACCGACCAGGAGCCCCGGACGTACATTATCAAACTGAACCGCCAGCGGTCCATCCTGTCCGTCAATATCCTGCAAGCCCAGCAGGGAATGTTGTGCAGGTTATGGAGCGACGGCCAGCCTGACATTTCCCTGAACCGCGTAAACGACAGCCATTATTTCGCCGACCTCGTACCAGGCCGAAGCTATAAATTCGGCATTGCACCTGCATCCAGCCAGCCGGAACTGGTTACGGCCATGGCCTCGGTGAAGGAGGGCATTACTTTGAAGACTTTGCGTGTGGCAGAGCGGGCAACGGAGCGCCCGGCACCGGCAGTAGCCCATGTCGAAACGCCGCCCGCCAGGGGCATTACCGCTTCTGACAAAACGCTCTACTTTCCAAGAAGCGACTACAAGCTGCCGCTGCAATCGCGTACCTACCTCGATTCGGTAGCACTGTACATCCTTGAAAACAAGAATAAAGGCTTGCGCATTACCGGCCATACCGACAATGTAGGCAACCCCGGCCTGAACGTCACGCTCTCGGAATACCGTGTGCGGGTAATCTCCCGGTACCTCATCGGCAAAGGCGTTCCCGAAGGGGTGATCGCGGCGATGGGCGTCGGCAGCAAGTTCCCGGCCCGCCCCAACGACAGCGAGGAGAACCGGCGCATGAACCGGCGCGTAGAGGTGCAGATCATTGATTTAGACCCAAAAAGCAACTAAAAATATGAAAACGGGAATGAAAAACTTTACCAGTTTCAAATGGCGGGCTGCCTTGCTATTACTGGGCATAATGGGCGCCGCTTTGCACGCAAGCGCACAGGCGCTCACACGCAGGGATGCGGACGAGATACGCGTACTGGCGCGCGAGAAAGTCAAAGGTCTCAACGATCTGCTCAATGCGATTGCCAACGAAGACCTCAGCAATTACGAGCGCCGCTACCTGATGATGAACAGTTACATGCCGAGCAATGACCAGATATTTATCAACGACGGCGTGATTGTGGAGGACGATGTGGATCCGAAACATAAAGGCAGCGCACCCGGCCTCGACACGCCCATCGAGAAGTACCTGAGTAATTTTGACCTGTTTTATGTCAAATCAGAAACCAATACCATTGAATTTACCAACCTGGTGGTGTCTGACGTCAAAGTCGATAAATACCCGTTTGTAAAGGTGTTCTACACCCAGCAATTCAAAGGCAAAAGCAACAAGGACAATACGCCGTACGCACCCATTGCACGGGTAGCCGAGCTCCGGGCCGACAAATCAGGCAACGACTGGATCGTGTTCCTGACACGCGTCGCATTCAATTCTGCCGAAAGCGCCAAATCGGTGCCGGTAAGCCCCAAACCGTCGGCTATGTATGACTCGTTACAACGTAAAAAAGAGCCGGTCGTAAGCCGGGCGTCGGACCGGCCACCGGTTGCGAAGCCTGAGGACGCAAAGGAAGGCGAACGGGTTTTTAAAGAACTCAATAAACCCAACGCCGAAGCAGCAGCCAATGCCCGCAAATGGGGTGCGATCAAACTCGGAGCCGGCGTGGCAGCGCTCGCGTTCGGTGCGGTGACTTACAGCATGCTCAACAAGGATTACAAAGAATACAAGAAGCTGATAGACAACCCGGAAGGGCTCACCAGCTACGCCAAGCCCGGCATTTATGTCTCCGTAGGCGCAGCAGCGGTCGGGCTCGGCGTATCGCTCACTTCGCTGTTCGACTTCAAACGTGCGAAGCAGCTTTCGCAGTAACGCATTCAAACTTATAACATTCACCAGACTGACAGCCCGCGGCCGAAAGCCGATGGCCGACAGCCGAAAGCCTTAAAACCATGTCCCAACCCGCAGCAAGAATTGGCGATATGCACATATGCCCGATGGTTACCCCCGGAACACCTCCGGTGCCCCATGTAGGCGGACCCGTGCTGCCCCCGGGTACCCCCACTGTGCTTATAGGCGGGCAGCCGGCCGCTTGTGTCGGCGACATGTGCGTATGTACAGGCCCGCCCGACTCCATAGTTATGGGCTCCACGTCGGTGCTTATCGGGGGAAAACCCGCGGCACGCCTCGGCGACACCACGGCCCACGGCGGAAGTATCGTAGCGGGCTGTCCCACAGTTTTGATCGGTTAGTAACAACAGTATTTACTTAATCCTATACAACTATGTTCAACTACGGAATAGGCGGTAACGAACGCAAGATCGACCAGTCCAGTGAAGGGATTGCTGATATTCCTCAAAACCGCACGCTTTTCGCCACGCAGCTGACGAGCGACCCGTCGCCCCGGCCGGAAATGGTTTACGATCTCAAAACCATTGACGAAGTTTTCGCGCATTACCAGCCCGAAGCGGAAGTAGAGTTCATCACTTCCGACGGCAGTTTTATCAACGAGAACCTGCGGTTCAGAAATCTCGGGGATTTTGGTAAAAAAGGAATTATAGCCCAAAGCGCATTCCTGCAAGACCTCGACGCACGCAGCGAAGCCTACCAGCAGGTAGTAAGGCACCTCAAAGTGAACAAAATCCTGAAAGCCGCATTGGAAAAACCCGAAGCCAAAGCCGCATTGCTCGGCGTGTTCCAGACGCTGATTAACGAGTTGGAGGAAGCAGGGTAGCGATAGAAGTTAATGATTGAATGATCGACCGAGTCGCCGGAGCGATGATTGAATGACCGAATACCTCCGGTTGGAGTGCACTGGTAATTCAAGAATCGAAAGCGCCCATTCAATCACAATTCAATCACAATTCATTCAGTCATTCAATCATTCAGTCATTCAAAATTCACATGGCAGACGATACAAAAACATCCCAGGAAGCCACGCCGGCGCTTCGCGAACGCGTGGCAATTCCGCTGGAAACCGGCCTTCCGCAGCTCGCCAAATATGGCAGCTTCGACCTCGTAGAAACGATTATCGAAGGCGCTGCTAATATTAACCCGGAGAAAAAGGCCCGGAAAAAGATATTTCTCACCGAAGCCGACAAGAAGAAAGAGCGCCAGCAATTGAAAAAGCGCCTGGAATTATGGTCGGAGCTGCTGAGCAGCGCGGAAAGCGTGCCGGACATGATCGAAGCGGGTCAGAAACAGGCAGACGCCGCATTTGAATTATTGAAAGAAAACCTGGGCAAGGCCGTGGAGCAGATCCGCCCGCTGGAACAATCCTACCGCTCGGTGGCGATGTTTTTCAAAAATACGGAGCAGGATAAGGTCAAAAACGTCACATTCTTGAATGCGGCCGCCGATCAGTTACAGGATCTGGACGTTACCACATTCATCGATGCCGTAGGCGAGGAACTCGCTTCGAAATACGACCGCCTGGATCTGCGCGAAAACTACTCAATCCTGAACGTGCCGGGCTACCTGGGTTCGGGTAAAGTAGTAGACAAATGGGCGAAAATGGCGCATAAGAACAAGGTTATGTTGTTAACCGACTTCATGCACCTGGATGCGCCGGAGGACGTGATGGAACTTTTCGAATCGGCTAACCTGACCGGCGGCGCGGCACATTTGTCGAATGTGATGATGACTTGCAACTGGCTGGTGGGCCGTGCCAGACACGACGACCTGGGCGAAGAGGATGATCTGTACATTCCGCCATCGACGGCATTGGCCGGTAATGTGTATAAAACACTGATGTCGCAGGTGGCTGCGGGTAAAAAGCACGGTACGCTCAACGAAGTGGACGGCGTGCGGTTCCCGCTGAAAAAATCGGAAATCGCCGATCTGGAAAAAATGGGGCTGATCCCAATGGTGAATGAATACAGCAAGGTAATGGCATTCTCGGCCAAAACGCTGTTCAATGGCGATAATGTTGGTTTGCAGACCTATTCGGTGGTACGCGTTTTCGACTACATTACCAAAGTGCTGATCGACTTCCTGAACCGCCGCGCATTCGAAAACTTCGATTACAACACCAAAAACGATCTGAAAAAGCAGATCATCAAGTTCCTCGACAGCGTTACCGGCCCCGGCAAGCTGATCGAGAAGTTCAGCGTGATGCGTTTCGAGCAGGATAAGGACCAGAAAGACAAGGTTTACCTCGACATCCACATGGTACCCTATTTCCCCGCGAAAAACTTCATGATAGCCCTGACGGGACAGAAGGGAGATGATCTGGACGCTGCCGCCTGGGCGGCGGAGTATGCGCAGCAATGACCGTGAGTTCATGAGTTAAGAGTTTATGAGTCAATCACTCTAACTCACGAACTCATAAACTTTAAACTCATCTACTCATAAACTATGCCATTCAGCGCAAACGTAAAAATCGACGGCGATCACGAGTACAGCGTCATGTTCATGCAATTTGAACTGCATCAGACGGTGGACGACGCGATGTCCATTACCTCGCCGATCCAGTGGGCGCATTTGTATATGGAGCTGGAAATGGTCCTCGACGATTTTCTGGTCGAATGGGCCAACAAGCCTTCGCAGAAATACGATCTTACGGTGGAGCAGTTCGGCGAGACCGGCTCTTTCAAAACCCTGAGTTTCAAGGAGGCGGTTTGCATTGAATTTGTAGAAATGTTTGACGACGGTACCGACGACCTCGACAAGGCGCTTTCCAACCGGTTGCAGAATTTTATCACCTGCATTACCGTAACGGCCGGCAGCGTGGAAATCAACGAAGCGAAACTCGAAAACTTTTAGCCATGGCCGAGCAGGATGCCAGTATCGGAGTAGAAGCGCACCTTACCCTGGACGGGAAGGAATTTACGGTCAAAAAGATCGCCTACGGATGCAACCGCAATGCCGACGAGCGCGGGAGCCCGACAGACTCGCCCAAGGTGCGGCTGATACGAATGACCATCTCGCCCACGAAGAACGACGATTTTGCATTGCTCTACGACTGGGCATTCAAAAACGACCGCCAGCTCAGCGGGCAGGTGGAGTTCAAATACGACAACGACTCGCAGGTCCTGCGCAAAATGGAGTTTGAAGAAGCCTATTGCGTCGGTTTCCGGGAATCCTTCCGGGCAAAGCAGTCGACGATCCGCGGGAACAAGCTGGCGCACGTGCCGGATACCAGAGGCTATCTGCCGCAGCACCGGGGCAAGGACTATTTCCTATGCGACAGCAGTGTCGCATTGGTTTACGAGCTGGTAATCTTACCGCAGAAAGTTAAAATCGGTCAGGTTGAAATAAGCAGTTAAATGGCACGACAGGTTAACACGAGCATTGAAATCGAAGGCGGCGTAGAGATTACCCGGCACCTCGGACTGGTGATCGAGCAGGATTTGTTTGCGCATCACCGGTTTGAGCTGCTGGTCCCATTCGATCAGCTGGAAGATGAAGGAGAGCATTTTTTCAACCGTTCGCACCGCGCGGTCATGGGCAAGAAAATCACTTTCTCGTTCAGCCCGCGCCTCGGCTCCGATTCCTTCGACTTTGTATTCCAAGGCATTGTAACCGAGATCCGCCTTCGCAGTCTGAGCGATATGAGCAGCGCATTTGTATTGAAAGGATATAGCCCAACCATTGTGCTCGAAGACTCGGTACAGCGGCGCTCCTTCCTGCGCGGGACAGTTCAGGACATTTTCAATACGGTCCTTCAACCCTACCCGCAAAATCTGCTCCGGAAACAGCTTAACCCTGAAAACGGAGGCAGACAAGTCCCATTTACCCAATACAATGAAAGCAATTACAAATTCCTCTGCCGGGTAGCCGACCGGTGCTGCGAATGGTTCTATTATAATGGCCGCGAGCTCGTGCTCGGCAACAACAGTCAGGAAGAGGTTGATTTTCTGGTGGATGGTTTGCAAAACTTCGATGTGGCATTGCAGCTGCAACCGGCTGCATTCAGCTACGAAGGTTATAACTACACCATTCCCGAGGTATTCACCGGGCAATCGTCGCAGCAGAATGTGGATGGGCTGACGTCGCTCAGCGAGTTCGCTTTGGAACAATCTGACAGCCTTTTTGCCCAAACTTCCCTCCTGCCATCGCCAGAGATCGTGGGTGGCCAGGGCGAGATCGATGAACTCACCAAGATGGAACGCTCAGCGAGGGTTACGTCCATGGTTGATTTCCGGGGTTCGGGCGAAACGCCTACCATGAGCGTGGGTACCGTGCTGGCAGTAAAAGGCCAGCGACTGAACGAGCGTGGTGAAGCCTATGAGGAGAATTTCGGGAAATATCGTGTGGTACATATCCGTCACGAAGTCAATACGGCGGGAAGCTATCAGAATACGTTCAATGCAGTGCCGGAATCGGCGCAGCATCCGCCGAACAATCCATATGTGCGCAATCCACTGGGCGAGACCGAACAGGCCGAAGTGATTGCCAATGACGATAACGAAAGCCTCGGGCGCGTGCGTGTGAAGTTTTTTTGGAGCCAGAGCCGCCAGCAGGATCAGGAGTCGATCTGGATGCGGGTAGGGACCACGCATAACGCCACGGGCCGGGGAGTCAACTTTGTGCCCGAGGTGGGTGCCATGGTAATGGTAGGGTATGAAGGAAACCTGGCCGAAAACCCGTTTGTCATGACCTGCCTTTATCCCAAACCGGAAGAAGATATCAGCTACACGTCGGACAACAACGATATCAAGGTCATAGCGACCCGTTCGGGCAATATGGTCATTTTCATCGACGAGGATGGCGACGCCAAAATCCAGATCAGCAACCGGGAGAAGACCGACACCTTCCTGGAATTCGCTTTCAAAGACGACGGCAAGATCAGTCTGCACGTTGAAAACGGGCTATTAGAAGTCAAGACCAAGGAAATTACCATTGAGGCGACCGAGGACATTACGGTCAGTGCTGGCGGAAAATTTGACCTACATGCAGGCGAAATCGCCATGAAGGCCGATCAGAATATCAAAATCGAAAGCGGTACCGACACCAATATCAAAGCGGGCACCGAATTAAATACCGAAGGTACCGCCAGTGCGAAAATGAAAGGACCGCAGCTTACGCTCGAAGGGGACGCCCTGGCCGAACTCAAAAGTAGTGGCACCACGGTCGTTCAGGGCTCGCTTATTACGCTCAATTAAGTCAATATATCCATAATCAATTCAATCACTTTAAACACTTACAACTATGCCAGCTTCAAGTTTTGACGCTTATTTCACCTGGGATGGCGGCCCGTCGGGCGACGGCATCGCCGTAATCTCATGCAGCTACTCCCTGTCGCAATCCACCGACGATAAAGGACGTGTTTCTTCCAAAGTGTACGGCGGAAATGTCTTTATACAAGTTGACTCTTCCAGCGCCGACGATAGCAAGAGCCTTTGGGAGTGGATGGTGGACCCGGACGGAAAAAAGTCATCCGCAAAAATTACTTTCAAGAATGTGGACGAAGAACAAACTCAAAAGGAGCTCGAACTCACCGACGTGTACTGCGTGCAATATGCCGAAAGCTTTGTAGAAACCGGCTCCATGCCCATGACTACGAGCATTACGCTGTCGGCGCGCGAAATCAAACTATTTGGCACCCCGCACACCAACCGCTGGTAACAGATGTCAGCCTGAGCGGAGTCGAAGGCATCGTGCAAGATGCTTCGACTCCGCTCCTTGACAATGCTACATCCACGAAGTTATCTTATAGAATGTTTCGACCGCAGCGGCGGCCACTCCGTTCAATATGACAATCCTTTAAGCCCTCACCGCCACGATCGTCTCATTATCGACAATGTGATTGGCCTGGAACGTCAGGTCCGGATCCATATAAACGCGGCGCTTGTACCAGGGCTGTTTTTTATAAAAGAGCCATCCGTAAGGCGCTTCGTCGGGCGCGAGGTATTCCACCGGGCTGCCGGGGTTGCGGTCGTTGTAGTCGTTCAGGAAGATGAAGAACAGCTCGCCAAAGAGCATTGAATGCGGTGCTTTGGCCCGGAAGTTCGTGAATGCGGCTTCGTCGGCCTTTTTGGTAAACTCAAACTGGATCACCAGCACGCGGGAAAGATCGAGCAGGTCCATATCAGGCAACGGCTGGCCTACGGGATAATACCATTTTTTGTATTCTTTGAGGGGTATTTCAAGGTAATTCTGATAGACCCGCGCGACAAATACTGGAAACAGAAAACCGACCAGCGCCGTGGCCATACCCAGGCCTTTTGAAAGCTCGCCTGCCAGCTTATGGTAAAGGAAAATAACCACTAATGCCGTCAGCAGCGTGATCAGCAGTGTAAAACCGATCGCTCTGGCGGAACGGTTCTCGAAAAGGATGTCAAACCATTGTGAAAGCAGGTAAACATGCAGAATGCCGAAAACCAGAAAACATGCCATCGCCATCGGGTAGGCGTCGTGGTAATCGGTCACCCAGAAACCCAGCGCACCTACCAATGTCAGCACGGCTATCAGAACGACTGCATACAATAGTTGGAGACGCTGCGTGACAGTTTTAACAAACGGAAGGTTCATCGGGGACGTCGGAAGTTGGTGGACAAACAAAAATAAGCCAGACTTTCATTAATACAACCACAATTTATTAAACGCCGGATGGAAGATCAAAACTATTCTTTGCCTCTCGCGCTCGACCGCATCGTAGCTGGCCTGCCACACCCGAAATGCCCTGACAGAGAGGCCATCCATCAGCATTTATACCTGTTGATGGTAACCCATTTCGATGAAAACCGGTTCGACAGCCGCTATGGGTGCGCACTGTGGGAACATGATTTTTCAGTTTTGTCCCAGATCAAATGGAAAGACCTCATCCGCGAATCACTCGAAGAAGCAGTGGGGACTTACGAACCAAGGCTTGCCAATGTCAAGATCAGGGTTGAAATGGAAGAATTTGAGGTTTTGAGCAAAACCAACAATTATATCCGCAAACGCGTAAGCATTGAAATTAAAGCTATGATCCGGCGCACTAACGAGCCATTCATATTCTTCGAACGCATTTTCATATCACCGTTATCTATAGAATGATATGCCCGAAACGCTGAGCTACACCAAAGAAAACATTTCCCGCCGGCTGATCAGACGCTGCGCCGAGCTCTGGGGCATCGACGACAATCAGACCGATCATTTCGACCCGCTCGTGCGGCTGCTGGTAGAGGCATGTTCGGTAGAATTTGAAAAGGTAGGACAGGAAATCGAGCATACCGAACTACGGCTGATGACCCGCCTGGCCGAAATCCTGTCCCCTGATACCCACAATGCACCCCAACCCGCCACGGCTATCGTACAGGCGCGCCCGCAAGAGCCTGCGGGCTGGATCGAGCCGGAGAACCAACTCACCGGCAAGCGCACCAATGCGCGGAAGGGCGAAAGTACCGAAGTCCATTTCGCTCCGGTCGACCGCTACCCCCTCGTGAATGCAACCATCGCACAATACGCTACGCCTCTAGGGCTGTTCGCCATAGAAAAGGGAACAAAAATACTGACAGCCAAAACATTACCCCAAACGGGCGGTGAGCAAAGCATTTGGCTCGGCCTGGAAGTTGAGCCGGGTATTTCTTCCTGGGAGGGTTTCCGGTTCTATTTCGATTGGGCTGGCGACTCCGGAGAATATCAGTATCGCGAATTCCTGCAAGCAACGAACTGGCAATGGAACAATAAAGCGCTTCCCGTCCTGCATGGCTTACAGGACAATGCCGTAGACAACTCCATTCTGATCTATCACAACAGCTTCGTCCGCATAAACAGCGACGATTCCTGGGAGAAGGGCAAACTAAAAGCTGAACCCTATCCCGATGCATTTGGAAGTATGTTCGATACCCGGGCGCTGCAATCGCTGAAAAAGCCTTTGACATGGGTCCAAATCACTTGGCCAGCTATATTTCCGGCGGCAGGGTTTGAACAAATGAATGTTTCGCTGAATGCATTTCCCGTGCAGAACAAACAGCTCAACAAAATCACCTACCGCCTGCAAACCGGACTGAATGGCATTGCATTACCCAGCAGCGATGCCTTTATGGGTGTTCAAAGTGTGGTTAATCAAAAAAATCAGGCTTACACGGCATCCGAAAAAAGCCTCTATACCGACGAAGAAGCGGCTTCCAATGGCACTCCGCCCGCTGGCGCAGCCCGCGTATACACACTTCGCAGGCAAGGAATCGGCCGTTTCGACAAACGTGACGCACGGGCGATCTTATACCAGCTCCTGGAACTGCTTCGCGACGAAGTGACGGCTTTCAATGCCATCGGCGAGGACTTTCTGGCTTCTATCCTTCGCGAAATTGCGCAGAATATGGCGCGGATCGAGCAGAAACTGGGTATCAAAAAAGCCAGTGAAACTACCGCTCAGCCATTTCTGGTGATTCGCGGAGATAAAAATCCCGACGTAATTTTTATTTCTTATTGGAGCACCCTGGCCGAGCAGGCGAATGGCATTCCCGCAGGCACGCGGCTGCAATCGTACGCGACCTCAGGCGTGAGCGGCGCGGACATTACTATGCTTACCCGCTCGTCCGGTGGGAAATCCAAACCCGATGAAGGAGATTATGTAAATCAGCTCCGAAAGAACATCGTCACCCGGAACAGACTCGTGACGTTGGAGGATATGCGTGCATTCTGTACCGCCGAACTGGGCGACCGGCTACGCAAAGTGCAGATAAAGCCGCACTTTATACCGGGTAAAATGCCCGGTCAGGGTTTTGTACGCTGTTTGCAGATTGGCCTAACGCCCACCTCACCAGCTCGCGAAGGCGACGATTGGGCACGCGAATGTGAATTATTGCAACTCAAAATAAGCCGACTTTCCACAGGCATGTACCCCATTCAGGTAGTCACACTACCCAGCAACTCCTGACCACCCATGACAACTCCTGACTAAAAATGGAACCCCACCCCGACCTTAAAGCCGAATTCATTGCCAGTTCATGGCTTGAAAACGATATTCCCGCCAGGCAAATCCTTTTCCGCCCGCTGGGGGATTTCAAACGGCGCAGCCATCGAGATATTGAAAACACGCGTGAGCTGGAAATAGGTAATTTTAAAGGTCGGGTAATCGAGTCCAACCGGAGCGGCATTTACGACCATTTGCCCGAGCAGCTTTTCCATCTGCCATCGTCGGCCAATTTGAATTCGACGAAAAAGAAAGTCGATGAAATTCGGCTCCAACGGGAGAAGGAGCAGCAATCCCGGTTGTTTTTCCTGCCTTTGGAACACGAGTTTTTTCTCAACCGCGTGAGCTTGGCGCGCCTGGAACAATGCGCCTGGGAACTAGTCCCTGGCTCCGGGTTATTGGAAGAGTTGAAAGCATTCTGGCAGGCGCCGTCTTCGTTGGATGAAAGCATTTTCGTGCAGCTGCTGCCATTCCTGCCGCTTGTTTCCGAAAATCGGGGTAACCTTGATAAGGCCGCGGAAATCATGTCCGTCGCATTGCGGGTGCCGGTGGAGATACAGACCATTTTTGGTCTAAAATACCATTACGAATCCAATGCAAGCATGGGTGACGCGTTGCTCGGCGCGGACACTTCGCTAGGGGGTGAGCTGGATACTTATTTGCCTCAAATCAATGTCGATATAGAAATTCCGGACCCGGCGGGGCTCGACAAATATCTTCACAACCAAAACTTCGACACGCTCGTAACCTGGCTGCTGGGATGGTTTATCCCGGTGGAATACGATTTCGTCGTATCGCTCAAACTATCTGCTGAAGTTTCTGCCTTCACCCTCGCTTCCGACGACGGGTTTTCGGTCCCGCTGGGCTACGCTACCCTCGCTGAAAGCTAGCATCATGCCCGCATTAGATTCTCCACTTTTATTTTGTTGACTATCATTCGCTTACAAGATTGTTTACTCAAAACGTCTATTTTCACCCCAAAAACACACAAAACACAAGTTATTAACAGAATAGTAATATCGACCTACGGGAAATTTATCTTGCGATTCTGATTTTTTCGAATCAAATTTGCGGTTTCATTGAAATCCCGAATCTGAAAGTGAAGACTGTACGAGTGATTAACCAGGCCATCAGCTTAATGCTTGCCGTCATGTTATTGACGGTGGCAGGAGCGCGGTCGTGGTCGGATCATACGGATCGGGGCGCTTTTCACGGGACCAGGACGGAGGCGATCGCCAAAGATCTGGCTAAGAGAGCCGACACTCCGCCCAGCCAGCCGGAACAGCCTGAAATAAGTGCACTTAGCCTGAATGCGGTCATTACGCCCGCCATTTCCTTCGATTTTTATCAATATCTTTATTTTTTACCTCAACCTGTCTGGCATTTCGTTGCCCAAAAACTGGTCGTCCGGACTGCATTCAATGAACCAGTGTACCTGGTTTCACATTTCCAGCGGGTTTTCGGCCGTTTTATCGTCACCAACGCTCCGTAATGTGTGAGCGGGCCCGCATGGCCCACATGTCCGCATTTTCCCAGAAAGCCTGCGCCATTTACGTTCCGGCCGGGCGGTTTCCAGTTGTATTTCAAGGATTTTAATTAAATTTTTCATTTCAAAATGACCAACAAGAACGGGATAATCGCGTTGACGATCGTCATCGCCCTTATTAGCGTCTATAACCTGTCCTTCACTTTTGTGTCGCGCAATTTCAAAAGCAAGGCGATCGCCTATGCGACCGATGCGAAAGGAGAGGTTGATTTGACCAAAAAACAACATTACATCGACTCCCTGTGGCGTGAAGAGGTATACCTCGGCCATACTTTGCAGGAGGTTACCGAGCGCGAACTGAACCTTGGCCTTGACTTGCAAGGTGGTATGCACGTAGTATTGGAAGTAGCCCCTGCCGACATCCTGAAAGGGATGGCTGGCGGTAACGCCCGGAGTGCGGCTTTCCAGAATGCATTGAAAAAAGCAAGTGAGGATAAATCGGCCAACAACAGCACATTTATCAACCGTTTCGTAAGCGCATACAAAGAAGCTGCTCCAAACACCAGCCTCGCTTCGGTATTCGCTACCAGCGCCAACCGCGGCAAGATCAACAGCAACTCATCTGATTCGGACGTAATCAAAATGCTGAACACGGAGATCGACGGTTCTATCGACCGTGCATTCCAGATCACCCAGGCACGTATCGACAAATTCGGGGTAACGAACCCGAACATTCAGCGTCTGCCAGGCCAGAACCGCGTTTTGGTGGAGCTTCCGGGTGTAGATAACCCTGAGCGTGTTCGCCGCCTGCTTTCCGGCGCTGCGAAACTGGAATTTGCAGAAGTATACCTGACTCAAGAATTAGGCGCTGGCCTCGAAGGCCTGGGCCGTTACCTGACCCAGCAAGCTGAAATTGAAAAAGCGGCTAAGAAAACTGCCGCACCGGGAGGTGCCGCACCTGCAACTGCTTCTACCGATACTACTAAAAAATCAACTGAGGGCGGCCTGGCTGCCCAGTTAGAGAAAAAAGCGGACTCTACTGCTACCGACTCAGCTGCATTAGCGGCCCAAAGCGCTGCGCTGACCAGCCTGTTCGTGCCAATGCCGCAAGGCCTTGGTGTATACCTGAAAGACACTGCGCGCGCCAGCGAAATCCTGCGCCGTCCCGAAGTACGCTCGCTTTTTCCTTCTGACCTCGTGTTCATGTGGGACCGCAAGGGAACCGAAGCAGGCGGCAACCAACTGATTTTGCCTTTGTATTTCATTAAGAAAACCAATGGAGAAGCAGCCATGGAAGGTGACGTGATCGTGAACGCAAACCACGATTACGACGACCGTGGCCGTCCGGAAGTAACCATGCAAATGAATGGTGAAGGTGCCCGCAAATGGCGCTCATTGACTGCCCGCAGCATAGGCCGCCCGGTAGCGATCATCATCGACGGCCTGGTTTACACCGCTCCGACCGTACAAGGCGAAATTCCAAACGGTAACTCGTCCATCACCGGTAGCTTCACTGTGGAAGAAACCAAGGATATGGCGAACGTATTGAAAGCAGGTAAACTGCCTGCTCCAACGCACATCGTGGAAGAAGCGGTTGTAGGTTCTTCACTCGGTGCGGAGGCTATCAACGACGGTTTGTGGTCTTCGGCTGTAGGTCTTTTGATCGTACTCGTGTTCATGGTGGCCTATTACAACCAGGCTGGCTGGATTGCTGATATCGCGCTATTGATCAACTTGTTCTTCCTGTTGGGTGTAATGGCTTCTCTCGGCGCGGTACTGACACTCTCGGGTATTGCGGGTATTGTGCTTTCGATCGGTATGGCGGTAGATGCCAACGTACTCATCTACGAAAGTATCAAAACAGAACTGGCGAGCGGAAAAGCATTTGCACAATCGATCCGTGACGGTTTCAAGCATTCATTGACAGCCATCATCGACTCCAACGTGACGACGCTTTTGACCGGTATCATCCTTTACACATTCGGTACAGGTCTGGTACTCGGTTTTGCAACAACCCTTGTTCTGGGTCTTTTGACTTCCCTTTTCAGTGCGATCTTCATTACCCGCCTGTTGCTGGAACAAAAACTTAAAAACGGCAAAACTTTCGCATTCTCTACTGCCCTGACCAAAAACTGGTTCCAGGACAACCACTTCGATTTCGTTTCACAACGTCGCCGTTTCTACATCATTTCGGGGATCATCATCGCGATTGGTGTAGGTTCATTTATCTTCAAAGGTTTCGGTTTGGGTATCGATTTCAAAGGCGGTCGTTCATATGTGGTTCGTTTTGAAAACAATGTGGATGCGGATGCACTTCGTACCAACATGGACGAAGTACTCGGCTCAACTACCGAAGTGAAAACTTTCGGAGGCCAGGACCAGGTGAAAGTCACGACTCCTTACCTCATCGATGATACCACTCCGGAAGCTGACCAGAAAGCGGAAGCGAAGATCCTGGAAGCGACCAAGAAAATCGCTAACAACCCTGCAAAGATCGTTAGCTCGAACAAAGTAGGTCCTACCATGGCAAAAGACACGCTGTGGAGCGCGGTTTATGCGGTATTGCTTGCATTGGCGGCTAACTTCGTGTATATCCTGATCCGTTTCAAACGCGTGGCATTCTCATACGGTGCGGTAATGTCTCTTGCACACGACGTGGTGATTATCCTCGCGATCTTCTCGTTGTTCAACGGCTGGTTGCCCTGGTCACTGGACATCGACCAGGCATTCATTGGTGCGATCCTGACGATGATCGGTTACTCGATGAACGACACCGTCGTAATTTATGACCGCATCCGCGATTACCTCGCCGACGAAAAGTCACGCGGACAAAATCTGTCGACCGTTATCAACAACGCGTTGAACAGTACTTTGAGCCGTACGGCTGTAACCGGTATCTCGGTAATCCTCGTATTGATCGTTCTGATGATCTTTGGTGGAGCGGTTATCCGCGGATTTACCTTCTGTATGTTGCTGGGGGTAATCGTGGGTACATATTCTTCACTCTTCGTAGCGGCACCTATCGTGGTTGACCTGCTGCAGCGTTCAAAGAAGAATGAGCCTGCGCCGGCAGTAGCAGCGGACGCTACGGCGGCGGCAACCAAAAAAGCAAAGGCTTAAAATAAAAGAATAAAAGAGGGTAAGTTTTGCACTTACCCTCTTTTTCTTTGGTCTCTATACGTAGTTAGCAAATTTTCTTTTAGCTTTATCAGACCATCATTTCTACAACAACGAACCTAATATATGGCAAGTCAACTCTGGATTAAAAAACCACTTGAAAAACTATTACAGGAATCTACCGGAGAAGGTAACCAGCTGAAACGCACCCTCGGCCCCGGAAGCCTTGTGGCACTGGGAATCGGTGCGATTATCGGCGCGGGTCTTTTCTCCATTACGGGCGGAGCCGCTGCCAACCAGGCCGGCCCTGCGATCACCATCTCCTTTATCGTAGCGGCATTGGGCTGTGCATTCGCCGGTCTTTGTTATGCCGAATTCGCCTCCATGATCCCGGTTGCGGGTAGTGCCTACACCTATTCTTATGCCACGATGGGTGAGTTTATCGCATGGATCATCGGCTGGGACCTCGTATTGGAATATGCAGTAGGCGCCGCCACGGTAAGTATCAGCTGGAGCCGGTATTTAGTCAAGTTCTGTGAAGGGTTTGACGTCCATTTACCCGCGGCGCTCACAGTAGGTCCGTGGGACGGCGGCGTGATCAATCTCCCCGCCATTTTTATTGTAATTCTGATGAGCTTGCTTCTAATGAAAGGGACCCAGGAAAGTGCATTGGTGAACGGCATCATCGTAGGCTTGAAAGTAGCCGTCGTGATCATCTTCATCGTCCTGGGTTGGAAATACATCAACGAATCTAACTATGTACCTTATATCCCCGACAACACGGGGAACTTCGGCGAATATGGTTTCAGCGGGATCATACGGGCCGCAGCAATCGTGTTCTTTGCCTATATTGGTTTCGACGCCGTGAGTACAGCGGCGCAAGAGGCCAAAAACCCCAAGAAAGATATGCCGATCGGTATCCTAGGCTCATTGGTGATCTGTACCATTCTATATATTCTTTTTGCACATGTAATGACCGGTGTAACCAATTACACCACATTCAAAGGGCAGGACGGTATCGCGCCGGTTGCGGTGGCGATCGAATCCATGGGTACACCTGATGCCAGCGGTGTCATTCACCCCGATTATCCATGGTTGAACCGCGCGATCATCGTGGCGATCCTTGCAGGTTATGCTTCTGTGATCCTGGTAATGCTTTTAGGCCAGAGCCGCGTGTTTTTCAGTATGAGTAAGGACGGATTGCTGCCGCGCGTATTCTCGGCAGTACACCCGAAATTCCAGACGCCGGTGAAAAACAACACCATGTTCCTGGTGTTTGTGAGCCTTTTCGCAGCATTCGTACCTGCGCGCGTCGTAGGTGAGATGACTAGTATCGGTACGTTATTCGCGTTTATCCTCGTATGTATCGGGATCATCGTGATGCGCAAGCAAATGCCAAACGCGCCACGTGCATTTAAAACACCACTCGTGCCACTGGTTCCCATCCTCGGTGTAGCCACTTGTTTCTTTATGATGGCGTTCCTCCCACTCGATACCTGGATCCGTCTGTTCGTGTGGATGATCATCGGTTTCGATGTGTATTTATATTATGGTATTAAAAATAGCTTCCTGTCGAACAAGTTGCCGGCGGCGATAGTAGCAGGGAGTAAAACGGTTGCATTAGTTGGTATCGTGCTGGCAGTCTTGCTGGCTGTTATCGCCTATTTCCACCACGTCCAAACCGACGGCGCCGATACAGGCATTTACTACTTCTCGATGATCTTCGCCCTGGTTCACCTCGTGACTTTCGGTATGGCACAGGCCAAAAAGGCGTAATCAAAATATAAGAATACAAGAGAGGCCATTCCGTTATGGAATGGCCTCTCTTAGTTTATGGATTAATCAATTCTAGAACCTTGACAGCACTTTTTCCGAAACCGTTTGCCCAATGGAAAGCGACGATGTCGCGGCAGGCGAAGGCGCGTTGCAGACGTTAATGGCCGTCTTGTTTTCAATGATCGAGAAATCATCCAGCAGCCCGCCGTCGTAGTCACACGCCTGTGCGCGTACGCCTGAGCCACCGGGAATGAGGTCTTCGCTTTGAATTTCGGGGATAAGGCCTTGTAATGCTTTCGTAAATGCGGCTTTCGAAAACGAACGGTAATACTCGCCTAGTCCCGTGCGCCAGTATTTCATCGCTACTTTCTGAAATCCCGGCCACGAAAGTGATTCGAGCATTTCCGTTACGTTAATGTCCAGCTTCTTGTAACCCTCTCTTTTGAATGCAAATACCGCATTCGGCCCTGCCTCGATGCCTCCTTCGATCATGCGCGTGAAATGCACGCCCAGGAAAGGAAAGTTAGGATCCGGAACCGGGTAAATGAGGTTCTTGACCAGGTAATGCTTCTCCGGACGTATCTTGTAATACTCGCCGCGGAACGGAATAATCCGGACGTTGATATTCTCCGGCTGAGTGAGCTGAGCCACTTTATCAGAATAGAGTCCTGCGCAGTTCACGACCAGTTTCGTTTCAAATGCCTTCCCGGTGGCCGTTACCACTTCCGAATGTGCATTACGGTTTTTCACGTCGGTCACTTTTTCACCGAAACGTACTTCGCCGTCCAGTTTCCGGAATTTCTCCGCGTACTTTTCACAAACCGTTTTGTAATCGATAATGCCGGTATAGGGAACCCAAATGCCTTCCAGTCCCTTCACATGCGGCTCGATCTCTTTCATTTCGCCTTCCGAAATCATGCGGTTCTGTGTCAAGCCATTCTGGTTTCCCCGCTCGAACAAGTTGCGTAGCAACGGACGCTGCTCTTCGGTAGTGGCTACCACTATCTTTCCACACAAATCATAGGAAACACTTTCCCTCTCGCAGAAATCAATGAGCATCTGGTACCCACGAATACAGTTGGTCGCTTTCAGGCTGCCCGGTTTATAATACAATCCGGAGTGGATCACGCCGCTGTTATGGCCGGTCTGGTGCTTGGCTACTTCGTTTTCCTTTTCGAGCAGAAGCACTTTCAATGCAGGTTTCTGCTCCTTGATCCGGAGGGCTGTTGCGAGGCCCACAATGCCCCCGCCTATGATGGTAATGTCGTACATATATTCAAATACTATTTCCTTACTTAACCGGGGAAGGATATTTTTCCCATTGAAACCCCCGGTACACCTTTTTTCTCACCGAAATACACCGCCTCGCCTGCCACCGCCTCATTAGCCAGTACCGCGAACAGTACAGCCTCCTTCGCATCACCGGACACGCCCAGTTCATCGATCAGACGAATGTTTTGCCCCAGTAATCTGCCTATTGCGCCCATCAGCACGGCATTATGCGCCCCGCCGCCGCTTGCATACACTTCAAATACTTCACCTGAAGGCATGGCGTTGCGAATCGCTTCCGAAATTGTCTCCGCGCTGAACCGCGTCAGAGTGGCAATCAGGTCGTTGGGTTGAATCGCTTTCCGGCCAGAAAGCTGCATTGCGTTCTTCACGTAATCGATACTGAACACCTCGGGACCAGTAGTTTTCGGAAATGGCTGTTCAAAAAACGACGAGTTTTTGAGTGCAGTCAGCAACGTCTCGTCAATCATACCGCTAGCGGCGATGCTTCCATTTTCATCAAAAGGCTTCCCGAAATGCAATCGTGTGAACGCGTCTATCAACGTGTTTCCGGGGCCGGTGTCGGTCGTGAAAACCAATGACGCATCGAGGTTTCCAGGTAGGAATGTGAAGTTGGCAATGCCGCCCATGTTCAGCAATATCCGGTTCTCGTCTTTTTGGGAAAACAGAAAGTAATCGCCGTACACGGCCAGCGGCGCACCTTCGCCTCCTGCTGCAATGTGTTTTTGCCTGAAATCGCTGAGGGTAATGATGCCGGTTTTGACAGCGATATGGTCGCCGTCGCCGATTTGCAATGTCGCATTGGGAAAGCCGGCAATACTATGCTGCTTTTGAGGCGCGTGAAAAACGGTTTGCCCATGGCTGGCGATCAGATCGACTTCCGAGGCATCGATGCCCCATTCGGTCAGGCATTCCAGGATCATCCGGCCATGTTGCAAGCCAATGAAAGGGTTAAGCAAAACCAGTTGCTGAAAATCGATCTGCCTTTGGGCAAAAATCTCACGCACGGCGCTCCTGAAGTCCTCGCGATAAGGCACCGTTTTGAAATACTCTATCTCCAAATGCGTTTCCGGCCCGCTGCCTTCCGCACGGCAAAGTGCCACATCCAGCCCGTCGAGCGAAGTCCCCGACATCAGCCCGATAATCCTGCGCAATTGTTTCCGGCTCAGCGCGTAAAGCTTTTCAACGTGTTCTTTCACAGATAGTAATGCTAAAAAACGGACCAGCCTTGGAATGAGCTGGCCCGTTTGGATTCATTTGGAAACGATGTTACCCGTTGTTTTCACCGCCGGATGGACCGCCACCCGATGGACCGCCGGAAGGTTTCTGACCCCTGTTACGGTTCCGGTTATTTCTGTTTCCTTCGTTGCTATTTCTGTTTCCCCCTTCGTTATTGCCCTTGTTGCGCGGCTCTCCGCCGGGGTTATTGTTATTCCCTTTATTACGGGGCTCTCCGGGATTGTTATTGCCGCGGTTACGTTGTTGTTGGCCTTCACTCGGGTTATTGCCCCGGTTCTGACGTTCCTCACTCGGGTTGTTGCCCCGGTTACGCTGGCCCTGATTCTGGTTATTACCTTTGTTTTGAGGCGCATTGGCTGCATTGTCCGCGGGATTACCATTCCCCGCCTCATTTCCACCGTTTTCGCCGGCGCTGTTTTCAAGGCCGTTTCCACGGTTCTTCCCCGAGCGGTTCTTCTTCTTTTTCTTTTTCTTCTGCTCGTCGCTGTACTTTTTATCGAGGTTTTCCAGGTCGCTATTGAGCTTGCCCGGTACTTTATCGACCCCCTTTTCAGGTTCCGGCGTCAGGATTTCGAGTGATTCAGGGATAACATCCTTCTTGTTCAATTCGATGATTTCCAAAACCTTGTCAATAGGCACAGGATACCAGTTCGTATCCTTATCAAACCCGAACCACATGATTTTCTTGAAAATATCCGTTTTCTGCAAGGTGGCCACACCTTTCTTGGTTTTCAGTGGCGCATCCACCGTAGGGATATCCCGCAATGCATCGATGTACGTTTCGAGCTCGTAGTTCAAACAGCATTTCAGTCTTCCGCATTGGCCCGATAGTTTCGCAGGGTTCAGTGAAAGGTTCTGATAACGCGCCGCAGCGGTTGAAATATTCTTGAAATCGGTCAGCCAGGTCGAGCAACAAAGTTCGCGCCCGCAGGAGCCTAATCCGCCCAAACGGCTTGCTTCCTGCCTGAGGCTGATCTGCCGCATTTCGATCCGTACCTTGAACTCCGAAGCCAGCGTTTTGATCAGTTCCCGGAAATCCACACGCTCTTCCGATGAATAGTAGAAGGTCGTTTTGGTATTATCCGACTGGTATTCCACATCCGACAGCTTCATATTAAGCTTCATTTCCCGGATAATCTCACGCGTACGGTAGAGCGTGGGCATTTCTCGCGCCATCGCCTGCGTGAACTTGTCGAGATCCTTTTCCGTCGCAATGCGGTAGATCACATGCAGGTCGTCGTTGATCTGGACATTCTTGCGCTTCATCTGAAGACGCACGAGTTCTCCCTGCAACGATACCGTTCCAATATGCTGGCCGGAAGCCATTTCACATACCACATAATCGCCTGTGACGAATTCCAGCTGATTTATATTCCGGAAATATTCCTTTCTGCCTCCTTTGAACTTGACCTCGACTACATCAAAACGCTGTCCCGCCGGCACGTCCATGTGACTGAGCCAATCGAAAACGTTCATCTTATTGCATCCGCCTGTTCCGCAGCTTCCTTTACTTCCACATCCGGCGACGGCCGTACCGTTAGTACCGCATCCCCCGGATGAACATGATCCACATCCCATAATTACTCCGCTTCATCAATCGTTATAACGAATTAAATCCACGCCAATATCGTGCCGGAAATACTTCCCTTCGTATTGCACTGCCTGCGCAGCCCGCTGTGACTTGTGCACGGCGTTTTCGAGGGAATTGGCCAGGCCTGTGAGGGCCATCACCCGTCCTCCGTTCGTCACGACTTCGGCGTTTGCATTAAACGTGGTTCCTGCATGGAATACATGCACATCTTCCACTTTGTCTGTTCCCGAAATCACCTTTCCTTTTTCGTAATCTTCGGGATAACCTCCCGACACCACCACCGTCGTTACGGCCACCTGCGGCGAAATCTGCAGATCGAAATCTTGCAGGGTACCTTTGGCCGTCGATGCCATAAGCATCGCAAAATCCGACTGGATACGCGGGATTACTACTTCCGTTTCGGGGTCGCCCATCCGGACATTATATTCAATCACATAAGGCTCGCCTTTGATATTCATCAGACCGATGAAAATAAAGCCCACATATTTGATTCCTTCACTTTGAAGGCCGTGCAATGTCGGTTTCACTACCTTTTCCTCCACCTTTCTGATAAAATTCGCGTCCGCAAACACGACGGGCGATACTGCGCCCATACCGCCCGTGTTGAGGCCCGTATCGTTCTCACCGATACGCTTGTAATCCTTCGCTTCGGGAAGTATTTTATAATGCTCACCATCAGTAAGCACAAAAACCGACAATTCTATCCCTTTCAGGAATTGCTCGATCACAACTTTGTTGCCCGCCTTGCCGAATTTACCGTCCAGCAGCATTTCGCGGAACGCCTGTGTGGCATCGGAATGCTTTTCTGCGATGATCACGCCCTTACCGGCGGCAAGGCCATCGGCTTTGAGCACGATCGGAAGCGAGTGGTTTTGGAGGTATTCGAGCCCTACTTCCAGGTCTTCGGCCGTAAATGTGCGCGAAGCGGCGGTTGGAATGCCGTATTTATCCATAAACTGCTTCGAGAAGTCCTTGCTCCCTTCGAGCTGCGCACCGGCTTTGTCAGGGCCGATAATCCGCACTTTCGAAAGGTCTTCACGTGCATTGAAATAATCTACAACCCCATTTACCAGTGGTTCCTCGGGGCCTACGATCACGAGTTCGATGTTATTTTCAATTACCGCGTTGGCAATGGAGTCAAAATCGTTGTAAGAAATGGATAGGTTCGTTGCTATGCCTGCTGTCCCGGCGTTTCCGGGAGCCATAAATAAGGTATCGCAAAGAGGGCTTTGGGCTATTTTCCAGGCAAAAGCGTGCTCTCTTCCGCCCGATCCCAAGATGAGTATGTTCATAACTGGTTTTAAAAATTCAAAAAATACTGATTGTCCGGCAAGTACTCCGGAGGGCTAGTTGGCGAGTTCCGACAAAAACTTGATCCGCATCAGCCGTAATTCTTCTTCGCTGACCTCCTCGCCCTCGAATTCGTTCAGCGCGGTGGCGATATTGTCGGTTTCGGCGGTCATAAAGTAATCGTAAATATCCTGCTGCCGCTCGCGGTCGATCACCTGGTTGATGTAATAATCCAGGTTGAGCTTCGTACCCGAGTAGCAAATGTGTTCCACTTCCTCGATCACATCAGCCAATGCCAGGTCCTTTACTTCGGCAATCTCGTCGAGGCTTACCTTTCTGTCGACCTGCTGGATAATGAAAATCTTGATCTTGGATTTGTTAACCGTGGATTTAATCACCACGTCCTTAGCCGTTTCTATCTCGTTCTCCTCCACGTAGCGCGAAATGAGTTCGATAAACGGCCGGCCGAACTTCTGCACCTTACCCATTCCAACGCCATTGATCTGCGCCATTTCCTGCTGGGTAGTAGGGTAAGTAGTGGCCATTTCTTCCATAGAAGGATCCTGAAAGATCACGTACGGCGGCAGGTTTTTCTCCTTCGCCACCTTTTTACGCAACGCTTTGAGCATTCCAAGCAAGGCCTCGTCGTAAGCATGCGCGCTGCCATTGCCATTCACCGTGTCCTTATCATCGTCCTCTGTCTTCACTTCCTCCTCGTCGAAGTTGTGGTCCTTTTGAAGTGTAACAGGGTAAGGGTCGTTCAGGTATTTGGCCCCTTTTTCCGAGAGTTTGATGACGCCGTAGTTCTCAATGTCCTTTTCGAGATAACCGAAAATCACCAACTGACGGATCGCCGACACCCAATATTCCCGCGACTCATTCAGTTCCAGGCCTTTGCCATATACTTCCAGTTGGTCGTGCTCGTAGCTTCTCACATACTGGTTGTCGGTAGCGGTGAGCAAATCGGCGATGTGATCGGCATCGAAACGCTGCTCTGTCAGCGCTACCGATTTGAGGATCAAAATAATGTCATCCTGCACTTTGATCTTCTCGGTCGGCTTGTTACAGTTATCGCAGTAGCCGCAATCTTTTTCGAGGTATTCTCCGAAATAGCTCAATAATTGCCGGCGGCGGCATACACCTAATGTCGAATAGGCTACCATTTCATTCAGCAAATGGCGTGCATTGTCGCGCTCGGTAACAGTTTTGTCTTTATTGAACTTTTCGAGTTTTTGAATGTCGTCGTAGCTGTAAAACATAAGGCAGTTACCTTCCAGCCCGTCACGGCCCGCGCGGCCTGTTTCCTGGTAATAGCCTTCCAGCGACTTGGGGACGTCGTAGTGGATCACAAAACGTACATCCGGTTTATCGATCCCCATTCCGAATGCAATCGTAGCCACGATCACGTCGCATTCCTCGTTCAGGAACGCGTCCTGGTTGGCCATGCGCGTATTGGCATCGAGGCCGGCATGGTACGGTAATGCACGTACGTCGTTGACATTCA
The DNA here is from genome assembly GCF_050587785.1 of Dyadobacter sp. BHUBP1. Lineage (NCBI taxonomy): Bacteria > Pseudomonadati > Bacteroidota > Cytophagia > Cytophagales > Spirosomataceae > Dyadobacter > Dyadobacter sp. BHUBP1. The sequence continues at coordinate 306,028 of NZ_JBOBIH010000008.1, forward strand.
AAAGCTCCGCAACTTCTTCCACCGTCTTGCGGCTCAGGCAATATACAATACCCGATTTGCCTTTGTTGTTGCGGATATAGCGGATGAGCTGCTTTTTAATATCCTTCTTCGGCCGGATTTCGTAGTAAAGGTTTTTGCGGTTAAAAGAAGATTTAAATGTCTCGGCTTCCTCCATTTGCAGGTTTTTACGGATATCCTGCTGCACTTTCGGAGTGGCAGTGGCCGTTAGCGCGATAATGGGCAGCTTGCCTATATTCTCGATAATCCCGTAAATACGACGGTATTCAGGGCGGAAATCATGGCCCCATTCCGAAATACAGTGGGCCTCGTCGATAGCTACGAACGAGATCTTTACCTTTTTGAGAAAATCGAGGTTATCTTCTTTGGTGAGCGATTCAGGGGCAATATAGAGCAGTTTGAGGCTTCCGTCGAGCGCGTCGGTTTTGACGCGCGTCATTTCGGCTTTGGTAAGCGTGGAATTCAGGAATTGGGCATTGATACCGAACGCAGTAAGCTGGTCGACCTGGTTTTTCATCAAGGCGATCAGCGGGGAAATCACGATCGTCAGTCCGTCGCTGACAAGGGCAGGAAGCTGGTAGCAGAGTGACTTACCTGCGCCCGTGGGCATTATGACGAATGTATTTTTACCTAAAAGGATATTTTGTATGATAACTTCCTGATCTCCGCGGAATTGACTGTATCCAAATATTTCTTTAAGCTTCCCTTTTAATGTGTCGGTCACGACTTTATCAACCTGCTGTACCATACTCTGTTCACAAAATGGTTATTCCAAACTTCCCTATCTTTGCGCTTTGAAATAAATAATGACGTTTTTGTCTCTCTAAACTGTGTTTCAGATTTGAAATTAATAAAAAATATTCAGTCAACCGCAAAAGAAGTATTACGTCAGGAAGCAGAAGCCGTACGTAATCTGATTGAATTGATTGATGATGAATTTGAAAAATGCGTATATGCGATTTTGCATTCCGGAGGACGCGTTGTGGTCTCTGGTGTGGGCAAAAGCGCCATTGTAGGACAGAAGATTGTAGCTACGCTGAACTCTACCGGAACGCCTGCACTTTTTATGCATGCCGCGGACGCTATTCACGGCGATTTGGGCATGATCCAGGACAATGACGTCGTGATCGTGATCTCCAAAAGCGGCGATACACCGGAGATCAAAGTACTGGTGCCGCTGCTGAAACGTACTGGTGTGCAAATGATCGCCATGGTGAGCAACAAGGATTCTTACCTAGCCAAAAACTGCGTTCTCACACTCCACGCGCACGCTCCCGTCGAGGCGGACCCGCTCAACCTCGCGCCTACGACGAGCACATCGGTAACGATGGCCCTCGGCGACGCGCTTGCGATATGCCTGCTCGAAGCGCGTGGTTTCACGCATGACGATTTCGCCCGGTACCATCCGGGAGGCTCATTGGGCAAGCGGCTTTATCTCAAAGTCTGCGACATTTATCCGCATAATGCATTGCCGACGGTGAATGAGCAAGCCACCTTGCAGGAGGTTATTCTGGAAATGACTTCGAAGCGGCTGGGTGCGACGGCGGTAGTAAGTGAAAATGGCCGAATGGCCGGTATTATTACCGATGGGGATTTGCGCAGAATGCTGAAAACTTATGGCGCCGCCGGTTTACTCGACCTGCACGCAAAGGATATTATGACCCAATCTCCGATTACGGTATCGCCTGACGAATATGCGGTGAATGCTTTGGAGGTAATGCAGTCCAAAAGCATTACGCAGGTGGTGGTGGTGGAAGAGGGTAAGGCTCTGGGTTTTGTGCATTTGCACGATTTGCTGCGCGAAGGGTTGGTGTAGCGCAGTTGTCACGGTGAGCGGAGTCGAAGCGCGGTAACAGTACCGCGCTTCG